>NZ_JBIWAI010000008.1:298077-511908 GCF_044759945.1 Amycolatopsis sp. NPDC098790
GGTCCCCCCCCCCCCCTCCCCCCCGCCCGGGGCGGACCCCCCGGGGCGGCCCCCCCACCCCCCCCCCCCCCGGGGGGTGGTGGGCAAACCAGGGTTACAACCCTGTTTCCCACTCACGACCGGCCGCGGCAGATATGCCAGGGCGGCGCCCCTCCCTCCCCCTCGGGGCGCCGCCCATCCCGCCCGACGAGCAGGCCCGGGCAGGGCCGAAACGACGTGAATGACTCATTCATGTCACCACACGACATGAATGAGTCATTCACGTCATTCGAGCCGCAACCCCTCAAGCGCGGGAGGCGGTCAAGAGCCCCGCGATTCCGGCCAGAACCCGCTCCAACCCGAACTCCACCGAACCCGCCCCCGGGTACTCGCCCCGGGCGGCGAGCGCGGCCAGCCGCGGATAACCCCCATCCACCAGCAACGGCCGCAAAAACGCGCGTACATCCGAAACCCGTGTCGACGAGTCGACGGAATCCGGATCGGCCCGCGCCCGCAACCGATCAGCGGTCGCGCGAGCGAAGTCACCCAGCAGCAACGCGGACCCGAAAGCATCCACATCGGACAGTCCCGCCTCGGCCAGAACCGCCAGCAGCTGCTCGATCCACCGCAGCCGGTGCGGCGTCACCGCACTACCGCGCGACGGCAGGTCCAACAACCACGGCCGGCCCCGGTACCGCTCCAGCGCCGCGTTCACCCACTCCCGCGCCGCACCGCGCCAGTCCGGATCCGGTGACAGCGGGGGCGGCGGCCCGAACCCCGCGTCCCCCAGCAGGACCAGCAGCTCGTCCTTCGACCCGACGTACCGGTACAGCGCGTTGGTGGTCAGCCCGACCGAAGCGGCGATGTTGGGCAGCGACGCCGCCGCCAGGCCGTCGGCGTCGGCGAGCTCGACGGCGGCCGCGACGATCCGGTCCAGGCTGTGCGACGGCTTGGGGCCACGGCGGGGCCGCGGCGCGGCTCCCCACGCCGGGGCCAGCCCGGGCGGCAGGTCCGGACGGTCGTCCGGCTCGGGTTCGATCACCATCTATCGCTCCGCGGTCCGTTTCAGTAAACTGTGCAAGTCTTACACTAATCGGAGCTGGGGGCGAGTGCTTGTGAGCGAGAGCAGCCGGTTCGGGCTGGGCCGGGTCACCGAGCTGGACCGGAAGCTGGCGGCCACCGAGATCGAACACGGCCGAGCGACCGGAGCCTACGACGGCGGGGAGGCCGCCCGGCGGCTCGCCCGCGTCCGGCTGGCCACCAGCCAGGCCGCCCTGCGGGCCGCGGTCGCGGGGATGACCGACTCGGCCGCGCCGGCCGCTCTCGAAGCGGCCCCGCGGATCGCCGGCGCGCTGTGGGCGTTCGTCAGCATCACCAACTTCGTCGTCTGGCTGCTCATCGGGCTGATCGGCGGCCAGTGGGACCCGCTGTGGCTGATCTGGGTCGTGCTCGGCGGCGGCGTCCTGGCGGTCGGTGTCTGGGGGGTTCGGGACTGGGACCGCCGCATGCGCGTCGCCTCCTGACCTGCGGATTGTCCGGTTCGCCCTGCTCGGTCCGCCCCCTAATCGGGGCCACGCTTCCCCGTTCGGCGGTACTGCGCTAAACTGTGTAAGCCTTACACGATTAATCCGACCGTGCGGCCGGACGTCGACAAGGGGGAGATGGATGCCCGAAAGCGCAGGAGGAACCCGGTTCAACGGCGGGCTCGCCCGCCGGGTCGTCACGGTCGTGTGGGCGGTCGTCGGCGGCATCCAGTTCGTGATCTGGCTGCTCATGAGCCTGATCAGCATGTCGTTCAAGGCGCCGTTCTGGCTGTGGACGATCGTCGGCGGCGGGATCGTCCTGGCCGTGTGGTGGTACCTCGACCCGGCGCGCCGCGCCCGGGAAGGATCGGAGTGAACGACGTGCCCACGATGACTTCCGTCGAGTCGCCGGTCCAGCTGGACGCGGTGCACAAGACCTACGGTTCCGGCGAAAGCGCCGTCGAAGCGCTGGCCGGGGTCACCGTCAGCTTCCCGGCCGGCACCTTCACCGCGGTGATGGGCCCGTCGGGCTCCGGCAAGAGCACGCTGCTGCACTGCGCGGCGGGCCTCGACCGGCCGAGCTCCGGCCGCGTGACGCTGGTCGGCACCGACCTCAAGGGCAAGAGCGAGACGAAGCTGACCGAGCTGCGCCGTCAGCACGTCGCCTTCATCTTCCAGTCCTTCAACCTGATGCCGGCGCTGAACGTCGAGCAGAACGTCACCCTGCCGACGCTGCTGGCCGGCCACGAGCCGGACCGCAAGTGGGTCGACGAGGTGATCGCGCGCGTCGGGCTGACCCAGCGCGTCAAGCACCGCCCGGGCGAGCTGTCCGGCGGCCAGCAGCAGCGCGTCGCGATCGCCCGCGCGCTCGCCGGCCGCCCGTCGGTGGTCTTCGCCGACGAGCCGACCGGCGCGCTCGACACGAACACCGCGCTCGAGGTGCTGAACCTGATGCGCGAACTGGTCAGCGCGGGCCAGACCATCGTCATGGTCACCCACGACCCGGTCGCGGCGTCCTTCGCGGACAACGTCCTCTTCCTGGTGGACGGCCAGATCGTGACGCAGATGGCGACGCCCAGCGTCGAAGCCGTCGCGGCGACCCTGGCGCAGCTGGGTGAGCGGGCCAAGCAGGCACGGGGGCAGCGGTGAGTTCGCGGCGGGTGGTGCTCAACCTGGCGCTGGCGAGCCTGCGCTACCGCGCGGCCGCGTCACTCGCGTCGTTCGTCGCGATCCTGATCGGCTGCGGCCTGCTCATCGCGTGCGCCGGGCTGTTCGAGACGGCGATCGTGCTGCAGGCGCAGCCGCAGCGGCTCGCCGCGACGCCGGTCGTGGTCGGCGGTTCGTCGGCGTTCAAGCTGCCGGACGAAGAGTCCGAGGAGGTGCCCTACGCCGAGCGCGCCGGGCTCGCCGCGGACCAGCTCGTCAAGATCGGTGCGGTGCAAGGCGTCCAGCGCGTCGTGCCGGACGTCTCGTTCCCGGCCGTGCTGCTCAAAGACGGCGCGCCCGAGAGCACGTCCGTCCTTTCCGGACACGGCTGGGACTCGGCCGCGCTCGGCGGGTACGTCCTGCGTGACGGCACCCAGCCGCAGGCACCGGGCCAGGTCGTCGTCGACTCGGCCACGGCGGAAGCGACCGGGCTCAAGGCCGGCTCGCCCGTCGACCTCGCGATCGACGGCCGGAAGCTGACCTTCACCGTCGCGGGTGTCGCGGAACCCAGCCAGACCGTCAAGGCGCCGGCGTTCTTCTTCTCTGCGCCGGACGCGCAGCAGTTCTCGCCGCACCAGGGCCGCGCCGACCTCGCCGGGGTGTTCCCGGCCGAGGGCGTGGACGCGGGTGAGCTCGCCGCGCGCGTCGCGGAGCAGGTGCCGGGCGTCAGCGTGCTGACCGGCGACGACCGCGGTTCGGCCGAGTTCCTCGGCGTCGACGGCAGCCGGCTGCCCCTGATCCTGCTGGCCGCGGTGTTCGGCGGCATGGTGCTGGTGGTCATGGCGCTGGTCGTCTCCGCGACGATCAGCCTCACCGTGCGCCAGCGCCAGCAGGAACTCGCGCTGCTGCGGGCCACCGGCGCGACGCCGAAGCAGGTGCACCGGATGGTCGTCGCCGAGACGATGGCCGTCGGCGTGGTCGCCGCGCTGTGCGGTGTGGTCGCGGGCAGCCTGCTCGGCAACCGGATCTTCGACACGAGCATGTCGATCGGCATCGTGCCCGACGAGCTGGTGTTCCAGCAGGACATCATCGCGTTCGGCGCGGGCGTCGTCGCGACGCTCGTGATCGTCTACGCCGCCGCGTGGTTCGCCGCGCTGGCCGCGTCGCGGGCCCGGCCGATCCAGGCGCTGGCCGAGGCCGCGATCCCGGGCGCGAAGGTGAACCCGTTGCGGCGCATGGGAGCCGTGGTCTTCGGGGTCGCGACGGTGCTGCTCGCCGGCACCACGCTGTTCATGCCCGCCGACACCGCCAGCGCGATCGGCGGCCCGGCGGTGCTGACCGGCGCCATCGCGGTGGCCTTGCTGGGCCCGGAAATCATGGCGTACGTGGCGGACCGCTTCGGCCCGTTCGTCCGCCGCGTCGCGGGCCGGGACGCCACGCTCGCGGTGATCAACTCGCGGGCGCGGGCGGTCGCCTTCGCCGCGGTGCTCACGCCGATCACGCTGGCCACGGCCGTCGCGCTCGGCAACGTCTACTCGGAAACGACGGCGCAGAAGGCGCAGATCGCCGCCTACGCCGACCAGTTGAAGGCCGACGCTGTGGTCAGCACCTCGTCCGGCGGGATCGCGCCGGAGGCGCTGGCGCAGATCCGGAGCACGCCGGGCGTCGCGACCGCGTCGCCGCTGGTGACCAGCGCCGGCTGGATCGAGCAGCCTTACGACGGCAACGGCAGCGACCCGCTGCGCCTGCTCGGCGTCGCCGCCGAGGACCAGGGCGGCACGGTGCTCGCCACCGAAGTCACGCAGGGGTCGCTGAAGGACCTCAGGGGTGACTCGGTCGCGTTGCCGGAGGACGTCGCGGACGACCTCGAGCTGAAGGTCGGCGACAAGATCACCATGCGGCTCGGCGACGGGGCGCAGGCGCAGGTCACCGTCGTCGCGCTGCTCGACAGCCCGTCGAGCTACGCGAGCATGGTCCTGCCGGTGGAACTCCTCGCCGCGCACACCACGAGCGGCATGGCTTCGCAGGTGCTCGTGAAGGCGGCCGACGGCGGCGACGTGGTGTCGGGGCTGACCGACCGGCTGAAGGACTGGCCGGGCATCGCGGTCGGCGGCGACGACGCGCTGCTGGAGAGCTTCCAGGCCGGCGCGGACGTCGAGGCGATGATCAACTACCTGCTGGCGGTGCTGGCGATCGCGTACGCGGCGATCGCGGCGGTGAACACCCTCGCCGTCGCCGTATTGGCCCGGCGCCGGGAGTTCGGCGCGCAGCGGCTCGCCGGTGCGGACCGCGGGCAGGTCCGCCGGATGCTGTTCATCGAAGGCGGCATCGTGGCGGTGGCCGGGCTCGTGCTCGGCATCGCGATCTCGTTGTTCACGGTGCTGCCGATGGCGATCAGCACGGGCCAGATCATCCCGTCGGGACCGATCTGGGTGTTCCTCGCGGTCGTGCTCGCGGTGTTCCTGATCATTTGGCCGGTGACGTCGTTGTCCGCGCGGCTGGCGATGCGCAAGAGCCCGATCGAAGCGGTGACTTTACCCGGGCAATGATTGTTCTAGGGGTTCGCGGGCCGGACCGGCGTGGATAGTGTCGAATGCGACTGTCCGCACCGGGCCGGCCCGGTTTCCTTTTTCTGGAGTGGATCCCATGCGCGTACTCCTGGCCGCCGCGTCGTCGCCCGAGCGGCTGCACAACCTGGTCCCGCTCGCGTGGGCGCTGCGGACCGCGGGCCACGACGTGAAGATCGCCGGCGAGCCGTCGTTCGTCGACGAGATCCTGACGACCGGCTGCGTCGCGGCCGACCTCGAGCTGGCGGAGTTCACCGAGCTGTGGCGGCCCGCGGTGGTGGTGTCCGACGCGGCCGTCCCGGCGGGGTCGGAAGCGGTCCGGCTGCGGGGCCCGCTCGACGAGGCCGGCCCGGGTTTCGACACGGTGCCGCCGTCGCTGCGGGACCCCGTCGCCGGCGCCCGCCCGATCCGGCACGTGCCGTACTTCGGGCCGGTCGAGGTGCCGGGGTGGTTGCGGCGCAAGGCGAGGCGCAGCCGGGTGCTGCTGTCGCTGACGGACGCGACCCTGGCCGGCCCGGCGTTCGACGCGGTCGCGGGCCTGGACGCCGAGGTCGTGTGGGCGACGGACCCGGCGAGCATCCCGGCGGGCGTGACGATGCCGCCGAACGTCAGGTTGGTGGACGCGGCACCCCCGGTGGCGGTCCTGCCGACGTGCACGGCGGTCGTCCACGACGGCGACGCTTCGCTCGCCCTTGCGGCAGCGGCGCACGGACTGCCGCAGCTGTCGTTGACGGAGACGCCGATCGGCGCGCGCATCGCCGCGGTGGGAGCCGGGCGGGTGGGGCCGGCCTCGGCCGTGGCCGAGCTGGCCTCGCTGCGAGGGGCGGCGGAGGCGTTGCGGGAAGAGATCGCCGCGCTGCCGGCGCCGCGTGCGGTGGTGGCGGAGCTGACCCGCGCGTAGCAAGTCTCCCGCGGCTTGGTCGTGAGTGAGAAACAGTGTTCTAACCCTGTTTCCCACTCACGAGCCTGCGTGCGTCCGGAGCCGGGTAGGCAAGTGTGGGGGCGGGCGGGGCCGCTAGGGGTGGGTTGGCCCAAAGTCCGTCGGTAGCGTTTTCGGCGTGGCACCTTCCACCCCTTTCGCGGTTAGGTGGTCGATTACGTGAGTACCGTTTTTCCTGCCATTTCCCGGCTGCGCGCCGGAACGGGGGTAATGGCGTGAGCGCCGAAAACGAGCGGAAACTGCTCGACTACCTCAAGCGCGCGACCGCCGACCTGCGCGAGGCCAAGGGTGCCCTGCAGGAGGTCCGGCGGCGCGACACCGAGCCCATCGCGATCGTCGGCATGGACTGCCGCTATCCCGGTGGCGTCGAGAGCCCCGAGGACCTCTGGGAACTCGTCGCTTCCGGCACCGACGGCATCGGCGCCTTCCCCGCCGACCGCGGCTGGCCGCTCGACCGGCTCTACGACCCGGCGGGGGAGAAGCCCGGCACCACCAACACCCGCGAAGGCGGTTTCCTGTACGACGCCGCGGAGTTCGACCCGGAGTTCTTCGGGATCTCGCCCCGCGAGGCGCTGTCCATGGACGCCCAGCAGCGGCTGCTCCTGCAGACGTCGTGGACCGCACTCGAGCGCGCCGGGATCGTGCCCGAAACCTTGCGTGGCAGCAGCACCGGCGTCTTCGCCGGCGTGATGTACCACGACTACCTCGGCCACGCGGCCGCCGGCAGCGTCGTCTCCGGCCGGGTCGCCTACGCGCTCGGGCTGGAAGGTCCGGCCGTCAGCGTCGACACCGCGTGCTCGTCCTCCCTCGTCGCCCTGCACTGGGCCGCGCAGGCGCTGCGCCGCGGTGACTGCTCGCTCGCCCTCGTCGGCGGTGTCACGGTCATGGCCACGCCCGAGACCTTCGTCTACTTCACCGAGCAGCGCGGCCTGTCCGACGACGGCCGTTGCAAGGCCTTCGCCGCCGGTGCCGACGGCACGGGCTGGGGCGAGGGCGTCGGTGTCCTCGTCGTCGAGCGCCTTTCCGATGCCCAGCGCCTCGGCCACGACGTCCTCGCCGTCGTGCGCGGCAGCGCGGTCAACTCCGACGGTGCCTCCAGCGGCCTGACCGTCCCCAATGGACCCGCGCAGCAACGCGTGATCCGCCAGGCGCTCGCCACCGCCGGTCTGTCCACTTCGGACGTCGACCTCGTCGAAGGCCACGGCACCGGCACGAAGCTGGGTGACCCGATCGAGGCGCAGGCCCTGCTCGCCACCTACGGCCAGGACCGGGGCGAGCAGCCGCTGTGGCTCGGCTCGCTCAAGTCCAACATCGGGCACACCCAGGCCGCGGCCGGCGTCGGCGGCGTGATCAAGGTCGTGCAGGCCATCCGGCACGGCGTGCTGCCGAAGACCCTGCACGTCGACACGCCGTCGCCGCACGTCGACTGGTCGGCCGGCGCCGTCGAGCTGCTCACCGAGGCCCGCGACTGGCCCGACGCCGACCGGCCCCGCCGCGGCGCGGTGTCGTCGTTCGGCATCAGCGGCACCAACGCCCACGTCATCATCGAGCAGGCCGAACCCGCGGAAGAAGAACCCGCTGCGGCGAGCGTTCCCGTGGTCGCGTGGCCGATCTCGGCCGACACCGCGGACGCCCTCGCCGCCCAGGCACAGCAGCTCGTCGATCACCCCGGAGACCTGGCGGACATCGGGTTCTCGCTGGCCGCAACGCGTTCGACGCTCGATCACCGCGCTGTCGTGGTCGGCTCGACGGCCGACGACCTGCGTGCCGGCCTGACCGCCCTGGCGAACAACGAAGACGCCCCGAACGTCGTCCGCGACCGCCGCGGCACCGGCCGGACGGCCTTCCTCTTCACCGGTCAGGGCGCCCAGCGCGCCGGCATGGGCCGCGAGCTGGCGAAGTACCCGGTGTTCGCCGAGGCCCTCGACGCCGCGTGCACCCGCCTCGGCCTCGACCGCGCGGTCTTCGACGACGCCGATGCCCTGGCGCAGACCGGGTCCACGCAGCCCGCGTTGTTCGCGTTCGAGGTCGCGCTCTACCGGCTCCTCGAGTCGTGGGGCCTGAAGCCCGACCACCTGCTCGGCCACTCGATCGGCGAACTGGCCGCGGCGCACGTCGCCGGCGTCCTCTCACTCGACGACGCCTGCACGCTGGTCGCCGCCCGCGCCCGGCTCATGCAGGCCCTGCCCGCGGGCGGGGCGATGGTCGCCATCCCGGCCACCGAGGCCGAAGTGACCCCGCTGCTGACCGACGGCGTGAGCATCGCCGCCGTCAACGGCCCGGCCTCGCTGGTCGTCTCGGGTGCCGAAGACGCCGTCGAAGCCGTCGCCGCGCACTTCGAGCGCGCCAAGAAGCTGCGCGTCTCGCACGCCTTCCACTCGCCGCTGATGGAGCCGATGCTGGCCGAGTTCGCGGCCGTGGCGAGGAAGCTCACCTACGCCAAGCCCGAGATCCCGATCGCGTCCACTGTGGACACGGGCGCCGACCTGACCTCACCGGAGTACTGGGTGGAGCAGGTCCGCGCGACCGTCCGGTTCGCCGACGGCGTCCGCGCCCTCGCCGAGGACGGCGTCCGGACGTTCCTCGAGATCGGTCCGGCCCCGGTCCTGACCGCCGCCGCGAGCACCGCGCTGGACGACGACACCCGGGAATTCGTCCCCTCCGTGCGGCCGGACCGCGACGAGGCCCAGTCCGTCGTCACGGCGGTCGCCACCCTGCACGCCCGCGGGATTCCCGTGGACTGGCAGGCGTTCTACGCCGGCGCGCGACGCGTCGAGGTGCCGACGTACGCGTTCCGCCGCACCCGCTACTGGCTGCCCGCCACGACCGCGACCGGCGACGCCGGCGACCACGGCCAGCAGGCCGCCGCCCACCCGATGCTCAGTGCCGTCGTCCGGGTGCCGGAGACCGACACGGTCGTCCTCACCGGCCGCCTGTCGACGGACACCGTGCCGTGGCTGGCCGACCACGTCGTGCTCGGCACGGTCCTGGTGCCCGGCACCGCGTTCGTCGAGCTGGCCCGCGCCGCCGCCGACGAGATCGGCTACGCCGGGCTCGACGAGCTGACGCTGCACGCTCCGCTCGCCCTGACCACGGGTGCGGCACTCCAGGTCACCCTCGAATCCGAAGAGGACGGCCGCCGCCGGTTGACCGTCCACTCGCGACCCGACGGCGACGACGCGTGGATCCGCCACGCCGAAGGATTCATCACGGCCGAGGCGGCCGCGCCGGCGTTCGACCTCACCGAATGGCCGCCCGCCGGCGCCACCGAGGTCACCCTGGCGGACCCGTACGCGCAGCTCGCGGACCTGGGTTACGACTACGGCCCGGCGTTCCAGGGCCTGCGCGCGATGTGGCGGCACGGCGACGACGTCTACGCGGAGGTCGAGGTCTCGGAAGACGCTCGCGACTACGGCCTGCACCCGGCGCTGTTCGACGCCGCTATGCACGCCCAGCTGCTCGGCCCCGCGCCCGAGGACGGCGACGCGAAGCCGATGCTGCCGTTCGCGTTCAGCGGCACGACCTGGCACGCCGCCGGAACCGGCGCCGTCCGCGTCCACGTGTCGCCGACCGGCCCGGACACCATCACGCTGCGGATCGCCGACACCACCGGACTCCCGGTGCTGACGGTCGATTCCCTGGCCGCACGGCCGATCTCCCTCGACAAGCTGGCCCCGAGCTCACTCTTCCGCATCACCTGGGAACCCGCTACCGGCACCGAAGCCATCAAAGCGACCGTCCTGGAAGTGTCCACTCCGGACGGTTCCGTTCCGGAACGGGCCCGCGCGGCCACCCGCCAGGTACTCGCCGCCATCCGGGCCGCCGACGACCGCTTGGCCGTCGTGACCAGTGGCGCGGTGTCGGTGAACGGGGAAGACGTCGACCCGGCCCTCGCGACGGTGTGGGGCCTGGTCCGCGCGGCGGAAGCCGAGAACCCGGGCCGGTTCGTGCTCATCGACGGCGACGACGTCGAAGCTGCCTTGGCGACCGGCGAGCCCGAGGTCGCCGTCCGCGAGGGGAAGGCGTACGTCCCGCGCCTGGTCGCGGCGACGCCGTCCGGCGAGCTGGGCTGGAACCCCGACGGCACGGTCCTGATCACCGGCGGCACGGGCGGGCTCGGCGCGGTCGTCGCGAAGCACCTGGTGACGAACCACGGCGTCCGGCACCTGCTGCTCTCCAGCCGCCGCGGCGCCGACGCCCCCGGGGCGGCCGACCTGCGCGACGAGCTGACACGGCTCGGCGCCGAGGTGACCATCGCGAGCTGCGACGTCACCGACCGAGCGTCCGTCGCGAAGCTGGTCGACGGCGTCCCGCTGACCGCTGTGGTGCACGCCGCGGGCATCCCGTCCGCCGGCCGCGTCGAGAACCTCACCGACGACGAGCTCGACCGCGTCTTCGCCCCGAAGGTCGACGGCGCCTGGCACCTGCACGAGCTGACCGGGAACCTGGACGCGTTCGTCCTGTTCTCCTCGGCCGCGAGCACCGTGCTGGCCGCCGGCCAGGCCGGGTACGCCGCGGCCAACGCGTTCCTCGACGAACTGGCCCGGCACCGCCACGCCCACGGTCTCCCGGCGACCTCCCTCGATTGGGGCGCGTGGGCCGATGACGGCGGTATGGCCGGCGAGCTGACCGAACCCGACTTCCGCCGTCTCCGCCGCCTCGGCACCCCGCCGATGGCGACCGCGGATGCCCTGGCGCTGTTCGACGCGTGCCTGGTCGCCGACGACGCCGTGCTCGCGCCGGTCAAGCTGGACCTCGCGGCCCTGCGGTCCCGCGCGGACTCGCTGCCGCCGGTGTTGCGTGGCATGGTCCGGCAGGCACCCCGCCGCACGGCCGCGAAGACCGACGGCGCCGTCGCGGCCCGACTGGCCGCGCTGCCGGAGTCCGAGCGCGAGGCGTACCTCCTCGAGGTCGTCTCCGGGCAGGTCAAGGCCGTGCTGGGCCTCGGGTTCGTCGAGCCGGAGCGCGCGTTCCAGGAGATGGGCTTCGACTCGCTGACGTCGGTCGAGCTGCGCAACCAGCTGGGCGCCCTGACCGGCCTGAAGCTGACGGCGACGATCGTGTTCGACCACCCGACCCCGGCGGCGCTGGCCAAGCGGCTGCACGCGTTGCTGGGCCCGGCCCGCGGCGCGGCGGACTCCCTGCTGGCCGAGATCGACCGCCTGGAAGCGCTTCTCGCGGGAGCGGGATCGCTGAACGGTTCGACGGCGAAGGTGACGGCCCGCCTGGACGCGTTGCTGCGCAAGTGGACCGAGGCGAACACGGGCACGACCGAGGCCGCCGACCTGGACGAAGCCACCGACGACGAGCTTTTTGCCGTGCTGGACGAGGAATTGGGCATCTCATGAGCAACGAGGACAAGCTCCGCGACTACCTGAAGCGCGCGACGGCGGACCTGCAGGCGGCCCGGCGCCGGGTGCAGGAGCTGGAGACCCGCCAGACCGAGCCCATCGCCATCATCGGCATGAGCTGCCGCTACCCCGGGGGCGTCCGGACGCCGGACGACCTGTGGGACCTGGTCGACCAGGGGCGGGACGTCATCGGGGAGTTCCCCGCCGACCGCGGGTGGGACCTCGAAGGCATCTACGACCCCACCCCCGACCGGCCCGGCAAGACCTACACGCGCCACGGCGGTTTCCTCTACGACGCCCCGGGGTTCGACGCCGAGTTCTTCGGCATCAGCCCGCGTGACGCCCGCCGGTCCGACCCACAGCAGCGGATCCTCCTCGAAGCCTCGTGGGAGGCCTTCGAGCGCGCCGGGCTCGACCCGCACTCGCTCAAGGGCAGCCCGACCGGGGTCTACGCCGGCGTCATGTACCACGACTACAGCGGCGGCAGCCCCGACGGCAGCCTCGTCTCCGGCCAGGTTTCCTACACCCTCGGCCTCGAAGGGCCGTCGGTTTCGGTCGACACCGCGTGCTCGTCTTCGCTGGTCGCGCTGCACATGGCCGCCCAGGGCCTGCGTGACGGCGACTGCTCCCTCGCGCTCGCCAGCGGCGTCGCCGTGATGGGCACGCCCGAGATGTTCGTCGACTTCAGCGGGCGGCGTGGCCTGAGCGCCGACGGCCGCAGCAAGTCCTTTTCGGACGACGCCGACGGGACGTCGTGGGCCGAAGGTGTCGGCGTTCTCGTGCTGGAGAAGCTGTCCGACGCGCGCCGCAACGGGCACCGCGTCCTCGCGCTCCTGCGCGGCTCCGCGATCAACCAGGACGGCGCCAGCAACGGCTTCTCCGCGCCGAACGGGCCCTCGCAGGTCCGCGTGATCGAGGCAGCGCTGGCCGACGCCGGGTTGTCGCGGTCCGATGTGGACCTCGTCGAGGCGCACGGCACCGGCACCGCGCTCGGCGACCCGATCGAAGCGCAGTCGCTGATGGAGACCTACGGCCAGCGCACCACGGGCGAGCCGCTGCTGCTCGGCTCGATCAAGTCCAACATGGGCCACCCGCAGGCCGCGGCGGGTGTCGCCGGCGTCATCAAGATGGTGCAGGCACTGCGCCACGGCAAGGCGCCGCGCACCCTGCACGTCGGCACGCCCTCGACGCACGTCGACTGGACCGCGGGCGCGGTCGAGCTGCTGACCGAGCCGCGTGACTGGCCCGAGGTCGGCCGGCCGCGCCGGGCCGCCGTGTCGTCGTTCGGCGTCAGCGGCACCAACGCGCACGTCATCCTGGAGCAGGCACCCGAGAGCGACGCCGTCGAGCCGCCGCTGCCCGCGGTGCACCCGCTGGTCCTGTCGGCCAAGACCCCGGCCGCGCTCGCCGAGACCGCGGCGCAGCTCGCGTCCCGTGTGGACGGCAACCTCGTCGACGTCGCCCACACCCTCGCCACCGGTCGCGCGCAGCTCGACCACCGCGCGGTGGTCCTCTCGACGGACGCCAAGCAGGCCTTGGAGACGCTGGCCGCGGGCGGCTCGCGCCCCGACGTCGTCACCGGGATCGCCGACGTCCGCGGCAAGACCGTGTTCGTCTTCCCCGGCCAGGGCTCCCAGTGGACCGGCATGGCGACCGAGCTGCTGACGCAGTCGCCGGCGTTCGCCGCCCGGATGGCCGAGTGCGACGCCGCGCTGGCCGAGTTCACCGGCTGGTCGGTCATCGACGTCCTGCACGGCGAGCCGGGCACCCCGCCCGCCGACCGGGTCGACGTCGTCCAGCCGATGCTGTGGGCCGTGATGGTCTCGCTGGCCGCGCTGTGGCGCGCGCACGGCGTCGAACCGGACATGGTGATCGGCCATTCGCAGGGCGAGATCGCCGCGGCGAGCGTTTCCGGCGCACTGTCCCTTCAGGATGGTGCTCGCGTGGTCGCGCTGCGCAGCAAAGCGATCGGAGACGTCCTCGGCGGCCGCGGCGGTGGCATGCTCGCCGCCGGCCTGCCCGCCGCCGAGCTGCTGACCCGCCTCGACACCTGGGGCGGCCGGATCTCCCTGGCCGCCGACAACGGTGCTACCTCGGCCGTGCTGTCCGGCGACGGCGAGGCCCTCGACGAGCTGCGCGACCAGCTCGTCGCCGAGGGGTTCCGCGCCAAGCGCGTCCCGGTGGACTACGCCTCGCACTCGGCGCACGTCGAGCACCTGGCCGACCGCCTGCTCGCCGACCTCGGCCCGATCACGCCGGGCGCCGGCAGCGTCGCGATGACGTCCACGGTCACCGAGGAACCGGGCGCCACCATGGACGCCCGGTACTGGTTCACGAACCTGCGCACGACGGTCCGGTTCGCCCCGGTCGTCGCGAAGCTCGCCGAGGCGGGCTACACGCGGTTCGTCGAGGTCAGCCCGCACCCGGTGCTGGCCATGAGCATCCAGGAGACCCTCGACGAGGGCGGCCACAGCGGGTCCGTCGCCGGTACCTTGCGCCGTGACGAAGGCGGCATGACGCGGTTCGCGACGTCGCTGGCCGAGTACTCGGTCCGCGGCGGTGCGGCCGACTGGGCGTCGCTGGTGCCCGGCGGCCGGATCGCCGACCTGCCGACGTACCCGTTCCAGCACAAGCGCTTCTGGATCGAAGAGGAAACCGCCCCGGCTGCACCCGTACAGGGGGCCGATCAGGACTTCTGGCAGGACGTCACCAGCGGCGACGTCGACGGGCTCGCCGCCCGGCTCGGCGTCGAGGTGAACCCCCTGGCCGACATCGTCCCGGCGCTCGCGGCCTGGCACGGGCGGCGGACCCAGTTGTCCACTGTGGAGTCCTGGCGCTACCGCGTGTCCTGGGCGTCGGTGGCCGTGACGGGCGGGCTGACCGGCACCTGGCTGGTCGTCGTCCCGGCCGACGTCCCCGAGGCGGCCGAACTGGCCGACGCGCTCGCCGAGCAGGGCGAGGTCGTCCGGGTGATCGCGACGGCCGACCGCGAAGCCCTCAACGATCTGCTCACCGAAGCCACCGCGCTGCGGCCGTTCGACGGCGTGCTGTCGCTGCTCGCCCTCGACACCCGCGAGCACCCGGAGCACCCCGCCCTCAGCACCGCGGTCGCCGCCACCATCGCCTTGCTGCAGGCTTTGCGCGACACCGGCGTCGACGCTCCCGCCTGGGTCGTCACCCGCGGCGCGGTCGCGGTGGACGCCTTTTCCGACGCCGACCCGGCCGCCGCGGCGGTCTGGGGCCTCGGCACGGTCGCCGCGCTCGACCAGCCCGCCACCTGGGGTGGCCTGGTCGACGTCGACGGTCCCGCCGACGCGGCCCGCCTCGGCGCGATCGTGTCCGGTGTGGACGGTGAGGACCAGGTCGCGGTCCGGCCGTCGGGCGTGTTCGCCCGGCGCATGGTCCACGCCCCGCTGACCGGCACCGCCGACGAGTGGCAGCCACGCGGGACCGTCCTCGTCACCGGCGGCACGGGCGCGGTCGGCGCGCACGTCGCCCGCTGGCTGGCCGGTCGCGGCGCCGACAAGATCGTGCTCACCAGCCGTCGGGGGATCGACGCCGAGGGTGCGCGCGAGCTGGCCGAAGAGCTGGGCGCGACCGTGGTGGCCTGCGACGTCTCCGACCGGGAACAGCTGGCGGCCCTGCTGGCCGAGCACCCGCCGACGGCTGTCGTGCACGCGGCCGGTGTGCTCACCGCCGAGTCGCCGCTGACCGAAGTCACACCCGCCGAGTTCGCCGCGGCCACGAGGGCCAAGGTCACCGGCGCCACGCTGCTCGACGAGCTGCTCGGCGACACCGAGCTGGACGCCTTCGTGCTGATGTCCTCCGGGGCCGCGGTGTGGGGCACCTCGGGTCAGCCCGCGTATGCCGCGGGCAACGCCTACCTCGACGCCCTCGCCCGCCGCCGCCGCGCCGCGGGCCGCACCGCGACCGCGATCGCCTGGGGTTCCTGGGGTGGCGGGGGCATGGTCGACGCCGAGGCGAGCGACCTGCTGCGCCGCATGGGGCTGGCCGAGATGGCGCCGGAACTGGCCGTCGAAGCACTGGGCCAGGCGCTCGACCGCGACGAGACCCACCTGGTCGTCGCCGACATCGACTGGGCCGCGTTCGCGCCGGTCTACCAGCTCGCGCGCCCGCGGCCGCTGCTGCGCGCGCTGCCCGAGGTCGCCGAGGACAAGACGGAAACCCCGGCGGACAACGGAGACCTCCAGGCGAAGCTCGCCTCGCTCACGCCCGCCGAACAGAGGCGGACGCTGCTGGAGCTGGTCCGCGGCGAGGTCGCCGTGGTCGCCGGCTACGACGGCGGCTCGGCGGTCGAACCCGCCCGCGCCTTCAAGGAGCTGGGCTTCGACTCGGTCACCGCCGTCGACCTCCGCAACCGGCTCGGCGCGGCCACCGGCCTGAAGCTGCCGGCGACCGTCGCGTTCGACCACGTCAACCCCCAGGCGCTCGCCGAGCACCTGTGGACCCAGCTGGGCGGCGGCGAGGCCGCGGTCCCCCTGGAAGTCGAACTCGATCGGCTGGAAGGCATCGCGTCCACTTTGGACGCCGCCGAGATCGACCGGTCCCGGATCGTCGCCCGGCTGCAGGCGATGGTCACCACGCTGCACAAGACCCTGTCCGGTACGAAGAGCACCGAAGTGCTGGAGACCGCGACCACGGATGAGCTGTTCGCCCTCATCGACAACGAGCTCGGCGCCTGAGAGGTATCCCCACGATGACTGACGAAAGCAAGCTGGTCGACTACCTGAAGCGGGTGACCGCCACCCTGCAGGAGACGCGGGAGCGGCTGCGCGAGGTCGAGGCCGCCGACGCCGAGCCGATCGCCATCGTCGCGATGGGCTGCCGGTACCCGGGCGACGTCCGCTCTCCCGAAGACCTGTGGGAGCTGGTGGCGCAGGGCCGGGACGCGATCGGGCCGTTCCCGACCGACCGCGGCTGGGGCCTGGACAGCATGTTCGACGCCGACCCCGACAGCCCGGGCACGAGCTACGTGAGCGAGGGCGGCTTCATCCACGACGTCGCCCAGTTCGACGCGCCCTTCTTCGGCATCTCGCCGCGCGAGGCGCTCGCCATGGACCCGCAGCAGCGGCTCACGCTGGAGCTGGCGTGGGAGACCTTCGAACGCGCGGGCATCGCGCCGCACTCGCTGGCCAAGCAGCAGGTCGGCGTCTTCCTCGGCAGCGGCGACCAGGACTACTACGACGAGCTGCCGCCGGCGGTGCTCGCCGGCGAGGTCCAGGACTACCTGAGCACCGGCAACGCCGGCTCGGTCATCTCCGGCCGGATCGCCTACGCGCTGGGCCTGGAGGGCCCGGCCATCACCATCGACACGGCCTGCTCGTCGTCGCTGGTCGCGCTGCACCTGGCTGTGCAGGCATTGCGGCAGCGTGACTGCGCGCTGGCGCTCGCCGGCGGCGTGATGGTGATGTCGCGGCCCGGCCCGTTCGTCGCGTTCAGCCGCCAGCGCGGTCTCGCCGCCGACGGCCGCTGCAAGCCGTTCTCCGACAGCGCCGACGGCACCGGCTGGGCCGAGGGCGCGGGCACGCTCCTGCTGGAGCGGCTGTCCGACGCGCGCCGCAACGGCCACCAGGTCCTCGCCGTCGTGCGCGGCACCGCGGTCAACTCCGACGGCGCGTCCAACGGCCTCACCGCGCCCAACGGCCCGTCCCAGCAGCGCGTCATCCGCCAGGCACTGGCGAACGCGCAGCTGTCGGCGTCCGATGTGGACGCCGTCGAGGGGCACGGCACCGGCACCACACTCGGCGACCCGATCGAGGCGCAGGCCCTGCTCGCCACCTACGGCCAGGACCGCGACCGCCCGCTCTGGCTCGGCTCGATCAAGTCGAACATCGGCCACGCCCAGGGCGCGGCCGGTGTCGGCGGGGTGATCAAGATGGTGCAGGCGCTGCGCAACGGCCTGCTGCCGAAGACCTTGCACGTCACCGAGCCGAGCACCGAGGTCGACTGGACCGCCGGGAACGTCTCGCTGTTGACGGAGGAGCGTCCCTGGCCGGCGGGGGAGAAGCCGCGCCGCGCCGGCGTCTCGTCGTTCGGCGTCAGCGGGACCAACGCGCACGTGATCGTCGAAGAGGCGCCGGCGGTCGAGGTCGAGGAGACCACGCCGAACTGGCCTGCGGAAGTGCCGGTCCCATGGCCCCTCGCCGGGCACGGTTCCGCCGCCCTGAAGGCACAGGCGTCTCGACTGCTGTCCGTTGTGGACGGTGTGTCCCCGCTCGACCTCGGCTTCTCGCTGGCGACGTCCCGCTCGCCGCTGTCCCACCGCGCGGTGGTGCTCGACGGCAAAGCGGGTCTCACGGCGCTGGCGGTCGGCGAACTGGTCGCCGGCTCGCCCGTCGAAGGTCTCACCGCCTTCCTGTTCTCGGGTCAGGGCGCGCAGCGCGCGGGCATGGGGGCCGAGCTGGCCGCCGCGTTCCCGGTGTTCGCCACCGCGCTGGACGAGGTCTGCGCGGAGCTGGACCAGCATCTCGACCGTCCATTGAAGACAGTCGTCTTCGACAAGCCGCGCCTGATCAACCAGACCGGCTACACCCAGCCCGCGCTGTTCGCGATCGAGGTCGCGCTGTTCCGGCTGCTGTCCTCGTGGGGCGTCAAGCCCGACTTCCTGCTCGGCCACTCGGTCGGTGAGCTGGCGGCCGCGCACGTCGCCGGGGTGCTGTCCCTGGCCGACGCGGCGAAGCTCGTCGCCGCCCGCGCCAAGCTGATGCAGGCGCTCCCGACCGGGGGCGCGATGGTCGCGCTGCAGGCCACCGAGGACGAGGTCACGCCGCACCTGACCGACGGCGTCAGCATCGCCGCCATCAACGGCCCGGACTCCGTGGTGCTCTCCGGCACCGAGGACGCGGTCACCGCCGTGGTCGGGCAGTTCGAGGGCCGCAAGTCCTCGAAGCTCAAGGTGTCGCACGCGTTCCACTCGCCGCTGATGGAGCCGATGCTGGCCGAGTTCGGCGAAGTGGCCCGCACGCTCACCTACGCCCAGCCCGAAATCCCGCTGGTGTCCAACGTTTCCGGCGCGCTCGCCGGGCCCGAGGTCGCCACGGCGGAGTACTGGGTCTCGCACGTCCGCGCGGCCGTCCGGTTCCACGACGGCCTCACCGCGCTGAGCGACCAGGGTGTCTCGCGGTTCGTCGAGGTCGGCCCGGACGGCGTCCTGTCCGCGCTCGCCCGGCAGAGCTTCGACGCCGTGGTCGTGCCGGTCCTGCGCAAGGACCGTCCCGAGCCCGCCACCGCGCTCACCGCGCTGGCCGAGCTGTACGTCAGCGGCCTGGCCCCGGACTGGGCCGCGGTCTTCGAGGGCCGCGGCGCCCGGCGCGTCGAGCTGCCGACGTACGCCTTCCAGCGCAAGCGCTACTGGATCGACGCCCGCGCCAACCGCGACGAGGTGTCCGCCGCCGGCCTCACCTCCGCCGGCCACCCGCTGCTCGGCGCGGCCGTCGCGCTCGCCGACACCGACGGCGTCGTCCTCACCGGCCGCCTCTCCCTCGAGACGCACGCGTGGCTCGACGAGCACCGCCTCGGCGACGTCGCCACCGTGCCCGGCACGGCGTTTCTGGAGCTGGCGATCCGCGCCGGCGACCAGGTCGGCTGCGGCCGCATCGAGGAACTGACGCTCGGCAGCCCCCTGGTCGTCCCGGACCGCGGTGGCGTCCAGGTGCAGGTCACGGTCGGGGCCGCGGGGGAGAACGGCGTCCGCGCCGTCGGCGTCCACTCGCGGCTCGAGGACACCGACGACCCGTGGACGGCGCACGCCGACGGCACCGTCGCCCCGCAGACGCACCGCGGGACCGAGCTGACCGAATGGCCGCCGGCGGGCGCCGAGCCCGTCGCGATCGACGGTCTCTACGACGACTTCGCCGGCACCGGCCTCACCTACGGCCCGCTGTTCCGCTCGCTGCGCGCGGTGTGGAGCCGGGGTCGTGAGGTTTACGCCGAGGTCGCGCTGCCCGAGGACAGCGACGCCGAGCGCTTCGGCCTGCACCCGGCCGCGCTCGACGCCTGCACGCACGCCCTGCGCGTCGCGGGCGGGGGAGACGGCGGAGTCGGCCGCGTCCCGTTCTGCTGGACGGGCGTCGAACTGCACGCGACCGGCGCTTCGGCACTGCGGGTGAAGTTCACGCCGACCACCGAGGACGGTTTCGCGGTCGCCCTCGCCGACAGCACGGGCGCGCCGGTCGCCACGGTCGCCGAGACCGTGTTCCGCGCGTTCTCGACGCCGATCGCGACCGAAGCCCCGCTGTACCGGGTCGAGTGGCAGCGGATTCCCGCCGAGTCCACTGTGGACGCGTCGGCCGTCGAGATCTTCGAGTGCACGGGCAGCGAAACCCACGAGCTGACCCACCGCGTGCTAGGCGCGCTGCAGAACTGGCTCGCCGGGGAGCACCCGGAGGACGCGCGTCTGGTCGTCGTCACCCGCGGGGCCGTCGCGGCGGCCGGGGGCGTCACCGACCTCGCTGCTTCCGCCGCCTGGGGCCTCGTGCGCTCGGCGCAGGAGGAGAACCCGGACACGTTCGTGCTCCTGGACCTGGATGCGGAAAGCACCGCGGCCGAAGTCCTTCCGCAGGTCCTCGCCACCGGCGAGGCGCAGGCCGCCGTCCGCTTCGGGGCGGTCCTCGCCCCGCGGCTGGTCCGCGCGGCGGCGGGCGCCGAGCCGGCGTACTTCCACCCGGGCGGCACGGTGCTGGTCACCGGCGCGTCCGGCGCGATCGGCGGCGCGCTCGTCCGGCACCTGGCCGAGAAGCACGACGTCCGGCGGTTCCTGCTGGTCAGCCGCCGCAGCACGCCCGCGCTGGAGAGCCTGGGCGCCGACTTGGGCGTGCACGTCGACATCGCGCTCTGCGACGTCGCCGACCCCGCCGCCCTGGCCGGAGTCCTGGCCGGGATCCCCGCCGAGCACCCGCTCACGTCGGTGGTGCACGCCGCCGGCGTCCTCGACGACGGCGTCGTCACGGCCCTCACGCCCGAGCGCCTCGACACCGTGCTGCGGCCCAAGGTCGACGGCGCGCTGAACCTGCACGAGCTCACCCGCGACACCGCGCTCTCGGCGTTCGTGCTGTTCTCGTCCGTCTCCGGCGTGCTGGGCGCGCCGGGCCAGGGCGGGTACGCCGCCGCGAACGCGTTCCTCGACGGCCTCGCCGCCCACCGCGTCGCCCGCGGCCTGCCCGCGTTGTCCCTGGACTGGGGCCTGTGGGGCGAAGTCGGCGGCATGGGCGGCACCTTGACCGAGGCCGAGGTCGCGCGCCTGGCCTCGGGCGGCATCGTGCCACTGTCCACTTCGGACGCGCTCGACCTGTTCGACCGCGCGCTGTCTTCCCGCCAGGCCGCCGTCGTCCCGGTCAAGCTCGACCTGCCGGCGTTGCGGAAGCTGGACCGGATCCCGAAGACCCTGGAGGAACTCACCGGACGGCCCACCCGGCGCGTCGCGGCGAGTGCGTCCGCGGCCGCCGAGGACTCGTTCGCCGCCCGCGTCCGCGCCCTGCCGGAGGCCGACCGGGCCGACGCCGTGCTCGACCTGGTCCGCGGGCACGCGGCCACCGTCCTCGGCTACGGCGGCGGGCACGAGATCGAGCCGGCCGCGCAGTTCCAGTCGCTCGGCTTCGACTCGCTCACCGCGATCGAGCTGCGCAACGGCCTCACCGCGGCGACCGGGCAGCGCCTGCCCGCGACGCTGATCTTCGACCACCCGACGCCGTCCGCGCTGGCCACGCACCTGCTCACCGAGCTGACCGGCGGGGCCGACCAAATCGTCACCACGGCGTCCAAGGCGTCCGACGAGCCCATCGCGATCGTCGGCATGGCCTGCCGGCTGCCCGGCGGGGTCACCTCGCCCGAGCAGCTGTGGGAGCTCGTCGCCGGTGGCCGCGACGCCATCGGCGACTTCCCGGCCGACCGCGGCTGGGACGTCGACGGCCTGCTCGACCCGACCGGCCGCCGCCCCGGCACGACGTACGTCGCCCGCGGCGGGTTCGTCCACGACGCCGGCGACTTCGACGCCACCTTCTTCGGTGTCTCGCCGAAGGAAGCCCCGGCCATCGACCCGCAGCAGCGGCTGCTGCTGGAGGCCTGCTGGGAGGCGCTCGAGCGCGCGGGCATCGACCCGACCTCGCTCAAGGGCAGCCCGACCGGCGTCTACGCGGGCGTCCAGTACCACGACTACGTGGGCGCGAACAGCGCCGGCTCGATCGTCACCGGCCGGGTGTCCTACACGCTCGGCCTGGAGGGCCCGGCGGTCAGCGTCGACACGGCGTGCTCGTCTTCGCTGGTCGCGATGCACATGGCCGCCCAGGCCCTGCGCGGCGGCGACTGCTCGCTGGCACTGGCCGGCGGCGTGACCGTGATGGCGACGCCGGAGACGTTCGTCGAGTTCAGCCGCCAGAAGGGCCTGGCCGCCGACGGCCGCTGCAAGGTGTTCTCCGACGACGCCGACGGCACCACCTGGTCCGAAGGCGTCGGCGTGCTGGTGCTGGAGCGGCTGTCCGAGGCCCGCCGCCTCGGCCACCCGGTGCTCGCGGTGCTCAAGGGCAGCGCGGTCAACCAGGACGGCACGTCCAACGGCCTCACCGCCCCCAACGGCCCCGCGCAGCAGCGCGTGATCCGGGCGGCGCTGGCCGACGCCGGCATCACCGCGGCCGACGTCGACGCCGTCGAGGCGCACGGCACCGGCACGAAGCTGGGCGACCCGATCGAGGTCCAGGCGCTGCTGGCCACCTACGGCAAGGAAACCTCGGCCGACCGTCCACTGTGGATCGGCTCGGTCAAGTCGAACCTCGGCCACACCCAAGCAGCGGCCGGCGCGGCCGGGGTCATCAAGATGGTGATGGCCATGCGCCAGGGCGAGCTGCCCGCGACGCTGCACGTCGGCCGCCCGTCGAGTGAGATCGACTGGTCGTCCGGCGCGGTCCGCGCGCTGGTCGAGCCGGTGAAGTGGCTGCCCAACGGGCACACCCGCCGGGCCGGCGTCTCCTCCTTCGGTGTGAGCGGCACCAACGCCCACGTGATCCTGGAGGAGGGTGACCGCCGCGAGGTGACCGGCGGCGGGCACGACCACGACGGTCCCGTCGCGTGGCCGGTGTCCGGCCGCGGCGCGGCGGCGTTGCGCGCACAGGCCGAGCAGCTCATGTCCTATGTGGACGAGGACCCGGAGGGCAGCCTCGCCGACATCGGGTACTCGCTGGCCACCACGCGCAGCGCGTTCGACCGCCGTGCGGTGCTGATCGGGCAGCGGTCGCCGCAGTTCGTCCGCGGTCTCGCCGCGCTGGTCGACGAAGAGGAGGCTCGCGGGGTCGTCAGCGGCATCGCCAGCGCGGGCGGACGCACGGCGTTCCTGTTCGCCGGCCAGGGTTCGCAGCGTGCCGGCATGGGTGCGCGGCTGGCCGAGCAGTTCCCGGCGTTCGCGGCCGCGTACGACGAGGTCTGCGCGGAAGTGGACCGGCACCTCGACCGCCCGATCCGCTCGGTCGCCGAGGAACTGGACGAGACCCGCTACACCCAGCCCGCGCTGTTCGCGCTGGAAGTCGCGCTGTTCCGGCTGGTGCGGTCGTGGGGTGTCAAGCCGGACGTCCTCATCGGTCACTCGATCGGCGAGATCGCCGCGGCCCATTGCGCCGGCGTACTTTCCTTGGCGGACGCGGCGAAGCTGGTGGTCGCCCGCGGTGCGTTGATGCAGGCGCTGCCGACCGGCGGCGCGATGGTGGCGATCGAAGCGACGCCGGCGGAAGTCCGCGACGACAGCGTCGACATCGCCGCGGTCAACGGGCCGAACTCCGTCGTGATCTCGGGGGCGGCCGACGCCGTGGCCGCGGTGGCGGCGAAGTTCGAGCGCACCAAGCAGCTGAAGGTGTCGCACGCGTTCCACTCCCGCCTGATGGAGCCGATGCTCGACGAGTTCCGCGCGATCGCCGCGGAGCTGACCTACGCGTCGCCGCGGATCCCGGTCGTCTCGACGGTCGCCGAGGACGCCGACCTGACCTCGCCGGAGTACTGGGTCCAGCAGGTGCGCGAAGGCGTCCGGTTCGCCGACGCGGTCACCCGCGCCGCGGCCGAGGGCGTCAACCGGTTCCTGGAACTGGGCCCGGACACCACGCTCGCCGCGATGACCGCCGGCTGCCTCGACGAGCGGCCGGAAGTCCTCGCTTCGCTGCTGCACAAGGAGAACGACGAAGCCGTCGCCGCCTTGACCGGCATCGCGCAGCTGCACGTCAGCGGCGTCGACGTCGACTGGGCCGCGGTGTACGAGCCCACCGGCGCCCGGCCGGTCGCGGTGCCGACGTACCCGTTCCAGCGGCAGCGCTTCTGGCTGGAGAGCACCACCGGCTCGGTGAGCCAGGAGGACCACCCGCTGCTCGGATCGGCCCTCGAACTGGCCGGTGCCGACGGCCTGCTGTTCTCCGGCCGGCTCTCCGTGGGCACGCACCCGTGGCTGGCCGACCACGTCGTCGGCGGCGCGATCCTGTTCCCCGGCACCGGGTTCGTCGAGATGGCGATCCGCGCCGGCGACGAGGCTGGCTGCCCGCGGCTGGACGAGCTGACCCTCGAGTACCCGCTGGTCGTGCCGGAGCGCACCGGCGTCCGCGTCCAGTTCGCCCTCGACGCCCCCGGCGCCGACGGCACCCGCGCGTTCAGCGTCCACTCGCGACCCGAGGGCGCGAGCGGCGCGTGGACGCGGCACGCCACCGGCAAGCTCGCCAAGGCAGGCCAGAAGGCGAACTTCGACCTGACGGCCTGGCCGCCCGCCGGCGCCGAGCAGGTCAACCTCGAAGGCACGTACGAGGAACTCGCGGCCGACGGGCTGGCCTACGGTCCGGCGTTCCGCGGGCTCGTCGCGGCCTGGAAGCGCGAGGGCGAGGCGTTCGCCGAGATCCGGCTCCCGGCTTCGGTGTCCGATGTGGACCGGTACGGCGTCCACCCGGCCGTGCTCGACGCGGCACTGCACACCATCGGCGTCTCCGGCGCCGCGGGCAGCGAACCCGCCCTGCCGTTCGCGTGGGAAGGCGTGCGCCTGCACGCCGTCGGCGCGACGACGCTGCGGGTCCACGTCCGCCCGGCGGGCACCGGCGCGGTCTCGCTGGACGTCGCCGACGGTGCCGGCGCGCCGGTCGCTTCGGTGGAGTCCCTGCTGCTGCGCCCGATGTCCGCCGTTCCGCAGGCCGCGCCCACCGGGGGCGGCGACACGCTGTTCCGGGTCGCCTGGGAACCCACCGAGCTCGACGCCGTCGCCGAGGTCACCGACTGGTCGGTGCTGGGCGCGGACGCCTTCGGTCTCACGGAAGCGTTGGGTGCCAAGGCGGACGCGACCGGCCCGGCGGTGCTGCCGGTCGGCGGCGGCGACCTCCACACCGAACTGAACCGCGTGCTCGGCCTGCTGCAGTCCTGGCTGGCCGGCTCCGGGGAGTCGCTGATCGTCGTGACCCGCGGTGCGGTGGCGACCGAGGCAGAGGAGAACCCCGACCCGGTCGGGGCCGCGGTGGCCGGCCTGGTCCGCTCGGCGCAGGCCGAGCACCCGGACCGGATCACCCTCGTCGACCTCGGCGCGGGTACCCCGGCGGGCCGGACGCTCGCCGCGGTGGCGGCCTCCGACGAGCCGCAGGTCGCCCTGCGGGCCGGCGCGGTGCTGGTGCCGCGGCTGGCCAAGGCGGCCGACGCGGTCGCGGCCCCGGTGTGGGACGCCGAAGGCACGGTCCTGGTCACCGGCGCCACCGGCGCGCTCGGCTCGGCCGTGGCGAAGCACCTGGTCGCCGAGCACGGCGTGCGCAACCTGCTGCTGGTCAGCCGCCGGGGCGCCGACGCCCCGGGAGCGGCCGAGCTGGCCACGCTCGACGCGAACGTCACCATCGCCGCGTGCGACGTCGCCGACCGCGACGCCGTGTCGGCCCTGCTGGCCGGGATCCCGGCGGAGGCGCCGTTGCGGGCCGTGGTGCACGCGGCCGGCGTCCTCGACGACGGCGTCCTGACGTCGCTGACGCCGTCCCGGCTGGACACCGTGTTGCGGCCCAAGGCCGACGCGGCGTCCGTGCTCGACGAACTGACCCGGGACGCCGACCTCACGGCGTTCGTGCTCTTCTCCTCGGCCGCCGGCGTCCTCGGCGCACCGGGGCAGGGCAGCTACGCCGCGGCCAACGCGTTCCTCGACGCGCTGGCGGCCCGGCGCCGGACCGACGGCCTGGCGGGCACCTCGCTGGCGTGGGGCCTGTGGGCCGGCGGCATGGGCGAGGCACTGGAAGACGCGGACGCCCACCGCATCGGCGAGACCGGCATCACCGCACTGTCCACTGAGGACGGATTGGCGCTGCTGGACTCCGCGGCCGGCGGTGCGGAGGCACTGCTGGTGCCGATCGCGCTGGACACCCGCGTGCTGGCGTCGTCGGGCGACGACGACCTGCCCGCCGTCCTGCGCGGCCTGGCCGGCACCCCCGGCCGCCGTGCGGCCCAGGACGCGGTCGAGGACACCGAGTCGCTGGCGAAGAAGCTGGCGGGCCTGCCGGTGGCCAAGCGCGTCCCGACCGTGCTGACGCTGGTCCGCACGCACGCGGCGACGCTGCTCGGCCACGCCGGGCCGGAGGCGGTGGAACCGGACCGCTCGTTCAACGAGGTCGGCTTCGATTCGCTGTCCGCCACCGGGTTCCGCAACAAGCTCAGCCTCGTCACCGGCCTGAAGCTGCCGGTGAGCCTGATCTTCGACTACCCGACCCCGCGGGTCCTCGCCGAGCACCTGGTCGGCGAACTGGCCCCGGCCGAGGTCGAGGTGGCCGAGGAAGCCGTTACGGAACAAGGGGTTCGCGACGCGCTGGCGGGCATCCCGCTGGAGAAGCTGCGTGCCGCCGGGCTCCTGGACGGGCTGCTGGAGCTGGCGGGCGTCCGCCTGCCGGAGGAAGACACCGCGGAGCCGGAAGCCGTCGAAGAGGCCACGATCGACGACCTCGACACCGACGCGCTGATCAGCATGGCGATCGGCGGTGGTGACGACGACTAGTCGACCCCTATTCCGGCCCGCCCCGGCCATTATTGCCGCCGTAGACGCGGCTATGGCCCACTGGTGGGGAGAGTTTCCCGTGCTTCACGACGATCTTGACCCGAACGAGGAGAGGTAACCCATGGTCACCGGCTACGCAATCGAAGCACGGGGGCTGCGCAAGTCCTATGGCGACGTGGACGTCCTGGAAAGCGTCGACCTGAGCGTGCGGCGCGGCACGATGTTCGCGCTGCTCGGCCCGAACGGTGCCGGCAAGACCACGACGGTGCGGATCCTCAGCACCCTCCTGGACGCCGACGGCGGCACCGTGACGATCAACGGCCACGACCTCGCCGGGCCCAAGCGCAAGGTGCGCGAGCAGATCGGCCTCACGGGTCAGAACACCGCGGTCGACGAGCTGCTTACCGGCCGCGAGAACCTGGAGATGATGGCCCGGCTGTTCCACCTGGCGCTGCCGGCCGCGAAGACCCGCGCCACCGAGCTGCTCGCGCAGTTCGACCTGACCGAAGCCGCCGACCGCCCGGTCAAGACCTACTCCGGCGGCATGCGCCGCCGGCTCGACCTGGCGATCAGCCTGATCACCTCGCCGCCGGTGCTGTTCCTCGACGAGCCGACCACCGGTCTCGACCCGCGCAGCCGTTCGGCGATGTGGGACGCGATCCGGGAGCTGCTCGACGGCGGCACCACGATCCTGCTCACCACGCAGTACCTCGAGGAGGCCGACCAGCTCGCCGACCGGATCGCGGTCATCGACAAGGGCCGCGTGGTCGCCGAAGGCACGGCGGCCGAGCTGAAGCGCAAGGTCGGCACCGAGCGGCTGAAGCTCACCTTCGCCACCGCCACCGAGGCGGCGCGCGCGCACGACGTCGTGGGCGGCGTGCTGACCGACGACACCGTCAGCGTCGCGATCGACCAGTCCGCCCAGGTGCGGCGGGTGCTCAACCAGATCGCCGACGCCGGCCTCGAGACCACCGGGCTGGAGCTCTCCGAGCCGACCCTCGACGACGTTTTCCACACCCTCACCGGAACCACGGGAGAGAAGCGATGACCCAGACCCTGTCCAGGGAGGTCGAAGGGACGCAGCTCCCCGAGACCCCGAGCCGTTCGGCGTTCGCGCTGGTGCTGTCCGACTGCCGCGTGCTGATCGGGCGCAACGTCAAGCACATCCTCCGCAACACGGAGATGCTGTTCCAGGCGGTTTCGCTGCCGATCGTGCTCCTGCTGCTGTTCCGCTTCATGTTCGGCGGCGCCATCAACATGTCCGGCGGCCTGGCCTACATCGACTACCTGCTGCCGGGCCTGCTGGCCATCAGCATCGCGTTCAACTCGACGACCACGGTGGTCGGGGTGGCCGCGGACCTCACGCAGGGGCTGGTCGAGCGGTTCCGCTCGATGCCGATGGCCGGCCCGGCCGTGCTGGTCGGCCACGTGGTCTCCGGCGTGCTGCGCAGCATGCTTTCGTTCGTGGTGATGGTCGCGGTCGGCCTGGCCATCGGCTTCCGCCCGGCGGGCGGCGTGCTCGGCTGGCTCGGCGCGATCGGGCTGCTGGTGCTGTTCGCCTCCGGCGTCTTCTGGCTCGCCACGCTGCTGGGGTCGATCGCCAAGACCGTCGAGGGCGCGGGTGGCCTGGGCATGATCCTCGTGTTCGTCCCCTACGCCACCAGCGCGCTCGTGCCGACGGCGTCCATGCCGTCGGTGCTGCGGGCCGTCGTCGACAACCAGCCGGTGACCGTGCTGATCGACGCCGTCCGCGGCCTGATGAACGGCACCGACCTGGGCTCGACCGGCTGGCTGGCGCTGGCCTGGTGGGGCGTCATCACCGCCGGTGCCGCGTACCTCGCGATCCGGAAGTTCCACCAGCGCTCCCGCGGCTGATCCCTCCCGCGGTACCGGAAGCGGCCCGTGCCCTGCGCACGGGCCGCTTTCTCGTGCGCGCAAGGTCGACTTTAGGTCGGTCGGGCACTCTGCGTAGAGGAGATCAGACCAGTCCGTGAAGTGAGGTGGCTGCCGATGCCGACCCGCATCGCCGAGAACCCGGCCGTGACCCTCGACGCGTGGTCCGCCCCGCTGGCGGCCGACCCGGCCGGCGCGGCGGCGTTCCTCGCCGAGGTCGCCGACCGGGTCGCGCACCGTCCGCGCGTGCTCGCGCTGAGCGCGGGCCCGGTGGCGGACGAGCTGGCGGAACTCGGGTACGCCGTCGCGGAGGCGGGCCTCGACAGCCTGCCCGCGCAGCGTTTCGACGTCGTGTACGCCGGTGCGGACGTGCTTTCCCGGCTGCTCGTGCAGCGGGAGCAGGTACGCGCGGTCCGCCGGCTGGCGGCGCTGCTGCGGCCCGGTGGCGCCCTCGTCGTCCAGGGCCACCACCCCGACCCGGCAGGCTGGGCTTCGCACCCGCTGGTGACCGGGCACGACTGCGCGCGCCAGACGCTGTTCCTGGCCGACGCGCGGGTGCCGCTGCGGTACGTGTGGCCGTCGGAGCTGGACCTCATGGCCGAGCTGGCCGAGCTGGCGCTCGACAGCCGGTGGGGCGGCTGGTACGGCGAGGCCGCCGCGTGCGGCTCGCCGGTCGTCTCCCTCTACCGAAGCTGAAAAAGGGCCCGGTCCCCGCTGGTGGCGGTGGACCGGGCCCCTGGGAGCCGGACGCGGGCCGGGTCAGACCGCGTCCGACATCTCGCCGACGAGGATGCTGTGGTGCAGCTTCCGCAGCGAACTGCCGGGTTCGATGCCCAGTTGCTGGACGAGGTGCTGCCGGGCGGAGGCGAAGGTCTCTAGGGCCTCCGCACGGCGGTTCGAGCGCAGCAGGGCGGTCATCAGGTACTCGTAGAACGTCTCGCGCAGCGTGTGTTCCTTCGCCAGCGCGGACAGCTGACCGACGACCTCGCGGTGCCGTCCGATCAGCAGCTCGGTTTCCATCAGCAGTTCCAGGCACTCCAGCCGGCTCTCCTCGAGCAGCGTGGCGTAGGCCTGGACGTCGGGGGAGTCGGTGAAGCCGCCGAACGCCTCGCCGCACCATAGATTCGCGGCTTCGCGCAGGACGGCCGCGGCCTCCTTGTAGTTGCGGTCCCAGTACAGGGCCCGGCCGCGCTCGTAGAGGCGGGTGAAGCGGTCGGCGTCGAGCTCGCCGTCCTTGACGTGCAGTGAATAGCCGCGCGGGCTGGTGACGACGGGGCTGTCGTCGGCGTCGTCACCCGTGCCGCGCAGCAGCTTGCGCAGCTGCGAGACGTAGACGTACAGCGCGGCGCTCGCCCGGGCCGGCGGGTGCTCTCCCCAGAGCTCGCCGATCAGGTGCTCGGTGGTCGCGACCTGGTTGCGCTTGACCAGCAGCACGGCCAGGAGCGTCTCGATCTTGCGAGCCCGCGGGGCGCTCACGCCGGGCCGCCCCGTGACTCTGATCTGCCCCAGTATCCCGTAGTCCATTTCCAGTGCCCTCCGGTGTCCGCGTCGATCGGATCTGCCCGGCCCGGCGCCCCCAGTGTTGTCCTCCAGCGCCCAACTGCCCGGTCCCACTCCGGCAGCGTACTAAACCGACCTCCCGGTTTTCAAGACAAAACCGGGAGGTCGGTCGGTTTGTTCTGTGAGCGGTCGCGAATCCCGTTGTCAGGGGCCGGAAACTGGGGTTCCCCTAGTTGTAAACCGGGCGGTTGGTATGTAATCATGATCGAGACGCGCAGACCCCTGCGCCGGACGAGGGGACCGACGGTGACCAAGCAGGCACGCTCGGAACACACGCGGCGCCTGTTGCTGGAAGCCGCGGCCGAGCTGCTGCACCGCGACGGGTACGCGGCCACCAGCATGGTGGGCATCGCCCAGGCGGCGGGGGTCACCAAGGGCGGCCTGTACTTCCACTTCTCGTCCAAGGACGAGATCTGCGACGAGGTCCAGGCCGCGGCGACGGCGGTGCTCGAGGAGCACGTGAGCCGCCAGTCGGCGGGGCCCCGTTCGGCGCTGCCGAGGCTGGCGGACCTGAGCCGGGCGTTGATGCGCTGGCTCGACAAGGACCCGAAGGTGGGCGCGAGCTTCCGGATGGCCCGCGAGATGGGCTCGGTGGACGAGCGGTTCGTGGTGTTTTCCCGAGCGTGGCTGGCCCAGGTCCACGAGTACGTGGCGGAGGCGCTGGCCGGCGGCGAGCTGGGCGCGGACGTGCCGATCGAGACCGCGGAGCTGCTGGTGGTGGTCACGTGTGTGGGTCTCGAGTCGGTGGTGTCGAGCCGGATCGTGGTCCCGGACAGCGATTTGGCGGCGACACTGGGCAAGTTGTGGCGGTTGCTGGAGCTGTCCCGCCACCCGGCCGCCGCCCGCACGGCCCGCACCTGAGGGTTCGGCTGGCCGGCTCGCCTGCCGCCGCGGGCGTGAAAAAGGGCGGCCCGGCACCAGCCCGGCCGCCCGTTCCCCGAAAACCCTCAGACCGCGGCCGTCACCTGGGCCGTGCCCTCCGGGACGAACCGGTGCACCCGCCGCGGCGGGACCACCGAGCTCAACACCGTGGTCCACATGAACGTCACCCGCTCGAGCAGGTCGTTCCGCCCCGTCAGCACCTGGGAGCTCAGCTGGATCCCGGTGAACGACGCCTGGACGAACATCGCCAGGTCGTACGCGTTGATCTCCTTGCGCAGGTCGCCCGCGGCCTTCGCCGCGAGCAGGCACCCGTGGATCGTGTCGATCCAGCGCTTGTACGCGTTGCCCGCCGGCGCGATGAACGATCCCTGCTCGATGACCAGCCGGATGCTCGCCCGGACCCGCACGTCGGACTGCAGGCTCGCCGCCATTCCCTGGGTCAGGTCGATGACCGTCTGCAACCCCGGGTCGTCGATCTCCGCGAGTGGGTCCCAGACCGTGAACTGCTCGTCGATCAGCGCGTCGGCGAGGTCTTCCTTCGACTTGAAGTGGAAGTACAGCGCACCCTTCGTGACACCCGCCTCGGTCAGGATGTCCGAGAGGCTCGCGCCGAGGAAGCCCACGGCGTCGAACCGCGAGGCGGCCGCCTCGAGGATCGCGTTCCGTGTCTGCTCCGCACGCTCTTGGCGAGCCACGTCAGCCCCTCTCGCTCTGGCCGATCGGTCCACAGTAGACCATTCGGCGGTATCCCCGCGTCAGAGGGACAGTCTACGTCCCGGTGGCCGCGAAAGCCACTAAAAAAAACCGCTCGGTTGGTATGGTTTTGCGTGTCCGATTCCGCTAAAACTGATGTGGGGGGCACTGGGGTACTGGGGATGGACATTCTAGGAGGACCGTCATGGTCGGCATGATGCTTCAGGAGTCTGTGCGCGAAATACCGGAAACCAAGATCGACACGATCCCGGCGGTGAGCTCGGTCGACTTCCAGCAGACGATCCCGCGGAGCCTCGTGCACCGCGCGGCCGTCTCGGAAGTCTTCGTCACCGACCTGCACATCCTCGGCGAAGGCCGGTTCGAAGTCGGCGCGCAGTGGCCGCGCCGGCACAGCTTCTTCGGGCCGCGGACGCCGGTTTTCCACGATCCGATGCTCTACGCGGAGACGATCCGCCAGGCGGTGCTGCTGATCGCGCACCGTGCGTACGGGGTGCCGCTGAGCCACGGCTTCCTGTCGGACCACAAGGAGTACGCGGTCGAGCAGACCGGGCTGGCCACGCTGGGGCGGCCGGTCGACGTGGTCCTGCGGGTCACCGCGCACGAGGTCGAGTTCCGGGGCAAGAACGTCGGCGGCATGCGGCTGGACTTCGAGTGCTTCCGCGACGGGCGCCGGATCGGCACCGGCTCGGAGCGCTGGCGCTGCGTCTCCTCGGCGGTCTACCGCCGGGTGCGGGGCGACCACTTCGCGGCGACGCCGTTCCAGGCCGCGGTCCTGCCCGCGGTCGCGCCGGCCTCGGTCGGGCGTGACCGCGTGGAGGACGTCCTGGTGGCGGCGACGCCGACGGACGGCACCTGGGCGCTGCGCTTCGACCCGGACCACGCGGTGCTCTTCGACCACCCGGTCGACCACGTGCCGGGCATGGTGCTCGTCGAAGGGGCCCGCCAGGCGGCGCTGCTGGCGGTCGGCGACCCGTACGCGCTGCCCGAAAGAGCGGACTTCCGGTTCGACTCGTACGTCGAGTTCGATTCGGAGTGCCTGCTGGTGGTCGAAGCGGACGCCACCGGGCCGGGCCGCACCCGGACCGTGCGGGTCGACGTGCGGCAGAAAGGCACGACGGCCGCGAGCGGCACGCTGGCACTGCACTTGTCGTGAGAACCGGTGAGCCGGACCTGCTGGTCACCGGCGCGACCGGCTTCGTCGGCACGGCGGTGCTGCGCGAGCTGGTCGCCCGCGGCGAGGGCGCGCGGATCCGCGTCCTCGCCCGCCGCCCGCTACCGGGCTGGATGACCGCCGCGGGCGTGACGACCTGGCGCGGCGACGTCACCGACGCGGCCGGTCTGGTGGGGCTGTGCACCGGCATCACGACGCTGGTGCACCTGGCCTCGCAGGTGGGGGGCGACGCGGCGTTGTGCACGGCCGTCAACGAGGACGGCACGGCCAAGCTGCTGGCGGAGGCCCGCCGAGCGGGCACGGCGGAGGTGCTGTACCTGAGCACGTGCGCGGTCTACCGCGACGGCGTGCACCAGGGGGCGGCGGAACCGACCGGTTGGTTCGGATCGGGGGCGGTTCCGGGGCCGCCACCCGGCCGGGACCGGCTGGTGAACAGGGGGCAGGGGGCCGAAGGCGGCGAGCCGGGCCGGGGTCCGGCCGGCCACGGCGGACGGGGGTCCGGGCCCGCGGCGGGTGCGGGGCCGCTGACGGGGCGTGGTGGGACAGGTCCGGTGGCCGGTCGCGGCGGGGTCGAATCCACTCTGGGGATGGATTCGGGTTCGCGAACCGGTCACGACCACCCGGCCGGCGGGGCCGCTCCCGTGACGGGCCCGGCCTCCGCGACCAGCCGCAGCAGGCTGGCCGGCGAACGCCTGGTCCTCGCCGCCGGCGGGGTCGTCCTGCGGCCGCACCTCATCCACGGGGCCGGGGATCGGCACGTCGTGCCCGCCCTCGCCCGGTGGATCACCGCCGTCCCCGCGTGGGCGGCGGGCGGTGCGGCCCGCACGTCACTCGTCGCGGTCGCCGATCTGGCCGCGGCGATCGCCGTGCTGGCGCTCAACCCCGGTACCGGCGGGGCGGGCGAGGTCTTCCACGTCGCCGATCCCGATCCGGTTCCGTTGCGCGGCCTCATCACCGCCGTGTGCGCGCTGCTCGACCTGCCGGTGCCGGTCGCGGACCTGACCCTCCTCGAGCACCGGGCCCGCACGCGCGCGGCGCTCCCGGCGCTCACCGACCACCAGTACTCGCTGCTGACGCGGGACCACTGGTACGAAAGCACGCGAATCTGGGAACTGACGGGCGTTTCCCCGGGCCCGGGCTTCGGCCCGCGCCTCGCCGAAGCGGCCGGCTGGTACCGCGAATCCCTGGGTTGAGATGGACCGTCCACTGAGGACGGTCCACCGCAACGTCACGGCCGTGTCGTCGAGGCAGAAGACCGGGCGCTCGGTCAAGCCCCTTCGACGCCGTACCGGGCCGCGAGCTCGGTGCGTGAGCGGATGCCGAGCTTCGCGTACACCCTCGTCAAGTGGTACTGGACGGTCTTGCCGGACAGGAACAGCTCCGCGGCGACCTCCTTGTTCGACCACCCCTGGGCGACGAGCCGGCTGACGGCCTCCTCCTGGGGCGTCAGCCGCGAGCCGGAGCGGGTCAGGTGCACCCCGCCCGCCTTCAGCTCGCGGTCGCAGCGTTCGACGCAGGTCGTCGCGCCCATCGCCGCGAAGCCGTCGCGGGCCGCCGTGAGCACGACGTCCGCGCGTGCTCGGCGGCCGAGGCGGCGCAGCGTCTGGCCGTAGCCGAAGTTGATGCGGGCCTGGTCGTAGCGCAGGGGCAGGGTGCCGATCAGGTCGAGGGCGTCGTCGAACGACGTCGTCGCGGCGGTGACGTCACCGCGGGCGCCGTGCAGCCGGCCGCGGGCCGCGCCGAGCCGGGCGCGGGCCGAGCGGTGGTCGCGCTTGGCGGCCAGTTTCTCGTGTGGCAAAAGGAAAGCGTCGGCTTCGTCGAGCCGGCCGAGCAGGACCAGGGCGTGGGCGTACATGTCCGCCCACGGCCAGTGCCCGGGTTCGTCGGTGCCGGCGCCGGGCGCGGGCCGGGTCAGCGGGTACAACGCACGCAGCACGCCGGCGGAGTCGGCGCGCGCCTCGGCGAGGTGCGCCCGCGCGAGCTGGCTCGGCACCCGCATGATCGGGTAGTCGCCCGCGCCGATGGCGGCCCGCAGCAGCCCGGCTTCCGCGTCGTCGAAGTCGCCGCGCAGGGCGTGCACCGCCGTGGCCGTCCACTGCAGCAGCGGGCCGGTGAGCAGGATTCCGGTGCGTTCCTGCAGGTCGAGCGCGTCGCGGACGGTCGCCAGCGCCTCGGTCCACTCGCCGGTGAGGAACTGCGTGCGCGCGAGCCAGGCGCGTGCCCACAGCGAAATCCGGGCGGACCCGCCGAGGTAGCTGGTCGGGATCGCGCTTTCCAGGTCGACGCGGGCGTCGTCGAGCTGGTCGGTGAGCAGGTTGAGCCAGCCGCGGGCCATCGTCGCGCGCTGGGCCTGGGCGCCGTGGCGCAAGCGCGCGGTGAGCTGCTCGTAGTCGCGGCGAGCCTGCTTCGCGCGCCCGGTGGCGGCCAGGCCGAGACCGCGGATGGCGGCGGCTTCGACGGCTGGAGGGGTGTCGGCGCCGGCCAGCTCGATGGCGCGGTCGGCCCACCGCACGAGGTCGCCGCCGTCGTAGCGGGCGAGCGCGTCCAGGACGTACCGCTGGCAGATGAGCGCGGCGGTCTCCGGGTCGCGCTCGGCGTTGACGATGTCCCACGCCCGCCGCAGCCGCGTGCCGGCTTCGGCGGCCCGGCCGCGGACCACGGCCAGGTACCCGAGGACCGCGTCCCGCAGCGGGGTTTCGTGGCCGCTCTCCACTTCCGGCACCAGGGCCGCGGCGCGGAACACGTCGCCGGCGCCGATCAGCGCGTCGACGGCGCGGGTGAGCCGGGCCTGCCGGTACCGCGGGTCGTCGGTGAGCCGGCTCGCGTCGCTGAGCAGGGTCGCGGCGGTGCCCCACGCGCCTTCGGCGGCGCGCTCGCGGGCGAGGTCGTCGAGCCGGCCGGCCAGCCCGGGATCGGGTACCGGACTGGCGGCGACGAGCAGCCGCAGCGCCCGCACCGGGTCGTCGACCAGCCCGGCGGCCCGGCGCTGCAGCCCGGCCCGCCGCGCCGGGCCCAGCTCGGCCAGCACCGCGGCCCGGACCATCGGGTCGGGCGGGCCGACGTGGGTGAGGCCGCGCGGCGCGAGCCGGACGAGCCCGGCGGCGACGGTCTCGTCGATCAGCGGCAGCGGCTCGGCGTCCAGCTCGGCCAGCGACAGCACCGCGCGCACCGGCGTGTCCGCGCCCAGCACGGCCGCGGCTTCGGCGAACCGCCGCGCGCCCGGGGTGCACGCGGCGAGGCTTTCGCGCACGCGGGCGTCGGTGGCTTCGGGCGCGGGCAGGGCGGGGTCGAACCGGGACCAGAGCGCGCGGGGGAGTTCGGTGAGCAGCTCCACGGCCGGGCGCGGCCGGCCCTCGGTGTGCCGGCGCAGGCGTTCGGCCATCGTCGGGTGCAGCGCGACGCCGTAGGCCGCGGCCAGCTCGCCGACCTGTGCCGCGTCCAGCGGCGGGAGGCGCGGGACGTCGGTCGCGAGCTTCGGCAGCAGGTCCAGGACGTCGGCGGCGGCGCGCCGGTCACCGGTGTTCGCGGTCGCCACGACGTGCGGGCCGAGGTGGTGCCGGCGCGCGGAACCGAGGGTCTGCAGCGACTCGACGTCCGCGAAGTGCGCGTCGTCGATCACCAGGAGCGTTCCGGGTTCGACGCGGTCGGCGAGTTCCGCGGCCGTGCCGAGTGGGTCGGACACCGGCAGGTCCGGGATCGCCTGGGTGAGCAGGGCGTACGGCGCACGGGCTTCCCAGACGGCTGCGGTGACGCTCAGGACCGGGCCGTCGTGACGGCCGGCGAGGTGCCCGGCCAGCGCGGAAGTGCCGATCCCCGGTGGTCCGGCGAGCAGCACGAACCGGCCCGGGCCGGTCCGGAGCAGCCGCTCCAGGCCGGCCGCGAGCTCCGCACGCCCGATCAGCGGTGCCACGCTCACCTCACCGGTCTCAGCCGAGGTCACCCCCGGCCACGGGCAGGACGGTCCCGGTCACGTACGAGGCCTCGTCGGAGGCCAGGAACGCGATCGCCGCGGCCTGCTCGTCCAGCGTGCCGTATCGCTTGAGCAGCGACGACTCGAGCGTCTGGTCGATGTGCGCCTGGAACCACGCCCGCTCCCGGTCCGACTCGAGCGGCGACCCGCCGCGGGAGACGCGCCGGGGCGGGGCGTCCGTGCCGCCGGGTGCGGTGGCGACCACGCGGATCCCCGCGCCGGCGTACTCGACGGCGAGGGACGCGGTGAGCGCGTTGATCCCGCCCTTCGCCGCGGAATAGGGGATCCGGTGGACGCCGCGGGTGGCGGCCGAGGAGACGTTGACGATCACGCCGCCGCCCCGCCCGCTCATCGACGGCAGCGCGGCCCGGCAGGCGAACAGCGTGGTCAGCAACGACCGCCGCAGCTCGGCCTCGATCTGCTCGGGCGTGAACTCGGTGAACGGCTTGAACCAGATCGCCCCGCCGACGTTGTTGACCAGCACGTCGATCCGGCCGTGCCGGGCGAGCGCCGCGTCCACCACGGCCTGGGCGCCGGTCCACGTCTCCAGGTCGGCGACGACGGCTTGGGCGGAAAGTTCGCCGGCCAGGCCTTCGACGAGGTCCGAACGGTCGGCCAGCACCAGGTCGCCGCCCTCGTCGGCGATCCGGCGGGCGGTCCGCTCGCCGATGCCCTGGGCCGCGCCGGTGACGACGACGACCTTGCCGTCGAACCGGCCCGGCGTGACGAACCGCGGCCGCTCGCCGGCGGTCGCGGCCCGGCGGGTGGCCGGCGCGGGAAAGACCGCCTGCCCGGCGATCGCGCGTGCGGTGGCTGTTTCCTCCTCGACGGGCCGCACCGAGCCGCTCCTCAGCGCGGCGACGGCGGCTTCGGGGAAGACGGTCTGGCCGGCCAGCGCGCGGCTCGCGCCGGGGTGGTCGATCGGTCGGGCGACCACGGGCTCCGGCTCGGGCACCGCGACAAGCTGCGGCGCGACGGGCTGTGGCGCGGCGGCGAGAGCGAACTTCTCGTAGTGGAACCCGGCGGGCTCGAACCCGGCACCGGCGAAGTGCGTGCGCACGGCCTCGACCATCGGCGGCGGCCCGCACAGGTAGACGGCGACGTCGCCGCCGTGCAGGTGCTCGTCCCGGATGAGTGTGGTGACGTACCCCTTGTTCGGGGCCGCGCTGCCCGGATCGGCGACGCAGTGGTCCCACGTGAGGCCGTCGACCTGGGCGGCCAGCTCGGTGAGCGTCTCGACCTCGACGAGGTCGTCATCGGTGCTGACGCCGTAGACCAGGTGCGCCGGCCGGGTCGAGCCGGCCGCGCGCAGCGTGCGCAGGATGGACAGGATCGGCGCGAGCCCGGTGCCGCCGGCCAGCAACAGCAGGGGACTTTCGTTCTCCCGCAGGAAGAAACTGCCGTGCGGCCCGGTGAACGTCAGCTCGTCGCCCACCCGCGCCCGCTCGGTCAGGTAGTCCGACATCACGCCGCCGGGCGTGAGCTTTACCAGGAAAGTCAGGTGCTTGTCGTCGGGGGCGTTGCTGAACGAGTACGAGCGCGTCTCGGCCGTCCCCGGCACGGCGATGTTGACGTACTGGCCGGGCAGGAACGCCAGCTGGTCCCGCTCCGGCGTCTCGAGCGTGACCGCGACGGTGGTGGGGGAGAGCCGGTCGAGCGCGGTCAGTGTCGCCGGGTAGGTTGCCGCCTGGGTTTTGGCGACCGCCGACGTGCTCGCGATCCGCAGCACCAGGTCGGACTTCGGTTTCATGCTGCACGGCAACACATAGCCGCTCTCGGCTTCGTCCGCGGTGAGCGCGTCGTCGATGTAGCTGCCGCCGTCGTACTCGCCGGATTCGCAGAACGCCTTGCACGTGCCGCAGGCGCCGTCGCGGCAGTCCAGGGGGATGTTGATGCGCTGCCGGTAGGACGCGTCCGCGACGGTCTGGTCCGGCGCGCACGTGATGAACCGGGTGACACCGTCCTCGAAGGACAGGGCGATCTGGTGCGTCATGACGGGACCTCAGATGTGGTAGACGTCGACGACGTGGTGGATGTAGTCGTTCTTGAGCACCACGGTCTTGCGGCGGATCAGCGGCGCCGGGCCGGAGAAGTCGATGGTGTAGAAGGAAGTCCCGTAGTACGGGTCCACCGTCTTGTACCGGAAGTACATGGTGTGCCAGTTGAACCGGACGTCCACGACGTCCCCGTGCCGCTCGATCAGCTCGACGTTGGTGATGTTGTGGCTGGTCCGCGGCTCCGGGATGGACGTCGCGCTGGACCGCTCGGTGCGGATGCGGAACACGCGGTCCTCGAGCCCGCCCTTGTTCGGGTAGAAGATCAGCGAGACCGACGTCTGCGGGTCTTCGGTGAGCAGATCGTCGTCGCCCCAGGAAGGCATCCAATAGACGACGTCGTCGGCGTAGCACTCCAGCCACTTCTCGAACTCGCGGTCGTCGAGGTAGCGGGCTTCGCGGTAGAGGAACTGCTCGATGTCGTGCTGGGTGACGGTCTTTTCGGCGGTCGTCATCGGGTTTCCCCTCGCTCCGCGGCGATCGCGGCCCGCATGGTCTCGCGCCAGTAGCCGTGCTGGACGGGGTAGAGCCCCTCGTCCTCGTTCTTCTTGCCGGCGGAGATGACGCCCTTCATGCCGAGGGCTTCGGCGACCTCGTCCGGGCCGGTCAGCCAGTGCTGCGCGCCGCGGCTCATGTCGTTCCAGGGCGCGGCGGTGGCGCGGAAGGTGAGCTGGCAGGAGCGGAACTCCTCCAGGTCGTCCGGGGTGGCCATGCCGGAGGCGTTGAAGAAGTCCTCGTACTGGCGGATCCGCCACGCCCGCGCGTCGGCGCTCTCACCCTTCGGGGCGATGCAGTAGATGGTGACCTCGGTCTTGTCCGGCGCGATCGGCCGGAAGTGCCGGATCTGCGTGGAGAACTGGTCCATCAGGTACACGTTGGGGTAGAGGCAGAGGTTGCGGGAGCCGCGGACCATGAACTCGCCCTTGGCGTCGCCGAACTTCTCCTTCAGCTCGGCCATTCGATTCCACAGTGGACGGTCCTGCGGGTTGCCCGCCCACGTCCACAGGCACAGGTGCCCGTTCGGGTAGGACCAGTAGCCGCCGCCGGACTTGCCCCAGCTGCCCGCGTCGAGCGTCTTGGTGTCGTTCTTGGACTCGCCGGTGTTCCGGCGCGCGGTCGTCGCCGCGTAGTTCCAGTGCGTCGCCGTGACGTGGTAGCCGTCGGCGCCGTTCTCGGCCTGGACCTTCCAGTTGCCGTCGTAGGTGTAGGTCGACGCGCCGCGCAGCACCTCCAGGCCGTCGGGGGACTGGTCGACGAGCATGTCGATCACCTTGGTGGTGTCGCCGAGGTGCTCTTCGAGGGTCGAGACGTCCGGGTTGAGGCTGCCGAACAGGAAGCCGCGGTAAGAGTCGAACCGGGCGACGCGCGTCATGTCGTGCGAGCCGCCGGTGCCGAAGCTTTCCGGGTAGCCGGCGCCGTCGGGGTCCTTGACCTTGAGCAGCTTGCCGTCGTTGCGGAACGTCCAGCCGTGGAACGGGCAGGTCAGCGTGGTCCGGTTGTCGGTCTTGCGGCGGCAGATCATCGCGCCGCGGTGGGCGCAGGCGTTGACCAGGCAGTGCAGCTCGCCGTCCTTGTCGCGGGTGAGCACCACCGGCTGACGCCCGATGTGGGTGGTGAAGTAGTCGCCGGGGTTCGGCAGCTGGCTTTCGTGGGCGAGGTAGATCCAGTTGCCCTCGAAGATGTGCTTCATCTCCAGCTCGAAGACCTCTTCGTCGGTGAAGATCCGCCGGTTGGCGCGGTACACGCCGGCTTCGCGGTCTTCGACGACCGCGTCGGCGACGACGGCGGAAACGTGCTCCAGCATCTCTGTCATGGCTCCGAACCATGACAGGCCGTGGCGCCGGTCACCCCAGGCAAAAGCCTAGAGCTGACCTAGGGTGTGATTGAGAACTGCTGTTTATCAATCACGTGAAACCAGGTCTTTGTCTTCGATCAGCGGCGTCCTTACCGTGAGGAGACGAAGCACCGGGAGGAGGCCCGCCGTGGAACTGCGTCACCTGCGTTACTTCGCCACCGTCGCCGAGACGTGCCACTTCGGCCGCGCCGCCGAGCGGCTGCACATCGCCCAGCCGGCGCTGTCGCACACGATCCGCCAGCTGGAGGACGAGCTGGGCGTGGCCTTGCTGGCCCGCACGACCCGGCAGGTCCGCGTCACCCCGGCGGGGGAGTTCTTCCTCGGCGAGGTCCGGCGCGTGCTCGCGGCCGTCGAGGCCGGGGTCCGGGGCGTCCGCCGCATCGGCGACGGCCAGCTCGGCCTGGTGCGCGTCGGCTTCACCGGGACCGCCGCCTTCTCCCACCTCCCGCAACTGGCTCGTGCGCTCGCGCAGCGGGTCCCGCAGGTCGAGCTGGAGGTCACCGCCGACCTCCTCACGGCCGAGCAGTGCGCGCAGCTGCGTGACGGCTCGCTCGGCATCGGCGTCCTGCGGCCGCCGGTGACCGGCGACGACATCGACTACCGCGTGATCGAGGTCGAGCCGCTGGTCCTCGCCGTCCCGGCCGACCACCGGCTGGCCGTCGAGCCGATCGTCGCGGTCGCCGACCTGCGGGCCGAGCCGTTCGTCACCTACGACGGGCGCAACTCGGTCGTGCACGAAGCCGTGCTGCGCAGCTGCCGCGACGCCGGCTTCACCCCGGACCGCCAGCACGAGGCCCCGGGCACCGCGGCGCTGCTCGCGCTGGTCGCCGGTGGCCTCGGCGTCGGCGTCGTGCCCGCGTCGGCCCGGTCGCTGCCGCTGGCCGGGGTCGTCTTCCGGGACCTGGCCGGCGCGGCGAGCGTCGAGCTGGCGCTCGCCTGGCACCGCGAATCGTCATCGCCCCTGGTCACCACCGTCCTCGCCGCGCTCGAGGACGTGTTCCCGTCCGCCCGCCCACCAGCCGAGGTCACCTGATGAAGATCACCGGGGTGGAGGCGATCCCGTTCGCCATCCCCTACCGCAAGCCCCTGCGGTTCGCCTCCGGCGAGGTGCACGCAGCCGAGCACGTCCTCGTCCGCGTGCACACCGACGACGGGATCACCGGCCTCGCCGAAGCCCCGCCGCGGCCGTTCACCTACGGCGAGACCCAGGCCGGGATCGTCGCCGTCCTCGACGGGATCTTCGCCCCGCAGGTGGTCGGGCTCAGCCTGACCGACCGTGAGACCGTCCACACGCGACTGTCGCGGACGGTCGGCAACCCGGCCGCGAAGTCCGCTTTGGACATGGCGATCTGGGACGCGCTGGGCCGGACGCTCGACGTCTCGGTGACCGAACTGCTCGGCGGCTACACCGACCGCATGCGCGTCTCGCACATGCTCGGGTTCGACGAGCCCGCCGCGATGGTCGCCGAAGCCGAGAAGATGCGTGACACGTACGGCATCACGACGTTCAAGGTGAAGGTCGGCCGGCGCCCGGTGTCCCTGGACACCGCCGTGGTGCGGGCGTTGCGCGAGGGCCTCGGCCCGGCCGTCGAGCTGTACGTGGACGGCAACCGCGGCTGGACCGCGGCCGAGTCGGCCCGCGCGATGAAGGAGATGGCCGACCTCGGCCTGCTGTTCGCCGAGGAGCTGTGCCCGGCCGACGACGTCCTCGGCCGCCGCTGGCTCGTCTCGCAGCTGGACGTGCCGTTCATCGCCGACGAGTCCGCCGTGACGCCCGCCGACGTCACCCGCGAGATCCTCGGCGGCTCGGCCACCGCGGTCAGCATCAAGACCGCGCGCACCGGCTTCACGCGGTCGCAGCGCACCCACCACCTGGCCGAGGGGCTGGGCGTGGAAGTCGTGATGGGCAACCAGATCGACGGCCAGCTCGGCTCCCTGTGCACGGTCGCGTTCGGCGCGGCCTACGCGCTGACGTCCCGCCGCGCGGGCGAGCTGTCCAACTTCCTCGACATGAGCGACGACCTGCTCACCGAGCCGCTGTGCATCGCCGACGGCGAGCTGGCCGTCCGGCCCGGCGCCGGCCTCGGCGCGTCGATCGACCTCGAAAAGCTCCGGCGCTACCGCCAAGACCGTTGAATCAAGGAGGATTCATGACTGCCATCCACGAGAACGCCACCGCCGCGGCTTCGGGCGCCAACGCCACCGAGCGCTTCAAGTCCGACAAGCTCGCCGGCGTGGCCGCGACGCCGCCGGAGCGCGTGAGCCTGCTGGCGCGCGAGGTCCTCGAAGCGGTGCACGGCACGATCCGCCGGCACAAGGTCACCTACGACGAGTACAACGCGCTCAAGTCGTGGCTGATCGCCGTCGGCGAGGACGGCGAGTGGCCGCTGTTCCTGGACGTCTGGGTGGAGCACGTCGTCGAGGAGGTCGCGACCGAGCACCGCGAAGGCAACAAGGGCACGATCGAGGGCCCGTACTACGTGCCGGACGCGCCTGTACAGGACCGTGCGGTTCCCATGCGGGACAACGAACCCGGCACGCCCCTGACGTGGACCGGCCGGGTGACGTCGACCGCGGGCACGGCGTTGGCGGGCGCGAAGGTCGAGCTGTGGCACGCCGACGCGGACGGCTTCTACTCCCAGTTCGCGCCAGGCATCCCGGAATGGAACCTACGGGCGACGTTCCTCGCGGACGCGGACGGCCGGTTCGAGATCCACACGGTCCGCCCGGCGCCGTACCAGATCCCCACGGACGGCGCGTGCGGCAAGCTGATCGCGGCGGCCGGCTGGCACGCGTGGCGCCCGGCGCACCTGCACGTCAAGGTGTCGGCCCCGGGTCACGAGCTGTTGACGGCCCAGCTGTACTTCCCGGGCGACGAGCACAACGAGGACGACATCGCGTCGGCGGTGAAGCCGGAACTGCTGCTGAACCCGAGTTCCGTCGACGGCGGCGAGGCCATCGAGTACGGCTTCGTCCTGGACCCGGAGCGCTCCTGATGCTGTACCACGTCCGGATGGACGTCCGGCTGCCCGCCGATCTGGACGCTGCGACGCGCGCGGAGATCGTGGCGCGCGAGAAGGCGTACAGCCAGAAGCTGCAGCGGGACGGCAAGTGGCCGCAGCTGTGGCGGATCGCGGGGGAGTACGCCAACTTCTCGATCCTGGACGTGGCCGACCACGACGAGCTGCACGCGTTGTTGTCGGGGCTGCCGCTGTTCCCGTACATGGACATCGAGGTCACGCCGTTGGCCGCGCACCCGTCCAAGATCTGACGGCCTCCTTGACGGCATCTCTGCCCGCACCTTACCGTAGCGGTCATTCCAATTGGAACGATCACTACGGAAAGGTGGTGCGGCGGTGGACACGCTGGTTCCCGGCGAGGTCGTCCGGACCGAGCTGACCGTCCGGGCCGGGGCTCGCGACGCTTTCCTGACCGAAGCGGTCCCGGCCACGGGCGTGACGCGGGACGTCCCGATGGTGCTGCTGCACGGCGGCGGCCCCGGGGCCACGGGCGCGTCGAACTACGTCCGCAACATCGAGGCGTTCGCGGGCGCCGGCTACCGGGTCCTCGTACCGGACCTGCCCGGCTACGGGCAGTCGGCCAAGCAACTCGACCAGTCCGATCCCTTCGGCGACCTGGCCCTCTTCGTCCGCTGCCTGCTCGACGCGCTCGACGTCGAACGGGCGCACCTGGTCGGCAACTCCTACGGCGGCGCGGCCGCGCTGCGGCTCGCGCTCGACCGGCCGGACCGCGTCGCCCGCCAGGTGCTGATGGGCCCCGGCGGCGTCGGCACCACCCGGGCGCTGCCGACCAAGGGGCTCACCGCGCTGCTGAACTACTACACCGGCGATGGCCCGTCGCGGGACAAGCTCCGCGCGATCCTGCACGACCACCTCGTCCACGACGCCTCGGACGTGCCCCCGGAGCTGCTGGAACTCCGCTACCAGGCCAGCATCCAGCCCGAGGTCGTCGCGAACCCGCCACTGCGTCGTCCGAGCAGCCTCCGCACGCTGCTGAAGACGGACTTCACCCGCAGCCGGAGCCGGCTCGCGCGCTGCACGGTGCCCACGCTGGTCGTCTGGGGCACCGAGGACCAGGTCAACCGCCCCTCCGGCGGCCCGTGGCTGGCGCACGCCCTCCCGGACTGCGACCTGCACCTGTTCGCCCGCACCGGCCACTGGGCCCAGTACGAGCGGGCCGATCGCTTCAACACCCTCGTCTTGGACTGGCTGGCGGGCGGGGCATGATCACCCGGCCGGACATCTTCGGCGCCGCCCGGCTCGGCTACCTCGTCGTCGGGTCCGAGCGGCTCACCGACTGGCACCGGTTCGGTGCCGACGCCGTCGGCCTGCACGTCGACGAATTGACCCGCGACGCCCTGCGGCTGCGGCTCGACGACCGCGAGTGCCGGTTCCTCGTCGAACGAGGCCCCCGCGAGGACGTCACCGCGATCGGCTGGGAGATCGACGACCACGAGACGTTCGACGTCGTCCTGGGCCGGGTCCGCGCCGCGGGCCTGCCGATCTCGGAAGGCGGCGCGGAGGAAGCCGCGCTGCGCGGGGTGGACCGGCTGTGGCGGTTCCCCGGCCCGAAGGGCGTCGCGACCGAAGTCTTCACGCGGGCCCGGACCACCGCCGCGCCGCTGCGGATGCGCACCACCGCGTTCGTCACCGGGCGCTCCGGCCTGGGCCACGTCGCCATCACCACCACCCGCCCCGAGCAGCTGCACACCTACTGGAACACCCTGCTCGACCTGCGCCTGTCCGACCGGATCACCGAACGGGTCGGGCCGGCGAAACTGGCCATCCGCTTCCTGCGCAGCGGGCCGCGCCACCACTCGATCGCGCTGGCGAACGTCGCCGGGCTGCGGCTCGACCCGGTCCGGACCGCGGTGCAGCACGTCAACATCGAGGTGGCCCGCCTGGACGACCTGCTAGCGAGCTTCCACCGGGTGACCGAGCTCGGCTTCGCGATGGCCTGGTCGGTCGGGCAGCACACGAACGACCGGGAGCTGTCCTACTACTGCGTCACCCCGTCCGGGTTCGAGCTGGAGGTCGGCTGGAACCCGGTGGTGATCACCCCGGAGCTGGAGGCCACGTGGGAACCCGGCCACTACGACGCCATTTCGCTCTGGGGGCACACGACGGTCGGTGCGCGGGTCGCCACGCTGATGAGCGGGTTCCAGGCGACCGTGCGGTCCCTGCGCGAGCGGGAAGAGACCGTGCCGGCGCTGTCCACGATTCCCCGCGGGGTGCGGCGATGACAACCCACGATGTCGCGGTCATCGGGTACGGCCCGGTCGGTGTCACCGCGGCGAACCTGTTGGGGCGCCTGGGATTGCGCGTGCTGGTGGTGGAGCGCGACGCCGACGTGTACGCCCGCGCCCGCGCGATCTCCACCGACGAGGAGGTCGTCCGGATCTGGCAGCGCGCCGGCCTGGCCGACGCGCTCACCGCCGACATGCTCGCCGACCGGCCGCTCACCTTCGTCGACGCGGCTGGCCGCACGTTCCTGTCGTTCACGCCCGAGACGCAGGGCAACGGCTACCCGCCCCAGCAGTTCATCTACCAACCCGCACTCGAGCGCACCCTCCGTGCCGGCGTCGAGCGGTACGAGAACGTCGAAGTGTTGCTGGGTAACGAGTGCACGGCCCTGTCCCAGGACGCCGACGGCGTGGACCTCACCATCACGCCCACCGGATCGGCCGCACCCCGGCGGTTCCGCGCGTCCTACGTCATCGCCGCCGACGGCGGTTCCAGCCCCACCCGCACCCGGCTGGGCATCGGCTTCTCCGGCCGCACGTACGAGGACCGCTGGGTCGTCGTCGACACGCGCGTCAAGCGGCCGTGGCCGGAGGCCGACCGGCTGCGGTTCCACTGCAACCCGGCCCGCCCCGCCGTCGACTGCCCGACCCCGCTCGGCCACCACCGCTGGGAGTTCCCCGTGCTGCCCGGTGACGACGAAGCCGCGCTGGTCTCGTCCGACGGCGTCGCGGAACTGCTGGCCGGGCAGGGCATCGGGCCGGAGCACGTCGAGGTGCTGCGCGCGGTCGTCTACAACCACCACGTCCGGTTCGCCGACCGGTGGCGGGCCGGGCGGGTGTTCCTGGCCGGCGACGCCGCGCACGTCATGCCGCCGTGGATCGGCGAGGGCATGGCTTCGGGCGTGCGGGACGTCGACAACCTGTGCTGGAAGCTCGCCGCCGCGTGCGACCCGGCGTTGCCCGCCGAGACCGTCGAGCGACTGCTGGGCTCGTACGAAACCGAGCGGATGCCGCACGTGCGGGCGGTGACCAGGGCGGCCGTGTTCTTCGGCCGCGTGATCACCGAACGCCGTCCGCTCGTCACCGCGGTGCGGGACCGGACGTTCCGGCTCGTGTCCCGGCTGCCGGGCCTCGGGACGTACCTCAGCAGCGCCCGCTGGCTGCCGCCCACCGGCAGCCGGGACGGGTTCCTCGCGGCCGGTCCGGGAAAGCGGGCGACCGGCAAGCACATCCCCCAGCCGTGGGTCCTCGACCAGCGGGGGCGGCGCGCCCGGCTCGACGACGCCCTCGGCAGCGTCGCCTGGACCGTGCTCCACACCGGTCCGCGGGCCGGCTTCGACCGCTGGTGCGACGCCGGTGCGGCCGTCCTCGAGCTGCGCCCGGCCGGGCACGACCCGGACGTCCACGCGCTCGTCGACGTCGAGAACCGCTTGCGGGAGTGGATGCGCCGCCGCCGGGTCACCGCGATCGCGGTCCGGCCCGACGGGATCGTCTACGCGGCCGCCGGAACCGGCGAACAGCTCCCGCCTCCTGCCCTCCTCAGCCGGTGACACCCAGCTGATCGGCGGCGGTCAGGACCGCGCGGGCGTGGAGCTCGAAGAGCCGGACGAGGTCGACGCGGTCGCCGCCGATCTCCTTGGCGATGAACAGGCCGTCGGCGGCCGCGATCGCGTACGTCACCAGGAGTTCGACGGCTGATTCGTCAAGTTTTCCGTCGATGGAGCGGATGATGCCGGCGACGTAGGTGTGGGCCGTGTCGCGGACCCGCAGGAACACCGTGCGGGCGCTGGGATCCTGCGGCCGCCGCTCCAGCGCGAGCATCAGGCCGAGCCGGAGGAAGTCGGGTGCTTCCAGCAGGGCGTTGGCGACCGAGACGGCCAGCGTCTTGACGCGCTCGGCGGCCGGTCCGGTCAGGTCCGCGAGCCGGACCGCTTCGAGCCAGGTGGCGAAGCTGCGCTCGATGACCGTCGCGATCAGCTCGTCCTTGTCCTTGAAGTGCCAGTAGATCGAGCTGGCGGGCAGGCCGCACTTCGCGCTGACGAGGGCGATGCTGGTGCCGTCGTAGCCGCGTTCGCTCGCCACTTCGACGGCGGCGTCGAGGATCTTGCGGCGCGACTCCTCGCCGTCGGCGCGGCGCTGACGGGCCATGGGTTCACCTCCGCGGATTCCCGCCCAGTGTAGTGACCGGCGCGCGGCGGACCGGCAGCGCCGCGCGGAGGGCGGCCAGGTCGCGGCCGGCGCTGTGCACTGTCCCGTCTGGACGGACGACGGCGAAGCCGCGGCGCAGCCAGCGGTGCAGCGGGCTTCCAGGCCGGGCGACCACGAGCACGGCTCCTCGCTGTTCGACGTCCGCCCGCTGCGTGGGGGACGGCTCGGTGGTGGTGACGACGGCGAACCGGCCGGCCGCCACGTCGTCGAGGCGACGGCCGCCGTCGACCGGCGCGTTCGGGCATTGCCGGCCGGCCAGCGACCGCCGCAGGCGCGGACGCCGGACGAGCGCCGAACGCCGGAGTGGCGGGGTCTCGGTTTCGAGCACGCGCCCGCGCAGGCCGGGCACGCGGTGCAGGCGGGGTGCGGCGACGCGGCGGATGAAGGTGCCGAAGTCGCCGCCCTCGGTCATGGCGGTGCCCATCAGCTTGGCCAGCCGGATCATGGTGGTGGCGTGTGGTTTGCGTTCCGGCTCGTAGGTGCCGAGGACGGTTTCGGGGAGGGTGCCGTCGAGGACGCCGGCGAGCTTCCACGCGAGGTTGACCGCGTCGCGCAGCCCGGCGCCCATGCCCTGGCCGATGAACGGCGGGGTGAGGTGGGCGGCGTCGCCGAGGAGGAAGACCCGCCGGTCGCGCCACCGGTCGGCCACCTGGGCGCGGAAGGTGTACTCGGCGACGCGGACGACGTCCAGTTCCGCGGCCGGCACATCCCGCGTCCACGGCTTGATCAGGGGAAGCAGGTCGGCCGGCTCGCGATAACCGTCGGCGGTCTCGCCGTCGGCCAGCTGGAACTCCCAGCGGTGGCGGTTCGCCCCGACGCGCATGTAGGTGGCCGCGCGGACCGGGTCCGAGACCTGGTGCACGCCCTCCCACGCCCCCAGTTCGGCGTCGGTGCGGACGTCGGCGACGAGCCAGCGCTGCGTGAACCCGAGGTCGCGCATGACCGCGCCGATCGACGTCCGGACCAGGCTGTTGGCGCCGTCGCAGCCGAGGACGTACCGCGCGCGCACCGAGCCCGGCCGGCCGGACTCGGTGAACGTGACCCGCACGCCGCCGGCCTCCGGCGCGAGCGACGTCACCTCCGCGCCGCCGCGCACGGTCGCCGCGGGGTGCCGCTCGAGTCCGTTGCGCAGCAGCGCTTCCAGCTCGGGCTGGTCGAACATGCTGGCTTCGGGGTAGCCGTGCCTGCCGTTCGCGGCGTCGCGCTCGAACTCGGCGAGCACGTGCAGGTCCCGGTCCACGAGCCGCAACCCGTTGCAGCGCCAGGAGATCTTAGAGAACTCGTCGAAGAGGCCGAGCCGGCCGAGGATCCGGCAGACCTCGTCGTCGAGGTGGACGGCCCGGGGCTGGGGGTAGATCGTTTCCCACCGGTCCAGGACGAGGCACTCGACGCCGTACTGGGCCAGCAGCGTGGCGGCGGTGAGGCCGGTCGGGCCCGCGCCGACGATCACCACGGGCACCTCGGTCATCTCGGTCACGAGGCACCCGCCACGCGCCAGCCGATCGCGTACCGGCCGAGGACGGCCTTGACCGCCGAGTCGTCACCCGTGGTCCGCACGACCGCGACGACCGAGCCGTCGTCGACCTCGGCCTCGACGTCCAGTACGCCGGGGACCTCGGCCAGGGCTTCGGCGAGTTCGCGGCGGGTGGCGTCGGCGCGCAGCGCGGGCTTGTACGGCTTGCCCAGATCGGTCAGCGGCAGGGCGTCGAGCACCGTGACGGTCTTCGGCGCGGCCGCGGCCTCGGGGACCTGCTCGCGGGCCCAGTCACGCAGTTCCGCCTCGGTGACCGAGGTCCCGGCGGCGAGCGTGACGTAGGCGACCGGGACTTCGCCGGAGTGGGCGTCCGGGCGGCCCACCGCGCCGGCGGCGGTGACGGCGGGGTGGGCGAGCAGGGCGTCCTCGACGAGCGCCGGATCGATGTTGTGGCCGCCGCGGATGATGAGGTCCTTGGCGCGGCCGGCGAGGTGCACGAACCCGTCGGGGTCGAGGCGGGCGACGTCGCCGGTGTCCAGCCAGCCGCCGACGAGCTTGCCGAGGCCGTCGAGGACGTGGCCGCGTTCGTCGTGGCCGGTGACGTACCCCGGGAACACGGCCGGGCCGCTGATCGCGAGCACGCCGGTGTGGCCGGGCGGGAGGTCTTCCCAGGTGCCGTCTTCGCGGACGCGCACCGTTTTCAGCCGCTGGTAAGGCAATCGCTGGCCGACCGACCCCGGCCGGGGCGCGTCGGGGAAGCTGCGTGCGCTGGCGCAGGTCGCTTCGGTCAGGCCGTAGCCTTCGACGAGCGTGATGCCGGTGTGGGCCTGGAAGCTCTCGCGGACGGCGGCGGGCAGGGGAGACGCGCCGACCATGGCGAAGCGCAGGCTGCTGATGTCCGCGTCGACCGGGCACTGCGCGAGCACCGCGTAAACGGTGGGGACCGCGCTCATCGCCGAGATCCGGTGGTGCTCGACGATCTTCCAGAACTCCTGGTACAGCGCGAGGTCGCGGTAGCCGAGCGGCCCGGCCCAGACCGCGGCCTGCCCCTTGAACAGCGGCGCGAGCAGGGTGACGACCAGCGCGTTGACGTGGAACAGCGGCAGCGCGGCGAAGAGGGTGGCGTCCTCGCCGAGCAGCGAGTTGGCGGCCAGCATCCAGGCGTCGGCGACCTCGGCGGCGTGGGTGTGCGCGGCCAGTTTCGGCGCGCCGGTCGTGCCGCCGGTCGGGAAGAACGCGGCCAGGTCCTCCGCGCGTGGTGGCTCGCCGAGGAACGTCGACGAGTCCTGCGTCGCCGACAGCTCGCCCAGGTAGCCGGCTCCGGGCAGGTCCGGGGCCGGCTCGGTGGCGCCGGTGGGCCGGAGGACCAGGAGCGTGTCGACCGTGCCGTCGTCGGCGAGCGCCTGCGCCGTTTCCCAGACGGCCGGGGACAGTTCGGGCCCGGCGGTGACGAGGACCCGGGCGCCGGAGCGGCGCAGCAACTGGGTGAGGTGCCGTCGCGAGAGGCCGCCGTTGAGGGGCGCGGCGATCCCGGCGAGCTGCGCGGCCAGGGTGGCGGGCACCAGCTCGGCGGTGTTCGGCGACAGCAGCGCGACCGCGTCACCCCGGCGGACGCCGAGTTCGTGCAGCAGGTTCGCGTACCGGTGGACGTCGGCGAGCAACTCGCCGAAGGTGCGGTGCTCGGCTTCGCGCCAGCGCGCGGCTTCGGGCAGCACGGTGAGTGCGGTGCGGTCCGGCCACGTCGTGGCGGCGCGGACCAGCAGGGCGTAGGTGGACGCGGGGAGGCCGCGATCCGCCAGCGGCACGGCTTCGATCGCTTCGACGTCGGCGGGCCCGGAATACCTGGGCCACAACGGGTTTCCGGTCATCGGGCGTGCCTCACGACCGTGCGCTGGGTGCCCAGGTCGAGGACGCCGTCGTCGGTGGCCACGCCGGCTTCGACGACGTCACCGTCCTGGAGGTACCGGGGATTCCTTTCCTGGCCACGGAAGAAGAGTTTCCACTTCAGCGCGGGCGGCAGAAGGGAACCGAGGATCTCCACGGGTTTCGGCGGGGCGGACAACGCCGTGCCGACCGGGGTGCCGGTCAGCACGAGGTCGCCGGGATCGAGGCGCTGGAAGCGGGTGAGGGCCCGGAGGGCTTCGGCGGGCCGGTGGATCATGTCGGCGACCGTCCGGTCTTGGCGGACTTCGCCGTTGACGCTCAGTTTCAGCCGCAGGTCCGTGAACCGCTTGAACTCGTCGGCGTCGAGGAGGACGAGCGCGGGCCCGGTCGGGGTGAACGTCGGGTAGGACTTGGCTTCGTAGAACTGGGTCTGGGGCAGCTGGACGTCACGCGCGGAGACGTCGTTGGTCACGACGAGACCGGCGACGTACGCGGAGAGGTCGTCGCCGATTTCCGTGCCGACCGGGATCTCCGCGCCGATGACGAGTCCGATCTCGACCTCGTAGTCCAGGAGCCGCACGTGGGCGGGCCGCACCACGTCGTCGTGCGGGCCGCTGATCGAGCCGGACGCCTTGCGGAAGAACGTCAGCGGCACGGTGGCCGGGTTCCCGCCGGTGTCCTCGACGTGCGAGGCGAAGTTGGTCATCTGGGCGACCACGCGGCACGGCGCGGTCACCGGCGAGACGAGATTGAGGGTCGCCACGTCGACCGTGCGCTTGCCCGGCGCGGTGAGGGCTTCCCGGTCGGCCAGCAGCTGGGCGGTGGTCGTGGCGCGGGTGGCGACCTCGGCCGCTCCGGCGGGCGTGAGGACCCACCAGGCGTCGGCGGTGCGCAGGACGGAAATGCTCATGACACGGCAACTTTCAGCAGGCCGCGAAGGCGGTCGAAATCGAATTCGTTGTCCTCGCGCAACGCGCCGACGATCGCGCGCAGCTCGCGGAACGCTTCCCGGCCGGGTTTGACGCCGAGGAAGTCCTTGGTGGCGGGCGGGCCCCACTGGGCGAGGCCCGACGCGGTCATCGGCGCCCACCCCGGCTCGAGCGAGCTGTCGAACAGGTCGCCGTCGCTGAAGTGCTCGACGAGGAACCCGTCGGGGTCGCGCCAGTAGTCGAAGAGCTGGCTGCCCTGGATGTGCCTGCCGATGCCCCACGACCGGTGGTAGCCCTGGCCGAGCAGGTATTCGCCGCCGGCGGCGAGCGAGTCGAGGTCGGGGACCTGGTAGGCCGAGTGCACGTACCGGTTCGCCGGGCCGAGCACCATCGCCAGGGTGTGGTGGTCGGCCGGGGTGCCGCCGCGGTCGCAGCGGACGAAGCTCATGACCGGCCCGCGGGCGCGCCGGCCGGGGTAGTAGAGGAAGTCGCTCACGATCAGGCCCAGGTGGGCGAGGTACCAGTCGAGCGTTTCGCGGTACTTCCGCGTCTGCAGCACGACGTGGCCGAGCCGCTGCACCTTGACCGGCTCCCGCGGCGGGCGCTGGGTGGCGTTCACCCGCGTGACGTCGTGCCCGAAGTTGAGGGGCAGCGGCGCCGGCCCCGGCAACGCGGGCAGCTCGTGCGTGCCGGAGACCACGCGTACGCGCGCGCCACTCGGATCGGGCAGGTCCACGGTGACCCCGCCGAGGCTCTCCGGCAGGCGGGTCACCTCGTGCCCGGTCGCGTCCGCCAGGCGGAGCACGTCGGCGGGATCGGCGGCCTGGAACGCGGGGCCGGTGAACCGGGAGCGCGGGCCCCGGCGGATCAGGACGCAGGGCGCGCCCGGCTCGGTACCGCGCAGCTGCAGTTCGTCCGCGCTGCGCAGCGACGTCGTGAACCCGAAGGCGGTCGCGAACAGCTCGGCCTTGGCCAGGTCCGGTTTCTCGAACTCCAGCCACGCAAGGTCGTGGACCTTGATGACGGGGTTGGGTGCCCGCCCCGGGTGTTCCCCCGGCAACGCGCCCTGCTCGCTGTGCAGGTCGGCGTGGGGATCGCTCATGACCCCTCCCTTCGTGACTGACGATATCGTCACTTCCGATCGTATCGTCAGTCAAGAGGCTATCCTCAGTTTTGTGACGACCCGGCTAAAGTGGCCGCGGACCGACCTGGGAGGAGGGGCATGGCCGAGCAAGCGGACCGGTTGACGCGGCGGAAGGCGCGAACGCGCGCAGCGCTGCTGGAAGCGGCCCAGGCCTTCATCGCGGCGGGGACCACGAACGTCCCGATCCTGGAGATCACGCAGGCCGCCGACGTCGGGATGGGCTCGTTCTACAACCACTTCGAGAGCAAGGAGCAGCTCTACCAGGCCGCGGTGGAGGACGCGCTGGACCGCTACGGCGCCCTGCTCGACGAGCTGACCGCGGACGTCGAAGACCCGGCGCTGGTGTTCGCGCAGAGCTTCCGGCTGAGCGGCCGCCTGCACCGGCTGCGTCCCGAGCTGAGCCGGGTGCTGCTGAACCACGGCCTCGAGCTGGCGACGTCAGAGCGGGGGCTGGCGCCGCGGGCCCGCCGCGACATCGAGGCGGCGGCCGAGGCGGGCCGCTTCACGGTGCGCGACCCGGAGCTGGCGATGGTCACGGTGGCGGGCGCGCTGCTGGGCCTCGGCCGCCTCCTGCACGACCAGCCGGACCGCGACGCCGAGGCGGCGGCCGACCAGGTCGCCGAGGACCTGCTGCGCATGCTCGGCCTACCCGCCGAGGAAGCCCGCGAACTCTGCCGACGCCCACTGCCGGACGTCGAGGGTGCCGGTCACCCCGCCGGTTCGACCAGTGCGGTGAACAACCGCGGGAGGACGTCGGTCAGGTAGCGGCTGTCGGCCCGATCCGGCAGCGCGTCGAGGATCGCGCGCTGCAGCATCGTTTCGTACAGGGCCACGATCGTCACGACGGCGCTGCGCGGGTCGACCGTCAGCCGTAGCTCGAGCCGGCCGAGCAGGTGCTGCAGGATCTCCGCCAGCTCGTCGTGGAAACGCGCTTCCGCCGCGGCGGTCGGCTCGCGCAGTTCCGGCTGCCGCATGGCCTGGGCGCGGAACTCGGCGTTGAGCAGGTACCACGTCTCGTCGGCGGCGAGGGAGTTCATGAACAGCAGGCCGGCCTGCCGCAGCACCTCGTCGACCGGCCCGGCCGCGTCGGCCGCCGCTTCGACGGCGGCACGCAGCCGCTCGGCGCGCTCCCGCATCTCGGCTTCGTAGATCGCCAGGAACAGCTCTTCCTTGCTGGCGAAGTTGGAGTAGAACGCGCCGCGCGTGAAGCCCGCGCGGTCGCAGATCAGCTCGACCGGGGCGTCGCGGATGCCCAGCTCGGTGAACACCTCGTAGGCCGCCGCCATGACCCGGCGCCGGGTCTCGGCGCGCCGCCGGGTCATCGGCTTCGGACCGCCGAGGTCCGAACTGGTGGTCGCCATGCCGGTCACCTTACTTTCCCCGTCTCACCCGGGGGAGTGACGGGATCCACTGTGCATCGGATACATCTTGCATTACGATACACGACGTATCCAACCAGGTAGGAGTCCTCGTGTCGTCGTTCCTGTACCGGCTGGGCCGCGCGGCCGCCCGGGCGCGCGTGCTCGTGCTCGCGCTGTGGGTGGTGGTGCTGGCGGCGGCCGGCGGGGCCGCATTGGTGTTCAACCAGGGCACCGACGACACCTTCGCGATCCCCGGTTCCGAGTCGCAGGACGCGCTCGACCACCTCGGCCGCGTCTTCCCCGAGGTCAGCGGCACGTCGGCGCAGCTGGTGCTGGTGGTGCCGGAAGGCGCGAAGGCCGACACCCCGGGGAACCGGGCCGCCGTGGCGCAGGCCGTGACCCGGATCGGGAAGCTGGACCAGGTCGCCACCGTCGTGAACCCGTTCGACAAGGGCGTCACCGGCGCGGTGTCGGCCGACGACCGGGCGGCACTGCTCGCCGTGCCGCTGAAGGTGCAGCTCGCGCAGGTCGACCCGGCCACCAAGACGCAGCTGTCCGCGATCGCCGCCGACCTCGGGACGGCCACCGGCGCGAAGGTCTACACCGGCGGCGACGCGTTTTCGAACCGCGTCCCGAAGCTCAGCCCGACCGAAGGCATCGGCCTGGTCATCGCGCTGCTGGTCCTGGTGCTGATGTTCCGCTCGCTGATCGCCGCGGTCATGCCGCTGGCCACCGCGGTCCTCGGCGTCGGCGTCGCCGGCGGGCTGATCTACCTGGCCACGCTCGTCACGCCGATCTCGTCGACCGCGCCGATGCTGGCGGTGATGATCGGGCTCGCCGTCGGGATCGACTACGTCCTCTTCCTGCTTTCGCGGCACCGCGACCAGCTGGGCGATGGCCTGGACGTCGAGGAGTCGATCGCGCGCGCCACGGCCACCGCCGGGTCCGCGGTCATCTTCGCCGGACTCACCGTCGTCATCGCGTTGCTCGGCCTGTCCGTGGCCGGGATCCCGTTCCTGACCACCATGGGCATCGCCGCCGCGGTCGCCGTGGCGCTGGCGGTCGGCATCGCCGTCACGCTCGTCCCGGCGCTGATGTCGTTCGCGGGCAAGCGGTTGCGGCCGCGCGCGCCGAAACGCAAGCGACGCCGCCGGAAGCCGCGGATCGCGCGCTGGTGGGTCCGGCTCGTGACGAAGGCGCCGCTGGTCACCGCGGTGCTCGTCGTGGCGGGTTTGGCCGTGTGCGCGATTCCGGCGACGTCGTTGCGCTTGGCGTTGCCGGACAACGGAACCGAGGAGCACGGCAGTCCCGCCCGCGACACCTACGAGGTCGTCGGCGAGCACTTCGGCCCCGGCTACAACGGCCCGCTGATCGTCACCGCCGACATCATCACCAGCACCGACCCGATCGGCCTGGTGAACAAGCTCGCCGACGAAATCCGGCGGCTCCCCGGCGTAGCCTCGGTCCCCCTATCGACCCCGAACCCCAAGGGCGACACCGGCATCGTCCAGGTCGTCCCGGCGACCGCGCCGGACTCCGCGCAGACCGACGACCTCGTGTCCCGGCTGCGGGGTCAGGAGCAGCACTTCCTCGACGCCTACGGGACGCGGACCGCCGTCACCGGCATCACCGCGGTCGGCATCGACGTCTCCGCGCAGCTCGGCAGCGCGCTGCTGCCGTTCGGGATCCTCGTCGTCGGCCTCTCGCTGATCCTGCTGGCCATGGTGTTCCGCTCGATCTGGGTGCCGATCAAGGCCACGGCGGGCTACCTGCTCTCGGTCGCCGCGGCGTTCGGCGCGACGTCGTTCGTGTTCGTCCAAGGGCACCTCGCGGACGTCCTCGGCGTGACGCACACGGGGAGCGTGATCAGCTTCCTGCCGATCACCCTCATGGGTGTCCTCTTCGGACTCGCGATGGACTACGAGGTCTTCCTCGTCTCGCGGATCCGCGAGGACTACGTCCACTCTCGCGATCCGCGGCACGCGATCGAGTCCGGGTTCGTGTCCGCGTCCCGGGTGGTCGTCGCGGCCGCGGTCATCATGTTCGCGGTGTTCGCCGCGTTCGTGCCGGAAGGCAGCGCCACCATCAAGCCGATCGCGTTCAGCCTCGCGGTCGGGGTGTTCGTCGACGCCTTCGTCGTGCGGATGACGCTGGTGCCCGCGGTCCTGGCCTTGCTGGGCCGGCGAGCCTGGGGACTGCCGCCGAAGCTCGACCGCGCGCTGCCGGTGTTCGACGCGGAGGGCGACGCGCTCGTCCACGAACTGCGCTTGGCCGACTGGCCCGCACCGGACAGCGACGAGGCCATCAGCGCCCGCGGGCTCCGGCTCGAAGACGACCGGGGCCGGCCGGTCTACGCGGGAGCCGACGTGCACCTGCCGCGCGGGGAAGTCCTCGTGCTGCACGGCGCGGGCGCGTGCGGCAAGACGGCGTTGCTGTACACGTTCGCCGGGCGCGTCACGAAGTTCACCGGTGACCTCAAGGTGCTCGGGCGCGTCCTGCCGCAGCACACGCACGCGCTGCGCCGCGACGTCGCCGTCGTGCCCTGCCGTGACGAGCCTGACCCCACCCGGTGGATCGGCGACGCCGCGCTCGTGGTGCTCGACGACGTCGACCTCGTGCTCCGCCCCGACGTCCGCGACCGGCTGCGCGCGTTGCTCGCCGAGCGGGGGAGCACCACGTTCGTGCTGACCTGCCAGGACCCCGAGCGCGTCCGGGACCTGCTGCCCGCCGGCGCCACCCACCTGCACGCGCTCACCGCCGCCCAGCCCGCCGAGGTCGTCTGATGCTGAAGCCGTTCGCCAACTCCGCCCGCGCCTTGGCCACCGGCCCGCTGACCTGGCGCACCTGGACCGGCTTGATCGCCGTGCCGCTGATCGTCATGGGTCTGCTCACGTGGGCGTTCTGGACGCCGGACGCCAACCACGGCACGGCGAAGGCGGCCGTGGTCAACAACGACGAGCCGGTGCAGGTCAACGGCCAGACGATCCCGCTGGGCCGTCAGCTCGCCGGATACCTGACGCACAGCGGAGATTCGGCCTACGACTGGGTGCTCACCGACGCCGGCGACGCCGCGGCCGGCCTGGCCGACGGCAGCTACGCGGCGACGGTCACGATCCCGGCGGACTTCTCGGCGCGTGCGACCTCCAGCGCGACGGCCAAACCCCTCGAAGCCCGGCAGGCCCAGCTGCGCGTGCAGACGTCTGATGCCGCCGGGGTCGGCGATCCCGGCTTGGCGGACCACATCGCCCAAGCCACGCAACGGACGTTGGACCAGCAGGTCGTCGAGACCTATTTGGACAATGTGTACGTCGGGTTCACGACCCTGCACCAGCAGGTCGGGCAGGCGGCGGACGGTGCCGGGCAGCTGGCGGACGGCACCGAGCAGCTGGCCGACGCCGCCGGGCAGCTGAGCACCGGTGCCGACCAGCTCGCGGACGGGACGGCCCAGCTCGCCGCCGGTTCCGGCAAGCTCTCCTCCGGGCTCACCCAAGCCGAACGCGACACCGCGCAGCTGCCCGCGTTGACGCGTCAGCTGGCCACCGGCGCCGACCAGGTGGCCGACGGCAACGAGCAGCTCGCCGGTGTCGTCGTGCCGCTGGCCAACCGGATCATCGCCGCGATCGACGCCTTACCGTCGGCGGGTGGCGCGGCTCAGCAGTTCCGGCAGCTGGCCGACGAGTGCACCGGCACCGCGGCCTTCTGCGGCGAGCTGCGGCAGGCCGCGGACCGGTTCACGACCGACGCGGGGAAGATCGACAACGCCAAGGCGGCCGTCCGGGCCAACGCCGTCAAGGCCCGCGACTCGATCCAGGCCCTCGCCACCGGCGCCCGCAAGGTCGCCGACGGCAACGCCCAGCTGGCCGCGAAGTCGGGTCAGCTCGCCGCCGGGATCGCGTCGGCCGCGAAGGGCGCGCGTCAGCTCGACAGCGGTGTCCGGCAAGCGAATACGGGCGCGCGGAAGCTCGCCTCTGGTGCCGGGCAGCTGAACGACGGCGCCAAGAAGGTCGACGACGGCGCCCAGCAGCTCGCCACCCAGCTCGACAAGGGCCGCGACCAGGTGCCCAGCTACACCGACGCGGAGCGCGCGCACCTCAAGACCGTCGCCGCGGACCCCAGCACGGCCACGACCGACGGCACGCCGGTCGGCACGCTGGGGCTGACGCTGTTCGCCGCGCTGGCGCTGTGGGCGCTCGCGCTCGCGACGTACATCGTGACGCGGGCCGTCCCGGACGCCGTGCTCACCGCGCGCGAACCCACCTGGCGGATCATCCTGCGCGCGGCCATCCCGGGTGCGACCGCGGCCGCGCTCGCGGCGCTGGCCATCACCGCGATCGCCGTCCCGGTGCTGAAGCTCGGCTTCGCCGGCACCGTCGGGTTCCTGCTGATCGCGTTGCTGGCGGCGTCGGCGTTCGTCGCGCTCAACCAGGCGGCGACGGCGATCTTCGGCCGCGCCGGCCGCATCGCGTCGTTGGCGGTACTGGTCCTGGCGGGCGCAACCGGGGTCGTCTCGACGGTCCCGGGACCGCTGTACACGCTCGCGGGCTACCTGCCCACCCACGGCGCGGTGCTGGCGCTGCGCGCCGCGGCCACCGACGGCACCGGCCTGGCCACCGGCGTCACGCAGCTCGCCGCGTGGCTGCTGGTCGGCACGCTCGTGTCGATCCTGGTCACCGACCGCCGCCGCTACCTGTCCGCCAAGAGCGTGCGGCTGCCGGCCGCCGCCTGATCCCGAAAGGACTCCTTCGATGAGCCGAGCTCAGCGCATCGACACCCACCAGCACATCGTGCCGCCCCGCTACGCGGAATGGCTGCACGACAAGGGACTCCGCCCCGGCGGCGTCGACCTGCCTGAGTGGTCGGCCGCGGCGGCGGTGAAGTTCATGGACGGCCACGGCATCCGGACCGGCGTGCTTTCCCTGTCCACACCCGGGGTCTGGTTCGGCGACGGCCCGGAAGCCCGCCGCTGGGCCCGGCACGTCAACGAGTACGCCGCATCGGTCGTCGCGGACCGGCCCGACCGGTTCGGCTTCTTCGCCACTCTCACGTTGCCCGACGTCGAGGGAGCGCTGGCCGAAGCCGAGCACGCGCTGGACGTCCTGCACGCGGACGGAATCGTGTTGCTGGCCAACAACGACGGCCGCTACCTGGGCGACCCGGAGTTCGAGCCGCTGCTGGAGTTCCTGCACGAGCGGCAGGTGGTGGTGTTCGTGCACCCGGGCGAGCTGCCCGGCCCGGACGTGCCGGGCATCCCGTCGTTCACGGCGGACTTCCTCCTCGACACGACCCGCACGGCGATCAGCCTGATCCTGTCGGGAGCCATGGCGAAGTACCCGGGGATCAAGTTCGTCCTCGCGCACGCGGGCGGGTTCGTGCCCTACATCTCCTACCGCATCCTGCTCACGATCATGAACACGAAGAACAAGGCCCAGCAGGCGTGGACGCTGCTCGACCAGAAGCACCAGGTGCCGAAGCAGCTGGCGGTGCTGCGGCAGTTCTACTACGACATCGCGCTGTCGTCCTCCCCGGCGGCGCTGCCGAGCCTCTTGGAGGTCGCGGCCCCGGACCACATCACGTACGGCAGCGACTTCCCGTTCGCCCCACCACCGGCGGTGTCGTTTTTGAACAAGACGTACGAGCGCTACCCACTGGAAGACAACCTGCGCGCGGCCATCGACCGCGGCAACTCGGAGAACCTGTTCCCGCGCCTCAAGGGGTGACCGTTCGAGACGTGCGGCGGAACCGACCGCACGGACGGCGCCGGACACGTGACCGATTGCAGGCGCACCACACCGACCAGCACGCGGCGCCGCCACCACCCGCCCCGCGGTGCTGACGAGCGCGACGCGGGAGATCGCTGACGGGCACGACCGCCGCCCCAGAAGCAGCGGCGTCAGGCACGCGGCTGGAATTGAGACGTCCATCCCATTGCGCGGTGCGGCGTTTCATGACTACCCCGGTGGATGCGACCCCCGGCCTGCCCGCCTTTCTCGTTGCGCGAACCGGAATTTCGTGCCCTCCCCGACACGTCGCTAGCTTCCGAACCATGGATCGGAACTTTCACTCGGCTGAAGAACTCGCCACCGCAATGCGTGCCGGCGAGGTGACATCGGAGGAACTCACCGAAGAGGCGATCGCCCGCATCGAGCGCGAAGACAAGGCGATCAACGCGATCTGCGTGCCGGACTTCGACCGGGCCCGCGCCGCCGCACGCGACGCCGACCAGGCCCGCGCGCGTGGCGAGGACCGGCCGTTGCTCGGTATTCCAGTTACGGTCAAGGAGTCCTACGACATCGCCGGGCTGCCCACCACCTGGGGCATGCCGCCGCACCGGGACTTCGTGCCGGCCGCGGACGCGGTCCAGGTGTCGCGGCTCAAGGCGGCGGGCGCGGTGGTGCTCGGCAAGACCAACGTCCCGTTGGGACTGCAGGACATCCAGAGCTTCAACGAGATCTACGGCACCACGAACAACCCGTGGGACCACGGCCGCACGTCGGGCGGCTCGTCCGGCGGATCGGCGGCGGCCCTGGCGTCCGGGTTCGGCGCGCTGTCCATCGGTTCGGACATCGCCGGCTCGCTGCGCACGCCCGCGCACTTCTGCGGCGTCTACGCGCACAAGCCGACCCTGGGGCTGGCGGCCACCCGCGGCATGGTCGCGCCGTCCGAGCCGGCGTTGCCGGTCGACCTCGACCTCGCCGTCGTCGGCCCGATGGCGCGCACCGCAAGGGATCTCACGCTCCTGCTCGACGTGATGGCCGGACCGGACCCGCTGACGCACGGGGTGGCGCACCGGCTGGCGCTGCCGCCCGCCCGCCACGACCGGCTCGCCGGCTTCCGCGTCCTGGTCCTCGAAGACCACCCGCTCATCCCGACCGGAGCCGCGGTGCGGGCAGGGGTGAACCGGGTGGCCGCGGCGCTCGCCGAGGGCGGCGCCCGAGTCGAGCGGCACAGTTCGCTGCTGCCCGATCTGACCGAAGCCGCGACGCTCTACATGCAGCTGCTGATCTCGGGCACGATCGCGCGGTTCCCCATCGAATCACTGGAGCTGCTCCAGGCCCAGGCGAGCGGCCTGGACGCCGTCCGGCTGAACGCGATGGCGTTCAGCCACAGCGACTGGCTGCGGGCGAACCACGGCCGCGAACTCCACCGCCAAGCCTGGCGCCGGCTGTTCACCGAGTTCGACGCGGTGGCGTGCCCGATCACCCCGACCCCGGCGTTCCCGCACGACCACCACCCCAACCCGATGGAACGCACCATCGCCATCGACGGGGTGGAGTACCCGTACTTCGACCAGCTGGTCTGGGCCGGCCTGGCCACGATGCCGGGCCTGCCCGCCACGGCCGTACCGGCGGGCCGCTCTCCCGAGGGCCTGCCGGTCGGCGTGCAGCTGATCGGCCCGATGTTCGAGGACCGCACCCCGCTGCGGCTGGCCGAACTGCTGGAGCAGCGGATCGGCGGCTTCCGAGCCGACTGGTCGTAGTCAGTCCCGGCGCTTCGCCGACAGCGCGGCGAGGTCGTATTCGAGTTCGCCGAAAAGGGAATCGCGATACCGGCCGTGGCTGACGGGGACGGTGAAGTCCTTGTCGCGCGGATCGAAGGAGACGGCGATGAGACCGTCACCGCTGGCGGATTCCCCGACGGTGTGCTCGGCGATGACGTGCGCGCCGGCGTCGAGCAGGTTCCGGAGCGCGTTCTGGTGGGTGAGCGGATCACCGGAGATGGAGTGGTGGTGGGTCGAGACGATCAGGAACCGCACCCGGCCCGCGTCGAACACCGCACGGGCACGGTCGATCAGGATCGTCTCGGCTCCCTGGACGTCGACGAGGACGAGGTCCGCACGGGGCAGTTCGGCGTCGTACATCAGCGATTCGAGGTCGTACTGGCGGACGGTGTGGGTCCGGCCGTCGCTTTCGGCTTCGAACTCCAAGGGTTCGCCGGGAGTGTCTCCGATGGCGGCGTGCACGAACCGGACGCGATCGGTGTAGCCGTTGAGCGCGGCATTGCGCCGCCCGACTTCGAGGTAGGCGGGATCGGGTTCCACGGCGACGACGTGCCCGCCGGGCAGGGAGTGGCAGAACCAGAGCCCGTAGTAGGTCCAGAAGCTGCCGAACTCGATCATGGCGGGCGCCCCGCCGTCGGCGGCAAGCCGTTCGACGACCCGGTGGAAGACGAGCTCTTCCTGCGGTTCGTGGTGGCCGCGCAAGGCCCGGATGGCCTCGGTCATCCAGGGCCCGTAGTAACCGCCTTCTTCGACGAGCAGGCCGTTGTGCATGACCTGCACGCGGCCCCCGAGGTGGTCCCGGCACTCACCGGCGTGCTCGACTTTGGGGATGTCATCGGCATCGGTGCAGGCGACGGTGGTCAGCAACCGCCGGGCCAGCGCCGGATCGAGCCCCGTGACGTCGGGAACCAGCCGCTCCACAGCACCTCCAAGAAAACCGCGGAACCCGAGCCTAGCGGCGAAGCAGCATCGGTCAGCGGCGCACCCGATACCGCACGTGCAGCACCCGGTTGCCCTGGACGACGACGTCCGGATCCTCCAACAGGTGCTGCGCCTGGACGGACCCGAAATAACGCTTACCGGACCCGAACACGACGGGGACGACGTCCATCCGCACCTCGTCGACCAGCCCCGCGGCAAGCACCTGGCCCCCGACGTCACCGGCGGCGACCTCGACCAGGCGGTCACCCGCGAGCTCCCGCGCCTTGGTCACCGCTGCCTCGACGCCGTCGACGAAGTGGAACGGCGCCTCGGGGTCCCAGCCCTCGGGCGCCGGCCGGTGCGTCACGACGACCACGTGGTCGACCCCGCCCGGCGGCTTCCCCTCCCAGCCTTCGGTCAGGTCGAACACGTGGCGGCCGACGATCGTCGCCCCGATCCGGTCCCAGTACGGCCGGGTGTAGTCGTAGGACGTCTGCGACACCTTCAGCGCGCCGCTCTCGTCCAACGGGACGTCACCGCCGGACAACCAGTCGAACAGCGGTCCCGGCTGATCTTTCTCGTCCGCGACGAAGCCGTCCACCGACACCGAGCTGTACATGACGACCTTGCCCACTGCGCTCTCCTCTGCTTCGGAGTGCCCAAATTAGCCTGCCGTGCGCCGTCGCTCTTGTAAGAAATCAATCGGCGGGCAGCGACCAGCCGTCCAGGACGTGGCCGGGGTGTTCGCGCAGGAACCGTCGCCGGACTTCGACGTACCGGGTCGGCGTGAGCCCGGTGAACGCCCGGAACTCATGGCCGAAGTGGGCCTGGTCGAAGTAGCCGGCGCCACCGGCGAGGCCGCCCCAGTCGACCGGTCCGGCGGGGTCGATCGCGAAGACGGAGCCGGCGAAGCGGTAGGTGCGGGCCAGCCGCTTCGGCGTGACGCCGACGAGTTCCTTGAACCGCTGTGCCAGATGAGTGCTGCTGACACCGGCCGCCGCGCTCAGGTCGCCGATCGCGACCGCCCCGCCCGCCGCGGCGATGAGGCCGCTCGTGTGGCGGACCAGCCCGAGGCCGGCGGCCTCGCCCAGCCGCCGCAGCAGCTCGTCCTCGAGCAGCGTCAGCATCTCTTCCGGTCCGCCGGCCGTCGCGAGCCGGTCTCGCAGCTCGGCACTGGCGCGCCGGCCCCAAACCTGCTCGACGGTGACCGGCCGGTCACACAGCTCGGCCGCGGGCATCGCCAGGAACGGCGCAAGCCCCCACGGCTTGACGTGCACCCCGACGGACCGGGTCGGAAGCGGGTAGCCGAACTCCAACGCGCGGGTGCGCATGGTGATCACACAGCCGTCGACGTACTCGGCCGTCTCGAGATCCGCGCCGGCGCGAATGCGAAACGGTGCCCCGAGGTTGAAGATGAGCAAGGCGGCCGGCGCCGGCGGCAGCACCAGCCGAGCGTACGGCGGCGAACCCGCCAGGTAGTAGAGGTCGTCGACCAGCCCGTCCAGCGGCGGCCGCGGCACTCTGGACACGTACTCCACCCCCACAGCATCGCCGACGCGAGCGGGGATCGCATGCATTGACGAGACGTGATCACCCGCAAGCGAAGTGTCACGTTCAAGCGGACTCGCGCGTGACCGCTTCGTGTCCGAATTGTTCGCCCGCTCTCCCGCGCGCCGGATATAGTCGCTGGCCAGGGCCTCGCGCTGCCGGGCCCGTCCTTGGGGGAAGGAAACGATGAGCGGGTTCGTGTCCGCGGCTTTGGCTTTTCCTGCCGTGCTCTTCAGCTTCCTGCTGGTCGTCGTGATCGGCTACTGGGGGCTGGCCCTGCTCGGCGTCCTCGATGTCGAAGACGGCGACATCGGCTTCTTCGGCGGCGTCCCGCTGTCCATCTCGCTGTCGCTGCTCGTCGCCTTCAGCTGGTTCCTCAGCCTCGTCGGCACGGTCCTCATCGAAGGTGCGGCCCTGCGGGTTCTGCTCGGCTTCGTGGTGCTCCTGGCCGCGCTCGTCGGCGGGGCGCTCGGGACCCGGCTGGTCATCGTGCCGTTGCGCCGGGTCTTCGCCGGGGCCGAACCGACGCGGCAGGACTTCGTCGGCCGGGTCGCCGTCGTGCGGACGTCGAGCGTCACCGAGGACTTCGGGCAGGCCGAAGCCGCCGCGGCCGACGGCTCGTCGGCGATCGTCCAAATTCGACTGGCGGGCGAAGGCAACCTCGGCGTGGGCAGCCGCGTTGTCCTCTACGACTACGACTCCGCGGGTGAGTTCTTCTGGGTCAGCCCCCTGGAACTCGAAGCAGAAAAGGACTGAACTGGAATGGATGCCATCGGCCTGGGGGCCGGCGTGTTGATCGCCGTCGTGGTCCTGATCGTCCTGGTGCTGCTGTTCGTCGTGAGCCGGCTGTTCCGCAAGGTGCCGCAGGGCAAGGCACTGATCATCTCCAAGGTGCGCAAGGTCGACGTCACCTTCACCGGCGCGGTCGTGCTGCCCGTGCTGCACAAGTCCGAGGTCATGGACATCTCGGTGAAGACGATCGACATCGAACGCACCGGCCAGGAAGGCCTGATCTGCCGCGACAACATCCGCGCGGACATCCGGATCTCCTTCTTCGTCCGGGTCAACAAGACCGTCGAGGACGTGGTGAAGGTCGCGCAGGCGATCGGCACCGAACGCGCGAGCGACCAGGGAACCCTGCAAGAACTGTTCAACGCCAAGTTCTCCGAGGCGCTGAAGACCGTCGGCAAGCAACTGGACTTCGTCGACCTCTACACCAAGCGCAACGAGTTCCGCGACCAGATCATCCGCGTCATCGGCACCGACCTCAACGGTTACAGCCTGGAAGACGCGGCGATCGACTACCTCGAGCAGACCCCGATGGCGTCGCTCGACGCGGCGAACATCCTGGACGCGCAGGGCATCCGCAAGATCACCGAGCTGACGGCGATCGAGCACGTGCGCACCAACGAGTTCCGCCGTCACGAGGAAAAGGAGATCACGCGCCAGAACGTGGACGCGCGTGAAGCGATCCTCGAGCTGGAACGACGCCAGGCCGACGCGGAAATCAAGCAGCGCCGCGAAGTCGAGACCATGCGGGCGCGCGAAGAAGCCGAAATCGCGAAGGTGCAGGCGGAGGAGCGGCTCAAGTCCCAGGCCGCGCAGCTGCGCACCGACGAACAGCTCGGCATCCAGCAGCAGAACCAGCAGCGGGAGATCGAGGTCGCCGGCAAGAACCGCGAACGCGTCATCGCCATCGAGTCCGAGCGGATCGAGAAGGACCGCCTGCTCGAAGTGATCGGCCGCGAGCGCGAGACCGAGCTGTCCCGGATCGCGAAGGACAAGGAACTCGAAACCGAGAAGCGGTCGATCGCCGAGGTGATCCGCGAGCGGATCGCCGTCGAGAAGACCGTCGCCGAGCAGGAAGAGAACATCAAGAAGCTGCGCGTGGTCGAGGAGGCCCAGCGCACCCGCGAGGCGGTCGTCATCCGCGCCGAGGCCGAAGCCCAGGAGAACCTGGTCAAGGGCATCAAGGCCGCCGAGGCCGCGGAGCAGGCCGCCAAGTTCAAGGCCCGCGAGGAGCTGACCCTCGCCGAGGCGCGCCAGCAGGCCGCCGAGCTGGAGACGCGGGGCAAGATCCGGCTCGCCGAGGGCATCCAGGCCGAGGAGGCCGCCGCCGGGCTCGCCGCGGCGCAGGTGCGGGAGCGCGACGCCGTCGCACTGGAGAAGGTCGGCCGCGCCGAGGCGATCGTCGAGCGCGAGAAGGCCGTCGTGATCGCCGAAGCGTTGCGCGACAAGCTGAAGGGTGAAGCCGAGGGGTTGACCGAGAAGGCCGCCGCGCTGGCCGCGCTCGACAGCGCGAGCCGCGAGCACGAGGAGTACCGGCTGCGGCTGGACGCCGAGAAGGAGATCCGGCTGGCCGCGCTCGACGTGCAGCGGAACGTCGCCGAAGCGCAGGCGGTCGTGCTCAGCGCCGGCCTGGAGAAGGCGGACATCGACATCGTCGGCGGGGAAACCGCGTTCTTCGACCGGATCGTCGGCTCGATCGGCCTCGGCAAGAGCGTCGACGGCTTCGTGCAGCACTCCGACGTCGTCGCCGGACTCGCCCGGCCGTACCTCGACGGCTCGGCCAGCTTCACCGACGACCTCGCCAAGCTGATCGGCGCGGTGAGCACCGAGGACGTGAAGAACCTGACGCTGTCGGCCTTCCTGGCGAAGCAGCTGCAGGCCGGCGGGCCGGACAGCGACAAGCTCCGTCAGCTGATGACCACGGCGCAGCAGCTCGGCCTCGCCGAGACGTCGGTCGCCACCGTCGTCGCCGCGAAGCAGTGACGGCGGCCGCAACGGAGCTGGACGCGGGCACCTATGACGTGCTCCGCGTCCGGCTGGCCGCCCAGGCCGCCGAGCTGGCGAAACGCGCGGACGAGCTGAACCTGCGGCGGCTGGAGGTGTTCGGCAGCGCGCAGCTCGCGCTGGTCGGCACCGAACGCATCCGCACCGCCAACAACTGCGTGCCCCGGGACATCGTCGCCGTCGACGGCCGGATGTTGTTCGGCTACAACGTCTTCATCGGATTGAAGCCCGAGACGGCGATCGACGACGTCTTCTCACTGCAGCGGTTCAGCCGCGACGAAGACGCGTTCCGCTTCGACGACGTCAGTGCCGACGAGCTGCCCGAACTGCTGCGGGACGAGCAGTTCGGGCGGGACTTCGGCGAGCTGTACCGGTACTACCGGCAGGCGAAGCTGCTGCAGCTGCGCCGGCTGGACGGGAAGCTGCTCGCGGTGTTCCAGATCGGCCCGCGCACCGAGGACATCCGGGTGCTGCGCTGGGCCGTCGCGGCCGACGGCACGGTGTCCTACTTGGACAGTCGTGGCGAGCGGGACCACATCTTCCCGCCGTCGCACGACTTCGAGTGGGTCGAGACGACCCGCGAGGACCACGTCCTGGGCCGGCACCCGCACATCTCGATCGAGAACGAGGTGTTCGTCGAGACCGTCGGCGGCAACCTGACGGTCAAGGTCGAGAACAACACCGAGACCGGCGCCGGCGTGTACGCCGAGCCGGTGGACGAGCCGCTGCAGAGCCTCGCCGACGCGGAGGTCGCCTACGCCCGGATCGGCCCGCTGATCCTGTTGCGCATGCTGCCGTACAAGGAAACCGAGTACCGGTACCTGGTGTTCAACACGCGCACCCAGGACGTCGTGCGGCTCGACGGCATCGGGCAGGCGTGCCAGCGCCTCCCGGAGGACCACGGCATCATCTTCCCCGGCGGCTACTACCTCGACACCGGCGTCAGCAAGACGTTCGACACCACTGTGGACGGTCTAGAGTTCGAGCGCGTGATCCGCTCGCCCAACGGCGAGGACGTGCTCTACGTCTTCCACGCGCGGGCCGAGGGGCGTTCACTCCTGTTGCCGTACAACGTGATCCGCAAGGAGGTCGCCAACCCGATCCCGTGCCACGGGTACTCGCTGTTCGACGACGGCACGATGATCCTCTTCCGCGCGTTGTCCGACGAACCGAGCAGGGTCCACCCGATGCAGGTGTGGCGGACGCCGTTCCAGTCCGACACCTACGCCGCGTCGCAGCCGGCCGGGACCGGGCCACTGGAGCGGGTCGGGAACCCCGACCTCGTCCGCGGGATTTCGGACTGCCTGTCGATCACCAGGATGATCGGGGAAATGGCGCCGTCGGCGGCGGTGTTCGAGGCGCTGATCGCCGCCTGCGCGCGGGTTTTCGACCACTACCACTGGCTCGGCGAGACGGAGCTGGGCGACCTGCGCTCGCCGCTGTCCGACGTCCGCGTCACCGCCGAGCAGGTGCTGGACGAGTTCGAAACGGTCACCTCGCTCACCGCGCAGGCGGCCGAAGCCGTCGACACCGCGGCGGCCGACACCGCGTCGCTCGTGCGGCGCGTGCGGGGTGAGGCGCTGAACGCGGCGGACGCGTGGGTGCTGCGCCTGGCCGAAATGCACCGGGCGCGCGGGCGCCTGGTCACCGTGCGGGAGCTGCGGTACGCCGACACCGCCCGCGTGGACGAGCTGATCACCGGTTTGGACACGGAGTTTTCCGAGGCCGCGCAACGGGCCGTGCGGTTCCTGCAGGGCGAGGAGGCGTTCACCGGCTACCACGCCGAAGTGGACGGGCTGATCGCCGCGGCGGGTGCGATCAAGACGGTCGCCGAGGCCGGCTCGGTCGCCGAGCGGCTCGACGAGCAGTCCGCCGGCCTGGAGGTCCTGACCGACGTCGTGGGCGGGCTGGACATCGCCGACGCCGTCGTCCGGACGAAGATCCTGGAGCGCGTCGGCGAGGTGATCGGCGCGGTCAACCGCGCGCGGGCCACCCTCGACGCGCGCCGCAAGGAACTCCTGGAGACCGAAGGCCGCGCGGAGTTCGCGGCCGAGTTCGCGCTGCTCGCGCAGGCCATCACGGGCGGGCTCGCGGTCGCGGACACGCCCGAGCGCTGCGACGAGCAGCTGGGCCGGCTGCTGCTGCAGCTGGAGAACCTCGAATCGCGGTTCGGGGAGTTCGACGACTTCCTGACCTCGCTCGGCGAGAAGCGCACCGACGTCTACGAGGCGTTTTCTTCGCGCAAACAGGCCCTGCTGGACGAACGGGCGCGCCGGGCGGACAGGCTGGTTTCCTCCGCCGACCGGATCCTCGGCAGCGTGACGCGCCGGGTCGGTTCGCTCGGCTCGGCGGAAGAGATCAACACCTACTTCGCGGCCGACCCGATGGTCTCGAAGCTCCGTACCGTCGTCGAGGACCTGCGGGCGCTCGGCGACCAGGTGCGGGCCGAGGAGCTGGAAGGCCGGGTGAAGGCCGCCCGCCAGGAGGCCGGCCGGGCCCTGCGCGACCGGCTCGACCTCTACGGCGACGGCGGCGAGACGATCCGCCTGGGCCGCAACACCTTCGCCGTCAACACCCAGGACATCGACCTGACGCTGGTGCCGCACGACGGCTCGATGAAGTTCGCGATCACCGGCACCGACTACCGGGCCGCGGTGCGTGACGCCGCGTTCGAGGCGACGCGGCCGTACTGGGACCAGCTGCTGGTTTCGGAGTCGCCGGAGGTCTACCGGGCCGAGTACCTCGCGACGTCGATCCTCGCCGAACGGCCGGCGGCCGAGCTGGTCGAAGCCGACCTCCTGGAAGTCGTCCGGAGCGTGGCTGGGGAGCGGTACGACGAGGGGTACGCCCGCGGGGTGCACGACCACGACGCCGCCGCGATCCTGGCGGCCCTGCTGCGGCTGCGGTCCGCGGCCGGGCTGCTGCGCTACCCGCCCGCGGCCCGGGCGGCGGCCCAGCTGTTCTGGGCGTTCGGCGCCGACGAGCGTGCGCGCGCTGCTTGGACGACGCGGGCCGCTTCGCTCGCGCGGGTGCGGGAGGCGTTCGGTTCTGCTCCCGCGCTGGACGAGCTGGCACGGGAACTGGGCGACGCGATCAGGGCGTTCACCGGCGGGCTGGGGCTCGACACCGAGTTCGCCGGGGAGTACTTGGTCGAGGAGATCGCCGTCGCCCAGCCGGGGTTCGTCACCAGCGGTGGCGCGCGGGCGGTGCTGGACAAGTTCCGCCTCGACCGGCGTAGCTTCGCCGAAGACCTGGGCTCCCTCGACGACCTGGCGGACCGCTACCAGCTCGCCGATGCGTGGCTGAGGTCCTTTGTGGATGCAGCCGGGCTGCCGGCCGACGAGCTGCCCGAAGCCGTCGCGATCGAGCTGTGCGACCTGCCTCGGTACGACTCGTCGGCGACGCTGACGGCCACTGTGGACGGTCTGCTCGGCGCGCACCCGCGGCTGACCGGCCGATCGGTGACGGTCCGGCTCGACGAGACGCTCGCCAGGACGCACCGCTTCCGCCGCGACCGCGTGCCGGGTTTCCGCGCGTACCAGCGGCTGCGCAACGAGCTCGTGGCCGCCGAACGCGACCGGCTCCGGTTGGAGGAGTACAAGCCGAAGGTGATGAGCGCCTTCGTGCGGAACCGGCTGCTCGACGAGGTCTACCTGCCGCTGATCGGCGACAACCTGGCCAAGCAGCTCGGTGCGGCCGGCGACGCCAAGCGCACCGACCAGTCCGGTCTGCTGCTGCTCATCTCGCCGCCGGGGTACGGCAAGACGACGCTGATGGAGTACGTCGCCAGCCGCCTCGGGCTGGTCTTCGTGAAAGTCAACGGCCCGGCGCTCGGCCACGACGTCACCTCGGTCGACCCGGCCGACGCGCCCAACGCAACCGCGCGGCAGGAGGTCGAAAAGATCTCGTTCGCGCTGGAGCAGGGCAACAACGTGCTGCTGTACCTCGACGACATCCAGCACACGTCCCCGGAACTGCTGCAGAAGTTCATCTCCCTGTGCGACGCGCAGCGGCGGATGGAGGGCGTGTGGGAGGGTCGCACACGAACATATGACCTGCGCGGCAAGCGGTTCGCGGTGTGCATGGCGGGCAACCCGTACACCGAGCAGGGCAAGCGGTTCCGCATCCCGGACATGCTCGCCAACCGCGCGGACGTCTGGAACCTCGGCGACGTGCTGTCCGGCAAGGAAGAGCTGTTCGCGCTGAGCTACATCGAGAACGCACTGACGTCGAACGCCGTGCTGGCGCCACTCGTGTCCCGGGAGCGGTCCGATGTGGACGTCCTGGTCCGGATGGCCCGCGGCGACGGTTCCGTGCGCGCCGACCAGCTTTCGCACGCGTACTCGGCCACGGAGCTGGAGCAGGTGCTGTCGGTGCTCCGGAAACTCCTGCGGGTGCAGCGAACCGTGCTGGCGAACAACCGGGCGTACATCGCCTCGGCGGCCCAGGCGGACGCCTCGCGCACCGAGCCGCCGTTCCAGCTGCAGGGGTCGTACCGCAACATGAACAAGCTCGCCGAGCGCATAGTGCCGGCGATGAACGACACGGAGCTCGAGGCCCTGATCGACGACCACTACGCAGGCGAGGCCCAGACGCTGACCTCGGGCGCCGAGGCCAACCTCCTCAAGCTGGCCGAGTTGCGGGGCAGGCTGTCCCCTTCGCAGGCCGAGCGGTGGGCCGACGTCAAAGCCGCATACCTGCGTGAACAGGCATTGGGCGGAGACGGCGAGGATCCGCTTAGCCGAGCGGTCGGCGCGGTGGGCCTCCTGGCCGACCGGGTGGCCGCGGTCGAGACGGCCATCGGGCGTGCGGCCCAGCGGCTGGCGAGGGAAGAGGTTTGATCGACGACACGGAGGACACGCCGCGTCCGGATCACCGAGCGGTCGGCGAAACCCGCGGCAGTTCGCGCAACGGATCGTGCAGCAGCCGCTCGAATCCCAGCTCGCCGGCGCCGATCAGGGTGGCGTCGTCCCGAGAGCCGACACACTCGAGCGCACTTCTTCCTTCGCCACCGGCAGCACGTTGCGCGCGACGCGACCACGTACTCGCGGTAGTACACCCAATCCCCGACGTAGTCGAGCGCGTCGCGAGCGCCGGCATCGCCCGCGGCAGCGTCGTCGGCCACCGCCCGCACGGCGTCGCGACCGAAGACCTCCGGCGGCCGGTGTGCGGCGTCCAGCAGGGCCCGTTCACCGGCTTCCGCCTCCAGGCACCCGCTGGAGCCGCAGCCACAAGGTCGCCCGCCGTGCGGGTTGACGACCATGTGGCCCAGCTCGCAGCCGTACCCCGCGTCGCCGTCGAGCACCGTGCCGCCGACGATGATCCCGCCACCCACGCCGACGTCGCCGTGCAGGTAGACCAGGTTCTGCACCCCCACGCCGGCCCCGCGAAGGTGCTCCGCGAGCGCTCCGAGATGCGCCTCGTTTCCCACCGGCACCCGCAGCCCCAGCCCCAGCCCCAGCCGGCGGGCCAGTTCGGCGCCGAACGCCTGGTCGACCCAGCCGAGGTCGGAACCGAACCGGACGGTCCCGTCGCCGGGACGGATCATTCCGCAGTACGAGGCCCCCAGCCCCACGCAAGCCGACGTCGGCGGCGCCGCCTCGGTCAGCTGACGGCCGAGCTCCGCGAGCGTCGTGACCACGTGGTCGAGATCGACTCCGGACCGGCGCCGGGCGGCGACTTCGCGGTCCAGGACGACACCGCCGAGGCCGATCCGGGCGGCGACCAGCCGGTCCACCGCGACGTCGAACGCCAATACGTGGAAACGCCGGGTCTCCGGCCGCACAACGGGCGACGGGCGGCCCTGGTGGCGATGGTCCGTCTGCGACACTTCCCGGACCAGGCCCGCCGCGCTCAGTTCCGCCGTCAACGCCCTGGTCACTCGATCGAGCGAGCGCCCGCGTCAGGATTGTCGCAGCGGCGTCGGCAGGCCCGGCCGTCCACCGGCCGGGGCTCACGGCCGTCCGGCGGCAGCGCATCACGCAATGCGGGAAATCGCCGGAAATTCGCCTGAAATCGCGGTGCACACCGTTTCCTCGGCCTCGGTGACACACGGACGGGTTGAAAAGGTTTATGCGGGCCATCAAAGCTTTCCGCCGCCGTGTTCACTCGTCAAGGCGATCATGATCTTGTTCCGGTGGCAGCTTCGCCCGGCCGTCGGATAGCGTGATCCCGGCCGGGAACGGCGCGCCACAAGCGCTTCGCCGACCGGCTTCCCCGAAGGCGTCCGATCAAGAGATCCGAAAAGCCTTCATTCTCGAACAAGGCACGGTTGCCTGCTGAACCGGAGAGAACAATGTCATTCGGCCATGACGCGGCGACAGTTCCGCGCCGGCGGCGGCCCCGCACCGGGCGTGCCGGCGGAGTGCTGGCGGCGCTGCTGCTCGTCTTCGCTTCCGGCTGCCCGGACGCGCACGCCTACCCCGCGCGGGTGCAGGTGTTCGTGGCGAACAGCGGTTCCGACAACGTCACCGTGTACGACACCCGGATGCAGGAGGTGGTCGCCACCGTCCGGGTGGGCCGGTCGCCGGTGGGCGTGGGCGCGGCGCCCGGCGGGGACCGCGTGTACGTCACCAACGAGCTCTCCGACACCGTCTCGGTGATCGACGCCCGCACGTATTCCACCCTGGCCACGGTTCCGGTGGGCCTGCACCCGTTCGGCGTCGCGGTCGCCGGCTCGCACGCCTACGTGACGAACTTCGGGGCCGACACCGTATCCGTGATCGACACCGCGAAGAACACCGTGGTGCGGCAGATCCCGGTCGGCCGGTTCCCGCACAGCCCGGCCGCCAGCCCGGACGGGCGTCGGGTGTACGTGACCAACAACGGCTCGGCCTCGGTGTCGGTCATCGACGCCGGGTCGAACCAGGTCGTGGCCACGCTGCCCGTGGGCCGCTTTCCGGCCGGAATCGCGACCAGCCCGGCGGGCGACCGCGTCTACGTCGCGGCAACCGGCGCGAACAGCGTCAACGCCATCAGCGCCTCCGGTCCGTCGTTGATGACGACGCAGCCGGTCGGGGAGGTGCCGATGGGGGTCGGGGTGACCCCGCGCGGGCAGGTCTACGTCGCCAACGCAGGCTCCGACACGGTGTCCCTGCTGGGCCGCAACCCCCCGGTGACGATCCAGGTCCAGGACGAACCCGAAGGCGTAGCGGCGGCCCCCGACAGCAGCTACGTCTTCGTCACGAACTCGGCTTCGGGATCGATGTCGGTGATCGACATCGCAACGAACACGGTAGTGGCAACCGTGCCGGTCGGCAGTGAACCGGAGGGCCTCGCAGTGACGTCGTGACCCCGGCGCCGGCCTCGGGCCCTGCGCACGGTCGAGCGTCCACTCGCCGCCTTGCCGGCTCAGCCCTGCCGGCTGGGCCGGAGGTGAGGTCAAGGCGCTCAACTCGGCTGCCGACGGTCCGACTCAAGATCCGGTACAAACGAAAAACCGCCCTACCTGGATCTTTTGGATCCGGTGGGCGGTGTTTCGTCATTGTGGAGCTAAGGGGACTCGAACCCCCGACCCCCTCACTGCCAGTGAGGGTCGATCATGACCCTGACCTGCGGCGATAGAGAATCGCCTAGTCAAATGATGCGGTTGAATGCGGTTGTTGGCAACTGTGTGTCGTTTAGTGCAGTTGTACCAGGGGGTTTGCCCCAGCTGTGCCCCAGTGAAATCACTGAGAGGAATGGTCGCGGCCGTATCGAACATCCGGCGCAGCCAGCAGGCGACTTGGGCTTGGATTCAACCCGGCAGGACCACGCCGGGCCGCTGCCGTGTAGCCCGGCCGCTGGCTGACGGGACGCACGCCTTGCGGCAGAAGAGTACGTTGCAGGTGCCCCATGCTCCCCACCGCTTCGAACTGACAAAGTTGCACCATGTAGAATAGCAACGACGGACTTCGGGCCGGCGACGTCACCTTCCGGTTGGCCGATGCGGGCCTGCGCCCAGTGATTGAGAAGTTGGGCCAGCTGGAACGGCACGACTTGTCGCAGTTGACGGAGACCTACCGGGCCTGAAGGGCTGTCCGACTTTCCGTGACTGGCGCGGTTCTTCACCGACGCAGACCACGATGCCTATTTGATCTACTCAGACGGACGGCTCGCATGCTCTGCCTGACCCGCCGCTTCGAAAGCGCGGCAAGTTCACCCACGCGTTCTTCATAGTTCGCGCTGTGTGGAGTCAGGGCGCCGGCCTGGCAGCCGCCACCGATTTGATGCAGTCACGCCGAGGAAGCTGGGCCGTCGCCTTGCTTGAAGAGAACGTGCCGGCCGCACGTTTCTGGAGGCAGGCGGCAATCGAGTCGTCGGCGAGAAGTGGGCTCAGAAACTCCGTCGCTATCCGGACGGTGCCCACACCTTCACCCCTCATCCACGTCGATGTCGATCACGACGGACGCAGTCTGCGCTGACCGCATCCGCCGACGCCGGCCGCACTATCAGTCATGAGAGTTGTCTGTCATGGCTTGTGATCGTGTGCGTAACAGCATGGTGGCTTGAAGCGACTAGCCATCACGCTGGGGTCGAAGCATGAGTGGACGCTGCGGCGTGGTCTGAGTATGTGGCTTGTCGGGTGTTGCATCTCGCGGTGGAGATGCGACCGTTATGGAGACATGGTGGCGTCGGTGTGTGATGAGTTGCTCGTGGCGGCTTCAGATGTTCGTATAGACGACTTAAGCTAGGGAGACGGCCTTGACGGATCGGCTCGCACTGCTGATCGGGGTCCCTTCCTGTGATCACGATCTTTTCGAAGCCCTGCATGATGTCGTGGCTGCCGACATCAGCCGCATGGCGGACGCATTGGTCCAGTCAAACTACGAGGTCCAGTACTGCGGAGTCGGCGACAAAATGGGCCGGGAGCCCACCGGAAACCGGATCCGTTCGGCCACGATGAGAGCCTTCAGGGACATCTCTCCCGGCGGCACCCTGCTGCTGTACTTTTCCGGACATGGTGTCACGATCGATCGCAAGGGTTACCTGGTTCCTCAGGATGCCTACGCCGGTTCCGAAGGGCCCGATCCGGAAAGCCTGGTCTCGCTGATCCCCAGCCGCCTCGGCGAGTGTCGGGCAGGTCTCGTCATCTTCGCCGTGGATGCCTGCCGCGATGATCAATCCAGTTCACTGGCCCGATTGCCCGGCGGCGGCGAGCTAACGTATCCATCGGACGGCGCATTCGTCCTGTTCAACAGCTGCAAGCCCGGGGAACGCAGTCAACACGGCGATGACGGCAGCTATTTCACCCAGGCGCTCGCGGAGGTGCTGGATCGGCGCAACTCCGCCCGCACCCTCACCGAGGTACACGCCGAGGTAATGCGGCGGATGACGCGCAAAGCGGCCAGGACCGAGGGGCTGGAACAGACACCAGAACTGGTGATCGCACACCGTTCCGATGGCGCAACGAAGCCCGGAGATTTCGTGATCTGTGCGGGCGATCAGGTAGGCGAGGCCTGGCGGCGGGCGATCGAGAACACCCCAATGTGGAAACGCTGCGTTCAGGAAGACGCCTCACCACGGCAAGCACGGGAGGTGGTTCTTCGTGTCGTTGACCAATGCGCCAAACAATGGCTGGAGGCGCAGGAGTTCCTCACCACCCGCGCCCAGATCGTCGATCCCTGGACGGCGCAGGACTATCCGGTCCGGGTACTGGCCGCCGTAGACGAATGCCTCCCGCGAGAAGCCCAGTTGACCTCGGTCGAGCTGACGACGCTGATCTCGGCGCCGTTCCTCCGCGAGGCTGCGCTGAGTGCCGGCATTCGGCTCGCCGCGACCATCGCGCCCACCGATTTCACCCGTACCTTCCGTGACGGTGCCAGAAGCGACCTCGAGACCACCCACGCCATCTACGAGCACGTGTGCCGCCGCGCGGAAGGACTGGCCCGCCGCAACCGGACGGAGCCCAGAGACGCGCTGGGTATGTGGCTGGTGCACCAATGGCTTGCGGTCCGGCCGTCGCTGTGGACCGAGCCGAGTGTCGATCAGCTGTGCGGGCAGCTGGCCCGGGCGGCAGCCGGGTGGGGCACCGCGTCACTGACCGAGAACGAGCTCTGCTCGACGATCCACACCCTCGTCGAGTGCGTGGACGCCTCAGCGGACGACCACCGCCTCGTGGACCTGGTACGGCAACGGCTGTTCGACCAACGCATGCGCGCCCTGGCCGCCGCATTGTGGCTGGGTGGTGTGATGGCCGCCGATCCCCGCCGTGTGTCGACCGTCGTGGTGGACCATCTGGGTATCGGCGCCGAGGTCCAGCTGTCCGCGCTGCACGCAGCGACCGTCAACGCTCACTGGGAGCACAACGGCACAGATCTCGAACTGCACGCGGTCTGTGATCACCCCGCCTTGCATGCGGCGTTCACCGACCTCGCGCACCGCGCCGATGTAGTGCTCAAGACCGTCCCGGCTTTCGATCCTGCCGGAGAGTTGATCGATCGGCTACCCGCCGGAGCGAATTGCGTGGGTCTCCGGCCGGAGACCCAGGACGGGCTGCCGGTGTTCGACACTCCGCTGCTCCGATTTCGGCTCTCTGATGACAAGGTGCGCGAGCTGCTGATGGGGCGTCAGCTCTACGGCGAGCCCGACCTGGCGATCCGCGAGCTGTACCAGAACGCGCTGGACGCGTGCCGTTACCGCGATGTCCGCAGGCGTTACCTCACTAGACTCGACCGCTCTGTTGTGGACTGGTCGGGGCGGATTTCGTTCTGGCAGGGCACCGATGCCGAAGGACGGGAGTTCATCGAGTGCACCGACAACGGCGTCGGGATGAGTAAGGACACGATGATGAGCACGTTCGCCAACGCGGGCGAACGGTTCGTGTACCGGTCGGGATTCCGCTCGGAACAGATGCGCTGGCAGGAACTCGATCCGCCGCTGCGGCTCATCCCCAACAGCCAGTTCGGCGTGGGGGTATTTAGCTACTTCATGATCGCCGAGGAAATCCACATCACGACCCGTCCGGTCAACGAAGACGACGTGGTCGGTTCTCAGGCGTTCAGCGTGCGCATCGCCAGCAGCGGCAGCCTGTTCCAGATCACCCAATCGAACGAAATGCCGGCTGGCGGGACTCGGATCCGGTTGTACTTGACCGGCGAAGACTCGCTGTCTGTCCTGCGTACCCTGCGACGCTTGCTCTGGATCGCCGAGTACACGGTCGACGTGGCTGAGGCCAACGGATCACGTGAGACTTGGCAACCCGAGTTGCTGCGGTTCCCCGATGCAATCGTGGAACCGCTCAAACATGGCGACGACCTCTGGTGGGTCCCCGGAGAGGGCGGCTTCGCCGCCGACGGTGTCCGTACGAACGAGGAAAGCCACGGCCTCATCGTCAACCTCCGCGGGCCGCACCGACCTCAGTTTACCGTCGACCGAAATCGGCTACGGCAGTGGGACAAGGACTGGATCAGGCACCAGATCCTCGAGTCGCTGCCTGCTCTGCAGCAGTGGGCCGGGCTGACCCTGCCCTGGCTGTGGGACGTGTCGGAAAGAACTCCGGCGATCGCCGAGGACGTATTCACCTTCTTGGTCGCCCAGAACCACGACGTGTCCGTGCAGGGAGTCTGGGGGCGTACCAGCGCACCCTTGGGTCAGGTCGGTTGCTTACCGATCGACCGTGAACTGTTCACCGGCGAGATGATCCCCTGGCGCGGCGGTACGAGGGACTGGTGGATATCGGCCTGGCGTGTCGGCGCGTGGAGGGGTGGCCCTGCCTTCGCCGGTTCGGAGCACGTGGCCGAACCGGCGACAATCGCAGGCTTTCCCGTCGTTAGCCCCATGGATGCCAACGTGCTGGGAACCATTTACTCGTCCGGCCGCTACTACCGGCGTACGGGCCAGTTCGGACGTCCATCGCTCGCCGAAATCCTCGAGGCGGCGGCGGACAAGGACGAGTCACCCGCGGAACGGATCAAGCGTCTCCGCCGCTACGCGATCACGGGGATCGATCTTTCCGCCGCGCGCGACATCCCCTCGATCGATTACCGTTTCATGGACAAGGACGAGGTTCTACCGGAATCCACCGAGGAGCGGGCTCTGCTCGATGCGGTTGCCGCTCTTGTGCCGACCAACGAGGATGGGCTGGCCGTGGGCTGCAGCCTGGCGAGGGCGTCGGCCGAGCTTCGGGTCCCGCTCGGCGAAGTGGTCAGGCGGGTAGTCGCCTTCATCCCTTCCGATCGTACCTACCCCCTGTTCGACCGCCTCGGCGAGTTGGGCGATCATGTCTTCACCGGTGGAGAAGTGGAGCTGTTCACCCAGGACTTCTTCTTCAGCTCTCCCTGGGTGTGCTCTACCATTTCCCCTGCTCACGTACTGCGGGCGAGTTCGAAGCTCGGCCAATCGGTAGGCTACGTGCTCAAGTTCTTGGACCGCTTCACCGCGCTCGGATACGAGGTCGCTGACAGGCAGTCGTACCCCGAGGATCCGACCCCTCCTGAACAAGAGGCGCTGCGGTTTGCGGAAACGCAGGGTTTCGAGCTCTCTTGGCTGCACCTCGTTCAGATCGCTGGCAAACTCGGCGAGACTGTCCAGAGTGTCTTCTCCAACCTGCGCGGTCTCGCCGATACCGGAATGATTCGCCTGCCCGATAGCGGTTCGCCTCCCGAGTCGCTGAACGAAGACGAGCGGTCCCTCATAAACGGCGAACTGTATCAATTCGACTGGTACGCGCATCGTCGTGTCATCGCTTCGGGGTGGCTTGCTGTTATGGTGCTGATCCGTGGGGTTGGGGCCAGTGAGTTTCACGACTATGAGGAACGGTTACGTCGTCGCCGACGTCTGCTCGATATCGTCGACCTGGGTCGGCCGGTCACGGTACCGGAGATCCTCCAGTTGGCTTGGTATCTCGACTACGACATCGCGAGGTCCATCGAGTATTTCAGAACCATCTACCCCGACACGGCCGATCTGACGGCCCTGCCGCCGGCCGCGTTCGACGCAGCCGACTTGGCGCCCAGATCTGAGGAATGCGTCGCGTTGTTAGGTTCTCGCTACAATCTTCTTCTCGATCAGAAGGGAAACTTCGAGGTGAAGTGGTCGTTGCGCCCCGGTGACATAGTTCGGGCTGCGACAATCGCAAGACAACCGATCTCAGCCCTGCTCGAACGTTTGGAACCCTATTGTGCCCTCGGTGCCCCCCTTCCCGTGATCGATGCGGTCGCCCGGAAGTCGCTGCCTGGAAGGCCTGCGGACCGGTACGACCTCGCGATGCTGTCCTCGGTGGACGAGCTGGGAAGACGCTCCTATGTCGACACTGTGACGCCGCTGTGGCTTGTGCAGACCGCGGGGCGGCTGGGCTGGCCGCTGGCCGAAGCGCACGCTCGCTTCGCCGCGTTCGAGCCGATCGGGGTGTCGTGGACCTACGACCCAGCTGCGTGTTTCGCGGACATCGTTACCTGGCAGGATCTTCTGATCCTCACGCAGCATCTGGACGGCCAGGAACCTGCGATCTCCGGGACGATCACCGATGAGCATATCGCCGCAAGTGCCCGCGAAATCGACGAGACCGAAGCGATGATCCGGGACCGCCTGCATCGCTATGCACCGCTGTTCGGATACAAACTCCACACGGAGGATTTCGTTGACTGAGGATACTCCGATTGAACACCACCGGGCGATCTCCTATCAGGTCAAGGACTACGAGCTGCAACCCGAATTCAGCACTCAACGTTTAGTTGGCGGGCACGGGATCAACGTTACCGGAATCTGCCCCGGCTGCGGCGGGAGAACAACAACGAACTGGTACTACGGCACCGGAAACGGCTACAAGGCGTTCCGGCGAAAGAAGGAACCGGTCACTGAACCTGCCGACGGTCGGACGGTCTGCTGCGACTGCGGCCACGGCCACGCGGACCGTCCAGCCGACGAGCCATTCCAGGGCTGCGGTGCTCACTGGCGGGTGAAAATTTCGTGAGCACAGAGCGGTTGCTGTGGGCGCGGCGCGCACAGGAACTTCGGTTCCATCAGTTGGAGGCGGTGCGCAAGCAAGCGGAATCCTGGAGGGCCGGCCTGACCGGCCTGACTGGACTATTCAGCGCCGTCCTGGTGATCAAGGGGCGCGACAATCTGAACAGCCTCTCCTCTCCCTTCGCCCAGTTGGTGGCGGCTCTGTTCGCCCTGGCTCTCCTCATGTTCGTCGTCGCTACATTGTCGGCAGTCCGCGCGGCATCGGGTGCACCTGGCGACACGTGTCTGCTCGCCGGCGAGGACCTGGAAACCTGGACCCGCAAGGAGGCGACCAAAGCCGGGCGGAAGATTGTAGTCGCCCGCCGGACCTCCCTGTTCGGAGTGTTTCTGGTCGCCGCAGCGACCGGGCTGGCCTGGTTCGCGCCAGCGCAGAGCGGCACGGAGCCCGCCGTCACCGTCGAGTCGACGAACGCGCAATACTGCGGGGGCCTGACCGGAGTTTCGGGAGGCTCGGTCATCATCCACTCGCGTGAGACGTACCAGGTCATCCCATCGGAATCCATCATTAAGATTCGCCCCAGTAAGTCCTGCCCTTGACGCTCACGGGGCGTGCGCGGTGTGAGCGAGTGCTGTTCGTGGATGCTGCGATCGAACCGACGGCCAGGCACAGGGCATCTACCTCCTCACCCAAGATGCTGGACCAGCTGGCTCATTGTCGCGACGGTGGTCGACGCTTATAGCAGCAACCAAGTTCGACATCACTTGAATGCGCGGCCCTTACTAAACGTCAGGAGAATTCGTTTTCACTAGCGCGCTCATCGGCCACGAGAGTGCTCTTATCGGTGGTCTGCGGCTGCGAGTTCCTTCGCCGACCATCGAGCGGCCGGTTACGCCCGTCTTTGGGAACTAAGACACCTTTCGGTACGTGAACTGGACATCGCGGGCGATGGTCGGCCAAATGCTTTCTTACAGCTGCGGGGCGACGTTGGAGGCATCTGCGCCGGGGAACTCTACCGTCGGGGCCAACGCATCGTTGGTCTCATCCAGGTGTGAAGGTCGTTGTGGCGTGGGTGGAGCAGTGCGGCAACAGGACGTAGCGCGTGAGATACCGACGGCAAGGTTCCGGCGTTCGGTCAGTGCCTTAATTTGGTCCGCGGCGTGATGCTGTGGCTTATGCGTCCGGGTTGGAGGTGGATCGACGTCGGCGGGTGGGGATCGATCCGGCGGATAGTGTGATCACGGTGGCCCAGTGGGTGGCGCGGTGGTTCCGGTCGCTGGAGCCGTGGACGATCGAGAGCTATCAGAGCCGGCTGCGGTGTCACATCCTCCCGAAGTTCGGGGACACGTCGTTGGGTGCGATTACGGCGCTGGGGGTGACCGAGTGGGCTCGGGAGCTGGAGCGAGCGGGGTACGCTCCGTCGACGGTGAGTTCGCAGCTGAACCTGCTGTCAATGCTGCTGACCGACGCCGCCGACGAGCAGCTGATTCCGTTCAATCCGGTGGGCCGGCGGAGGCGTCGTGTCAGGCGGTCACGACGGGCAGTGCCGGAGCGGATCTGGGCGACGCCGGAGCAGGCGGTACGAATCGCTAAGCAGGCCGGTCTGCTCGGCGGCCCGATTACACGGCTGCTGGTCATCACCGCGGCCTGGACCGGCTGCCGTTGGGGCGAACTCGCCGGACTCCGTCGCGACAATGTCAACCTCCGACGTGGCGTGATCGTAATCGATCCGCTGGTGGGTGTGCTGCACGAGTCGGGGTCGATGCGGTGGCTGGGGCCGCCGAAGACCCGGACTTCGGCGCGGACGATCGCGTTGCCGCCGTTCCTGGTCGCGCTGCTACGCGAGCATCTCGCGCGGCACCGGTACGAGTTCGTGTTCACCACGCCGAGCGGGACGCGGCTGTGGCGCTCGACGTTCCTGCGACGCGTCTTCCGCCCGGCAGCCGACGGCAGCGAGGTGTCCGGGACCAGGGCGGGCTGCGCGGCGGTCCGGCCCGGGTTGACCTTCCACGGGCTGCGGCACAGCCACAAGACCTGGCTGATCGCGGGCGGCGCTCCAGAGATCGCGCAGGCCCGCCGGCTCGGGCACCACCTGGACAACCGGGTCATCGAGACCTACTGCCACGTGGCCCCGGAGGTCGAGCAGCGGCTGCTCGACGATCTCGAGCGCCGCTGGCACACGGCGGCGCCACTACCGCCGACGCCGTCACCGAGTGTGGTCGACAGTGGGCGGGTGGCGCCGGTTTGTCCCCTCTTCGTCACGGAGGGGGTTACCCGCCGACCGAGCCGACGAGCAGCGAGAACACCGGGCGGGTGCCGTGTCGGGCCAGGGGCAGTGCTCCAGTTTCGCCCCACCAGGAGCACAAGATCACGCTGTAAGCCGATCACCGATGATCGAACCCGGAACGCAGAAACCCCTCCACCCAGCCCGAAAGGCCGAAACGAAGGGGGTTCTTCGAAAGAGTGGAGCTAAGGGGACTCGAACCCCTGACCCCCTCACTGCCAGTGAGGTGTGCATGGCCGTCTGACCTGCGGTGTTCCTGATTCCGCAGGTCGGCTGGGGCAATCTGGGGCAGTTGGATGCACTTCAGCGCGGTTGTGTGCGCTTCTGGAAGGGGCTTTGCCCCAGCTGTGCCCCAGTGAAATTGGTGAGAGGATCGTCCGCATTCGGCTCGAACAGCTGTGCGGTCATCACTGACCCCAGGCTTGGAGCCAACCCCGCAGCATCAAAGTCGAGCGCCGCTGTGCAGTCGGGGCCCACAGTGACGAGCTACGGCAATCGCGTGGCCGGTCCCCGCGTTGAACTGCAGAGCGTGGCGTGCCGAGACGCACGCTCTGCGGCAGAAGCGGACGTTCGGACATGACGATTGGTGGGGTCGCCCCTGCTCGGACGACCCCACCGAGGGTGATTACAGGTCGAGGTGGTGCAGGATCCAGGTGAGGAAGGTTCGCGTAACGCCGGAGACGACGCCTCCGAGAACGGCGTAAGTGACGCGATGGTGCTTCGAATCCTTGGTGCCAGGCATGACTGCTCCCGGTTCGTGGTGAATGTTGTCGATGACTACTGTGTGCCACAGGGCCGTTGGCGCGTATCGTTCTCGGTCGTTCTCGGTCGTTCTCGGTTGCATCGGCGTTATGCCTGGTGGGAGCTTCGCTCGATAACCGGAGGTCGGTGGTTTCTGGTGGGAGGAGGGGCTGTGGGGGAGCTGCAAGGGGCTTTCGCTCGTGACTTGAACCTGCTGCGGCTGCATGCCGGACTGTCGATCAAGGCGCTGGCTAAACGTTCGGGGATGTCGAGCTCGTCCCTGGGTGACTTGTTGCGGGGTAAGTGGGTCAAGGTGCCACCGCTTGAGCGGGTGTCCGCAGTTGTGCGGGAGTGCCTGGGAGCGATGCAGTCGACTAGATCCGGGATGCCGACCGAGGAGGTGCAGCGGCTCATTGATCTGGATTGGTGGCGAGAGCAGCACGCGGACCTGGTTCGTAGGCTTGAACGCTCAGCGAGGCCAGCGAGCTCTCGAGAAGGTCCGCCGATTCGTGCACTTCCCGAACGTGCGCCTTCGCCACTGAATCGGCCGCATCGACAGGTCTTGCCCGTTGCTGATCGCCTCTCGAAGGCAGCGGCAGCACCTGAACGGCGTCCCGGCGAAGTAACAGAGCCGTTCGAGTTCGAGGGACGTCAGAGCGTCTCCGCAGCCTGTCTGGAGGCCAGCGCGGGACGGCGTAGGTTCGGTGTGGTGCCGCTGCGTGCTGACGCATTTCAGGGTCGGGCCGTGACGGATGTTTTAGTCCAGACCGCGCCGGTAGAAGGTTCAACGGCGCGCACTGGCAACAATGTCTGGTCGGTAAGTGTGCTGACCGGGCTGGGCGGAGTGGGCAAAACCCAACTGGCTGCCGACTATTCCCACACTCAATGGGCGAAAGGACGAGTAGATCTACTGATGTGGATCGACGCTCGCACGCGCGATGCCATCACTGCTGCTTACGCTGAGGTCGCGGCAGACCTCCTCGGCCAGAATCCCGCCAATCCGGAGCGGACGTGGCGGCGGTTGTTGGAGTGGCTCGCTGAAACCAGCATAACCTGGTTGGTTGTGCTGGACGATCTCCAAGCTCCGGCCGACCTATCTGGGCTGTGGCCACCCCTCACGGCCAATGGTCAAGTAGTGGTAACGACTCGCTGCCGTGATGCTGCGTTGCAAGGTCATCGGCGCCGCATCATCGAGGTCGGCCTCTTCACGCCAGTCGAGGCGGTGGCTTACCTTGCTGAGAAACTCTCCGATCGCGCGAGCATTGATGCTGCGGACAGAGACCTCATCGGGCTTGCAGATGACCTGGGGTATCTGCCGCTTGCGTTGGCGCAATCGGCCGCCTACTTAGGTGACAAACCACTCCTCTCATGCGCGGACTACCGCGTCAAGTTGGCTGACCAGCGCACAAAGTTGCGGGAGGTGCTGCCGAAGGACCGGGAGTTGCCTGATGAGCACGAGCGAACGGTAGCTGCGACGTGGTCGTTGTCCATCGACGCCGCCAATCAGCTCCATCCCGCAGGTCTCGCCGGCGCGGTGCTGGAGCTCGCGTCGGTGCTCGATCCCGCAGGCATTCCCGCAGCGGTCTTCGCCACTCGTGCCGCTGAGAACTTTTTGACCGCTCGACTTGATCGTGACATCGACACTGATGAAATCCGGGACGGACTGGAGTATTTGCGGCGATTTAGCCTGGTGACTCTCGATCCTGGACAACCCCACCGCGTAGTCCGCACGCACGCCCTAGTTCAGCGCGCGGTCCGTGACACTATTTCTTGTGAGACCAGCAGGGACCTTGCGTGGGCTGCGGCAGATGCAATAAAAGCCGCGTGGCCCTCCATTGAGACCGATGAAGATACAATTCAGAGTCTTCGGTCGAACGTTATCGCACTCCAAGACGCAGTGGAAGAACACCTATGGCAACCTCGCGGACATCCCGTGCTTTTTCTCCTGGTGAGAAGTCTCGGTGGAGACGAGCTTTTCGAATCGGCAGTCGCTGCCTCGGAACGACTGCTCCGGCAAGCAAGCACGCGCCTTGGCCCCAATCACCCTGACACCTTTTCTGCTCGTCAAGACGTTGCTATCTGGCGTGGTGCGGGCGGCGATCCGGCAAGCGCGAAAACTGCACTCGAGGAACTGCTTGTCGACGCGCTGAGGGTTCTCGGCGCCGACCATACTCTCACGCTCGAGACCCGTGGCTACCTAGCTCATTGGTGCGGTGAGGCTGGAGACCCGGACGATGCGGTCCATAGACTTGAACAACTAATTCCGGACTTGCAGCGCGTGCTGGGCACTAATCACCACTGGCCGCTCCTTGTTCAACATAGTCTTGCCACCTGGAATAAGCGGGCAAAAGGCTTATCGGGTAGGAAAATTTTGGAGGAACTGTCGTCAGAATTTGTTCGAGTTAAGGGGTCAGAGGATTTCGATACGCTCGCCGTTCGATACAGCCTTGCTGTCTCGCTCGGAGAGGAGGGAGATATAACCGGTGCGATGGCCGCTGTTGAACAAATGCTTCCTGATCTGAAGCGCATCCTGGGTCCAGGGCATCGTCTTACTCTCGTCGCCCGCAGCAGGCTTGAAATGTGGCGCGGTGAAGCCGGAGATCCAGCTGCGGCAGTTGCTGCCCTTGGGCAACTAGTTCCTGACCTCATTCGAGTCCTGGGCGCCAGCCATCCCTATGTCCTCAACGTCCGCAACTGTGTCGCCACTTGGGGCAGCGTCATATTTGGCGATGAAAAGACCACCTAGGGGAATCGCACTCGCATGTATTGTGGTTCGCCTCCGGCATCAGGCTGCGGATCGCTTTCGTAGTGGACGTCGGAGTTCCTGTGTTGATCGGTCGGCATCGCCTGGGGCGAATAAGGGCTGCTGGTAGCTTGCTGTTCGGATTCTCTGCACGGCTAGCTTGTCGCTCGCTGCCGCTTGGCGCCGCTCGTCGGCTACTTAGACTGGGCGGCAGGACCGGGGTCCGGCCAGACTCTGGTCCAGGTGCTCGGTGAGTCGCTCTCTCACGTCGGCTGCCCGCCGGTGTTATTGGTGTGGCTCTCTCATGGCATGCGTCTCGCCGAGCACCGTGCGAGGAGTGGCTGGAAAGGGGTCTGTTCTGCTCGAAGTAGCGGTGCCCTCCTTGCTGACATTGTCGCGTTGAGGCAAGGAGAGTTGCATGCCAGTGATTATCGGGATGGACCCGCATAAACGCTCGGCCACGATCGAGGTGATCAACGAAGTCGGTGACGTACTGACGACGGGAAAGTTTGGCACGGACCGAGTCGGATATGCCGAAATGCTGGCATCCGGGCGCCGGTTCAGTGACCGGGTGTGGGCGGTCGAGGGCTGTAACGGCGTCGGCCGGCATATCGCCTACCGGTTGGTCCACGACGGTGAGACGGTGCTGGATGTGCCGGCGAAGCTGTCGGCGCAGGTGCGGGTGTTCGCCACCGGCAACGGCCGCAAGACCGATCCCGTGGACGCGCACTCGGTCGCCTTGGCCGCGTTGCGTGCCCCGAACTTGACCCGTGTCCAGGCCGATCCTGAGCTGGTCGGGATGACCATGCTCGTCGACCGTCGTGACGAGCTCGGCCGCGCCAGGACGCAGACGGTCAACCGCCTTTATCGCCTGCTGCTGGAACTGTTTCCCGGCGGGGCAAAGAAGTTTCTGTCCGCGGCGGAAGCACGTGCGCTCGTGGGGACGATCAAGCCACGGGACGTCGTGGGCAAGACCCGACGTCGGCTGGCGGTCGAGCTGATCACGGAGCTGGAGACCATCGACAAGAAGATGGTCTTCATCGTGAACGGTACTGGCTGCCCCCAAGCGGAGCAGACGGCGGAGGCAGAACGCCATCGAGGCGTCGGCTCCCTGCGTGAGCCTCGTCTACTCCGTGAGCACGGTTAGCAACCGGGCTCGGTCGAAGCGTCTGGCGGCCAGGTCTTCGTGGCGGATCAGGAAGCGGCCGACGTGTACCTGGTCCTCCAACTGGAGCTGGGCCAGCGGTATCCACTCGCTCGTCAGCCGGGTTCGTCTCCTCCACCACGTGCAGCCTGTGGCCTCAACAGGAAGTATCGGGGGTGCCCAAACGCTTGACGGGGACGGCGTCGATGATCGAGACGCCATCGTCTTTCAAGTCGCGAAGCAGATGCTTAGCGGCTACGAACTGCGGATTGGCGTATTTCTCCTGCTTGTCTGGAGGAACTCTGTAAAGAACCACTTCGAATGGTGCGTCGAAGTCGCCTGCGGCTCCAACATATACTGGCGCGGCTAGCCACTGGACGTTCTCGCCAGATATTTTCTGGGCCTCCCGAGGTAAATAATATGTTTCGGGATTAAAAGTGTGCACGCCGACGCGCCATGTATCGCCACTGGCAGGAGCGCCCCTACCTTTGACGGTTATGCAACGGGGAACCGTTGCATAACGCGTTGGTGTTGTGATCAGCTTTGCTGATGCCCCCGACGAGGCAGGAGTGCTGATTGTGGGTTGTGTGCCAGGTGTGGTGGCCGAAATTGGCGGCGCACTAGTTGGTGTGATCGACTCGTTTGTCGATTTAGATGGCTGATTCAGTGAGTTTATTACTGCTGCGATGATCCCTCCGGCCAGTGTCAGTACGGCGACGATGATCGCTCCCAGGCGAGTGATGCGAGCGGCCGATACAACGGGATCCGAGGACTTCTTCTCGCTGGAGCTCCCGCTTTCATTCTTCAGCGGGTCCGCGTCAGACATTGTGATCTATCCTATCCTTTGGGACTGTCAGGGTTTGGGGATGATGACGGTGCGGTGGTCGGTCACTGTGACGCCGTCGCCGCCGGGCAAGCCGATCTTGTCGCGCGGATCGGATCGGTTCGCCAGTGCACAGCGGCCGTTCGCGCAGTCGGTGCGGTTCTGGTCCAGCTGTCCACCGGAGTACAGGTCTTGGACAAAGTTGCGGGCCTGGGTGGCGGTCACGCTGAGCACGGTGAGTGTCACAGTCCGATCGGTCTTCTTGTCCTGCGCCAACGTGATGGGGCACTTGAACGTGTTGTTGCCGACGTCTACTGAGCAGAGGCCGCGCAGGAGGGTGAACTTCTTCGATCGGTCGGCGTCGGGATTGCCGCCGTCGTTGGCGAACACCCACAAGGTGTCTCCCGGGCGGAGCGGGGTCAGGAACGTGCCTTGCAGTTCGAAAGGGCCGGTCATCCGCTGATTTCCCTCAGGAGACTGGATCTTCAAGCTCGTCTCGGTACTTGCGCTCGGGCCAGGTGCGGGAGTCGATATCGAGGGCCTGTTGAGGTTGAAGATCGATACGGTGGTCAGGATGCTGCCCACGGATCCGGTGAGGACGCCGATCAGCAACAGCCAGGTTGTGAGCTTCTTCTTCGCGATCGCCCAGATCGTGGTCACCAAACTGACGACGACCAGTCCGGTGCCGACGAGCAGGCCCTGGACAGGGTTGTCGCTGTAGGGCCAGATGTTGTGGGCTTGGGCAAAGTTGAGGCAGGTCACGGCGGCTGGGGCGGCTCCTAGAACCGTCACGAACGGAGCGATCTCCTTGACCGTCTCGGGCATGGAGCGCTTGGCGGGATCAGTCGCGGCGGGCTGAGGGTCGTTCCCGTCGGCTGGCGGGGGCGTGACAGAGGTTTGGTTGGTGCTCATCTACTTCCAGACCTGGTCGATGGCGTAGCCGGTGCCGGCGCCGGCGATCGACCCGGCGACGATCAGCACGGCGATCCCGACGGGGCCGGTGCCGACGCCGAGAGCGACGAGCCCGGCCATGGCCAGGCTGCTGGCGGCGAAGCTGGCGCCGCCTTTCACGCCGGCCTTGAGCGGTGGGGTGCCGGAGGCGACGTCCAGGCCTACCCCGACTGCGACGAGGGCGCCATTGGAGACCGACACGGAACCCGCCAGGGATCCCATAGCGGCGCTGGCGGGTTTGACGTAGTTGCCCAGGCCGTAGGTCAGGGGTGCGCGCACGGCTCGCGTGGCGTCGTCGGCGGCGACAGCGGGGGCTGTGGTGAAGAGGTGGTCGTAGGCGGCCGAGCGCATACCGCCATGGGAGTTGTCGGCGATAAACGCAGCGGCGCGCATCGACTGGGTGCGGTTCGCCACCTCGTCGAAATATGACTTGGTCCCGGTGGAGAGGGTGAAGATGCTCTTGCCCACGCTGTAGGGCCGCGTCTTCGAGAACAGCGTGTCGAGGAACGTCTGATGTTCCTTCAGCGCTGCGGCCAGGGCGTGGTGGGCGGCCTGTTCACGCTGCCTCGCGGCGGAGACGAGCGCCGTGACGGCGGCGCTGGGGCCGCTGTGGGCAGGATCGGCCAGCAGGATGGGGAATTGGATGGCGGTGTCGGTGACGCGGGCGCCGGTCCGGCGGGCGAGGTCCTTTGCTTCGGCGATGGCGTTCTTGACTGCGGTGATCTCGTCGGCGAAGGCGTGGACCGCGGTGGAGTAGTCGTTTGCGACGTGGTGGAGTTGGTCGGCGTGGTTGCGCTGGCGGGTGAGCGTGTGGTGGAAGATCTCGCCTGCGGCGCCCTGCCAGCTCGACTCCGCTTGGCGGGCTGAGGTGGTCAGGTCGTCGGCAAGCGTCGCTTCGGCGTGGGCGAGGGTCGAGAACCAGGTCGCGGTGACGTGGAGCTGGCTGGGGTCGCCGTCGACAATCACGCTGATGCTGTGGGCGCCCGAAGCCACGGAGATGGTGGGCAGACCGGTGGGTTGTTTCACGGAACCTCTCTGCCGGGATCGATGGGGGTGGGGTAGAGACCGGGTGGCGAGCTCTTGCCGGTGATGGTCTGCAGGACGTCCCCGCGGGCTTGTGCGTCGGCGTTCTCGTACCAGGCGCGGGAGTGTCCGAGTGCGCCGATCATCTCGGCGAGGTCGTCGAGCTGCCCCGAGGCGCCGGCGATGACGCGCTGCAGAGCGTCGCTGAGTATCTCGGTGCTGATGCCGGCGTTGGTCGGGCCCGGCGGGAGGTGATTCCGCTGCTCGTTGAGGACGTCGCCGGCGCCGTGAATCCTTTCGGAAATCACGCTTAGTTCACCGGTGTCGACGTGGAAGCCACTGCTCATGACTTACCCTTCACTGCGCCGGAGTTCGGGTGGGAGTTCGGTGTCCCAGAGGACGATGTCGGCGCGCGCCATCATCTGTAGCCGCTCGACCGGAAAATCGGATTTAATCGCGACCCATGGCTGGACCTTGCCCATGCAGGAAACTAACCGGCCCAAGGAGGAGAAGGCAAGTAAGGCTAACCTTCCGTCTTCGAGTGAGAAGATTTCCGTGGCTGCGTTGCCGTCTGCGTCGATGGTCGCCGGCAGAAACGTCGAGCCGGCCACGAGGGTGATCGGGTCGTCGTCGACGCGCGTCAATTCGGCGGGATCGAACGCGTCAGGCAGACCCTCCTCCCAGAACGTCTGTCTCTGCTGGTTCACCTGTCGGCTCCGATCAACTTACCGTGACGTGATAGTCATCGTGGCTGTCGGGTGTGTGACTCCGCTATCTGACCGATCGTTATTGAAGGTAGATTTAAGGTACTGATCAGTTGCTCAGCGGCGCCTTCAAGATCGCGAGCGTGTATGCGCAATAATTTAGGTAGGTTATGCAACGAACATGTCTCGCTGACGTTCGGTGAAGATACACGTATTCGTAGCTGCGCAAACCTCGTCGGCGGTGCAGTGCAGGGGCTGGTAGGTGCCGGAGTTGACCGCGCACCCGGCCAAGATACTGCCTGCCGGCACCATGCACGCAGTCAAGTACTACACGGAACCGGGGAAGGTGGTGCCGGACCCGATGTGCAGGACCGGCACTTCGCTGGTCGAAGCGATCGACCTACATCGCCGTCGGTGATATCAGTGCTGGTCGTGACGGCGGCAGAGCATCCGAATCCATTCACGACACCGAAAGCCGCGCCGGTGAGGCGAAGCACGGTGGCCTGGTCTGCGTACGCGCCCTCATGGTGCTGGACCTGCCCAGGTGATGGTGGTAAAGCTGCTCAGGGGCGACTGAACCGGTCAGCGCGCGCGTGACGTCTGTCGACCAGCGAGGACACTGGACAAAAACTGGACAGTTGGGTTCTTGGTGTGGAATTTATCGGAACTCAGTTGTGTCACATGGGCATCGAGCATCATCGACTACTTGCGAGGCGTTCCATATCGTTCAACAACGCTGTCAAAATCGATCCAAAACGGTTCATCGGGACAGTCAACTTGCATCGCGCCTCCAGTGGGAGGCATAGTCGCACTCAGCACCGCCGGGTGTGAGGCGGCAACGCCGAGTACATCCGCGGTGGCTCAATCCGGCGCGACGACCAGCCGAAGGAGGAGTTCATCGTGAGCACAAGCATCGTGTGCGTGGTGACAGCCGCGACTTGCAGCGCCATCACTGTGGGCAAGCATGCAGTTCAGCGGACTTGCCTTCCCGCTGCTTGTGCACTCGAAGGTGGTCACGCCGAATTCCAAGAACTTCTGGTGTCGGTCAAATGAGTCGCCAAGATGTTATCGTGCTCCTTGGTTCGTGTGCCGAGAAGTTGTGGTCTTCGGAAATGCGTCTGGATCGGCGGGCCCAACTTGCGGCGTGTCAGCGCCTCGAACTCTGGTGCATGGCAGAGCTTGAATGGCCCTTGGCTAATGGATCCAAAAGTATCTCCAGGATGGCCGGCGGTCGTCGACTCCTTGGGCGGAAGGCTCTCAACTTTTTTTTCTATGAAAGTGTGATTAATTCTGTGGCGGGCCACAGTGCTTCATCTTCGTGCTGTGTCGCGGACAAAGAGCTGTGTGATGGTTATTGCTCGCGCGGAGGTCGCGGTAGCTTCTCGTCGCAGATGCGGCTAAGCGGCGTGGTGTGGCGTTGTTCGGCGGATCAGTGCCTTGCGTGCACTGGATCGCTGTTTGCGGATATGCCGATCGCGACGGCGCTGGCCTCTTGCGCCGCTCATCGATCCGATGCGGGTATCTATGGCGTGAGGCCGAGCCATCGTCCGATGCACGCGGGAAACCTCGGCAACGTCTACGGATCCGAAGTACCGCCGAAGGATCGCACGCGTAGACCGCATCGCGCAGGGTTGCGCTTGACCACGTGTGTTGGTTTGTCTGGATGGCCGCGTGCTGATTTCGGCACGAGTTCGGCGGTTGTCTCACTCGGGCATCAGGTGATCAGTTTCGTCGGCGCCTCAAGAGGTAGCGGCGTCGGTGCTGGTCTAGTGCTTGGCTCGGTCTGCGTCGAGCTTGAGAAGGTCGACGATTATCTGATCAGGTACCAGGGCACCTCACTTGCGAGCGTGTCGGGTGAATGGGGGCAGTCACCTGCCGATCATCGTCAGGTGGCAGGTTGCGGAGCCGGCGGCGGTCGAGGCCTGTCAGGCGAGCCTCAGTCGGTGTATCCGGCGGTCGGCGGGGGCGCGAAACAGCTGGCGAAGCGAAAGCGTGCCCGGTTCGCCATTGCCGAATTCTGGCTGGCTGGCTGGAAGCTGTGCAGGTGCTACAGGTCGCATATCGTGAGCCTGCTGCTAGGACCTCGATCCTTCGGCGCCGCGTCGCGGCCATGTCTCGGTGCGCCCGACCAAATTGCTGCAGCCGCCGGTGGAGCAAGCAAGGTGATATCCACGTCGCGCGAACTCGTGCAGGAATTGCGTGTGCTGTCGAAGGGCCGGGGTATGCGCAGCCTGGTGATCGCCTCGTGCGACGGCGCTGGTTGTGCGACGTGCACGCTGCTGGGGATTGCGGCTGCTGGATCTGGATGGCGCGGTCGCTCGCGCTGCGGCCATGATCTGGGGGGTGGTTGCAGCCGGTGCAATGTGCAGGCGTTGTATCGACGGGGTGGGCGCGCGCGTGTGCTCGATCGAGTCTCACGTCACTGTCGCCGCATAGCCGTCCTTGTTTCGGTGCTTGCTGCTGCCGCCCTCCGCGGCGGGGCGGTGGGACAGAGCCGCTCCTCGTGCGGCGGAGATCCTGCTCAAGCGGGCCGAAGTGTCGGAGCGCAACAGCTGCTAAGCGAAGGTCTCTTGACTCTTGTGGTGGTCTTCTCCGCGTTGTTTTACCTGCGCGGTGATGGCCTGCAACATGTACTGCCAGCCGCCAGGGGTCGTCCGAAGGGAACTCCTGTTCGATCCGCTGCGCAGTCCATACCTGGCGGATGGTCGACCTGGACGTCAATCGACGTCGCTCGGTCGCGGGGGGGTGACACCAGGCGGTTGCTGGCCATCGCGACAGGGCCGGCTTGCTTCAAAGCTCATCGCGTCACCGCGACGACTGCAAGAAACTCTCGCCCTGTCGGGCATACTAAGCAGCAGCTTGCTCAGCCTTCTGCAGGGATCACTCGTCGCAGGTTACAGCCTAAACCGCAGCTCATACGACGTTGTGACTCGCGTCGACGCCGTCGAGGAAGCTGTGCGCAGTCCGCGCCGTTGAACGTCGATTCTCGCGGTAGCGGAGCAAGGCCAGGAGTCTTGCCCGGGGGCGCGGCAGGCACTCTTGCCGTGCCGTCCAGTCCCCGCAGTCAGTCAACACGATTCGGTGACGTCACCCGACGGGTTTGAGCCAGCACGGCAGGTTAGACTGTGACTGCCGGTGACTCCTCGTGAACTTGGGCGCCTTTCCAGATGGTGGTCAACGACATTGCAACGTGGTCGCGTCGCGCGGTAGCGTTGATGGCTGCCCACGGCTTGGCGCGTTGGCTGCCAACTTCACAGATTTCCCGTACTTGCCTCTTGCTGGGAGTAGGTAGCGGGAATACGGAGGTCCCCTCGTGGTCGGACACGGGGGGACCTTCCTCGTCTGCGGGACACCTCGCCCTTGGCGGCGCGCTCCGGGCGGACCTTCGGTCACTGGATCCACATGCTGTAACGCTGTGGGTGCCCGCGCAGTTCCCGCTATCTCCTTATTACTTTCGGGTAGTTTGAGTTTGAGACTATCCAAGTGATGGTCCTGGGTCTTTGAAGATCAGGCTGACTCGATTTCCGCCAACCTCCTATCGTTGGCTTTTGTGCATCAAGTGTGAATACGGTTCACATTTAGTTCAGGTGTCCCTCTTTTGTCCACTATCTGTCGTCTTTCGGGTCTTCGGTGGCAAGTCTTGAGGGCTTGATGGCGATAAAACCTTTGATTGTTCAGGGCTCAACTTGATTAAGGGCAGACGGGTCGCCGGGAGAAGTATCCACAATAGACTGATCAAATTTCTAGGCTGCCGCAGTATTCTAAGCAGGCGCTTACGCAGCAAAGCCTCCCCTTAGTTAAAGTCCTTGGCTAGATTCGACGTTCCAGGTTGGTGTCATTTCGTTTATCGGCGCCGTGGCGGCCTCGATCCAACTCCCGTTGTGCGGGACGAGGTGGGTAGTATGACCGGCGGAAGGTCCCCTTGATGCCCCCTGGCTTCCGACGGCCGGGTGCAAAGAGGGGGACGGGAACACGAGGACGGAGATCAACTCCCGCCGGCTCCTATGCCGGATTCCGCAAGGCAGCCCAAGTTTCCCGGGCTAAAACCTACTCCCAGCAAGGGGTATAACCATGAACCGCATCTGGAGGGCCTTCGCGGCCTCCGGGCTGGTGTTCGTGTTCGACGCCGAGATCTTCGGCCTCGCGCTCGACCACGGCATCGGCCTCGACGGCGCCCTGGCAGGCGCCGGCACGGCGACCTTCATCGGCATCGAAGTCGTCCGCCGACTCTTCGGCATGGACGACAACGGCGATGGCGGGCCGTTCCTGCCGGCGACCTTCCCGAAGCCCATCACGGGCTAGCGCCACCAGCGGGCCCCGTCGCTGCACCGCCAGCTTCAGCGACCGGGCAGCGGCGAGGCCCGCCTCTCCTCCCTGCGAAGGAACTCCAACCATGAACCTCCGGAACCGAAAGCGCGAGATCCCGGATCTCCCGACGTTCCAAAGCCAGCTCGCCCAAGCCCGGCTCGAAGCCGGGCAGCCCTCCTACTACGAGATGGGCAAGGGCTCGATTCTCTCGAAGCCGACGATCCACCGGATGCTGAAGGGCGATGCCATTCCGACCTGGCGGACTGTCGAGGCGTTCCTCGCCGTCTGCGGGATCCCGGCCGAGGAGATCGGGACCATGTGGAAGTCCCGCTGGGTCGCGGTGAAGCAGACGTCCATCAGCCAGTCGCCGACACCGGCGCCGGTCACGCGGACGACCCCTGAGCCGACGGTGCCCACCGGACAGACCTGCGGTGAGTGTGGTTGCTGGGTCACGGACTTCACGCTGCACCGGGACTTCCATCAGCGCTACGAGCTGCGCGCTAACCGGCCGTTAGTCGCTGTGCCTGGTGGGCAGCCCGCGGCCTAGGCCTCAGCCCGGGGCGTCCGGTAGCCGCCGGACGCCCCGGCGCGAGGGTAGTCGTTCACACAGTCGCGTCCGGCATGGGCGGTCCTGTGCAGGTTTCGCGGCTTCGTCGATCAGGGGTCGGCGCTATCCTCATCCGGCTACGCGCAATTCTGGCCGGCCGTCGCGAGTCGGCGACGGCCGGCCAGCTCGTCTTACGCGTCAGTCGGTCCAGATGCCGCCGTCGACGAGCGCGACGGCGCTGTCGAGCACGCCGTCGGAGCTGTCGGCGACGGAGATCCTCACCGTGACCGGCTGGCCTGGCGTGACCGGGACCGAGCAGGTCAGCGGCGTCGTGAGGCCGTCCATGCTGGTGGAGTAGCCGGCAGCGCCGGTGGAGTTGTCGACGTAGTAGGTGCTGTTGGTCTTGTCGTTGACGGTGTTGACCGAGACGGGGTCGTTGGTGCCGGGCACGGTGGCGCAGTTGGTGCCGTTGACCCAGACCGCCATGACGTCGTTGTACGCGCTGCCGACGAACTCGGGGTACTCCTCGCTGGCGAACACGTACCGCACATGCAGTGTCGTGCCCGTCGGTACCACTTTGACCTGGTAGGTCGCCGCGTCGTACGTCGGACGTCCGGACAGGCCGCTCAGCAGATCGTCGCCCGGGGTGCCGAGGCTCGTGCTCGCGAACTTGTCGGGGGTGCCGATGACGTCGTTGATCGATCCGGTGCTGAGCACCCACGTCTTCTGGCCGGGTGCGAACCCGTCAACGTGGCCCCACTGGCCGGCGCCGCCGATGATCGTCTCGTCGACCTTGGTCACGCCCGACCCGAGGAGGGTATCCGGAGACGACGGGGGAGCGAGGTCCTTGCAGCCGCCCGGGACGTACCAGGGCGATCCGCCGTACTGGTGGGTGCCGTGCAGCGCGTCCAGGACGATGGTCTTGCTGACGTCCCAGTTGCCGATCCACGCCTTCGACGACATGTCCAGCCCGATCGTCGCCTTGGCCTCGATGGTGGCGCACGCGTTGTAGCGGGCGTCGCCGACCGGGAAGTACGGGGTGAGGCTGGCCTCGAGCGGATTGAGCTGGCCGTCCAGGCCGGCGATCACGGCCGCGTCCTTGGTACCGATGCCGGGTCCGAGGAGCAGTTCCGCGCCGACCTTCATCGTGACGCTGCCGTTCTTGGTGATCTGCGGCGTCAGCGGGGTCGCGCTGGCGATCGGGTTGCCGGAGAACGACACGCCGTTCTTGACGCTGAGCGACCCGGCGACCTGCACACCGGCGGTGGCGGTGAGGCCCAGATTCGACACCGTGCGGGCGCCCTCGATCCCGAACTCCGCGCCCGGCTTCAAGGACACCGCGATGGGAACGGGGGAGACCGTCAGCATCTTGAACACCTCGCCGATCGACACCGAACACTTCAGGCTCGCGGTCGTCTCAATCGCGGCCGCGCCCGAGACGGTGGCCGCCACGGCGAGGTCGATCGAGGCGCCGACTGGGATGTCGGCGCCCAGGATGCTGTACTTGTCGACCTTGGTCTTGAAGTGGCCGGCGACGGAAACGCCGGCTGAGTACGAGACCTTCTCCGAGGCGCTTCCTCCGCAGCCAGCCTGGGCGGCGGCGATTTTCGCCGTGACGCCGCCGCGCTGGGACTTGGCGATGGCCGCCGGCGCCGCCGGGGGCGGTGGCGTGGAGGCGGTGAAGTCGTCGATGGCGATCTCGTAGTAGTCGAACGCGTCGCTGAGCCCGCCTGCCCGGAGGTCGATGGTGTGGCCGTCGCCGGACAACGCGGTGACCACGCCGAGGAACCCGCCTGGAAGGCCGGCCGAGACCGGGAGGACGACGCCCGCTCCGAGAAGGGGCGCCGGGACCTCGTTCTGCAGGACGACGTGGACGCCGTTGCCGGTCGTCGTGGCCGACGCGATGTTCGCCGGTTGGGCGAGCAGGGTCGAGGGCGCAGCGATGTAGGCCGCCTGGTCGGAGCCGGCGGCCGGTGCGGTGCCTGCGTTCACGGTAATGGGGCCGTACCAGCAGTTTTTGACCTGGGTGAACAGCGCGTAGGAGTACTGGGTGCCGGGCTTGAGCTTGGTGTCGGTCACCGTCGTGCCTGTGACGGGCACGTCGACGCCGTCGAAGACGTGTGTCGCGGGTTTGGTTCCCACGGTGCGCCGGAGCGCGAACTTCGCGCCCTTCGGCGCGGCCCAGGTCAATGTCACGCTTGACTGGCTGATGGCAGTGGCGTGAAGGTCGTGCGCGCCGGGCTCGGCGGTGTAGCTGACTTTCAACGGTGTCGTCTTCCCGGGGAGAACCACCGTGAAGGGGATGAGCAGGTGCGCCGTGTAGGCGGTCCCGCCGAAGGTGATCCGAGGGAGGTCCACCCGGTACAGCCCGGTGGGCATCGTCAGATTTACGGTCGTGGCGGTCCCGGCCGGCGGCTTGGCCACGACATGCTGGGTCTTGCCGGTCAGGGTGATGTTTGCGGGCACCCCGGCGGGCGTGGTGATGGTGACGCGCGCCGTCCCGTTGGGTGGCGTTCCCGACGCTGCCGCTGCTGACGGCGTGAACATCGCCGCTGTCAAGGCCGCCGCGGAAACTGCGGCAGCCCACATTCTTGCTCTCACTGAAGTCACCTCTCGTCGGCATCGTCGCGAGGTTGGCGGGGGTTGCCCCGTGACAGCGATGCTCACGAAACAGAAACCGGACGATCCCTTTCGTCTCGCTGTTAGTCAGGGTCGGAGACGAAGTCGGGAAAAGTTTGGACGGTGTTACGCCTCAAACCGTATCTCCTCGATCGGATGAAAAGCTGGAGGTAAATAACCTGATTCTTCAATGTTGAGCAAGCGTCAGGCGCCCTAGTGCGATTTTGGGAAAAAAATTCGCAGGACTCGGTCGCTTGTTGTGAGCGCGGAAGAAGAGCGGTCAGTACGACGGCGTCAAGTTCAAGGGGGGTGCTGGGCGCGCTACCTGCGGCCTGGTCTACGACGTTTCCTTGCGGCTGTTTGATGTTCGCCGCTGGTCGCCGCAGGCTCCCTCTGCTGGCTGTCCACGCTGGTGAGGCGCCCGGTCTGCTGCAAGTCCGTGTCTGGCGCCTACGCAAGGGTCGACGTCGGTGCCATTCCGCTGCTTGATCGGATTTCCGAGCCATTTCGTCGTAGTAAACGATCATGATCGCTTGGCTGAGCGCTAGCTCTTCGAGTTCGACGGCGATGTGTTCGGACGGGCGCCAGGGATAGAGGCGTACTGCGACCAACGAGTCGACGTCGCTACCCAGGTGATCGAGGAGCGGGTCGAGATATCCGTGGACTTGGCCAATGTGTCTGCGGAACAGCTGGCGTCGCGCTGGTTCCCACAGGGCACCGATGCCGAGCTCGGACGGCGCCTGACCAAATCCCTCCCGTGCGCAGCTACGAAAGCCGAGACGGAAGGCGGACACCGCGAAGCCCAGTTGATCACCCGTTGCGAGGAATGAGCAGCCAGCCAGTGGCGCAGCTCACGGGCACGAAGATCATATTGCCGGGCACTCTCGCGTGTTCACTGCCTGCCCATATTGCTACACCAAGTCGCACTCTGCCGCGGCGAAGAAACGCCGCGTGGCCCACCATGACCCTCGCGTCGATCGGTCAGCGCCCGTCTCCGCAGGTCAGCTGAGTCAGCGAAGGGGAAAGTGAAGGTTTTTGTAACTTATCCGGCGGATGGTGCAACAATGCCACTGGCAACACAACCCCCCCGCCGTCGAGCCAGCCCTTGATCAACCTGAACGCCTGCTGTGAATGAGTGGCTAGACCAGTATTTCCCCAAACTGAGCAAAACTCTGGCCGTGAACACGTCAAACCATAGGCTGACACGGGAAAGCAGCGGTACGCTCCACAGCAAGCGGGGCGCCCGGGTCTCTGACCACCCGGACGCCCCTTACGTGACTACAACCCTCTAACTGCCATCAGGAAGTGGTGCCACGTGTGCAACTGTACTGGACCGGTCGTCGACTGCGTAGAAGAACGAGCGATTTCTCCGACCTCACTTGGCGCAACTGTCGACAATATGCTGCGTTGCGGCGTGAGGTTCCGACGGTTAATCATCTTCACGGCAGTCATCGGTGTGCTCCTCGAGTCGGCATGGTGCTTCAGCTGGTACGTGCTACTGAAGGACCAGGACGCGCTTGCCGTGCTCATACAGTTATTGCTCAATACGTAGTCGACGTCTGGGCTGGCATTACAGGACGTACCCCTGACATGTTGAGCGGCTGTTGTGGCGGGCCCGAGCGCGTTCGAGCTGGCGCTGCAAGCTCGACGGCATCACATCGAGCCGGTTGGCGACGTTGACTTGGCCTAGCCCGCGGCCGCTCAGGATCTGAGCTGTCAGTCGGGCACGGCGGTGGCGATGACGTTGTCCGAGATCTTTGTGCGGGTCCCGTTGACTTCGGAGTACAGCGTCCGGGTGTAGGTGGTCGGGTCGGGGTTGCCCAGGATCGCGCGGAAGCCTGGAGCGACTTGGCGGGCAGAGCCGGTTTCTCGCTGCGTCCATTTGGCGTTCCTGAGCTGCCAGTGGCTTTCGGGCAGGGTCGTGGTCTGAGGGCCACCGCTGGAGTCGCATCGCCATGATGAGTAGACCATGTTCAGGGTGCCGTCTTTGTCGTACCAGAGGTCACTGACGCCGGCCCCGTCGTCGTTCGGGTCGCCCACGCTGGGGGTGTCCTTCTGCGTGCCCGTGGCGGGGTCGAGCAGGACGACCGACGCCCGGGTTTGACAGGCACTCGCGTGACCCGCGGCGACGTAGGCCACTGAGCGGCCGTCCGGGGAGAACGTCGCCCCGTAGATGGCGACGTTGCCTTCGGCGATGCCCAGCGGGGTCACCTTGCCACCCGTGCGCACGAGATACAGGTTCTCGTTGCCGCCGCCGTAGGCGGATACCCCGTCGGGCGCGGAGACGAGGATATTCCCGTCCTTGCCGGCCAGGATCCGCAACGGCAGGACCTGACTGGCTTCGTCGACCTTCCGGTCGGGCAGGAGGGTGACGCCCGCAGTGGGCTTGGCCCTCGCGTCGGCGAGGTCGAGGGTGGTCATGACGTTGCCGGCCAGCCAGCTGACCGTGCTCTTGCCCACCGGGACCGCGTCCTGGCAGCTTCCGCACGGCACCACCCTGGTGGCACCGGACCTGACGTCGATGGTGGTGATGCCTGCCGCTGTCACGGCGAACGCGAAGAGCCCGTCCGCGGAGTAGTGCAGCGTGTATGTGCTTGTGAACTCGCCGGCGGCCTGTGCGACCACCGTCGTTCCGCGGACGACCTCGAGGCGGCTGGCGGTCAGGAACGCGTAGCTCGGCTCCGGCGCCGGAGGGCTGAGGCTGAGTGAAGCCGCGTCGGGTGAGTTCGGGACGACGAGCCGGTCGAGGACGACCTTGAGGTCGTCGGCACTGTCCGCGAAGGCGGCGTTGGACGCGAACTTCGCCAGCGTCGCCTTCCGGTCCTCGGGGACCTGGAACCCGACGACCCTGATGTCCAGATCCAGTCCCGCCTTGGCGATGCGGTCATCGATGGACTTGCGGGCGCCGACGGGGTCGTTCGTGCAGGCGTCGGCACCCGAGGTGGAGATGACGACGATCCGGTTGCGGACGCTGCCGCGGCGGGTCAGCAGGCCGCTGAAGCTGTCGATGGCCGCCACGACACCGTCGACCATCGTGGCCTTACCCGACGGCGACAACGCGCCTACAGCCTGAGCGACTCCACCAGGGCTGTCCGCTACCTCGGACGTGTCGCCGGGGTTGCCGCACTCGCCGCCGAAGCGGCGCACGCTCAGCGCGTCGGAGTCGCCGCTGTTGCCCGCGACTGCCCGCACGGCCGCCCCGAGCTGGGCGAGGCCGGTGCCGGGCGCCGACGTGTCGACCAGCACCACCGTCCGGTAGGCCGGCCGCGAAAGGACGAAGAAGTAGACCGCCGCGCAGGCCGCGACGACCAGCAGGGCCACCAGCGGGATCAGGACCGTACGCCGCTTCATCAGTGTCCTCCCGGACCACTGGCCCGCATGCGGGCCAAGAGCTTGTTCAAGGTGTCGACCTCGCTGTTGTAGAGGTCGGCGTCGTGGCGGAACGCCGCCAGCTCGGCACCGAACGGCTTGCCGGCTTTGGCGAGGTCGAGCAGTGTCCGCACGGCGGACACTGCACTCTTCTGCCGGTCCCGCAAGCTCACGGCGTGGTTGTTGACCTCGACGGCGTCCGGTGTCTTCGCCCGGCTTGCGAGGTTGGCGAACTCGGTGTCCGCGGTGGCGGGCTTGATCGTGGCCAACGCCCGTTCGGCGACGTCCAGCCGGCCGTCGACGACGGACTGAGCCGCGTCGTTGAGCTGCTTGGCGACCGGGTTGAGCGTGTCGACGACGTCGTGCGCCGAGCGCAGTACTGGCTCGACGTTGGTGATCCAGTCGAGCGCTGCTTGCAGCTGCGCGGCATCCTGGGTGAGCACGGGTGGTGGTGCGGACGCGCTTTCCGCCAACCGGTCGAGGACGGGCTGATCCTTGTCGGCCACGCGATATCCGACGAAGCGGAACTCGACGGCCAAGCCCGAGGAGGCCAGCCGGTCCCGGATTTCCCGCTGGACGTAGCCGGTGTCGTCGTCGCAGGCGTCGGCCCCGTTGCGCGTGACCACGACGATCCGGTTGACCTGCTTGGCATTCTGCGAGAACGGCGCGCTGAAGTCCTCGGTCGCCCCGATCAGGCCCCGCACCAGCGTCGCCGCCCCGCTCACCGCGGCACCGCCGATCGCGGTTCCGATGTCGTCGCGATGGCCCGTCCCGAACCCGACCACCTGGTCGGTGTTGCCGTCCGATCCGCACTGGCCGCCGAAGGTTCGTAGCGCGACGGCGTCGTCGTCACCGGTGTTCCCGATCGCCTTCCGCAGCGAGTCCCGGCTCTCCGCCACCGCCGACGGGTCGGCACCGGTTGCGGACAGGTCCACCAGGAACTCGGTCTTGTACGTGGGCGCGAACTCCGGCAGGACCCACGTCACCACGGCGGCGACCGCACCGCCGACCAGCGCGGCCACCAGCACGACGATGATCAGGTTGCGTACCGAGCGGGGCATCGGGATGCTCAGGAAGGTCCCCATCCTGATCCCGCCTCGGATGTCCCGGCGCGCTTGGATCGTCGCGCCGGAGCCGGTGTGCGAGCGCAGTTCTGACGTCTCCTCCGGGTGGAGGACATCGGATTCGCCGGGCACCGGCTCACTTCCTGGTGACGGGACGCTGGTGAGGACGGTCTTGCCGCGGATGTCCCGGCCCGCCTGGATGGTGACACCCGAGCCGTGGTGCGATCTCAGCGCGATGGCCGCCGGCATGCCCTCTTCTGCAGGCGTTCGCTCGGAGTTCGAGCGTCGCATCCAGTTGAGGACGGACGGCACGGCTACCCAGAGGAACGCGAGGACGCTGGCGGGCCAACTCAGGGCTTCCAGCACATTGCGTACCGGATGCTGGTTGGCCAGCATCCAATCCGGGACGCCGTAGCCCACCAGCCACGACACCAGTACCACCACCAGCAGCACCACCAACCCCACCCGCCACCACGTGGTGCGCGCCATGCTCGTTACCCCTTAGCCTTCTCCGACCGGTTCACGGTCCGAGGTCGCATTCCCGGCCGCTCCAGTTACGCGATACGCCTTCGCCATCGGCAATGTCCCCCGAACAGCCCAGCCGATCAGGTTCGGTGAGGAGCTCACTGTGGTAGGCCTCGGAGGATGACGTCGACGCCAGGGCATCGAGGACGTCGTAGCGTCCGTCGTCGATGTCGGCCTCGTGAATGATTTCGGCGGTGCGCTACCGCACCGACCGGTGATCGGCGGGTTCGAAGCCGAGTGCGCGGTGAGCCCGGCGCTGGCGTCGTTCGGGAGGGTCATGCCCTCGCCGGCATCCCGGCTGGCCGCTGCACGGTCTCGAGTCCCACCCCGAGTGCAGATGACTTACCCGCCGGCCATGGCGTTCAACATCCGGCGTGGTTTCGGACCCGAGAAAGCACGGTCGGGCAGGCCGTTCGGTTCGAGGCCGTGGTCGTGCGGTTCCGTAGTCGTGCTCATTTGCGCATTCCCACTCCGAAGAACCGTCACCGGTGGCGAGCTGATCGTGGACACATCTGCGTCCTGGCTGCCCCTTTCAGCCCAGTCAGGATAGCGGCTCGCACGCGGCACCGAACCACGCTTCAGGAGTCAGCTGGGGTGTTGAGGATGCCGGCAACGAACTGCTGGGCGACTTCCCGCAGCTTCACGTTCCGCTGCTGGGACTGGGTGACCAGCAGTTCGAACGCGGCCTCGGCGGAGATGCGGTGCAGAGCCATCAGCATGCCCTTGGCCTGGTCGATCACGGCACGAGAGGTCAACGCGGTGCGCAACTGCCCGATGGTCTCCTGGGCGGCCTCGAAGCGGCGGGCGCTGCGCAGCGCAGCCTCGGCCGCGGTGGTGAAGAGCTCCAACAGTGCCGCGTCGAGCAGGCTGAAGCCGTCGCTGTCGGTGCCGTAGAGGTTCAGCGACCCCTGATACGTCTGGTCGATGAACAACGGCGCGGCCAGATAACTGGTCACGGCGGCCTCGTCGGCCGCCGCGGCGAACTGCGGCCACCGTTGCGCGGCCTCGCTCACCTTGACCCGCTGGGTCTTGCCGGTGCGGGCCGCCTCCAGGCACGGCCCCTCGTCGGTGTCGTACTGCGCCTGGTCGATCCGGCGGGCCCGGTCGCCGGTCGCGGTCGCGGTGTAGGGAACGTCCTCGCGCAGCAGCGTGACGCTGGCCATACCGGTGTCCGGCACCGCCCGCACCACCTGCTGACACACCCGGAGCAAGACCGCGGGTAAGTCCTCGTCCTGTTCCAGGTTGCCCGTCAGCCGCTCCAGCGCGGTGGTGACCTCGTCGACGCGGCGAGCCACGGTCTCCTCGACGACCTCGTCGCGCCCGCTCATGAGTGTCCCTTCGTCACAACGACATCGTGCTGGTCATCATCCGGCATCGGTCCGAAGGCGACCGGTCACGGTGGCTGATCCCGCCACTGCCGGAGCCCGGCACCCGGCCGCTGACGCTCCGTGGAACTTCAACGCTTGCTCACGCTGCCAGCGTGGTGACGATGTGTAACGGTCGGTTGGGTGACAGCGACTGGTGCAGCGGCGCGGTATCCCGCACACTGTGCTCGATCGAGGTGATTGCATGATCTTGTCCACCGCTGGAAGTGATCTCTTCACACGCGCATGCGGACGTCCGGGCGCTGCACCGTGGGCTTTCGCCGTCATGGGGGCGGTGCTGGTGGCGTGGTCACAGTCCGTGCTCGCCGGTCTGCTGGTCACCGCTGTCGTCGCGACTGTCGTCGCTGCAGCAACCGCGTTGCGGCGCGCCGGTCGGCAGCTGGAGGCCATGGTGGCCGAAGAACTCGAGCCCGACCCAAGCAGCGGCGTCGGCCCGGGAAGCTAAAGGGGGGCGGCTCCCGGGCCGACTCATGCACTATCGGCCACAGCGGTGTTCGGCAACCAGGGCCACACGGCCCGGTCGGCCAGAGCCGCTCGGCCGGAGAACGATCGGTCGTCCGACTGCCGCGCGGGTCCGCAAATATCCGTGTCTTACGACAAAAGTGTCTATGCCGGTAACTGGCACCGCCCGCGTCACGATTCCACATGCGGAGGAGGCGACACCGTTAGTTCTTCGCGGACAGGAAGCGCACCATCGATGGTCGAATTGCCACGCCGGGTCCTCATGCGAGCCGAGCACCGCAGCGTCACTATCGACAGCTCGTTGACGTCCGGCGTCGGAGAAGAGGCTGCCGGCCAGCTGGCGAGCGAAGGACGCGGGCAGCTTCGGCTCGCCTACGCCGGGATCATGCTGACGCGCCTTCGCGGCACCGTGCCGGATACCGAAACATGGCTGCCAATGGGGAGCGCCCGACTTTCGCCGACGACGAGAAGCTGATTGCTGCCCTGCATGAGGCACTGGTTTGGGCAGCGGCTCCCGAGGTCATCGCGGTCGAAGATCGTGACGATGGCGACGACAGGTGGCTGATCGAACCCTGCTGAACTACCTTCCGGCTGATCTTCCGGGAAGGCGGTGGTCCGTGATTTTCCCGGCCGAGGCTGACCTCGTGAGCGCTTGCCCAGACCTTACTGGTGCTGTGCAGCCGACGGTTGGTGGCGACAAACGACCAAGGCCAGCGAGCCGCAGACCGTGCCCGAATATCGGACCCGCCAGCCGGTCGCAGAGGTCGGCGAAGGCTTGGTCGTCGCCGGGTGCCACACGGGCGACCAGGGCTTCCGAACCGCTCGAGGATCCGGGTATCGGACCGGGGCCGGAGTGACTGCCCCGGCGGCCGTTCGACCGGTTGTGCAGGATGTGGAGTGGTGACGCGCCGGTGTCGGCGTGTCACCGGAGATTCCTGCCGCCGTGCGCAGCGGATTTGGTGACGTCGCAGCGTGCATTCGAGACCGTGGACCGGCCCGCTGTGTTCTCTACACGATGAGTACAGAAAGTCGTCGCGATATTCCTCCCTCGGATACGACTGCCTGCCGTCGCGCAGGGCATAGTGAGCGGGTGACCTTTTCCGAATCGGCAGCCGACGGCCCTCGCGTCGAAGGTACGGCCGTCTTCGCGTCAAGCCGACGCGTCGACGGAACTCTGGTTCTGTCGATCGGAGGCGAAATAGACCTGGCGGGCGCGCCCCGGCTGCGTCCCGCGATGGATGCGGCTTTGGCGCAAAAGGCCGCGGTCCTGATCGTCGACCTGACCGAAGTGACCTTCCTGTCGTCGTCCGGGATCGGTGCCTTGGTCGACATCCGGCGGCGTGCCGGCCAAGGCACCGCGGTGCGAGTGGTGGCCACAACGGTCGCGGCGCGGCCGATCTCCCTCACTGCTGTCAACCAGCTCATGCCGGTGTTTGGCACGCTGGCCGAGGCAATCCGTGGTTGATGCCCGCTGTGCGGGCCAGGCCGCTGGAGCGTCACCGCCGTCGACCAGGTGATGCCCAGGTCGTGACCTGGTGCGGGCGAGGACGTGAGACCGTTGTTCGGGTGGACGCTTCGGAACATCCCGGTGCCGCTGCGGCGGATGCTGCGTACTACGCCGCCCGACGTGCTGCCGATCTTCGTCGGTGGCTGTGGGACCTGCGAAACAACGCGCGCCGCGGGGCCGTCGGTGGACTTGACCTCCACGATCGAGTGGCGCGAGCAAGCGAAGGTCGACTTGGGCGAGGCCCAGCAGTGTGAGGAATTCGCGCGGGGTCGCCTTCGGAGCGGGTTGCTGTGCTCGGCGCAGGCGCACGACCGTGTCGCAGAACGGTATGAAGAAGCCGCTCGCTGCGGGGATGCTGCAGCGCCTGAGCGTCGGCGCACGGCCGAGGCGCACCGGTCCGGCGCGGAGGCCGATCGTCGCGATGCCGCCGGTATCAGGACCGCTGGTGAGCGCGAGCGACCTGTGTAGGTGCGGAAATGCGCGCGATACCGAGGTCGCGCGATCTCGTGTCGTTCCCCCCGCGGTCGTTGGCTGACATTGACCCGCGTGTGCTGGGATATGGATGTGGAACACGATCTTTACCGAAGATCCGGCGAGCGCGCTGATCCGGCGGTCGAGAACGAGCAGTTGCGCGAGGCATTGTCGACCCAGCCGTCGATCGAGCAAGCCAAAGGCATGCTGATGCTGCTGCGCCGCTGGACCGCCGCGGAGGCGTTCGAGGCGCTGGTCGTCGTGTCCCAGCACACCAACGTCAAGCTGCACGATGTCGCCACCGTCGTCGTGTCCGCCGGCAGCCGCGCCGAGGGCGGACTCGGCGATTCGGAGGTGGAGCGTGTTGTGCTCGCCGCACTCCGTACTCACGTCGGTAGCGCCTCGGTCTGGTAACACAACCTCGGCGACAGGCGATTACCGAACGCGACCATGTTCGATTAGGCGCCTGCGCTGAGGGTAGCCCCGTCGGACGAGGCCGCACTCGTGTTGGGGGCACGGTGGCGGAAGGAGTCGCGACGTGCAAGTGACCTGGGACAACGCAGACCGGTCAGGATGGGACACCTTCGACCTGAACGGAACCGAACCGGCGGATTTGTCCCAAGCGCGGCAGTGGGTGCACGACCGGCTCGACACGCTTGGTGAAGCTCACCGAGTCGACGTTCTGATCGTGGTCAACGAGCTGCTCGAGAACGCCTATGTGCACGCTGGCGGGCCTCGCGAGCTGCGGGTCCACCACGCCGACGACCCTTGTGAGGTGACCGTCGCGGTCGCCGACGCGACACCCGCCGAGCCGCGAACCCGTGTCCCCGATCTCGGCGGTGGCCGTGGTCTGGCATTGGTCAAACAGCTCAGCGCCGCGTGGGGCGTGAGCCACCACGACGACGGCAAGCTGGTCTGGGCACGTGTCGCGTGCCCCTGGGACGAAGCCGGTTGCTGAACGACTCCTGAAGCGGATCAGCCGGGGATGTTGCGGGGATCGCGGCTGCGCGGGTAGGTGTTGCGTTCGCCGATCTTGCCGTCGATGTTGCGGATGATGTGCTCGACGCCGCGTTCCTTGGCCATGTCACGGCCCTTGGCGGTGGCCTCGTCCTTGGTGCCGGCGGTGTTGGCGGCGCGGCTGCTGCCCTCCACCTTGTTCTTCCACTGCCCGTTCTCGTGGTAGGTCTCGATGTCGCCTTTCACAGCGCGCTCCTTCCTCGGACGTGTACTGCGCGTGGTGTACCCGATCTCGTCGGCTGAAACACCTGCCGATGCAGCTCAGGAGGTCGGCGCGGGGTCGCGCAGCCGCGCCACCAGGGACAGCCATGCGTGGGCCTCGGCGTGGTCGTGGTGGATCGGCAGAATCCGGCCGAGCTGGAGCAGCTCGACCGGCCGGAGGATCGCACGATGGGTGGCGATGATCGCGGACGGGATCCCGCGGGCGTGCGCGGTAGTGACGGCGTCGAGCAGGACGGCCAGTGCACTGGAGGAACAGAACGTGACGTCGGTGAGGTCGAGGATGAGCGCGGCGGGGGACAACCGCAGCTCGGTGGTCACTCGTTCGTGCAGCTGCGTCGTGACCGACAGGTCGAGTTCACCCGTGACGGCGACGGTGGCGTACTCGGAAGTGGTGGTGACGGTGATCCGCGCGAGCGCGCCGTGGCCGGTGTCGAGGTCGTCGTGCCTGGCGGCGGCGGTGGGGGTGAGCATGAGGCCTCCTCGTCGACGCGGGAAGCCGGTGCGGCCTTCCCGCGCGGCCGGACTGCCGGTGAGCGGGCCCGGACGGGTGCGGTGGCGGCTGCAGTTTCAACCGTGGTGCACGGTGGTACTGCCCAGCCGGTGTCAGGTTCAACCGGGTACGCGGGAGCGCTCCTGCCGGCGGGCGCCGGGTGCGCCGTTGAGGCGGTGGCGTTCGTAGGTGTAGAAGGCCTGGCCGACGGCGCCGAGCATCATCCCGAACGAGCCGATGATGAACAGCCAGATCGCGAGCGTTTCGGTGGTGGGCCAGATGAACAGCACGCTGCCGACGAAGAAGATGACGTTCCCGATCACACCGATGGCGAGGTGGATGGCCGGGAACTCCCGGACGAAGAACCGGATGGTCACTGCAGCAGTCTCCTTCCGCAGAGTGAACACGATCTCGCGACCGCGTACCCGGCGAGGCCAGCCGTTACACAGTTATGTGCCGCAATAGTTTGACTTAGCAACGAATCTGGAACGCTGCTCTCCGGTGAATGTGGTTGAGAGACCGATGCGGGCGGGTAGGTCCTCAGGAGACACGTCTGGATGCGGACGATGTCCGGGGTAGGCGGCGGCCCGCCGTGGTGATCACCCTGCCGTCGGGGCGGCAGGTCGCACGGTCACTGCGGCAGGCCGCCGCCATCGTCACCGAGTGTTCCAGACCTTCAGGGAAGAGCGACGCGCTTTTCGTGAAGGGTGTCTAGCAGGTCGCCGTGGTCGTTGATGCGGGCGAGGACGTCGTCGGCGGTGAACACCAGCTGGGCGGTGTGCCGGCACGCTTCGACCTCGTCCCACATCAGCGGAGTCGATACCGTGGGGTGCTCGCGGCCGCGGAGCGAGTATGGGGCGACGGTGGTTTTGCTGGGGTTGTTCTGCGACCAGTCGATGAACACGCGGTTGGTGCGCTGGTTCTTCGCCATGACGGCGGTGACCGAGTCGGGTGTTTCCCGGGCCAGCCGTTGCGCGAGCTTTTTGGCGTAGGCGGACGGCGCGGCCGGATCGTTGGTGTCGATCGCGGCGTAGAGCTGCATTCCCTTCGAGCCGGAGGTCTTCGCGAAGGGGGTCAGGCCGTCGTCGCACAGGACGTCGCGCAGTCGCTCGGCGACCCGGGCGCAGTGCACGATCGCGGTGCCGGGGCCGGGGTCGAGGTCGAACACCAGCAGATCCGGCGGCAGCCGGTGACCGTCGGCGTCGACGCGCCATTGCGGGACGTGCAGTTCGAGGGCGGCCAGGTTCGCCGCCCACACCAGGGCGGCAAGTTCGTCGAGCAGGGCGTACTCGATCTCGCCGTCACCGCGGCCGGAGCGGCTGCCGGTGCTGGGCAGCCGGACCGTGGGCAGCCAGTCGGGGGCGCCGTTGGGGACGTTCTTCTCGAAGAACTGCTGCCCGCCGACACCGTCGGGAAACCGGATGAACGTCACCGGCCGCCCCGCCAGGTGCGGCAGCAAGACGTCAGCGATGCGCGAGTAGTAGTTGATCACCTCGCCCTTGGTGAACCCATCCGGGTACAGCGGCTTGTCCAGATTGGACAGGGTGAGACGTCGTTTCCCCGCCTGCACGGGAATCTTCTTCCCCAACGTCGGCGGCGCGTCCGGTGCTGTCGCCGCCGAGGCGGTGGACGAGCGCTTCCGCGCGGCGGTTGTCCGGCGGGTGGGTTCCGGTGTGGTCTCGGTGGCGACGCGTTCGCGGGCGCGCGGGGCGAGCACCTCGCCGGGTGCACGGTCGTCGCGCAGGCCGCGCCAGGCGGTGTGGCGCAGCCGGCCGGCGCCGCGGGTGAACTGGCGGTAGACGACCTCGCCGACCAGCTCGGGCTTGACCCAGTGCGCGCGTACGGTGTCCTCCCGCGGCGGTGTGGTCGCGAAGGGGTGCTTGCGCTGCTCGAGCTCCTCAAGCTGAGCCAGCAGGCGAGCGCGTTCGGCTTCGCTGAAGCCGGTGCCGACGTCGCCGATGTAGACCAGGTCCCCGGTGTCGGCGTCGTGACCGCCGAGCAGCAGGCCGCCGAGGCTGCCCGACAGCCGGTTCTGCCCGGGCCGCCACCCGCAGATGATCACCTCGGTGGTCTGGATCAAGGCGTGCTTGCACCAATAGTCCGGGCGTTTGCCGGGCGCGTAGGGGGCGCGTAAGAGCTTGGCGACGAGCCCTTCGTGGCCGGTGACGGCGACGTGATCGAGCAGGTCCTGCGGGGTTCGACGGTCGGCGGCCAGCTCGGTAAAAGTGAATTGCCGGACGACGGAGATCCGGTACGGGTCCGGCATCCCCAAGCCGGCCAGCAGGCCACGGCGTTCTTCGTAGGGCTGGCGCAGCAACGACTTCGTGCCGAGCTGCAGCAGGTCGAAGGCGAGGAACCGGACCGGGACGTCGTCGAATGGCTCGTCGCGGCGCGGGGAGCTGCGGTGGGTCTGGTAGCGGCCACGGCGTTCCTGCAGGAACCCGAAGTCGATCTGGCCAGCCTCGTTGTAGACGACGATCTCGCCGTCGAGCACCGCCGCCCGACCGTCGAGAGCAGGGGCGAGGATACCAGCTAGGTCGGCGAACTCGTGGGTGAAGTCGATGCCGTTGCGGCTGGTAAGCATTGTGGTGCCGTCCGAGGCGATCTGCATGCAGGCCCGGTAGCCGTCCAGCTTGTACTCGTACGCCCACTCCGGGCCGGCTCGTAGCCGGCCGCCGTCGGGCTTGGCCAGCATCGGCGTGATCCAGCCGGGCACCTGAGAGGCGGCACGTACAGCCATGGCCAGCCTCCCGAGGTCGAGGGATCATCGCTGGCTCGACGGTAACCCGGCTGACCCAATTCCGCTGTGTTTGCGCTGGTCAACACCCTCCTCGGTGACAGCGGGTACGAGGATGAGTGCCCTACGCTGCGGCAGCGTCGCGGCGGGGTGAGATTGCCTGCCCCGACTTGACAGCGCTCTTGCTGTCTCGCAGTATCCGAACAGGTGTTCGATTAGTTCGGGTTCGCTCGCGGCTCCCCCTCGTGGGCGTCTCCGGTGCGTGTTCGTGGTGCTGGAGGTGCGTGGTGGCGGTGCCGGATGCGGTGGCCGGGCTCGCGGCGATCCCCGGCGTCGGCACCGCCGCGCAGCTCGCCGAGCCGAGCCCGGACCCGTCGGCGTCCGTCGGGTCGCTGCCGGTGACGTCGGCGCTGGCCGAGCTGGTGCCCGAGGGCCTGCGGCGCGGCACAGCGGTGTCGGTCTCCGGCTCGACCGCACTGGTCCTGGCGCTGCTCGCCGAGGCGACCCAAGCCGGATCGTGGGCAGCGATCACCGGTATGCCCGAGGTGGGCGCGGCAGCTGCCGCTGAGCTGGGCGTCGAGCTGGAGCGGCTCGCCCTCATCCCCAACGCCGGGGCCGAGGTCGCCGCGGTGCTCTCGGCGCTGATCGACGGGTTCGATCTGGTCGTTCTCGGTCCCTCGATCGCCCGTGGCATGCAGGCGCCGCTGGCGCGCCGGCTGGCCGGACGCGTCCGCAACCGAGGTGCGGTCCTGCTCGCCGCCGGCCCGTGGCCGGGCGCGGACCTGCAGCTGAGCGTGTCGAACCGCCGGTGGCGCGGTCTCACCGACGACGGCTTCGGCCACCTGGAGTTCCGCGACGTCGTCGCGACCCGCCGCGGGCGGGGCGCCGCGACCCGCCCGAGCACCGTCGCGCTGCAGCTTCCGGGCCCCGGCGGTGCCGTCGCGGCTGGCGAGAAATCTGCCGGCCGCGGGCTACACGGGGTCGCCGGATGATCTGCACGTCGCAGCGGCACTCAAGCGGCTCGGGACCCGCGCGAGACGTTCGATGATCGGCGAAGCCGTCCGCTCGGGTGCGCGCGGCGAGTTCGGTGCGTTGGTTCCGATCCGACCGGCGGCGAAGGAGACCGAGGGGTGCTTGCGTGGGCACTGGCTCACCCTGGATCTCTACGACAAGCTCGCACCCTTCAACCAGCGCTACCGGCTGCACGGCTGGCTGTGCGAGGTCTGCCGCGGTCAGGAAGCGTGCGAGCCGCAGGCTCGGCGCCTCGCTGAGTGGGCGCTGCTCGACGTCACCGTCCAGCACCCGCCCGACGCGGCGCGGACCGGCGGGCTCGTCCTAGTCGCCCATCCACCGACCGCGGGAACGCTGGCAGGTCGGATCACACTCCACCTGGACGGCACTGAGGTAGGAGCGGTGACGGCGAGCCCGTGCGGGAGGTGCCGGACGGCGACCCTCGACTACGTCCACGTTGCCGCCGAGTACCGGCGCCTAGGCTTCGGTCGCACGCTGGTGGCGGCAGCGGTGGCTCGGGCGCCGTCCTATCGGTGGGACGGCTCCGCTGCCGGACGGCCCGGTGGCGCAATCCTTCCGGGCCCGAATCGCCATGCGCCGCGCTGGTCCGCCGTGTGCGCACGCCGGAGCTGCCGAGTTCAGGCAATGAGAGCCAGGGGAGTGAGCGGGAAGCGATCGTCGAGGAGAGCCTGCAGGAGACCCGGCAGCTCAGCGGGCAGCAGCTTGTCGCGGCACGTCGAAACCGCGGCGGCCGACCACCAGCGGCGCTCGATCAGACCGACGCGCTCGTTGGCGGAGTGCCGGAGGGCGACCTGCGGTGCGTCGTGGTCGGTGCGGGCGAGATAGACGTGGTCGAGGCGGTGATGGTCGCGGCCGCGGTAGGTGAAGCGGCTTTCGCGGGTCCAGAGCTTGCGGCCGATCTCGCCCAGGACCAGGCCGGTCTCCTCGGCGATCTCCCGCCGAGCGGTGTCCTCGAGCTTCTCGCCGGGATGCTGGCCGCCACCGGGCTGCTCCCACCAGTGGTGGTCCGGATTGTCGGGGTCGCGGGCGTGGATGAGCAGGACCTCGTCGGCGTTGTTGAGGAGCAGGACGCGGGCACCGACCCGCAGGGCCGGTTCGCTGGCGACGGTCATCCGGTGGGTCCTCGTGCTCGGCGGCTGGCGTGGCGGCCGGGCACGAGTACCCAGATTCAGAAGAGCGTTGCCTCGTGGTCCGCGGCCGGGTCGGACGTTATCAGCGGCGCGGTCGCGGTGAGCGTCAGCTGGACGGCGAGTCCCGAGTGGTCCGTGAGCGCTGGTTTCCCGGAACGGGTGTCGTGGACGTACGAGCAGCCGGCGAGGTGGGGGAGAAGTCGTATCGAGGCGTGGGCGTGGTCGTAGCGGTAGCCGAGTTCGGCGCGGCGGGCCCAGCTGTGCTCGACGGCGGTCGGGTGCAGGGTGCGGAAGAGGTCGGTGAGGCCGTGCCGGTGGGTCAGCGCGGTGTAGAGGGCGGTCTCGAACGGCGCGAACTGCCCCGGATGCGGCGGCACGTGCCCGGGCTCAAGAACGTTGAGATCACCAAGAAGGAGAACCGCGGCTTGGTCGCTGGTGGCGTCGTAAGCCTGGTGGAAGGCCTCGATCCATTCGCGCTTGCGGGTCGTCTTCACTTCGGTGGCGTCGCGGGAGGGGACGTAGGCGCCGAGGATGCGCAGCGGGCCGTCGTCGGTGTCCACCGCGATGCCGGCCAGCCGCGCGGGCAGGTAGGACATCGCCGCGTTGATGGGGTCCACGGTGCACTCGAACCTGGCGAGCAGCATGACGCCGCGTTCCTTGTCGGGGTGCTCGGGGAATGTGACCGACCAGCCGGCGTCGCGGTAGGACTCGGCGATCAGCTGGGTGCCGGGTCCGGAGCCGGTTTCGGTGAGCACGAGGACGTCCTCGTTGCGGCGGGCGAGCCAGTCGCGTTGGCGGCGGGCTCGTTCGACGGCGGGGTTGCCGACGTTGAGGGTGAGGACGTTCAGGGGCATGCCGGGCTCTCCGTGAGGGTGCGGTTGATCAGGTCGACGATGGTGCCAGCCGTGGTCCGGGGATCGTCGCCGCACTCGATCACCTGGACGGGCCAGCCCTGGTCGCGCAGGAATGTCGTGGCCGCGAGGTAGCCGTAGCTTTCGCGGAAGCTGCTCCCTGCGGTGCGCTCGAAGCGGCTGTGCCCGCCGCGGGCGCGAAGGCGTTGTTCGACGGCTGCTGGGGCCGCGCTGAGCGTGCAGACGAGGTCGGGCCGGTACACATCGTGGTTGAGCGCCCAGACGACATCGAGGGGGATGTCATCAATTCCCTGCAGGACCAGCGACGATGCCACGTATCGGTCGCACAGCACGACCTTGCCCTCGGAGAGGGCCGGGAGGATTTCGGTTGCGAGCTGGTGATGGCGGTCGGCCGCGCACAGGCAGGCCAGGGCCATGTCGCGGTAGGTGTCGGTGCCGTGCCGGGCCAGCTCGCCGAGGGGTGTACGGGACGGCTGGATGGTGGCGTGCGCGGGGACGCCGTTTGCTTCGAGGAGTTCGGCGACCAGCGCGGTGATCGTGGTCTTCCCGATGCCGCCGGGGCCTTCGAAGGTCACCAGCTTGCCGGGCAGTCGCGGCGCGCTCATGCGACGTCCAGAGGCAGAAGCCGGTGGGCGTCGGCGGTGACGGGGCACTGCTCGGCGTCGACGTCGCCGATGCGTCCGCCGGCGGCAACAACGGCTGCTGGGCATCCCTTGCCGCACCGGGGCTCGAGGCTGCACGACGTGCACGTCGGGTTCGCGCCGACTTGGAACCGGTCGTGGAAGCGGTAGTTGTCGAGGCGGGCGGCGAGGTCGCGGTCGGTGAAGATGTTGCCGACGATGAAGTCGGTGTCGGGGTGGCGGGAGATCGGGGTGCGGGCGGCGAAGACGAGGTAGGGGCAGACGGTGACCTCGCCCGAGGTGAAGACGTAGATGATCGTTCCGGCTTCGCAGCCGGCGAGCGGTTTGCGGTCGGTGTTGGGGAAGCGGATGTGGGCGATGTCGAGGTCGGGGCCGTCGAAGGGGGCGGTCAGCTCGAAGATCTCCTGCATGTGCATGGTGGCCTTCGCGAGCTTCCGCTGGGACTTCACGCCGCGGCCCATGCTGCCCAGTGGGTTGAGCAGGACGTAGCGGGCGCCGTTCTCGCGGGCGAATGCGCACAGGCGGACGTACTCCTCGTTGGAGGCCAAGGAGTTCGGCGTGCACAGCAGCCCCTGCAGGAGGCCGGCCGCGGCGAGCTTGCGGACGTTCGCCACGGTGACGTCGAACGAGGCGCGGTCGCCGCGGAACAAGCCGTGGGAGTCGGCGGCGAACCCGTCGAGCGAGACGTTGACGTGGACTCCGGCCGTGGCGAGCTGCTGGATGAGCCTGTCGTCGAGCTCGGTGGCGTTCGTGCAGATGCCGACGTCGATCCCGGCGTTGCGGAAGGCGTGCACGATGCCGAGGAAGTCCGGGTGGATGGTCGGTTCGCCGCCGGTCAGCGTCACCCGCCGAACCCGGGCGTCGGCCAGCCGGGGGACGACCTTCTTCACGACTTCGGTCAGCGGCATGTCCTTGCCACGCTTTGTCGCGGAGACGAAACAGTGCGCGCAGCGCAGGTTGCACCGCTCGGTGATCTGGACGAGCGCCTTGCGATACGGGGTATCGACGGTGGTGCGGAAGTAGCAGCTCGAGGCCTGCTCGTCGACGGCGATCGGACGGACGGTCATCGTTCGGTCCTCCAGGTCAGGCGAGCAGGTGGCGGTGAAACGAGTAGACCACTCAATGCTCGCTAGAACAACAATTAGACTCTTAATGCTCGAAAGAAAATTTCCGAGCATTCTGGTTACCATTGCTCGAACTAGAACTGGAACTACCCGAGCGGAAAACAAGTGAGGAGACGCTGGTGAAGGACTCGGAAGTCGCCGAGCTGCTCAGCTTCCCCGCGGAGCTGCTTGACACGAGCCTCGACCAGCTGCGGACGCTGGCCGTCGTGCACGCCACCGGCAGTGCGCAGCGCGCGGCCCGGGTCCTACAACGGTCGCAGTCCAGCGTGCAGAAGCAGCTCGACACGCTGAACGATGCGGCGATTCGGCTGATGGGTGAGGCGCTTGTCGCGAAGCAGGGGCGCGGGAAGGACTTCCTGTTCACCGGCTCCGGCGACGAGGTCGTCGCGCTGGCCACGAGCACGCTGCGCGCCTGGACCGAACGCGTCCACGGCGCCCGCCGGCGGGTCGGGTCCACCATCACGGTGGGTACCACCGAATTCACCGTCGAATTCCTCGGCGAGGTCTGGCCACAGCTGCGCGACACCTTCGAACGCCGAGGCATCCAGCTCAAGATCGAGCACGTCCGGACCCGCGACCTGAAGACCAAGCTGGACGCCGAGCAGGTCGATCTCGTGTGCGGCTCGTTCGCCGCCGAACACGACCGCGGTCCGGACGTGCCGCACGAATTCCTCGAGTGGCACCGCGAACGCGTCGCCCTGCTGACCAACCTCAGTACCCGCGAGGTCCCCGACCGGCCGGTGACGCGCGCCGCCCTCGCCGACCTGCCGCTGCTCGCGCCGACCGCGGGTCTCCTGGCCGACTTCCTCACCCGCTGGTACGGCCCGGAGTACCGCGGCAAGCTTCATGTGGTCGCCGACATCGACGCCCTCAACTACGGCCTCAACCTGCTCAGCAGCAAGCTGATGTTCGGCTGCCTGCTCACGACCGAGCGGGTCGCCGACGCAGCGATCGAAGGCCGGCTGCCCGGGGTGAACCTCCGCAAGATTCAGCTCGGCACAGGCTACGAACCTGAGCTCGAAATCGTCACGGGAATCTTCGCTCGCGCAGGCGAACGACAGCGATACGCCGCTGATCACCCGCTCAACTTGCTCTGGGACGCCTTCGCGGCTGCCGCTCCGGCAGGCCGTGACGCTCAACATGAGGTCGCCGGGTCATAGGCGACAGCTACCCGCTGGAGCGCATCGAACGTCGACCTGTAGCGCCTCACTGTCGTCAGGTCGGACAGGTAGACCGTCGAGTGCTCGTGTCTCAGAACGACGGTGAAGGCCTTCTCTGCGGTCTCGTAGATGACGAAGGACTCGATCGACGGAGAGATGGCCGCGTCGGCCGGGACGATCCGGGTGTCCACCCGCCACCGGTTCGGTGAGTTGGTGATCTCCTGAAGTTGCGCCTGCACGACCTCCGGCGGGATGCCTTCCAGGGTCAACGCGGCCGAGCCCAGCAGGAGGGTGTGCCGATGTCGGGAATCTCGATCGACCTGTCGGACGCGGCGCGCGAAGATCTCCTGGTCGACGTCGTCGGGCCTGGTGCGCGCTCCCGGAAGCGCGTGAGCGTAGCCGAACGTCTGGAGGAGGTCCGGGACGACCTTCGGTGCCCATTCATAGGTGTGAAGGGTGTATCGGTCGTACGCACGCTGGAGGCTGATGTCGCCGGAGTCGTTCCCTTCGACGTAGCTCGCACGCTCGGATTCTGCGTGAAGTCGGCTGAGGAGATGGCATCCGGCGGGCGGTACTTCGAGCAGACCGAGTGCCCAGCCCAGCGGCACTGCTGGAATGCGTCGTTCTCCTGTCTCCCAACTCGAAAGGAGACTTGGGTTGGTGCCCATCAGGCGGGCCAGCTTCCGAAGGCTCATGTTCCGAGCCATTCGATGTTCCCGGATCGCGCGGCCGACCACGTAGAAGCCTGGGTAGCGCAAGGATGTGTCGGTCATGCCGAGTACCGTTCTGCGAGAAGAAGATCGTGCGAAACCTGCACGATGCCCGCGTCCATGTCAGCGGCATGGGACTGCAGTATTTCCGACAGCTCCTCGAGCTTGTCGGCGACCTGCCGCTGCTCGTCCGTTGTCGCCGTTCCGTCCTGTAGCTGCCGCACAAGCAAGCTGATTCGGACCTGCGCTGTTCGCAGGGAGTCGACGAGTCGGGTGGTTTCGCGGGACATCGGTGCTCCGGTCGATCGTGGTGGTGATTCCGAATAGGACAGACGACGTAGGCCGGCAAGCACGCGGCAGAGAAGCACATACTCCGCGTCTTCTGCGAGAAGCAAGTCGGCGTCGGAGGGCCACTGGACTTCGTTCGGTGCCATGGTGGTTCACCCCGGGCATAGCTTCGGTCGAGACCTGGCGTCTGTTTGCTTGGGGTGGCGGCGGAGTTGCGGTCGGGGGCAGCAACTCCGCCGCCGGTCTGCGTGCTATCCGTGCTCGATCACATAGCTGACGGCGAGTTCGAGGGCGGTGTCGTGGTCCGATGAAGGCACGGGAACGTTGGTGACCTCAAGGCTCTCGGCCACCCGGCGCACCCAGCGATCAGCGAGGCGCCGGAAATCCTCGTCGTCCGCTTCCCCGTCGGTCGCGTTGGTTTCGAGCGTTGTTCGGAAAAGCAGGTTGTAGTTCGAACTGTGGCTCCGGACCAGGCTCTCGAGCTGAGCGATCTCCGTCGAGCGGGGCTCTTCGCCACGGTGTTCCAGCGCCGCGTGGTAGTACGCCAGAGCGTCGGGGACAGCACCGTTCACCAAGATGACGTCAGCATGGACCCATGCCTCCAGCTCATCGCTGATGCCCCTGGTGATGAACCACATCGTCGATGCCCAGGAGTGATTGTGCAGGATCGGTATCCCGAGCCGTTGAGCCCGCTCCACGAGCGCGGCGATGGTGGCGACCTGATATCCGTTGCGCCGAAGTTCCAGGGCCAGGCGGGAAATGAACGTGCTCTTGCCCGTCAGGTGCGGGCCCGTGATTCCGATGGTCAGCGGCCGGTCGGAGGCTCCGGGCATCATCGGGCCCGTCCTTCCGCGTTCCTCAGATCAGGTAGTGCTTCGCCGGATACCGGCATGGCGGTTGTGGTCACCGGTTCCCTCCTGCATTGTGACGTCGGAACGATCACCATGGGACCCTGACCAGCTACGATGCGGGAAGGGGGTAAACGCCGAACCCGTCGATTTACCCCCTGCCGACGGACCGGAGAACGACGTGACTGACGAGCAGGCTGAGAGGCGGTCAGCCGCCGACCATCTCGTGCGGGAGATCCGGCGCCTCCGATTGGCCGCGGACCTGAGCCAGTCCGAGCTGGCCCGGCGGATCGGCTACACGCGCAACTACGTGTCGCTGGCCGAGCGGGAGGGGCGAAACCTGCCGTCGCGTGAACTGGTCGATGCGCTCGACCGCGGCTTGCGCACGGGTAGCGAGTTGCGACGGCTTTGGGAGGCCGCGAAACAGGAACAGGCGGAGCTGCGGCGTGAAAACCGATCCCAGCGCACGACTCAGCTCAGGGACGATGCAGTGCGGGCCGGCATTCCGGCACTGCGGCGGGCGCTGCTGGCCTGCGACGAGCCGGACGACGGCCCTGTTCGTCCGGCGCACGTTCTGCAAACCGCGGTCGCCAAGGTGACGGAGCAGCGTGTTCAGGCGCGCTACGCGCAACTGGTCGTCGAGCTGCCTGATCTCCTGATGGAGTTGGGGCGGGCGCGCCACATGGCAACCGGTGAACAGGAACGCAGTAACACAACGGAGCTGCTCATCCTGGCTTACCGAGCCGCTGACGGCTTAGCTTTCAAGTACGGCTATACCGACCTGTCGGGCCAGATCATCACCGCCATGCGACTGGCCGGATCACAGGTCGACAGGCCATTCCTGGACGCCGCAGTCGCCTATGTGCGTACTGAAATGTTCTTCGCTGCGAAGGACCTGGAAACGGCGCACCGCTCGCTCATCCGGGCCATCGACCGGATACCGGCTTCCCGATCCACAGTGGACAGCGCGGTCGCGCGCGGATCGTTGGCGATGAGGGCTGCTGTCGTTTCCGCGCGTGCTGGCAAAGCAGAAGAGGCCAGCGATCATCTCGCGGATGCCTACCGAGCCGCCGAGGGCACGCCTGAAGGCGTCTACCTCGGAACGGCTTTCGGCCCCGCTTCGGTCCGGATCCACGAGGTGGCTGTTGCGCAGGAGCTCGGCGACAGCCCAACGGCGGTTCAGCGCGGTACCGGCTGGCACCCACCTCGCGAGCTTCCGGCCGAGCGGCGATCGCACTTCTACATCGACCTGGCTCCGGCGCAGCTCGAGGTCGGGCGGCTCGACGACGCCTTCGCGTCCCTCCAGTTGGCCAAGCGCGTCGCGCCGCTGCACACCCGGGAGCACCCGCGAGTCAAGGCGGCGCTGCGGTCGCTGCTGCGCGGACAGCGGTCGGTCAGCGATGAGCTGGCGACGTTCGCCGCCTGGGCTGACGTGTCGTGATCAAGTTCTGGCGATCAGGCGGGGCAGTTCGTTCAGCGAGTCGATGACCCAGTCGGCGTTCGCCAGTACTGCTGGGTCGTCAGCCCACAAGTGTCCCCAGGGGCCGCGGCGGATCAACGCGGTCCAGAGCCCGGCGGCGTGACCTGCGACGACGTCGTTGTCGCGGTGGTCACCGACGTAGAGCAGCTCGTCGGGAGTGACGCCGGCCAGCTCGACGACGCGCCGGAAGAAGGCGAGATCCGGCTTGGCGACGCCCCACTCAGCCGAGGTCGCGATCGCGTCGACCGGGAGCTCGAGCTTGCGGAGCAAGCTCGCGGCCTTGGCAGTCTGGTTGCCGGCGAGCCCGACCCAGAGCCCGCTCTGCTGGAGCTTGGCGAGGGCGGGCCGGACATCGGAGTAGAGGTCGCTCTCGTCGATGTGCTCGCCGTTCCCGGCGTCCTCGCGACGCTGCCGCTCGGCGGCGACGTCGAAGTCCGGCCTGAAGTACCGGAACGTCTCGACGTTGTCCTGGCCGGACGCGGTGACCGCCCCGAGAACGGTCGAGAACGTGTGCCTGCCGACGCCGATCCAGTCCGCCCAGGCGTTCCACTCGCGCGTGTCGTCGAGCACGGTTTCCCCGATGTCGAGGACGACCGCCCTCACCGGCATGGCGCTTCCTTCCCGTCGAGACCTTCCACGCTCGAGTCTGTCACTTCGCCAGTGCCGTAGTGGGCCGCCCCCTGAACAAGACCAGCTGTAGCTGCCCGAGGTTGGCCAGGCGGGAGAGCGGGTCTCCCCTCGTGACCAGCAGGTCCGCCGACAACCCCGGCGTCAGCTGGCCGGTCGTGCCGCCGAGGCCCAGTGCTTCCGCGCTCGTCGTTGTCGCCATCTCGATGACGTGACCGCGGTCGAAGCCGAGGTGTTCGTAGAGCTGGAGCGCTCCGGCGTAATCGTCAAAGCTCGAGTTCGTCGCGCCGGCGTCGGTGCCGGGGATCATCCGGATACCGTGGTTGGCCATCCACTCGAAACGGGCGGTGATCAGATCGGCGCGTGCGGCTCCGAAGCGGCTCATGAACCCCCGCCAGTCCGAGGGCCAGGCGACGCAAGCGAAGATCCCGCGCTCGGCGATCTTCTCGGCGACGTCGTCCCGCAGGTCGTAGCCGCCTCCGCCGGCCCGCAGCCAGGTGCAGTGCTCGATCGTGGCGACGCCCGCCTCGGCGGCTGCGGCGATCGCGTCCGAGCCGTGGGCGTGCGCGGCGACCGGCAGCCCGGCCTTCGCTGCCTCGTCGACGATGACGGCCAGCTCGCGCTCGGTGAACTGGCTGTCCCACATCGACGGTGAGTTCGGGGTGATCTGGCCACCCGATGCCATGACCTTGATGACGTCGGCGCCGAGTTCGGCGTTGTGTCGCACACGCGCGCGGAGCTCGGTTTCGCCGTCAGCGGCGCCCCCGAGAAACCAGCAGTGCCCGTCCGGAACGGTGATCGGTGGGCCGGACGCGACGACTCGCGGCCCCAGCACGTGCTGGTCTCGGAACTGGATGGCCAGTCCATCGCGGTCACCAAGGTCCCGGATCGTCGTGACGCCCGAGCGAAGGAGGCGCTCCGCTCGCGCCGCCATCTCGATCTGCGTCGTGTCGGCCGCAGCCTGCACCGGGTCGGGCCCGGCATCGAAAACGAGGTGGACGTGGCAGTTGATCAGGCCGGGCAGGATGGTGCCGCCCGGGAAGGCCTGTCGCTCGGCAGTGGGTGACGCGATCCCTTCGACGGCCGCGCGAGGGCCGACGGCGAGGATGATGCCGTCCTGGAACAGCACGGCCCCGTCGTGGATCCGGTCGCTCGCCGGGCCAGGGAGGACCTGGTCGGCGATGAGAAGCTGCTGGCGCACGGTGGGGGGACCTTTCAGGCGGGAAGACGTAGCTGGAACACGGCGATCTGCTGGATGAAGGGCAGGACCTGTTCCGGCGGCGCGTCACCCGGGAAGGGCCATTCGTCGGAGACCCGGGGGAGACGCCCCAGGTAGCGGGAGACCGCGGCGGCACCGTTTCCGTCTTCGACCAGCTCTGCCTCGCGAAGCTCGTGCTCGTCGGGCTCGATGACGCATCGGCCGGACGCGAGCAGGTTGCGCACCCAGTCGCGATGGCGGTCCGGCGAGCAGACGTACTGGATGCCGCCGAGCTGCATCAGGGCGATCGGCAAGGATCGTGGCTCGCCGCTGGTGCGCCCGGCGACCGTCATGACCCGCAGCGCGTAGTGGCCCTCGCGGTGTGGCTGCGGCTCCTGCGAGCGGATCCGCTCGAGCATCTGCTGATTGCGGTGGCGGATCTCGGCGTTCGAGGCTGTGGTCACGAGGCTCCTTCCCGGGCGAGCGCCCGCGAGAGGTGGATGAGCTGCCGGACATCGGAGTTGATGCCCGCGTCTTCAGGGGCCGCGACGAGCACGGCTGTCCGGTTGGCTGCTCGGCGGCCGCTGGCTTGATGCTGGAGTGCGCGCCGAAAGATGTCGAGCTGCTCGTCGGCCGGGCGGTTGGGATCGAAACCCGCGTCGAGCAGCTGCGGGCTGAGCTGAAGGAGGCCATCGCGGATCTCGATGACGCGTCGCCAGTACCGGTGGCCGACCTGGTGGGGGAGGAGCGTGTCCAGCCAGGCCCGTCGCGGCGCGTGATCGAGGGTGTCGGCCGGGAACACGGCGTGGAGCGCGCGCCACAGCGGCCAGAGCTCAGCGTAGACACGACGCCGTCGCAGCCAGGTCTTCAACGCGGCGAAGCGAGCCGCGAGACCGATCGAGAACACGCCGGCGAGGAAGACGAAGATGCTGATCGGAGCCAGCCGGTTGGTCAGTTCCATCACGGAGGCACCGAAGCCCGGGTGCCCCGCCCAGCGGACGACCGTGACGACGGTCCGGGTGCCGGTCGTGGCGGCCGCACAAACGAGCGCGACCGCGACGACACGAAGTCCGAAACGGGCTCGGCGGCTGGACTCGGCGGCGTACCGGAGGGCCCAACGGGTCGTCTGCACGGCGGCGTAGAAGGTGTAGCTGCCGCCGATGATGTAAAACGGCGCCACGCCGGGGCGGCGCATGTCGTTCGGCAGGACCGCGGTCAGCGGGTAGGCGGTGTCACGGAGGCCAGGTGGCAGCGCGAGGACCGCAGCGGTCATCGCCGCGCAGACGCCGACGAGGATCGCCGTCTCGATCCGGACTCGCCGCCACGAGCCGCCAGCCGAAATCAGGAAGAAGACCAGCAGCGCGTAGCGCGACGTGTTCAGCGCGAGGTTGGTCAGCAGCTTGACGGTGCTCGACGAAGGCAACTCGCCGAACACCGTGCGGACGAACGAGACGAACGTGGACGCGCCGAGCAGCTGGAACGTCACGCAGACGACGACGGCCCACAGCGCCGGATCGCGCGGTGAACGAGCCAGCCGGTAGAGGAACCACGCCAGCACGAGCAGGAGGAAGTTCGTCAGGTTCACAGGACGTCGACCGGATCGCCGAGGGACGTCTGCGCGCGGCGTGCCCGCGGCGATCGCCCCGGCAGGTTGATCTCCTGCGCTTTGAGGGTCGCCTCGAGCAGGACGGTCGCGAGGGCCTCGGCCTCTTGCTCGTACACGCTCTCGTACGAAGTGCGGCGGCGCAACGCCTTGCGGATGACGTCCGGCGGGATGTCGGGCAGCAATTGGCGCCACATCGCGTCGTCGCCTTCGTCCGAAGGATGATCGGCGAGCAGGTGACCCAGCTCGTGGGCGATGATGTGCTCCTGGTGGAACCGTGTGGTCCCCGTCTTCTGGTAGAGGATCATGTCGACCGTCGCCGTTTTGATCCACAAGCCGAACGGCCCTGGAACCTCCATCGGCACGCCGAGCAAGCGAATGGGCTTTCCGCGGTGTTCGCCGAGCCGGGCGCAGATCTCGGCCATCGGCGTCGGACCTTCGACTCCGGCGGCGCGCAGCTCGGATCGCAACCGGCGACGTAGGCCGGCCGTCCGCCGATTACGACGCACCCGCTGAACCAGGCTGCTCACGACGGTCCTCCCAGCCCGCTGATGATCACCTTCGAACGATCGTCGCAGATCAGGCCAAGTGTTCGGCCGGTTGGACGACAAGTCACCCGGACGTGTGGTTCTCGCTGTCGCGGTTGGCCTGGAATTCGATGAAGTCCAGGACGGTCGACAGGGCGTTCGGTGACAGCTCGCTGGCCCGGTAGGCGAGGTCGCTGATGCCTTGCTGGGACAGCCGGGCGAGGAGTGCGTACTGGTTCTGGATCTCGCGGGCTCGCTCGCTCGTCCCGAAGTACTCGAGTTCGACCCCGAGGTTGGCGGCGAGCTGTTGCGCGACCCGCAGGCTGGGATCGTTGGAACCGTTGATCATGCCGTAGATGTGGCTCTTCGAGATGCCGACCTCTTCGGCGACCTCGGCGACGGTGTAGGGCCGGCCGTCATCATGTTTCTTGAGGCGGATGAGCCGGTTCAGCAAAACCCCGAAGGGCTCGACCGCCGGCTCAGCTGGTTCGGACACGCCTACCCCCTTCGGACCGCGAGTCCGAAATACTGGACTGTTGGTCGCAGTGCGTCCGGTTCGGTTGACTCTCCATCCGGTCTTTCGTACCGTTCGTGTTGATCATTCCAACGTATCGGACAGCCCGGCCTTCAGGAACTGTCGAAGCCCGCTGTCGCTCGATCGGGTCCCCGCCCAGGTAGACGCGTCATCCGACGCGTCTCGGTGCGCGGGGAGGCGCGATGAGAACGATCGACAGCTTCGCGGCGGCGGTGCATCGCAAGCGAAGGGAGCAAGGCCTGACGCTCGGCGAGGTCGCGACGAAAGCCGGCTACAGCGCGAGTTACCTCTCGAAGCTGCTGCACGGCCACCGCATGCTTCTGCCGGCGGTGGTCCACGACCTCGACGCTGCCTTGGAGGCCGACGGCGAGCTGGACAAGATCGCCGCGGCGCAGCGCGGCGATGCGAAACCGGTGGCCCGTCCCGTCCAGCTCCCGCCTGCCTCGGCGGACTTCGTCGGGCGCGAAGAGCAGCTCCAGACCATGGACCACGCGTTGGTGGTGCAGGGCCGCCCGGGCGCCACGGTCACCATCGTCATCGAAGGCGGCTTCTGGACGGGCAAGACGGCGCTCGCGGTGCACTGGGCGGCAGGCATACAGGCGCGCTTTCCGGGCGGGTGCTTGTTCACCGATCTTCGCGGCCTCGCGCCCGGCGCGCCGGCCGATCCGGAGGAGGTCTTGGACGGGTTCCTGGTCGCGCTCGGTGTGAGCCAGGCTGAGCTCGGCGCGGCCAGCCTGCAGGCCAGGATCGCCCGATACCGGTCGTTGCTCGCCGAACGGCCGGCGGTCGTGATACTCGACAACGTCGCGAACTACCAGCAAGTCGAGTGGCTCCTGCCCGGCGCCGGCAGCATCGCGCTGGCGACCAGCCGGGAACGACAATCCGGCCTATTGGCGCGCACGGGCGGCACGGTGATCGAGCTGCCGCCTTTGACCGCCAAGCAGGCACTCGACTTGCTCGGACGTCGCATCGGCGAGGCCCGAGTGCGAGCCAGCGCGGCCGCCGCCGAGCTCGTCGTCGAGCGGTGCGGCTGCTTACCCATGACCGTGCTCATCGCCGCCGAGCACCTCCAGCGGCACCGTGAGACGTCCTTGACCGAGCTCGCCGAGTGCCTGGACTCCGAGAAGACCCGCCTCGATCTCTTCACGTCGAACGATCCGGCGGTGAACATCCACGGCGTCGTCGACGTCTCGTACCTGGCGCTGCCCGCGATGGTCAGGCGAGTGTTCCGGTACCTCGGCATCGGCCCGGCCAACGTCATCGGGGCCGAGTCGGTGGCCGTGCTTGCCGACCTGGAGCCCGAACGTGCCGAAGAGGCGCTCCGATCGCTGGCCGAGGCACACCTGCTGGAGTCGTTGCCGGACGGCCGGTACCGGATCAGCTTTCTCCTGCGGGCATACGCACACCAACGTGCTTTGGTGGATGAGCAGCTCTCCGAGGTGGAGCGGGCCCATGACCGGACCCTGCGGTGGTATGCCGCCACAGCCTGGGAAGCCAACAACACGTTGATCCCCAACTGGGCGGACAGCGGAACTACTCCGCAGAACCTGTCCGGATTCGAACCGATGTCGTTTAAGGTGGGCGGGTTCGAATCCGCGATGGCCTGGTGCGAGCTGGAGGTGTCGACCGCGCTTCAGGTTGCGCGCAACGCCCGGACGTATGGGGCGAAGGACATCTTGTGGCAGCTGCCGACGGCGTTCTTGCCGTACTTCGTGCTGACGCGCAGCTGGAACACCTGGTTGGTCGCGGCCCATGATGGGCTCGCCGCGGCACGCGCGGCCGGCAGCGAAGCGGGGATCGCTCGAAGCCTCGAGGCACTCGGCTGGGTCGAGCACGAACTGGGCCGGACCGACGAGGGCGTCCTGCACCTTGAAGAGGCACTTCGCCGTCACGCCGACCTCGGCGACGATCGGTCACGCGCCTGGACCGCGTACGGCCTCGGGCTCGCTTACACCAGCTGCGGGCGCCTTACCGAGGCGCGCGAACTCCACGAACTCGCCGACCGTCTATTCGCCGAGTCCGGGGTCAAGATCGGTCTCGCGGTGAACCGGGCAGCGCTCGCCGGGGTTTGCGATCTCATCGGCCAGGCGGATAAGGCGATGGAGTACGCGCTCGACGCGTTGAACCGCGCGCATACGTTCACGTCGAAAGCTGTTCTCGGCATTGCGCACCAACGTATCGGCGTGCTGCTCAGCCGCCACGGCCACCACCGGTCGGCGCTCAAGCATTTCGACGAAGCGTTGGCCGTCCGTGGTCGGGACTGGCAGCGATGGGGAGCCGCTGAAACCCTGATCTCCCGGGCGGAGGCGCTCGAACACTTGGGTCAGTTTGAGCAAGCGCGCGAAACTTACGCGCGAAGCCTTGAGATCCTGGACATTGCGTGCGATGTCCGGACACTGGACGTTCGGGCTCGGCTGGCATCCCTAGATGCCCGCAGCGCTGGACTGGCGGGTGTAGAAAAGTTTGCTTAGGGCTGACGAACGCCCGTCGCAAGGGCCCGCCCCGCATGCTCCTGATTTATTTAAAGAAAAACCGACGGGTCCTCTTGCATCCGCCGGCTTTGTCCCGGTAATGGGAGTCACTGAAACGTCAGCGAGCAGCCAACTATCTCCCCGGTCGCCTTCTGTGTCGATCGGGAGGCTGACTCAAACGCAAAGGAATGCGGAATAACGGCGACTTGCAATCACCCAAGGGGAGGCCGCATCTCCATGCGAACATGAGTCCGAGGACGAAGATGATTTCTACCACGAGAGCTGCGAAGAGGCCGAGTATGCCGGCCTCCCCGAAGATGAGGAGAACCGGCGTCATTTATTCCGCCAGCCAGGGGCTGTTGTTCCTCACGTCCACCACCTTTCTGTCCTCTCGGTCACGCCCTCCTTTTGATGACGAGCCAGGAGGACTGACCTATCTTCAGTGCGCGATGGCTTCCAGTCAAGGCATGTGCCTCGATTGGTCGAGTCCGGTAGCTTATTTGTAACGATCCATCTCGTGGAGTAACAGGCGTGAGTTAATACCCAATCGGGACCACTGCTGACTCGGTAAATTGATCAAAGATCCTTTGGGGGTGCCAGTTTGGCGTGTCGCGACTCGCTGTATTTGGTCCTTATGAATTTCCGTGATCACGGCCGAGGTTGATGTGCTTGTTGGCGCGTTGCGAGTCAGTGTCCTACGGTGCTGCTCGATCGCCAGACGGGGTCCGGCGGTCGACGCTGCTACGGGAATTTCATTTGCGTAGCGCTGGTGTTGGCTTCGCGCATCGAGTGCGTAACTGGTTGACCGGTGGTGCCGGCCGCTGCTGAGTCTGCGGGTTCGGGGCGGTAAAGCTGGTGCGCTGTCCTCGTGGGGGCCGTTTTGGGGTGATAAGTGATCAAGCGGGCGCACTGACCGTCGATCTTGGAAATGGTTCTCGTCTTGACAGGATCGGCACAGTGGCGGCACTGGTTCAGTACAACGCTGGGTTGCTGTTCTAGTTCCATTGCAGAGTGTCTCGAGTCAAAGTGGATTCATCGGAGAGCCTCTAAATCCTCTTCGACTCAAGAAGAACCATGGAGGAAGAATGAGTCCGCGTACTTTGCGCTCCAAGGCTGCTCTTGTCTTTCTTATCTCCACAGTGGCGCTGGTTGCAGTCGTAAGTGGTGCGAACCCGGCGGTTGCGGCGCCAAAGATTCAGCTACGCGAGCAGTGCGGCTACCTCGGCTGGGGCGAATACCGGCACTGTGACGGCGGGACCGGCACGACGGTGGACCTCGACGTCCAGGACGTCTGGGGGAATCTCTACCGCTACTGCGTCGGGCCGGGCAAGACCGACCTCCAGCCCGTGATCCGGTGGAGAGTGACCGGTGCCTGGTGGAACGGCGGCGTCGGGTGTTACCCGGGTTTCGAGGGGCCGGCGTAGCCAGCGACTCGAGGACGGCTCCCAGTCCTCGGCCAGTCGACGCGGCGGGCGTCCGTGCCCCCTCTGTGATGCCCGCCGCGTCGGCGTCAACCTGCGACTGCGATCACCGTGGTCATCCCCACCAGGAGACACGGTCCGAACGGCACGGCCTTTCGCAGGCTGCCTCGGCGAGGAACGAGCAGGAGAAGCAGCCCGGCGACGGAGGCGATCACCAACGCGCCGGCGACCTCGGGCCAACCCGACCAGCCGGTCACCAGACCGACGACAGCCGCGAGGCTCACGTCACCGGAGCCGACGCCGCCCTCGACCAGGACGGCGAGCAAGAGGTAGAAGACCGCCGCCGCGAGGGCTGCCCACAGGGCTCGCAGGACAGGAGCCGGGTCGGAACGCGCGACGCACAACACGGCAAGCCCCAGAGCGGCGCCAGCCAGCTGGGGAAGCACAACGATCCGAGGTAACCGATGTTCGACCCAGTCGATGACGGCCAGCGGCACGCCCAGCGCCAGAACGTAGGCGTAGATCGCCAGCTCCCCTCGAATGCCGGTGCGCCAACCAGTGAGAGCCAGCAGCGCCGCGGTGATGGCCGCACCGAGCCACCAGGAATGCGCGACGCGAGCCGGCTGCCGCAGCAATGTCTTGGTGATCGAGCTTGCAGCAGCGCCCAGCACCAGGCCGACAGCCGCGCCTCCCGCGGCGAGGCAGGTATTCACGGCGCCACCGGCATTTCGCTCGCGCTGCCTTCCGTCCCCATGGGGCCATGCTGGCCAGCTCGGCGCCGCGGCGCATCGCTCGTCCTTCCAACGAGTGAACCTCCGCCGCGGTGGTGTTCCCGACCCGGTGGCCAGCTGATCATCGTAACGGGAGGGGAATCCATGAACCTGCGTGAAGCCGTCCGTATCACCGTCGCTTCTTCCGCGGCCGTCGTTCTGCTCGGCGGCTGCAGCGCAGCCGAGCCGAGCCGGCCGACCACGTCGTCGAGCATGCCGGCGACCACAATCGCGGCCCCGCGCCCGGCCGACCTCGCGAAGCAGCGCGCGACGGCCGCCTACCTCGGCATGTGGAGCGACATGGCGGACGCCGCGACGACTTCCGACTGGCAGTCGCCCAAGCTCGCGCAGAACGCCACCGCCGAGGCATTGCAAACCATCTCGCGCAGCCTCTACGCCGACCACTACAACGGCCTGATCACCAAGGGCCGACCGGTGAACCATCCGAGCGTCCAGGCAGCGGAGCCTCCGGCAGATCCGACGAGCGTCACCATCTCCGATTGCGGCGACTCGACGAACTGGCTCAAGTACCGCGCCGACAACGGGCAGCCGGCCGACGACGGCCCCGGTGGCCACCGCCGGATCGAAGCGCTCGTCAAGAAGGCGGTCGACGGCTCCTGGAAGGTAACCACCTTCGCCGTCCACGAGGTCGGATCATGTTCAGGCTGAGCAAGGCAGCGCTAGCCGCGGCCGCGGTGCTCGGATTCTGCGTGGTGCTGACGTCGTCTGCGCGCGCCGACGGCTGGGGAGAAGTCCATTGCGGACAGGGCGGGAACCCCTCCTGCGACGTCGGTGCAGGCCGTGGCGGCGGTAAAGCACCACAGCCTCCCGGAGCGCCCGGCAAGCCGGGGCACCCCCACCCGGCGCCGGGGCAACAGCAGCCCTGGGGCGACAGCATCATCGGTGGCAACGACACCGCGGCGAAGTGCTCGTACTTCCGGAGCAACTACCAGCCTCCGGTGAACGGCGTGCAGACCATCGCGTTTCACGACGTCCGGCGGAGCGGTGCCTCGGTGACTTACGCGGAACTCCGCCGCCAACAGCCGCCGGCAGGCGCCTGGTACGTCTACCGTTGTTCTGGCCCAGGTGTCCACGACAGCCTGTACCGGGCTCCGATCTGGCTTCCGGACGGTCAAGCTCCGGCTGCCGTCGCGTTGCCTTCGCCGCAAGAGCTGGCCGACCAGGCGCGGGCACAGCTGCGGCTGCCGACACCACGGATCGAGGCGAATCCGCCCGGCGACAAGCTGGTGAGCTTGCCGACGTGGATGTGGTTGGACCGCGGCAGCTGGGGCGCCCAGCAGGCCACTGCCGCTGTACCGGGCGTTTCCGTCACCGCGGTGGCCCTGCCGACCACGGTCTCCTGGTCGATGGGCGACGGTGAAGACGTGACCTGCTCGGGTCCCGGAACTCCCTATCCGGCCGCCGGAGATCCGCGTGCGCCTTCGCCCGACTGCGGCCACACCTACCGCCGCTCGTCGGCTGTGGTGCCAGCGCAGCACTTCGCCGTCAAGGCGACCGTGCACTGGACGGTGACCTGGTCGGGCGCGGGAGCCAGCGGCACGTTTCCGGACCTGACCACTTCGGCAACCGCGGCCTTCCGAGTGGCCGAAGTGCAAGCACTCGGTACCGGTCACCGGTGAACTAGTCGATTCTGCGGCCAAACGAAAACCAATTCTTGCTGCGCATCAACGCTTTCGGTGATGCGCGGTGCGGTCGAACCATGCCTGGGAGGCACGCTATGACCAGCACTAGTGAACGCAGCTCCGGAGCTAACGCTTTCGTGGCGTGGCTGGGGAAGAATGGCCAGCTAGCTGCAGTGCCGACCGGTCGCCGAACGCGACGGCGCCTGCCGCACCTACTGGCAGGCGTGCTGCTCATCGTGGTCTGCGTCGGCGGAGCGCTCTGGTGGGCAGCCAGCGCTCAAGGCCGCGTGCCAGTGCTGGCTATCGCTCGGCCCGTCGGCATCGGACACGTTCTCGAGCCAGCCGACGTCCATCAGGTCGAAATCTCCGCGGCCGACGGGGTCGCCACCATCTCGTCCTACCAGGCGGCCACCGTGCTCGGCAAGCCGATGGCCACCAGCCTCACCGCGGGCGCCCTGCTCACCCCGGGCAGCCTCGGGCCGTCGACGATCCCCGCTGCCGGCCAGGCGGTTGTGGCGGTGGGACTCAAAGCAGGCCAGTTTCCGCTCGAGCTCGCTCCAGGGGCTCCCGTCCTCGTGGTGCTCGCTACGGCATCTTCGCCTACGACGTCGCTCCCTGTCGCGCAAGGCAGCGGCGACGGGTCGACCTGGGCGGCGACGGTGACCGGCGTCGCCAAGGCGGAGAGCGACCAGACGACGGTGATCTCGCTGCAGCTGCCCAGCGCCACCGCGCCGACGCTCGCTCGCGTGCCGGCCGGGCAAGTCACGCTGGTCATGCTCGCGGGTGGTGAGCGCTGATGTTGATCGCCCTGTCCAGCGTGAAAGGTTCGCCCGGCGTCACCACCTTCACCGTGGCGCTCGCCGCGAACTGGCCGTCCGCCGTTCGCCGGGTCGTGGTCGAGTGCGACCCGTCCGGGGGAGACCTCGGCCAACGCTTCGGGCTCGCACTCTCGCCCGGCCTGCTCAGCCTTGCCGCTGCGGCCCGCCAGCCCATCGAGTCCAGCGCCTTGTGGAACCACACGCAGCTTCTCGCGGACGAGCTGCCGGTCGTTCCCGGGCCGGCCGGCGGACCGCAAGCTCGCGCAGCATTGAGCACCCTGGTGCCGGCCAGCTCGCCACTTCACCGGACTGCTCGCGAACCCGGCGTGGTGATGTTTGCCGACTGCGGTCGCATGGACCCAGGGTCGCCGGCGGAGCTGATGATCCGGCAAGCCGATGCGTTGCTCCTGATCTCCGGTACGCACAGCGACGAACTCGCGCACGTGGCCGCTCGGCTTCACGAGCTGGGGCAGGTAGCTACCCGGCCGTCTCTCGTCCTCGCGGGCCGGGGCCACCCGACGAAGGAGGTCGAGCAGGAGCTCGGCATCCCGGTCATGGCCAGGATCCCTTACGACCCGACCGCGGCCGCCAGCCTCACCGGCCACGCGATCCCGGGACACGCGCGCAAGGGCGGGCTCGTCCGCGCTGCCGTCGAGGTGGCGCGAATCCTCGCGGCCGGAGCGCCGTCGATACACGCTTCCGGGCCGACCGTCGGGCAGCACGTGCCGGGCGTCCCACCTCAGCGCGTCCCCGCGTACGGGGTCCGGATCGCACCAGAACTGCACAACGGACACCACAAGGTCGTGCTGCCTGACAGGGAGGTTTCGCCATGACCGTGCTCGACGAACATCGCCGCCCATCCGCGGTCAACCCGGAGGGACGGCTTCGCGCTGTCCTCCACCACGCACTCGCGACCGAGCTGCCGAACCGGGCCGAAGCCGAGAAGACCCCGATCACTGCAGAGCGCCGCCGTGAACTCGCCGGGGAACTCCTGCGATCGACCGCAGCTGCACACAGCGAGGCCGAACTGCAGGCAGGCCGCGTGCTCCTGCCGCCGGAGGTCGAGCGACGGATCGCCGAGGCCGTCCTCGACGAGGTTTTCGGGCTGGGCGGGCTGCAGCCGCTGCTGGCGAATCCGAAGGTCGAGACGATCAACGTCAACCGCTTCGACCGGGTCTTCGTCCAGTACGCCGACGGCTCGCGGGCGCAGGTCGCCCCGGTCGCGGCCTCGAACGACGAGCTGACCGACTTGGTCCGGACGCTCGCGGCCCGCGCGTCCTCGGAGGAGCGCCGCTTCGACCGCGGCTCGCCGGCGCTGAACCTCCAGCTGCCCGGCGGCGAACGCCTCTTCGCGGTGCTCGGGCTCACGACCGACGGGGTGACGGCGTGCTCGATCCGCCGGCACGGCTACCTGACCACGAGCCTCGCGCAGCTGCGTCGCCGCGGCACCCTCGACGTCGGCCTCGAGCGATTCCTACGCGCCCTGGTCCGGGCGCGGAAGAACATCCTCATCACCGGCGGCGCCGGGTTCGGCAAGACGACCTTGCTGCGCGCGATGGCCGCGGAGATGGACCCGCTCGAACGGATCGTCACCGTCGAAGACGCCTTCGAACTCGGCCTCGGACTCGACCCCGAGCTGCACGCCGACGTCACCGCGCTGCAGGCCCGCGAGGCGAACATCGAAGGCGCCGGCGCAATCAGCCAGGCCGAGCTCGTCCGCTGGGGCCTGCGGATGTCTCCGGACCGCGTCATCGTCGGCGAGATCCGCGGGCCCGAGGTCATCCCGATGTGCAACGCCATGTCCCAGGGCAACGACGGCTCGATGGCCACCTTGCACGCGAGCAGCTCGAGGATCGCGTTCACCCGCCTCGCCTCCTACGCCGCGCAGAGCGTGGAGCGGCTGTCGCTGGAGGCGACGGCGCTGCTGGTGGCCTCCAGCGTGCACTTCGTCGTGCACCTCGACAAAGCCGCCGACCGCACGAGCCGGGTGATCTCATCGATCCGCGAGGTCGTCGACGCCGATGGTGGCACCGTCGTCTCGAACGAGGTCTACCGACCCGGCATCGACCGCCGGGCTCGCCCAGTCGCCGGCGCACTCTGCACGGAGACCCTCGACGACCTCGTCGAGGCCGGGTTCGATCCCGACCTGCTGGCCGAGCCTGACGGGTGGTGGGCGACATGACCACCGCCGTCGTCGCCGGCCTGGCCGGGCTCGGTACCGCCGTCGGGTTGTTGCTCGTCCTCGTCGGCTTCCGTGGCCCCGAGTTGGCTCGCCGTACTCGGTCGGCGCCGCCCTGGCGCGTCGATCGGACCTGGGGCCCTCGGCTGGCGCTCGCGCTGGGCGCCGGTTTGCTGGCCGGTGTCGCGACCGGGTGGCTCGTCGGGGGCGTGCTCGCTGCCGGGGTGGTCTGGTTTCTGCCGCGGTTGGTCGGCCCCGATCGAGTTCACGTACGTCGGGTCGCGCGGATCGAGGCGGTCGCGTCGTGGGCGGAGATGCTGCGCGACACGCTTTCGGCCGCGGCCGGGCTGGAACAGGCGATCCTGGCCACCGCTCCGCTTGCGCCCGCCGCGATCCGCGATGAGGTGGCCGGGCTCGCATCACGGCTGCAGAACGGGCACCGGCTCGCTCCGGCGCTTCGGCAGCTGGCGGAGGAGCTGGCCGACCCGACTGCCGACCTCGTCATCGCCGCGCTGGTCTTGGCCGCTGAGCACCAGGCGCGGCAGCTCGGCGAGCTGCTCGGTTCCTTGGCCGAGACGGCGCGGTCGCAGGCGGCGATGCGAATGCGCGTCGAGACCGGTCGCGCCCGGACCCGGACGTCGGTGCGGGTCGTCGTCGCCACCACGGTCGCGTTCGCGGTGGGAGTCGTGGTGTTCAACCGCGCCTACCTGACGGCTTACGACAGCGCCCTCGGCCAAGTCGTACTGCTCGTCATCGGCGGGCTGTTCGGTGTCGGGTTCGGCTGGCTGGTCAGGATCGCCGCCGGCCGCGCCGCTTCTCGGGTGCTGTCGCTCAGCGAGCCATCCGAACCACAGGGCGGTGACCGCGCATGATCACGGTCATCTGCCTCGCGCTGGGTACTGCCCTTGGATTGTGGATGCTCTTGACTTGGGCAGTCCCGACGCAACCGTCTCTTCGACAACGGCTCTCCACGGCGGGCTCCGAACCGGCGGCCTCCGTGGGAAACGTGATGGACGCCAGCTGGGCAGTGGCCATGACGCGACCGCTCCTCCCCGTTCTGCAGGCCCTTGGCATGCCGGGCAAGAAGCTCGAACGCGACTTGCGAGTTCTTGAGCGGGGCGCCGACGCGCACCTTGCCGTCAAGGCCGTCCTCGGGTGCGTCGGCCTGGTAGCACCCCTCCTGCTTCAGGGCTTGCTCGCGCTCGCCGAGTTGCCGGTGGACGCCGAAGTTCCCTTGGTCACAGCGCTTCTACTCGCCGCTGCCGGGTTCGTCGCCCCCGACATCGAGGTCCGCGCCAAGGCCGCGCGAGCACGTGCAGACTTCCGCGGTGCGCTTTCGGCCTTCCTGGACCTCGTCTGGATCACCCTCGCCGGTGGTGCCGGCATCGAAGCGGCGTTGCTGGCAGCCGCAGCCGTCGGACGCGGTCTCGCGTTCGCCCAGCTGCGACGGGCCCTCGACGCGGCCCAGCTAACCCGCACCACCCCGTGGTCGACGCTTCGCCGGCTCGGCGACGAACTGGACATCGCCGAACTCGCCGAGCTCGCGGCATCGATCTCCCTCGCCGGCACCGAAGGTGCCAAGGTCCGCACCTCCTTAGCGGCGAAAGCCAAGGCGTTGCGGACCCACCTGGTCGCCGACGCCGAGGCCGATGCCCAGGCCGCCACCGAACGGATGGCCTTGCCGGTGACGTTGCTGTTCCTCGGCTTCCTCGGGTTCATCGCCTACCCGGCCGTCACCCAGGTCCTCAACGGCCTCTAACGAAAGTCCACAGGAGACACCATGCTGACTTACTATCGAACGCTCTGTGCCCTTGTCGTCGCTCGCATCGTGTTGCTGCGCAGGGACAACGACCGCGGCGAGATCACGACCACCGTCATTGTGACCGCCCTGATGGCGGTGCTGGCCATCGCGCTGATCGCGATCATCGCCGCGAAGCTGACCGCGAAAGCCAACAGCATCGACCTCGGCGGCTGAAATGTCAGCGAATCGGTTCACCGCTGGCGCTTGGCGCGTTCGCCAGGCCTTCTCCGGAGAGCGCGGCACCGTCACCGCCGAGCTGGTGATCGCGACACCGCTCCTCCTGCTGGCGCTGTTGGCGATCATCCAGTTCGCCCTCTGGTCGCACGCAACCCATGTTGCTCAAGCTGCGGCCGCCGAGGCGGTCGCTGCGGCTCGTGCCCAGGACGGCACCGCTGCGGCCGGCCAGGCCGCCGGCCTGCAACTGCTTGCCGACCTCGCGCAGGGGCCGCTGCGGTCGTCGCAGGTCGACGTCGAGCGGACCGTCGCGTCGGCTTCGGCGAGCGTGCAGGGCGAGGTCGTTGCGGTGTTGCCCGGCGTGCACCTGCACGTGCACGCAGAAGCCACAGGCGAGGTCGAAAGGTTCGTCCCGGACGCCTGATCGAAGGGGGAAGACCAATGCCACTGCTGGAAAGGCCGGATGCCGTGACCGCCTGCGACTTCGACGATGGCCCCGACATCATGCTGTGGAATCCCGCTCTCACATCGAAACGATGGCGTAGGCAGTGCCGTCGCGTCTTCGTCGCGCGACTTTTCACCACCCGCGGCGCCGTAGGACTGCTGGCGCTGGTCTTGCTGCTGGATCTGCACGCCACGGACAACCTCGCCGGTGCGCTGGCGGTCGGCGGTGCCATCGCGCTCCTGCTGAGCGCATTCTGCGACGCGGGCATCACCGCGGCCTGCCTGGCGACCGACCATCATCACGGACGCCGTTGCAGGCTGGAGAGGTGCCCTGGCGAGTTCTTTTTCCGAAGTGACGACTTCGTCGACCTCGGCGCAGCGGCGCACCACGCAGCCGGGACGCTGATCGACCTCGTCGGCGAACTCCATGAAACCCCGGCGCGCGCCTGGCTTGACCCCGAGCTGCCGATCCGAGCTCACCAAGTAGTCTGGGACGGCCTGACCCGCTTGAGCCGGACAGCTGCCGCTCGTCGACACGCCACGCGGCTGGCCGCGACACCGGGAGAGACCGACCTCGCGGCCGCCACCGCGACGGCGATCGCCGAATTCGACGCGCTGCTCGGCGAGCTTCTCTTCCACCTCCAGGGGTGCGTGACACTCATCCGGGAATGGGAAGCCAAGCTTCGCCACATCGAGCTTGTCGAGCGCACCGACACCGTCCAGTTCGACCTGCAGGCCGAGGCGATCCGCTCGATGGTCGATGACGCGGATGAGCTGCAGAAGTCCGTCTTCGCGTACATCACCGCAGCTCGAGACCTCACAGGCGCTGGCCGGTTTCCTTGGGAACCCACATCAGCGGAGCCGGTTCCGTGACCGCCGGAAACGTTCTCCGAGCAGCAGGCTGGTGGCGGGCCGAGCGCGGCTCGGTGACCGCCGAGACGGTCCTGCTCGCGCCGATCCTTGTCATGCTGTTGGTGTTCGTCGCGGTGGTTGTCCACCGCGGCGTCGACGCCCGGCTGCGGCTCGACGACGCCGCGCACCAGGCCGCGCGGGCCGCGAGCCTGCAACGCACACCGACGGCCGCCGGCGCCGCAGCGCGATCGACCGTCACCTCGGCGCTGGCCCACGCCGGCCTGGTCTGCCGTGACGCAGCGGTCAGTACGACGACCTCGTCGAGCCCGGGCAGCACCGTCGTGGTCATCGTCCGCTGCACCGTCGACTTCGGCCAGGCCCTCGTGCTCGGCGTCCCCGGAAGCCGGGTCCTCAGTACCGAAGCCACCGAGGTCATCGACACTTACCGATCCCAGCCGACCATCGGAGGCGCGTGATGGACGCCCTCCGCACAGCTTGGTGGCAAGAAGAGGAGGGCCGTGTCTCGGCGTTTGTCGTCGTACTGATGCTCGGGCTCATGGCGTTGGCCGGCCTCGGGCTCGATGGCGGTCTCGCGCTCGCCGCGAAGGTCCGAGCAACCGGCCAGGCCGAGTCGGCTGCTCGCGCCGGCGCGCAAGCTGTCGATCTCGCCGCTTACCGGGCGACCGGCGCGCTCCGGCTGCTACCCGGAGAAGCCGACGGTCTCGCCCGCCGCTACCTCGCCGGCGTCGGTGCCACCGGCACGGTGATCGCCACGGCCGAGGCCGTGACCGTCACCGTCACGGCGAGCCAGCGCACCCAGTTGCTGTCGCTGATCGGCATCCCGGCGATCGGCGCCCATGGCGTCGGTGCGGCCCATCCCCAGCGCGGCGTCACCGAGCTGGAGCCATGACCACCGGAGGAGGAGAACGATGATTGCGACCGACGAGATCGAAAGGCGCGTCGAGAAGGCGGACGCGGAGAAGAGCGCGAAAAGGACCGCGGCCGCGCGCGAAGTCGGGGAGCTCGCGCACCGGCGTGCCGCGCTGGCCGAGGAACTGGCGGAGGTCGAGCGCAAGCTCGGCGCGGTGCTCGTCGCGGCGGTCGACGTCGTCAGCGTCGACGAGCTGGCCGAGTTCACCGATGTCCCGGCCGCCGAGCTCACCAGGTGGCTCACCGCCGGCAAACCTCGCGCCCGCCGAGGTCGACCGCCCGGCAGCCGCCGGACGAAGCCTGAGGCTCAGCCCGGGGCCTCGCTGGCGCTAGCGCCGCCGGAATCACGACCGAGGCCGCCGGCGGCGAGTATGCAGCCGGCGATCGCCCAGGACGAGCGAAGCTAGAGGGACGCTGTCGTGCCTGCAGGAGGGCGGACCGGAACCGGCACGCGGCGAGTTCTTCGTGCGCTCGCGCGAGGTGCCGGGCGGCTACTGCGGGCCGGCGTGGCGCTCACGCTGCTGTCGGGGTTGTGTGCCGCGCTCCCGTGGGCGCTGGTGCGGTTCATCGGCTGGCCCCTTCCGGATCACCTGCCCACCGTGACGGAACTCGGTGAGGTGCTGCGGGCTCGGCTGTCGACGAGTCTGCTGCTTGACGTGCTCGCGTGCGGCGCGTGGCTGCTGTGGGTCGCGTTCCTCGTCGAGCTGGCCAGGTGCGTGCGCGACCTCGTTCTCACCGCGGGCCGGCCGGACGCGGCCTGGCGCGGCGGCCCGATCCGGAGGATCGCCGCGGTCCTCATCACCGCCGTTGTCGTGTCGTTCGTCAGCCGCACCGCCCTCGCCGCGTCCAGTGGAGGCAGCGCAGTTCAGGCCGGCACGAGTTCGTCGATCACCCCGCGATCGGCTGTCGATGCTGCCGCGGAGGAAGTCGAGCTGGTGCGTCCACCGTGGGACGGTGCCCACGATTCGCTGTACCGAATCGCCCAACGCCGCCTCGGCGACGGCGACCGATGGCCGGAGATCTGGCGCCTGAACGCCGGTAGCGTCCAGCCCGCCGGTCGCACGCTGACCTCGCCCCGCCTGATCCATCCCGGCGACCGGATTCGTCTACCGCCGGCGACCGGGCATGTCGGCCCCAAACCACTGCCGCAGACGCCGCCAGCTCCGCCTGCGACTTCCTCACCGCCGACTCCGACAGCACCTTCCGTTTCTCCGAGCCCAGGCGCGTCGTGGGTGCCCGGCGTTTACGTCGGCCTGGGCTTGGCTGGCGCTATCAGCGCGGCGCTGCTGATCGTTCGGCGACGTCACCGTGCCGGTTACCGGCCCGGCAGCGGCCAACGTGGCGACGACCTACCCGTTGCGCCGGTCGTCTACCAGCTGCACCTGGCACATCAGCACGTCCAAACCGGACTCGATGACGCTGAGGCAGAGGCGGAAGGCGACGTTCCCGAGCGGGGTACGGGGCTCGAGCTGGGGGAGCCCGCCGATGAGGCGGCCGCGGAACTGGCGCTGGACCTCGCGGGAACGCACGGCCTCGGGCTCGTCGGCCCAGGCGGCCACGCCGCGGCCCGCGCGCTGCTGCTCACGGCCATGACCTCCACCCGCCACCCGGAGGTCGTCGCGCCGGCCGCCGACCTGCGTAACCTGCTCGGCGTCGCGGAGCCCGGCACCGAACTGCCGGCCTGCGTCCACACTGTCGGCGACCTCGCCACCGCGCTCGCGTGCCTCGACGGCGGAGACCCGGCCACGAGCGCAAGCTGGATCCTCGTGGCAACCGCGCCGGCTGACGAACCCGATCGCACTCGTCTGCAGCACGCCCTTGCCGAACGCGGTGTGAACGCGAGTGCGCTTCTGCTCGGTCAGTGGCATCCGGGCGTCACGGTCTATGTGGACGCCGCGGGCGCCATCACCGCGACTTCACCCGGTCCGGGTGATGCGTTGCGCGGTCGGCGAGCATTCTCCCTCCCCGAGTCGGCGACCCGGGAGCTGTTCGCGCTCTTCGATGTTGCCCATGGCGATCGGGACGAGCGCCCCGAACCTGCTCTCGAGCGTGCCCAGGGGTTGGAGATCGCGGACTCGCCGGCCGTCGACGAACCTGACGTGAAGGCCGAGCCCGTCACGGCACTTGTCGTCGACGCCCAGCAGTCCGTTGCCACGCCGCTGGTGCTGTCGGTGTTCGGGCAGCCGAGGTTGTCGTGGCGACGGGACATCACGCGTCCGGACCGCGCGGTCGAAATCACCGGCAGCCTGTCGCGGCGGCTGTGGGAGCTGCTGCTCTACCTCGCCCTGCACCCACACGGAGTTCCGCGGGCCGCGATCATCGACAGCCTGTGGGCCAGTCGCCCTGCGCAGGACCCTGCCGCGGTGCTGCGCACCGTCCTGTCCCGCCTTCGCAGCACCATCCAGAAAGCCACCTCGCCCGACATCGGCGACCTCGTCGTCGCCGAGCACGGCCGATATCGCCTCGCGCCCATGGTCGTCGAGGTTGACTACTGGTCCTTCGCCGACGCACTCGCTCGACGCCGCACCACGACCGACGAGCAGCAGCGCGCCGCGGCCAACGCCGCGATCGTCGCCGGCTACGGAGGCGAGCTGGCGGCCGGCGTCGAAGCCGAATGGCTCACCGCGCTGCGGGAGGGCGTCCGCCGCGACGCCCTCGATGCCGTCGCTGCGCTTGCGCGCGGCCGAGTCCAGAACGATCCCGAGTCCACGCTGGAGTTGCTCGAATCGGCACGGGACTTCGACCCGCACAACGAGTTGCTCTACCGCGACATCATGCGTCTCGAACACAACCTCGGCCGGCGCCACGCGATAACCAGAACGCTCCGCCTGCTCGAAGCGCGCCTCGCCGAGATAGGCGAAACGCCGACACCTGCGACAATCCGGCTCGCCCAGCGACTCCGAGGGCTCGATATCGGTGTCGCAGGCGCGAACGCTGAAACGTCGTGTCGGCGCGGTCAAAATGCCTCGACGCTGGAATAGCTGATCAGCCGTGATGGATGTTAGTGTCGATGTGCTGATCATCATCGCGCAGAAAAGCCTCTTGGTGTTCCTCTTGAAAGTTCTTGTCGTTCGTCGCGTCGCCATGCGACGACTGGCTGAGACGGACGCGACGCCGCGTCGACGTGCCGGACGGTTCTTTCGCGCGATGCTGTCGAGGTCGGACGCCGCCCCTTCGTCGTCTGGTAGCCGCCGGGGGTTCCTTCGCACCTTCCGATCGACCCGGCGCTCTGCGGACCGCCTAAGGCGGATCCTCTATGGCTGGGCATACGCCCAGGTCGGGCCCGCTATGAGGGGATCCGCTGATATCCCAGACTCGCTTGGCGACAAGCAGGGAAGCACATCAGGCCCGCCATGTCAGGCCAGGCTGCTGCATTCATGTTTCGCGACCCTGCTTTCACGGTCTACTCGCCTCGCATCGTGGTCGTTTTTCTATCTCATTTATTGCAAAATAAATAGCTACTCGCTTTCGACTGTTGTGACTTTCGTCGGCATGCGGGCGTCCCCTCTGGCCTGCGCAAATGTTTCGGCAAGACTCTCTGGAATTTGTTTATTGTCACGGAATACGTCACCCAAATGGGGTGCGAAAAGACTATTGCGCACGGTCGGTTTGTCGAGCTACTTTTGTTGTGTCGCCGGGATAACCGGAAATCAAAAGTGCAACGCCTGACGTTGGTGCTGCCAATGAAGCGGGGAACATCATGTCAAACGACCCGGGGATCGACCCCATTGTCATCCGAAACCTCGATGGCGTTCCCGAAGTGGCCTACCGGGCACCTTCGATGACCGAAAAATCACCGTGCACGGCCCGGGCGGCCCCCGCACCCGGACGTGCCGCCGCCGGAACGGCTACGCGCAAGACGCCATGCTCCGGGAAATGGGTTACAGCGGCTTGTTCGCGCTCTGCACCGACGGCACCGACGACTACTTCTGCTACACGCACCCGCTGGCGCGCTGACCGCCACGAACCCCCACCCCTTACGTTCGAAAGGAACCCGCGATGACCACGCCCACCACGGCACCCGCTACCGGGCCGACCACTCCGGCAGGTGGGACGGCGACCCGGCTACGCAACGGTGAACTCCGCGCGATGGTCGCCAAAGTTCTTGCCGACGACCCCGGAACCATCCACACCCCCGGTGGCATCGCGCACACCCTGAACCGTTCATCCGGCGCGGTCGGCAACGCCTGCAAAGCGTTGGCCGACAGGGGAGAAGCCGAACTCGCCGCGACGGCGCCACTGGGCTACCGGGCAACCGCGACAACGGCCGCCGCCGCCGCGCCCGCCATCACCCCCGCACCGCCACGCACACCCCGCGCGCCGCGCCGCACGCCGCCCGCTACGGCACCCGCCGCTTGCTCAGCTGCCCCCGCTCCGTCCGGCGCCGACAGCACCACCACGCCACCGGCGCGCAAGGTCACCGGTCCGGTGAAACGTCCGAACGGGATGGACTACCACCCCCGGCTGTTGTCCGGCATGCCGGATGTGACCGCGCTGCAGCGGCTGCGGGATGCCGGGGTCGCCGCCCTGCTGTACGGCCCGCCCGGCACCGGGAAAACCTCGGTGGTGGAAGCGGCGTTCAACGACTGCCTCACCGTGCAGGGCGACGGCGACACCGTGGTCGCCGACCTGGTGGGCGACTACACCAAAACTCCCGACGGCGACTTCGTGTTCGTCCACGGGCCGCTGGTCCGCGCGATGCGCGAGGGCGTGCCGCTGTTCATCGATGACGCGACGCTGATTCCGCCGACCGTGCTCGCCGTGGTCTACCCCGCGATGGACGGACGCCGCGAGATCGTGATCAAGGCCAACGCCAGCGAAGTAGTCAAGGCCGCCCCGGGGTTCTACGTTGTCGCCGGGCACAACCCCGGCGTGCACGGGGCCATCCTGACCGACGCGCTGTCCTCTCGGTTCTCCGTGCACATCCAGGTATCCAGCGACTACGCCCTCGCCGAACAGCTCGGGGTCGACAAGAAGGCCGTGCGGGTGGCGCGCAACCTAGCGACCCGGCAGGAGAAGGGCGAGATCGGGTGGGCCCCGCAGTTGCGCGAGCTGCTGGCGTTCAAGAAGCTCGCCGACGCGTGGGACCTCGACGCCGCCGCCGGAAACCTGGTCGGCATCGCACCGGAAGAGGACCGCGCCACCGTCGCCACCGTCGTGCGCGACGTCTTCGGCAAGACCGTCACCCCGCTTGCCCTCGGTGCCCGCATCACCACCAAACCCTGAACCCGCCACGCCCCGCGAACCGTCGCGAAAGGACTTGCGCCATGAGTGCCCACTTCACCGCCGACCCGACCGCCACCGGTGCCGCCGTGTTCCCCGCCCAGCCGGAATGGCTGACCCTGTCCGCCGCGTTCGCCGACGAGGTTCCCGTGATCGCCGACCGCGACGACCTCGTGGTCAGCGTCGCCCCCGGCGCGGGCGGCGGTGCCCCTGCCTGCTTCTACCCACACCGCGCGCTGATCGAAGTCGACGGCGACCACCTCGGCGTGGACCCCGCCACCGTAGATCCCGCCAACCTGTCCGACCGCGCCCGCTACGCCCCGGCATGGGGTGCCCTCACCCACGAGTGCGGCCACGCCAAACACACCGCGTGGGACCCACCGGCCGACGCCCCGCCCGCCGTGGTCGCCGCCGCCATGCTGCTGGAAGAGCCGCGCATGGAAGCGGCGCACATCCGCCGCCGCCCGGACGACCGGCACTGGCTCCGGGCATGCGTAAAAGGCATCGTCGCCACCGACCTGCACCTCTACGCCGACCCGGCGACCGCCCCGAAGATGACTCCCGCCGACGCCGCGCGGTCCGCCGCGCTGCTGCTGGGACGGGCAGACGGTGGGGTCCTGACCCACGCCGAGGTCTACCCGGTCGCCCGGGTCGTCGAAGACGTCCTCGGCAAAGAGGTCCTCGGCAAGCTGCGGGCGGTGTGGCGGCAAGCGCTGCTGACCGCCGACGACGCGGGTGAGGAGATGCTCGACCTCGGGCGGCAGTGGTGCGAGATTCTCGGCACTGACCCCGACAGCACGGACTCGACCTCGCCGGCCTCGCCCGGAACCTCGGCCCTCTCGCCCGGCCCCGGGGCGCCCGCGTCCCCATCACCGCTGGCGGATGCCATCGCCGCCGTACTGGGCGAGGTAGCGGCGAAAGTCGTGAGGGAGAAGGCGCCTGAAGATCCAGCCGCCGTCTCGGCCGCCGCGAAGGAAAGCGAAGACGCCGCCGGGAGGAAAGCGGAAAGGGTGGCTCGTCGGGTGTTCGGTACCGACGGACCCCCTGACGGCGACACCCTGACGGCGGGCACCCGGGAGCCCACACCGGAGGAACGCACGGCCGCGCGGGTCCTCGCGCGGGCGCTGGACACCGCTGGAACTCGGGAACGCATCGCCGTGCGCTCGACCTCGGAGGTGCCACCGGGCCGGTTGCGGATGCGCGGGGTGCGTGCCGCCGAAGCCCAGCGTGCCGCCGGGGCCGTGGTGACCGCCGAACCGTTCACCCGCACCATCCGCACGCCGGTCACCGTGCCGCCGCTGCGGGTCGGGATCGCGTGCGACGTCTCCGGCTCGATGGGCTGGGCGCGCGCCCACGTGGCCTCGGCCGCCTGGATCTTGGCCAACGCCGCCCGCCACACCCGGGTGCCCGCCGACACCGCGAGCGTCATCTTCGGACACCACGTGCGCCCGCTGACCCACCCGGGCAAGCCGCCCACCGAGGTCACCGAGTTCCGCTCCTGCGACAACTACGAGGACATCCCCCGCGCGCTCGACGCCCTCGACGGCTCGCTCGGCCTGTCGCGCCCCGGCGCGGCCCGGCTGGTGGTCATCGTGTCCGACGGTGAGTACCGCCTCACACCGCGCCGCGATGGGCAGAAGAAGCTCGACCGGCTGCGCGCGTCGGGGTGCGCGGTGCTGTGGCTGACCACCAGCGACACCGACACCCCGCTCGCCGGGGCCACCGTCCACGTCCTGACCGACCCCACCACGGCCGCCCGCGCCATCGGACACGCCGCCACCACCGCGCTGCGCGCCGCCGCTCGCCGCTGATCCGGACACCCGACCCGCCCGCACCGAAAGCCAAGGAGATACTCATGCTTGTCAATGCGCCCGCCGTGCCCGCCAGCAACCCAGTCCTCCGGGACGAGACGGTGGGATCCGAAGCGATCACAGGACGAGCCGGATTCTTCCGGGGCCGGGGTCCCGGCGCGACCGCGCGGGCGGTGTTCACCTCGGCCGCGCCGAGCCCGCCACCCGACCCGTTCACACTGGCGACCCTGCCCGTCGGCAAGCGGTTGTTGGGTGCGACCACCGCCGAGGCGTTCGACAGCGCCCTCGTCGAGCTGGCCACCGCGTGGACCTCGGCGGGCTACGGAGATGCCAAGGTCCGTGACGACGGCCCGCTCGACCCGGACCCATTGGGAGTGCCGCCGCGCGACGGACTGCCGGAAGAGGACTGCCTCGGAATGGACGACTGCGGCGAGTGCGAAGCCCACCGGGAACCGGAACCGACTCGGTGGGCCTGGTACCGGTACGCGTTCGACGAAGGGCAAGTGCTGTGCTTCCTGCCCCGGGCTTACCACGCGACGATCCACGCCGACGCCTGGAACACGATCCACCTTCCGGCAGAAGTTCCGTCGCACATCGAGCTCACACCAACGGGACGCACCTACGGTGAGGCCTATCTCGCGACTGCGGCGCTCGACCTCCCCGCCGTCGCGGTGTGGATCATGGCCGAGCTGACCACCCTCGGCCGCAGCGCCTACTCGCCGATTTGGCCTCACGTCCGCTACGGCGCGGTCGTCAACACGACGCTTAACGAGATCAAACTCTGCCTGTACGGCCTCGAAGCCGACGAGCCGGCGGTCTCTCGCCGCGCGTTCCGGGAGATCGAGGCAGTCGCCCGCGCCCACAACTGGTCGAACCGGATCGTCGGCGACGACCGGCGCTTCCAGCTCTTCAACCACGTGGTGCCGAAAGACGCGGTAATCGAGTACCGCCGCCAAGGACGCGCTCCCGGCACGGTGACCGTCGTGACCGACGACCATCCCTTCTGGCAATAGAACCGGAAAGCCAATCGACATCAGCTAAGGAGAACGCATGCTCATCGAATCAGGTTGGAAGCCCGGTGTATGGATCGACGGCGACCACTCCTCAAAGCCCATCAACGGCGACGTCTTCGGCACGTTCGCCCACCTCGTCCACGACGACCTACTGGCCGTACGTGCCGCCGGACGCATCGCGACGCACGTCGAGATCACCGTCAGCGCTTCTACCATCCGGCCTCTCTGGGGAGATGAGCCGCCCGTGTGGCTGCTGCACATCAGGTTCGCAGGACTCGCCGACCCCCGATGCGCCATCGCGCGGGATGAATTGGCGTTCGACGCGTTGTCCATTCTAGACCGACGTGAGCGGGACCAGTTGCCGGTCGACATGGTCGACCGCTATGGCGTTCGGTTGTTCTTCGTGGACGAACACGGGAGCCCTCTGTGTAGCCGCACGCACGCGCTCCGCACCCCTTAGGACGAGTGACGGACGTGGAAGCGCGATTGCGATCGCGGGGGAGCTGGGTACACCTCGCGCCGAGTTGCGGACGCATTTAGGGGCCTGACCGCCGAGCGTTGGCGCGATCTGGCCTGGGCTAGAAGGCGTACACACCGTGCCGTTCGTCGAGGATGCTCCGCCATTGGGTGATCAGAATCCGTCCGCGCGCGACGACAGTCCAACTCTCGTGGAGCGCGCGAATGGTCACGGCGTCAAGGTCGTGCCAGTCGGCCTGACGCTGGCACGACGGGCACAAGTTCGGGTTGAAGCTGGCCCCGCGCGCTTTCGGTGGGCGGGGCTTGAGCTGTGCGGCGAGCCCGTCGAGACCGGCCTCGACCAGAATCGAGCGGGCGGTATCGACGGCGTTAGGCTGATCACACGTCACCAGCTCGCCCACGCGAGGTTGGTGGAAGGGCCTCATGGCGAACACCCACGTCAGGCGATGGTTACAGAAACGGCAGGGATAATCGTAACCCCAGACTTCGACGAACAACTTGCCGTCGCCCAATGCCTTCCCCCAAGGATTCCAACGTTATGTTGCGCTTCATCGTACGGGAGGCGGAGGTGAATCGTCACCATTGACGCGTGGTCCAGTCGCCGGGATGGCGCCCGGGCCACGCGTCCGCCGGTGTTGCCCGCGAGTCAGCTTGCGGTGAAGCGCTTCGGTGCCTCGCACGTCTTCGTTGCCAGGCCATCGACGACGAGCTTCTCGAGGGCGTTGTTGACGGCACCGCTGGATCGGACCAGCTCTGTGCCGATCTTGGCTGGTCCGAACTCTTCGCCGGGGTGCGCCTGCAGGAATCCCCTTACCAGCTCGTAAAGCGCGCCCTTGGGCAGGCGTTCCTTCTTCGGCGTTCCGGCCGTCGAGTCCTCCGAAGTTTTCGGGTCAGGGAGACTGCTGGCGGCGGCAGGCGAGGTCGAGGAATCGGCTTCCCGTTCGTCGGTGTCTTCGGCGGGAGTACCGCTTTCCCGGTCGGCAGTGGGGGCCGCGTCTTCGCTGTCCGTTGCGACGTCGACCGGATTGTCGTTCTGTTCGTCGCGCCACGTCCACGTGACGGGTACCGACTGGTCCTTACCGGTGGTCCGGGTCACCAGTCCTTCGGCCGCCCAGCGCGACAGGAGTTTCGAGGCGGTGGAGCGCCCAACTCCGGCTGCAGCAGCCAGGTTCGCCGTCGTCTCGCCGGGATGGGCCTTCAGGGCGCGGCGAACCTTCGTGTCGGCGGTCTCGGGCTTGGTGTCGTTCGGTTGGGTGTTCTGGGTTTCGGGCATGACGGGCTCCGTCTCAAAGGAAGCGATGGATGGTCATGCCCCGGCCGGGGCGTTCGCCCGCCGGTGCGCGTCCGGTGGTTCGGGCTACCCATTTATGGACGCTCCGTCAACCGCTTCATGTCAAGCCATTGTCCAAACAAGACAGGTGTATCGCCCAGAAGTGCTTACGTGGGTGCTCACGCGGATGCCGTTGGCCTGGTTGCGCCGATGTAGTCGTCGCCGGGATGACGGTAGGGCTCGACCTTGACGGCCTGTCCGAAGTCGGGTGCGTCGATCATGTTCCCGCCACCGATGTACAGGCCAACGTGGTGCACGCGCCCGGCGGTGGCGTAGAAAGCGAGGTCGCCAGGCAGGAGCGGTGCGCCGGCGGGTACACGAGGTCCGGCGGCGTACTGGTCGCGTGATGTCCGCGGCAACGCGACACCGGCGGCGCCGTAAGCGGCTCGGGTCAGGCCGCTGCAGTCGAAGCCGGCGTCACCGTTCTCGGGGCCGTTGCCGCCCCAGACGTAGGGGAGCCCGCGTCGCCCGCAGGCGTAGTTGATGGCGGTGAGCGCGGCGGACGTCGGCGCGGTGATGGTTCCGCAGTCCCCACCCCCGGTGTGCTCGCAGGTCACTCCCGCGACCGCGGCCACGATGGCTTCGGCGTCTAGCTGATGCTGGCCGTAGGCGTAGGGTGTCCCGGAGCGCTGGACGGCCTGGGCGGCGTCGTTGAGGCTCATCTGCTGCCACCCGGCAACGGCCTGCAGATGCCGGTAGAACTGCGTCGCCGCGTAGGTGGGGTCCATGATCCGCTGAGGCGTGCCCCAGCCTTGGGACGGGCGTTGCTGGAAGAGGCCGAGGCTGTCCCGGTCGCCGTGGTCGAGGTTGTGCAGCGTGGATTCCTGGATGGCGACTGCGATCGCGATGACCCACCCGGGCTCGGGGATCTGCAGCTGCTCGCCGACCGAGGTGATGATCGCGGCGTTGGCGAGCTGATCGGCTCCGTAGCCGGGCACTCCGTCGGAGGTTGCGCCGCTGGGTGTGCAGGTCGTGCTTCCGGTGTCGGTGAGCGAAGTGACGACGGCTTGCGGCACAGCCCCGAGCAGCACCGGGAGCGTCGCGAGCACTAGGGCGACGCCGACCGCGATCTTCGATCCCATGACGCACTCCTCGCGTGATCAGGCACCGGGCCGGCGCGAGCGGCTGGGTGTGGCGCTCGGCGGCATCGGAGACGGCGGCGGCAGCCGGTAGGCGACGGCTTGGCCGGACATCGGGCCGGTCGCGTCGTCGAGGCCGGAGGACGCTGTCGGCGCGAGGGCCGGCCAGGCATGCGGCAGCTCGCTGAGCGCGTGCCGCGGCGAGGTAGCCCGGTTCGATGACCTCGCGTTGAGCGGGAGCCAGACCTGGTCGGCCGGGCTCGGGCACGCCGCGCTCGGATCGAGGAGGTCGGCGGCCGCGGTGGCGACGGGGACGTCGGCGCTCTGGTCGAGGTCGGCGTGGATCCGGGCGAGTGCGGTGCGGGCGCCGGCTTCGCGGCGGCTGGTCGGTAGCCAGAAGAGGACCGGGGTGGCGATGCCGGTGGAGTCGGCGAGCCGGGCGTAGGCGAGCAGCTTGCGGGCGAGTTTGGTCAGCGACTCGCTGCCGGTGTCGTATTCGAGGAAGAACTCCAGCTCGCCGCCGATGCCGGCCCAGCGGCCGTAAGCGTCGGGGATGACGAGGTCGCCGAAATGGCGGGCGCAGCGGGCCTCCGACCACCAGGCCGTGACCCCCTCACCATCTCGAACAGGGTCACGACGTCGGCTGCGCGCGATCAGGGAAGTGAAGAAGTCACCGACGCCGACGGTGTGGGCGAGACGCTGGTTGTGGGCGATCGCCATCGCGCGGTCGTGCCGGTAGCCGAGGTCCTTGACCTCCAAGCCGTGTTCGGCGGCCAGCACGGCGGCGCCGGCGGGCCCGAGGACGTAGTGCATCGGCGCCGAGCCGAGCTGGCGGAAGGGCTGGAATCGGCTGACCGCCCGCCAGAGGTACAGCTCGCGCAGCCGCTGACGGGTCGAGCGACCGGAGGGGAACGCGGCGTCCTGGATCTGGGCCGAGGTCAGGACGCGGTGCTCGAAGAGCAGGGCCAGCAGCCATTTGTCTCGGGCGGTGAGGCGGGCCGCGAGCGCCGCCTGGTGCTCGACGGAACTGGCCGCACGGGCGGCCACCTGGCCGGGGAGATGCTGCCGCAGCTGGTGCTGGCGTGTCGTCATGGTGATCAAGGGAACCTCCGAACTGGACGTCAGAGCCGGGCGCGACGCGGGTCGGTCTTGCGGTCTCGCGTCGGCCGGCTCGGCGGAGCGGTGGCGCCGGCGGGCCTCGACGGCGAAGGCCCGCTTTTGCGGAGGGCAGCGCGGATCTCCTTGGCACGGCCGGGAACCGCAGGGCGCATCGGGGTGGTGGTCATGGTGAACGGCTCGGTCTCGGCGCCGTTGACGACGAGCCGGGCGGCGACGTGGTAGACGCCGAGATGGGCGAGGTCGTGTTCGGACAGCCGCGGCGCGGTGTGGCGGGCGAGTTCGCGGGCGTCCTCGGGGGAGGCGTTGAAGAAAATCTTCGACCGGGCGTTGGTCGAGATGCCTTCCTTGAGCTCGCGGGGCAGCTGGCCGAGGTGCTGATGCGCGAGCGTCATGGCCAGCCGGAAGCCGCGGGCCTCGGCGAGCATGTCCTCGAGCGGGTAGGGCAGGTTGAGGAAGTTGTGGCACTCGTCGATGACCAAAGAGGCGTCCGGGCGTTCGCGCTGCGGCACGCGGGCACGCCCGGTGGTGGCCTGCCAGGTCCGAGCCACGACCAGGGACCCGACGAGCCGGGTCGTCTCGTCCCCGAGCGAACCTTTCGAGATCCGGACCAAGCAGATCCCGCCCTCGTCGAGCACCTCGTTCAGGTCGACCGTGGAGCGGCCGCCGGCGATGGCGTCCTTGACGAACGGGCGCAGCAGGAAGGCGCGGAGCTTGTTCATCAGCGGGGAGATGACCTGGCTGCGGCTGGACTCGGTGAGCTCGTCGTACCACTCCCAGAACCCGGCCAACACTGGGTCGGTGAGCCCCCCGGTGATCCGGGCGCGGAAGGCTTCGCTGGTCAGCAGCTTGGGCAGGTCGGCGAGGGTGGGCACGCCGTCCTGGGCGCGCAGGGTGAGGCAGGCGGCGCGCATGAGGTCGTCGGTGCGCGGTCCCCAGAACGCGGAGTAGACGCGACGGAACACCGAGACGAGGTTGTCGACCTCACGGTCGGTCTCTCCGCCTTCAAGGGGATTGAGGCAGGGCGGGCGTTGCCGGGAGTCGGCATCGAAGAGCACGACCCGATCCGCGGCCTCTCGCGGGAGCCGGGAGAGAACGTCGGTGACCAGGTCGCCCTTGGGGTCGATAAGCACGACGCCGCGGCCGGCATCCGCGTCGTCGAGAATCAGGTTCCCGAGCAGCGTCGACTTCCCGGAGCCGGTAGCGCCGAGGACGTGCAGGTGGTGGCGGGCGTCGGGCACGCGTAGCCCGATGGGGCGGGCGTGTCCGGTGTCGGCGACGCCGAGCGGCTTGACCTCCGGACCGGGTACCGCGACGCCCGGAGGCGGCGCGACGGCCTTGGCTCCGGCGCGCTCGATGCCCGGGATCTCGGCGTCGACCGGCAGGTGCGCGATCACGGCCAGCTCCGGGACGGACAGCAGGTCGCCGCGGTCGAGACGGCGAATGCCGAGCGTGCGAGATGGGTGGTGAAGTCGGACTCGGTGGAAGTGGTTGTGCTCGGTGTAGGCGGCGAAGCTCGCGGCGAGCGCGTGCGCGCGCCCGCGGGCGGTGTCCCGTGTCCGTCGGACCTCGGCCTCGGTGGCGTCGGCCGGAAGGTGGGTGGTGACGGCGTAGCGGACGACGACCTCGTACTGGGAGCCGCGCTGCTTGCCGACGATCGCCCGGTTCTGCGCGGAGTACTCCAGCGACAGCTGCGGGTCCTGGCTGATCCGCCGCGCGTCACGAGTCCGCCCGGGACGAGTTGCCGACGCGCCTGGTGTGACGAGGTCGAGCACGCGGCCGCTGAGCCGGCCCGACGCGCCGGCATGCACCCGCCGGGCGGCGCGACGCGCTCGGCTGACCCGTCGACCGGTGACCGGCCGGGCAAGAACCTGCACACTCGCGTACTCGCCGCGGCGGAGCCCGACCGGCGCGCCGAGCAAGCCGCGGATCGGGTCGGCGTCGAACCCGGTCCGGATCGGCAACGCCTCCGGCCGCGCGAGCCGCAGCTGACCGCCGACGGTGATCGCCCGCAGACCAGCCTCTGGCTCCGGCAACGGCGGGTCGGCCACGACCGCGCGGGTGTGGGCGCCGGGCCAAGCAGCTTCGACCGCCCGCTCGACCAGCCCCGGCGGGATGACACCCGGGACCCACAACCGCAGGCTGACGCCGTGCTCGGAAAACCGGTACTCCCACGCAAGGTGCGGCTGGCCGGCCAACCACCGCCGCCACCCTGGCCGCAGCAGGCCGACGAGGTTGGACCACAGCAGGACGCCACCAGCAGGATCGACGGTCGGCGGGGCGAGCACGATGACGCACCGCGCGTCAGCCAGCAGCGCGGCATGGCACCTGCCTCGCCACCAGCGTCGACCCACCGCCTGGCCCGCTACGACGATCATCAGCACCGGAAGCGCAACCGGCGTCCACCGCAACACCTCGTCGATGACGTCGGCGAGCAGCTGGTGCGTCGCGCTCCACGGATCGGTCAGGTAGTCGCCGATCCACCCCTGCTGCCAGATCAAGGTGCGACCTCCGACCTGGCTGGGCCGAGGTCGATGACGTCCTCGACTGCGGGGTCGCCGAAGTCGTAGGCGATCTCGGCGAGTTCGGCGGGATCGGTCGTGACCAGGACGTTCTCTGTCGGTGACGCGAGCGCCTGGAAGGCGACCCACTCGGTGCCGGAGCCGAGCAGGCCTTGGCCACGGTCGGCGGTGAGCAGGAACTGGCGCTGCCCTTCGGACATGTTGAAGGTGGCCGCGATCTGGTCGATCGCCTGCGGGGACTGGCGCAGCAAGACGCTGGTGGCGGCGTTGGCCACGATCGCGCGGCCGAGCTCGCCGCGCAGGAAGTCCTCGATGTCCTGGGTGGCGACCGTGAGCCCGGCCCAGTGCTTGCGGAACGTCTTCGCCATCCGGTGCAGGAACTTCGCACCCTCCGGTGACTGCATCAGCAGCCACGCCTCGTCGACGACCACCAGCCGCCGGCGCCGGTCGGCCGGGTTGGACACCCGCCGCCAGACCGCATCGAGCGTCAGCAGCGTGCCGATTGCCTTGAGCTCGTCGGGCAGGTCCCGCAGGGAAAACACGACGAGATGGCCGTCCGGGGTGGTGGTCGTGGGGCCGGAGAACAGGTCGGCGAAGGCGCCGTCGACAAACGGGTGCAGCCGAGCGGCGAGGTCCGCGGCCACGACATCGCCGGCAGCTGCGAGGACGTCGCGCAGGTCCTGCATCAACGGCGCTGGCCGAGTCCAGGTGCGCGGATCGGTGGTGATGCCGGCATTCGCGTAGGTCGTGATGAGGGCGGTGTCGAGGACAGCGCGTTCGCCGGCAGTCAGCTCGGCGCCGAGGCACACGGCCAGCACGGTGTGCAGGAACAGCGCGCGCCGGTTCAGCGCGTCCTGCGGTGCGGTGCGCCGCCCGGTCGCGGTGGTATGGATGGGCAGGTCGAAGGGGTTGAGCCGGACGCCTCCGCCGCCGAGGTGGACGTAGGCGCCGCCGACCTGGGCGGCGAGGCGGGCGTATTCGTCTTCGGGATCGATGACAAACGCTTGGATGTCCCGGTACAGGCTGCGCAGGGTCTCGAGCTTGACGAGATAAGACTTGCCGGAGCCGGACCGGCCGAGGACGACGGAGTTGTGGTTGTCGCAGGCGAAGCGGTCCCAGTGCACGAGGCCTTGGGAGCCGACGTTGTAGCCGTAGAGCACGCCGCTGGGCGAGGTCGACGTCGGATCGACGGTGGGCAGGTCCGGTGATGTGAAAGGAAACGCCGCCGACGCGGCGGCAGTGTCGAATGTCCTCTTGAGACCGAGGGAGTCCAGTCCGAGTGGCAGGGTGGTGACCCAGCCTTGCAGCGACCGGTAGGTGGCGGGTTTGGCGTCCAGCAGCAGGGACGCGCACAGCGACCGCAGGCCCGAGACCTCCTCGGCGAGCGCTTGCTCGTCGGGGGCGTGGATGGTCAGGTAGAGGCCGAATTTGAACAGCCGGCCTTCGCCGCGGGCGATCCGTCGGGACAGGTCGGCGGCGTCGTCGGCTGCGGCGTCGAGGTCCGGGTCGTCGAGCTGGTCGTGCCGGGCGTGGTGGCGGCGGGAGGACTCCAGCCGAGCTCGCTGCTTCTTCAGTCCGCTGGCGGCGGTGACCGGGTCGACGGGCTGGATGTGGACGGAGACGTCGAGGCGGGCGGGATACGTGAGCAGCGGGGCGAGCCAGCCGGGGTAGACCTCCTGCGGGTAGCCGGTGACGCCGAAGGAGGCGACCCATTCGTTGCCGACCTCGAGATGACGCGGGCCGATCGACAGCGAGTCCGGAGTGAACGCCTCCGCCGAGCCGGGATGCCGGGTGCGGGACATCTCGCTCACCTGCCTTCGAAGTCGTCGTAGAAGTCGGCGGCGGTGACGATGTCGCCGGCGCCGGCTAGCGCGGCCGAGGGCGGGAGGAAGGTGTCGGGGTTGCATGCCGCGGCGAGCACTCCGGTCGCGGTCGTGGCGTCCAGCGCGGTGACGACGATCCCGGCCGCGGTGAGCAGCTCGACCGCCTCGTTGAGCCGGCGGGCGAGGCGCTGCTCAGCTGCCTGTCGTGTCGCCCGGTCGGCCGCGGGTGCTGTAGGGCGTCGGCGGATGCGTTCCAGGGTCGAGCTGACGCTGTCAACGACGGCGGGGCGCGTGGGTTCGCGGAGAACGAGCAGCACTTGGCGGCGCAGTAAGTCGGTGTGCTGGCCGAGCTGGGCGAGGTAGTCGGCGTGGTCGAGCGCGGCGGCTTCGAGGGCGGGGTGGGGGAGTCCGCCGGCGCGGTCGCGCAGCTCGGTGATCTGCGGGGCGAGGTCGAGCCGTTCGGCCCGCACGAGGAACTGCACGGGCGCGGTCAGCGAGTGCAGGTAGCGGGCGAACGAGCTGACGAGCGCTTCCTGTTCGGCGGGCGTGCGCAGCGAGAAGTTGACCGTCGAGCACGCGGCGATCACGGCGAGACCGTCGTCGCCGAGGTCGACGACGCCGGCGTTCATCCCGTCGTCGACCCCGCGCGCGGGCAGCTCCAGCGGCGCCGGTGCCACGTCGTCCTGCTCGGACTCGGCGGCCAGCCAGGCCGGCACCGGCCCAACGCCTTCCGGGGCGGAGACCTGGCGGCGGGGGGTGCAGCGCTGACGGACCGCGGCCACCAGCAGCCGGTCGAGCGGGACACCGTCCCGGCGGCCGAGCGCGACCACCGTGACCGCGAGCCCGACGGGGACCGCGACGAGCAGGAACAGCGGCAGCGGTAGGAAGCTGCGGGTGGCGCCGTAGAGGGCGTAGAGCAGCAGGCCGGTGACGCCGAGGATCGTCAGCTGCCGCGCGGTGAGCGGGCCGAGCACGCGGTCGGGGCGGTCGACGTCGGCGGGAATGCGCACAGGACGGGACATGACCTCGCTACCTCACTTCTTCGGACGGCGTCGCCGCGGCGGCAGATTCAGCGGCAGGGGCAGCTGCTTCCCGGTGCGCTTGCGCAGTGGTGCCGGTGCTGCTGGCGATTCGGGTTTCGGCTGGCGGCGGAGACCGAGGGGGAGTGGGTACTGCCCGGACGCGAGTGACCAGTTCCCGCTGAAGGCATCGGGCGCAGGACGACGGTGGGCGCGTGCCGCACGGTTGATCTGACCGGCGGGTGTGATCAGGCCGGGCCCGGTCTGCGGTACGCGGTTGGTTCGGCCCGGGTTGCCGAGTTCGTCGGCGAGGCTGCGTCGTGCGGGCCACGGTGTTTGCGGCGGGAGGTGGATCGGCAACATGCCCGCGCTCGGCGCGATCAGCGCGTTCGGCAGCTTTGCCGGCGGCCGTGCGTTGCGGTTGATCCGCCCGTCCGGCGTCAGCAGGCCCGGCTGCCGCGGTGGTCGAGCGGTGGGTGTCGGTGCGGCGAGGTCGTCGGCGAGCGTGCGTCGCGGGGTGCGGTCGGGGTCGCGGCGCACGGTGATCGGCAACCCGAGCTGGTCGGCGGGCAGTGCGTTCGGCAGGTCCTTCAGCGGCAGCGCGCGCGGGTTGGTCCGGACCGTCGAGTCGCCGGTGCGCGCCGTAAACAACGACAGCTGACCCGGCCCGGGTACTCCGTCGAGCGCTCCGGCGCGGGCAAGTTCGTCCCACCCGCGGCGCGGGTTGAGGCGCGAGTGGGTGGAGCGTCGCAGTTTCATCGGCAGCATGAACTGCCCGGACCGCGTCGCCGGCGGATCCGGCGGCGCGCTCGGTCCGCCGACGCGAGCCCGCGAGGTGGCGCGGCTGGCTGCTGCGCCGGAGAGCAGGCCCATCGTCTTGTAGGCGATGACGCCGCGCGCGATCCGTCCGAGCAGGGAAGGGCGGCCGGAGCGCAGCGGGGCGAGGAACCAGAACGGGATTTTGATGAGCACGTACATCAGCGCGATGCACAGCAGCAGGTTCATCAGCGACGAGAGCGACGGCCCGAAGAGGGTGAACCCGCCGGGTGCGAAGAACACCCGCACGGTGACCACGAGCGTCAACGACTGACCGACCTGGATGGCGAGCACGCCGCCGGAGCCTTTCCACCAGAGGTAGGCGATGCCTTCGGTGTGGGGGAGGGCGTGGAACATCAACGCGATCGGCGCCGCGGCGACCAGCAGGATCGTCACCACCACCCGCACCACGAACACCACCAGCAGGACCAGCAGCATCGCCACCAGGCCGAGCCCGAGAATGCCGAGGAAGATGCCGCCGCCGTGCAGGGAGCCCTGCACCATCGTGATCAAGCTGCGCGTCATCTGCGCCTGATCCACGCCCTCGCCGAGCACCGCGGCCGACAACGCGTTAGCGACCTGGACGCCCTTGGTCATCAGGAACAGCGACATCGTCCCGGCGAGAAAACCCACGACGAGCCGCGGGGCGAGTTCCTTGATGGTGTAGCGGGCCTGCAGCGTCTGGTAGCTCAGGATGATCAGCCCGGCCAGCAGCACGAGGATCACGTAGGCGGTGAGCAGGATGTGCCACGAGCCGACCCACACGGCGCCGAGGCCGGGGAGCTGATCCGGCTCCGGGGTGGTGAGCAGTGTCTTGCCGAGCAGGTCCAGCAGCGGGTTCATCCCGGCGGCGACGACCGCGGCGAGCAGTGCGCTTGCGGCGACGACCATGCAGCCGGTGAGGTCGGTCAGGCCGCATTCCGCGGCGTCGCCGCCGGCGCCGTCCGGCACCCAGGCCGACGGTGGCGTGCTCGGCACGAGCGTGGACGGCTGAGGGATGCAGTTCGGGCCCTGACACGGCGAGCTGGTGGCCGGCGCACAGCCGGGATCCAACGAGCCGGGGAAGCAAGACGGCGGAGCAGGCAGCGCGGTGATCGGCGGCAGGGGCGTCGCCGGAATCGGCGGGGCCGAGCTCGTGCTCGGAAGGTGGCAGGCCGGTTCCGCAGAACCTGGCTCGCATCCCGGGTTGGGTGGCAGCGGCAACGGCGGCGGCTGTGCCGGAGCGAGCTGGACTGCGCCGGTGTGTCGTGGGCCGGCGGCGGCTGCGGACGCGACGCCGCCGAGCACGGCCACGAGTACTGCTGCCAAGGCGACGAGCCAGAACGAGCGGCGGCGACGCGACCGGACGGCGTTCTCCGGTATGACCATGCGGCGTGCGGCTTGCGTGGGCATCGTCTACGCCCCGCCGACGATCGTCTTGAGGATCTCGACGACGAGCGGTGCGAGGGCGGCGAGACCGAACCCGATCCCGGCGGCCTTGAACGCGCCCTTGGCCTTTTCGATCTCGCCGGGGTCGTTGGACGCCATCAGGTAGCGGAGACCGCCGATGGTTAGGAAGACGAGCGCGACGCCGGCGAGGATGCCCATGATCCACGAGCGGATGTTCGACAGGACCTGATCAACGGACTGGGCGAGCGCGACGTACTGCACGGTCTCCGCGTGCGCCGCGGAACCACCGAGCATCAGCGCGGCTATGGCCAGCGTGCAGCCGAGCACGATGACGGGGCGACGAGACGATCGCGCCGGAGAGATCGGAGCTATCGGCACAGAATCGAGCTGGCGGCAGCTCGTCGTGTGAGCTGAAACTCGGACTGTCGCGTGGTGGTTGTGCCGGTTCGGTGGCTGGCGGGTGGGTGTGCGGTGGCCGGGGCGGTGGGTGATCAGTCGCATGAGGACGCCTCCTGAACGGCGCCCGGTTCCGACGTGGACCGGGATAGGCGAGGGCGGGCGGGCACTCGCGTCCCGCGGTCACCAACTCCGGATTTCGGCGGCCGGGGAGACACCGGACGCCGCGTCTTCTCCGGCTCGCGGGCGACAGTGCGCCGCCTCTTCGGGCGCGTTGCCGTGTCGCTCTCGCTCAGGTATTCGGCGAGCTTGCGTTCGGCGCGGTGCCGGGCCTGCTGCGTCGCCTTGTATGTCTGGCCTCGGGCCTGCGCCGCCTCGGCCAGCGACATCTCGCCGAACCTCGTGTCACCGATCAGCGCGGCTTCGGCGGCGGCCAGGACACCGGCGTCGACGGCGGCGAGCAGCACGAAATCGGGGTGTCCGCCGGCGTGCTCCGGCCCGGGCGCACGAGCGCCGAGGTCGGCGACCGGGGCCGCGGCGCCGAGCGCCTCCCGCAGAGCGCGGTGGCCGGCGCGGTAGGCGGCCCAGCGCAGCCGCACGAGGATCGCGGGCCGGGTGAGGTCGACGTCGAGGAGTGCTTCGAGGAAGCCGGTCAGCACCGCGGCGTGGACGTCGTGGACCTCGCCGCGGAACCGGTTGGTCAGCTTCGCCGCGACCGGCAGCAGCACCGGCAACGCGAGCCCGACGCACGCGACAGTCCACGTGCCGCCCTCAGCACGCGACCGCGTCACAAGTGCCGTCCACACCGCGTCCCGCGTCTGCTGTGGACATCCCTTCGCGACGGTCAGCCGGCCGACTTCGTCCAGCGGCACCCGCCGCGGCGGCAGCCCGCGGACCTGGTGGCCGTCGAGAGCGACCGGATGCGGTCCGGTGACCAGCCAGGCGAACGCGGTGCGGGCGGTATCGAACACGCCGGGCTCGCCACGCGGACGCGTCGTCGGACTGGTTGTGGGGTGTTTCGGTGACGAGGGCTGGTCCATGGCGGCACTCCTGAGCGAGCGGAAGCTGACGTCGCCAGGAAGCCCGCCGGGGCGCCTCAAAACCGCTTCAAGCCCAGGTCAGAGACGTGACAAAGCCGCCTCAAAGCCGTTTCACACCTGCACCCTGACCTCGAAATCGCAGGCGCGACCTGCTAGCTGACCAGCTCGGAATCCGCCACCGAGGTTCGGCCCCCGGAAGAAAACACGGATCCGGCGTGACGGTGTCTCTTGGCCACCTCGTTGCCGGAGTTAGCCAGCGACCGCGCAGAAGCCACCCGACTCGATCGGTCGGTGGCCCGCCCCGGAGGTTCCGCTCGTGACTCGACGCCCGCCGTCTTCGACCAACCGGCCGTCCAATCGAGACGACTCGACCCGCCCGCAACGCCCTCGATCCGTCAACGGCACCCCGTACCCGGGCGCTCCGGATCCCGTCGACTCGAGCGCGCGCACTCGCCGGGCCCCGAAGCGAGCGGCCACCAGCCGCGAGCTGGCGCCGATTCCGCCGACGGTGTGGACAGCCGGGCCCGACCCGATCGACCCGACAGCCGCCTGGCCGGTGCAGATCATCGAAACCATCACGACCAGCTTTTCGGCGCCCGGCGCTCGGGTCCTGCTCGCACCATGGCCGACCGCTGAGGAGGCCGCGAGCCGCGCCACCGGCGCCGGCGAACTGGACGCGGCGCTCGACGCCGTGCACACGCTCGGCCGCCACCCCGCGATCACGAAGCTCGAACCGCTGACCGCGAACGAGGTGCCCATCAGCGGCGAGGCGACGTCGGCTTGGTTGTCGGCCGACGAGCGAGTCGACTTGATCATCACGTCGCTGCCGACGGACCGCGGAACCGACAGCTCGACGGAGACGCTGGCGATCACGGCCAGCCGGGCGCTCGCCTTCGGCGGCATTCTCGCGGTCTACACCCACAGCGACTGGTCAAGCGGCCGCCTCACCGACCCGTCAGGCCCGATGATCACTGCAGCGCAAAACGCCGACCTGCTCTACCTCCAGCACATCGTCACCCTCCACACCCCCATCCAGAACGGCCGCCTGCAACCACCCACCGCGACAGACGGGACCGCCCTCGCACCCGGCGGCCGAGAACTCGCCGCACCGATGACGCACGCGCGAGTGCACGGCGACGTCCTCGTCTTCGCCCAAGCCCACGCCGACCCCGCGCAGCCGGAAGACCTCCGATGACCAGCCGACCGAAAGGCACGGGCACTGCCATGACCACCACCCAGCCGAACACGCCACCGTCAAGGGCCGACGAGCCGACCATGCCGCTGTCCCGCGCGTACATCGACGCCCTCGACACCACCCCGCCCGCCGACGAGCCGACGAACTTCGGTGAGCTGCCGGTGTCGGTGTGGGCGACCGCGCAGACCTCGCCGGCCGCGCAGCGCAGGGACCGGTACGTGCCGGAGTCGACCGCGCACCCGGCAAAGATGCTGCCCGCCGTCGCCGCGCACGCCATCGAGCACTACACGAAGCCGGGGGAGGTGGTGCTGGACCCGATGTGCGGGATCGGCACCACGCTGGTCGAGGCGATCGACCTCGGCCGCCGAGCGGTCGGCGTCGAGTACGAGCCGCACTGGGCCGACATCGCCCGCGCGAACCTCCGCCTCGCGCGCAACCGTAGCCATGATCACGACGGCAAGGTCGTCCGCGGCGACGCCCGCCAGCTCGAGAGCCTGCTGCCGGCCGAGTACGTCGGCCACGTTGCGCTGGTCGTCACCTCGCCGCCGTATGGCCCGTCGGTGCACGGCCTCGTCAACACGAACCGGGAGTCCGGCGTCAACAAGGTCAGCAAGCGCCACTACCGCTACGGCAGTGCACTCGACCGCGGCAACCTCGCCAACATCGGCCACCACCGCCTGCTGGCCGGCTTCACCCGCATCCTCACCGCCTGCGCCCGCGTCCTCCGCCCCGGCGGCCACGTCGCGATCACGGTCCGGCCGTGGCGCGAACACGCCGAACTGATCGACCTGCCCTCGCAGGTCATGGCGTGCGGCGCCGCGGCCGGCCTGGTCCCGGTCGAGCGGTGCGTCGCCCTGCTCGCCCGCGTGGCCGACACCGAGTTGGTCGCGCGCGGCAGCTTCTTCCAGCGCGACTTCATCCGCAAACAGCGTGAGACCGGACTGCCGCTGCACCTGATCGCACATGAAGACGTCATAACTATGCGGCTTCAGTGAAGGGTCAGGCCAGCGCCGACCAGAAACCTCGCCGTTCGAACCCTATGCCGCTGAAAGTCAGGCAACTGATCGACCAACTCGATGCGCAAGCCGACTATGCAAGCGCATCAGCACGTGCATTAGCTCGTGAAGGTAAGAGATATCCGTCACACTCTTCGGTGACAGGCTGCTGTCTATCCGTGTTGCTACCCTACGTAGCGTTACCTTGAGATTTGATTACTGAGCGGAAGCTTAGCTTCATTCGCTCACGTGAATGCAACGAGCTGAGATGGATGGTGGGAGGTTATCCCAGTTCAGAGGGCCTTCTTCGCAATAGGCCCTCGAACCTTCGCGCAAAGTCTGCGGCGGCACTTGCCTTGAGGTGAGTCGCGGGGTGAACCAGCGCGCAACACTTTGGAGCGTGGCGCTGTGCACAGTCTGTCGGTGTGCCCCTGTAGGGTGCTTGTTTAGCGGATCTCCCGAAGGGCAACTTTCGGTCCTCGCGCGTCACGGCAGGCCTTCTGCTGTGACGCAGGCCTTGCCGGGTCGAGGCTGGCTGTGGCCGGAGGGGGATGCGCGACCTTTGAGTCGATGTGTCCGTCTGGCGCTGAAGCTCTGAGGGTTGAACCGGAGGTTAGCGCGATCCGTCGTCGCCTGATGCACCGTAACAAACGCGGAGCGTTGGGGTGGTCTTGCAACAGTGAGGCCCTGACGTGGATAGTCAGGGCCTCACGGTGTTGCAAAGCTTGACTCGCTGATTCAACGCTCGTGGTCCGTGCGTCGGTGCATGTCAAGTCGCTTCAAGTTGAAAACGAGGATTCCGTCGTGGCGTACGTGCCGGTGCGTCACGACGGATTTCTTGTGTCCAACGCTCGATACCGGCAAGTATCGTAAGTCGAACACCGTCGCCAGTGCGAATCGACGAGTCGATCTTCACCGTGTCGGTGGCGGCTGGCTGATGGGCGCAATCATGCGCCATCGAGAAGCTCCAGGGTAAGTGACTTGCGTCACGTTATGACAAAGTGATCCATGACTCTAAGTGTGTAAACATGTACTTTGAGTGAAATTGTCCAGTAGTTGTCATCTATATCGTCGCGTTTCCTGCTGCTAAGCGGGCTGTCGGCACTTCGGCGGGCGGGGCTAGATTGCTTGCGTGTTTGGCGCTGACCGGGCTTGTGCGCGGAAGCGTCAACAGACTATTGACGTAGCATGTCAATGAAATGTTGACGTTCAGACGGGTTGCTCATGAGATATTCGACGACTGAGCTGCAGGAGCTTGCAGCGCGGGCAAGTGGCTTGGCTCGCCGTATCGGTGCGCGCCGCTTCGCAATGCGTCCCGGCAAGTTAACTCAGTTGCTCAACCAAGTTGGCGACCCTGGTGTACCGCAGGCTGGCCGAGTGGGCGTGGATGAGGTCGGTGATGCCCTGAAGCTGCTGCCCTTGGCTCAATATCAACTGGAACAGATTGAACTTCGCCTGATCGCAGAAGCTCGTGATCGGAAGATGAGCTGGGCAGAGATCGCGGAACACCTCTCCATGCGCAGTCGGCAAGCTGCGGAGCAGCGATACCTCCGGCTGAAGGCAGCTCACAGCACCTCAGATGGTGGTCGCGATGTCGTGCCGGCTCGTGCACAGAGGCGGCGGCGCAATGAGCTACTTGAACTCGTGGAGGCGAGGCGGACGACGTTCCTCCGTCTGGCGAGGCTGTTACCCGCTGCCATTGAGGAAGATCTCTACGCGACGGCGACTGGCCCGACTCCAAAGAACGCTGGCCCAACTTGGGACCGTCTTCCGGTCGACGAGCGCGCCACGCAGCGTGACCAGCTCATGGGTCAGCTTGCGCCGCACCTTCGGACGCTTCGAGCTTCCATTGCAGAGGAGGCCGCAGAGCCGCTTGACCTGTTCCTTGCTCTCGGATATCTGATCGTGCAGTTAGATCGAAATGGCTATCAGTTCGAGAATCTCCCGTCTGAACTCGCGGCGTCGCTCGACGAAGTCAGGAGCGTCATGGCGAGGTTTGGCTCACGCGCCTTCACCGTTGCGCCAGCTGCGCCAGCTGCGCCAGCTGCGCCAGCTGCGGATCGCCGGTACTGAGGAGTCTATCTGCTGGTCGAGCTGCTCATGGCGAGCAGTGTGCGAGCGCGAGGTCATAAGTGGGAGGCCGCGCTTCACGTGCCTTTCGACGCGTCTCCTCGGTCTCGCGCGTGGCTGGCGACTGGGCGCGTCGTTCAGTATGACAAAGCCCTCGGGGGGCCGTCGTCTGAACGGCGCCCCGAGGGCCTTCATCTCACTGTTGCCAGCTGGTTGTCATCGTTGTCAGAGCTACCTGGGGATGAGAACTTGCTGTGTCTCGTCGCCTTTGCGCAGGAGAAGGTCCATGCCTTCGTCCACGACCTTTTGATGGACCAAGAACCCCAAGCTGACTAGCCGTCGGAGCGCTTCGGTGATCGTCAGGTTCTCTGAGTCCACCATGTGCTGCAGGGCCTCGGCAGTCGCAGGACCGATGTTCACCGTAAGGCGCGTGACGGACCTAGCGTCGGTGGCTAGCTTGGTCCGAGCCTTTCGTGGAGGATTCGCAGCTTGTGTTTGCTGAGTCGAATCGGCCATGCAGAACTCCCGTGGTCGCAGTCTTACGCTGGCGAGTGCCGCCGCCAGACGCCTGTCTAACTTCTGGGATGTAGACGGCTGTAACCATCGACATCCCAAGGTTGAGCCGGACGCGCGCGGTTGCCGCCACCCACGTCCGATCGCCAGGTCAGCAGTTGCCGCTGCTAGCACCTGGCGGTCTCGGTGTCAACCTTACCCTGTTGGCTGCGTCAGTATGACACGCCGGTGTATGCAAGTCACCACACTTCCGCACAGTTGCTGTAGGGGAGTCGTGCTATAGGCGGGCCGTGTTACACCTGGATGCGACAGATGTGCGCATCCGAGCCGCCCTCCCGCTAGGAGCGTCCGAAGGTCGGAGTATCCTCGCGTCTCAAAGCTTGGGCACCCGGCCCGAGCCTGACGCCTGAGGGGCTCACGGATGGCGTACCACGGTGGAGAGCAGGACACGGAGCCGGCAAAGCAGCCGGAGCAGCCACCCATCGTCGCCATGCGGTCTGAGTTCGAGACGCCCGCTGACGCCGCGGCGAACCGAGATTTGCCCAAGAACCCTCTCGTGGTTCGTTCGGCTCACCTCGCCCCCTCGCCCGCTTCGTGTGGGCACGCCGATGAGTTGGAACGCGCGCACAAGGAGATGGACAGGCTGCGGGATCAGAACCGCCGGCTGCACGAGAAGTACGAATCAGTGCGGGCTGAGCGGGACAGCGCCGAGCAGTTCATCGAGGACCTCCGAGGCGCCGTCATCGAGGCGCTCGCGAAGGCACGGGAAGTCTCGCAACGAAAGCTCCAGGGAGTTGAACTTCGAGTCATGATGTCGGAGCTTCCCGCGTTGCCCGCCCGGACGTCCGACAACCCGCCGTTCGACAAGCAGAGTGGTCAGCGTGGCAACTAATGAGGAGGCGGCAGCTCAAGCCGCCGTATCAGCAGATGGGGAGACGCAGGCCCGCGCCGACGAAGCGGAGCGAGCTCTTGTCGCGTACGACGCCGAAAACGACGTCCCTGTCGATGCTCAGGGCGGGGGAGCTGGCCTACAGGTCGTCCAGGTCAAGCCGGACGACCAGCTTCGCAAGCTGCTCGTCTACCTGTTGTTTGGTCTGATTGCGCTCTCCCTGGCCGTAGTTTGTCTCGGTCTCGCGTTTCACTGGTTTGACTCGGAGTTCGGAAAGACGATTATTCAGGTGATCATTGGTCCCGTCGTCGGAGCGCTGACTGCGGTGATCGGGTACCTGTTCGGAGAGCGCAAGCGCGACAGTCGGTGACGGTGAGCCCGTGACGCAAACAGGCTGTCCTCTGCGGTGCGTTCTGGTGACAGCGAGGTTGCACCGATGCGTCTGCGCGCTCCAAATCGGAGGCGGCCTCGGGCTCAATGGTGCGACGGCTGAGGTCAAGGCCGGTGTGAACGACCTGCGGGCATCATCCCTGCGGTGGGCAGCGAGGCTTGGACGTAGCACGCTTCCAGCCGGCCGGAGTCGTACGCCAGCGTTCGTCACAGACAACGTGCCTGGTCGAAGCGTTGAGGCGCCGCTCCCGGCGGATACGTCTTTCAGGGGACGTAACACGGCCGCGCGATCGCCGACTATGAGAAGACCTGGTCGTTTACGTCCCTGCGGGAGCAGCTGTGTCGCGACGCGAAATCGAACTCATCGTCAGCGGATGGGAAGGTGACCTCGCCGAGATCGCTGACGCGGGAGACCGGCTCTGCGAAGAGCTGGACCTGCTTGACTTTGACCGCCTCGACCGGCCGGAAATCCCGAGTAAGCCTGGCACCCGCTCCGGTGCGGCGGCAGCGGCAGGAACGTTGGTCGGGCTGATGTCGTCACCGCTAGTGATGCGAGCCGTCGTCGACGTCGTCAAGAGCTGGCTCGAGCGACAGAAACGCGGATCGGTCACGATCAAATGCGGCGACGACAGTATCGAGCTCACGGCCGCTACCCGTGCGCAGCAAGACGCGCTCGTGGAGGCATTTCTGGACCGTCACGCTGGTAGCTGATATGGCTCGCCGCTGCCTGATCGTCGCAAACCAGCGCTATCAAGACCCGGCGTTCGCCGAGCTTCCGGGCGCGGCCGAGGACGCGGACGCACTGGAGAGGCTGCTGACACAACCGGCAATCGGCGGCTTCGAGGTTGAGGTGGTGCTCGATGGTGGTGGCGTTGCTGTTCGCCGTGCGATCGAGCTGTTCTTTCAGCGGGCTGAGCGCGCAGACGTGCTGTGGCTGCACATCTCCTGCCACGGCATGAAGAACCGTGACAACCGCTTATTCCTCGTCACTGCCGACACAGAGCGCGACTTGCTCGCCTCGACCGGCATCGACTGCACGTTCATCAACGACCAGGTCGACAGCTGTCGGTCCGCTCAAATCGTGGTGTCCCTGGACTGCTGTTATAGCGGTGCGTACAGCCGGGGCATGCGGACCCGTTCGACCGATAACTTGGTGGATGTTGCCGAAGCGTTCGGCGGCAAGGGCCGCGTTGTGATCACCGCATCCAATGCCCTGCAGTTCAGCCACGAGTCGATCGCAACCAGCCGCGACACCGCCAAGCCGTCGATCTTCACGCAAGCGATCGTCAAAGGCCTGGCCACCGGCGACGCCGACGTCGACCTGGACGGTCTGGTCAGTGTCGACGACCTGTATGACTACGTGTACCGCGAAGTGTGCGCGCAGTTACCGAATCAGACACCGACCCGCAGCGTTTCCAGCGCCGAAGGGACGATTCTGCTGGCCCGCAACGTCCGCGTTGGTGCCTCGTGGCTTCCCACCGAAGTGGTCAGAGCAAGCCGGAGCCGGCAGGTGTGGCAGCGCCGCGGCGTCGTGGACGAGCTGGATAACCTGCTTGATAGCGATGACATCGAGGTGCGCGGCGCGGCCGTGGAGCTGCTGGCGACGTTGGCAGCCGATCACGACTCGACTGTGGCCGACCGAGCGCGCGTGATGTGGTCCGCTCGTGGCCTCGGCAAACTTCGAGCACCCATAGCACCGAAGAACTGGCCGCCCGACCACCGCGCCGCCGCCGTCGGTGGCCCGCCGGCATCCAGTCCGGTCGACGAGTGGCCGAAAAGCTCTCTGCCGGTCGGCATCGACTTCGGCACCACCACCTCGTCTGTCGCTGTCTACGTCCGTGGAAAACATCGATTGCTGCCGAACGAATTCGGCAATCTGACCACGCCCAGCGTTGCCGCACTGAGTTCAGGTGGCGAGTGGCTGGTGGGCGAACGAGCCCGGAACCAAGCTGTCACCAACGCGCTACAGACTTTTTTCGGAATCAGGAACAAGCTCGGATCGGATTGGGTCACTGCGATCGGCGGTCGCCGGCTGACCGCTGACGACATCGCGGCTGTGATCCTTGGGCACCTCAAGCGCGATGCCGAACGAGCGATTCAAGGTCGCATCCACGACGTTGTCATGACGGTGCCCACCTATTTCGGGTTGTCCGAGCGTCGTGCGCTCGTCAATGCGGCACAGAAAGCCGGCCTGGCGGTACAGCGCCTCGTGACCGAGCCGATCGCTGCAGCGATGACGCTGCAGCGGAACGAGAGCGACTCCCAGCAAACGATTTTGATAGTCGATCTCGGGGGCGGGACCTTGGACGTTGCACTCGTCGAGGTCGGCTTTGGCGCCAGCTCGGCGGGGCCAGACGACCAGTGGGTCGCGGAAGTGCGAGCGGTGAGGGGCCGGAGACTCGGCGGCGACGACTGGGACGCCCACATGGTGAACTTCCTGCTTACCCGGCTACGGGAAACTCACGACATCGATCTGCGAAGTGACCCAACGGCGATGCGGTGGCTTCGCGATACCGCCGAACGAGTGAGGATCGAACTGTCCGATCTCACAGAGACAACAGTCAGTCTTCCCTACCTGGGGGCCGGCGTGGCAGTGACCGAGACGATCTCACGGGTCGAGTTCGACCGCATGACAGCTGACCTGGTCGACCAGGTCACACGGCCGATCAACGCTGTCGTGCGTGACGCCGGCATCAGCATTGGCGATATCGAGGAGACCCTGCTCCTCGGCGGCGCCGGGCGGATGCCCGCGATCAGCGCGTGCATCTCCGGGCTGACCGGTCGCACGCCGCGGCTAGGTCTCTTTCCCAATGGTGTCGCCCACGGCGCAGCATCCCAAGCGGCCATCTTGCACGGTCGCAACCACAATAGTTTGCTCTTGGATGCCATCCCGTGGTCGGTCGGCATCGAAACGAATGGCGGGGTATATAGATTAATTGAGCGCAACACCACAGTGCCGACGAAAAGGATGGAAGTCTTCACCACGGTCGAAGATAGTCAGACTGCTGTCCAATTGCGGATTTTTCAGGGCGAACTTGACGTCGCTGCCAGCAACCGTCAACTAGGCACTATCATGCTGGCCGGCCTCCGGCCTGCCCGCCGAGGTGCCCTCCGCATCGAAGTCGCAATTGAGGTTCATGTCGACATGTCCGTGGAAGTGCGCGCAGTTGACCGCGACACTGGTACCGCTCAGCGGCTGATGATGGACGCGGACGCAGTGCGATTGATAGCACCACCTATTCGGCACGCCGCCGTGGCACACGTTCCCTCTCCTAAACCATCTGTCAAGCGATGACCCGGGGCGTATGGAGCCGGAGGCGGCCGTGACCAGCGGCGGTGAGCACGATCCGTGGGATGCCCTGGACGCGTTGTGGACTAGGGGAATGTTAAAGCCATTCGATGGGAATGTGGATGCCACTGCGTTCTACGGCCGATGCCCCACGGAGGACAACCAGTCACGTAGCCCTATCGGGTCATGTCCGGACAGGCGCGCTAAGCGCAGTTAGTCGTCGAGTGCAGCTAGTGAAAGCTCGTCCGTAGGTATACAACGGACAGGTTGAAGGATGAAGCTTCTGCCTTGGAACGGTTCGACCTTTCCTTCGATTGTCAGTGGGCGTACTTGGGCGTGCCACTGTAGTGCGTTCATGTAGATATTGACTGGCACGCGGGCGGTTACATCGGCAGCTTTGCCATTTCGTACAGTTGAAATTGTAATGTCACCAAACTCCTCTTCTTGGCGGTGGTGTAAGCCAACAATTACGCCCGAAAAAACCCTGGACGGTTCGATTTTGATCGTTTTGAGTAGATTTGCGGCCCACTGTACGAGTTCGACTCCCTCTGCTGGTATGGTGACAGCGGTAGGGATTGTGCTCGGCGCTCTTACGGATGGCGCCCATTTGAAGACGGTCTCTAGTTCGCTAATAGACGGCTGCACAAGAATGTTGCTGATTGCGTTGCAGAGTTGGCGACTAACGCCCAGTTCGACCGCTGCGTGGAGGCTTCTAGCTGTAGGTTGGACTCCTGGATCTACAATTACCGATGACACGGCGTCAAGAGCCTGAGCAAGAGTTCTCATCGTTCGTCGCTCGAACGGTTCGGGAGCACTTCTGTGTATCTCGACGAGCGAAGACTGTTCTGCTGGTGCGGGCGATTGTACTCGTGAGAGCGGTACGATAATGGGAATGATGAAGGACCCGCGCTTGGTGTGGGCCATGCGCGCTGCTGATGTGAAGTTTCGAGCAAATGGTCCGTAGCTATTTCTTAGGTCACCGCGCGGGCGGGTTGAAGTCGCGGCGGCGCTCTTTAGTAGCGACTTTGCCGATGACGTGACTGAAATGGCGGCGTCTAGGCTGATCGTGTCCGCAATGCTGGAATCGATTTGGGATCGAAAGTCGGCGACATCCATTCTTCGAAATCGAATCTCCTCTGACATGCGGGAGATATTGATGCGGTTCGCGACGGCAAGCCTCTCGATAACGCCCTTCACGAGATCTCGATCGTTATCGCTGGGTACTGCCAGGTAGCGTTCGCCTTTAGACCACAGCTCGCCAGACGTGCCGCTTGATATCGGGGCCCAACCCTCATCATGCATGTACTCAATGAGATCTTCTCTGTCTGGAAATGCGACGGTCTCTGTCATGCCGACAAACCCTCGCTGGAATCAACAAATCGGGCGAGTAATTCACGTCGCCATATCAGCAGAGTCTCCCAGCTAAGTCTGTTCTCTTTGGGAACGTGAAGCCTGGTGGTTTCGGCGATATTGTCAACTCGAACCCAGAATGCGGCGGACTGATGGCTTGTCCCGCTTGACTCCTGGGTAACCCACTCCGGACGCAGATCGGGGTCGAGAATTACTAGAACGAAGTAGACGGGAACCTTGCTGCGATTCCATTTATCTCGCCATATTGGCTCAATATGCCAACTGGCTGAATTGCCTCCGATTTTGAATCCGCCAGTGCATTTAACTTGTACGCTGACGGTTCCTTCGGGGAACTTGACGTCGGCGTCCACGGCGAAGACATCCTCGTCGGGGGAAGTCTCGTTAAAGCCAACGCCAGCTTGACTGCAGATCGACCGGAGGTACGCCAGTCCGTAGCGAGCCTTAGCGGTCGTGTCACCAAAGAAGGCGATGCTTTCAACTAGCGTCAGCCGTGCGTCCGACGGAGTCATCCATACTCTCCCGATCTGGCATAGTTCGAAGCTTGTCGAACTTGGCTCTATGGGATCAAGGGCGCGCCGCCGGGCGGCGCGCCGGTCGGCTGGCGTAGCTGCTCCCGTTGGCGACCACGCCCGTGCCCGGCACGGCCGGCTCCGCTCCGCTCTGCCGACCGGCCGTGCGGCGTGGCGGCCTTCGGTGCAGCTGTGCAGCGCCGCCCGCCGACGGCGCGTCTGAGCCATTCAGCCAACGTCGAGCCTCCCTCGTCGATGAGTCGTACAACCCGGGTCGTCGTCAGAGGTCACCGCGTTACGCCCGTTCGGCGGTAAGCACCATCCCGAAGCTTGATCGTGACAACGGCCGGTGGCGTCGGGTCAAGGCTGGAAAGCGTGCCTTGACCCGACGCCGCCGGCCGCGTGTTGGCTTCGTATCGGGATGTCGGAGGAGGTGTGGGCGGTGAGGTCAGGGGTCCTGGCCGGTCAACTGTCGCGCGGCGTCCTGGTGGAGCGACACCAACTCGGGCAATGCGACGACCGCGCGCGACACCGTCGAGAGGTCGTGGCCCTCCTGGCTCCAAGGCGGCGGAAAGGTGTGAATGCCCTGGTTGGCCGTGACTGCGCCGACCTCGTTCTCCCAGCCGGGCCAGCGCAGATTCTCGTAGAACCTGTCGAGCGATCCGGCGAGCACCGCGTGCAGCCAGTCGGCGTAGCCCTGCTCCAGGTCTTGCCATTCGAGGAGGTCCGGCCCGAAGTAGTGGATGGTCGGCCGGCCCGCAGGGTTGACAGCCCAGACGTACACGCCGCCCAGCACGTCGTAGGCGACTGGCAACGTGCCGGAGCCTGGTTCGGCGCGATCCAAGATGTCGGGTAGCGCCTCAGTGCCACTGCCGAGCACCCGCAACCAGCCGTGGTCCACCAGCAGCCCGCCCGTGTGGCCGACGACGGCACCCAACCACGAGGTAGTCGTGATACCCAGCTCGCGCAGGCAGCGGGCAGCGCGTTCGCTGTCCGAGTCGAGCACGACTAGTGGGTACGGTGCTGCCGCGACTACTGCGGACACTTCGTCCCATGCCGATGTCGTCACGTCGAAGAGCCTGTCAGACGGCGGTACGGTGGACGTGCGCGAGTGGGTGGCTCGATCGCCGAGACGGCATGATCACCTCCCGGTTTTCCCCGGGAAACGACGAGAACCAGCGACCGACCATGATCGGCTGGCGCGGACGTACATGCAGGTGAAGACCGGTATCGACAGATGACGAGAACTAGCCGCTGACTCTGCGTGTTCGCTGTAAACGGGCAACGGTGGCCTTGCTGATCCTCGTTGGGGGCTCCTTTTCGTTCCGTTCGCGCTGACGTGCCGGACATCGGCCGGGTGTCGCCGACGCGGCGCGGACGGAATGGCGCCCACCTGTTGGTGCGTTGAGTGCGGGCGGGCGCAACAGGGGCCTGGAACGTGCCTGATGTCGGCCCGGCAAGCTCGCCGAGCCTGAGGTGAGTCACTAGCAAGGCGATTTGGTGATCTCCATTGACTCCCTGCGCGGAGGGCATCGCCAACGAGCTCGGTCAGGTGTTCGTTGGGAGAAGTGGGACTCTAAGGGTGACCAGCCCGAAAGCACTAGCGCGTCTCCGTGCCGACCAAGCTGACCAGGCGCGGGTGTTCGTGGTGCTGAATAGTTGGCGCCTAGTGCACGGTTTCGCGGTTGCGAGGGGGTGGATAATTCGATAGGTCGAGGTGTACACGTAGATGGGTGGTAGGGCCTGTGGATGATCAGACGCGCGGCCGGTGGCTGTGCGCGATCGGCAAGCACGTGATTCGGTTCCAGCAGGACGACAAGTCGACATATGTGCACGCGACTCTCCGCACCTCGCAAGAGGCTGACCTGCTGAAGCGGCTGCGTCAGCAGGGGCGTGTCTCCGGCGCGACAGTCAAGGCGTTCGCCCGCGAATGCGGGATTCCCGTCCAGGAGCTCGCTGACATCCTGCGGGCGCAGGACGAGGCGGGGCTGTTGGACGTCGAGATAGATACCACTGGACAGGTCGTCTCCCTGACGGAGAGCATCTTCACGGAAGCTGCGGTGTTCCGTTATGCCGCAGCGCGGTTCGAGCAGCGTCAGCCTGAGGTGGCGGAGCGCGCCCTGGTGCCCTTGATGGAGGTGCTCAGCAGGCTGCCGCTCGATGAAGGACAGATCGTCGACTGGCTTGCACGTGATGGCTTCGATGAAGCGACTGTTCGCGAAGCGATCGAGCTAGCTGCAAGTTTTTCACTTTTGCAGCGGCGTGACGTGCCCGACTTCGGCACCACCCTGCTATACAACGAGTATCTGTGGGCGCACAAGATGGACCGGGTTCAGGCGGTTCTCGCGGGTCTCCGGGACCGGGACACGAACGATCTCCTTGCCTTGATGGAGGAGATCGGGCAGGCTCAAGGTGCTCCGGCGGAAACCCTGACCGCAGCTCCTCGGCATCTGATCAACATGGCGACCAGCGTCGGCCTTGTCGACGGCATCACCATCGAGACCTCGTCCGGGCAGGCCAAGACATTCACCTTCTCGCCGCAGTTCGATGGGCTTGGAGCTGGCCGCGCTAACCTTGAGCTGGCTGGCATCTCCGACCAGGTCAAGTTGCTGGTGGCATCCATTCAGTATGGAGTTCGGTACTCGGAGGACTTTCGCCTGTACTCACCGCTGGCGTTCATGAACAAGCTCGTGAATGCTGGCACCGCAGGGGATGCCACGCCAATCGGGCGCGACTACGTTCTGGTGGAGAAGGAAGGCATCCTCAAGACCGTGCCGACTTCAGGTGACCGCGCACGGTTTGAAGTGGTCAAGTCTGACATCGTCATCGCTGCCCGAGACGCCCTCGCGCAGGGTCAGCTCGGCGGCGGAGGCAGTTACGGTGGCCGGACCCTCGTCGATCAGCGCAACTACAACTCTCCCGAGGACATCCGTATTCGGCGGCTGGCGGACCCGGCCGGCGCGAGCAAAGTGCTCGAAACTAAGCATCTTGCTGCGATTCGTGAATCGTGGCAGAACGGATCGTGGCTGTGATGAATGAACGGCGCGTCCGCGGTGGGCGCGAGGCGAACGAGGTCGGCGCGCTATGGGAGTATCGCTTGTGCCGACTCCGGTTCGTGCAAGGGTTCTTCGTCCGGCGATCGATTGATGTCTGGCCTGACGGCCTTCAAGGTAACAAACTGGGCGAGCTCGATGTAGTATCAACCAGTTTCGATCCGCGACTTGGCACGCGCACGGAGGTCATCGAAGCAAAGAGTGGCGCCGGTGCCAAAGAGATCGATCGTGTCATGTGGCTGAGAGGTATGGCCGGGTATGCGGGAATGGACGAGGCGACTTTTGCGAAAGTGCGCGTCGATCCGCGGGTACGAGCTGTTGCCCGTCGCCTTCGCGCCAATATTCTCGACGAGGCCGCGGTAGCTGCTGCTGAACGGGCCGCAGGGATCAAGCCCGATGATTGGGTGGGTTTCGCTGACCCTGACCTGGGAGAGCGGGTCATCAAGCGTGCCCGGGCGCATCTGACGTCAAGCGAGCCGTTGCGTCGGGCCGGGAAATTCCTATTCGGCAGTTTCTGGTTCACAGACGAGTTTGCGCGGATCAATCAACTTCGGACCCTCGCGGATCTGCTCGCAGAGCATCACGCCGAAGTTGACCCTGCAGCCTTGACGCTCGCGTGCAGCGAAGTGGTGTCGCTTACTGCTGTGGCCACGCTGAAAATTACCAACTGGCGGGGACAGTATGAACCTGACGAGTTTCGGAAGTTTGCCGCGGGGCAGCTGTCGAGTGGCTTCGGTCAGCAGGTTGGGCTCCGCCGTGTTCTTCAGCAAGTTGACTCGATGACAAGAGATTTTGTCGAGGGTCTGCACGACGATTATACGGCCGCGGGTGTCGCCCGCATTAGTCGACGCGTCCCGCAACTGGAGTACGAACTTCTACGCGTGCCAGAGTGGGCGGAGGCTTTTATGGACCTCTCGGCCAGAATGCAGGAGCGTGCTGGCATTGCGATGCATGTGTTGAGGCTTCTCGACCTCCGCGCGGCCGAGCGTTTGGGGAGCAGGCAAGACACCAGCAAGGTCCGGGACTCGTGGGCCGGGCAATCACGGCAGGTCGAGGATGCAGCGAATCTGCTTGAGAAGTTCTGTGTTTCGGTGTGGGGTTTGCCTGCTCGTGGCCTTCAAATGATTACCCGCGACGTGATGGTCGCGAAGACCGATTCTTCGCCGTCAGCCTCAGAGGCGGGTGCAGAGGTCACGGAGGGGCAACATCAGTTGACCTTCGACGACGGCGAACGCAAAACAGATGCAGACCCGTCAGAGTCCAAATGATCGGCAGGTTGAGATGGGAAAGGATTGGTGTGTAGAAACGTCTGCATTCTGGCTGCCGCCGCTTGCCGACGCGTCGACATGGCCGCTCCCCGGCCGACGACGACGCGACGCCCTGAACGGAACCTAGCCCGAGGTCCCGCCGCGCGGAGTCGGAGGTTCAGGGACGCCGGTCGAACCGATCGAAAGCATCTCGGTGTGGTGGCGGGCCGCATCTAGGCAGTTTCGTTGGCTCATGCGCATGCGCGCCACATTGCGTCTGCAGCGGTAGTTTTGGAGTCGGCGACTGCCTTGTCCCATCGTGCTTGGAGGCTGTCGAGGAGGCGTTGTTCGACTGCGGCGGCGACGTGGGAGTAGGTCTCTTGGACTTTGTCTTGGAGGACGTGGCCGAGGCGGAAGGCTTGAGCGATTTCGGGGATGCCGTCGTCGATCATCCAAGTCTTGTGGCTGTGGCGGAGGCCGTGGAAGGTGAGGCCAGGCTTGGCTGGCTGGAGACGGATCGCTGGGTTGGGGATGTGGAGGTTCCCGTCGGCGGCGGGGCGGAAGGCGCGGCGAGAGAAATTGCTGCGTCGGTGCCATTCGAGGTTGGGGGTGACGAAGACCTGGCGATGGTTGTGGGTGGTCAGGTGCCAGCGCAGGAGGCGGACGAGGAACGGGGGGAGGCTGATGGTGCGTTCGGACTCGTCGGTTTTGAGGTGGCCGAGGTAGAGCGGTCCGCTGCAGGGTTCGTGGAGGGCGCCGACGTCGGGGTCGAGGTAGATGTTGCCGGTGTCGTCGTCGTAGAGGTGGACGTTGCCGCGATCGAGGCCGGCGAGTTCGCCCCAGCGGGCTCCGGTCCAGCCGCCGGTGACGATGAGGACGGCGCCGCAGGGTCCGTATTTGAGGGCGGCTTGATCGGCGACATGGAGAACTTCAGCGGGTTCACCCCAGATCTTGCGCGGGGTGCGCTGCGCGCGGCGGCGGCGGCGCCCGCGGCGACGTGCAACTAGAGGATTTGCAGCAATCAGCTTCTCGGGGACGGCGTCAGAGAGGAGAAGCGAGAAGCACTTGATGATGCTGTCGACCGTGGTCTTGGCCAAGCCCGAGGCGCGGAGTTTCTTCTCCCAGGTGCGGATGCCGAGGTTGGTGAGCTCGGCGAAGGCGGTGTCGCCCCAGCGGGGGAGGATGTGGACTTTGAGGAAGCTGCGGTAGTTCTCTTCGGTGCGTTGGTCGATGTCGAGGGACTCGAGCCACGCGGGGGCGAATTGGGCGATGGTAGTGCGGCCGTCTTCGGGGTCGATCCAGGTTCCGGTGCGTTGTTCGTGGAGCATCGTGCTGATGTGGTCTTCGGCGGCTGTGGCGTCGGGGAAGCCGGAGATGGCGCCTTTGGTGCCGTCGGCGCGGCGGTAGCGGACTCGCCAGGTGTCGTCGCCGGCAGGTTCGGTCCAGGGCACGGTGAACTCCTGCGCTGTGGTGAGGGGGTCGCGTGGTGGTGCGGTGTCCAGGACCGCTCCATAAGCGACAGAGGGGAAGCGTGTTTGGCGAAGAACCTCGTAGCGGAACCGGAACGGGTGTCAGCGACGCGTCCGGCGTCGGCGTCCGGTGAGCCCGGGCTGGTCGCGATTACGCGGCCTCCGTTGGCCGGCGGCGACGATGGCGCGCAGGTCGTCTTCGGTGAAGCGCAGGTGTTTGCCGATGAAGGTGCAGGGGATGAGGCGCTGCCCAGCTTTGCGGCGAAGCCACGACTCGCCGACCGTCAGCCGCTCGGCCGCCACTGCGGGCGTGAAGAGGAGTCGTCCGGCATCGCCAGTGAGAGAGCCTGCAGGCCCGCGCTGGCTCGATGGCGCGGGCGGCAAGGAGTCGGGGTGGCGGATGACATCATCGTCGGTCTGCATGGCGGCCTCGAAATGAGCGAAGGACACTGTCGCCGCTAACTCCGCCCAACGGCAGCTTGGGAGACAACATGCAGTTGATCTCACTGGATAGGCTTGCACACATGTAGGCAACGGTCGAAGCGCTTGTACTGCGCCAACTTCGGGCGAATGAGTGCATGCCTGTGGGCTTGATCTTCCAGGGGAAGATCAAGCCCACAGGAGAAGCTCTATTGATCTTTATTGGACCGGTTGGGCAATTGATCTTGCTGGCGGTTTCGCTTCACCTCCTCTCGGGAGGCTGGGCGCCCACGTCGCACAAACTCACGCAGTTCGCGCAACACGGGTGTGAACTCGCGCAATGACCTTGGGTCGTTGGTCAGCTTGACCAACCACCTGCAGTACCCCAAGATCAACGCTACAACGAGGATTCCTCCAACGGTCGGGATCGCGATCCCGGCTACAACTAGTAGCGCGTTCACATAAATGCTTCTCGGTTTCCCAGCGCCTACGAACCTGTGGTGAGGGTCAGGATCGGGGTCCTGGCGCCGGCCGTCTCAGGCCGGCGGGCGAGTCCGACGCACGGCGCGTCTTCGTCGTCCCCTCGTCCCTGTCCGGAAATGCTTTCGCTCGGGGTATGGGTCCGGGGATCCGTTGGACAGGGCTAGGCGCTACGGATTCCCGGTCGTGCTGGTCGGTCGGGGCCAACCACGGCTGAGCATACGGTGTCGGCCGTCACAGTTGTTCGTCGGCCGCTGACTGGCAGCCGACCTATGAGGGTGGGTACGTCGAGTTAACGGTCGAGCCTGCAACGTGACGCTACGTTGATGAAGAGCCGCTCCGGGTGGAAGTGGCGGTCGACGACGCTGGACGAAGTAGCTCCGATGATCACCTGTCCAGGGGGTGCTACTGGGGCACTTTTCGTGACCCCATTTCGCCGCCTTCGGACCGGTGCCCCAGTTTTGCCCCAGCTGCCGACCGGTAGCTGAACTTCCTCTTGACGAAACTCAAGATTCGGTACAACGAAAAAGCCGCCCTACCTGGATCTTCGGATCCGGTGGGCGGTGTTTCGTCACTGTGGAGCTAAGGGGACTCGAACCCCTGACCCCCTCACTGCCAGTGAGGTGCGCTACCAGCTGCGCCATAGCCCCGGAGCGGAGTTCAACTCCGCATCTCGTGTGTCCATACATTACACCCCGCCCAACCCGCCTCCACTCGGGGGTCCCCACCGTCGCCACACCCCTCTGACCTGCCTCTTTACACCTTATTTTTAGTCGTGTATTGACTCCCGGTGTGGCCGCCGTTACATTTTGCGCGGTTGTGACGCCGAGGTCCCCGCCCGTTACGCCGCGTCTACCCAGACCGGGCACGCCTCTGCCGTTTCCTGCTCTACGAACGCCGCCCAGGCGGCAGAGGAGGTTTCGCATGAAGAGGGTGATGACGTTGCTCGCCGCAGCGTCTGTCCTGGTCGGGAGCGGGGTAGCGGCCGCTCCGGCAGCGCAAGCCGCCATCGTTCCCGATGGCTGGTACACCGTGACCGCCGCCAACAGCGGCAAGTGCGTCGACGCCCGGGCCGCCGGGACCGCCAACGGCACCGTCGTGCAGCAGTACTCCTGCAACCAGACCACTTCGCAGCAGTGGCAGTTCCAGTCCACCGGTGACGGCTACTTCCGCGTGAACGCCCGCGGCAACCCGGCCGCCGCCTGGGATGTCTCGAACGTTTCCACTGCCGATGGCGGGCTCGTGCAGCTCTGGACCTACGGAGGCGGCGCCAACCAGCAGTGGCAGGCCGTCGACGAAGGCAGTGGCCGCTACCACTTCGTCAGCCGCAACAGCGGGAAGTGCCTCGACGTTCCCGGTGCCTCCGCCGCCGACTCCGTGCAGCTCCAGCAGTACGCCTGCAACGGCACCGCCGCCCAGTCCTTCACCCTGAACCCCGTGAACACGACCCAGCCCGGCCAGCCCGACTTCGGCCCGAACGTCGTCGTCTTCGATCCGTCCATGCCGAGCTCCACCATCCAGAGCCGGCTCAACAGCATCTTCTCCCAGCAGGAACGCAACCAGTTCGGCAGCCAGCGCTACGCCGTCATGTTCAAGCCGGGCACCTACGCCAACGACGTCAACGTCGGCTTCTACACCCAGGTCCTCGGGCTCGGCCTCAGCCCGGACGCGGTCAACATCAACGGCGCCGTGCACGTCGAGGCCGACTGGTTCCCGCCGCAGAACGCCACCCAGAACTTCTGGCGGGGCGCCGAGAACCTGTCCGTGACCCCGAACGGGGGAGCCGACCGCTGGGCCGTCAGCCAGGCCGCGCCCTACCGCCGCATGCACGTCCGCGGCGACCTGCAGCTCGACGACGGCGGCTGGGCCAGCGGCGGCTGGATCTCCGACACCAAGATCGACGGCCAGGTCCGCTCCGGCTCGCAGCAGCAGTGGATCTCCCGCAACTCGCAGTTCGGCAGCTGGAACGGCTCGAACTGGAACATGGTCTTCGCGGGCGTCCAGGGCGCCCCGGCCAACACCTTCCCGAGCCCGCCCTACACCACGGTCGGCCAGACGCCGGTCGTGCGCGAGAAGCCGTTCCTCTACATCGACGGCGCCGGCAACTACCAGGTCTTCGTCCCGAGCGTGAAGACCAACGCCTCCGGCACGAGCTGGGCCAGCGGCGCCGCGCCGGGCACGTCGATCCCGATCGACCAGTTCTACATCGCCAAGCCCGGCGCCACCGCCGCCGACATGAACGCCGCGCTCGCCGCGGGCAAGAACCTGCTGGTCACGCCGGGTGTCTACCACCTGAACCAGACGCTGCACGTCACCCGGCCGGACACCGTCGTGCTCGGCCTCGGCATCGCCACGCTGATCCCGGACGGCGGCGTCACCGCGATGAACGTCGACGACGTCGACGGCGTCAAGGTCGCCGGCCTGCTCATCGACGCCGGCACGACCAACTCGAACACCCTCATGCAGGTCGGCGCGGCCGGCTCGTCCGCGGACCACGCGGCGAACCCGACCTCCCTGCACGACGTCTTCTTCCGGATCGGCGGCGCCAACGTCGGGAAGGCGACGAACAGCCTGGTCGTCAACAGCAGCAACGTGGTCGGCGACCACATGTGGATCTGGCGCGCCGACCACGCCGACAACAACGCCTACGTCGGCTGGACCACCAACACGGCCGACACCGGGCTGACGGTCAACGGCAACAACGTGACGATGTACGGCCTGTTCGTCGAGCACTACCAGAAGACGCAGGTCGTCTGGAACGGCAACGGCGGCCGCACGTACTTCTTCCAGAACGAAATGCCCTACGACGTCCCGAACCAGGCCGGCTGGATGAACGGCTCCACCAAGGGCTACTCCGCCTACAAGGTGGGTCCGAACGTCACCAGCCACGAAGCGTGGGGGCTGGGCAGCTACTGCTACTTCAGCACCAACCCGTCCGTGGCCAGCGCTCACGCGTTCGAGGCGCCGAACACCCCGGGCGTGAAGTTCCACGACATGGTGACCGTGTCGCTCAACTACCAGGGCACGATCACGCACGTCATCAACAACACGGGTGACACGACCCCGACCGGCACCAAGCCGGTCAACCTGGTCAGCTACCCCTGAGCAACCGGCGTGCGCCGTGGTGGCGGCCGCGGCGCACGCCGGTCCTATGTGTCCGGACACAGTGGACGCGTGGCCCGAACGGGTGGTGAATCGCGCCAACCAGCCGTTCTGTCGCGATACTGGGTGCCCCGACACCCGAGGAGCGACCCATGACCTCCTTCGCAGCGTTCTCCGTCGTCGAGCCCCGCAAGGCGTGGCCGATCGCCGCCGTCCGCGGTGTGTTCGCCGTGCTGTTCGGGCTCTTCGCGTTGATCTGGCCGGGCGCCACGGTGCTCGTGCTGGCGGTCCTGTACGGCGTGTACGCGATCGTCGACGGCATCGGTGGCTTGATGCAGGCCTTCCGCCCGGGTGACGCCGCCCACCGCGCCGCCTACGGGGTCCTCGGCGCGCTCGGCATCGTCGCCGGGATCCTCGTCCTCGTCTGGCCCGGCATCACGGTCCTGCTGCTGGCCCTGCTGGTCGGCCTGTGGGCGATCGTCACCGGCATCGCGGAGATCGCCGCCGCGATCCGGATCCGCAAGCAGATCCGGGGCGAGGCGTTCCTCATCGCCGCCGGCGCGCTCTCGGTGATCGCCGGCATCCTCATCGTGATCAACCCGATCGCCGGCGCGTTCGGCATCGCGCTGCTCGTCGGCATCTACGCCCTCATCTACGGGATCATGCTCCTCGTTCTGGCGTTCCGGCTCCGGAAACTCGCGGGCTGAGTAGCGTCGCGGGCGTGTCGACCCGCGAACTGGTGGTGCTGGGCACCGCGAGCCAGGTGCCCACGCGCCACCGCAACCAGAACGGCTACCTCCTGCGCTGGGACGGCGAGGGCCTCCTCTTCGACCCCGGCGAGGGAACCCAGCGCCAGATGCTGCGGGCGGGCGTCGCCGCCACGGACATCACCCGCCTCTGCGTCACGCACTTCCACGGCGACCACAGCCTCGGCCTCTCCGGCGTGATCCAGCGCCTCTCGCTGGACAAGGTCCCGCACCCGGTCCACGCCCACTTCCCGGCGTCCGGCGCGCACTACTTCGAACGGCTGCGGCACGCGACGGCGTTCTACGAGACGGCTGACCTGCGCGAACACCCGATCACCGGCGACGGCCCGATCGCCGGCGGCAAGTTCACCCTCGAGGCCAAGCGCCTGAGCCACCCGGTCGAGGCGTTCGGCTACCGCCTGACCGAGCCCGACGGCCGCACCATGCTCCCCGCGAAGCTGGAGGAACACGGCATCAGCGGCCCGGACGTCGGCAGGATCCAGCGAGAGGGACAGCTCGGCACCACACACCTCGAAGACGTCAGCACGCCGAGGCCCGGCCAGCGGTTCGCGTTCGTCATGGACACCCGCCTCTGCGACGCGGTGTACGCGCTCAGCGAAAACGCGGACATGCTCGTCATCGAGTCGACGTTCCTCGCCGATGACACCCACCTGGCGCGGGACTTCGGCCACCTGACCGCCCAGCAGGCGGCCCGCGTCGCCGCCGAATCCGGTGTCCGGCAACTGGTCCTGACGCACTTCTCGCAGCGCTACCCCGATCCGGCGCGCTTCCTGGACGAAGCGAAAGCCGAGTTCGACGGCGAGATCGTCGTGGCCGCGGACCTGGAGCGGGTCCAGGTGCCGAAACGGCGGTCTTCCCCAACGGCCTGAGAAGCGCCGTAGGCTGCACCTCGTGAGCCAGCCGATCCTGATGACCGTCGACGACGATCCCGCCGTGTCCCGCTCGGTCGCCCGCGACCTGCGGCGCCGGTACGGGAAGGACTACCGCGTCATCCGCGCCGACTCCGGCCCGGACGCCCTCGACGCGCTGCGCGAGATCAAGCTGCGCGGCGACGCCGTCGCGGCGATCCTCGCCGACTACCGGATGCCGCAGATGGACGGCATCGCCTTCCTCGAGAAGGCGATGGACCTGTTCCCGCACGCCCGTCGCGCCCTGCTGACCGCCTACGCCGACACCGACGCCGCGATCCAGGCGATCAACGTCGTCGACGTCGACCACTACTTGCTCAAGCCGTGGGACCCGCCGGAGGAGAAGCTCTACCCGGTGATCGACGCGCTGGTCGAGACCTGGAAGGCGGTCGGCGACCGGCCGGTCGAAGAGGTCAAGCTCATCGGCCACCGGTACAACTCGCCGTCGTTCCACCTGCGTGACTTCCTCGCCCGCAACGCCGTCCCGTACCGCTGGTTCTCGGTCGAGGACGACGAAGGCGCGCGGATCCTGCAGGCCGCGGACGCCACCGAAAAGGACATCCCGGTCGTCGTCACCCCCGACGGCACGGTGCTCAAGAACCCGACCGGCGGCGAAATCGCCGACGCCGTCGGTTTGTCGACGCGGCCGGCGCAGGAGTTCTACGACCTCGTCGTGATCGGCGGCGGCCCGGCCGGCCTCGGCGCCGCGGTCTACGGCGCGTCCGAGGGCCTGCGCACGGTGCTCGTCGAAAAGAAGGCCACCGGCGGCCAGGCCGGCACCAGCTCCCGCATCGAGAACTACCTCGGCTTCCCCGACGGCGTCTCCGGCGCGCAGCTGACCGACCGCGCGCGGCGCCAGGCGCAGAAGTTCGGCGCCGAGGTGCTGACCGCGCGCGACGTCGTCGGCCTCGAAGCCCGCGGCTCGTCGCGCGTGGTCACCTTCGGCGACGGCAGCGAGATCGCCGCCCACTCGGTGATCCTCGCCAGCGGCGTGACCTACCGCGCCCTCGAGGCCGAGGGCATCGAGGAGCTCACCGGCCGCGGCGTCTACTACGGCTCGGCCGCGACCGAGGCGCCTGAGTGCAAGGGCGAGCACGTCTACATCGTCGGCGGCGCCAACTCCGCCGGCCAGGCCGCGGTGTTCTTCTCCCGGCACGCCAGCGACGTCACGATCCTGGTGCGCGGCGCGTCCCTGGAGGCGTCGATGTCGCACTACCTGATCGAGCAGATCGCCGGCATCGAGAACATCCACGTCCGGACGCACACCACGGTCAAGCAGGCCCACGGCGACGAGCACCTCGAGCGGCTCACGCTGTGCGAGAACGGCGTCACCGAGACCGTCGAGTCCGGCCACCTCTTCATCTTCATCGGCGCCGCCCCGCGCACCGACTGGCTCGGCGAGGGCATCCACCGCGACGAGCACGGCTTCGTGTGCACGGGACCGGACCTGACGGCCAACGCGCAGCGGCCGGCCGGCTGGGCGCTCGACCGTGATCCGTACTACCTCGAGTCGTCCATCCCCGGCGTGTTCGTGGCCGGTGACGTGCGGTCCCAGTCGGTCAAGCGGGTGGCGTCCGCGGTCGGCGAGGGCGCGATGGCCGTGACGCTGGTACACCGGTACCTGGAGGAACAATGAGCGCACTGCCGCGGGAAGAGCTTCGCGGGCTCTTCCTTTTCGAACACCTTTCCGAGGACCAGCTGGACTGGGTCGCCGCCAACGCCGTGCTCGAGGAGTACGAGGGCGACTCGACGATCATCAGCGAGGGCGGCGAGGCGACCTGCTTCTACGTCCTGCTCGGCGGCGCCATCCGGATGACGCGCCTGGTCAGCGGCACCGAGGTGGAGACCAACCGGTCCGACCAGCGCGGCGCCTACTTCGGCGCGACGCAGTTCTTCGTGCACCAGGACGACGACCACCGCTACGGCGCGACCGTGCGCGCGCTCTCCGACGTCACGCTGCTCGCGCTGCCGTCGAAGGAGTTCTCCGTCGAGTTCCGCAGGTGGTTCCCGATGGCGACGCACCTGCTGGAGGGCATGTACCTCGGCTGGCGCAACAGCGACACGGTGATCGGGTCGCGGCGCCGGCTGCTCGCCCTCGGTGAACTGTCGGCCGGCCTGACGCACGAGCTGAACAACCCGGCCGCGGCCGCCGTCCGGGCCACGTCCGCCCTGCGCGAACGCGTCGCCGGCATGCGCCACAAGCTCGCCTTCCTGGCCAAGAAGGACATCGAACCCGAGCTGCTCTACCAGCTCATCGACGTCCAGGAACGCCTGGTCAAGCAGGTCGCGCAGGCCGAAAAGCTGTCCGCGATGCAGCAGGCCGACCGCGAGGACGAGATCGGCGACTGGTTCGACGACCGCGGCATCGACGGCGGCTGGGACCTCGCCGACATCTACGTCCGCGCCGGGCTGACCACGGCCGATCTGGACAACGTCCTCGAGCAGGTCGGCGACACCTTCATCGACGGTGCCGTCCGCTGGCTCGCCTACGCGCTCGAGACCGAGATGCTGATGGGCGAGATCGAGGACTCGACCACGCGCATCTCCGCGCTGGTCGGCAAGGCCAAGCAGTACTCCCAGATGGACCGGGCGCCGCACCAGTGGGTCGACGTCCACGACGGCCTCGACTCGACGCTCGTGATGCTGTCCGGCAAGGTCGGCACCGGCATCCGCGTCGTCAAGGAGTACGACCGCAGCCTGCCGAAGATCCCGGCGTACCCGGCCGAGCTGAACCAGGTCTGGACGAACATCATCGACAACGCCCTCGGCGCGATGAAGGGCGACGGCACGCTCACGCTGCGCACCTGGCGCGTCGACGACCAGATCCGCGTCGAGATCGGCGACACCGGCCCGGGCATCCCGGCGGACATCAAGCCGCGGATCTTCGAGCCGTTCTTCACGACCAAGCCGGTCGGCGAGGGCACCGGGCTGGGCCTGGACATCTCGTGGAAGATCGTCGTCGAACGCCACCAGGGCGACCTGCGCGTCGAGTCCGAACCCGGGAACACCCGGTTCGAGGTCTGCCTGCCGACGGTCGAGCAGGCCTCGCTCTGATGGCTTCCGTCCCGACGGTCACGACCGAGCTCGGGGCGCTGGTGGGGCTGGCGGGCGACGGCGTCCGCGCGTGGCGCGGGATCCCGTACGCCCGTCCGCCGGTCGGCGGGCTGCGGTGGAAGGCGCCGCAGCCGCCCGCGTTGTCCGGTGGCGTGCACGTCGCGACGGAGTACGGGCCGCACGCGATGCAGTCGCCGGACCCGATGAACCCGGCCGCGGTGTGCGACGAGGACTGCCTGTACCTCAACGTCTGCACCCCGGACGCCCCCGCGCCCGACGGTGGCTGGCCGGTGCTGTTCTGGCTGCACGGCGGCGGCTACCGCGTCGGGCACGGCGAGCAGCTGGGCGACGGCGAGGAGTTCGCGCGCGCCGGGATCGTCGTCGTCACGATCAACTACCGGCTCGGCTCGCTCGGCTTCCTGCACCTCGCCGGTGTCTTCGGCTCCGCGGAGGAGGACGCCGGTGTGTGCGGGTTCCTCGACCAGGTCGAGGCCCTGAAGTGGGTGCGGCGCAACATCTCCGCGTTCGGCGGCGACCCGGCGCGGATCACCGTCTACGGCGTCTCGGCGGGTGCGAAGAGCGTCGGGAACCTGCTGGGCAGCCCGCTGGGCCAGGGGTTGTTCGCGCGGGCGATCAGCAGCAGCGGCGGCGCCGACCACGTGGCGACGCCGGAAGCCGGGACCGCGCTGGCCCGGCGGCTCCTCGACGAGGTCGGCTGCCACGACATGGGCGCGCTCAGGGCGTTGCCCGCCAAGGAGTTCGTCGAGGCGCAGGAACGGATCCTGTCCGGGCTGCAGGCCCTGTGGCTGTGGCGGCCGACGCTGCACCCGCGCGTGCTGCCGGAGGTGCCGATCGAGCCGATCCGGCGGGGGAGCGCGGCCGGGATCCCGCTGCTGGTCGGCTGCAACAGCAACGAGGGCAGCACGTACGCGCTCATGCTCGGCGACGACGTCGCGACGGCGCCCGCTTCCAGTGTGCTCGAAGGCATCCTCGGCGGCGAAGGCACTTCGCACCTTCTCGAGACGTACCTTCGCCGCGTCCCCGACCTGAAGTCCGCGAAGATCGCCGCGATGGGCGACGAGCGCTACGGCATCCCGACGCAGCGGCTCGCCGACGCGCAGTCCGCGCACGCGCCCGTCTACCGCTACCGCATCGACATCGCCGCGCCCGGCGTGCCCGAGCAGCTCGACGGCGGCCACGGCACCGAGACGACGATGGCGTGGAAGACGCCGCTGCCGCTGTTCGCCGAGGCGACGCAGGTGAACCCGAAGCGCGAGCGGGCGGCGTTGCTCATCCACCGCGCCTGGGTGCGCTTCGTTCGCGACGGCGTCGCGGACGCGGACGGTCCCGAGTGGCCGCCCTACGGCCCCGAACTCCGGCCGGTGCTGGTTTTCCGGGAAGACACCGATCTGGTGCTCGATCCACGCTCCGACGAGCGAAAAGCCTGGGGCGACACGGAATGGGCGTCCGGGACCTGGTTCCCGGTGACCTGAGACCGTTCCTTCACCTGCCGTTCACTTCGAACCGGCTCGCTCCCGCGTCCAATGAGCGAAGGCCCGTCGAGGGGAGTGGTTCGTGAAACGCCGGTTGTCGATCGGCTTGGCCGTGGTGCTGGTGCTGGCCGTCGCGGGGGTGATCATCTGGGGGCGCGGCGACGACAGCGCCGCGGGTTCCACGACGACGGTGCGCGGGGTGATCGGTTCGGAGAAGCAGGCCTTCTTCACCGACCAGCGCGTCGTCGACGCCTTCGCGAAGCACGGCCTGAAGGTCGAAGTGGACACCGCGGGCTCGCGGCAGATCGCGACGACCGTCGACCTCGGGAAGTACGCTTTCGCGTTCCCGTCGTCGTCGCCGGCGGCGCAGAAGATCCAGCGCGACCGCAAGGTGACCACGGTCTACACGCCGTTCCAGTCGCCGATGGCCGTCGCGTCCTTCGAGCCGATCGTGGCGTTGCTCCGAGCCAACGGGGTCGTGCACAAGGGCGCCGGCGACTACGACGTCCTGGACATCGCGAAGTACCTCGACCTCGCGAAGGCCGGGACGCGCTGGGACCAGCTGCCCGGCAACACCGCCTACCCGGCGCGCAAGAACGTCCTGGTCACGACGACCGACCCGCGTGAGTCGAACTCCGCGGCGATGTACCTGTCGATCGTTTCCTTCGTGGCCAACGGGAACGCCGTCGTCAGCTCGCCCGACCAGGAGGCGAAGGTGCTGCCGTCGGTGGCGAAGCTGTTCCTCGACCAGGGGTACACGCAGAACAGCACCGAAGGGCCGTTCGAGGACTACCTGTCCGCGGGCATGGGGAAGACGCCGCTGGCACTGATCTACGAATCGCAGTTCGTCGGCCGCGTGGTGAGCGGCGACGGCTCGATCCGGCCGGACATGCGGATGCTCTACACCGCGCCGACGGTCTACTCGAAGCACACGCTGGTGCCGCTGACCGGCGACGGCGACAAGGTCGGGCAGCTCCTCAGCACCGACCCGGAGCTGGGCAAGCTCGCCGCGACGTTCGGCTTCCGCACCAACGACCCGAAGCTGTTCGCCGAGGTCGCCGCGCCCGCCCACGTGCCAGCCGACCTCGTGGACGCCGTCGAACCGCCGTCGTTCGAGACGCTCGAGCGGCTGCTCGACGCCGTCGGCAAGCAGTACTGACATGGACTTCGCGCTCACGCCGCCCGAGCCGGTCACCGCGATCCCCGCCGAGCGCGCCGCCGGGCTGATCACGCTCAGTTCCGATACCCGGACGGAAATCACCGTTCGCGCTTCGGAGTTCGCGTCCCGGCTCGAAGCCCTCGACGTCCGGTCGCCGGAGTTCACCGACCTCCTCGACGAGCTGCTGACCGTCGGAGAGGCCGACATGCGCGCGGCGGCCGGCGTCGCCGGGACGATGCTCGACCGGTCGTTGCGCAGCACCGCGTCGCCGCAGGACGGCGTCACGACGAGCCTGGCGAGCCTGCGCCGGACCGTCGCCGAGCTGGACCCGGCGAAGCTGCCGCTCACCGGCCGGAAACTGCTGGGGATGTTCCCGGCCGCGGCCGGCGCGAAGCGGGCGCTGGACCGCTACCGGGCGGCGAACGAGCCGGTCAACGCGCTGGTCGTCGACCTGCGTGGCCGCCAGGACGTCCTGCGCCGTGACAACGCCTCGATCAAGGGCGAGCGCGAGCGGCTGTGGAAGGTGATGGGGAAGCTCGCCGAAGCGGCCGCGCTCGCCGAGGCCGTCGACAGCGCGATCGAAGCGCAGGCCGGCGTCTTCGACTTGACGGATCCCGGGCGCGCCAACGCGTTGCGCGCGGACGTGCTCTACCCGATCCGGCAGCGGCACCAGGACCTGCTGACGCAGCTGGCCGTCAGCGCGCAGGGCTACCTCGCGCTGGACCTGGTGCGCAAGAACAACGACGAGCTGATCCGCGGCGTCGAACGGGCGGTGTCGACGACGGTGTCCGCGCTGCGGGTCGCGTTGCTGGTCAGCGGGGCTTTGGCGAGCCAGCGGGACGTCCTCGACGAGGTCGCGGCGCTGCAGGCGACCACCGACGGGCTGATCCGCGCCAACACCGAGCTGCTGGACCTGCAGTCCGCGGAGATCCGCAAGGCGAGCAGCGACCCGGCCGTCGCGACCGAGACGATCCGCGCGTCCTTCGACCGGATCTACGCCTCGATCGACGCGATCGACGGATTCCGCGCCGACGCAGTCCGCACGATGGCCGCGACCGTCGAGTCGCTGTCCGGCGAGATCCGCCGCGCCGAGGACCACCTGCGGCGTTCGCACGAGGGGGAAGAATGATCAGGAAGGTGCTGGCGCTCTTTGTGGGTGCCGCGTTGCTGGCGGGGTGTTCCGAACCGTCGTCGGCGCCGCTGGGCGAGCCGGAGCCGGGGACCCTGCGGATCCTCGCGGGCAGCGAGCTGGCGGACATGCAGCCGGTGCTCGACGAAGCCGCTCGCGCCACCGGCGTGCAGGTCAAGTTCACCTTCACCGGCACGCTGGAAGGCGCCGAAGCGCTGGCGAACGGCAGCGTCGACGGCAAGTACGACGCCGTGTGGTTCTCGTCGAACCGTTACCTCGCAGGCATTCCCGACGCGGCGAAGCGGCTCGGCAACCAGGTCAAGATCATGAGCTCGCCGGTGGTGCTCGGGCTCGCGACGTCGGTCGTGCAGCGGCTGGGCTGGGCCGGCAAGCCGGTCAGCTGGGGCGAAATCGCCGCGCAGGCCGGGAAGAAGGCGTTCAGCTACGGGATGACGGACCCGTCGGCGTCGAACTCCGGGTTCTCGGCGCTGGTCGGCGTCGCTTCGGCGCTGGCGGGAGCGGGCAACGCGATCGACGCCCAGCAGATCGCTTCGGTGACTCCGCAGCTGACGCAGTTTTTCAGCGCCCAGGCGCTTTCGGCCGGCTCTTCGGGGTGGCTGTCGGACGCGTACACCCGGCGCGCGACCGGCCCGAACCGGGTCGACGGGTTGATCAACTACGAGTCCGTGCTGCTCTCGGCGAACGCGTCCGGGAAGCTGCCCGAGCCGCTGACGCTGGTCTACCCGAGCGACGGCGTCGTCACGGCGGACTACCCGCTGTCCGTGCTGGCTTCCGCCGGTGACGACGCGCGGTCGGCGCACCAGCGGCTTTCGGACTACTTGCGGACGCCCGACGTCCAGAAGCGGATCATGGAGACCACCCAGCGGCGTCCGGTCGTGCCGGGGGTCGCGCTGGGGCCGCAGTTCACCGCGCGCGACCTCGTCGAGCTGCCGTTCCCGGCGACGCAGCAGGCCGTGGACGCGCTGCTCCAGGCGTACTTCGACAAGATCCGGCGGCCGTCGCGGACGCTGTACGTGCTGGACACGTCCGGGTCGATGAAGGGCGACCGGATCGACTCGCTGCGGACGGCGCTGGTCGGGCTGACGGGGGCGGACAACTCGCTGACCGGCCGGTTCCGGCGGTTCCGGAGCCGCGAGGAGGTGACGATGCTGCCGTTCAACACGGTTCCTGCGCGGGCCACGACGTTCACCGTGCCGGAGCAGGATCCCGCGGCCGAGCTGGCGCGCATCAAGGCGTTCGCCGAGGGGCTGACGGCCAACGGCGGGACGGCGATCTACGACAGCCTTTCCGAGGCCTACCGGGTGCTGGAACCGTTGCAGGCGCGCGATCCGGACCGGTTCACCTCGATCGTCCTGATGACCGACGGCGAGAACGCGAACGGGTCGTCGCTGGCGGACTTCCAGGCGTCGTTCGGCTCGGTGCCGGCCGCGGTGAAGCAGGTGCCGGTGTTCACCGTGCTGTTCGGGGAGGGCAGCAGCGACGAGCTGACGCAGGTGGCGACCTTGACCGGCGGAAAGGTGTTCGACGCGCGGAAGGTCCAGCTGTCCGACGTCTTCCAGGAGATCCGCGGGTACCAATGATGCTGCGTTATCTGGGGTCGACCAAGAACCTGCTCGGCTGCGTCGGTGGCCTGGTCGGCGTCGTGCTGTACGTGACCGGGGTGGTCGGGTGGTTCTGGCCGTTCGTCGTGGTGGCGTTGTACTTGGCCGGTGCTTTGGTGGCGCCCGCGGAGAAAGTTCGGTTGGTGCCGGACACTTCGGCGGAGCTTCGTTCGTCTTTGGAGACCTTGGTTTCGCGGGTGTCTTCGCAGGCGTCCCGAATGCCCGCGTCTACTGTGGACACTGTCGGTCGGGTCGCTTCGATCCTGCGGGACTTGCTGTCGGATCCCGTGCGGCTGGCCGCCGATCCCGATCTGCAGCACGCCGTCGTCCGTCTGGTGCGGACGGATCTGCCGCTGTCGCTGGAGACTTACTTGAATATGCCGTGGTGGTTCGCCGCGCGGCGGGCCGGCGCGGGTGAGGAGCTGGTGGCGCAGCTGGGTTTGCTCGAGGCGGAGGCGCATCGGGTGGCCGAGCGGTTCTACGCTTCCGAGGTCGACCGGCAGGCCGATCACACGCGGTATCTGCGAGACCGGGACGTGTGAGTTTCCGTCGCCACCTGTGTGAGTGATGACGTTCGAACGGGCGTTCGAGTAGCTTGGCCTTATGGACGCGAACCGAGTTTCGGCAAGGTCAGGGTCACCGCAGCGGTGGTCAACCAGCTCAACAGATCGGCGAGAGGAATGCGGGAAAGCCGTTCCGGCCACTCATTCGCGACGGTGTGCAGCACGAGTTCGTCGTGCCGGGGTTCCACCTTCGTCAGCTTCAACCCGGGCGGCAGTTCCGGCAGCGGAAGCACGATGGGGTGAAAGCGCTTCGGCGGGCGCAGCCGTCGTTGTCCTATGTGGAGGGTCCGAGGCACGAGCACGACGGCGTCGTCGCCCACCTGGGCCTCGAGGGTCAAGTGGCCCCAGTGGGGTTTCTTGGCCCAGTGGATCTGGAGCAGCCCGCTGCCGGCCGGGGCGGCCACGATCCCGGGCCGGACCCGCGCCACCCTTTCCCGGAGCACGTCCGCGGAGACGGTGATCCGCAGGTCCACGCGGGCCGGCTTGGCGGAGGGAGTCGGCAGTGAGCGGAGGCGCACGTCTTCGGCGAGCACGGTGACCCGGCGCAGCGGAATGCTGCTGCCATCGGGTTCGGGCCAGTCGACGTCTTCGGCGACGATGCGCACGTCGCCGACGCGTCCGGTGGCCAGCCGCAGGCTGTCGGCGGGGTAGTCGAGTTCGGCCAGGGTCAGGCCGACATCGCGATCCCCGACCTTGGCGGTCAGCCGCCGCCCGACGAGCTGTTCGGTGACGGTCCGCACAAGGGCGGCGGGCGTGACGGGAACGTTCGGGAGAAGGGAGCGACCGGCAGCGGCCAGCCCGGCCAGCTCAGGCCAGGGCGACCAGCCGTCGAACCACCTGCCGTCACTCATCAGCCCAGTGTCGCGCAAGGCGAGGCAGACCGCCGACGCCAGGTAACACAAAAGGAGGTTTCTCACGCGGCAGGGGAGTATCCGGCGCTGCCGGCCGGCCGCCAGTCACCGGCTTCCCGCCGGGCCGGCTGGCAGCTTCCAGTCATCAGCCGCCAGCAGTTACCCAGCTCCGGCCCACTCGTCACCCGCGGGTGGTACGGGATCGCGCTCGCAATCCCGTATCCGTGCGACATCAACGCTCGATCCACCGGCAGGCAACCGTTCGTGAGCCACCTGCCGCCACTGGAGGGGTCAGTGACGGCAGGCGGCAGCTCGAAGGGCGACGTCGCCCGTCGGTCACCGGCCCGCGAAGCGGGCGATGATGCCGGTGACGACCAACCAGAACACCGCGGCCAAGCCGAAGTCGAGGATGACCTGCAGGCTGGCGTTGTCCACGTTGAACAGCCCCGGCCAGAACAACGCGAGGGGGACGGCCAACGACTTGATGAAGATGAAGAACGCATTGCCGGCGTTGGCGCCGGCGAGCACCATGATCATGTAGAGAACTTCGATCCCCGCGAAGATCGCGCCGATCGCCGTGATGACCCGCACGGCCGTGTTCCGTCTGGTGGTGGTTCGCCAAGGAGACATGTCGCGAAAATTCCCGGATCGGGTGACCGATCAAACGCTCCATGCCCAAGATTGCGCCGTTCGGCCGCTTACTGTTGCTCTCCGCCGCCCCATTCGGACGCTCAGTGAGGGTTCTCAGTAGCGGCTCTGGTGTTCGTGATGGGTGAGCACCAGGGCCGCTTGGATGATGGCGCCGATACGTTCCGGCGGAGGCTGATGCGGTGCAGGGCTAACCAGCGGGTTTTGAGGATGGCCATGGCGCGTTCGCCGAGGGCGCGTGCTCGTGATTGCACCAGGTTGTAGACCCGTTGCCGGGCGTTGAGTATGGGCTGAGCTGCGGTTTTCTTGAACGGTGTGCGGATGCCGATGCCGGCGGAGTGGTAGGCCTTGTCGGCCAGTGTCAGCAGGCCTTCGGCTGCGGCGGCGGTCAACGTGCCGGTGATGCCGAAGTCGCGGGCGGCGGAGAGGTCGTTGCGGGAGCCCGGCAGCGCCGCAGAGACCCAGAGCGGGAATCCGTCGGCGGTGGCCAGGAACTGGACGTCCTCGCCGAAGGCGCGGTGCTTGCCGGAGTACCACAGGTGCACGATCCGGCCGCGGTTCTTGCCTTTGGTTTGATCGTGGTCGCCGCGACCCGGTCGCAGGGAATGAGGGCGCCATCATTGATCACGTGGGGCCTCTGGAACCTCGGACTTGATCTTCGCAAATCCAGTCCTACCAGGGGCCCCACGTCTCATCGAAGGACCGGCCCGGGCCTTACTGAGAAAACCTCAGTGAGGCCCGAGCAACCTCGCGATGGCCCAATCCTGCACCGCGAGACCCACCGACTTGAACACCGTTCGCCCACTCACGGACGGCGGCGCACCCAACGCATCCCCGAGTTCGACCAACGAAGACCGCTCCACCAACCCGGCGTCCACCGCGTGGATCACCTCACCGGCCTCCTCGAGCACCGCCTCGACCTGATCCACGACGACACACGAGGCACTCCCGAGCAGCTCGGCCGGGAGCTCCCGCATGGAAGGCAGGTACGACCCGATCGCATTGACGTGCACCCGCGCAGGCAGATCGTCCACATCGAACAGAGGAGTCGAAGATGACGTAGCACAGCAAACGATCTCCGCATCGGAGACGGCGTCCGCGGCCGACGAGGCCACCCGCGTCGTCACGTCCGGGAACTCGGCGCCCATCCGCTCCGCGAAGGCGTGCGCGCGCGAAGGGGAACGGCCGAACACCGTCAGCTGACGAACCGGCCGCACCGCCGCCACCGCCCGCACCTGGTCGGCGGCCTGCGCGCCGGTGCCGAGGAGCGCCAGGCGACCGGCGGACGGCGGGGCGAGCAGGTCCGTCGCGACGCCGGATGCCGCGCCCGTGCGGAGCGTCGTCACCTCGATCGCGTCGGCGACCACCTGGCCCTCGGCCGTGTTCCACACCAGCGTGCCGAGAATCATCGGGGTGCGGCCGGCGACCAGGCTGAGCGTCTTCACGACCGTCGTCGACGTCGGGGTGTGGCACGCGCTCATCACCAGCGTCGTGCCGCCGCCGAAGGACAACCGTTGCGGCACCACGAAACGGCCGGCGGCGAGGTCGAGGAACGCCTCCCGGACCGCGTCGACGGCGGCGGTCATCGGCACGGCGGCCCGGACGGCTTGGGCATCGAGCATGCGCGGACCCTTCGACGTCGGAAACTCCCGCTAGCCTGACGCGGTGCCCGATGCCACGCAAGATCCACCCGTCCAAGAACAGCGGTTCGTCCGCGACGACTGGTACGGAGAGGAGATCACCGGACGGCACTACGTGCGCTGCGAGTTCCTCGAGGTCGACCTCTCGGAGGCGCAGACGCGGAACTCGGTCTTCACCGACTGCGTGTTCGGGAACGTGCGGTTCAACGCGTCCCGTCACACGGACTCGGCGTTCACCGGCTGCGCCTTCAAGCGGTGCAACTTCTTCGACGCCGAGTTCACCGGGTGCAAGCTCGTCGGCGCGACCTTCAGCGAGTGCGAACTGCGCCCGCTGCGGGTCACCGGCGGCGACTGGTCGTTCGCCGGCCTGGCGGGTGCCGACCTGCGGTCGGTCGCCTTCCACGGGGTGCGGATGCGCGAAGCCGACCTCACCGGGGCGAACGGCGGTGACGCCGTGTTCACCGACGTCGACCTCTCGGGCGCGATGCTGCACGCCGTCAAACTGCCGCGCGCGGACCTGCGCGGCAGCGACCTCTCGGCGCTCGACCCGGTGAACGCCGACCTGGCGGGCGCGATCGTGTCACCCGAACAGGCTGCGGTGCTCGTCACGTCGCTCGGGCTGCGCGTCCGGGCGTAGGCTCGGGCCGACCGGAAGGAGGGCTGCATGGGCGTCGTGACTCCGGGGTTCCGCGGCCGGGCCCGCAGCGGCAACCCGCGCCTGCCACCCGGGCAGTACCTCGCCGAGGACTTCCCCGTGCTGTCGGCCGGGCCGACTCCGCGCGTGCGCACCGAGACGTGGGAGTTCACGGTCACCACCGAAGCCGGCGAGAAGCACTCCTGGAACTGGGCCGAGCTGATGGCCCTGCCCAGCGAGAAGCCCACAGTGGACATCCACTGCGTCACCCAGTGGTCCAAACTGGACACCCGCTGGCGCGGCGTCGCGGTGGACACGCTGGTCGGCGGGCTCGACACCGCCGCCGACTACGTCATGGTGCACTCCTACGGCGGCTACACGACGAACCTGCCGCTCGCCGACCTGCTCGACGGCCAGGCCTGGATCGCCTACGAGTACGGCGGCCGGCCGCTGACGCCCGAGCACGGCGGCCCGGCGCGGCTGCTCGTGCCGCACCTGTACTTCTGGAAGTCCGCGAAGTGGGTGCGCGGTCTGGAGCTGAAGACCCGGGACGAGCCCGGCTTCTGGGAGAACGTCGGCTACCACGACTACGGGGATCCATGGCGCGAACAGCGGTATCAGGGCGACTAGCCTGGCGGGTCGCCCGCCTGGCCGAAATCCGCGACGAGACCCCGACGGCCCGCACGCTCGTCTTCGACCTGCCCGGCTGGCCGGGGCACCTGGCCGGCCAGCACGTGGACGTCCGGCTGACCGCCGCCGACGGCTACCGCGCGCAGCGCAGCTACTCGCTCGCCGCGCCCGCCGACGGCGACCGGGTCGAGCTGACCGTCCAGCGCGTCGCCGACGGTGAGGTGTCCGAGCACCTGACCGGTCCGTACGCGGTCGGCGACCCCGTCGAGATCCGCGGCCCCGTCGGGGGCTGGTTCGTCTGGCGCCCGACGGACCCCGAGCCGGTCCTGCTCGTCGCGGGCGGCTCGGGCATCGTGCCGCTGATGGCGATGGTCCGCGCCCGCCGGGCGGCCGGCGTCCGGACGCCGTTCAAGCTGATCTACTCGCTGCGCACCCCGGCCGAGCAGTACTACGCCGACGAGCTGCGCACGCCGGTCGCGGGGCTGGACATCACCTACGTCTACACGCGCGAGCTGCCGGAGGGGCGCCCCGGTATCCCGCGGCGCATCGACGTGGCCACGATCAACACGGCGGGCTGGCCGGCGGAGTTCGGGGCGTCGTGCTTCGTCTGCGGTCCGACGGGCTTCGTCGAGACGGTGGCCGACATCCTGGTCGCCCTCGGCCACGACCCGCACCGGATCCGCACGGAACGGTTCGGTCCCAGCCGCGACTGACGGACACCCATCTGATGAATAGGTGACAACGCGCCCCGCTGAGCGGGAACTTGTCGACATTGCGGCGAAGAGATCCTATGTTTCGTCCCATGCTGACGAAGCACGGCTCGAAGCGGCGCCGCACCGTGGTGACCGTTCTCCTGGGGGCGGGCGCGCTGCTCGCCGCGACCGGCCCGGCCGCCGCCGCGGAGCCGGACTCCGCCGATCGGGACGTCTACGTCTCGCCGACCGGCTCCGACCACGCCCCGGGCACCGCGCACCGGCCCGTGCGGACCCTCGGCAAGGCGCGCGACCTCGTGCGCCAACGCGCGCCGCACCTGACGCGCGACCTCACCGTGCACCTCGCGCCCGGCGTCTTCCGGCTGACCGAGCCGCTGCGCCTCGACGCCCGGGACTCGGGCGGCAACGGCCACCGCGTCATCTGGCAGGGCAGCGGCAGCGGCGACACCGAGCTGAACGGCGGCGTGCGCGTCACCGGCTGGCGGCCGGTCCCGGGCCGTCCCGGCCTGTTCGCGGCGGCCGCTCCCCGAGGACTCGACAACACCCGGCAGCTGTACGTCGACGGCGTCCGCGAACAACGCGCTCGCGGCCCGCTGCCGGTGACCGTCAAGGCCACCGCCACCGGCTACACCGCGAGCGCCGACACCCTCGCGCACTGGCGCAACCCCCAGGACATCGAGTTCGTCTACACCGCCGGCGAAGCACTGTGGAACATCCAGCGCGACGGCCTCGGCCAGTGGACCGAGCCGCGCTGCCCGCTCGCGGCGGCCGAGGGCACGACCATCACCATGGCCCAGCCGTGCTGGGACAACTCGACCAAACGCGTGCTCTTCCCGGACATCCCCGGCCGCAGCGTCAACATGGTCGGCCCGGCCGACCTCACCAACGGCCGCCACCCGACCTACGCGGAAAACGCCTTCGAGCTGCTCGACACCCCGGGCGAGTGGTACCTCGACCGGTCCGCCCACGTCGTCTACTACCTGCCGAAGCCGGGCCAGGACCTGCGCCGCGCCGACGTCGAGGTGCCGGTGCTGGAAAAGCTCGTCGACGCGCGGGGGATCCACGACGTCGCCTTCCGCGGGTTGCGCTACTCGTACGCGACGTGGCTGACGCCGTCGTCGCCGGAGGGCTTTTCCGAGATCCAGGCGGGCTACACGATCACCGGCGCGAACGGCTGGGCCACGCAGGGGCTCTGCCAGTTCGTGCCCGGCGGCACCTGCCCGTACGCGTCGTGGACGCGCGAGCCCGCGAACGTCTCGGTGTCGCACGGGCAACGCGTCGAGTTCAGCGACAGCGTCTTCGCCCACCTCGGCGGCGCCGGGCTGGACCTCATCGACGGCACGAAGGAATCCCAGGTTCGCGGCGACATCTTCACCGACATCTCGGGCAACGGCGTCCAGCTCGGCGGAGTCGACAAACCGACCACGGACACCGACGCCGACGTCGTGCGCGACATCGCGGTGACCGACAACCACCTCTACGGCCTGCCAAGGGAATTCCACGGCGGCGTGCCGATCGTCAACGGCTACACCGTGCGGAACACCCTGTCCCACAACCAGATCGACCACGTCGGCTACTCGGCGATCTCCGTCGGCTGGGGTGGCTGGCCGGACAAGATCAAGCAGCCGGCGACGCCGAACCTTTCGCACGACAACACCGTCTCGGACAACCTGATCTTCGACTACATGCTGATGCTCGACGACGGCGGCGGCATCTACACCCAGGGCATCACCGGCACTTCCCTCGACGACGGCGAGAAGGTCACGGGCAACGTGATCCACGGCCAGTGGGGGCTGGGCAAGGGCGTCTACACCGACAACGGCAACACGTACGAGACGATCCGCGGCAACGTGTTGTACGACATGGCATACGCGAACGTCGGCACGGTGCACGTCGACTACCGCGACGGCCTCGGCAACAACGACCCGACACTGACGGAGGGCAACTACTGGGAGCAGGGCGACCGCGACAAGGTGGACAAGGGCGCGATCACGCGCGGCAACAAGCTCCTGGCCAGCCCGTCCGACGCGCCGGCAGCGATCGTCGCGAACGCGGGCCTTGAACCGGCGTACCGCGGTCTCCTCACCCGCCGGGTGGGCGGCCCGGCCCCGGCCGAAGCCCCGTCGCGAGTGGGCACGTTCGCGGTCGCGGGCAAGCTGTACGCGACGTGGAACCCGACGTACGCGTTCAACAACAGCCCGGTGACAACCTACGTGGTAACGGCCACCGGCGGCGGCCGGACTTTCTCGGCAACGATTTCGGCGGCCGACTTCGCGAAGCGCGCGTACGCAGAGGTCCCGGGCCTGACGGACGGGACGCCGTACACGGTAACGGTCGCGGCGCGCAATGCGTACGGCACAAGCGAACCGTCCCTGCCAGCGGCCCCGGTAACGCCGGGCCCGAAGCCGGGAGCGCTACCGGGAGCCCCAACGAGCGCCCGGGCATTGCCGAGCACCACGGCGGCTTCGATCCGCTGGAACCCACCGGCGGCCACGGGCGACACCCCGGTCCTGGGCTACACGATCACGGTGTCCGACGGCCGCACGATCAGGGTGGAGGGCCGCGACGCACTGGTGACCCAGCCGACGATCAAGGGCATGACAAGGGTGGTGAACAACCTGAACCCGGCAACGACGTACACGTTCACGGTGTCAGCGGTAACGGCAACGGGAACCGGCCCAGCAGCCACGTTCACCACCACGACGGCGGCCGCCTGACCGGATTCCTCACACCTCACGGCGGCCGCCGGCGCGCAACGCACGGGAGGCCGCCGCGAGTCGAGTTGTGCACAGCCCAACCGTGATGTGGACAAAGCAGCCCGGCCGGCGGTCTTCATGAGCTTTTCGTCGGGCACCCCCGATACGCTGGAAGCGGGGCCGGCCCCCAGGGAGGGCGGGGGCTGCTTAGGGGGCGTCCGGCCGGGAAAGCACCTCCCGCAGCGTCGCGAGCAGCTCGCGCCGGTTCCCAGGGAACTTTGCCGATGCTGAGCTACGAGCCGCTCCCCAACCGGTTTGAGGCGCCGAAACATGCGCCGAAGAAGGTGCGGGCCGCGTACGGAAGCCCGTGAGGCACGGCGAACTACGCCAGCGACGCGGAAGGTCATCGCGGGAACGCGACGACCGCGTCCGCCTGACAGGACGCGAAGTGGCGTCGGGCCGGGAACGCGACGACGGCGGCCTGAAAGCTAGGGGGCGTCCGGCCGGGAAAGCAGCTCGCGCAACGTAGCGAGCAGCTCCCGCCGGTCCGCCGCCCCCAGCTTCCCGCGGATCCGGGCCATGTGGTGCTCCACCGTCTTCCCGGAAATGAACAGCTTCGACCCCGCCTGCTTGTACGTCAGCCCTTCCACCACCAACCGGGCCACCTCCAGCTCGCGCTCGCTCAACGCCGCCAAGCCCGTCCCCGCCGACGCCGGTTCCGTTGTTCCCGGCTCGCGGCGGGCCGCCGTTCCCTGGAACTGGCGGGCCGCCTCCAGGAGCTGGACCATCGCCTTGCGGTCGGACGTGCGGATCGCCGCCTGGCCCGCCAGCCGGGCCGCGTCCCAGCGCAACCCCAGGTCGTGCATCTCCGCCGCCGCTGCGGAAATCGTGTCCGGCTCGAACTGGCCGCCCAGCACCGACAGCCAGCACCGGGCCGCCGTCGCCAGCGCGCTCGGGTAGCGGCCGCAGTGCGCGTGCGTCGCCAACGTCGCCAAGTGCGCCTTCGCCGCTTCCGCGTCCTCCAGCGTGATCGCCGCGTGCAGCTCGTGCCACACCAGTGAGACCGTCCACAGTGGAGGCTCGCCGAGGCGGGCCAAGAGTGCGTGCGCGCGTTCCAGCTGGCCCGAGATCTTCGCGAACGCCCCCGTGCGGGCCGCCGCGATCGCCAGCTCGCCCAGGGGCAGCAGGCCGAACAGGTCCGTCTGCTGGCGCATCGACGCCTGGTACGCGCGGTTCCACGACCGCTGCAGCCCGACGAGGTCGCTCGCCCGCCGCGCCAGGCCCAGCTCCAGCGTCGCGAAGAACAGCTCGTCGCGGGCCTCCAACGGTCTACCGGCCACGGCGTCGCGGTGCTCGGCCGCCGTCGCGAGGTCGCCCGCCGTCATCGCCACCCAGCCCAGCAGCAGGCGGTGGCGGACCGCCAGGAGGTCGCCGCCGATGCCGCTGTCGAGGGCTCGCGTCAGCACCGACTCCGCCAGCGCCAGTTCCCCCGTGTGCAGCGCGGCCAGCGCGGCGAGCGCCGCCGGGCTGTCCGGCAGCAGCGTGCCGCCCAGGGCCGGCTCCAGCATCGCCGCCGCACCGAGCAGCGTCGACAACGTCTCCGTCGCGCAGCCGTCCACCGAATCCGCTATGCCGCGGGCCATCCGGGTCGCCGCGCCGGCGAACAACGTCGGCGCCACGCCGGGGGCGGGGGAGTCGAGCAGCCGCTGGGCGCCCGCCCGGTCGCCGGTGCCGACCAACGCGATCGCCGCGAACGCGTCGGCCCCGGCCCAGGCGCCCGCGCCGTCCGGAGAAGTGCGGGACGCCCAGTGGTAGAGCTCCGCGCTGCGGGCCAGCTCGCCGCGGTGCGCCAGCACGGTCGCCGCGATCGCCGCGCCGGCCGCGCGGGTGCCCGCGTCCGGGTCGCCGAGCATGCCGTCGCCGAGGCGCAACGCCGTGTCGAGGTCGCCCGAAAGCGCCGTCGCGCGTGCCCAGCCCGTCGTGACGGCCGACGAGCGGTCGCCCGCTTCGGCGGCCGCCTCGAACAACCGCGTCGCCAGCTCGGCGTCCGACGGCAGGGCTTCGGCGGCCGCGGCGGCGAACGCGGCCGCGGCGGACGCGCCCGAGCTGCCGGTGCCGAGCAGCGACCGGGCCAGGTCGAGCACGGGCAGGCCGTTCGCCAGCTGCAGTTCGACCAGCCGCTGCACCGTCGTCAGCCGGCGCGCGGGCGGCCCGTAGTCGCGGACGGCGGCCGCGGCCAGCGGCGGCAGCGTGTCGTCCGGGCCGAGCAGCCCGGTCGCGCGGGCGGCGTCGACGATCGCGGGCAGCCGGTCGGGGCCGCGGTCCAGCAGCGCGCACAGCAGGTCGAGGTTGCGCCCCGCCCCGGCTTCGGCCGCGATCAGGTAGCGCAGGACGTCGTCGTCGAGCTCGTCCAGCTCCGGCCGGAAGTCTTCCAGCCGCCTGAGCAGCTCCCGCTCGGCCAGCCGGGGCACGCCGCCGCTGCGCGCGTGCAGCTCGGCCGCCGCGGCGGGATCGGCGGGCGCACCCGTCACGACCGTGATGAGCCGCGCGACGTCCTCGACGCCGAGCGGGCCGAGCTGCAGCAGCGTCCAGGTCGCCGACACCGGGGCCGGCCGGTGCGCGACGACGATCGGCCCGTCGGCGCCGGTGAGCAGCTCCTCGAGCTGGTCGGGCGCCAGCCGGTCGGCGTCGTCGACGAGCAGGGCTTCGACGCCGGCTTCGCGGTAGCAGCGGTCGAGCGCGGCGAGCAGCACGCTCTTGCCGTACCCGCCGGGCGCGACGACGGCGAGCCGCAGCGGCGCGGCCGGGGCGGCCGCGACCTGGTCGAGCAGCTGCCGGGCCGCCGGGTGCACGGGGACGAGCGGGGAGACCTGCGTGAGCAGAGTGTTCAACAGTGACCTTCACCGGAGGGGGCGCCGGGACCGGCGCAGTGGCTCGGGGCGGGGGAGGTGTCGGGGCCGGCGGTGGCTTCGCGGGCGGTGAGGGTGATCACGACGGCGGAGATGGCCGCCGCGACCACGAGGACCGCGGCGGCGAGGGGGCGCCGCCGCCGGAACAGGTTGAGCGGGGTGGCGCGCTCGGGCAGTTCGAACGGCGTGATGTCGACCGGCGGCCGGGGCGGCCGCTCGCCGAGGTCACCGAGCGTGTCCACCTGGGGGAGCAGGGTGGTCTCGACGGCGGGGGGTTCGTGCGGGGTACCCCGGTGGTCCGCGCGCAGCGCCGCGAGGGCGGCCGCGCCGAGGGCGGCGGCCGCCGGCGGAACCGGTCCCGCGAACACCGGGCACGGCGGCCGGGCCGGCAGCGCGTGCGGCGGGACGTCGCCGCAGAACACCACGCCGGCGAGCCCCTTGGGGGACGTCGAAGCCGCGCCGGCGAGGGCGAACAGCGTGCTGAGCGCCGCGGCCGGGGCGACGCCTTCGGCACCGGACGCGGGCTGCCACCCGCTCGCGCCGGTGGCCGTGGCCAGCGTGACGTTCACGCCGTCGGCGCCGAACTCGCACACCCCGGCGAACTGCGCGCCGGGACCCGGGACGGGCAGGTGCGCCCCGAGCGCCGCGACCGAGCCGGGGACCAGGGTGACCGCGGTGAACCCGGCGTCGGCCAGTGCGCGGCGCAGCACGTCACGCCGGTAGCCGCCCCAGTCCGCGGGGTGGGTCAGCACCAGGTGCCGCGGGGGGCCGCCGAGCAGGTTCGCGGCGTGCTCGGCGATGCCTTCGACGAGCACGGTGGTCAGCGTCTCGGGCGGGAACGGCTCGCCTTCGACGAGCATCGGCACGTCGTCGCCGATCCGCCGGTGGAAGCCGGTGAGCAGCCGGGACGGGACCCGGGCACCCGCCTGCGCGGCCGCGTCGCCCGTCAGCAGGTACCCCTCGTCGTCCAGGAACAGCGCGGACGCGGCGGCCGGGGTTCGTTCACCCAGCCAGAGGGGTTCGGGCTCGCCCCAGCCGGGGCCTTGACGACGGCAGGTCGCGGCGTGGGTCCGCCCCTGTGCCACATCGATCCCGAGGACGTAGGGCAACGGCGCTTCCTCCTCACCTCGCGGGGCCGATCGGGGGCGCGGAATCCCCCTAGGGCTCGGGGCATCCTCACCCAAACGGGTTAGTCAAGCAAGTGGTTGGAGGGATTTAACCCAACTGAGTGCGTCTCGGATGAGCCCCTAACTCCCTAACGATGACATATCGATCCCCTATCGGCTGACTGGCCCGCAACTCGGAGTGATCCCCGATGTGCGTGGGGGGACCGGATCCCTAGCTTGATGTCGGAGCAGCGGTCCCTGCGGCCGATGCTGTCCCCCGAACCACCGGACCAGGAGAAATCCCCATGGACTCCGTGCAGACGTTGCACGACTTCGCTCTGAACCTGCTCAACGACCCGACCGCCCTCGCGGCCTTCGGGACGGACCCGCAGGGCGTCCTCGCCGCCGCCGGTCTCGGCGACGTCAGCGCCGCCGACGTGCACGAGGTCATCCCGCTGGTGCTCGACTTCGTCCCGGTCGACAGCCTCCCGGCCGTCGGTGGCCTCCCCGGCGTCGGCGACCTGCTGCCGGTCGGCACCGACGCCCCCGGCATCCAGGGCGCGATCGACCAGCTCACCGCCCTCACCGCGGGCCTCGGCCTGCCGGCCGTCCCGGAGCTGCCGGGCGTCGGCGACCTCGGCGTCGGCGAGCTGCCCGCCGTGGGCCAGCTGCCCGCGGTCGGCGCGCTCCCGGGCGTGAACGACCTCACCAACGTCGGCAACGTGACCGCGCTGGCCGGCAACGTGCTGGGCGGCGACCTGGCGAACGGCCTCGACTCGGCCGCGCTGACCAACCTGACCGCCGCCCCGGCGTACCTGACCGACGCCAACGACGGTGTCGTCGCCGGTGCCGTGGACCAGGGCTACCAGGCCGTCGGCGGCGTCGTCGACCAGGCGCACCAGGCCGTCGGCCTGGCCAACGCGCAGGTCCACGAGGTCACCACCGACGTCCACGACGTCACCAGCGGCCTCGGCGTCGGCGACCTGGCCGGCAACGTCACCGGCCACATCGGCGACTTCACCGGCATCATCAAGGGTGCGGCCGACCTCGACGTGAAGCACGTCACCGGCGAGATCTCGCACAACGTCGGCGACGTCACCGGCGTCGTGACGAACGCCACCGGCATCAACGTGGACCACAACGTCGCGGGTGCCGTCGGCGACATCGCCAGCGGCAACAGCGCCGGCACCGCCGTCCACGACGTGGTCTCCGACGTGGCGGACGTCAGCCACAACGCGCTGGGCAACCTGCACATCGGTGACATCGCGTCGAACGACATCCACCTCGGGCACTGATCCCCGAACCGGTCACCGGTGCCCGTCCCGCGGTCTGGGTGCAGCCGCGGGACGGGCACCCGGTGTGCGCACGGGGAGTAAACCGGGGACACTCGTCCGCTGTGACCGCACCGGCTTGGCTCGAAGTGCTCAACGAGACGCTGGACGCGTGCCGCACGCACGGCCGCGCCGATCTCGCCGAGCGCCTCCGCAGACGTCGGGACGCGCCCGAGGGGCAGATCCGCCTCGGCGTCCTCGGCTTCCCCAAACAGGGCAAGGGATACCTGCTCAACGCGGTGCTGAACGCGCCCGTGTGCGCGGTCGGCGACGCCGCCACCCCCGAGGTCCCCACCGAAATCGGCTACGCCGCCGAACCCGCCGCCACCCTGGTCGGCCGCTCCCGCGAACGGACCCCCGTCGCGGTCGAACGGCTCAGCGGTGAACTCGGCGCCCGGCCCGCCGGCACGCTCAGCCGCGTCGAGGTCGGCGTGCCGCGCGAGTTGCTTTCCGCCGGTCTCGTCCTGGTCGACACCCCGCCGGTCGGCGACCCGCGGTCGCCGCGCACCGCCGCGGCGCTCGACCTGCTCGCCGAAGCGGACGCCATCATCCTCGTCTCCGACGCGACCGCGCCGCTCACCGCGGCCGAGCTCGCGCTCGCCCGGCATGTGCGCACGTGGTGCCCGCACGTCGTGCTGGCGCTGACCAAGATCGACGCTTCCCCGGGGTGGCGCGCGGTCGCCGAGCGCAACCGCGGGATGCTCGCCGAGGCCGGGATCGACGCGCCGGTCCTGCCGGTTTCCGCCGTCGTGCGCCAAGCCGCCGCGAAGGCGGGCGACGCCGAGCTCAACGCGCGTTCGGGCTTCCCCGAGCTGCTCACGTGGATCGCCGAACAGGCCGCGCGGCCGCCGGAGCAGTCCCGCGCGCTGCTCGCCGCCGTCGGGGTCCGCGCCGCCGCCGCGGAGCTGGTCGAGTCGCTGCGCGACCGCGTCGAGGCTGCGGGGCAGGACGCCGGGCTCGGCCAGGCCGCGCTGCTGCAGCGCGCGCAACGCCGGGCCGACGACCTGCGGCGGCAGAACACCCGGTGGCAGAACCTGCTTTCCGACGAAATCGCCGACCTCATGGGTGACGTCGAGTACGACCTGCGCGAGCGGACGCGCAAGATCGTCAACACCATCGACCAGACCTTCGACGAGGGCGACCCGGCGAAGGTCTGGGACGAATTCGCGCCGTGGCTGGACAATTCGCTGGCCGAAGCGATCGAGACGAACTACGCGTGGCTGACCGAACGGGCGCAGTGGACCGCGCAGGCGGTCGCGGCGTGCTTCGGCGCGCAGTACGACCACGCGCTGCCCGACCTGCCGCTCGACGGCTCGGGCATCGACCACCTCGACGACGTCCGGCGGCCGAAGATCGAGAAGTTCAAGATCGGCCAGCAGGCCTTCACCGGCTTGCGCGGTTCCTACGGCGGCGTGCTGATGTTCGGTCTGGTGACGAGCCTGCCGTGGCTCGGCCTGCCGCTGATCAACCCGGTCTCGATCAGCGCCGGCGCGGCGTTCGCGGTGAAGACGATCCGCGACGAGGGCGGGATGCGGCTGCAGCGTCGCCAGGCCGTCGCCAAGCAGGCCGCGCAACGGCACGTCGACGACGTCTTCCTGCGGTTCAGCAAGGAAAGCCGCGACGCGATCCGCGTCGTGCAGCGGCGGCTGCGCGACCACTTCACCGGCCTGGCCGAAGACCTCGCGGACGAGCTGACGCGCGAACGCGAGACGATCATGGCCGGCTCCGCGGAACGCGAGCGGCGGACCGTCCACATCAGACGCGAGATCGACCGGCTGGCCGGCCTGCACCAGCGCGCGGGCGAGCTCGGCACGATCGCCGGCCGGAAGCGGCGGGAGCTTTCGGCGTGACCCAGGACGTCCGCGACCTGCTGCACGCCGCGGCCGGGCTCTACCGCGACGACCCGCGTGCTTCGGCGTTGCTGCACGACTGCCTCGACCGGCTGGAGCAGCCGCTGCGCGTCGCGTTCACGGGGGCGCCGTCGTCGGGCAAGACGACCCTCGCCGCCGCGCTCGGCGAATGGCCGACGCGGGCGCTGCGCGACCTCGTGCTGCTCGACGACCCGGGCCCGGCAGGCGACTTCCCGGACGCGACCGTCCGGCTGGTGCGGCACCTCGAGCCGGACGAGCTCGCGGCGGCGCACGCACCGGGCGGGTCGCCGTTCGCGCGGCAGAGCGCGGTCAACTCGGTCCTGGTGCTGTCGCGGGCCGACGAGGTCGGCGCGGGCCGGATCGACGCGTTGCTGACCGCGAAGCAGCTCGCGCGCCGGGCGTGGCGCGAAGACCCGCTGTGCACGGGGTTCCTGGGCGTGATCGCGGTCGCGGGCCAGCTGGCGTACGGGGGGCGCTCGCTGCGCGACGACGAGTTCGACCTGCTCGCCGCGTTCGCCGCGGTGCCGCGCGAGGAGCTGGAACGGCACGTGTTGTCGGTGGACTCGTTCACCGACCCGGCGTTCCCCGGCCCGATCCCGGTCGAGACGCGGCGCTCGCTGGTGGTCCGGTTCGGCGTGTTCGGCGTCCGTCTGGCGCTGACGCTGATCCGCACCGGCTGCGACGACCGGCTCAAGCTGTCGGCGGAACTGGTGCGCCGCAGCGGTCTCGGTGAACTGCGGGACACCCTGGCGGGGTGTTTCGTGGCGCGGGCGGAGGCGTTGAAGGCACGCACGGCGGTCATCCGCCTGGAGGCGCTGCTGGCGGCCCAGCCCCGCCCGGGCGGCGACCGCCTGGTGTCCCGGGTCGAGCGTTTCGCGGCGGCGGCGCACGACTTCCGCGAGCTGCGCTTGATCGCGGACATCACGGGCGGCCGCACGGCGTTGTCCGGCGAGCCCGCGGAAGAGGCGATCCGGCTGCTGGGCGCACAGGGCACGTCCCCGGCGGACCGGCTGGGGCTGGAGCCGGACGCGGACCCGGGCGACATCTACGACGCGGGCTTGGACGCGCTGCGCCGCTGGCGGCACGAGGCGGAGAGGCCGGACAAGCCGCACGCCGAGCGAACCGCGGCGCACGTGGTGGTGCGGTCGACCGAGGGGCTGCTGGCGCTGTTCGCTTAGAGGACCGCGGTGGCTTCGACCTCGACCAAGTGCTCGGGCACGTCCAGCGCCGCGACGCCGATGAGGGTGGCCGGCGGTTTGGCGGTGGTGCCCAGCTTTTCGGCGGCGCGCGCGATCCCGGCGAGCAGGTCGGGCATCTTGTCCGGTGTCCAGTCGACGACGTAGCAGGTCAGTTTCGCGACGTCGCCGAAGGAACCGCCGGCCGCGGACAGGGCCGTGGCGACGTTGACGTAGCACTGCTCGACCTGCGCGGCGAGGTCGGGCTCGGTGTCCCAGGCGACCTGCCCGGCGACGAAGACGAGCTTCGTCCCCGACGCGATCGCCACCTGGTGGTACACGTCGATCTCGGGCAGTTCCGGGGCATTGATCAGGGTGACGGCCACTTTTCCTCCGTGGTCTCTTGTCGTTACTCAGGAACCATAGGAGAGTGTTGGACCATGCGGAAGAAGGCACTTTTCGGTGACGGGGGAACCAGATGGTGACCAAGCAGGACGCGGACCTCTCCCGCGCGGATTCCCTGGCGCGCGAGATCTTCTCCGACGTCGCCAACAAGTGGGCGTTCCTCATCATCGAGACCCTCGGCGACCGCACCCTGCGCTTCAGTGAGCTGCGCGACGCGGTCGAAGGCATCAGCCACAAGATGCTCACCCAGAACCTGCGCATGCTGGAGCGCAACGGCCTCGTCGAACGCGAGGTGCACCCGACCGTGCCGCCGCGGGTCGAGTACACCCTCACCTCGCCAGGGCAGGGGCTGCGCGCGACCGTCGACGCCATGTGCGGGTGGACGCAGCGGTTCCTCGGCGACATCGAGACGGCCCGGCGCCGGTTCGAAGCCTGACGGCAAGAAGAAACCGGCAATCCGGGCATCCGGGTCATCGCTGTCCGGTGTTGACTCCCGGTTGCGCCCGCCGCACCATAGATCGGTCTATGGTCCAGCGCCGGCCCGAGGAGTCCTCTGATGCCCGAAGACGTCCGCCCCCGCGTCCGGTTGTTCGGCGAGCTCCTCGCGCACTGGGCCCGGGAACGGCCCGGCGACACCGCGCTCATCTTCGGCGACCGGCGGTGGACCTGGGCGGAGTTCGACGAGCGCGTCCGGCGGCTGTCGGGTGCGCTCGCGACGGCCGGGGTCGGCAAGGGCGACCGGGTCGCCTTCGTCGACAAGAACCACCCCGCCTGCTTGGAAACCACCTTCGCGGCCGCCGGGGTCGGGGCCGCGAACGCCGTGGTCAACTGGCGGCTCTCCGGTGACGAACTCGCCTACGTCCTCGAGGACGCCGGCGCGAAGGTCGTCTTCGTCGGCGCCGAACTCGTACCCGCGCTCGACGCCGTCCGCGACCGGCTGCCCGCCCTCGAACGCGTGGTCGTCGTCGGCGGCGAACACGACGAATACGAGGCCTTCCTGGCCGGTGCGGCGCCGCGCACCGCGTCCGATGTGGACGCAGACGACGGCGTCCTCATCATGTACACCAGCGGCACCACCGGCTTCCCCAAGGGCGCGGTGCTGACCCACCACAGCGTCATCGCGCACGGCCTCGCCGCCGGCACCGCGTTCCCGATCGGCCCCGGCGACGTCAACCTCGTCGCGATGCCGCTGTTCCACGTCGGCGGCAGCTGCTACGCCGTTTCCGGGTTCCTCTACGGCGAACCGTCCTACCTGACGCGCGAGCCGGACGCGGCGTCGCTGTTCGCCGCGCTGCAGGCCGGGATCACGCACGCCTTCCTCGTCCCCGCCGTCGTCGCCGGGATCGCGCAGGGCGGCGAGGCCGCGCTCAAGGCGTTCTCGCGGCTGAAGTACCTCTGCTACGGCGCGTCGCCGATGCCGCTTCCCTTGCTGCGCACGGTGCTCGCGGCCTGGCCGGACGTCCGGTTCGCGCAGGTCTACGGCATGACCGAGCTGTCCGGCGCGGTCACCGCGCTCGACCCGGAGGCGCACCGGGACGCGTCGCGCCCCGAACGGCTGGCGTCGGCGGGCACGGCACTGTCCGGTGTGGACATCCGGATCGTCGACCCGGTCACGCAGGACGACGCCGAGGTCGGCGAAGTCTGGGTTCGCACCGAACAGAAGATGGCCGGTTACCTCGGCAAGCCGGAGGCGACCGCGGAGACCATTGTGGACGGGTGGGTGCGCACCGGCGACGTCGGGCGCCTCGACGACGGCGGGTTCCTGTTCCTCGAAGACCGCGTCAAGGACATGATCATCACCGGCGGCGAGAACGTGTACTCGCCGGAGGTCGAGCGCGTCGTCGCGGAGTTCCCCGGCGTCACCGAGGTGGCCGTGATCGGCGTGCCGGACGACCGGTGGGGCGAGCAGGTCAAGGCCGTCGTCGCCGGCGAGGGGCTCGACGCCGACAAGCTGGTGGAGTTCTGCCGCGAGCGGCTGGCCCACTACAAGTGCCCGCGCAGCGTCGACGTCGTGGAAGCGTTGCCGCGCAACGCGACCGGCAAGATCCTCAAGCGTTCGCTGCGCGAGCCGTACTGGCGGGACCGGGACCGGAACGTCTGATGCCCGCGGTCACGCGGCAGGCGTACTTCGAGGCCGCGCTGGACGTGCTGGCGGAGCACGGGTTCACCGAGCTGAACGTCGGACGGCTGTGCCGCGCCCTCGGCGTCACGAGCGGTTCGTTCTACCACCACTTCGGCGGCTGGCCGGGGTTCGTCGAGCGGCTCCTCGAGCACTGGGAGAATCGGCAGGTGCTGATCCTGCGCGCGCGGAACTTCGGCACCGGCGGGCCGTCGGCGGACTTCGCCGCGCTGATGGACCTGACGCTCGGGCTGCCGCACGAGGCCGAGGCGGCCATCCGCGCGTGGGCGGCGAACGACGAAACCGTGCGGGCGGCCCAGAAACGCGTCGACTCGGCACGGCTGCGGACGGTCGGGACGGTGGTCAAGGGGATCGTCGGCGACGGCGACCTGGCGCGGACGCTGACGTCGCTGGGCATGGCGGTGCTGGTGGGGCACCAGCAGCTGGCGTCGGCGGGCGAGCACAGCGAACTCGCGACACTGTTGGCGGAGTACACCCGGCTGGTGCACTCACGGGCTTAGGCGTTGCCGAGGATCCGCGTGATCGCGATCTCCAGGACCACCCGCTGCGGGTTGGGCTTGGGTTGCCGGTAGCGCGCGGCGTAGCGGTTTTCCGCGTCCCGCACGGACTCCGGGTCGTCGCGCAGCACCGCGCGTCCCTCCAAAGTGGACCACTTCGGGCCTTCGAGCTGGCAGACCGCGACGGGAACGCCGGCGTCGCCCGCGGCGCGGATCATCCGGGCCTTGACGGACGTGCCGAACGTGATCACGCGCGCGATCCCGGCTTCGAAGTCCACGGTCACGCCGACCGCGACGACGTGCGGGGTGCCGTCCGGCCGGACCGTGGTGAGGGTGGCCAGCCGTCGCTCGGTCCAGAACGCGCGGAAGTCGGAGCCGTGGTCGTCGATCTTCATGGGGTCCACGCTAGTCCGTCCGGGTGGCGGAACGCTCGTGAGACCACTCACGGTCATAGTAAGGAAAGTTTCCTAACAGTCTTGACCTGGTCTTGAACCTTCTGCCACGCTCTGATCACCCTCGCCGCAGCCAACGATGACTGTCTTTACGGAGGACCGATGAAGAGAATCGTCCGGGCGGTGGTGGCCACGGCCGCGCTCGCCGCCGGGCTGCTGAGCGTGCCGGCGACCGCGTCCGCGGCCGGCACCCCGTACGTGCCGGGGACCCTGCGGCCGTCCGCCTCGCAGGCCACGCAGGATGCCGCGCTGCAGAAGTACTACGACTTCTGGAAGAAGAACTTCCTGACGACCAAGTGCGGCAGCGGCACGTACGCCGTGCTGTCCAAGGACGCCGACCACTCCTTCGTCGCCGAGGGCGAGGGGTACGGCATGACGATCTCGGCGATGATGGCCGAGAAGGACCCGCAGGCCCGGGCGATCGTCGACGGGATCCTGAAGTTCGTGAAGGCGCACCCGTCGGTCAACAACAAGGACCTGCACGCGGCCGAGCAGGATTCGAACTGCAAGAGCGTCAACGGCAGCGACTCCGCCACCGACGGCGACCTCGAAATCGCCTACGGCCTGCTGATCGCGGACAAGAAGTGGGGTAGCGCGGGCTCGGTCAACTACAAGGCCGAGGCCGTCCGGATCATCAACGCGATCAAGAAGTCCGAGGTCAACGGCACCACGAAGTTCACGCTGCTCGGCGACTGGGGCAACGACGCGGAGTACAAGAACAGCTCGCGCTCGTCGGACTGGATGCCCGGGCACCTGCGCGCGTTCGCCACGGCCACCGGCGACAGCTTCTGGACGTCGGTCCGCACCCGTTCGGAGACGGCGGTGAGCCAGCTGCAGTCGTCGTACGCGCCGAACACGGGGCTGCTGCCGGACTTCGTGGTCAACACGAACTCGACGCCCAAGCCGGCCCCGGCGGACTTCTTGGAGGGTCCGTACGACGGAAAGTACAGCTGGAACGCGTGCCGAGACCCGTGGCGCCTGGGCGCGGACGCCATTTCTTTCTCGGGCAGCGCGGCGGCGGCACAGGTCCGCAAAATGAACACGTGGATCAAGTCCGCAACGGGCGGCGACCCGGCGAAGATCCAGAGCGGGTATTCGCTGTCGGGCTCGAAGACGGAGAGCGGCCAGCACCCGTGCTTCACGGCCCCGTTCGCGGTGGCGGCGATGACGGACGCGGGCAGCCAGGCATGGCTGGACAAACTGTGGACGGCGGTCTCGACGTGGTCCCCGGACGCGACGGACTACTACGGGACGGGCATCACGGTCCAGGTGCTGTTGATATTGAGCGGTAACTACGTGGCCGCGTAACTACTCCTGCCGCGGAGGGGCGGGTCCGACCTCCCCCGCCCCTCCCGTGGGATTTTCAGCCGGCGGGGGGGGGGGGGGGGGGGGGGGGGGGGGGGGGGGGGGCCCCCCCCCCCCCCCCCCACGCCGGTGGACTGGGCGCGGGCCGTGGCGGCGGTGCCGGTGAACGCGCTCGCG
>NZ_JBIWAI010000008.1:511918-533874 GCF_044759945.1 Amycolatopsis sp. NPDC098790
CCCGTGGTTTTTTTTGCGGCGGGGGGGGTTTGGTCTTTGCGCGCGGGGTATCCCGCCCACCCCCCCCCCCCCCCCCCCCGGCCGAAGGGAAGGCTGGGATGAGGGGCGGGGGAGGTCTGGTGACGTTGTTGGCCGGCTTGCGTTGCCGACTGCCGGTTGGCCCTCGCTGATGTGTGTGCTCAGCTCGGTTCGCGCAGCGGCAGCCCCGCCGCGCGGTAGATCTCGTCGATCACCGTCATCGTCTCCACCGCGTCCGCCGCCGAGGTCTTCACCGGTGCGCCCTCCAGTACCGCCGCCGCGAAGGCGTCCAGCTGGTACTCGTACGTTGCCCGGCGGGGGAACTTCTCCGTGCGCCTCACCCCGTCGATCTTGACCACGAAACGGTGGTACATCTGCGGCATCAGCGGATTCACCACCGAAACAGACCCGCGCGACCCGGTCACCACAGCGCTGATCCGAAGCACCGACGACGACCACATCGAGCACGTCACCCGGCCCGTGTGGCCCGACGGGTAGCGCAACTCCGCCGTCATCGCCCGGTCGACCTTCGGTGACTTCAAGCGAGCCGAAGCCGACACCACCGAAGGTGTCTCGCCGCCGAACACGCGGGCCATGTGGACCGCGTAGCAGCCCGCGTCCATCGTTGCGCCGCCCGCCAATTCGTACTTGTACCTGATGTCCGAGAACTTCGGCAGCGGGAAGCACACCGCCGTCTCCACGTGCTCCAAGCGGCCCAGCTCGCCCGATGCCACGAGCTCCTCCACCCGCAGCGCCAGCGGGTGGTAGCGGTAGTGGAACGCCTCCATCACGACGCGGTCCGACGCGGCAGCCAGCGACGCGATCTCGCGAGCTTCCGAAGCGTTCGCCGTGAACGGCTTCTCGCACAGCACGTGCTTGCCCGCCGCCAGCGCCGCCCGGGTCCAGTGGCCGTGGAGGCCGTTCGGCAGCGGGTTGTACACCGCGTCGAGGTCCGGATCCGCCAGCAACTCCTCGTAGGACCCGTACGCGGTGGGGATCCGATGCCGCGAAGCAAACGTTTGCGCCCGATCCAGAGACCGCGCGGCGACCGCGGCGACCGACACCGACGATTGCGAAAAAGCGGGCTTGACCAGGGCAGCGGGGGCGATGCGAGCCGCCCCCAGGATGCCGATCCGCAGGCTCATGCCGCGAAGCTAGCACCGACATGGATTTCAACAGCCAGTTGACCTCTTCAACAACGAGTTGTACCGTTCCGGCCAGCCGAACAGTGGAGGTCCGTTATGTCCCGTTCTCGTGCCGTGCAGGCGGTGTTGCTGGCGAGCGTCGCCGTGCTGGTGACCGCGTGCGGTGGTGGTCCGGACGGCGCGGGCGGGACGTCGCAGGCCGCCGGCGCACCCGCGTCCGGCATCCCGGACACCGCCGCGATCGTCCAGGGCGTGCAGAAGGACGCCCAGCTCAACGCGGCTCTGCCGGACAACGTCAAGTCCGCGGGCCTGCACCTGGCCTCGAACCTGCAGTCCGCGCCCAACAACTTCTACGCCGCCGACGGCAAGACCCCCATCGGCTACGAGGTCGACCTCGCCAAGGCGATCGCCGCCAAGCTCGGCGTCCCCGTCGCCCACCAGGACATGGCCTTCGGCTCGCTGATCACCAGCCTCCAGTCCGGCCGCATCGACCTGACCATGGCCGGCATGAACGACACCAAGGCCCGCCAGGCGCAGATCGACTTCGTCGACTACTTCACCTCGGGCATCACGATCATGATCCGCAAGGGCAACCCGGACGGCATCACCGGCCCGGACACGCTCTGCGGCAAGAACGTCGCCGTCGTGCAGGGCACCAGCCACCAGAAGTTCGCCGAGGCGCAGAGCACCAAGTGCACGCAGGCCGGCAAGCCCGCGCTGACCGTCACCGCGACCGACAGCGACAACCAGAACCAGAACCAGCTGCGCACCGGCCGCGTCGCCGCGATCCTCAACGACCTGCCCAGCGCCGTCTACATCTCGCGGACGGCGGGCGAGGGCAAGTTCTTCGAGGTCGTCCCCGGCGAGCCGATCGAGGGCGGCCCGTACGGCATCGGCGTCAACAAGGCCAACACGGCGTTGCGCGACTCCGTCCAGAAGGCACTGCAGGCCCTGATCGCCGACGGCACCTACGGCAAGATCCTGCAGGCCTGGGGCGTCGAGCAGGGCGCGATCAAGGAGGCCGCGGTCAATGGCGGACAGTGAGGTGGCGGCTCCTGAGCCACTCCCGATCGTCCGGCTCCGCCATTGGGGCCGGTGGGTCGCCGCGGTGATCATCCTGGCCCTGCTCGTCCTGCTGGGCATCGCGCTCGGCAACGCGCAGATCGAGTGGAACCAGGTCCCGGACTTCGTCTTCTACAAGGTGATGGCGACCGGCCTGCTCAACACCGTCGTGCTCGCCGTGCTGTCCCAGGCCGTCGCGATCGTGCTCGGCATCGTCATCGCCCTGCTGCGCCGCAGCGCCAACCCGGTCGCGCGGTGGTTCGCCGCCGGCTACATCTGGATCTTCCGCGGCCTGCCGGTGCTGCTGCAGATCCTGCTCTGGTACAACCTGGCGCTCGTCTTCCCGGTGATCGACATCCCGTTCCTCGTCCACGAGCAGACGAACGTGCTGATCAGCGCGTTCACCGCCGCGTTCCTCGGCCTGGCGCTCAACGAAAGCGCGTACATGGCCGAGATCGTCCGGGCCGGGCTCAACAGCGTCGACAGTGGACAGACCGAAGCCGCGAAGTCGATCGGCATGACGCCGGCCGCGACGCTGCGCCGGGTCGTCCTGCCGCAGGCGATGCGCGTGATCATCCCGCCGACCGGCAACGACTTCATCAACATGCTCAAGGGCACGTCGATGGCGTCGGTGATCGGCGTGACCGAGCTGATCCACGCGGCCAACAACATCTCGTCCAACAACCTCCTGGTCATGGAGACGCTGCTGGCCGCGGCCGTCTGGTACATGGTCGTGGTGACCGTCGCGGGAGTCGGGCAGCACTACCTGGAACGTTCGTTCGGGCAGGCCGACCGCGGGCCGCTTTCCCGCGCCGGCAAGGCATTGCGCGGTGTGCCGCTGGTGAGGAGTGCCCGTGTCTGAACCACTGCTGCGCGCCGTCGGCGTCAAGAAGTCGTACGGCCACACCGAAGTCCTCGGCGGCATCGACCTGGAAGTCCACAAGGGACAGGTCGTCTGCCTGCTCGGGCCGTCCGGCGCCGGGAAGAGCACGTTCCTGCGCTGCATCAACCACCTCGAGACGATCGACGCCGGCCAGATCTGGGTCGACGGCGAGCCGATCGGCTTCCGGCAGCGCGGCGGGAAGCTGTACGAACTGCGCGAACGCGAGGTGGCGCGCCAGCGGCGCGACATCGGCATGGTGTTCCAGCGGTTCAACCTGTTCGCGCACCGGACCGCGCTGGAGAACGTCGTCGAGGGCCCGATCCGGGTGCTCGGCCTCAAACCGGACGAGGCGCGCAAGCAGGGCCTCGAGCTGCTCGACCGCGTCGGCCTCGCGCACCGCGCCGACGCCTACCCGGCGCAGCTGTCCGGTGGGCAGCAGCAGCGCGTAGCGATCGCGAGGTCGCTGGCGATGAAGCCGAAGCTGATGCTGTTCGACGAGCCGACGTCCGCGCTCGACCCGGAGCTGGTCGGTGAAGTGCTGGAAGTGATGAGTACGTTGGCGGGGGAGGGGATGACGATGGTCGTCGTGACGCACGAGATGAGCTTCGCCGCGGAGGCCGCCGACGAGGTGGTGTTCCTGGCCGACGGCGCCGTCGTCGAGACCGGGCCGCCGTCGGAGGTCTTGAGCGCGCCGAAGCACGAGCGGACCCGGCAGTTCCTGGCGAGGATCCTCGCGTGACGCGGATCCCACCCCGGTACCTGCTCCAGTTCGACGAGCCGGCCGGCTACCTCGACTTCGCCCGCTTCGGCCCGCCGTCGCACGCCGTGCTCGACACGACGGCCGCCCTGCTCGACCAGGCCACCACCGCCGGTCCGTCCACTGTGGACGAGCTGATGCGGCAGGAGGTCCGCGCCAAGGCCGCCGCCGCGCGGCTGTCCGGTTCGGACACCGACCACACCGTGCTGCTCCCGCACACCAGCCTCGGCTTGTTCCAAGCGGCGTTCAACAGCACTGGCGACGTGCTCGTGTCGGCGGCTGAGTTCCCCGCCAACACGTATCCCTGGGCGCGAGCCGAACAGGCCGGACGGCTGCGAGTGCACCGGTTGACCAGCGGTTACGTGACACCTGAGCGCGTCGCGGAGGCGTTGACGCCGGAGATCACGACGGTCAGCGTCAGCGCCGTCGACTTCCGCACGGGCTACCGCGCCGACCTCGCCGCGCTGCGCGACGTCGTCGGCGACCGGCTGCTGGTCGTCGACGGCATCCAGGGCTTCGGCGTCGTCGAGGAGCCGTGGGAGGTCGCCGACGTCCTGATCGTCGGCGGGCAGAAGTGGCTGCGCGCGGGCTGGGGCACCGGCTTCGCAGTCCTGTCCGACCGCGCCTTGGAGCGGATGGACCCGGTGCTGTCGGGCTGGACCGGCGCGCGCGACCCCGGCCTGTTCGACGACGAGATCCACCCGCCGGACGCGACCGCGCAGGCCTGGTCGATCTCCAACCTCAGCCCGATCACGTCCGGCGCGTTCGCCGAGGCCCTCGAGCTGGTCGAGGACGCCGGCGTCGGCGCGATCGCGGCCCGGATCGCCGAGCGGCTGACCTCCTTCGAAGAGGTCTTGTCGTCGTGTGGTGCGGAGGTCGTCTCGGCGGTCGACCGGCGCGCGGGGATCCTGGCGTTCACGCTGCCCGGCCACCCCGCCGAGCAGGTCGGCGCGGCGCTGGCGAACGCGGGGATCGCCGCGACCGTCCGTCCCGAGCACGTCCGGCTCTCGCCGCACGCGTCGACCCCGGCCGCCGCGGCGGATCTGCTCCGCGAAGCGTTGGAGACGTTGACCAAGCCACGGGAACCGCTGGTCGTCCCAGCTGCCGGTGCGACGACGCACGAGGTGCTGACGGCGCTGGTCCCGGCGATCCCGGGCCTCGCGGCGATGCTCGGGCCGGGCAACGAGGTCCTGCTGCACGACCTGAGCCGGCTGCCGGACTCGATCGTCGCCATCGCGGGCGACCTGACCGGCCGCAGCGTCGGCGGCCCGATGACCGACCTGCTGCTCGGCCTGGTCCGCCGCGGCACCACACAGGACCTGACGAACTACCGCACGCACGGCCCGGACGGCCGCGCGATCCGGTCGTCGACGCTGTTCCTGCGCGACGCCGACGGGGTCGCGGTCGGCTGCCTGTGCGTCAACAGCGTCGACGCGTCGGCTTCGGTGAACGGCACCGGCGAGCCGGAGACTTTCCCACCGGACGTCGACAGCCTGCAACGGTTCCTGGTCGACCGCGCGGTGACGAAGGCCGGGATCCCGGTGGACCTCATGAAGAAGCGGCACAAGGCGGCCGTGGTCCGGGAGCTCGACGAAGCCGGTTATTTCCTGATCAAGGACGCGGTCGACCACCTGGCGGGCCGCCTCGACGTCACGCGCTACACGATCTACAACTACCTCAACGAGATCCGCGCCTGATCGGGGCATTGCCCGCACGCGTTCCGGGGCGCACCATGGCGCGCATGACCGAACCGGATACCCGGCGCGCCCTGGTGCGGCTCGAAGCGGACGACGAGGCGGACGCGGAGGAGCTCGACCGCCTCGCCCGCCGGCTGCGCGCGGAGCTGGGCGAGCTGGACGTCGACCTCCACGCGCTGCCGGCCGAGGCCCCGGCGGGCGCGAAGGCGGCGGACCCGGTGACGGTGGGCTCGCTGCTGGTGGCGTTCAGCGCGGCGGGCGGCGTGTTCCCCGGTTTGGTGGAGACGTTGAAGGAGTGGCTGGGCCGCCAGGCGGGCAAGCACAAGATCAAGGTGACGATCGACGGCGACACGGTGGAGCTGGAACGGGCGTCTTCGGCGGAGCGCCAGCAGTTGATCGAGGCGTTCGTCCAGCGGCACGCTCAAGCGAGGTAGGACTCGGCCGCGTCCGCCGCCGCGCCGACCCCGCCGTGCCCGCGGACCTCGGCTTTCAGCTCCGCCAGCCGCGCGGCCACCGAAGCCGACGACGTCACCTCGTCCACCGCCGCCCGCAACGACTCCGCCGTCACCGCATCGGCCGGCAGGTGCCGGCCCACCCCCAGCGCCTCCAGCTGAGCCGCATTGCCGAACTGGTCCACAGCCTGCGGGATCGCCACCGTAGGCACCCCGAACCACAGGGCTTCCGTCGCCCCGCCCATGCCCGCGTGCGTCACGAACGCCGATGCCGCTTCGAGCACCGCCAGCTGCGGCACGCTCTCGTACACCTCCACCGACTCCGGCAGCGGCCCGAGCGCGTCCGGCGGCACGTGCTTGCCGAGCGAAATCACGACGTGCCAATCGGAAGCGAACGCCTCGACGCAGGCGCGGTAGACGTCGAGCTGGTCGTTGTACGCCGTCCCGAACGACACCAGCAGCACCCGGCGGCCCGAAGCCGGTGGCGTCCACGAACGGTCGGCCAGCCGCGACGGGTCCAGGCACGGCCCGACGAACCGGACGTGCAGGCCGACGCGGTCCGCGTGGGGCTGCAGCGCCCGCGGGATCAGCGACAGGACCTGGGACGGGTGGCCGATCCACTCCCACGGATCGGCGGAAACCCCGTTGGCGCGCAACCAGGAACGGTAGGTCTCCGCGTAGTCCACTCCGGACGGTGAGGCCTTGATCGGGGCCATCACCTCGGCCATCTCCTCGTCGTAGCCGTCCCACGCCACCAGGGTCGGCGACAGCTGCACCGCGGGGACGCCGTACCGCACGCCGAGCAGCGGTGCGCCCAGACCGCCGATGTCGTACAGCAGGAGATCGGGGCGGTCGTCGTCGAACGCCGACGTCAGCCGCGGGTGGATCGCGATCGCTTCGTCGAGGAAGACGCGCATCGCCTCGGCCGGGTCTTCCGGCCACTCCGCCGCTTCGCCGAGCGGGAAGATCGTCGGGTGCGTCACCACCGAAGCGCCGGTCGGCGCGACCAGTGGCGCCAGTGGTTCGCCGATCACGTAGGAGACCCGGTGGCCGCGCCGGACCAGCTCGCCGACCAGGCCCAGCGACGGGTAGACGTGGCTCGGTGCGGTGCAGCCGACCACGACGATGTGTTTGCGCGCCATGATCATCGACCGTAGGGGATCCCGAACCGCCCGCACCATCCGATTTCCGCCTTTAGTAGGGCCCTGCCCCGCTTGCCCTGCCCGAAAACCCGGCGCGGGTCTAGGGTTCTCCCGCCCGAAGCCGCAGGGGAAAGGGAGAAAACAGTGAGACGTGTCTTGATCGCCGCGGTCTCCGCCGCGGTGGCGGCCGCGCTCGTGAGTGCGCCGGCCGCGACCGCCGCGCCCGCGGCCGCCGCGCCGCAAGCCGGGACCATCGCCTGGGGGCCGTGCACCGATCCCACGCTCGTCGCCGCCGGAGCCGAATGCGGGTTCCTCGACGTGCCGCTCGACTACTCCAAGCCGCACGGCGGCAAGATCCAGCTCGCCGTCGACCGCGTCAAGCACACGGTGCCCGACGCGCAGTACCAGGGCGTCATGCTGACCAACCCCGGTGGCCCCGGCGGTTCCGGCCTGCTGCTCGCCACCCGCGGGCCCCGCGTGCCCAACCACGCCGGCGACGCCTACGACTGGATCGGCTTCGACCCGCGCGGGGTCGGCTCGAGCAAGCCCGCGCTGAGCTGCGACCCGAACTACATGGACTACAACCGGCCGGTCTACGCGCCGGTCACGCCGCAGCTCGAAAAGACCTGGCTCGCCCGCTCCAAGGGCTACGCCGAGGCCTGCGCGAAGAACAACCCGAAGGCCCTGCTGGAGAACATGAAGACGACCGACACGGTCAAGGACATGGACTCCATCCGCCAGGCGCTCGGCGCGAAGCAGCTGAACTTCTACGGCTACTCCTACGGCACCTACCTCGGCCAGGTCTACGGCACGCTCTACCCGAAGAACGTCCGCCGGATGGTGCTCGACTCGACCGTCGACCCGCGCGGCGTCTGGTACGGCGACAACCTCAACCAGGACGTCGCCTTCGACAAGAACATCCTCATCTGGTTCGGCTGGCTCGCCCAGCACGACGACGTCTACCACCTCGGCAAGACCCAGGCCGCTGTGCAGCGCGTGGTCAACGAGCAGCTGCTGAAGACGACCTTCAACCCCGCCGGCGGCGTGATCGGCCCGGACGAGATCCTCGACGTCATCCAGCAGGCCAGCTACTACCAGCTGCGGTGGACGCTGCTGGGCGACGCGCTGTCCCGGTTCGTCAACCAGGGTGACTGGCAGAACTGGAAGTCGCTGTTCGAGGCCTTCGGCGGCCGCGGCGACGACAACGGCTACGCGGTCTACCTCGCCGTCCAGTGCACCGACGTCCAGTGGCCGACCAGCTGGAACCAGTGGAAGCGCGACAACTGGCAGACCTTCGCCAAGGCGCCGTACTTCACCTGGCAGAACGCCTGGTTCAACGCGCCCTGCCTCTACTGGCCCGCGAAGGCAGGCAAGCCGACCAAGGTCGACGGTCGCGGCGTCCAGAGCGTCCTGATGATCGACGAGACGCTCGACGCGGCGACGCCGTTCCCGGGCAGCCTCGAGGTCCGCAGCCGCTTCCCGGGCGCGTCGCTGATCGCGGAGCCGGGCGGCACCAGCCACGCGATCACCCCGCGCGGCAACGCGTGCGTCGACAACAAGATCGCCGACTACCTGGCGACCGGTGCCCTCCCGGCCCGCAAGCCGGGCCGCACGGCCGACGTCGAGTGCGCCCCGCTGCCGCAGCCGACGCCCCCGGCACCGGCCGCGGCCAAGGCCGACGCCGCGGCCACGCAGGGTCTCGTGTCGGGCCGGTTCACCGGCTGACCTGCGGAAACCGCTCCTGAACGGGGTGCCGGGCCCAGTGCCCGGCACCCCGTTTTTCATACTTCCCGGCACCGAGGGCTTTGAACCTGCGCGGACTTTGTGTTACAAAGTGCGGGTCGAGTTTGCGTTTCAAAGTGGAGAAGGGAGGGACGCCATGACTGGGGGACCGGCGTTCGCGCTGACGGGCCTGACCAAACGGTTCGGCGGCGTCACGGCCGTCGACGGGGTGTCCGTCGAAGTCGCCCGCGGGGAGGTCGTCGCGCTGCTCGGGCCGAACGGCGCGGGCAAGTCGACCACCGTCGACATGCTGCTCGGGCTCACCAGGCCGGACGCGGGAGCCGTCACGGTCGAGGGTGGCAGCCCGCGCGAGGCCGTCGACCGGGGGCTCGTCGGCGCCATGATGCAGAACGGCGCGCTGCTGGGCGACGTCACGGTCGGCGAGATCGTCGACCTCGTCGTCTCGACGCACGCGAACCCGTTGCCGGCGAGCGAGGTGATCGCCCGCGCGGGGCTGGAAAACCTCGTGAAACGCCGCTGCGGCAAGCTCTCCGGCGGCGAACGCCAGCGCGTCCGGTTCGCCCTCGCCCTGGCAGGCGACCCGAAGCTGCTCGTGCTCGACGAGCCCACCGCCGCGATGGACGTCGACGGCAGGCGCGCGTTCTGGGCGGCCATCCGCGAGTACGCCGCCGGCGGCCGGACCGTGCTGTTCGCGACGCACTACCTCGCCGAAGCCGAGGACTACGCCGACCGCGTCGTGCTGATGCGCCACGGCGTGGTCGTCGCCGACGGACCGGTCGCCGAGGTCCGGGCCGCGGTGTCCGGGCGGGTGCTCAAGGCCGCCGTCCCGGGTGCCGCCGAAGGCGACCTGGCACGGCTGGCCGGCGTCACGAGCGTCCAGCTGCGGGCCGGTCGCGCCGAGCTGGCCTGCGCCGACTCCGACGCCGCCATCCGCGCGCTGCTGGCGGAGTTCCCGCAGGCGGCCGACATCGAAATCACCGCGCTCGGGCTCGAAGAAGCCTTCCTGGCGCTGACCGCCGAGGAGGCCGCCGCGTGAACACGACGTACCTGAGCCTGGAGATCAAGCGGATCGTCCGCAGTCCCCAGTTCACGATCTTCACCATCGGCATGCCGGTGGCCATGTTCGTCCTGTTCGGCTCGATCTTCGGCAAGCTGGCCACGCCGAGCGGCATCCCGGCGAACGTCGAGACGATGATCAAGCTCGCCGCGTACGGCGCCAGCGGCGGCGCGCTGTTCACCGGCACCCGGGTGGCGCAGGAGCGCACCGAAGGCTGGCAGCGCCAGCTGCGCCTGACGCCGATGCGCGGGCCCGGCTACCTGGTCGTCAAGGTCGCCTCCGCGATGGCGGTCGCGCTGCCGGTGCTGGTCGTGGTGTTCGTCGCCGGGCTGGCGATGGGGGTGCACCTGACCGCTGGCCAGTGGGGCCTGGTGCTGGTGTCGCTGTGGCTCGGCGTGCTCCCGTTCGCCGTGCTCGGCCTGGCCATCGGGCTGTTCGGCAAGGGCGACACGGTCGGCGCGGTCACCGGCGCGCTGATGATGCCGCTGGGCATGCTCGGCGGCCTGTGGATCCCGCTGTACGTCCTCCCGGACTGGATGGCGACGCTCGCGCACTTCTTCCCGACGTTCTGGCTCGGCCGGGTGGGCCTCGAACCCCTGGTCCACGCCGGTGGGACCGGCGTGGCGGTGCTCGTGCTGGCCGGCTGGCTGGTCGTGCCGGCCCTGATCGTGGTGCGCCGGTTCCGGCTGGACACGGCCAGGCTGTGAATGGTTGTTAACCTCCGTGCAGTACTGAGGGGTCTGCGCGGACGAAGGGCGGAGCGGGTGGACGACGAGCCGTTGTCGGCGGAGGAGTCACTGAACCTGATCGCCCAGCAGAACCGGCGCAACCGCCGGGAACTGGGCGGAGGCCCCGCGCGCATGCTCGCCGCGTGGGCCTTCGCCTGGATCGTCGGCTGGGGCTTCACCTACTTCGCGACGCGGACCGAGAGCATCCCCGGCTGGGTCGGCGGCGTGCTCGTCGCCGTGCTGTTCGTCGCCGCGATGGTCTACACCGGCTACGTCAGCGCCCGGGCCGCGCGGGGGATCCGCGGCCCGTCGAAGACCGTCGGGGCGATGTACGGCTACAGCTGGGCGCTCGTCTCGACCGGGCTGACCGTCGTCGACGTCCGGATCACGCAGTTCGGCACGCTGACCTCCGACCAGGTGTCGCTGCTGTGGTCGGGCACCTGGCTCCTGCTCACCGGGGTCATGTACCTCGCGGGCGGCATGCTCTGGCAGGACAAGCTGATGTACGGCCTCGGCGCGTGGATGATCGTGTCCTCGGCGCTGAGCGTGCTGGTCGGGTTCCCGGCCAACTTCCTGGTGCTGACCGTCTGCGGCGGTGGCGGTTTCCTGCTCGCGTCGATCGTGTACTTCGTGCGCGAGAAGAAGTCGCGATGAGCGAACTGCCGCAGCTCGACCCGGTCATCCACGCCCAGGCGCGGCTGCGCGTCACGGTCGCGCTCGCGGGGCTGCACACCGGCGACCAGATCACCTTCCCGCGCCTGCAGCAGCTCCTGGACATGACCGCGGGCAACCTCTCGACGCACCTGCGCAAGCTCGAGGACGCCGAGTACGTCGAGATCACCAAGGCCTACGAGCACCGCACGCCGGTCACGCTGGTCCGGCTGACCGCGGCCGGGCGCGCGGCGTTCGAGAACTACACCAAGGCACTGCAGCAGCTGCTGGACGTCACCGGCGGGGAATGACGTGGCCCGCTGGGTGATCCACCTCGACCTGGACGCCTTCTACGCGTCGGCCGAGCAGCTCACCCGCCCGACGCTGGCCGGGCGCCCGGTGCTCGTCGGCGGGCTCGGGCCCCGCGGCGTCGTCGCGGGCGCGAGCTACGAGTCGCGGGCGTTCGGCATCAAGTCGGCGATGCCGATGGCCCAGGCGCGCCGGCTGCTCCCGGCGAACGGCGTGATCGTGCCGCCGCGGTTCCGCGTCTACGAGCGGCTCAGCCAGGAGGTGTTCGCCGTCGTCACGTCGGTGGCGCCGGTGCTGGAGAAGATTTCCCTCGACGAAGCGTTCGCCGAACCGCCTTCGCTGACCGGCGCTTCTTTCGAAGGGGTCACGTCGTTCTGTGCTTCGTTGCGGGCCCGGATTCGCGCGGAGACCGGGCTGGTGGCGTCGATCGGTGCGGGCAACGGCAAGCAGATCGCCAAGATCGCGTCCGACGAGGCCAAGCCCGATGGGCTCTTGGTGGTGCCGCAGGGCACCGAACGCGAGTTCCTCGCGCCGCTGCCGGTGCGCGCGCTGTGGGGGATCGGCCCGGTGGCGGAGGGGAAGCTGCGGTTCATCGGCGTCCAGACGCTCGGCCAGCTGGCGGCACTGTCCGAACAGGACGCGGTGGCGACGCTGGGCGGGGTGGTCGGCCGCGACCTGCGCCGCCTGGCGACGGGGTTCGACGACCGCCCGGTGGCCGACCGCGGCGAGACCAAGCAGGTCAGCGCGGAAACGACGTTCGACACGGACATCATCGACCTGGCGTCGTTGCGCGCCGAGGTCCGGCGGATCGCGGTGGGGGCGCACAAGCGGCTGGTGAAGGCCGAGCGCGTGGCGCGGACGGTGGTGATCAAGCTGCGGCACACGGACATGCACACGGTGACCCGCTCGGAGACGATCTCCGCCCCGACCGACGACTTGGCGGAGTTGTCGGCGGTGGCGGAGAGGCTGTTGCTGGACCCGGCGGAGTTCGGCGGGATCCGCTTGGCGGGAGTGGCGTACAGCGGGTTGTCGGTGCCGCACCAGGACGCGCTGTTCACCTTGGCGGCGCCTTCGGTGCCTTCGACGTCGACGGTGGTCGCGGCCCCGGCGCCGGTAGCCGCCCCGCCGTCGGAGTGGCGCCAGGGCGACGACGTGGTGCACGCCGAGTACGGAACCGGCTGGGTGCAGGGCGCGGGCCACGGCCGGGTGACGGTCCGCTTCGAACACCGTTCCTCCGGACCTGGCTTGGCCCGCACCTTCCCCCAGTCGGACCCGGCCCTGACGCGCGGCGATCCCGGGGACTGCCTGAAGTAGGCCTACTCCGCCGAGCAGCCCTGCAGCTTGGCCACTTCCTGGCCCGCCAGCAGGAACGCACCCACGCCGAACGCCGACGTGTCGGTCGCGTGAGCCGTCGCCGGGCGGTCGCCCACCGGCTGGACGTAACCCACCAACCCGCTGGGCTGCAACGCCTTCGTCGACAACGCCGTCCACGCCTTGTCGACCACCGGGCGGTAGCGGGACGCGTCCAGGATGCCTGCGCCGATGCCCCAGCCGATGCCGTACGTGAAGAACGCCGTGCCGCTCGTCTCCGGGCCGCCGTGGTTCCACGGGTTCAGCAGGTCGGCGTTCCAGAAGCCGTCACGCCGCTGCAGCAAGGACAGCGAGAACGCCATCTTCTTGAACACCCGCAGGTACTCCGGCCGGCGCGGGTCGTCCGTCGGCAGCACCTGCAGCACCTTCGTCAGCGCCGCCAGTGCCCAGCCGTTGCCGCGGGACCAGAACACGCCCGAGCCCTTGAACCGCTCGTCGCGGTACCAGAGACCGGTGAACTCGTTGAACAGCTTGTGCTCCGAATAAGAGAACAGCTTGTCCATCGCGTCCAAATAGGACGGATCGTGGTCGATCACGCTCATCCGCGCGAACGACGGCATCGCCATGTTCAGCGCGTCCACGTAGTTCCAGTAGTCCCGGTGCCCCGCCTGCACCGACGCGACCTCGTCCTTGATGCGCGTGCGGATCGAGTCGAGCGGGATCTCCGGGTGGAAGTACGTGTACAGGTCCAGGTACGCCTCGCCGGCCGCCTGGTTGTCCGGGAAGAACGGCCGCTTCGGGTCGGACGGCAGCTGGTAGCCGTTGGCCTGGGCCCACGGGTACGTCTTGTGGTTGGACTGGCCGGTGGTCCGGACCAGGGCCAGGTTGCCGACGTGGAACGTCGCGTTCTGCCAGTCGGCCGGGTCGGGGTTCGTCCCGTTCGCCGCCCAGTAGTTGCCCGCGGCGACCATTTCGTCCGAAACGGCGCAGGACTCGGCGGCGGAAGCGACCGGCGCCGTCAGCAGGCTGCCCGCCACGGCCGCGGCCGCGAGCACGCCGAAACCACGAATACCCGGGAAACGCATGAATGCGTCCTCCTCAGCACGTCATGGCGGCGGGTCGGTCGCAGCGAGTGAAGCGCTTCCCGCTGGGCGTGTCAAGGTGCCGGTGAGCGGTACGGCGCAACGGTTTCCAGCAGCCGGCGGGCCGCCGACTCGGCGCCGTCGGCGTTCTTCGCCAGCACCAGCGTCAGCACCCGGGAGTGGGCCATCAATTCCAGCGGCTCGCCGTGCGCCCGCAGCGCCGCGACGACCGGGACCTGCAGCTGCGCGATCAGCGCGTTGCCGGACGCCCGGATCAGCGCCGCGTGGAACCCCGAATCGGCCTCCCGGAACGCTTCGGCGTCGGCCCGCTCGACCGCGTCCGCCATCAGCTCGTAAGCCGCCGCCATCGCCGAAAGCTCGTCCGGACGCCGGTGCTGCGCCGCCATCCGCGCCGCCTGCGGTTCGATCGCCAGCCGCAGTTCCGCCAGCTCACGCAGGTGCCGCGGGCGGTCGGGACCGTTGACGCGCCAGGCGATGACGTCCGGGTCGATCGCGTCCCAAGCGTCGGGCGGCAGCGTCCACGTGCCGACCCGCGGCCGCGCGGTGACCATGCCCTTGGACTCCAGCACGCGCAGCGCCTCGCGGACCACCGTCCGGGACGCGGCGAAGCGGCGGCCGAGCTCCTCGGGGACGAGCGGCTGCCCGTCCCCGAGGACGCCTTCGACGATGAGCCTCCCCAGCTCGTCCACGATGCGCGCGTGGAGATTCACTCGGGCAGGCCGACGCGACGCTCCCCGCTGCGCAGCTGCTGCAGCACGACCGCGATCACGAGCAGGGCGCCGTGGGCGACGTTCTGCCAGAACGGGTTGATGCCGAGGCCGGACATGCCGTTGTCGAGCACGCCCAGGATGATCACCGCGAGCACCGTCGAAATGATCGACCCGCGGCCGCCCTTGAGCATCGTCCCGCCGAGCGCGGCACCGGTGACGGCCTGCAGCTCCAGGCCCTCCGATCCGGAGACCGGCTGGCCCGAGCCGGTGCGCGCGGTGATCAGGATGCCCGCGACCGCCGCGACCACGCCGGCGAGCGCGTAGACGCCGATGATGTACCGGTTGATGTTGATGCCGGCCAGCCGCGCCGCCGTGTCGTTGCCGCCGATGGCGTAGACGTTGCGGCCGATGTCGGTGTACTTCAGCAGGAAGTGCAGCAGCGCCGCGACGATCAGGAACACCCACACCAGCGACGGCAGCCCGAGCACGGACCCCTTGGCCAGGAAGATGAACAGGTCGTCGCCGCCGGTGTAGCCCTGCGACTTGCCGTCCGAGATGACCTGCGCGACGCCCTTGTAGGTGGCGAGCATGGCCAGCGTCGCGACGACCGGGTTGACCCGGCCGAAGATGATGATCATGCCGTTGATCAGGCCGCAGACGATGCCGATGCCGATCGCGGCGAGGATGCCGACCTCGGCGTTGCCGGTCGAGGTGAACACCATCGCGGAGATGACCGACGCGAGCCCGGCCATCGAGCCGACCGAGATGTCCAGCGCGCCCAGGATGATCACCAGCGTCTGGACCAGGGCGAGCAGCCCCATGATGGTGATCGCGCTGCCGATCAGCAGCAGGTTGTTGGTGCGCAGGAAGTTGTCGTTCAGGATGCTCAGCAGCACGATCAACGCGATCAGCGTGATGATCAGGCTGGAGTTCTGCACGCCGATGCCGGTCAGCACGCGGCGTGCGGCGCTCGGCTGCGCCGGGGCGGCGGGAGCCGACGTTTCCTTCGTTGGGGTGCTCATGCGCCGATCTCCTGGGCTTCTTCCACGGCTGGTTCGGTTTCGGGGATGGCGAGGGTCAGCACGGCTTCCTCGGTCGCCTCTTCGCGGCCGATCTCGCCCGCCAGCCGCCCGGCCCGCATGACGAGGATGCGGTCGGCGAGCGTCAGCACCTCGGGCAGGTCGGAGGAGATGACCAGCAGCGCGATGCCCTCCGCGGCGAGGCCGTCGATGATCCGGTAGATCTCGGCCTTCGCGCCGACGTCGACCCCGCGGGTCGGCTCGTCGAGGATCAGCAGCTTCGGCCGCCGAGCGAGCCAGCGCGCGAGGACGGCCTTCTGCTGGTTGCCGCCGGAGAGCTTGCGGACTTCCTGCTCCATCGACGGCGTCCGCACGCGAAGCTCGCGTACGTACTCCTCGACGAGCGCGCGTTCCTTCGCCCGCTTCACCACACGGAAGCGGCGAAGGCGGTCGAGGACGGCGATGGAGACGTTGTCGCGTACGGACCGCTGCATCAGCAACGCGTCCGTCTTCCGCTCTTCGGGTGCGAAGCCGATGCCGGCTTTGACCGCGTCACCCGGGTTGTGCGCGCGAAGCCGCTTCCCGTCGAGCGTGACGGTCCCGGACCGGATCGGCAGGTCGCCGACGATCGCGCGCGCCAGCTCCGAGCGTCCGGCGCCGACCAGCCCGGCCAGGCAGACGACCTCGCCCGCGCGGACCTGCAGGGAGATGCCGGTGACGTCGTCGGTCGTGACGTCGTCGAGCTTCAGCACGACGTCGCCGGTGTCCTGCGTGACGCGGCGCTCGAGGGCCGACAGGTCGCGGCCGATCATCATCCGGACCAGGCCGGGCTCGTCGGTCTCCGCGACCTGCTGGACGCCGACGAGCTTGCCGTCGCGCAGCACGGCGACGCGGTCGGCGAGCTGGAAGATCTCCTTCATCCGGTGCGAGACGTAGACGACCGCGACCCCGCTGTCGCGCAGCCGCCCGATCAGCCGGAACAGCGCCTCGACCTCGTGTTCCGACAGCGACGACGTCGGCTCGTCGAACGCGATCACCTTCGGCGGCGTGGCCGCGGTGAGGACGCGCAGGATCTCGACGAGCTGGCGTTGCGCCGCGGAGAGGGCGACGCCGAGCGTGGCCGGGTTGAGTACGCCTTCGAAGCCGTACTCGGCGAGTGCGTCGTGCGTCGCCTTCATGAGCGTGCGGCGGTTGAAGACCCGGCCCTTCGCGGGCAGTTCGCCCACGAAGACGTTCTCCGCCACCGAAACGTGCGGGATGATCTCGGGTTCCTGGTAGATCACGCGGACCCCGGCGGCCATCGCCGCGCGCGGGGTGTCGAACGCGACCTCGGTGCCGTCGAGGAGGAGCCGGCCGTCGTCGGGGCCCTGGTCGCCGGAGAGGACGCGCAGCAGCGTCGACTTCCCGGCGCCGTTCTCGCCCATCAGCGCGAGGACTTCACCGGAGCGGATCTCCAGCGAGACGTCGTCCAGGGCGGTGACGCCGGAGAAGCGCTTGCCGATGCCCTCGACGGCGAGCGCGGGTGGAGAGGAGGACATGGTCGCCCTTCGAGCGGTGGAGTCCCCGGGGCGGCACTTTCACGTGAAAGTGCCGCCCCGGGGAAGTTCGGTCAGGTGCAGTTGACGCCGGCCTGCTTGTAGTTGTCCTTGTTGACGATCGTGGTCTTCGCGATCGTCTCCGCGGGCAGCTCCTTGCCGTTCTTCACCTTGTCGACGAGGACCTGGATCGCCGAGCGGCCGACCTCGGCGCCGGAGATGTAGAGCGCGGACTTGTTGCCGGTGTCCTTGCCCGCGGCCCAGTCCTTGCAGTCGAGGTACGCGCCGAGCCCGACGCCGATGATGTTGTTCGCCTGCACGCCCGAGTTGGCCAGCGCCGTCACGACACCGGTCTCGTTCTCGTCGTTGCAGCCCCAGACGACCCAGTGCTTGACGCCCGGGTTGGAGCTGATCACCGCGCCGGAGCGGTTCTGCGCGTCGACGGGCGAGTTGTCGGTGCCGACGTCGATCACCGGGACCTCGGCCCCCGCCGCCTTGGCGAACGCGGACTTCGCGGCGCCGACGCGGTCGGTGCAGACGGTGAGGTCCTGCTTGTAGGCGCTGATGATCTTGGTGTCGGCGGCGGTCCAGCCGGCGGCCTTGAACAGCTTCCCGGCCTCGGTGCCGACCGAGTCGCCCATCTGGCTGCCGTTGAAGCCGACGAACGGGGCCTTCGCGCCCGAGCCGTCCTTGATGACGTCGTCGGAGGCGATCAGCGGGATGCCCGCGCTCTTGGCCTTGTCGATCACCTGCGGGCCGATGGCCTGGTCGGGGACGACGATGGCGACGCCGTTGGCGCCCTGCGCGACCGCCGCGTCGAGTTCGGTGATCGCCTTGTTGGCGTCCTGGCCGAGGTTGACGACCTTGAGCTCGACGCCGAGCTCCTTCGCCTTCTCCTGCGCGCCCTGGGCCTGCTCGACGAAGTACTGCTGGTCACCCTGTTTCTGCAGGTAGTAGAGGGTGATCTTGCCGTTGGCGGGAGCCTGCTGCTGCGGGGCGGCGGTGTCCTTGCCGGAGGAGCAGGAAGCCATCAGGACACCGGAAATCAAACAACAACCAACAGCGCTCCAGGCGCGCAGCCTGTGCGAGTGTGGGGACATCGTTGCTCCCAAGGAGGCCGGGGGTCGAGTGGCGCGCGCGGGCGCCGCTGAGTGACTGGTATTACAAAACACCCGTTCGTGGAGCGTCAAGCCGCAGTTAGCGGAGCGAGACCTACTCTCCGTAGTTGCATCGTGGCACGAGTGGGCGTCATTTATCGTATTTTTTCCCTGCTGTCCTGCGCGTTGTCCGGTTTTGTCTTGTGCGAATGTTCTGATCGGTGTTGTCGACTGTGGTGGAAGTTTTTGGTGACCGGGATGCCGTCTCTGCCGGGTTCGCCCGGCTGGCAGGATGGCCGGACCACCGTCTGCGAGGGGGACCGATGACGAAGATCCGCGTCGCCGCGCTGGCCGGCGTCGCCGTCCTGGCGGCCGCCTGCAGCACTCCACCGCAGTCCGGCCCGGCGCCGACGCCCTTCCCCGAGACGCCGTCTTCTTCGGCTGCCCCGGATGGCTCGTTCAGCGTCGTCGCGACCGGCGACGTCCTGATCCACCCGGCGCTGACCGAGCAGGCCGAGGCCGACGGCAAGGGGAAGATCGACTACCGGCCGCTGCTGGCCGGGATCAAGCCGCTGATCTCCAGCGCCGACCTGGGGATCTGCCACCTCGAGACGCCGCTGGCGCCGGAAGGCGGGCCGTACAGCGGGTACCCGTCGTTCAGCGCGCCGCCGGAGATCGCCGACGCGCTCAAGGACACCGGCTACGACACGTGCTCGACGTCGTCCAACCACACGATCGACCAGGGTGCCGACGGCGTGAAGCGGACGCTGGACAAGCTCGACGAGACCGGGATCAAGCACACCGGCTCGGCGCGATCGGCGGCGGAGGCGGCGAAACCGCTGGTCATGGACGTCCACGGCGTGAAGGTCGCGCAGGTGTCGTACGCCTTCGGGTTCAACGGGATCAAGGTGCCGGCCGGGAAGCCGTGGCTGGCCAACCAGATCGACGTCGACGACGTCCTGGCGTCGGCTCGCAAGGCCCGCGAGGCGGGGGCGCAGGTCGTGATCGCGAGCCTGCACTGGGGTGTCGAGTACCAGCACGACCCGACGGCCGAGCAGCGTTCGCAGGCGAAGAAGATCCTGGCCTCGGACGACGTCGACCTGATCGTCGGCCACCACGCGCACGTGGTCCAGCCGTTCGAGAAGATCGGGGACAAGTGGGTCGCGTACGGGCTCGGCAACAGCGTCGCCCGCCACTCGGAACCGAAGGGCGACACGGAGGAAGGCGCGGCGGCCCGCTTCCGGTTCGTGCGCGACGGCGACCGCTGGAAGGTCGACAAGGCCGAGTACATCCCGACCTACATCAAGCTCGACGCCCCGATCCGCCTTCTCGACTTGTCGACATCGCCGGCGTCTGCGCAGGTCACGAAGGCGTTGGGCGACACGGACAAGAACATCTTGAGCTTGGACGCCGACAAGGACGGCCTGACCCGCCCCGGCAAGTGAGACGGGCTGAAGGTGCCCTTCAGTGCATGAGACGCGCTGAAGGGCACCTTCCTGACGTCGGATGCAACGAAGGTGCCCTTCAGCTCAGTGCGTGCGGGTCGTGATCAGCCGGGCCAACGCCGCCAGTTCCGCCGCCGGCCGCGGAACCGGGTTGACCGCCGCCAGCTCACGCAACCCCTTCGCCACCAAGGCAGCCGCCTGGGCCTGGCTCCACTGGCGCCCGCCCGCCTCGTCGACCAAAGCAGCCGCGCGGGCCAGCTCGGCGTCCGTGAACGGGTCCGTCCCCGCGTACAGCTCCGCCAGCTCCGCGCCCGCCGCCGTCCCCGACGACAACGCCGTCACCACCGGCAGCGACTTCTTGCGGTTCTGCAGGTCGGAAAACACCGGCTTCCCCGTCGACGCGGGGTCGCCCCAGATGCCGAGCAGGTCGTCGACGTGCTGGAACGCCAGCCCGACCGACCGGCCGAACTCGCCGAACCGCGCCACCGCGTCCGGCCGCCCCGCGAGCAGCGCGCCCAACTGGCACGAGGCCGCGATCAGCGCCGCCGTCTTGCCGTTCGCCATCCGGACGCACTCCGCCGGCGTCACGTCGTCGCGCTGCTCGAAGTCCACGTCCGCGGCCTGCCCTTCCAGCAGGTCGAGCACGCCCTGGGACAGCAGCTTCGCGCCCTCGGGCGTCAGCAGTTCGAACGCCACGCTCAGCAACGCGTCCCCGGCGAGGACCGCGGGGCCGGTGCCGAACACCGTCCACGCCGTCGCCCGGTGCCGCCGGGTCGTGTCGCCGTCCATGACGTCGTCGTGCAGCAGCGAAAAGTTGTGCACCAGCTCGACCGCGACGGCGGCGGGCACGGCGGCCGCGGGATCGCCGCCCGCCGCTTCCGCGCACAGCAGCACCATCGCCGGCCGCAGCGCCTTGCCGCCGTCCGCGGACGACGGCTCGCCGCGCGCGTCCTCCCACCCGAAGTGGTAGCCGGCGATCCGCCGCATCGCGTCGGGCAGCCGGTCGGCCGCGGTGCGCAACGCGGGGTCGACCAGGCCCTTGCTCCACGCGAGGACGTCGGCGATCGGCCGGGAGGCGGTCCGGGAGTCCATGGTGGTCATGAGCGGCCGACCTCGACGTCGTCGAGCACGCCGAGCGCGTCCGGCACCAGCACCGCGGCCGAGTGGTAGGCACTGACCAAATAGGACGTCACGGCCCGGTCGTTGATGCCCAGGAACCGGACGTTCAGCCCCGGCTGGTATTCGTCCGGCAGGGATTTCGGCCGGAGCCCGATGACGCCGGCGTCGTCTTCGCCCGTCCGCATGGCGAGGATCGACGTCGTGCCGGTGTCGGTGACGGGGATCTTGTCGCACGGCAGGATCGGGACGCCGCGCCAGGCCATGACGCGCTTGCCGTCGAGCAACGTCGTGTCCGGGTAGACGCGGGTCCGCGTGCATTCGCGGCCGAACGCGGCGATGGCGCGGGGGTGGGCGAGGAAGAACTTCGTCTTGCGGCGCCGGCAAAGCAGGTCGTCGAGGTCCAACGGCGTGGGCGGCCCGGTGCGGGTCGTCAGCCGGTGCTTGAGGTCGGTGTTGTGCAGGAGCCCGAAGTCGGTGTTGTTGACCAGGTCGTGTTCTTGCCGCTCCCGCAACGCTTCCACGGTCAGCCGCAGCTGTTGTTCGAGCTGGTTCATCGGGTTGTTGTAGAGATCCGTGACGCGGTTGTGGACACGCAACACGGTTTGCGCGACGGCCAGTTCGTACTCGCGCGGCGAAGGGTCGTAGTCGACGTAGGTACCGGACAGGATCGGCTCGCCGTCGTGGCCGGCCGACAGGTCGATGGCGGCCTCACCGGCCTTGTTCGCCGGTTTCCGCGGCCGTCCGGCGGCCTCGGCGACGTGCGTCCGCAGTGATTCGGACCGGCCGTTGAGCCTTGCGTAAGCCGTGGCCGGCAGCACCAGCGCGATGACGCGCGTCGCGGCGCGGGCGGTGAAGCGCCAGGTGGCGTTGTCGCGGGCGAGGAGTTCGGCGCCGAAGTGGTCGCCGTCGGTGAGGGTGCCGAGGTGGGTTTCGTCGCCGTATTCGCCGCGGCCGTGCTGGGTGACTTTGCCGT
>NZ_JBIWAI010000009.1:0-409150 GCF_044759945.1 Amycolatopsis sp. NPDC098790
CGTGGTGGCCAGGGTCCGGGCCGCGGCCCGGCCGAGGCTCTGCGGTGCCTGGTCGGTGTCCACCGGGTCGGTGACGGTCACAGCGAAAACCACCCAATCATTTCTCGGTCAAGACTGGTAACGGGGATTGGTGGCGTGCCAGGTGAAGCCGCCGCCCATCCAGGAACGGACACCCACGAGGAAGCGCTGCAGTTCCGGCGACGGAACCGCCATCAGCTCCCGGTGGCCGTCCTCGAACTCGTGGACGATCTTGTTGTGCAGCTCGACGGTGGCCTCGACCGCCTCCTCGACCGAGCACCCCCGGTCGGCGGCGATCTGCAGCACCATGTTGCAGACCGGCTTCTCGTCGGCGGCATCCTTCGCCACCGAGTGCAGGTCGTTGACCAGCACCGACGCCGTCCCGGCCCGCATCATCGCCTCCCGCACACGCGGGTCGTAGTAGAACGGCGCGGCCAGCTCGTAGCCGCCGACGGCGTCGACGAGGGTCATCGACGTGTAGAAGCTGTCGTGCTGGCGGGCCGCCAGGTACTCCCACGCCGGCGGGTAGCGGCCCGTGTGGCGCCACGCCGCGTAGGCGTCCCAGCTGACGAACATCGAGAACGTCGCGTAGCAGACCCGCTGGACCAGCACGGGGGAGCCGTGCCGGCCCAGGTGGCCGACCGCCGAGTGCAGCCCGACGAGGATCGGGTCCGCCCGCAGCGCTTCTTCGAGGGGCGCCGAGAACTCCCCGGCCGGCGCGACCGGGTCCATGGCCGCCATGACGAGCGCCAGGCGTGGCGGCAGTTCGGTCGGCGCCGCGCCCAGCGTGCTGTCGTCGGCGTAGTAGTCGTCGGCCGCCCACCAGACCGCGTTCAGCTGCGCCGCGACGAGCAGCCGGTCCGGGTCGTCGCAGTCGGGGTGGGCGAGCATCGCCAGCCTGCCGAACCCCGCGTGGGCGATCTGGTCGAGGCCCGCGCCGGTGAACCCGCAGTCTTCGGCCCACGCGACCAGCCGCCGGTCCACCTCCCCGGCCAGGGCGTCGTCGACGCGACCGGCGACCGGGCAGTACAGCGGCGGCCCGCTGCCGTCTCCCCACGGCAGGTGGGCGTAGGCCGGGTCCTGCCCGGGCGCCGGCGCGAACTGCGTCGCGATCCGGGCCGCCGCCGTGCCGAGGCCGAACGGGCCCGCGAGCAGGCTCTCGGCGCCCCCGTTCGTCCACTGTGGACATTCGGTGCCGGTCGTCATGGGTGCTCTCCCTCGTCGCCCGGCCTCAGACGCGGTCGGCGGCGATGAGCAGGTAGTGGAAGCTGCCTTCGCGGTAGGCGGTCAGGAACGGCTTCTCGACGCCCGTGGCGACCGAGGACCGCTCCCGCAGCTCCCAGTAGGGGATCGTCGCGGCGGTCAGGTCGACGACGTTGATCGGCACGAACCCGTTGTCCGACAAGGCCTTGAAGTAGTCGCCGCGGGCGTGGATGTTGCAGATGTAGTGCTGGTCGATCTGGCTCACCGCCCGCGACCGGCCGCCGGTGACGTCGTTGTAGCACCCGGTGATGGTCACGTACCGGCCGCCGGGCTTGAGCTGCCGGGCGTGTTCGGCGAACAGCTCGTGCAGGTCGACGTACATCGTGCTCTCGTTATTCCAGATCCCCTGGAACACCCCGGATTCGAAGCCGGTGTCGAGCATGTTCTTCAGGTGGTAGCGCACCGAGCCGTCGATCCCGCGCTGCCGGACGTGGTCGTTGGCGAACGCCACCTGCTGCTCGGAGATGGAGATCCCGTCCACCTGGCAGCCGAAGCGCTGGTGCGCCATGACGCTCGTGCCGCCCCGGCCGCAGCCGGCGTCGAGCAGCCGGTCGGCGGGCCCGATCGGGCCGAGGTGGTCGAGGAGGACGTCGGCCTGCGCCGTCTCGAGCCGGTGCATCTCGGCGATGATCGCCTGGTCGCGCTGGGCCTCCGGGACCTCCAGCACGGCCGGGTCGTAGTCGCCGAGACCGTAGTGGTGGTGGTAGAGACCGTCGACATCGCCCAGCCGGAGGTTCACCGGGTCCTTCTCCGCGTTCCAGTAGTCGGCGACCGACTGCTGGTACGCGGTGCGGGTCACGGGCTGGTCGAGAGCCGTCATCGAAGAAACTCCTCGTTCGCGTTTTTCCCTGGTGTGCAAGGAACTCCCCGGACAGCCCGGTTTCGTCCCCTCCCCGTCGACGCTAGCGAGGAAAGATCCACCGGGACAAGGAGCTTCACTCGCGATACCCGGGCGTGGCCCGTCTGGCGCAGCGGCGGCCCTGCGTGGGGTGGTGGGCGGCGGGCGCGGAGGAACCCTATCGGGATCGGCCGTGACTCGTCCGGCTGACGAGACGCGACCCAGGGTCGTCAGGCCCGCCGGCTGTCGGTGGTGATCCCGGCGAGGAAGTGGCGCTGGGCGAAGAAGAAGACGATCACGAGCGGCACGGTCGTCAGGACGCTGCCGGCGAGGACGATCTCCCAGCGTTGTTCACCCGCCTGGCCGAACTGGTCGGACAGGGCCTTGAGCCCGCGCGGCAGCGTGTACAGCGCCGGGTCGCGCAGGTAGATCAGCGGCTTGAGCAGGTCCGACCAACTCGCCTTGAGCTCGAAGACGAAGCTGACGATCAGCGCCGGCCGGCACAGCGGCACCGCGATGCGCCAGAAGAGCGTCCAGTGGTTCGCGCCGTCGACCCGGGCCGCTTCGAACACTTCGCGCGGGAGCCCGAGGAAGAACTGGCGCAGCAGGAAGATGTAGAACGCGCTGCCGAACAGGTTGCCCGCCCACAGCGGAACCTGCGTGTGCGCGAGGCCGGCGCTGTTCCAGATCAGGTAGACCGGGATCATGGTCACCGCGGCGGGCAGCATCATCGTCGCGAGCACCAGGCCGAAGAGCGCGTTGCGGCCGGGGAACCGGAAGTACGCGAACCCGAACGCGACCAGCGAGCTGGTGAGCGTGACCGTCACGGCGGCGGCCAGCGACACCACCACGCTGTTGAGCAGCCAGGCCGCGACCGGCGCGGCCTGCCAGATGTCGGCGTAGTTGCGCCACGCCCACGTGTGCGGGACCAGCGCGTTGTCGAAGACCTGCCCGCCCGGCTTGAGCGACGCGCTGAGCAACCACACGAACGGGTAGAGGAACAGGACGGTCGCCGCGGCGAGCAGGGCCCACCGGACCACGCGCCGCGCGGTCACCGGTCGCCGCCTTCGTAGTAGACGAAGCGGCGGCTGAGCCGGACCTGCACCAGCGTGATCGCCAGGATGACCAAGAACAGCAGCCACGCCATCGCCGACGCGTACCCGAGGTGGAGGAATTCGAACGCTTGCCGGAACAGGTAGATGAGGTAGAACAACGCCGCGTCGCTGCTGTAGGTCGCCGAAGCCGCGGAGCCGTAGAAGGCCGTGTACGCCTCGTCGAACGACTGCAGCGCCGCGATCGTCTGGACGATGAGCGTGAAGAAGAGCGCGCCGCTGATCATCGGGACGGTGATCCGCCGGAACCGCTGCCACGCCGACGCGCCGTCGAGCTCGGCGGCCTCGTACAGCTCCCGCGGCACGCCGCGCAGCGCGGCCAGGTAGATCACCACCGTGCTGCCCACCGACCACAGGTGCATGAGCACCAGCCCCGGCTTGACCCACACCGGGTCGGTGCTCCACTGGGGTCCGTCGACGCCGAAGAAGCCCAGCACCGCGTTGACCAGGCCGGCCTGGCCGTTGAACAGGATGAGGAACAGCACGCCGACGGCGACCTTCGGCGTGATCTCGGGCAGGTAGAACACCGTGCGGAAGAAGCCGGCCGAGCGGCGCCCGGCCCGGCTGAGCAGCGCGGCGAGCGCGAGCGAGACGGCCATCGTCGACGGTACCGACAGCGCGGTGTACACGAGCGTGTTGACGAGGCTCTTGCGCACGGCCGGGTCCTCGAGCAGTTGCCGGTAGTTCGCCCAGCCGACCGCGTCCGGCGAGCGCAGCGCGTCGTAGTCGGTGAAGGACAGGACGAGGCTGGCGACCATCGGGACCGCCATGAAGACCACGAAACCGATCATCCACGGCGACAGGAACGCGTAGGCGGCCCAAGCTTCCTTCGTGCGCCGCCTCACCGGTGGGCCACCGCGGCGTCGAGCGCGCGCTGGGCCTCCTGCTGGGCTTGGCGCAACGCGTCGGCGGGCTGCTGCTCGCCGGACAGCACGCGGTTGACGGCGTTCTGCCAGGCCGTCTTGAACTCGGAGCCGGCCGGGGAGGCCGGCATGGTGAACGCGCTGTCCTGCGCGCGCAGCACGGCCTGCACGGCGGCGTCGAACGCGGGGCGGTCCTTCAACTGCACGATCGAGCCGAAGATCTCCTTGTCCGCGACGCGGTTGCCGGTGTAGACGCCGGTGAACGCCTTGCCGGCGGCGCGGCGCTTCTCCGCGCGCGCCTTCGCGGCGGCGACCCACGTCGGCGCGTCGGTCATCGTCTTGATCCAGGCGCAGGCCTGGTCCTTGTGGGTGCTGCCGGCGGGGATCACCCAGGCGCTGCCGGTGACCCAGTCGATCGGCGTGCCCGCGGTGTCGGTGAAGGGCTTGGCCGACATCCGCACGTCGGGGGAGTAGTTGGCGAGGACGTTGAGGTACCAGTCGTCCATCAGGGTCGAGGCCAGCTGCCCCTGCTCGAAGGGGTTCTTCTCGCCGAAGAAGTCGAACGAGTCGCGGAACGCCTTGACCGCGCCCCAGCCGCCCTGCGCGTCGATCAGCGACTTGGTGTACCCGAGGACCTCGGCCAGCCGCGGGTCGTCGAGGTGGGCGGTCCGGCCGTCGTCGCTCAGCATCCGCACGCCGTTCGCCTTGGCCCACAACGGGAGGAACTCGGGGATCTTCGGGTCGAACCCGATCCGCGTCAGCCCGCCGGCGGTGCGCGCGGTCAGCGTCCGGGCCGAGTCGGCGAGCTTGCCGCGGTCGGTCGTGGTGACGTCCTGCGGGCGCAGGCCGGCCGCTTCGACGGCGGCGTCGTTGACCAGCAGGACCCGGTTGTCGTAGAACTCGGGCAGGCCGTAGACGACGCCGTCGAGGGTGACCTCGCTCAGCGCGGCGGGCCGGTACTGCCCGACGTCGATGTGCTGCTTCGCGATGCAGTCCGTCAGCGGCTCGAGGGTGCCGCGGGCGGCGTAGGTGCCGAGCAGCTGCCGGTCGAGGTAGACGAGGTCGGGCGGGGTGTGCGAGGCGACGGCGGCCAGGAACTGCTGGGCGTCGAAGGCACTCCCGCCGATCTTGACCGTCGCCGGCGCGATGGCCTTCCCGGCCAGGTCGGCGCGGGTGGTGGCGATCTCGTCACCGAGGCCGAACCCCATGGTGGTCAACGAGGTTTCGCCGCCACCGCCCGACCCGACGCCGCCGCACCCGGCGAGCAGCAGGACGACCCCCGCACCGGCCAGAAGTTTCCGCACCATGGCACCCCTTCCCCGCGGCAGAGCCTGCGGTGGGTACCCGGCCGGGGGCGGTCCAAACCACGGTCAGCCGACCCAGGGGTTCGGCCGGCAGACGGCGCCGTCGGCGAGGATCTTGGTGGCGGCCCCGGGTTCGGCGCGGTTGAGCTCCGCGAGGTAGGTGTTCGAGAGACCGAAGGTCTGCTGCATCATCACCGGCGCGGGGGCGCCGGGTGCCGGGCAGCCGACGTGCCCGAAGCCGAGTGCGTGCCCCATCTCGTGGTTGACGGCGTAGGTGCGGTAGCCGGCGAGGTCGGTGCCGAAGGAGTGGGCGCCCCGGACCCACCGCGCGAGGTTGAGGACGATCCGGTGGGTCAGGTGGCACGACGAGTCGTAGGGGATGGCGAACCCGCAGAGCCGGCGGCTGGTGCCGGGGGTGGTGAGGCTGATCCGCACTTCCGGTTGCGCGTCGGCGGTGGTTTCCCGCCGGAAGGCGACTTTGCCCTGACCGATCCAGCCGCGGGGGTCGGTGAGGATGGTGTCGACCTGTTCGGCGAACCCGGGTGCGTCGACACCGTCTTCGACTTCGACGGTGTAGGTGAGTTCCTCGGCGCCTTTCCCCGCGCCGGCGAGGGTTTCGGGGCCGGGGAGGACGTGCCAGGTGCCGTCGCCGGTGGGCGTGACGGGAGGGCCGTCCGGGAGAGCGGCGGGCTCGGGTGGCCGGGTGGTGACCGGCGCGGCGGTCGGCGAGAGCGCGGTGGGAACGCCGGCGAGACGCCGCGGCTCGGCGGCGCGGGGGAGCAGGAGGAGGGCGACCGCGAGGGCGACGGCGAAGACGAGGACCGCGGGTGGCCACCACGCCATCGGTGCCGGGGATGGGGCGGGCGAGTCCAGGAGGTTCGCCGCGGTGATCTCCTTGCGCCGGGGTTTGGTCGCCAGGGGCAGGACGGTTGTGGTGGGTGGGGCGGGTTCCGGCCCGGACGGCCAGACGATGGGCGCGGGCTCCGGCGGACCGGCCGGATCGACCGGATCGGCCGCCGGTGCGACGGTGCGCGCCGAGGGTGGGTTCGTGGTCGGGAACAGCTCCGCTGTCGTCGGCGGTGGTTCGGTGGTGAGGCTCGCTCGTGCCTGCGGGGTGGGTGGTTCGGCCGCCGGAATCGGATCCGTGGGCGTGACTTCGAGCGCGGGACCCGGTTGTGCCGCTGCAGTTGGTGCGGCCGGGTGCGTGGCCGGCGGTTCGGTCGCTGGTTCAGTCCGCGTGGTTGGGTGCTCGGCCGGGGAGCCTGCTTCTTCTGCCGGCGTTCGCGGCTCAGCCGGCGCGGTCGGTTGCGCGAGTGGTGGTTCGGTGGCGAGGCTCGGTTGGGCCGCCGGGATTGGCGGCTCGACCGGCGCGGTCGGTTGCGCGAATGGTGGTTCGGTCGCGAGGCTCGGTTGAGCCGCCTGGGTCGGCGGCTCGACCGGCGCGATCGACTGAGCAGCCGGTGGTTCGGTGGCGAGGCTCACCTGCCAGACAGCTGGTTCCGCCACCGGGCTCGTCGAGGACTCCGGCCCCTCGCCCACTCCGAACAACGGCTGTCGCAGGGGTTCCGTCGGCGGCTCCGCGCGCGGGGGCACCTGCACCACCGTCGCGGGCGGCTCGGGCCGACGGGGTGCCGGGGCCTCCAGAACCACTTCGGCTTCGGGAGAACCCATGGGCCGGGGCGACCGCGGCCGGGGAACCGCACGACGGAACCGCGATCGCCGGCGGGCTCGCGGCACGCCCGCCGCCGGGGCTTCGTCCTCCACCGGGCGGCACTCCCGCGGCCGCGGCTGGGGCAGCCAATCGACGCGCGCCGGTTCAGTAGGCAAGGCCCACGCTCGCGCACGCCGGGCCCGGGGCCGTCGCCGATCGGGGGTACGACACCGTCGACGGGTCGCCGTCGGACGTGTAGCGGTGGCCGTGCGGGGTGGCCAGCACGTCGAGCCAGTGGGACGAGCCGTACTCCGCCTCCGTGCCGCTCGACTGCGACCGGATCCGCGGGATCGCCGCCGGGTCGAAGTCGTCCGAACACGGCGAAGGCGCCGGTCCCGCTCCCACCAGCAGCGCGCCCTCGTACGAATAACCCGGGCCCCGCAACGCCGACTCCGTCTGCCGCGGGCGGGTGCCGTACGGCAGCGCCAACGTCCGCGGCTGGTAACCCGTCGCGCGGATCGCCGCGTCCTCCTCCGTGATCGCCGCCGTCACCTCGCTCTCCGACGCCGTCCGCAGGTTCGTGTGGTGGCGCGTGTGGTTGCCGATCTCGAAGCCGTGGGAGGCCAGCCAGCGCAGCTCCGGCCCGTCGTCCGGCGCGCCGAACGGGTGCTCGTTGACGTACAGGCTCGCCACCGGGCGGAACCGCGGGTGCGCCGCCGCGACGTCCAGCAGGATCCGGATCGCCGTGCCCTCGGCCGGTTGTCCCTGCGGTGTCAGGGCGAACACGCTCGGGTCGCCGTCGTCGAAGGTCAGGACCACCGGGTGTGCGCCGGCGGGGAGGTCGAGCCGGCGGGACACCAGTTCGGCTGTCGTCACCGGGACGTAGTCCTCCGCCGCCAGCCGCTCGAGCTCCGCGGTGAAGTCGGCGGGCGTGCGGTCGTACACCGACCGCGGCCGCTCGACGATCCGGTGGTACATCAGGATCGGCACCCGCCCGAGCTCGTCGGCACCGACCTGGCTCGCGAGCGCGGGGGTGACGCGGCTGGGCGTGGCGGCGACGGGCGCGGGCCGGGGCGCCGGGGGTTCGACGGGCGCCGGCCCGCCGCACGCCGTCACGGCGGCCACCGCGGCGAACCCCGCGCCGAACCGGAAAAGGCTACGCATGCGGGAAGTGTGGGGGCGGGCCCGCCGCGGCGCGGCCCGGCCCACCGGGTCGGGTGAGCGCGGGTTTTCCCGCCACGGTCCGGAATTCGACGTTTCCGCAGGCCGCGGGCCTGGTCACGAAACGGCCTCGGGCACGATGCGGTGATCGTCGCGGATGGCGTTTGCCCGAAGATCACGGCGGGTATTTCCCTGCGATGGTCCCGAAAACGGCGTCCACCGCCGAACGCACCTTCGATCGACGTCTGGTCCTCCTCACCGCTCTCGCGGGTCTGGCGACGAGCGCGTGCGGCGCGCGCCGGGCGGGCCGGGCGCTCGCCGTCCCGGTCACCGCGACGCCGGCTCCGCCGACGCCGCCGCCGAACCCCCTGGAGAAGAACCTGCTCGTCGGCTTCTGCGGAGCGCCGGGCTCGCCGGCGCTCGGCCGGATGACCGGCGACCTGACGGCGGCGGGCCGCGAGCTGCGGCAACGGATCCGCGCCTTCCCGGCGGGCCGCCCGATCACCCCGGTCGTCGAGCTGATCGCGACCACCGTGCACCGCTCGCCCGGCGAGGACGGCATGTACCGCAGCCGCTGTTCGGAGGAGACCATCCGGGACTACCTCGACGCCGCCCGCGCCCTGAACGGCCTGCTGCTGCTGAACATCCAGCCCGGCCGCGCCGACTTCCTGCCCGAGGTGCAGGCGTACGAACGCTGGCTGACCGAGCCGGACGTCGGCGTCGCGCTCGATCCCGAGTGGGCCGTGGAACCGGGCGTGATCCCGGGGAAGAAGTTCGGCCGCACGACCGGTGACGAGCTCGACGGCGTCGCGCGCTACCTCGGCGGTCTGGCCGAAGCGCACCGCCTGCCCGCGAAGGTCATGGTGTACCACCAGGTGGCGTCGTCGGTGGTGCGCGACGAAGAGCTGCTGCTCGCCCACCCCGGGGTCGCGCCGGTGAAGGTCGTCGACGGGATAGGGTCGGCGTCGGCGAAGAAGGCGACGTGGAAGACGCTCATGACGACCCGGCCGGAGCACGTGCGGCCCGGGTTCAAGCTGTTCTTCGACGAGGACACCCGCCGCGGCGCGGCGCTGATGACCCCGGCGGACGTGCTGGCGCTGAGCCCGGTGCCCGCCTACGTCGTCTACGAATAGCGGCAGGCAGCGCGAAAGCCCGGTGCGGATCCGCACCGGGCTTCTTCGTGGGTCCGGCGGAAACGACGAAAGCCCGGTGCGGGGAGGTGAACCGCACCGGGCCATCGCCGGCTGTCCGTCCGGGGTCTCCGGTCGGTCCCTAACCGACCGGGACGGGCAGCCCGCCGAGAAGGTCGTTCACGAGAGCGGACAGCGAGATCAGCACGCGCTGCAGCAACGCGTTGAGGAGCGCGGAGACCGGCGGCAGGCTCTGGCGGGCCTTCAGGTCCGCGGCCAGCCGGTCGACGTCGTCGCGTGCTTCGGTGGTCTGTTGCTGGGCCGTCGCCGCCTTGTCGCGGGTTTCGGCCTGGATGGTGTACCGGTCGCCCTGGGCCAGGTCCGTGAGGACCGGGTCGAGGTTGGTCAGGGTGACCCGCGTGCCGGCGACGTCGCCGTTGTCCGCTCGCGAGACCAGCTGGTCGCGCAGGGATTGGACCTGGGCCGCGGCGCTCGTCGTGCTCGACGAGCCGCTGCCGCCGGGCCCGCCCGCCGACGCCACGCCCACCCCGGTCAGGGTCACCGCGGCCGCGGTGAGGAAAACCGTGACCGCCCGGGCCAGTGCACTTTTCATGTCGTACTCCTCCGGAATTCCGATACCGACTGGAGATCATGGTGATCTCCGCCGGCGATTACCGCGAGCGGATCCCCTGACCTCGGCGGACGCGCCGATTCCGCTCGGTGCACGGGCGCCCCGGGAACCGCGGGACAAACATCGAGTTCGCGTGAAGCCGGTGATCGACGAATCGGCACACTGGTTACTGATCGTGATCACATCACTCGGAAGTGAATGTCGATTACGATGAACGGCTGAAATGGGCCTGGTTTCTTCACGGAAGGTATGACTGGGGTGGTTCTCGCGTGGCACGTGGGTTTCACCCGATTGTGAAGTTTGTCGCGAGATTCAAGGGGTAACCATGCGCTTTTGCCTAGAGCCGGAAAGCCACTCTTAAGAAGGGTACGGCGCAAAACCACTTCTTGCGCGCTGAGCGTCTGGTTAATCTGGGTGGCGGCCGCCGGGTCCGGTTTCCGGTCCTCCGGTGGCTTCCTCGGTGCCGAGACCTGACAACTGGGCGCCTTTCGGAGAACACGAAAACGCAGAACGTCCCGGCGCCGCTGGCGCCGGGACGTTCTGTGCGGGAGAAGAGGGAACCAGGTGCGGCGCGCGAGGGCAACCCGGCCACCGGAAGCGGTGCGCGAGAAGGGTTCCACCGCGCCCGGCCGTGCCGACGCGCTTGGCGGCGCCGGCCCGGCCGACTGCGGTGGTGCACCTGGCCGGGTGGGGCCGAGCCCGCGGGAAGCCGGCGGGTCCAGTTGCGGCGGGCCGGCTGCGAGCGGGCCTCGCTGCGGTACCGCGCCTTGGTCGACACTTCGGGAAACGCGCAGCTTCGCCTGTGGCGCACGTGGCCGCGCACGGCCGAGACCTGGAGAAACAGGGGGGTTCGACTGCGTCCCGATGGCTGCGCACGCGGGCGCGATCGAGGCTGGCCGCAGTCCTGCTCTGCGGCCGAGACTGCGGGGAACCGGAGGATCCGGCCGCGGTGCGGTGATGGTCCGTGCGGTGGCTGGTGAGTGCGGCCGCAGTGCTGCTCCGCCGCCGAGACCTCGGGAAACCGGCGGATTCGACCGCGGTGCACTGATGGTCCGTGCGGTGGCTGGTGAGTGCGGCTGCTGGGTCGCACCGGGGCCGAGATCTCGGGAAACCGGCGGATCCGGCCACGGTGCAATGATCGTCCGCCCGGCGGCCAGTGAGTCCGGTTGCTGCGTCGCACCGGAGCCGAGACCTCGGGAAACCGGCGGGTCCAACCACCCCGCCGGGTCTCCCGGGTCCCGGCCCGGACCTCAGGCGCCCGGCGGGGTGCGTCGCGGCTCGGCGGGCGGGTACGTGTTCACCGGCGGCGCCTGTGCGGCCGGCGAAGTCCCCGCATGCGGTACCGCCTCCGGCCGCGCGGTCCCTCCCGCGGCGGGATACCCCGCCATCGCCCCGGTCTTCGGCCCGCGCCGCGCCAGGCCGGCCAAGCCCAGCAACCCGACCAGGCCGAGCAGGCCCCACAAACCGTTGTTGTCGTCGTTGTCGCTCCGGACGTTGTCGTCGTTGTCGGCCTGCGCCGCGACGGGCGATGCCGCCGGCGCCGCCGAAGCCGGGAATGCCCCGGTCACCGCGATGGCGGCCGCCGCGGCGGTGCCTGCCAAGAGGTTTCGAATCACTTTTCTTCCTTCCGTTCGGGCGGGCGGTCACCGGTCGCGTACCCCGGTCACCCGCGTTCACACCCGCAGTCACGGGAACGGGCGACACGACCCGGTTTCCGGGGCCCGGACGCCGTTTGTAGAATGGCCGTCGGTTCAAGCAGGAGCCGTGGAAGGACTTGTGCGTCCGCCACCGCCGTCCTTCCCCTTTTTCGCGCTGGTGCGCATCCGCATTCGGAAAACACCGTCCACTGCCGTGGACCCGGGGGAGTAATGAACAGTCAGCTCGTGGTCGCTCCGCTGGGCGCGACCTTCTCAGCCCGCTTGATCTGCACCACCGGCGACCGCCTGATCCACCCGGCGGACGGTCGCAACGACCTCGCCCGCATCGTCGTGCGCTGGGCCCGCGCCTGGGTCCCCGAAACCTGGCCCGCCCGCCAGTACTTCGCCGCGCTCGGCATCGGTGATGACGAAAACCCTTGCTACACCGACGAAGATGTCACAGGTTGGCACCTCCTCGAGCCTCGCCCCGGCTCGCTCGCGTGGCGGGTGCGGTCGGGCGAGATCGACGTGACGACCGCGCTCACCGCCGAAGCGGAGGCCTGGCCCGGCTGAGGAACACCGCGGACCAGCCCTGCGTCACCTCGAACCGAGGCGGCGCAGGGCTCTTCGTCGTGTCCGAGATCTTCCTTGCCCGACAAGCGATCCGGGCGCACCATGGAAGGCGAAGAGTTGCGGGAAAACAGGTCCGCGTAACCCGATCGGACCACTAGTAGGCCGGTCAGGGGCTTGCGGCAGCCACACGATGGTGGCATGGAGTGGAACCCGTGCGGCGACATCAGTACGTTTCCCTCACACCAGGCGGAGAACACACCTTCACTGCCGCCCATCCGACGCAATTGTCGATCGAGGAGAAATCCATGCTGAAGAAGCTCGGCTTCGTCACGGCCGCCGCCGCGGCGGGCGCTTTCCTGGCCGGGGGCGTCGCCGCCGCCGGGACCCCGGACGAGCACGACCACCACGGTCACCACCACGGCGCCTACGACTACTCGGGCCAGGTCGGCCTCGTGAACCTCAACAACACCGACGTGCTGCACAACGTCGACGTCACGCCGGGCCTCTGCGGCAACGACGTCAACGTGCTCGGCGTCCAGGTGCCGATCCGCGAGTCGCTCAACGGCATCGGGGTCCCGATCCTGTCGCCGGGCGAGCACGAGGCCGACGGCGACGCGCCCTACAACTGCGCCGCGAGCGCGTTGACCGACGGCGGCACCAGCCAGGGCAACTGAGTTTCCGTGCCGCCGCCGCCCGCTGTGTGTGCGGACGCCGGCGGCCGGCACGGAAATACGGCGATTCGCGTCGACGTCGTGACGCGGGCCCGGAACGCGGAGCGAGCTGCACACTCCGGTTCCGCGTTCCGGGACCGCCGCGACGACGGACGTCGCCGGCACGGGTGGGACCGGTCACGACCTGGAGAAGTGCGCCGGTCCCACCCGGCGTGAACCGCACCCTAACGGACTTGACGCCGCCCGGCGAACCGAAGCCGGGCGGCGGCGCCGTCCCCGATCTCCCACCGGACGGTCCGGTGGGTCGCTATAAGGAGTTCTTCAAGTGATCAAGCAGCTCGGCTTCGTCGCCACCGCTCTCGCCGCCGGTATGGCGGTGCTCGGCGGATCCGCGTCCGCGACCGGCATCACCGTCGCGGGCCAGCCGGTCGACCACAGCGACCAGGTCGGCCTCGGCAACGTGCAGAACCTCGACGCGGTGCACAACCTGAACGTGGTCGGCGGCGTCTGCGACGACAACGTCAACGTGCTCGGCGTCCAGGTGCCGGTCCAGCACGTCGCCGACGGCATCGGCGTGCCGGTGCTCTCCCCGGGCGAGCACGAGGCCGAGGGCGAGACCCCGTTCAACTGCGCCAGCGGTGCCATCTCCGACGGCGGGACCGCCCAGAACAACTGACCGGTCCTGGTCGAAGCCGCCGCGCGGTTGCCCCCCGCGCGGCGGTTTCACGTCCGGTCCAGCCGGTGCACGGCGACTTCCCGCACCACCAGGAGCACGGCGGCCGCGACCGGCACCGCCACGAACGCGCCGACCACGCCGAGCAGCTCGAAGCCGATCAGCACGGCGACGACCGTGACGAGCGCCGGGATCCGCACGGCCCGGCCGACGATCTTCGGCAGCAGCACGTAGTCCTCGAGCACGCGGTAGCCGACGAAGAAACCGGCGGTCGCGAGGCCGACGGGCACCGACACCGTCAGCGCGATGAGCGTGGTGCCGACGCCGGCCGCCACCGAACCCGCCACCGGCACCAGGTCGAGGACGGCGACGAGCAGGGCGAGCACCAGCGGGTACGGCACGCCGAAGCCCCAGAGCCAGGCGAACGTCAGGACGCCGGCGATGAGCGACACCACGACGTTGCCGACCAGGTACGCCCCCACCTTCCGGAAGACGGCGTCGCCGATCAGGATCACGCGCGGCCGCCGCGACCGGGGGGCCAGCCGGTAGAGCGCCGTGCGGACCCGCGGGAAGTCGGCGACGAAGTAGGTGCTGAGCACGACGACGATGGCGGCGTCGCCCAGCACGCCGGCGACCGACTTCGCGACGTCGGTCAGGTGGATGCTCCGGAAGGCGGCTTCGAGCCCGAACACCTCGTTGGCGCGGCCGATGAGCGTGGCGGGGTCGCGCAGCAGTGCCAGGTAGTGCGGAGCGCCGCCCCGCAACTGTCCGATCTGGTCGGACAGCGGAACGGCGGCGCCGGCGACGGCGGCGGCGAAGACGCCCAGCGCGGCGACGACGACCACGCCGGCGGCGAGCGCGCGGGGCATCCGGCGGGTGAGCCGGGCGGTCACCGGTTCCAGCCCGACCGCGATGAAGAACGCGATCCCGATCAGCAGCAGCACGTCGGACGCCGCGAGCACGACCTCGACGACCGCGACCGTGACGACCACCCCGGCCGCGGCGGTCAGCCCGGCGAAGAACGGCGACCGGCGGTCGAGCGGCTTTCCCGGTGTGCCCAGGGGTTTCTCCTGGCGGGTGGCCGCACCTTCGGCTTCCCCGACGGCGTGCCCGGCGCGGTAGGCGCCGCGGCCCTTCGTTGCGTGCATGGGACGGCGGCTACCCCCTGGTGGCCGGTCGAAATCCACCCGATCCGGGCGCGCGGGCAAGACCACGCTTCCCGGTGACCACACCCACTTGACATTGCCGTATTCCGTCTCCTGTCACCAGAATCTCCTATGAGGACCAAGCACTTCCTGTTCGCTCCGGTGATCGCGCTCGTGGCCGCGTTCGCGGTCTGCCCGGCCGCCTTGGCCGTCAGCGAACCGCGGCTGCTGATCAACCAGGACTTCCCCGACCCGGACGTCGTCAAGACCCCGGGCGGCTACTTCGCGTTCTCGACGAGCACCGGCTCGGGCCGGGTCCCGGTGGCGACCGCGACGGCGCCGGAGGGGCCGTGGCGCATCACCGGCGACGCGCTCGGCGCCGTTCCCGCGTGGGCGAAGCCGGACGGCGGCTTCTGGGCCCCGGACGTCACGCAGCTGCCGGACGGCACCTTCATCCTGTACTTCTCGGCGGCGAAGACGGCGGGCGGCGAGATGTGCCTCGGCGCGGCGACCGCGGCCAAGGCGGCCGGGCCGTACACCCCGGCCGGCGACCAGCCGCTGATCTGCGTGCCCGAGGACCACGGCGACATCGACCCGCAGACGTTCCTCGACGCGGACGGAACCCGGTACCTGCTCTACAAGAGCGACGGCGCCGCGACCGGCGCGCCGGCCGCGATCTGGTCGCAGAAGGTCGGAGCCGACGGGCGCACGCTGACCGGCCCGCGCACCGAGCTGTTGCGCGCGGACCTGAACGCGGAGAAGGCGGTCGTCGAGGCACCGTCGGTCGTGAAGACGGCGAGCCGCTTCCTGCTGTTCTATTCGGCGGACACGTTCCAGAGTTCGGGCTACCACACGTGCTACGCGTCGGCGCCGACGGTGAACGGGCCGTTCGTGAAGGCGGACGCGCAATTCCTGTCGACGGAGCTGCTCGCCCGCAAGGTGGACGCCCCGGGCGGCGCCGACGTCGTGGACGGCCACATCTACTTCCACGGCTGGCTGGGCGGCGCGCGCACGGCGCGGGGGATGTACGAGCTGCCGGTTTCGTTCCCGGGTGACGTGCCGCAGCTGGGCTGAGCTGTCACTCACACGGGTAGCGGTGGGGTTGGCGCGCGCGTGGCCGGTTATCCGAGGCGGGAGCGTGGAAAGGGAGGACGGTCATGACGGTGTTTTGGGGTCTGGTCGGCCTGATCGGGCTGCTGGGGTGCGTGGGGTTGCTGCGGAGCCGGGCGGTGCCGACGGAGACGGATCCGCTGGCCCGGTACCCGGAGGCGAAGGAACCGGCGCGGCCGAACGCGGACGCCGCGCACACGCCGCTCATGACGCCGGTGGTCACGCCGGAGATGCTCGGGTCGGAGCAGCCGGTGAACCAGGTCCGCGGGCGGTCGCCGCGGCGGGTGGAGCCGCGGGTGGAGGCGCGGGGCGAGGCCGAGTCGCAGGTGGAGGCGCGGTCCGAGGCGCAGCCGCGGGTGGAGGCGCAGCCGGAGGTGGAAGCGCAGCCCGTGCAGGTGCAGCCTGAGCCGCAAGCGCAGGCTCAGTCCCCTGCGCGGCACTATGTGCAGGCGCAGCCCGAGCCTCGAGTGCGGGCTCAGGCCGAGGCGCCGGTGCGGCCCGAGCCTCAGATGCAGGCTGAACCCCAGGCCGAGCCGCAGGTGCACGCCCGGCCCGAGCCACAGTCGTGGTTTGAGACGCGGCACGAGGTGGAGCCGGAGGTGGAGGCTCAACCCCAGGCCCAGCCTCACGTGCCGGTGCGGCCCGAGTCTCAAATGGAGGCTCAAGCTCTGCCCCAGCACCACATGCAGGTCCAGCCTGAGCCTCAACTGCAGGCTCAGCCCGAGGTGCCGGCTCAGCCCCAGCGACAGATGCAGACTGAACCCCAGGGGCGCGCGCAGCCCGAGCCTCGGTTCGCGGCCGAAGCTCAGCCGCAAGCCCAGCCTCCCACCGAGCCGCAGCCGCAACTCCACGCCCAGCCTCAGCCCGAGCCGGCCCTTCCGCCGCAGAGCTACCGAGCGGAGCCTCAGGCCGAGCCGGCCCTTCCGCCGCAGAGCTACCGAGCGGAGCCTCAGGCCGAGCCGGCCCTTCCGCCGCAGAGCCACCGAGCCAAGTCCCAGCCTGAGCCCGAACTTCCGCGACAGCCCCGTCATGCTCTGGCGCCCGCCGCCGTTCCCGCGCGGTCGGGAACCGCGCAAAGCCGCGCCGTCGAGCCGCACCCCACCCGACAGCCGGAACCCTCAGCGTCCGGGTCGGGATCCATCGCCGGTGAAATTCCCGCCCCGCGAACGGAATCCGTCGACGCCGAGCCGCCCGCGCCGAGCAAGACGAATGCCGTCCAGGGTTTGCTGACCCGGGCCAAGCGCGTCCTCAAGCGGCACTAAGGCAGCGGCGCCCGGTTCTCGGCCACGCCGGCGAGCAGGTCTCCGTGCTCGTCGACGCGGTCGAGGACCTCCTCCGCCGTGAACGTCAAGTGGTGCACGTGCCGGCACGCGCGGACTTCGTCCCACGTCAGCGGCGTCGAGACCGTCGGGTGGTCGCGGCCGCGCAGGGAATACGGCGCCACCGTCGTCTTCGCCGGGTTGTTCTGGCTCCAGTCGATGAACACCCGGCCGCCGCGCTGCGCCTTGGCCATCACCGCGGTCACCGTGCCGGGCGTTTCGCGCGCCAGTTGCTGCGCGAGCCGCTTGGCGTACGCCGACGGCGCCGCCGGGTCGTCGGTCCGGATTCCGCAGTACAGCTGCATTCCCTTCGAGCCCGACGTCTTCGCGAACGGCGTCAGGCCGTCGGTGACCAATAGGTCGTGGAGGCGTTCGGCGACGCGTGCGCAGTCGACGACCGTCGTGCCCGGCCCCGGATCGAGGTCGAACACCAGGCGGTCGGGCGGCTGCCGATCGGCGTCCACAGTGACCGTCCACTGTGGAACATGGAGTTCCAGTGCCGCCATGTTCGCCGACCAGACCAGCGCCGGGAGGTCGTCGAGGAGCGGGTAGTCGATCGTGTCGCCGCTGCCGCGCGAACCCGTGCTGGGCAGCCGGACCGTGCGCAACCACGGCGGCGCGCCGTTCGGGACGTTCTTCTCGAACCACTTTTCGCCGCCGACGCCGTTGGGGTAGCGGATGAACGTCACCGGACGACCGGCGAGGTGCGGCAGCAGGACCGGCGCGATCCGCGAGTAGTAGTTGATCACCTCGCCCTTGGTGAACCCGTCCGCCGGGTACAGCACCTTGTCCAAATTGGACAGAGTGAGCCGGCGATTGCCCGCCTGCACGGTGATCCGCTGGCCGACCGGTTCGGGAGGCGGGGGAGGCGCCGCGGCGGGTTCCGCCGCGCGCGGCGCGACGACGTCCGCCGGCTTCTTGTCGGCCCGCAGGCCGCGCCAGGCGGTGTGGCGGACGCGGCCGCCGCGCGTGAACTGCCGGTAGACGATCTCCCCGACGAGCCGCGGCTCGACCCACCGCGCGCGGACGGTGTCTTCGCGCGGCGGCGTCGTCGCGAACGGGTGGGTGCGGCGTTCGAGCGGCTGGAGCTGCGCCATCAGGTCGGCACGGGTGGCCTGGCTGAAGCCGGTGCCGACGTCGCCGATGTAGGCGAGGTCGCCGGTGCCGGGGTCGTGCGCGCCGAGCAGGAGCCCGCCGAGCGTGCCGGTGAAGCTGCGCTGGCCGGGGCGCCAGCCGCAGACGATCACCTCCTGGGTGCGGATCAACGGGTGCTTGAGCCAGGAGTCCGGCCGCTGCCCCGGCACGTAGGCGGCGCCGCGCAGCTTCGCGACGACGCCCTCGTAGCCGGCGGACGCGGCGTGGGCCAGGAAGTCCGCCGGTGTCCGGCGGTCGGCGGCGAGCTCGTCGAAGGTGACGGCGCGGACCACCGAGACCCGGTACGGATCGGGCATCGGCAGGTCGGCCAGCAGGCGGCGGCGCTCGTCGTAGGGCTCCTTCAGCAGGTCGCGGTCGCCGAGCCGCAGCAGGTCGAAGGCGAGGAACCGGACCGGGACGTCGTCGAACTCCCGTCCCTTGGGCCCGCTCTGGTGCCGGACCCAGCGGCCGCGGCGTTCCTGCATGAGCTCGAAGTCGATCCGGCCGTCCGCGCCGTAGGTGACGACCTCGCCGTCGAGGTAGGCGGCCCGGCCGTCGAGCGCGGGGGCGAGCACGCCCGCGAGTTCGGCGAACTCGGCGGTGAAGTCGATGTTGTTGCGGCTGGTGAGGACGGTGGTGCCGTCCGGCGCGATCCGCATGGCTGCGCGATAGCCGTCCAATTTGTACTCGTACGCCCACTCGGCGCCGCTGCGCAGCCGGCCGCCGTCGGCCTTGGCCAGCATCGGCTCGACCCACGCGGGGACCCCGGACGCGTCGTGAGCAGCCATGCCGAACCTCCGTGTGTGCCTTCCGAAGGTAACCCGATCGGCCTAGCCCCGCTGGGTTTGTGCAGGTGAAAGCTATCGGAACGCTTGTTCCCACTCCGGGGCGAGCGGCGTCGTCGACCAGCACGCGGCGAGCAGGTCGTAGCCGCGGTGGACGAGCTCCGCGTGCGCGGGCCAGTGCCGGCGCGTCCAGGCGAGGTCGTTGTGGGCCGAGTCGACCGCCGCGCGCGTCGTGCCTTCGAGCTCGAACTGCAGGTCGCGGCGGAGTTCCACGGCCGCCGGGCCGGCGGTGAGCAGCGTCAGCGCGGCGGTGCGGACGCGGGATCCGGTCCAGTGGAACGTCGCGCGGTGGGCGTGCGGGGCGAGCACGTATTGGGCGAGGACCGCGAGCGCGACGCCGATGAGCGTCTCGACCAGGCGGTCGCGGACGACCGGGCCGATCGCGCCGGCCGCGGCGGCGCCGCCGGCCAGCAGTGCCACCGGCGTGATGAAGACGACGGCCACCGCGTAATTGCGCGGGACGAACAGCTCGATGCAGAACTGCAGCACCGCGACGGCGGCGACCAGCGCGATCCCGGTGGGCGCGAGCAGGGAGAGGGCGGCGAAGAGAGCCAGGCCGAGGGCGGTGCCGGCGAAGCGCTGCAGGCCGCGGACGTTCGCGTGGAGGCGGTCGGTGCCCTGCTGCAGGACGACGAGCGCGCTGAGGATCGCCCAGTGCGGGCGCGCCAGGCCGAGGGAGGCGCTGAGGGTCCCGGCGATCACGCAGGTGGCGCCGACGCGCAGGGCCGTCACCGTGGCGTGGGAACGGAGGGACGCCGACCGTCGCAGCCGGTAACCGACGCTGGGCCGGGGGAGCGGCAGTGTCGCGGCTTCGTCGTCGGTCGCGGCGGTGAAGCGCCGGTGGGCGGTGATGAGGGTGGTGGCCAGGGTGGATTGCTCTTGGCCCGCGTCGTGGAGGGCGTTCCAGGCGGCCGAGATGGCCGAGCCGGCGGCGTGCCGGGTGGCGGCGCTGGGGTTTTCGGTGGTCAGGAAGGCGTCGACGGCGGTTACGGCCTTGTGGACGGCGGCGCGTTCGGGCTTGCCGCGGTCGGCGAGGGCACCGGCCATGGATACGACGGCGGAGGACGCGCCGCCGAGCGCGGTGCAGAGGAGGAGGGTGGCCGGCTGGGCGCCGCCTTCGGTGGCGATGAGCGCACCGCCGCAGACGAGGGCGAAGAAGAGGGCGCCGGGCGGCCCGAGCCGTAGGGCATCGACGGCGTAGACGGCGAGAACGGCGACGGCGGTGACGACGATGACGACGCCGGCTTGGGTACCGGTCGTACCGACGGCGGCCCCGAGCCCGGCGGCGGCGAGGAGGAGGGCGGCGGCGGTGAGGACTACGCGGGCCCGGACGCGGTAGGGGCGGCCTTCGCCGTAGAGGACGGCGAAGGCGCCGAAGGTGACGAAGAGGGCTTCGGTCGGATGGCCGACGAGGACGACGACGGTGCCGGGAAGAAGAACGGCGGCCGCGGCCCGGAGGCCGGCACTCCACCGCCGGCCGGCAGCGGGGAGAGCGAAGAGCAGCGCCCGGGGGTGGGCGATGCGGGGGAGCGGATCGTCGGGCGGCACGGCTTTCATTCCAGCACGCCGGGTGGGGTGGGATCGGGTGGACCGAGCGCTGGGGTGAGGTGCATCGCTCCGCGGGCGGGACGGGGGAGGGGGACGGGTGGCGGCGCGGAGGTGGCTGGTGCGGGGTGAGGTGCGCTGGGCGGTGGTGCGAAGGTGGCTGGTGCGGGGTGAGGTGCGCTGGGCGGTGGCGCGGAGGTGGCTGGTGCGGGGTGAGGTGCGCTGGGCGGTGGCGCGGAGGTGGCTGGTGCGGGGTGAGGTGCGCTGGGCGGTGGCGCGAAGGTGGCTCGCGCGAGGCGCGGTTCGCGGGTGCGCCGGGCTTGGTGGCGGGGCGCGGGGTGGCTGGGGTTCTGGTGATGGCAGCTCGCGGTGCGTGGCAGCGCGGGGTGTGGTGGGTTTGCGGGTGCGCCGGGGTGCGGCGGCGGGTGCGAGGGTGGCTCGCGGTTCTGGCGACAGTCGCCCGCGGGCTGCGGGCCGCGGGCCGGGCGGCGGCGGCTCGTGTGGGGTGTGGTGCGCGAGAGCGGCCGGCGTCGGGCTCCGGCTTCTGGCGATGGCGGCCGCGGCTTGTGGCGTGGTCGGCGGCGGGAGGTGGTTCGCGAGGCGTGCGATTCGCGGGTGCGCAGGGCTCTGATCGCCGGCGCGGTGGCTCGAGTTGCAACCCTCGGCGCGCGGATCGCAAGCGCCGGGCGCGCCGCCGCAGTGCGGGGCCGGATCCCGGTCAGGCCGGTAGGAACTCCTCGACCGCCCGCTGCAGCGTTGCCCGCACCGTCTCCGCGTCGTCCAGTTCGCCGCCGTGCAGAGCCCCGTCTCGTAGGAGCACCAACACTCGGGCCGCGTGGCTGGGTTCCGGGTGTCCCGCAGCCGCCGCCTCGGACCTCAGCACCTCGAAGAACCACCTGCGGTGGTCCTCGATCACCTGGCGAACGCGGCTGTCCGGGTCCGGGTACTCGGCCGCCGCGTTGAGGAACTGGCAGCCGCGGAAATCCTCTCCGCACGTTGCCTCTCCCACCACCGACAACGCCGCCGCCAGTGCCTCGCGCGGGGGCTTGCCCGCGCGGGCCGCATCGACCGCCTTGCGGATCTGGTGGCTCGTTTCCGTCAGGTACGCCGCCACCAGGTCGTCCTTCGTGGGGTAGTGCCGGTAGAACGTCGCCCGCGTCACCGATGCCTCGCCCACCAGCCGTTCCACCCCGACCGCGTGGATGCCCTCGGCGTAGAACAGCCGGGACGCGGTCGCCAGCAGCCGGTCCTTCGGGTGCACCTCGGCAGACTTCATCCCCTCAGCATAGAGAAAGACTGGTCGTTCTGCCAGGTCGGCTTCGTCACGTTGCCACGACGCCCGCCGGACAGCCAGAGTATGGAGACAGAAAGACCAGTCGTTCTTCCTGAGGAGCCAGTCATGAGCAAGCCCACCATCGTTCTGGTCCACGGCGCTTTCGCCGACTCGTCGAGCTGGACGGGCGTCGTCGCGAAGCTGCAGGAGCAGGGCTTCCCGGTCGTCGCGGTGGCGAACCCGCTGCGCGGCGTCGAGACCGACGCGGCCTACGTCGCGGACGTGGTCAAGGGCGTCGAAGGCCCCGTCGTCCTCGCCGGCCACTCCTACGGCGGCGCCCTGATCACGCGCGCCGCGACCGAGACGCCGAACGTCCGCGCCCTGGTCTACATCGCCGCCTTCCAGCCCGACGCGGGGGAGAGCGTCTTCGAGCTGTCCGGCCGCTACCCGGGCGCCAAGCTCGGCCCGGAGACCACGAACGTCCTGGTCCACGACGGCACGCCCGAGCTGTCCATCAAGCCGGCGGACTTCGCCGAGGTCTTCGCGGCCGACGTCCCGGCGGAGACGGCCGCGATCCTGGCCGTCACCCAGCGCCCGGTGGCGCAGCAGGCCCTCGCCGCCCCGTTCGAGGGGACGCCGGCCTGGTCGAAGCTCCCGTCGTGGACGCTGATCGCCAACCAGGACAACGCCATCCCGGCCGCGGCCCAGGAGTTCATGGCCGAGCGCGCGTCCTCGACGGTCCGGCGGATCGACGCCTCGCACGCCGTCGCGGTGTCGCAGCCCGGCGTCGTCGCCGAGGTGATCGCGGCGGCCGCGGCCGAGTGACCCTCCGTGCGGACCGGGCGCTGCGTTCCGGTCCGCACGCTCGGTCCGCGCCGCGGAACGCCGGGGCCGGCACCCTAACCGACCGGCGGCAGCCCCGCGCGTGCTTCGCCGTACTCGCGCACGATGTTCGCCACGATTTCGGCCGCCGGCAGCACCGAGTCGACCAGTCCGGCCGACTGGCCCGCCTCGACCTTCCCCTCCACGACGTCGCCGTGCAGTGCCGCGTCCTTCAGGGACGACGCCTGGAACGTCTTGCGCCGCAACGATTCCTCCGCGCCGGACGACTCCAAGGAAGCCATGCGTGAGGTGAAGTCGTTGGCCAGCGCCCGGATCACGCCCAGGCCGTTACCCACCGTGCGGGTCCCGTCCACATCGGACGCCACCACTGCCTCCTTGTACGCCGGGTGCACGGAAGCCTCGACGCTGGCCAGGAACCGCGTGCCGAACTGGGCCGCGCCCGCGCCGAGTGCCAGCGTCGCCGCCAGGCCGGCACCGTCGGCGATCCCGCCGGACGCGATCACCGGGAGCGAGACCGCCCGCGTCACGGCGCGCACCAGCACCGACGTCGTCACCATCGCGGGCGGCGGGTGCCCGCCGGCCTCGGCGCCGACGACCACCAAGCCATCGACGCCGGCCGAAGCGGCCTTGAGCGCATGCGAAACGCCGGCCACCACGTGCAGGCAGCGCGTCCCGATGTCGTGGAACCGGGCCAAGTAGCGCCGCGGCCCGCCTTGGGACGCGATCAGCACCGGCGGCCGGTGGCGCAGCACCAGGTCCATCACCTCGTCGATGCCGGCGCGGTACAGCGGCAGGTTGACCGCCCACGGCCGCGAAGTGCCCGCCGCCACCTCCGTCAGCACAGCGTCCAAATCGGACAGTCGCATCGGGCCCGCCGCCACGACGCCGAGGCCGCCCGCGTTCGACACCGCGAGCGGCAACGCCGAACACGACGAAGCCCACGACATGCCCGCCTGCACGATCGGCAGGTCGATCCCCAGCAGCTCGGTCACCGACGTCGGGATGCGGGTCATGCCTGCTCCAGCAGCGAACGCGCGTGGGACGCCAGCCGGTTCTTCTGCACCTTCGAGCTGGCCGTCATCCCGATGCCCTCGAAGCCGTCGACGATCCGCAGGTGCCGCGGCACCTTGAAACCCGCCATCCGTTCGCGTGTCCACGCCAGGAGTTCGGCCTCGGTGACGTCGGGCGAGGTCAGGACGACGAACGCGAACGGCACCTCGACCAGCCGCGCGTCCGGGACGCCGACGACGGCCGCCTGCCGGACCAGCGGGTGCCGGTGCAGTGTGTCCTCGATGTCCGCGGGCGCCACGTTTTCGCCGCCGACGCGGATGATGTCCTTGGTGCGGCCGGTGAAGTGGAACCGCCCCGAGTCGTCGAGCAGGCCGACGTCGCCGGTGGACAGCCAGCCGTCGGCGTCGATCGTCTCGGCTGTCTTCACGGGATCGTCGAGGTAGCCGACCATGACGTTCCAGCCGCGCACCAGCACCGCGCCCGGTTCGCCCGGGCCGCAGTCACGGTCGGCGTCGAACGCGCGGATCCGCACCTCGACCCCCGGCTGCACGGCCATCGCGCCGGACGCGCGAACCTCCGGAGGCTCCCACCACGCCGACTGCGCGACGTTCGGCGACGCCTCGGAAAGACCGTAGCCCGCAACGCATTCGGACGCGCCGAGTTCGTCGATCACCCGGCGGATCACGGTCGGCGACGCCGCCACCCACGCGCCGCGCAGGCACAATCGACGCTGAGCGCGCGAAGGGTGGTTGAGCAGCAGCAGGGCGATCGTGTCGTTGCCGGAGAAGTGCGTGCACCGCTCGGTTTCCAGCAGCCGCAACGCTTCCTCGGGCTCGAACTTCGGCATCGTCACGAGCGTCGTGGCGTGCTGGAGGGAGGAAAGCACCGACAGCGTGCTGCCGGCTACGTGGAAGAACGGCCGCGCCGAGTGGAACCGGTCGCCCGGCCGCAAGCCCATCCGCGCACCGGAGAAGAACGCGTCCGCGCACATGCTGCGGTGGGTGAGCAGGACGCCCTTCGGCCGCGACGTCGTGCCGGACGTGTACTGCACCAGCAGGATGTCGTCCGGTGAAGCGACAGCGGGAGGCGCCTCGGAAGAACCGGACAGGAAATCGTTCCACGAAGAAGCGAAGGTCGGGACATCGTCACCGAGCACGACGACCTTTTCGAGTGAAGGGATCGACGAAACGTCGAGTTCCCGCAGCATCGCCGCGAAGTCCACATTGAGCACTCGCGAGGCCACGAACAGCGTCCGCACGCGGGCGTGGTCGAGGGTGTAGCGCACTTCGTCGGCGGTGAACCGGGTGTTGACCGGCACGGCGACCGCGCCCGCCGCGCCGATCGCCAGGAACAGCGCCACCCAGTCGGGTCCGTTGCCGAGGCAGATCCCGACGCGGTCGCCGCGGCCAATCCCGGCGGCCGCGAGCCCGGCGCGGATCCGCGAAACACGTGCGGAAAGCTCGCCGTAGGTGATCCGCTCCGACGCCGTGACGACGGCTTCGACGTCCGGCGCGAGCAGGGCCGCGCGGGCGAGGACCTCGTGAGTGGTGAGGGGGCAGGCCGTGCGGAGGTCGGTCATCGTGGGTCTCCGTTGGTGAAGCGGGCGACACCGTCGCGCCAGCCGCCGTCGGCGAGGCACTGTTCGATCGCGGCCAGCTCGATCCGGATCCCGCGGTCCAGGTCGGTCTCCGAGCCGAGGTCGACCGCGCGCTTGGTGAGCGAAATGGCCAGCGGCGGCGCCTTCGCGATGCTCGCGGCCGTCTCGTCGCCGGCCTCGGCGAGCGAGCCGGCAGGCACGACTCGCGTGACAATGCCCAGGTTGGCGGCCTCGGCGGCGTCGAGCGCGCGGTTGGTGAACAGCAGCTCCTTGGCCCGGCGCTTGCCGATGGCGCGTTGCAGGCGCTGGGTCGCGCCGACGGTACCCCAGTGCGGCTCGGGGAACCGGAAGACCGTCCCCGAAGCAGCCAAGGCGAAGTCCGCGGCGAGGGTGATCTCGCCGCCCGAACCGACGACCGCGCCCTGCACCAGGGCGACGACCGGCACCGGGCACGCCTCGATGGCGGCGTAGGCGGCGAAGGACGCGAGACGGCGGCGGCGCACCCACGCCGCGTCCTTGCCCGTGCGCTCCTTGAGGTCGGCGCCCGCGCAGAAGACCGGCCCGCGCCCGCTGAGCAGCACCACGCGGACGTCGTCGGGCAGCGACTCGAACGCCTCCCGCAGCTGGTGGCACATCGGCAGGTCGAGGGCGTTGCGGGCCTCGGGCCGGGCCAGCTCGACCCGGGCGATGCCGTCGGCCACGGAAACGCACACGCGCTCGGTCATCGGATCACCCCTTCGGCGCGCAGGTCCCCGATCTCGGCCGGGGAGAGCCCGAGCTCCGCCAGGACGTCGTCGGTGTCGGCGCCGAGCAGCGGCGGCACGCCGAGGTCCGGTGGCTCACCCGCAGTCTCGCGCAACGGTGTCCGCAGGGCCGGGAACGTCCCCTCGACGGGGTGGGTGAACTCGCCGACGACCCCGCGCGCGGCGGCGTGCGGATCGGCCAGGGCTTCGCGCACCGAGCGGACCGCGCCGGCCGGGACGTCGGCGGTGCGCAGCTCCTTCACGAGCGGGTCGCGGTCGTGCTGGGCGATCGCACCACGCAGCGCCTTCATGACGCGGGCGCGCTGCTCGACGCGGCCGGAGTTGCCCTGCAGTGCGGGATCCGCGGCGAGATCGTCGAGGCCGAGGACCGTACACAAAGGACGCCAGTGCTGGTCGCTGCCGCTGATGTGCAGCCATTCCCCGTCGCCGGCCTGGAACGCCGCCGACGGCACCCGCCCGGGGTGCTCGGTGCCGGTGCGCACCGGGTCCTCGCCGAGCGCGAAGAGCCGGGCCGCGTTGAGCGCGTGCAGGCTCAATTGGACGTCCATCATGGACACGTCGAGGTGCCGGCCCCGCCCCGAAGCCGCGCGTCCGGCCAGCCCGGACAGCACCGCGATGACCACCCATAGCCCGGACGTCATGTCGGCCACGGGAATCCCGGTCTTCGACGGCGGCCCGTCCGGCTCGCCGGTCATCGCCATCACGCCGGACAGCGCCTGGAAGACGGTGTCGTAGCCCTTGCGGTCGCGGTTCGGGCCGGTCTGCCCGAACCCGGTGGCCGACACGTAGACCAGGTCCGGCCGCGCGAGATCCGCGTACCCGAGGCCCATGCGGTCCATCGCGCCGGGCAGGAAGTTCTCGACGACGACGTCGGCACGGGACGCCAACCGTCGCGCCACCTCTCGGCCGCGCGGATCCTTGAGATCCAGGGTCACGGACTTCTTGCCCCGGTTGAAGGCGAAGAAGTACGCGCTTTCGCCGTGGGGCAGGCGGGGTTCGAAGCCGCGGGTCTCGTCGCCGGACCCGGGCCGCTCGACCTTGACGACGGTGGCGCCCAGCTCGGCGAGGACCTGGGTCGCCAGGGGAGCGGCCAGGACGCGGGAGAAGTCCAGGACGGTGATCCCGGTGAGCGGGCCGGTCATGCGCGGAACCCCCGCATCAGCGCGTTGACGTCCTGCCCGGCGCGCATCGCGGCGCCGGTCGGCAGGTCGGCGACGCGGTAGAAGAGGTCTTTCGCGGCGGCGATCGCGCGCGGCTCGACCTTCGCCCAGTGCTCGGCGATCTCCAGCGCGGCCGGCAGCACCTCCTCGGGGGCGACGACCCGGTTGACCAGGCCGTGTTCGAAGGCTTCGGCGGCGGTGAGCAGCCGTCCGGTGCTGACCAGCTCGAACGCGAGCTTGCGGCCGAGGTGCTGGACGAGCCCGGTCATCACCAGCGCGGGGACGATCGAGTGCTTCAGCTCGGGGTAGCCGAACTTCAGGTCCGTGCCGGCGACGACCATGTCCGCGCCGATCGCCAGCCCCGCGCCGCCCCCCACGGCCGCGCCGCGCACGGCACTGACCACGGGGATCCGCAGCTGCCGCGCCTGAACCTGCAGTTTCGCGGTCAGCGCGGCCCGCTCGAGGACGGCGTCGGCGTGGCCGGGCGTCAGGTCGGCGAACTCGCCGAGGTCCGCTCCCGCGCAGAAGCCGCGGCCAGCGCCGGTGAGCACCAGCGCGCGGACGTCGCGGTCGGCGTCGGCCGCGGTGAACGCGTCGCTGAGCGCGCGGGTCAGCGCGGTGTTCAGGGCGTTGAGCTTGTCGGGCCGGTTCAGCGTCAGGACGCGGACGGGGCCGTGGTCCTCGGCGATGACGGTCACGGGGTCTCCTGGTTCGGGGTCGGGGTGAAGCCGGCGCGGGCCACCATGCTGTGCAGGGGACGGCCGAGCGCGTCCTCGCAGGCGGCCGAAGCCTTGGCGAGCAGGTCCAGGTCGAGGCCGGTGTCGACGCCCATCGCGGCGAAGAGGCTGACCAGGTCCTCGGTGCAGACATTTCCGGTCAGGCCGGCGCCGTACTGGATGGTCGAGGGGTGGCCACCGACGCCGCCCATGGCGGTGTCGAAGTTCCGGCAGCCGGCGTCGAGGGCGGCGACGGCGTTGGCGATGCCGGTGCCGCGGGTGTTGTGGAAGTGCGCGACGACGGGGACTTCGGTGTTCAGCCGCTTGAACAGTGCCTTGACCGAGCGCGGAGTGGCGACGCCAGTCGTGTCGCCCAGGGTGACGAGGCCGGCGCCGAGGTCGGCGAAGCGGGCGACGTCCTCGGCGACGCGGCCGGGGTCGACCACGCCCTCGAACGGGCAGCCGAACGCCACGGAAACGACGCCGACCAGCTTGAACCGGCCGCCGGCCAGCCGGACCATCTCCTCGACCCGCTCCCACTGCCCGGCTCTGGACGTCCGCAGGTTGCGTTCGGTGTGGGACTCGCTGGCCGAGACCAGCAGGCTCAGCTCGTCGGCGCCGTGGCCGGCGTCGAGGTCGGCCAGCGCCCGCTGCACGGCACGCGGGTTGGGGCAGGTCGCCTTGAACGCGACGCCCGGGCGGCGGCCGACTTGCGCCAGCACCTCGGACGCGTCGGAGAAACCGGGCACGCGCTCCGGGTGGCTGTAGCTGGTCGCCTCGATCCGCCGGAACCCCGCGTCCGCGAAGGCGTCCAGCAGCGCGACCTTCGTCGCGGTCGGCACGAACTCCGGCTCGTGCTGCAGCCCGTCGCGGGCGAAGCACTCGCAGATCGTGACGGCGTCGGGCATCGGGCCACCTCCTGTTCGGTGGCTCCAGAACTACGCGGCTCTGTTGATAAAGTCAACAGCCATCGGTAGCGGGGTGGGCGCGCTCACGTTCCTCGACGGTCAGCGCCAGGTCGGCGAGCTTGTCCAGCGCCCCGCTGAGCGTCGCCGCCTCTTCCGGGGTCAACGCGGCCAGGAACTCGGCGTCGCGTTCGTTGGCCGCGGCGATCAGGCCCCGGTAGACGCGGGTGCCCTCGGTGGTCAGGGCGAGCTGCGAGGTGCGGCCCGAGCCGGCCGTCCGGTCGACCAGCCCGCGCTCGGTCAGCCGGGTGACCACCCGGCTCATCTGCGCTTTGTCCAGGCCGGCGCGGCGGGCGAGCCGGTTGAGTGTGAGGGTGGGGTCGGCGGCGATGAGCGAGATCGCCCGCCATTCGCCGAGGCTGACGTCGAACTCCCGCCGGTAGCGCAGCGCGGCGCTGCGCGACATCGCCGACGACGTGCGGGAGAGCCGGTAGGAGAGGAGTCCGGAGATGGGCACCAGGTCCCGGCCGTCCGCGCGTTCCGCCATGCCGGTCATCGTAGCCGTTGCCGAACCGGTGTTGACAAACTCAACACCGGATGCCGAGACTGACGCCGCACGCCCCGCCGGACGAAGGAGTCGCAGCCGTGGCCGAACACCCTGCCGTCACCGGACGGCCACCCGCGGTCGGCGGCGCCGACCGCGCGTCGACCTACCGGACCATCGCGCTGCGGGTCATGCCGCTGCTGGTGGTCTGCTACGTCGTCAGCTTCATCGACCGGACGAACATCGGCATCGCGCAGCAGGGCCTCAAGCGCGACCTCGGCTTCGGGTCGGCGGTCTACGGGCTCGGCGTCACGCTGTTCTTCGTCGGGTTCATCCTCTTCGAGGTCCCGAGCAACGCACTGCTGGCCAAGATCGGCGCCCGCAAGACGCTGGTCCGGATCATGGCGACCTGGGGCGTCGTCACGATCGCGACCCTGTTCGTGCAGGACGAGTTCACGTTCTACGTCGCCCGGTTCCTGCTCGGCGTGGCCGAAGCGGGCTTCTTCCCGGGCGCGTTGTACCTGCTGTCGCGGTGGTTCCCGTCCGCGCGCCGGACGCGCATGACGGCGGTGTTCTTCATCGGCGTCCCGGTGTCCGGCGTGCTCGGCTCGCTGGTGTCGGGCTGGATCATGCACGCGCTCGGCGGCGTCGCCGGCCTGGCCGACTGGCAGTGGCTGTTCCTCATCGAGGGGATCCCGCCGATCCTGCTGGCGGTGCTGGTGGCGTTCTTCCTCGTGGACGAGCCGGAGCAGGCGAAGTGGCTGACGCCGGCGCAGAAGGCTTTGGTCCGGACCGATCTGGAGGCGGAGCGGTCGTCGAAACCCGATGTCCGGCACGGCGGCATGCTTTCGGCGTTGCGTGACCCGAAGGTGTGGATCCTCGGCCTGTGCGCGTGCGGGGCGTACACGCTGGCCAACGCCGTCTCGTACTGGACACCGCGGATCATCGCCGAGGCCGGGGTCGGCGACGTGCTGAACCTCGGGTTCTTCTCGGCGATCCCGCCGCTGCTCGGCATCGCGGTGATGCTCCTGGTCGGCCGCCACTCCGACCGCACGCTGGAACGCCGCTGGCACGCGGCGATCAGCTGGCTGGTGGCGGCGGTGGCGATGCTGGCACTGGCGTTCTCGGGCGGCAGCGTGTTGGTGGTGGTGGTTCTGCTGGCGGTGATGGCGGCGGCGCACTACTCGGGGTTGACGGTGTTCTACTCGATCCCGTCGATCTACTTGAGCGAAAGCGCGGCGGCGACGGGCATCGCGGTGGTGACGTCGATGGGCTCGTTCGCGGCGGCGGCTTCGCCTTCGTTGCTGGGGTTCATCCAGTCGGCGACGGGGAGCTTGTCGCTGGGGCTGGTGATCAGCTCGGGGATCGTGCTGGTGGCCGTGGTGGTGCTGCTGGTCGGGGTGAAAGCCAAGGACCTGAAAGAGAAGCACGACTAACGCCGCAGGGGCGTCTCTTCGTCCAAACGCGACAGTTTCTCCGGGTTCCGTACCGCATACAACCCGGTGACGAGCCCATCGTCGATGCGCAACGCCACCACCGTGTCGACCCCGCCGTCGCGGCGCAGGATCAACGCCGGGTACCCGTTGACCTGCGCCGCCGACAGGGATCCCGTCGCGAAGTTGCCCACGCCGGCCGTCAGCAGACCCGCCACCGCCCGGGACCCCACCACCGGTTCCAGGACGGCCTGGACCACTCCGCCGCCGTCGCCGAGGAACACCACGTCCGGGGCCAGGATGTCCAGCAGTTCCCGCAGGTCGCCCGTTTCGACCGCGCGCCGGAACGCCACCAGTGCGTCGCGGGACGTTGCCGGGGACACGTCGCCGCGTGGCCGGCGCGCGGCGACGTGGGAACGGGCCCGGTGGGCGATCTGGCGGCAGGCCGAAGAGGTCTTGCCGACCGCCTCGGCGATCTCGTCGTAGTCCAGCGCGAACACCTCGCGCAGCACGAACACCGCGCGCTCGGCCGGGGTCAGCGTCTCCAGCACCAGCAGCATCGCCATCGAGACGCTCTCGGCCAGCTCGACGTCCTCGGCGACGTCCGGTGCGGTCAGCAACGGCTCGGGCAGCCACGGCCCGACGTAGGACTCCTTGCGCCGGCCCAGGGTCCGCAGCCGCATCAGCGCCAGGCGCGTCGTGATCCGGACCAGGTACGCCCGCTCGTCGCGCACGGCGGCGCGGTCCACGCCCGCCCAGCGCAGCCACGTCTCCTGCAGGACGTCTTCGGCGTCGGCGGCCGAGCCGAGCATCTGGTAGGCGACGGTGAACAGCAGGTTCCGGTGGGCGAGGAACGCCTCGGTCGCGGGGTCGGCCATGGGGGCTCCTCAAGCAGCGTCGGATGGAGTTTCCCACCAGATGCCGGCCGCGGCCCGCGTGTGACCGTGACGGTGGTCACTGTCACGGGACCGGGGTCCGCCGGCATCTCCTGGCCGACCGTTCCGCGACCCCGAAGTGAGGAACCATGGAACCCCGTTTCGCCCTGACCGACAACGAGATCGGCGCGAAGTTCGCCAAGCGGTTCGGCACCGCGAGCCTGGCGATCGTCCAGTCGCCGCTGCCGAAGGTCACGCAGGAGCTGGTGTCGCTGCGCGTCAGCCAGATCAACGGCTGCGGGTGGTGCGTCGACATCCACACGAAGGAGCTGGCCGCCGCCGGGGAGTCCGCCGTGCGGATCAACCTCGTCGCCGCCTGGCGCGAGGCCACCGTGTTCGGCGAGGCCGAGCGGGCCGCGCTGGCGCTGGCCGAGGAGGGCACCCGCATCGCCGACGGCGCCCCGGGCGTCTCCGACGAAACCTGGGCGGCGGTGCGCGAGCACTACGACGACGACCGGACCGCCGCGCTGGTCGCGCTGGTCGCCCAGATGAACTCGGCGAACCGGCTCGCGGTGATCGTGCACCAGAAGGGCGGCTCCTACGAGCCCGGCATGTTCGGCTGAGCGGGACCGGCCCGGGAGCACCCGATCCCGGGCCGGTTCGTGCTTCGCTGGGGGGCATGACGAAGGCGCAGCGGTGGAACCGGTACTGGGACCGCAAGTCGGCGACCTACGACGCGGAGATGGGCGTCTGGGACCGCCGCCTCTTCGGCGACTCGCGGGAGTGGGCCTGCGGGCAGGCGACCGGCGAGGTGCTGGAGGTCGCCGTCGGCACCGGGCTCAACCTGCCCTGGTACCCGGCCGGGGTGACGCTCACCGGGCTGGACCTCAGCGCCGGGATGCTGGAGATCGCCCGGGCACGCGCTCGCGAACTCGGCCGCGAGGTGACGTTGCGGCAGGGCAGCGCGCACGAGCTGCCGTTCGCGGACGCGTCGTTCGACACGACGGTGTGCACGTTCGGCCTCTGCGCGATCCCCGACCCCGCGGCGGCGGTTGCGCAGATGCGCCGCGTCCTGCGCCCGGGCGGCCGGCTGATCCTGGTCGACCACGTGGCCGGCTCGGCCGCCGTGGTCCGGGCGGCTCAGTGGCTGGTCGAGCTGGCGAGCGTCCCACTGGCGGGCGAGCACTTCCGGCGCCGCCCGCTGAAGCTGGTGGAGGCGCTCGGGATGCCGATCGAGCGGCAGGAGCGGTTCAAGCTGGGGCTGGTCGAACGGCTGGTGGCGCGCAAGGTCAGCTGAACAGCTTCGCCAACGGGCTCTTCTCGAGGTCGGCCAGCAGCGCGGCGACGTCGTCGTACGTCGCGATCGCGCCCGCTTCTTCGAGTTCGGCCGCGCTGACCCCGCCCGACAGCACGCCGATCGTGCGCACACCGGCCTTCGTCGCGGCCCGGACGTCCCAGACCGCGTCGCCGACGAAGATCGTGTCCTCCGGTGTCGTGCCCGCCTTCTCCAGGGCCACCTGCACCGGTTCCGGGTCCGGCTTCGTCGATTCGACGTCCGAACCGGCGACGATGTCCTTCACGACGTCGTCGACGTCGAGGGTCTTGCGGAGCACATCCAGCTCGTCCGGACCCGCCGACGTCGCCAAGACCACCCGCACGCCCTTCGCGGCCAGCGCCCGCACCAGCTCCGGGGCCTGGGCGAACGGCCGCAGCAGCTCGGCGGTCTCCAGGTAGAAGCGGCTGTGCAGGTCCTTCGCCTCGTCACCGACGCGCTCGGCGTCCTCGTCGCCCAGCAGGGTGCTCAGCAGCTTGCCGGAGCCCTTGCCGATCGCGCGGTGCACGCGCCAGGAGTCGACCTTCCGGTCCAGCTCGTGGAAGGCCCGCCGCCAGGCGTGGACGTGGAGGTAGTTGGAGTCGACGAGCGTGCCGTCGACGTCGAACAGGACCGCGGTGGCGATGGTGGGCTCCTCGGGTTTCGGCGGGTGCCGGGTGGGTATCGCCGTTGCGGGTACCCGAGGTGAAAGGACCTACACATGACGACGCCGGACGACCGCGACGCGGCCGAGCGCGAAGCGACCGAAGACCGTTGACCGGTCTGGTGGCGCTCGGCTTCCGGGGGCTGGCCTCCCTGCGCCGCGCCCGCGCGTTCCACCCGGCCGGACTGGTACTGCGCGGCGAACTGCGTCCTGTCGACGACGACCTGCCGTGGCCGGCCGAACCGACGGCCGTCGTCGCGCGGCTGTCCAAGGGCGCGGGCACGCCGGGCCGGCTCCCGGACGCGCTCGGTCTGGCGGTGCGCGTCCCCGGCGCGGGCCGCGGCGGCGGGCCGTGGGACCTCACCCTGACGACGTCCGGCAGCGGCCACGTCGGCCGGATGCTGCCCCGCCCGGCGGCGACGTGGACCGGCGGCGCCTACAGCAGCCTGGTGCCGTACCGCCGCGCGGACCGGCTGATCTGGCTGGGGGCGTGGGCGTCGGCGGATTCGCCGCGGCTGGACGCGTCACTCGAAGCGGTGGTGGCGGCGGGCGGCCTGGAGTTCGTGCTGCGGACCGGCCGGGAGGACGGTCGGTGGTGCGACAGCGCGGAGCTGACCCTCTCGGAGGTCGGGGGAGACGCGCCGGCGTTCGATCCGATGCTCAACCGGCCCGAGGGGCTCGAGGTGGCGCCGGAGTGGCTGGCGGCGGTGCGGGAACGGGCTTACGCGGGCAGCCGGGCCGGGCGGCCGTGAAGCCCGCCCGGCCCCGGCGGCCTCACCGCGAGTCGGCGATCGGGCTGCGGGTCGCGCGCAGCGGGATCAGGCCGAGCGCGATCATGCCGACGCCCAGGCCGAAGTGCAGCCAGTTGTCGGCCGTGTTGACCGGGACGAAGTTGGCCGCGCTGTCCTGGTCGATCACCAGGCCGTAGAGCCACAGCACCAGGTAGATCACGCCGCCGCCGACGAGGAACGCCCGGGCGCCGCTCGCGGTCCGCGCCAGCGCGAGCCCGGCCACGCCGAACGCCAGGTGGACGATGTTGTGCAGGATCGAGACGTTGAAGATCCCGAGCAGCAGCGCCCCGGAGTGGTGCCCGGCGCCGGTGAGCATGTCGTAGTTCGTCGTCACGCCGGGGATGAACCCCAGCACGCCGACCAGCAGGAAAACCACTCCCACGATCGCCGCGAGCAGCTGGCGCGGGGTCCGCCGGACGGCGGTCTCCGTCGATGCCATGGTGGTTCCTCCGATTCGGATGGGACGGGCCCTCGGCCGGGGGCCGCGCCCGGGCGGCATGCCCTTTGCCGGGCCCGGCAAACGCGGTTCCCCGCACCGGCTGCCGGGTTTGCCCGGGTTTCGCCCGAACGGAGGAAGCGCCCCGGGCCGAGCACCGTCCTGAACGACTCGTTCAGGACGTCCGGCGCGCTGAACGAGTCGTTCACGTCGTCGAGCCCGCGCCGGTCAGTGGGCGCGCGGGTAGGTGCGGCGCTCGCCGATCCGGCCGTCCTTCGTGTGGATGAAGTGGGCCGTGCCGCGCTTGATCGCCAGCTTCCGGGCCGCCGCCACCGCGTCCGCCTTCTTCTCGGCGCTGCCCGACGCCCGCGAGTTGCCGACGACCTTGTTCTTCCAGACTTCCCCGTCGTAGAACGTCTCGACGTCGCCGTCGGCCGGTGCGTGCGCCGACGATTCCGCCGTGGCGGTGGCGTACAGCGCGGGATCCGGCTTCGGCGCGGTTCCCGGGCCGCCCAGCGGTTCCGGGTCCACGAGGTACTCGAGGTCGGCGGTCCAGGCCGCGCCCTTGGCGCCGTCCGGGCCGTCGGACAGGTGCCAGATCGTCCGGTTGTGCGTCTGGTCCTCTTCGTCGAACAACGCGGTCGGCGCGATCGGGCCTTCGAGCCCGTCGGCTTCCAGCTCTTCGATGGCCGCCAGCCACTGCTTCTGGTGCACGGTGTCGCGGGCCAGGTTGAACTTCAGCATCGCCTTGACGCCCGGGTCGTCGGTCATGTTGTACAACCGCGCGGTCTGCAGGCGGCCCTGTGCTTCGGCGGCGGCGTTCGCGCGGAAGTCGGCGAGCAGGTTGCCGGACGCGACGATGTACTTGCCGTTCCACGGGGTGCCGTTGCTGTCGGCCGGGAGCGCGCCGCCGCCGGCGACGATGGCCTGCTGGACGTCCATCCCGCCGATCGTCGCGGCCAGCACCGGGTCCTTGACGGCTTCGGCGGTGACCGTCGCCGGAGCGCCTTCGAGCAACCGCGCGACCATGGTGGCGAGCATTTCGACGTGCCCGATCTCCTCGGTCGCCGTGTCCATGATCAGGTCCTTGTACTTGCCTTCGACGCGGCAGTTCCAGCCCTGGAACAGGTACTGCATCGTCACGCTCATTTCGCCGAACGCGCCGCCGATGAGCTCCTGCAGCTTGTGGGCGTACACGGGGTCCGGCTTCTCGGGTTTGGCTTCGAACTGCAGCAGTTTCGTGTGACGGAACAAGGTCGTCTCCCTTCCGGTCCGCGCGGGTTCCCCCGTGCGGCCCGGTCAACCGGAAATCCGCCGTTTGAGTGCTCCGTGACCGGATATCCGATCCGGAGTCCTTTCACCAGGAGGTGGTCCCGGTGCTCGCCCGGCACAATTCCGTGTGGCTGGTTTCCCCGGCGGGCTCGGCCGCCACCGCTTCCGTCCTCGGCGTGCTCGACCGGACGACCTACCCGCGGCTGCGCGACAGCCTGCTCGAGCTCGCCGCCGACGCCGAGGGCGCCGTGCTCGTCGACATCGAGCGCCTCGCACTGGGCGACCCCGAGCTGCTGCGGGTGTTCGCGCTGGTCGCGCTGCGGGTCGGCGACTGGCCCGCGGTGCCCTTCGCCCTCGTGACCGCGCGGCCCGAGCAGCGGGCGGTGCTGGCCGGCGCGCGGGTTCCCGTGTACGCCGACGTCGCCGCGGCCGAAGCCGCGTTGAGGCGCCCCGCGGGGAAACGGGCGCGGCGGGTGCTGGTCCGGTCCGCGCACACCTCCGCGCTCGCCCGCGAGTTCGTCCGGGGCACCTGCGCCGAGTGGCGCGTGCCCGAACTCGCCGAGGACGCCGAGCTGATCGCGAACGAGCTCGTCGAAAACACGCTGCGGCACACGGATTCGGCGCCCCGGCTGCGGCTGGAGCTGCGCCGCGGGCGGCTGTCGGTCGAGGTGACCGACGAGAGCTCGCGCCCCGCCGTCGTCCGGGAAGGGCTGGACCTCACCGAGACGGGACTCGGCCTGCGGATGGTCGCCAAGGTCGCGAAGACGTGGGGGAGCAGCCGGTGCCGGTCCGGCGGCAAGACCGTGTGGGCCGTGCTGGCCCGCCGCTGAGGCCCGCGTCACGTCGGGGAACACCACTGTTTCCCCTGCGTTGTAACGGGTACAGGCTCCCGCCTCCGCTCGCAGGTCACCCCCAGCCTTCGCCGGGCGGAGGCGGGTCTTCGTCTAATGTGGACGCTTGACGCGCGGCCGGAAGTCGCGCTCGGTCTCCACGTCGCCCTCGGGCGTGTGGACCACGTGCCCGACTTTCCGCTTCTTCGCGATCAGCCGGCCGGAGAGCACGGCGTCGGTCCGGCGGGGCGAGGTGTTGGATGCCCGGGTGCCACCTTCGACGCGGTTCTTCCACAGCCCGTCCTCGAAGTAGGTGTGCACGTCACCCTCCGCCACGACGTCCGCCTCCGTCCGCAAGTCCGCCAGAACCTGCGGGTGCCCGGGGACGGACCGGACAAACGTTCAGCCCAGGCCGAGTACCCGGACGGCGTTGTCCTTCAGGATCAGCGGGCGCACCTCGTCCTTCAGGTCGAGGGCCGCGAAGTCGGCGAGCCACCGGTCCGGGGTGATCACCGGGAAGTCCGAGCCGAACAGCACCTTGCGCTTCAGCAGCGAGTTGGCCGCGCGGACCAGCTGCGGCGGGAAGTACTTCGGCGACCAGCCGGAGAGGTCGATGTACACGTTCGCCTTGTGCGTCGCGACCGAGATCGCCTCGTCCTGCCACGGCACCGACGGGTGGGCCAGGATGATCGTCAGGCCGGGGAAGTCCGCGGCGACGTCGTCGAGGAGCATCGGGTTCGAGTAGCGCAGCTTGATGCCGTGCCCGCCCGGCAGGCCGGCGCCGATCCCGGTCTGCCCGGTGTGGAACAGCGCCGGGACGCCCAGCTCCTGGATCGCCTCGTACAGCGGGTAGTACCGGACGTCGTTCGGCTCGAACGCCTGCAGGCTCGGGTGGAACTTGAAGCCGCGGACACCGTGCTCGGCGACCAGGCGCCGCGCGCGGTGCACGGCGGCCTTGCCGGCGTGCGGGTCGACCGAGCCGAACGGGATGAGCACGTCGGCGTGCTCGGCCGCCGCGTCGGCGATCTCCTCGCTCGAGAGCGCGGGGTGCCCGGTCGCGGCCGGTGCTTCGACCGTGAAGACGACGGCGGCCATGTTCCGCGCCCGGTAGTGCTCGGCGATCGAGGCCACCGTCGGCGTGCGGTCCTGGTCGGCGCGGAAGTACTTCGCCGAGGCGTCCAGCAGCTCCTGGTCGAGGGCGAAGCAGCCGTGCCCGTCCTGTTCGACGTGGGTGTGGACGTCGATGGCGGTCAGTGCGGAAAGGTCCACGGGGGTCTCCGGTGCTCAGGGCAGGTCGGGCTGCGCGGCCTTGGCGGCCAGCAGCTGGTTCAGGACGGCGTCGCGGGCGGCGGCCAGGGATCGGTCGTCGGTGCCTGCCAGTTCGGCGTCGACGCCGGCGACGAGCGTTTCGGCCAGTTCCGGGGTCAGGTGGACGCGGCCGAGGTCGCGCCACCACTCTTCCGTCGGCGGCCCGAGGTGCGCGAGGACGTGCGCGAGCCCGCCCGCGCCGCCGGAGAGGTGCTGGTTGACGAACGGGCCGAGCACCGCCCAGCGCAGGCCGGGCCCGTTGGCGATGGCGGTGTCGATGTCGGCGACCGTCGCGATGCCGCGTTCCACCAGCGAGTACGCCTCCTGCCAGAGCGCGGCCTGCAGCCGGTTCGCGACGTGGCCGGGCACCTCGCGCGCCAGGCGGATCGGCCGCTTCCCGACCGAGGTGTAGAACGCCACGGCCCGGTCGACGACCCCGGGCGCGGTGTCGCGGCCGGGCACGACCTCGACGAGCGGGATCAGGTGCGGCGGGTTGAACGGGTGCCCGACGACGACCCGCTCGGGGTGGCGCGGGCAGCCGCGGGCGATGGCGCTGGGCAGCAGGCCGGACGAGCTGCTCGCCAGGACCACGTCCGGCCGCGCGGCCTCGTCGAGGACGGCGAACAGGGTGTGCTTGACGTCTTCGCGCTCGGGACCGTTCTCCTGCACGAAGTCCGCGGCGGCGGCCGCTTCGCCGGGCTCGGCGACGAACCGCAGCCGTTCCGTGTCGTCGAGTGCACTTCGCAACCGCTCCTCGGCACCGGGTGCCGGATCGGTGGCGACGACGTCGAGACCGTGGGCGAGGAAGAGCTTCGCCCAGCTCACGCCGATCACGCCGGTGCCGACGACCGCGACGGTGCTCATGCCCGGAAGTGGTCGAGCGCGGTGGGATCGGCCAGGACGCCGGTGCCGACGACGTCCTCGGCCCGGGCGCCGAGCAGCAGTTTCTTCACGGGCAGCTCCAGTTTCTTCCCGGTGCGGTTGCGCGGGATCACCGGGACGGCGGTGATCGCGTCCGGCACGTGCCGTGGGGACAGCGCGCTCTTCAACGCCGCCACGATCTTCTCGCGCAGCGGTGCGTCCAGGACGGCGTCCCGGAGGACGACGTAGAGGCGGAGGTCGCCGTTGCCGCCCGCCGGGTCTTCCAGGTGCACGACGAGCGAGTCGTCGACCTCCGGCAGCTCCTCGACGACGGCGTAGAACTCGGCGGTGCCGAGCCGGACGCCGCCGCGGTTGAGGGTGGCGTCCGAGCGGCCGGCGATCACGCAGCTGCCTTCGGGGGAGAACCGGATCCAGTCGCCGTGGCGCCAGACGCCCGGATACGTGGCGAAGTACGTGTCGCGGTAGCGCGCACCGGTGTCGTCGCCCCAGAACCCGATCGGCATCGACGGCATCGGCGCGGTGATCACCAGTTCGCCCAGCTCGCCGACGACCTCGGTGCCGTGCTCGTCGAACGCCTTCGCGTCGACCCCGAGGCAGGGCCCGGAGATTTCGCCGGCGACGACCGGCTGCAGCGGGCCGCCCTGCACGATCCCGCTGCAGACGTCGGTGCCGCCGCTGCCGACGTTGAGCAGGACGTCCGGCCCGAAGACGTCCCGCACCCAGTGGTAGCCCTCGGCGGGCAGCGGGCTGCCGGCCGCGCCGAGCTGGCGCAGCGCGGAGAGGTCGTAGGACGCGGCCGGGTCGAGGCCCGCCTTCCGGCACGCCATCAGGAAGCCGGGGCTCGCACCCATCAGCGTCGCGCGGGTCTCGGCGGCCAGGCGCCACTGCCAGCCGAGGTCCGGGTGCAGCGGGTTGCCGTCGACCAGCACGATCGACGCGCCGGTGAGCAGCCCCGAGACCAGCGCGTTCCACATCATCCAGGCGGTGGTGGAGAACCACAGGATCCGGTCGCCGGGGCGCAGGTCCCAGCTGAGGCCGTGGTTCTTGAGGTGTTCGAGGAGGATCCCGCCGTGGCCGTGCACGATCGCCTTCGGCTTGCCGGTGGTGCCGGAGGAGAACAGCACGCACAGCGGGTGGGCGAAGCCGACCGGCTCGAACCCGGGCTCGCTCTCGGTCAACAGCTCGTTCCAGGCGAGGGTGTCCGGGAGGTCGTGCTCGCCGTAGGGGACGTGGACGACGTGCTCGACGGTCGGCAGGCCGGCCCGGATCTCGGCGACTTCGGCGCGGCGGTCGACGTCCTTGGTGCCGTAGCGGTAGCCGGACACGGTCAGCAGCACACGCGGCTCGATCTGCCCGAACCGGTCGACGACCGAGCGGGCGCCGAACTCGGGCGCGCAGGACGCCCAGACCGCGCCGAGGCTCGCGGCCGCCAGGTGGGCGACGACGGTTTCGGGGATGTTCGGCAGGTACGCGACGACCCGGTCACCCCGTCCGACGCCGAGCCGGCGCAGGCCCGCGCGGGCCCTCGCCACCTGGTCGCGCAGCTCGTCCCAGGTCAGCTCGACGCGGTCCCGCGTCTGGGAACACGCGATGACGGCGACCTCGTCCGGCGGGCCGCCGAGGGCGTGTTCGGCGTAGTTGAGGGTCGCGCCGGGGAACCACTCGGTGCCCGGCATCCGCCGGTCCGGCACGACCGCGCTCTCCGGGGAGTGGAAGCGGACGCCGAAGAAGTCCTTGATCGACGCCCAGAAGCCGTCGAGGTCGGTCACCGACCAGCGGTGCAGCGAGGCGTAGCCGTCGAAGACGTGGCCGCGCTCTCGGGCGAGCCACTCCAGGTACCGGCCGATTTCGGACGTCATCGGCCGACCTTCCCGGCGCGCTTGTCCAGGAACGCCTGCATCCGTTCCTTGGCTTCGGCGCTGCCGCCGGCGACGGCGGCCATCAGCGCCTCCAGGAGGTAGCCCTCGGCCGGGTTGGCCTCGGCGATGCGAGGAAGCGCCTGCAGGACGGCGAAGTTCGTGATCGGGGAGTTCCCGGCGATCTTGCGGGCCAGGCCGAGCGCGTGCGCGGAGCCGTCGTCGACGCGGTAGTGCGACAGCCCGGCGGCGTGGCCTTCGTCGGCGTCGAGGACGCGGCCCGTGAGCATCATGTCGGCCATCCGGTGCGCGCCGATCAGCCGCGGCACCCGCACCGACGCGCCGCCGCCGACGAACAGGCCGCGCTGGCCTTCGGGCAGCGCGTAGAACGCCGAGGGCTCGGCGACGCGGATGTGCGCGGCCGCCGCCAGTTCCAGGCCGCCGCCGACGACCGCGCCCCGGAGCACGGCGACGACCGGGACGCGCCCGCGTTCGAGCCGCTCGAAGGCGCGGTGCCACATCATCGAGTGCTCCAGGCCTTCGAACGTGTCGCGCTCGGTCAGCTCGGACAGGTCCAGCCCGGCGGAGAAGTGCTCGCCCACGCAGTCGAGCACGACGGCCTTGATCCCGCGGGGCGGGGCGCCGAAGAACGCTTCGAGCCCGAGCACGGTGGCGTCGTCGAGGGCGTTGCGCTTTTCGGGCCGGGCCAGCCGCAGCACGGCGACGTCGTCGTGCAGCTCGAGGCGCAGGGACGGGGGCAGCAGAGCGGTGGTCATGCGGGTCCGTTCGGGAAGGCTTCGGCGGCCCGCGCGCGGAGTTCGACGCGGCGGATCTTGCCGGTGGCGTTGCGGGGCAGGGCGTCGGTGAACCGGATGTGCTTCGGGATCTTGTAGCGGGCGAGGTGCTGTTCGAGGTGGGCGCGGAAGGCGGCTTCGTCGAGTTCCGCGCCGGCCCGGCGGACGACGAAGGCCGCGCCGACCTCGCCCCAGCGCTCGTCGGGCACGCCCACGACCGCGCAGTCGCCGACCGCGTCGAGCCGGACCGCGACGGCTTCGATCTCGGCCGGGTACACGTTCTCGCCGCCGGAGATGATCATGTCCTTGACGCGGTCGACGACGTGGGCCCAGCCGTCCTCGTCGACCTTGACGACGTCTCCGGTCCGGAACCAGCCGTCGTCGACGAAGCTCGCTTTCGATTCTTCCGGCCGGTTCCAGTAGCCGCCGAAGACGTGCGGGCCGCGCACCAGCAGCTCCGCGGGCGTCCCGGACAGCGGCTCGGGGGTGAGGTCGGGGCTCAAGCCGGCCACGTCGGTGAAGAAATGCGGCACGCCGGCGGCGACGGGGTGGTCGAGCGTGCCCTCGTGGGTCGCCATCGAGACGCCGGGGGCGGCCTCGGTCATGCCGTAGCCCTGGAGGAGTTTCACGCCGCGGTCGAGCCACGCGCGGGCGACGCGTTCGGCGACCGGCGAGCCGCCGTAGAGCACGCACGTCAGCGAGCTCAGGTCCGTGCGCTCCCAGTCTTCGTGGCGGCACAGCAGTTCCAGCATGGTGGGGACGGCGGAGAAGCTCGTGATGCCCGCCTCGCCGATCCGGCCGAGGATCGTGCCGGGGTCGAACTTCGCCACCGGTTCCACGCTGCCGCCCTTGAGCAGCGTCGGCAGCGTGATCTGGCCCAGCCCGACGCAGTGGAACAGCGGCGCGATGCACAGCGCCCGGTCGGTGCCGAGGACGTCGAGGTGGGCGAGCTGGTTGACGGTGTTCCAGGTGAGGTTCCCGTGGGTGAGGACCGCGGCCTTCGGCCGGCCGGTGGTGCCGGAGGTGTAGAGCAGCAGGCACGGGTCGTCGAGCTGGATCCCGGCGATCGGCGGATCCCCGGCGGCGGCCAGTTCGGCTTCGTAGTCCAGCCCGCCCGCCGGGCACGTCGCCGGGTCCGTCGCGACGACGTGCCGCAACGTTTCCGGCAGCGGGCCGTCGACCAGGGCGTCGGTGTCGGGGCTGTGCACGAGCACCGAAGCGCCGCTGTCTTCGAGCATGTAGCGGATCTCGGCGGGGGAGAGCCGGTAGTTGAGCGGCACGAAGAGCGCGCCCAGGCGGGCGGTGGCGAAGAGCGTCTCGAAGACGGTGACGTCGTTGACACCGAGGTACGCGACGCGGTCACCGGGCCGGATACCGAGCCGGGCGAGCGCGCCGGCCAGCCGTTCGAGGCGCTCGGCGAGCCCGGCGTAGGTGCGCGTGCGGCCGGGCTGGACGAGCGCGGTGCGCCCGGGGGAGATCCGGGCCCGGCGCGCGGGCCAGCTGCCGAGGCCGAAGTCGGCCGGGCCGAGGGTCATGCCGCGCACCTCCTATGTCAGGAACCCTGAGATACCCCCGAGCATGACCGTCACCCGCACGGGCTGTCAAGGGCGGGCCGCCCGGAAGCGGGTTTTGGTGCCTACGCCGGGAAGACGCGCTTTCGGCCGACAGTCGTTCACCTTCGGTTCGGCCGTTGGCGGGGTTGCGCCGTTTGGATCAAGTACTAGGCTGCGTAGGTGCGGTTCAGGAGCAGCCGCCCTTCCCCCAGACTTGCCGGCGTTCGAGCGGGCAGTGGACACCGCTCGAACGCCATCCGCGACTGAAGGCGTAGAGATGTTGGTCGTGCAGCACCCCGCGACGGCGATTCCCGTGCCGTCTCAACGCGAGGAACGCAGTTCCTCCGCCATCAAGGTCATCCGGCCGTACTTCGGAGCGGTGATGGTCCGGATCAGCGGCGCGCTCGACGAGGACAGCGCCGCCGAGCTCGGTTCCGTCCTCGCCACCTGGGCGCACCGGCGGTTCCCGACGCTGGTGCTCGACCTCTCCGAGGTCGACTTCCTGGACTCGGCCGGGCTTTCCGTGCTCGCGGACATCCACGTCCGGACGGTCCGCGAGAACACCACCCTCCGGATCGTCACCGGCGACAACCGCGTGGTGCGCCGGGCCCTGGCGGGCAGTGGCCTCGACCACGCGCTGAACCTGAGCCCGCTGCCGTCGGGCTGGGAGCGGGCGACGGAGATCCCGAACTAGCGGGCCTTCCAGTACCCGCAGAACATGATGTCGTTCTTCGGGATCCCGGCGCGCACCCAGTGCCGGCGGAGGTTCACGGCCAGGCCGGACTCGCCGACGACCCAGGCGTGTGTCGGTTCTTCGGGCGTGCGCAGAGCTTGAGCGGCGGCGAGGGCGGTGTGCCCGGGCGCGGTTCCGCGCGCCCGCGGAAGCCAGGTGACCTCGACCCCCGGCGGGGCCTCGAGGTCCTGCCGGTCTTCGTCGCCGGGGAGTTCGATGAGGGCGTGCCCGGTGGCGGCGTGTGGCAGCGACTTGAGGACGCCGGCGATGGCCGGCAGCCCGGATTCGTCGGCGACGAGCAGGAAGTGGTTCTTGCCGGGGGCCGGGTTGAAGCCGATCCCTTCGTCGAGGACGGCGACGGCGTCCCCGCGTGCGCACTTCTGCGCCCAGGTCCCCGCCGGTCCCTCGCCGTGGAGGACGAAGTCGACGTCGAGTTCGGGACCGTCCGGCCCGAGCGGCCGGTAGGCGCGGACGGTGTAGTTGCGCAGCACGGGCCGGCTGGTCTTGGCGATGGTCAGGTACTTGGCGTAGGAGAGGGCGTTGAGCGTCCGCGGGAGCCGGGACAGCGAGTTCTCGGCGACCGGGATGAAGAGGCGGAACCACTGGTCGAAACCCATGGGGGTGAAGGCTTGGACATCGTCCTGCCCGAGGGTGACGCGCGAGAAGTGCGGGGAGATCCGTTCCCGGCGCAGGACGCGGAGGGTGAGCAGCTCGGCGGTGTCGGGCTTGATCCGCGTGGCGGTCAGGTTCTGCCGGGCCATCGATCCTCCAGTTAGGTGAGGCTCGCCTAAGGTGTGGAGGGTAGCAGGCTGAGCGGCGTGCGATGGGGCAGTGGAACGTCTTCGCACTGCAGCTCGCCTCGGCGGCTGATCCGGCGCTGCCCGGGAGCCGGGTGTGGAAGGCCGCGCCGAGCAGATCCCGCGGCCGGCCCGGCAGCTCCCTGTTCACGCCGCGCCTACCTCGGACCGGATCAGGGTGCGAACCGGAGATGGCTCACCCCGTTCGGCCCGCATTCGACCGCATCGGATTGCTCGCCACCGCGCGGGTGACTGGTCTCGACCGTCATCGCGTCGCGACACTTTCGCCGGTCACGCCGCGCAAGCCTTCGATCGTCTCCCGCAGGGCGGCGTCCGTCGATGTCGGCTCGATGCCGAACTTCGCCGTCGCCGCCGAGGAATCCAGCACGAACGGTCCCCTCAGCTGGTACTCGACCTCCGGCATCTCCCGCGCCGTCGCGTCGAACACCCCCGCCAGCCGCAGCGCGATCCGGGGCATCGTCGTCACGCGGGCCGCCGGGACTCCCGCCAGCTCCGCCGCCCGCGTCGCCAAGTCGCGCACCGACATCGGTGGTGGCGTCGGTGCGTGCCACGGCCTGCCCCACGCGCTCTCGTCCCCCGCGACCGCCACCAGCGCGCGGGCGACGTCGCCGACGTACGTCCAGCTGTGCGGTGCGTCGAGGTCGGCCGGGGCCGCCGCGCGCTTGCCGGCCAGGACCTTCGGCAGTACCAGCGCCGTGAACGCCGAGAGCGCGCCCGCGCCGAGGTAGTCCGATCCGCGGACCTCGGCCGTGCGGAGCCGGCCCGCTTCGTGCGCCGCCAGCGCGTCGGTCCAGAGCTTCGCCCGCACCTCGCCCTTCACCGAATTCGGGCGCAGGGGGAACTGCTCGGTCATCGGGGCGTCGACCGCGCCGTACGCGTACAGGTTTCCCGTCGTGACCAGCACCGCGCCGCTCGCTTCGGCCGCGTGCAGCAGCGCCGCGCCCAGCGGGGGCCAGTCGGTGGGCCAGCGGTGGTACGCCGGCCCGGCGCAGCTGTAGAGCGCGGCCGCGCCGGCCGTGTGCCGCGCGAGCGTGGCGGCGTCGGTCGCGTCCGCGGCCACGAGCCGGACGCCTTCGACGGCCGAGCCGCCGCCACGCCGGCTGAGCAAGCGGACCTCGTCGCCCCGGGCGGCGAGCAGGCGCGCGGTGGCCGCGCCGACCGGACCGGCGCCGACGATGACGTGCAGAGCCATGAAAACCCCCAGTGAGAGAACACTGTTCTCGGATGAGAACACCGTACGAGATCCGGCGTCGCCGAGTCAAGAACAGTGTTCTCGCCTGTGCGACACTGGGGCCGTGTCCGCCTCGTCGCTGCGTGCCCGGGTCCGCTCGGAGATGCACCAGGAGATCAAGGAAGTCGCCCGCCGGCGCCTCGCCGAAGAGGGCGCGAACCTGTCGCTGCGGGCCGTGGCGCGGGACATGGGCATCGTCGCTTCGGCGCTGTACCGGTACTTCCCGAGCCGCGACGCGCTGCTGACGGCGTTGATCATCGACGCCTACGACGGGCTGGGCGACGCGGCGGCCGCCGCCGAAGCCGCGCTCCCGCGCGAGGACCTGCGCGGCCGGTGGCTGGCGACGTGCCACGCGGTCCGGTCGTGGGCGCTCGCGCACCCGGCCGAGTACGGCCTGCTCTACGGCAACCCCGTCCCCGGCTACGCGGCACCGCCGGACACCGTGGCCCCCGCGTCGAAAGTGATCCTCCTGCTCGCGGCCATCGTCGCCGAGGCGCCGGACGTCCCGGCCGGGCCGCCGGTGCCGGGCCCGGTCCGCGCCGACCTGCGCCGCCTGGTCGACGAGCAGGCGGGCGACCTCTCGGAGGAGCGCCTGGACCGGGCGCTGCTGGCCTGGACGCACCTGTTCGGCCAGGTCAACTTCGAGGTCTTCCACCGCCTCGACGACATGGTCCGGGCGCGTGCGGAGTACTTCGAGCACCACATGACGCTGCTGGCCGAGCTCGCCGGCCTGCCCTGACCGCCGCTCAGGCGCGGAAGTACGCGCGGAACGTGGTGCCGTGGTCGCCGGTGTGCAGGCGGACCAGGTCGGCCAGGTAGTTGACCAGCAGCAGCCCGCGGCCTCGGGGCTGCTCGGGCGTGGCCGGGTGGCGGCCCGCCAGCGGGTCGGCCAGGGTGCCGCTGTCCTGGACCTCGCAGACGAACTCGCCGTCTTCGCTCCACAGCCGGACCGTGCCCGTGCCGCCGCCGTGCTCGACGCAGTTGGACAGCAGCTCCGTCACGACCACCTCGACGTCGGCGATCTGGTCGTCGGTCAGCCCGCCGGCCGCGGCCTGGGCGTGGGCCACGGCCCGGGCCGCCGCAAGGTCCGTCGTATTCGGCAACTCGACCACGCGGTCCGCCGGGGGACCCGGTGGCAGCGGCCGGTTGTAGCGCGCGAGGACGTCGTCCGGCGCGTACGCGGTGCTGGCGCGGTGGCCCGCGCCGTCGATCAGGACCGGGTGCGTCGCCTCGGCGTCGGCCAGCGCGGCGGGGTCGAGCCGCGAGACGTCGTACGGGCACAGGATCGTCGCGTCCCGGCCGGTGAACGCGTGGTTGATCAGCGCTTCGTGCTGCACGCACGCGGGGTACTCGACGGCCGACCGGCCGGCCCAGATCGGCTCGCCGATGATGCGCACCGCGCCGTCCGGGTGAGCGTCGGCGAAGGCCCGCAGCACCCGCGGGATGATCCGGCCGGGGTTGCGCCCGGCTTCGGTCATGTCCAGCAGCCGGACCCGGCCGGCGTCCGCGCCGAGCTCGCGGCGCAGCAGCTCGAGGTTGCGGCCCGGCACGGCGACGGCGACCGGCTCGCCGGCCGCGAGCCCGGACCACACGAACGGAACGGTTCCGGCCAGGTACTCGGCGTCGTCGCGGTAGAACAGCGCGGGGTGCGCGAAGGGATCCGCGGGTGCGCTCAACTGGCCTCCTCCGGGTGCCGAGGACGCCTTCCAGTATGCGCGAACCGCGTCACCGGTTCGGGGGAGCCCCGTCAGGTGAGCCGCTGGGCCGCCTCGAGGAGCATGGCGTGGACGAACGCCTGGGGCAGGTTCCCCCGCAGCTGCCGCTGCCGCACGTCGTACTCCTCGGCGAACAGCCCCGGCGGCCCGCACGCGGCCCGGTTGCGTTCGAACCAGCGGAACGCCTCGGCCCGCTCACCCTGGTGCGCGCAAGCCAGCGCCATCGTGAACCCGCACAGCAGGAACGCGCCTTCGGCCTCGCCGAGGGGCCGCCCGTCGGGGGCGAACCGGTAGACGTACCCGTCTTCGGTCAGGTTTTCGCGGACCGCGTCGAGGGTCGCGCGCGTCCGCGGGTCGTCGGCGGGCAGGCCGCCGCGCACCGGGGGCAGCAGCAGCGCCGCGTCGGTCCCGGGGTGCGCAGGGCTGCGCCGCCAGAACCCGCGTGCGTCGAGGCACCGGGACGTCGTCTCGGCCAGCAGCTTGTCGGCCAGCCCGGACAGCTCGCCGCCGCGGTGCGCCGGCACCTCCCGCGCCAGCGCGTGCAGCCCCGCGACGCAGGCCAGCCGCGAGTGGGTCCACCAGTCGTCGTCCAGCTCCCAGACGCCGGCTTCCGGCCGGTCCCAGCGTTCGGTGACGAGCCGGACGACGACGTCGGAGGCGCGCTGGACGTCGCCGTCGAAGCGGCCGTGGCGGGCCGCGGCGGCGTGCAGCTGCAACAGCTCGCCGAGGGCGTCCAGCTGGAACTGGTGGGCGACGTGGTTGCCGACGACGTCCGAGCCGCCGGGGTAGCCGGGCAGCTTCAACGTCGTCTCGTCGGGCGGCGGGGTCCCGTCGGCGCGGTAGGCGGGCAGCAGCCGGTCGCCGTGGTCGAGGACGCGGGCGGTGCTGAACCGCAGCGCGTCGTCGAGCAGCGGGTGCGGGTCGTCGACGGACGCGGCGAGCCCGGCGTAGCACTGGTCGCGCAGCCAGACGTACCGGTAGTCGTAGTTGCGGCCGGCCTCCGAGCGTTCCGGCAGGCCGAGCGTGGCCGCGGCGACCATGCCGCCCGCGCCGGTGGTCAGGCCGCGCAGGACCGCGTACGCGTGCCGCGCGTCGCGGGGCGCGACGGTGCCGGCCAGCTCGGGAACCGCCCGGTGCCAGGCGGTTTCGGTCGCGAGCCACGCGGATTCGACGTCGACCGGTTGCGGCAGGCGGCCGTCGCCGAGTTCGAGGACGAGGTCGTGGTGCCCGCCGGCGGGCACGGTCAGCTCGAAGCCCAGCCCGCCGTCGCCGGGCACCGCGTCGCCGCCGCCGGTCCACCGCACCCGCAGGTCGCCGGTGCGGCCGGTCCAGACGCCGTCGTCGTGACGGCGGAGTTCACGCAGCGACCGGCGGCCGAAGCCGTCGGCGAGGTCGAGCCGGACGCGCACCCGGACGTCCCGCTCGACCGCCTCCACCCGGCGCAGCAGGACGACGTGGTGCGGATCCCCGGGGTAGGCCAAGGCGTCCCGGCACTCGACGGCGGTCGACGTCGTCACCCAGCGGTTGCGCCAGATCAGCGTGCCGGGCTCGTAGAAGCCGCCCCAGACGCAGGTTTCGGCCGGGCTCACGGTGTAGCTGCCGGTGCCGCCGATCAGCGAGGACAGCACCGCGCTGTCGGACCAGCCGGGCGCGCAGAGCCACGCGACGTCGCCGCGCGGGCCGCAGAGGGCACCGCGCTCGCCGTCGGCCAGCAGGGCGTACTCCCGCAGGACGTGCGGGGCGAAGCCGGTCACGACCGCGCTCGGCGCCACACCGCCAGCGCCGTCGCGGCGAGCGCGCTCCCGCCGGCGGCGAGCAGGCCGTGGTGGCGGCTCGCCCACAGCTGGAAGCTGCGCGGAGTGGCCTCGTCGTCGAACTCGCCGTGCGCGCCGAAGTCCCGGGTCCGGTCGGCCGGGGCCCAGAGGTTGGCGGGTTGGCCGGCGGGCTTCGCGTCGCCGGTTTGCTGGGACTGGTAGCCGGTCTTGGCGAGGTAGCGGTCGAGGATGCCGGGGGCGACGGCGTTGGCGACGAGCGTCCCGACGGTGCTGCCACCGACCCAGTACTCGCGCCGGCGAGGGTGGTCGGCGGCGTGCACGACGGCCCGCGCGGCGACTTCCGGCTGGTAGATCGGCGGCACGGGCTGCGCGTGGTCGGGCAGTTTCGAGAGGACCCACGAGAACTGCGGCGTGTTGACGGCCGGCATCTGCACCATGGTCGTCCGGACGTGGCTGCCTTCGTGCAGGAGCTCGCAGCGGAGGGATTCGTTGAAGCCCTGGATGGCGTGCTTCGCGCCGCAATAGGCGCTTTGCAAGGGGATTCCGCGGTAGGCGAGTGCCGAGCCGACCTGGACGACGGTGCCGCGGTCGCGCGGTTTCATGTGCTTGAGGGCGGCCATGGTGCCGTGGACGTAGCCGAGGTAGCTGACTTCGGTGACGCGGCGGAACTCGTCGGGCTCGATTTCGGCGAAGGGCGCGAAGACCGAGGTGAAGGCGACGTTGACCCAGACATCGATGGGGCCGAGCTCCTTTTCGGCCCGTTCGGCGGCGGCTTCGACCTGAGCGAAATCGGCGACGTCGGTGGGGATTTCGAGGGCGGTGCCACCATTGCCGGTGACGTCGGCTGCGGCTTCTTGCAGGCCTTTTTCGCCACGGGCCAGGAGGGCGACGCGGGCGTGCCGGGCCCCGAAGGCCCGCGCGACGGCCCGGCCGATGCCGCCGCTGGCTCCGGTCACGACGACGACTTGGGTGCTGGACATGACTACCTCCGTTCTCCGGTGTGGATTCGGGCCGCACGAGCCCACACGGCCGCGACGACCGCGTTCGCCAAGGCCGCGGCCCGCCATCGGGGTGACACCGCGGCCAGACCGAGCATGCTCGCGCTGTGGGCGGCGTCGGCCGTCCAGCCCCACCGCGCGACCACGCCGTCCGGGCGCCGCAGCGTGGCCGCGCCCTGTGCGAGGTGGCGAGCGGCGAGCGCCACCGCGAGTTTCCGCGGAACCGGCAGGTAACGCGAGGCGATCAGCACTCCGCTACCCCAGACCATTCGCGCCGCTGCGATCCCACGCGTCATCGGGACCTCCGTCGCGCCATCGCAATGCCCGCCGCCGCGGCCAGTCCGACCGCCGCGATCGCCGCCTTTCCGCGCCGCGGCCGGGGGACATCGTCCGCCCCTGCCAATCCGCTCGCGAGCAGCTCCGCCAGATGCATCCCTTCCCGGCCCCCGCTGTCCAGCTGGTGCAGCTGGGTCCGGCAGCTGAACCCGTCGGCCAGCACCGCCGTCTCCGGATCCGCCGACCGCACCCGCGGCAGCAACACGCGTTCCGCGCAAGCCTCCGACACCCCCAAATGTCCCTTCTCGAACCCGAAGTTCCCCGCCAGCCCGCAACACCCGGAATCCAGCTGCTCGGCATCGACCCCGGCGGCGGATAGCAACCGCGCGTCGGCGTCCCACCCCATCACCGCGTGCTGATGACAATGCACTTGGGCGATCGCCTTGGCCGCGACCCGCGGCGGCCGGTAACCGGGGGAATGCTCAGTCAACAGCTCGGCCAGCGTCACCGTCTGCGCACTCAACCGCCGCACGTCCTGATCACCCGGGAACAGCTCGGCCGCGTCCGAGCGGAACACCGCCGTGCAGCCGGGTTCCAGCCCCACCACCAGCCCGCCGCTGTGCAAGTGCGGTGCCAGCGAACGGACCGTGCGCGCCAGGATGTGCTTGGCCACGCCCAGCTGTCCGGTCGAGATCCACGTCAGCCCGCAGCACGACTCCGCCGGCGGCATCGTCACCCGCCAGCCCGCGTCCTCCATGACCCGGACCGCCGCCTGACCCACGTGCGGGTGGAACGAGTTGGTGAACGTGTCCGGCCACAGCACCACCGTGCCGCGGGCCCCCGTGCCGGACGGCCCGCCCCGGGCGAACCACTGCCGCAGTGTTTCCCCGGCGAACAAGGGAACTTCGCGGTTCTCGACGCCCGCCGCGAGCGTCGCCAGCCGGGACAGCCCCGGCGCGTGCGTCAACGCGTTCACGACTCGCCCGGCGCGGAACCGGCCCACCAGCGAAGCGAACGCGGGCAGCCAGCCCATCGTGAAGTCCGACCGCGGCCGCCGCCACGGGCGGCCCTCGTAGTGGTGCGCCAGGAACTCCGCCTTGTACGTCGCCATGTCCACATTGGCCGGACAGTCCGTCTTGCACCCCTTGCACGCCAGGCACAAGTCGAGCGCTTCGCGAACCTCCGAAGAACGCCAGCCGTCGGAGACGGGACTGTCGCCGTGCCCGTCCAGCATCTCGAACAGCAGCCGCGCGCGGCCCCGCGTCGAGTGCTCTTCCTCGCCGGTCACCTGGTACGACGGGCACATCACCTGACCGCCGCTCGTGGTGTGCTGCCGGCACCGCCCGACCCCGACGCAGCGGTTGGTCGCCTGGGCGAACGAGCCGCCGTCGTGGGGGAACCGGAAGTGCAGGTCCTGCGGGTCGGCCGGGCTCCAGTCGCTGCCGAGGCGCAGGTGCTCGTCCAGCCGCGCCGGCGCGACGACCTTGCCGGGGTTCATCCGGTTCCCGGGGTCGAAGACGGCCTTGAGCTGCCCGAACGCCCGCACCAGGTCGGTGCCGAACATCTTCGGCAGCAGCTCGCCGCGGGACTGCCCGTCGCCGTGCTCGCCGGAGAACGAGCCGCCCAGCGAGGCGACGAGGTCGGCGGCGCGCTCCATGAACCGGCGGTAGGTCGCGACGCCGTCGGCGCTGTAGAGGTCGAACGGGATCCGCGTGTGCACGCAGCCCTGGCCGAAGTGGCCGTACAGGCTCGGCCCGGTGTCGCCGGCGTACCCGAACTCCCGGTAGAGCGCGGTCAGCTTCCGCAGGTACTCGCCGAGCCGCTCGGGCGCGACGGCGGAGTCCTCCCAGCCCTCGAACGTGTCGGCTTTGCCGGGCACGTGCGCGGTGGCGCCGAGCCCGGCTTCACGGACCTGCCACAGCTCGTTCTCGCGCGCGGGGTCGTCCAGGAATTCGACGTCGGCTTCGTGCTCGGTGTCGCGCAGCGCCTCCAGCATCTTGTGGGCCTGGCGCTCGGCTTCGTCGTGCGTCGACGCGGCGAACTGGACCATCAGGAACGCGCGGCCCTCCGGCATTTCCCGCAGTGCCTGCGGGTTCATGTCCTTGATCTGCTGGTCGCGGATCAGCTTGTGGTCGACGCCTTCCAGCGCGACGGGCTCGTGCGGAAGGATCGCCGGCACGGCGTCGGCCGCCTTCGCGATGTCCGGGTAGCCGAGCACCACCAGCGTCCGCTCGGGCAGCACGGGCACCAGCTCCAGCTCGGCCCGCAGCACGGTGACCAAAGTGGACTCGCTGCCGACGAGCAGCCCGGCGACGTCGAAACCGTGCTCCGGCAACAGGGAATCGAGGTTGTAGCCCGACACGCGACGCGGGATGTCCGGGTACCGGCGGCGGACCTCGTCGGCGTACTCCTCGCGCAGCCGCCGCAGCTGCCGGTAGATCGCCGCGCGCGGGTCGCCGCGGCGCTCGATGCCGGCGTACTCCTCGTCGGTCGTTTCCCCGCACCAGAACCGGGTTCCGTCGTAGGTGAGCACCTCCAGCCGCCGGATGTTGTCGACGACCTTGCCGGTCCGCTGGGCCGTCGCGCCGCAGGAGTTGTTGCCGATCATGCCGCCGAGCGTGCAGTTCATGTGCGTCGCCGGTTCCGGGCCGAACCGCAGGCCGGTGCCGGCCAGCTGCCGGTTCAGCTCGTCGAGGACGATCCCGGGCTGCACGACGCACGTGCGCGCTTCGGCGTCGACCGACTCGAGTTCCGTGCAGTACTTGGAGAAGTCGAGCACGACCGCGGTGTTCGTGCACTGCCCGGCGAGACTCGTGCCGCCGCCGCGGGACAGCACCGGTGCCCCGAACTCCCGCGCCGCCGCGATCGCCGCCACGGCGTCCTCCGGTGTCTTCGGCACGACGACGCCGATCGGCACCTGGCGGAAGTTGGACGCGTCGGTCGAGTAGGCCGCGCGCGTCCCGCGGTCGAAGCGCACTTCGCCGGCGACCCGCTCGCGCAGGGCCGCGGCGAGCGCGCCGGCGTCGAGGTCTTCGTGGCCGGCGTGGTGCACGACGGGGTCGGGGAGCTGGACGGTGCCCATCGCGGATCCTCCTTCAGGCTGCGTACTCGGCGGCGGCTTCGGCCCGGAACACCAGCCCGTGGCCGGGCGCGGTCAGGTCGGGGGCGACGGTGCCGCCCGCCGGGTCGAGGCAGCCGTCGAAGAACCGCCGTTCGATCCGGTCGTGGTCGGCGAACCACTCGATGTGCCGGAAGTTCTGCGTGGCCGCGGCGGCGTGCGCGGAGAGGTTCGGCGCGCAGTGCGCCGAGACGTCCCGGTTCACCGCGGCCGCCAGCGCCGCGGCCCGCTGCCATTCGGTGTAGCCACCGCAGCGGGTGACGTCGACCTGGAGGCAGTCGACCGAGGGCAGCATGCGCGCGAAGTAGGGCAGGTCGTAGCCGTACTCCCCGGCGGCGATGTCCGGGCCGCCGGGGAAGCGCGTCGCCGCGAGCCCGGGCAGGTCGTCGCTGGAGACGGGTTCCTCGAACCACGTGACGCCCCACTCCAGCAGCCGCTCCGCGACCCGGCGGGCCTGGCCGGGGGAGTAGGCGCCGTTGGCGTCCACGAAGACGTCGACGTCGTCGCGACCTTGTCCCGCGTCACGGCCACCCGGTCCAGGTCGCGGGCCACGCGGGTGCCCGCCGCCTCGCCGATCTTGATCTTCACGCGCGGGATGCGCTGCCGCCGCACCCAGTGGTCGAGCTGCGCGACCAGTTCGCCGTCGGTGAGCGTGGTGAAGCCGCCGCTGCCGTAGACGGCGACCTCGTCGTGCACCCGGCCGAGCAGCCGGACGACCGGCAGGTCGAGCGAGCGGGCGGCGGCGTCCCACAACGCGATGTCGACGGCGGACATCGCGCACGAGACCAGGCCGGGCCGCCCGAGGTTGCGGACGGCGTGCCGCATGGCCGCCCAGCAGGCGGGGACGTCGAGCACCGGGCGGCCGCGGACGGCGTCCCCGAGCATGCCTTCGATCAATGGCACGCAGGCCGCGTCGGCGTAGGTCCAGCCGAGCCCGCGGATCCCGCCGGCTTCGGCGTGCACGACGACGATCGTGGTGGCGTCCCACGCCAGGGTTCCGTCGGCCTCGGGCGCGGGGGTCGGCACCCGGTAGGCCCGGGCGCCGACCCGCTCGACCGTCGTCATCGGTTCTTCCCGGGCAGGAACTCCTGCAGCTTCGTCTTGACCCCCTGCGCCACGAGGTGGAACGCGTCGGGGTCGCCCTTCAGCACCGCCTGCGCGGCCGACTTGACCTGCTCGAACGTCGCGTGCGGCGGGATCGGCGGCACCTCGGGGTCGCAGCGGACGTCCAGCACCGCCGGCTTCCCCGCGGACAGCGCGGTGTCCCAAGCGGACGCGAGCTGGTCCGGCTTGTCGACGGTGATGGCCGTGAGGCCCAGCGAAAGCGCGAAGCCGGCGTAGTCGACCTCCGGCAGGCTCTGGGACTCCTCGAACTTCGGCGCCCCGCCCATCGCGCGCAGCTCCCACGTGACCTGGTTCAGGTCGTTGTTGTGGAACACGCAGACCACGCAGCGCGGGTCGCTCCACAGGTGCTGGTAACGCGCGATGGTGATCAGCTCGGCGAGGCCGTTCATCTGCATGGCGCCGTCGCCGACGAGGGCGATCACCGGCCGGTCGGGGTGGGCGAACTTCGCGCCGATGGCGTAGGGCACGCCCGGTCCCATGGTCGCCAGCGTCCCCGACAGCGACCCGCGGATGTCGCCGCGGATGCGGAGGTTGCGGGCGTACCAGTTGGTCGACGAGCCGGAGTCCGCGGTGACGATGGCGTTCTCCGGGATCCGCTTCGACAGCTCCGACACGATGGCCATCGGGTTGACCGGCTCGGCGTCGACCGCGGCTTCCTTTTCGACGGTCTCCCACCAGGAAGCGACGTTCTTCTCGATCGTCTCGCGCCACGACCGGTCCGGCTTGCTCGTGAGCCTCGGCAGCAGCGCGCGCAGCGTGGCCGCGCTGTCGCCGACGAGGTTGACCTCGGTCGGGTAGCGCATCCCGATGAACCGGCCGTCGAGGTCGATCTGCACCGCCCGCGCCTGGCCGAAGTCCGGCAGGAACTGGCTGTACGGGAAGTTCGAGCCGACGATCAGCAGCGTGTCGCAGTCGCGCATCAGCTCGTAGCTCGGCCGGGTGCCGAGCAGCCCGATCGAGCCGGTCACGTACGGCAGCTCGTCGGACAGGACGTCCTTGCCCAGCAACGCTTTCGCGATGCCGGCACCGGTGACCTCGGCGAGCTGCTTGACTTCTTCGGCCGCGCCGCGCGCGCCCTGCCCGACCAGGACGGCGACCTTCTCGCCCGCGTTGAGCACCTCCGCGGCCGCGTCGAGGTCCGCTTCGGGCGGGACCGGCGCGGGCCACGAGGTGCCCGGCCGGCTGGACGGCACCTGCTTGAAGGCGTGCTTCGGCGCTTCGTACGGTTCTTCCTGCAGGTCGGCGGGGATGATCAGCGCGGTCGGGCAGCGGCCCGCCTCGGCCGTGCGAATCGCCCGGTCGAGCGCGTTCGGCAGCTGCTCGGCGACGTTGACCTCGACGAGGTATTCGCTCGCGACGTCCTTGTAGAGCGCCTGCAGGTCGATCTCCTGCTGGTAGCTGCCGCCCATCGCGCTGCGCGCGGTCTGCCCGACGATCGCCACGACCGGGACGTGGTCGAGCTTGGCGTCGTAGAGCCCGTTGAGCAGGTGGATCGCACCCGGGCCGGACGTCGCCATGCAGACGCCGACCTTCCCGCTGAACTTCGCGTAGCCGACCGCCGAGAAGGCGGCCATCTCTTCGTGCCGCGCCTGGACGAAACGCGGCTGGTTGTCCGCTTTGCCGAACGAGGCGACGAGGCCGTTGATCCCGTCGCCGGGGTAGGCGAAGACCTGCTCGACACCCCACTCGCGCAAGCGCTGGAGGAGGTGGTCGCCGACTGTCTGAGCCATGAGTACTCCCTGTGCGTCTGGGCTTCCGGTGGTCGGTTACCCGTACGGCGCCCGTGGAATCGCAGTACCCGCTTTCGGGTCGTACCATTCTTGCGTGACGCAAATGTCCTCCGAGTCCGATGCGACCGGTGCCGCGCTGGCCGTGCTCCGGGCCATGGTGACCATCGCCGACGCGACGGTCGGGCGGAACACCGAGCAGCTGACGCTCACACAGTTCCGCGCCCTGCGCGTGGTGGCCGACCGGACGCCCGTCACCGTGGGCAAGGTGGCTCGCGAGCTGGCGCTGAACCCGTCGTCGGTCACCCGGGCGTGTGATCGGCTGGTGACGCTGAACCTGCTGGAAAAGGCCACCAACCCGCTCAACCGGCGGGAGACCCTGCTCGCTCCGACAGCCCAGGGTCGCCGGCTGGTGGACCGCGTCGACCGCGACCGGCGGCAGGTGCTGGCGGCCGTGCTCGACCGGCTCGACGCCGACGACCGCGCTGCGGCGGAGGCCGCTTTCGCCCGGTTCGCCGACGCTGTCAAAGCGTACGAAACGGATTTCCATCCACTGTTGCGCGACGCAACTTAGTTCGGCTTCGCTCGTTTGAGCGTGGCGGGGTCCGGGTAACCGCGCGGCAACTCGATCTCCGGGAGGTGTTTCGCGGTGGCGCAACGTGACGGGATCACCGAACCGTGGGGAACCAGGACGCCCTACGGACCGGGGGACCCGTGGCCGGTCCGCGTCGACACCCGGCTGGCCGACGGCGTGCGTCCCGAAGACGTCGACCGCTGGGTGCGCAGCGCCGCCGTGCTGCACTCCAACGGCGACGGGCTGGACATCGCGGTCGCCGGCGGCCGCATCGCCGGCGTCCGCGGGCGTGCCGACGACCGCGTCAACCGCGGGCGCCTCGACCCGAAGGACCTGTTCGGCTGGCAGGCCAACTCCGCGGCCGACCGGCTGACGACGCCGCTGGTGCGCAAGCACGGCGAACTCGTCGAGGCGAGCTGGGACGAGGCGATGGACCTGATCGTCCGGCGCAGCGGGGAACTGCTCGACGAGCAGGGCCCGGGCGCGCTCGGCTTCTACACCAGCGGCCAGCTGTTCGCCGAGGAGTACTACACGCTCGCCGCGATCGCACGCGGCGGCCTCGGCACCAACCACCTCGACGGCAACACGCGGCTCTGCACGGCGACGGCGGCCGCGGCCCTGAAGGAGTCCTTCGGCTGCGACGGCCAGCCGGCGTCCTACGCGGACGTCGACCACGCCGACGTCATCGCGCTCTTCGGGCACAACGTGGCCGAGACGCAGGCGGTGCTGTGGTCGCGGATGCTCGACCGGCTCGCCGGGCCGAACCCGCCGGCGCTGCTGTGCGTCGACCCGCGCGACACCCCGGTCGCCCGCCTGTCGACACTGCACCTCGCGCCGCTTCCCGGGACCAACCTCGCGCTGATGAACGGGATCCTGCACGAGGTCGTCGAAAACGGCTGGGTCGACCGCGAGTACGTCGAACGCAGCACCGTCGGCTACGACGACCTCGTGGCGACGGTCGCGGACTACCCGCCCGAGCGCGCCGCGGAGATCTGTGGCCTCGAAGCGCGGGAGATCCGCGAAGCCGCCCGGCTGCTCGGGACGGCTTCCCGGTTGCTGTGCACGGTGTTGCAGGGGTTCTACCAGTCGCACCAGGCGTCCGCGGCCGCCGTGCAGGTCAACAACCTCGTCCTGCTGCGCGGCATGCTCGGCAAGCCGGGCGCCGGTGTCCTCCAGATGAACGGCCAGCCCACCGCGGAGAACACCCGCGAATGCGGCGCCGACGGCGACCTGACCGGCTTCCGCAACTGGGCCAACGACTCCCACGTCGAGGAGCTGGCTTCGCTGTGGAACGTCGACGTCGGCACGATCCCGCACTTCGGGCCGCCGACGCACCTGATGCAGATGCTGCGCTACGCGGAGACCGGCACGCTGCAGTTCCTTTGGGTGTCGGCGACCAACCCGGCCGTCTCGCTGCCCGAGCTGTCACGAATCCGGTCCATTTTGGACTCGACCGGACTGTTCCTGGTGGTGCAGGACGCGTTCCGCACGGAGACGGCGGAGTTCGCCGACGTCGTGCTGCCCGCGGCGCTGTGGGGCGAGAAGACGGGGACGTTCACCAACGCCGACCGCACGGTGCACCTGTCGGAGAAGGCGGTCGACCCGCCCGGCCGGGCGCGGCCGGACCTCGACATCTTCCTGGACTACGCGCGGCGGATGGACTTCCGGGACCGCGACGGCGAGCCGTTCCCGCAGTGGCACGACGCCGAGACCGCGTTCGAGGCGTGGAGACGCGCTTCCGCGGGGCGGCCCTGCGACTACAGTGGACTGAGCTACGCGAAGCTGCGCGAGGTGAGCGGCGTCCAGTGGCCGTGCACTTCGGACCGTCCTGACGGGACTGAACGGCTGTACGTCGACGGGAAGTTCTTCGCCCAGCCCGATTACTGCGAAAGCTACGGCCGAGACCTCGTCACGGGCGCGCCGATGGAGCCCGACGAGTACCGGGCGATGAACCCGGCCGGGAAGGCGATGCTGAAGGCCGCGGGGTACCTCCCGCCGCACGAGACGCCGGATCGTGATCACCCGTTCTTCCTGATCAACGGCCGGACGATCCACCACTTCCACACGCGGACGAAGACCGGCCGGGCGCCGGAGCTGCAGGCGGCGGCCCCGGAGGTGTGGCTCGAAGTGTCCGAACGGGACGCGGCCGCCGCCGGGCTCGCTCCGGGCGACCTCGCGGAGGTGTCGACGCCGCGGGGGAATGTCCGCGCCCGCGTCCGGATCGGCGGCATCCGCGACGGCGTGCTGTTCCTGCCGTTCCACTACGGCTACTGGGACGTCGACCACCCGGCGGGCAAGGACGGCGACCGCGCGGCCAACGAGCTGACGTTCACCGACTGGGACCCGGTGTCGAAGCAGCCGCTGTTCAAGACGGCGGCGGCCGCGTTGCGCAGGATCGGCCCGGTCTCGGCACCGGCCGTGGAGCGGGTGCCGTCGCTGGTGGAGGAGGATGTCCGATGAAGCTCGACCTCGTGCTGCGCGAGCTGCACCGCGCGGAGAAGGCGCTGGCCAGGGACTTGCTGACGACGTCGGACCGCCACCACGCGGAGCACGAGGTCCACCACCTCGCGCGCGATCTGGCGGCGTGGTCGGCGGAGCACGTCCGGGAGGTCGCTCGCGCCGGACGGGCGTTCGACTTGGAGCTGACCGAGGACGTCCCGGGCCCGGCCCCGGCCGGTTCGCCGGGCCCCGACCCGGGGGTGCGGCTGCTGGCGGACTTGCGCCGGCTGCACCGCCGGGCCGCGGGCGTATCGCTGGATTGGGAGCTGCTGGCGCAGGGCGCGCAGGCGGCTCGCGACGATGGGCTGCTCGGGTTGGCGAGCCGGTGCCACCCGCGGACGTTGCGGCAGCTGAAGTGGACGAACGCGATGCTGAAGGTGCTCTCGCCGCAGATCCTGACCAGCTAGGTCGGCCTCGGCTGGGCGGGTGCCCGGCTCGCGAATCCGACCGGCTCAGCCGCTCGGCTAGTCAGCCCGCTCGGCCCCACCCGGCGCGCCCGATTCGCGGAGGTTGGTCGCCGGCCGCGTCTCGCGGTCGTGGGCGTTCCGACGGGCCGCCTCGATGCTCCGCAAGAACGCCACCGGGTCCGCCCCGAACCGATCGAGCGCCCGGTGCCGGATCCCCGCGGCCACCACCGTCGCACCGACCGCCCACGCCGCCACCACCACGACCACCGCGGGCGCCGGGAGCACCCGGCCCAAGAACGCCAAGCACACCGTCGCCGCCAGTACCGCGACCCGGGCCACTCCGCCGTACCAGCGACCGGCCGGGCCCGCCGAAAACACCCGCGTCCCCGACAGGTACAACGTCAACCCCACCGTCGTGAACCACCCCGCCGCCTGGGGCGGGGACTCGTGCAGCGACAAGTTCACCCCCGCCGCGATCAGCAGCAGCGCGAACGCCGGGAACAGGTGGCCGCCCGCGTACAGCGAATACGCCAGCGCCGGGTTCCCGCCCGACAGGTCCAGCATCCGCTCGTACATCCGGGCCGCCGACGTGAAGTACAGCCACCACAGCGCTCCCGCCATCACCAACCCGGCGACGAGGGACGCCCAGTACGCGAGGTCGTCGGCCGGTCGCTCGAGGGCCGCCGTGCCGACCGTGATCACCAGCTCGCCCAGCAGCAGGATCATGAACAGCCCGAACCGCTCCGCCAGGTGCGCCGAGTCGACCGCCAGGTTCGGGTCGCGCGGCGGTGCCCACATGCTCCGCCACCTCGCCTCGCGCGTCGGCCGCTCGCGGCGCTCGGCGCGGTGCCGGTCGCCGAGGAGCAGGAAGCCCGCCTCCTGCAGCAGCGCGAACACCCACAGCGCCCACGAGAACGGGACCACCGCCGACACTCCGAACAGGACCGCCGACACCGTGTAGCCCCAGCTGATCCGCCGCTGGTCCAGGCCGTCGCGCGCCGGCCAGCGGTGCGCGGCCGCCAAGATGAGGCGGACCCCGGCCATGGCCGCCGCGAAGATCGCCGGGTGCCCTTCGAAGACGTGGTGCGCCTGCGTGGCGGCGATCCCGCAGGGGATCGTGCCGGCGAGCACGAACAGGCGGTCGGCGACGCGGCTGTCGTCGCCGCGGCGGTTGTACAGCACGGCGAAGCCGATCCACGTCCACCACAGCGTCGCGAACAGCCCGAGCGCGGCCGCCACGCGCGCCCAGTGCGGGTCCGCGACGACGCCGTGCGCCACCTGGCCCACCGCGAACACGAAGACCAGGTCGAAGTACAGCTCGACCCAGCCGACGCGCTTGCCGGCGCCGGTTTCGTCCACATCGGTCACGACGGCGATTCTGCCGGGTCCGCGGCGGGGCCCCGCGGCCGGGCGTCGCGGGAATTAATAACACACCATTCGAACAATGGCGGAATTCGCCCCGGCAACTGCTGTGGGTAATTCTGCCGCCAATCCGACGCGGGGGGTCGTTTACCGCCCGGGAGGCCCTGGAGCTGCACGAACACGCTTGTACGGTGTACAAGCAGCGATCATCGGGACACGGTGGGTGAACCGCGCGATCAATTCGTTCCCCGCGTTCCGAAACGCCGCTGCTTAGGGTTGACAAGGATGCCGGGGGTGTTGTTCTCTGCTGGTCGGCTCGATCAACGCCAGTCCGCCGGGGACCTCCGTGATCGGCCCTGGGGCCCTCGTCCTGTCCGAGTTCGACGTCAGCCGTGCGCGCGGCTGGGAATCGAGCGATTCCGCCATGCACGAAAGCAGACCCACGCCCCGCCTGCCAGTGGACGCCGCGTGGTGGCCGGCGCACTGGAGCGTCCGCACCAAGATCAGCGTCGTCCTACTGCTGCCGGTCCTGGTCGCGGTGGCGCTCGCGGAGGTCCGGATCCAGGGCGAGCTCGACCGCGCGACCGCGCTCAGCGCGGCCCGCGACCGGCTGCCGGTGCTGCGCGACACGATCGACCTGACGGCCTCGCTGGGCGAGGAGATGGTCGCCGCGGTGGCGGTCCCGGCCGGCGCGCCGAACACGCTGACCGCGGCCGTCGACGCGAAGGTGGCCGCCGTCCAGCGCGACACCGGGTTCGCGCCGCTGCCCGCCGACACCGGCCGCGCGCTGAACACCGCGCTGGGCAAGCTCGCCGGCATCCGCGCGGCCGGCGCCGGCGGCGGTGACGTGCGCACGAAGGCCGCCGGCTACAACGACATCATCGCCACCCTCGGCGACCTCGTGCCCTCCTTCGTCCCGTCCGACGCCGGCGACGAAACCGCGGCCGGCGCGGACACCACCCGGCTGCTGGTGCACCTGCGCGCCGAGCTGGCCACCGAGGAGACCTACGCGCGGGCGGCGCAGAACAGCCCGGACGACGCGTCGCTGCGCCCGGCCGTCGTGCAGGCCGCCGCCGAGCAGGAGGTGCTCGCCGAACAGGCCGAGCACCAGCTCACCGGCGACGTGCTGAACCGGTTCAAGGCGGCGACGAGCTCCGCCGAAGAGCGCCTCGACACGCTGCAGGACCCCGGCAACGGCGGCACCGCGGCGCTCGCGTCGTTCGCCCCCTCGATCGCCGCCGAAACGACCGGCGTGACGGCCGTGCTCAAGGACGTCTCGGCGAAGCTGGCCGACGACGTTTCGGCCGCGGCCGACCGGGCCCGGTCCGACTCGCTGCGCGACACGGCGCTGGTCCTCGGCGCCCTGCTCGGCGCGCTCGCGATCGCGCTGCTGGTGGTGCGCTCGCTGGTGACGCCGGTGCGGCGGCTGCGCGCGGCCGCCCTGCGCGCGGCGAACGAACAGCTCCCGGAGACCGTCCGGCAGGTCCGCGAGGGCCACGACGTCGACTGGCGCGCGGTGCCCGACTCCGGCGTCGAGACCGAGGAGGAGATCGGGCAGCTGGCCCGGGCGTTCGACGACATGCACCGGCAGGCGGTCCGGCTCGCCGTCGAACAGGCCGAGCTGCGCAAGCAGGTCAGCGAGATGTTCATGACGCTGTCGCGGCGCAGCCAGTCGCTGGTCGAGCAGCAGCTGTCGATCATCGAAGACCTCGAGGCGGGGGAGCAGAACCCGAAGCGGCTCGACGAGCTGTTCCGGATCGACCACATCGCGACCCGCCTGCGCCGCAACGGCGAGAACCTGCACGTCCTGGCGGGCGGCCGCCCGGTCCGGCACGGCCGCGAACCGGTCCCGACGCGCGACCTGCTGCGCGCGGCGACGTCGGAGGTCAAGGACTACCGGCGGGTGGCGCTGGGCAACGCGCCGCGCAGCTCGGTGCAGCCCGAGGCGGCGGCGGACGTGGTGCACATCCTCGCGGAGCTGCTGGAGAACGCGACGCGGTTTTCGCCGCCGGAGCACAAGGTGGCGCTGACGGCCGACCGCGGCGCCGACGGCGGGCTGCTCATCGAGGTCGTCGACCAGGGGCTGGGCATGACGCCGGCCGAGCTCGCGGCGGTGAACGAGCGGCTGGCGGCGGCCGGGACGGTCGGCCCGGAGACGACCCGCCGGATGGGGTTGTTCGTGGTCGGCAGGCTGGCGTCCCTGCACGGGGTGACGGTCCGGCTGCGCGCGACCGGCACGGGCGCGCGCCACGCGGGCGTGACGGCGAGCGTCCACGTCCCGGGCGCGCTGGTGATCGCGGACCTGGCCCGGCCGATCGGCGCGGGGAGGCTGGTGACCGCGGGCGCGAGCCGCAACGGCCACACCCGGCAGGCGGAGGTGCCGGCGCAGGCTTCGACGCCGATCTTCGAGCAGGTCGTGACGAGCTGGTTCACCGAGCCGGCCGCGAAGCCGGTGGTCCGGCGGAACGGCTCGGCGAGCCCTGGCGAGTGGCCGTCGGTGGGGAAGAAGCCCGCCGCGGAGTCCACAGTGGACTGGCCGCCCGCCGAAACGCCGGAGAAGGCCGAAACCCCGGTGGCGAACCGGCATGCCGCCCCGGAGACCGCACCCGCGCCGCCGTCCACCCCGGCCGCCGACTGGCCCGCCACCGTCGAAAAGCCGGTTGCGCGTGACGAAAAGCCCGTCGTCGGCGAGTGGGACACCCCGGCCGACCGCGCGCGGCAAGCCGCCGAAAGCGCTCTCAAGCCCGCCGCGGCGCAGCGGCTCACCGATGCCGGCCTGCCCACCCGGCGGCCCGGCGCCCAGCTCGCGCCCGGTGCGGCCGTCCCGCGCGTGCGCGAGCAGAACGGCGGGTCCTTCCGCGACGCCGCCGCCGTCCGCAGCAGTCTCTCCCGCCACTACCAGGGCATGCGCGCGGCCCGGCAGGAGACCGCCGCCCGCGCCGAAGAACCCCGAAAGGACGAAGTGGATCCGCGATGACCGAACTTCCCGACGTGCCGCGCCGCTCCGGCACCGAACCGGCGGCCCGGTCCCTCAGCGGGACACTGGCCTTCCCCGGTTCCGCCGCGCCGCCCGAGCGGACGGCGACGCTGAACTGGCTGGTCAACGGGTTCGTCCAGGACGTGTCGGGGGTCGCGCACGCCGTGCTGGTCTCCGCCGACGGCCTGCTCGTGGCCGCCGACGAGACGCTGCCCCGCGAGCGCGCCGACCAGCTGGCGGCCATCGCGGCCGGCCTGTCCAGCCTGTCGCTGGGCACCGCCGAGCTGTTCACCGCCGGGCGGGTGGTGCAGTCGGTCATCGAGATGGAGCAGGGGTTCCTGCTGTTGATGAGCGTGGGCGACGGCTCGAACCTCGTCGTGCTCGCCTCGACCGGCTGCGACATCGGGCTGGTCGGCTACGAGATGACGATGCTGGTCGAGCGGGTGGGGCAGAAGGTCGACGTGCCCGCGCGCGAGATACCGGTGGCCCAGGACCACCGGTGATCGACGACCCGCCGCCCGGGCCGTACGGGGAGGAGCCGCGGCGCAGCGCGTCGCTGGCCCGCCCGTACGCCTGGACGGAAGGCCGGACGGCACCGGCGGTCGAGATCGCCGTCGAGGCGCTGGTCGAGACGACGGCGGCGGGCCGCGCCGAAGCCGGCTACCTCGGGTCGAGCGCGCTGGCGGAGGTCACCGAGCTGTGCCTGCGGCCGCGGTCGCTGATGGAGATCGCCGCGCTGCTGTCGCTGCCGCTCGGCGTGGTCCGCGTGCTCGTGTCGGACCTGATGCAGGACCACCTGGTGATCGTCCGCGACACGCTGTCGGACACCTCCACCTGGGACGAGCGCCACGACCTGATGGAGCGCGTGCTGTACGGGCTGCGCGACCTGTAGGAAGGATTTGCGATGGAGCACTTCGCGCTCGGGCACTGGCTGCTCGTGCTCGCGTACCTGACGTCGGTGGTGGGCTGCGCGCTCGGGCTGGCGTGCGCGGTGCAGGCCCGCCACGCGGCGAACCCCCGGCACCGCATGCGGTGGCTGGTGCTGGCGGCGGTCTCGATCGGCGGCGTCGGCATCTGGCTGATGCACTTCGTGGCGATGCTCGGGTTCAGCACGCCGGGGATGCCGGTCCGCTACGACGTCTTCCGCACGGTGCTGTCGGCGATCCTCGCGGTGGCGGCGGTGTTCGCGGGCCTGCTGGTGGTGGGCGGCCGCGCGAAGTTCGGCTGGTGGCGCCTCGCGCTCGGCGGCGTGATCACGGGCCTGGCGGTGAACGTCATGCACTACACGGGGATGTCGGCGCTGAGGGTCAAGGGCGACTTCGGCTACGACGGCGGTCTGGTGGCGCTGTCGGTGGTGATCGCGGTGGTGGCGGCGACGGCGGCGCTGTGGTTCGCGGTGTTCCTGGACCGCCTGTCGCTGCGGTTGCTGGCGGGGTTCGTGATGGGCGCGGCGGTGACGGGCATGCACTACACGGGCATGGCGGCGGTCCGGATGGAGATGGACATGAGCGCCCCGGACCCGGCGGGCGTGGAGGTGTTTTCGTTCCTGTTCCCGGTGTTCGTCGTGGCGGCGATCGCGATGGCGGTCCCGCTGTGCGCGGTGCTGATGGCGCCGCCGGTGAGGTCCGGAGCCGCGGAGGTGTCGGCTTCGGAGGGCGAAGTCGTCACGGTGTGAGCCGGGTGTGACCGGCCCGCGGGGGAACTTCCCCGCGGGCCGTCACCTCAACCCCCTACAGGATGCACAACAGCGAACACGCGGTCGCCGACGACCACCCCGTGTGCGACGGCGGCGTCCCCGGCGGAACGTTCACCGGCACATAACTCACCTTCGCCTGGTTGGTGATCGGGAACAGGCTCAGCAACGCGTACGTCGAGCAGTACACCTGCTTCGTCTGGTTCGCCGCCAACGTGAAGTCGCCGGTCTGGCACGACGGCTCCACGCTGTCCACCACGTGCGCGGACGTGATGCCGACCGGGCCGAGGTTCGTCACCGTGATCCGCCAGTACGCCGTCGCGTTCAGCAGGCCGAGGAGACCGACCCCCGTCTGCTTCACCCACGGCCCGGCGCCACCCGGCCCGCACTTCGCCGGTGTCGACGACTTGCAGATCTCCTTCTCCACCTTGACGTTCGGCGTGCACGACGCGCCCGGCGCCACCGGGAGCGTCACCGTGTTCGACGTGAACGAGCCTGTCGAGTCCGTGCCGGACGCCGTGTTCGCCACCGACGACACCGCGCAGTCCGCCGAGATCGTCGTGCGGAAGCACAGCTGCGGCGCGTCGCCCGCGTAGTCCACCACCAGCCGGCCGGCGAACCCGGCCGCGGAGTGCAGGACCAGCGTGGTCGTCACCGTGATCGACGGGTGCGCCGCCACGGAGACCCCGCTCAGGTCGACCGAGCCGTCCGGGGCGAAGCCCGGCGTCGGCACCGTCGCGCCGTCCTGGTCGACCACCGTCACCCGGGACGCCGCGAAGTCGACGTTCGCCGGGTCGACGCCCGTCAGCCGCGCCGCCGTGTAGCCCTGGACGTGCGAGCCGCCGTCGCAGTAGAAGTCACCCGGCTTCAGCGTCACCTGCCCGCCCGACCGGACGCACGGAGTGGCCCCGGTCGTGGGGTCCATCGAGAACAGCACGCCCGCGTCGCCGAGGCCGATCAAGCAGCCGGACGGCGGGTCGTAGGTGTACCCGTAGTCCCGGGTGGCCCCGCCGTTGACCGTCGGGTGCGAGATCGGGCCGGGCAGGCCCGCGCACGCCGTTCCCGTCGTCCAGTCGTGGCAGAGCGCCGCACCCGCGTAGCCGCCGTTCCAGATCGGCAGGTAGCTGCGCACGTGCCCGGCGGGATCGGTGACGACCTCCGGCGGGAAGGCGTAGACGCCGGCCGGCAGGGCGGCCGGGCCCGGCGGGGCCGCGAGCGTGGACCCGTCCAGCGCGTAGCACGTCGTGACGTCCGGGCTGCCGGTCGTCGTCGCGCACGCGCCCACCGCGGCGCCGCTCGTGTCGAACGCCGTGTAGTCGTTGTAGTTGTAGTTGCCCGCGGGACCGGTCGGCCGCGAGGACGCCCAGTTCGCGCACGCCGTGGCCGTCGCCGGGTCGAAGCAGCCGAGCGCCGGCTGCTGCCCGGTGCCCGGGTTCGACGTCGACGCGAACACCTTGCCCGCCACGACCGTCACCCCGCCGTAGACGTACGGCTGGTTGGCCGCCGGCACGATCGGCGCGTACGGCTGGCCGCCGCAGGCGCTCTGCGTGGCGATCGTCCAGCACACCACGGCACCGGAGCTGACGATGCCGTACAGGTTGCCGCCGGTCGCCACGAAGCCGCCGATGCTGCTCACCGGCGGGGAGCCGCCGGTGGGGGACAGCGCCCAGTACCCGCAGTTGGCGGTGGCGGCCATGTCGAGGCAGCCGACGCCGACCGAGGACGCGGTGACGGCGGGGTAGTAGACCTTCGCCGGCGCGGCGGGGTCGTGCACGTACTGCTCGACCATGGTGCTCGCGATGTCGCCGGCCCCCAGCGTGCCGAGCGGGCCCACCGCGGTGTTGAGCACCTTCGGCCACGGGCCGCCCGGGCAGCGCTGCCCGGTGGCGAGGTCGGTGCAGACCACCTTCGGCGAAGTGGCCCCCAGGTGGTGGTAGATGTTCCAGGCCTGCAGCACACCGCCCGGCGTGCGGTACAGGATCGGGCTGAAGCCGTCGCCGCCGGTCGCCGTCGTGACCGCCTGCACGGGCGGGGTGAGGGCGCCGGACAGCGAGGTCGCGTCCGGCCCGGCGTCGGGGTTGGTCGCCCGGACGGCGGTGACACCGGACGCGGGTTCGGTGCCGGTGAAGGTGGTGCCGTCGGTGGACCACGACGGCGTCCAGCCGGGCGGGGCGTGCAGCGAACCGGACTGGAACGCCTGGCCCGCGCCTATGGCGTCGGTGATGGTGGCGGCGCCGGCCCCGGTGGCCTGGTCGTCGTAGCCGATGACCCAGTTCGCGGTGGCACCGTGGTCGGCGGGCGATCCGGTGCCCTGCACGGACTTCGTGAGCCCGGAGACGGCGGCGGCCTCGGCGGCGACGGGCAGCGCGACGGCGGAGGCCGCGACGAGCACGAGGGGCAGCGCGGCACCCAGCATGCGTCTTCGCATGAATGGTCCTCGATTCTTTCGCGAGAGCGGATTCCGGGAATCGTTTTCCCGGCCGAAGGAAAATCCTATGCCGTGCCGGGAGTGCGTTGAAGCGCTCTCACCCGGGCGCCAGAAAGGCGATGCCAACAGCGCAATTCGTTACCGATGCGAAACAACGGGCACCTGCTGGGCCAAGGGGTTTTCCTGCGGGCGGTCACCCGGATGCCGTCGTGGTGTCACCCGATCGGGTAATGAGTGGACGCTAAAAATGGTGCGTTTCCGCTCCGGTGATGATCTATTTTCCGAATGCGGTCAGCCCGATTCGGCGTCGAAGCGGAGTTTCGACGTGATCCGGTACCGGTCGCCGCGGTAGACCGAGCGGGTCAGCTCGACCGCCCGGTCGGTCCGCCGGCAGGTCGCGCAGGGATCCGCTCCCGGCGACCGCGGGCCGAGTTTGCGCCTGCGCACCGGTACTGCGGGCCGCGCGTCCTTTGGCGTCGGTGGGCGCGGCTCGGCGGAGGGTGGGCACCATCCCGCCGTTCAGCCGGATTCGGCGTCGAAGCGGAGTTTCGACGTGATCCGGTACCGGTCGCCCCGGTACACCGAGCGCGTCAGCTCGACCGCCCGGCCCGTCGTGTCGCGGGTGAGCCGCTCGATGTGGAGGATCGGCGCGTACACCGCGATCTCGAGCAGCTCGGCCTGTTCCGGGTTGGTCACCGCCGGCTCGATCGTCTGCACCGCGTCCGCCACCACGATCCCGAACCGCTCCCGCAGCAGCCGGTAGAAGTTGCCCGACTCCAGGTCCGCGACGGCCAGCCCGGGGACCACCGACGCCGGCAGCGCCAGCTGCTCGATCGCGATCGGCTCGTCGTCGACGTGCCGGACCCGCGTCACGCGCAGCACCGGCGTTCCTGAGGTGAGTTCCAGGTCGGCCGCCAGGGACCGCGGGGCGGGGGAAACCGCGAACGCCACCACCCGGCTCGTCCAATGCCCTTCCGCGGGCGGGACGGCGAGGCCCGTCGCCAGTTCCTGGGTCACCTTGTGCGGGCTGGTGAACGTCCCCCGCCCGCGCTGGCGCACCAGCAGCCCGGTGCGGGTCAGCTCGTCGATCGCCGCCCGGACGGTCGGGCGGGACACGCCCAGCTCCGCGGCCAGGTCGCGTTCCGACGCCAGCCCGGTGCCGGGGCCGGCGTTCTCGATCACCTTCAGCAGGTGCCGCCGGACGCGGTCGCGCTTCACGGTGGGCGGGCGGTCCGCCGGCTCGACACCTTCTTGTCGGGGGCTCCGGGTGGCGGAGCGCCCGGCCTGGGGCGAGGCCCCGGATGGCTCGCCTTCTTTTCGGGGGCTCCGGGTGGCGGGGCCCCCGGCCTGGGGTGAAGCCCCGGATGGCTCACCTTCTTTTCGGGGGCTCCGGGTGGGGGAGCCCCCGGCCTGGGGCGAGGCCCCCGATGACACAGCGGTCAAGGCACCGTCTTCCCGGGTACTCCGAGCGCGCCGGCGAACCGGACGCGCTCCTTGGGCAGGGCGTCGAGGGCGCGCAGCCGCTCGAGGTGACCGGCCAGGCGCTCCTGGAATTCAGCATAACCGCGGGCCGCCGGCGTCCACGCGCGCTCGGCCAGCGCGCACAGCCGCGGGAACGCCAGGTGCCGCACGTGGTCGGGGGTCGGCGCGTGCTCGGTCCACAGCTGGGCCTGCGTGCCGAGCACGCCGGGCCGGGCTCCGTCGCTGACCGGGAGCCCGCCTTCGAGGGGGTCGAAGCGGTAGACGTCCCGGAGTGTCGTGACGTCCGCGCGCGGCGGTTCGTCCGGTTCCTCGCTCTGCCGGTAGTCGAAGTAGGTCGAGGTGTGCGGCGCCATGATCACCTGGTGCCCGCGGGCCACGGCCAGTGCCCCGTGCGCGGCGTCGCGCCAGGCCGTGACGACCAGGTCCGGCGGCAGCCGGCCCGCGGCGTGGCCGGTTTCGTCCCAGCAGACGGCCTGCCTGCCGAGGCCCGCCACGAACCGGTGCAGCTCGCCCAGGAACCACGGGTGCAGCTCGGCGGTATCGCTCAGCTCGAGCTCGGCCGCCTTCGCCCGCGCGACCGGGTTCGCCGCCCACTGCGTCGTCGGGCACTCGTCGCCGCCGATGTGCAGGTGCGGGGCCGGGAAGACGTCCGCGACCTGCGTGAGGACCTCGCGGCAGAAGGCGAACGCGCCGTCGTGGACGCCGAGGATGTCCGGGCTGATGCCCCACGCCGTCCACACCGGCAGCCGGACGTCCGGGCGGTTGCCGAGGTCGGGGTAGGCGGCCAGCGCCGAGCGGACGTGCCCGGGCAGGTCGATCTCGGGCACGATCCGCACGCCGCGCTCGGCCGCGAAGGCGACCAGGTCGCGCAGCTCGCGCTGGGTGTAGAAGCCGCCGTGGGGAACGCCGTCGTACACGTCGCTGCCGGCCGCCCCGACCATCGACTCCGTGCGCCACGCGCCGATCTCGGTGAGCCGCGGCCAGCCGTCGATTTCGATCCGCCAGCCCTGGTCGTCGGTCAGGTGCAGGTGCAGGACGTTGTACTTGTGCAGCGCCAGCAGGTCGACGAACTCGCGCAGGAACTCCAGCGGCAGGAAGTGCCGGGCGACGTCGAGCAGCACGCCGCGCCACGGCAGCCGCGGCGCGTCGCGGACGTGCAGGCACGGCAGCCGCGGCGGGCCGTGCAGCGGCACCAGCTGGCGGACCGTCTGCACGCCGTTGCGCAGCCCCGCTTCGGTCGACGCGGTCAGGAGCGCCCCCGTGGGCGTGACGTCGAGTTCGTAGCCCTCGGGCCCGTGGTTCCCTTGGGGCGCCAGGTCGAGGCGGATCGCCGGTCCATTGTGGATCGTCGGCCGGGGCAGGTAGCCGGCGAGGAGCCGCGCCGCGCGTTCGGCACCGCGGCCCGCCAGGACGCGCAGGCCGCCGGCCGGCGCGAAGGAGCCGGCGCGGCGGGTCAGCCGCGCGGGGGCGGGGATGATCATCAGCCCTTCACCGCGCCCGCGGTCATGCCTTCGACCAGGTGGCGCTGCACGAGCGCGAAGAAGACGACGACGGGCAGCGCGAACAGCGTCGAGGCCGCGATCAGGCCGCCGTAGTCGGTGCCGGTGCTCGTGCTGAACGACACCAGCCACACCGGCAGCGTGTAGCCCGAACTGTCCTTCATGATCACGTACGCGAAGAGGAAGTCGTTCCACGCCGTGATGAACGCGAACACGCTGGTCGCGATCAGCCCGGGCAGCACGAGCGGCAGCAGGACCGAGCGCATGACGCGTCCGCGCGTCGCGCCGTCGACCATCGCCGCCTCCTCGAGCTCGACCGGGATGCCGTGCAGGAAGCCGCGCAACGTCCAGATCGTGAACGGCAGCACGAGCGCCACGTACGTCAGGACCAGCCCGAGCAGCGTGTCGAGCAGGTGCGCGCTCTTGAGGCCGAGGAACAGGGGGATGACCAGCGCGGGCACCGGCACCATCTGCAGCACGAGCACGCCGATCAGGAAGCTGCGGCGCCCGAAGAACCGGAAGCGCGTCAACGCCGTCGCCGCGAGGAAGGCGACCACAATGGACAGTGCGACGACCGCGACGACGACCACGACGCTGTTGACGAGGTCCTGGACGAACCCCGGCTTGGCGAGGGCGTCGGCGAAGTTGTCGAAGGTGACGTCGAACGGCAGGAACTCCGGTGTCGGCTGGAGGATCTTGCCCGCCGGCTTGAACGCCGTGAGCACCATCCAGTAGACCGGGAAGATCCACACCAGGCAGAAGATCGTCGCGATGGCGTTGCGGCCGATGCGCCGGATCACAGGTCCTCCCCGGAGCGGACGAGCCGGCGCACGTAGACGGCCGTCATGCCGACCAGCAGCGCGACCGAGACGACGGCGATCGCCGCGCCCTGCCCGAAGTCGTTGCGGCTGAACGCCCGGGTGAACGTCCAGATGCCCAGGGTCGTCGTGCCGTCGTTCGGCCCGCCCTGGGTCAGGATCCAGATCTGGTTGAACACGGTGAAGTCCCAGATCACCGAGAGGATGGTGACCAGGCCGAGGATCGGCTGCAGGAACGGGAAGGTGATGGTGCGGTGCACCCGCCACGGCCCGGCGCCGTCCAGCGCGGCGGCTTCGTAGTAGGAGCGCGGGATCTGCGACAGGCCCGCGTACAGCGTGAGCGCGACGAACGGCACGGACTGCCAGACGACGAGCAGCCAGACGAGCGTGAACGCCGACGCCGGGGATGTCGTCCAGTCGTGCTGGGTGAGGTCGCCGAAGCCGGCCTGGGTGAGCAGCCAGTTGACGACGCCGTAGCCGGGCTGGAAAAGCCACTGCCAGACCAAAGTGGACGCCACGTTCGGCAGTGCCCACGCGGCGATCAGGCAGAGCGTGACAGCGGTGCGCATCCCTTTGCCCAGCCGTTGCAGCAGCAGCGCGACGCCGAACCCGATGACCAGGGTGCCGAGCACGAGCGCCGCGCAAAACCCGATGCTGCGTGCGAGAACCGGGAGGAGCTGGTCGTCGCCGAGGACCGCGGCGTAGTTGTCCAGGCCGGCGAAGGACGTCGTGCCGGTGAACAGGGACCGGAGGCTGTACTTCTGCGTCGAGATGACGACCAGGCGCACCAGCGGGTAGCCCAGCACGAGTCCCAGGAGGACGGTCGCGGGCAGCAGCAGGCCGTAGGGCAGCAGCGAACGACGGCGGCGTGGCGCGGCTGGTCTCGGCGGGGCTTCGGGCGGCGCTTTCTCCAGCAACACGAGGACTCCTTCGCGGAAAGGGGCGGGGCGGCCCGGTTGGGGACGGCAGTCGGCCGGGCCACCCCGCCGGTCAGCGGGCGTTGAGCGCCTCGGTCAGGTGAGCGTCGAAGTCCTTGGCGGCGTCGGCGATCGACCGGCGCCCGGTGGCGATGTCCGCGAAGAAGGTGTTGATCGACTTGTCACTCTCGATCGTCGCCCAGCCGGGCGCGGCCGGGGTGGCGACGCTCGTCTTGGCCGCGGTGGCGAAGGCGGCGTTGAGCGGCGGCAGGGTCGGCGTGATCTGGTCGATGAGCTGGGTGGAGATGGGCGTCCAGCCGTCGATCCCGACGATCGCGTCGCGCTGGACGGCGGGGTCGGTCGCGGCCTTGAGGTAGGCGAGGGCGAGGTCCTGGTTGCGGCTCTTGGCGGCGACGGCGAGGTCGGATCCGCCGAGGAACACCGGCTGCGTCCTGCCGGGCGTGGCGCTGGGGAACGGGAAGGTGCCCAGGCGGTCCTTCAGTTCAGGCTTGTTCTTGACGACGGTGTTGACGCTCGTGTCGAGGATCGCCCCGGCGCCGCCCGAGGAGAAGATCGCGGCCTGGTCGGGGGCCTTGGTGTCGACGTTGCGGGACGCGGCCGAGGAGTAGGCGTTCTGGAAGTCTTTCCACGCCTGCAGACCCTTTTGCGCCTCGGGGCTTTCGAGCGCGCCGGCCCACTTGCCGTCCTTCTGGGTGGCGATTTGGCCGCCGGCGTCCCAGACGAACTGCAGCGCACCGAACCAGTACTTGCCGGGGAAGTGGAAGGCCGAGTAGTCGGCGGCGGGGTGCTTGGCCTTGATCTTGTCGAGGTCCTGGGTGAGTTCTTGGAACGTCGTCGGGGGAGCGGTGATCCCGGCTTCGGCCCAGACCTGCCTGTCGTAGATGACCGCGCGGTTGCCGGCGAAGAGCGGGGCGCCGTAGACCTGTCCGTCCACAGTGGCCGGGCCGGCGAGACCGTCCAGCCAGGTCTGGCCGGCGGCGAGCTCGTCGCGGTGCGGGCTGAGGTCGGTGAGGGCGCCGTTGGCGGCGAAGAGCGGGACGTTCGTGTTGCCGATCTCGATGACGTCGGGTGTGTTGTCCTGGGCCAGCGCGGTGCTGATCTTGGTGTTGATGTTGTCCCACTCCTGGATCTGCACGGCGACCTTCGCGCCGGTGGCCTTCTCGAACGCGGCGTTGATGGCCGCGGTGGCCTTGTCGGACAGGTCGCCGTTCATCAGCCAGACGGTCAGCTGCCCGCCTGGCGCGGCAGCGGGAGCGGGGGCGTCGGAACCGCAGGCGGCGGTAGCGGTCACGGCGGCGACGGCCAGGGCGGCGGCGAAGGTGCGTCTGCGCATGGGGATTCCCGGGAGTGAGGTGGTGGGGGTGAGGGCGAGCGCCCCAAGGTGGCCTTCGGTGCGTCTGACGCACCGAAGGCCACATTGGGTGCGTGTGACGCAACCAAGGCCACATTGGGGCGCTTGGGTGGCCGCGGCCCGGGGTGGTCCCTGTGACCCGGGCCGCGGCCGGACTTCGGCAGTGCCGGATTTCAGCAGTGGCCGAGGTCGGCCCACTGGGCGGTGAGCCCCGGTTCGGACCCCTGGGTCCACCAGTTGGCCTGCCACAGGTGCGCGTTGTGCTTCACCCGCTGGCCGCCGAGGTACACCGTGCCCCAGTCCCACTCCGCCGCCGTCGAGCAGTTCGCCGGCTGCGAAGGCGTCGTGGGCGTGGTCGGGGTGGTGGGTGTGGTCGGCTTGGTCGTCGTGGTCGCCGGCGGGGTGGTCGGCGTCGTGCAGCCGGTCACCGTGTCCACATGGGACGTTCCGGCCGTCCGGTACGAACCCGCGCGGGCGACGGCGTCCGCGGGCGAGACCACCTGGTTGCCCGCGTAGTACGTCCAGTCGACCTGTTCGGTGTAGACGCTGTTGCCGCTCGTGTGCCCGGCCGTGTCGATGAACCACATGTTGTAGTTGATCGACATCGGCGTCCGCGGGTACACCGGGTTGCCCTGCGCGTCGGTCGTGTGGTCCGCGGTGAGCACGCCGTCGATGTAGTACTTCACGTGCCCGCCCGACACCTGCGTGACGATGTCGTGCCAGCCCGCGAAACTGCGGTTCTGCGCGGTGGACGTGCGCAGGCCGTCCCACGTCGGGCTGTTCCAGTACGTGTACCAGCTGGTCTGGTAGTTGGCGGTCGGGCCGCCCCAGCCGCCGTTGGGCAGGTACTCCGAGAAGTCCAGCTCGCTGTAGAGCGGGTCGCGGTCGTACCGCAGCGGCGAGATCGTGAAGTACGTTTCGTTGACGTGGTCGCCGTCCGTGCCGCTGTCCGGCGCGTCGGTGAAGCGGACCCGGCTCGCGTACGTGCCTTCGAAGAACCGCAGCTGGTTCTGGTACATCTCGGAATGGGTGGTGCCGGCCGCGCTGCCGTCGGTGCTGGCGGCGAGCTGGGCGACGCGCTCGCCGTTCACGGTCGGGAAGCTGACGTTGCTGGTGAGCCACCGCGCGCCGGCGACGCCGGGGCTGCCGACGTCGTTGCGCGTGGTCCAGCCGGCGCCGCCGAACGCGGAGTCGGTGGGGGAGTTGTAGTGGAAGTCGTCGAACAGCACGCCGCAGTCGGCCGCCGCGGCCGTCGGGCTCGCGATGGCCCCGCCGGTGAGGATCAGGGCCGTGGCGGCCACGGTCGCGGCGCTCGTCAGGACTGCTGTGGTGGTCCGGGTTCTGCGGGACATGGGTCTCCTCCTGAGGATGGCCGTCCGCCGGAGCTCGCTGATTGGTCTAGACGAATCAGGTGGCGAGGACTCTCCTCCTGACCATTGGTAAAGTCAAGACGGCGCCAGAACTTACCTTTGGTAATTTCCGGGACCGGTTTCCGGCGGGTCCCGCTGCGCCTGTCGAGTTACCGTCGTCCCGTTCGTCATCCTCTTCGACCGACGCCGGACGAAGGAGCGCACGTGCTCTACATGCTGCTGATCTACAACTGCGAACGGCCCGAGCCGGGCGACGCCGGGTTCGAGGAGGCCCTCGCCGCCGTCAACGCCTTCGCCGACGAGTGCCGCCGCCGCGGCGTCTTCGTCTCCGGCCACCCGCTGCAGGGCGAGCACACCGCCACGACGGTGACCGTGCAGGAAGGCCGGACGATCGTCACCGACGGGCCCTTCACCGAGACCCACGAGCACCTCGGCGGGGTGTACGTCTTCGACTGCCGCGACCTCGACGAAGCCCTGGAGCTGGCCGCCCTGTGCCCGATGGCCTCGCAGGGTTCGATCGAGGTCCGCCCGATCGCCGGCGTGCCCGGGCTGGACCACCGCGCCGCCCGTGGCTGACCGGGCGGCCGGCGCCGTCGAACGCGTCTACCGCGCGGACCGCGCCCGGCTGCTCGCCGCGCTGGTCCGGGTGCTCGGCGACTTCGAGCTCGCCGAAGACGCCCTGCAGGACGCCGTCGCGCGGGCGCTGCGGACGTGGGACGACGCCCTCCCGGACGACCCCGCGGCCTGGCTGCTGACCGCGGCGCGCAACAGCGCCGTCGACCGGATCCGCCGCGCCCGCGTCGGCGAGGCCAAGCTGGCCCGGGTCGCGGCCGGGGAGAGCGGGGTGACCACCGTGCGCCTGCCCGACGACCGGCTCGCGGAGGTCGGCGACGACCGGCTGAGCCTGCTCTTCACCTGCTGCCACCCGGCACTGGCCGAAGACGCCAGGGTCGCGCTGACGCTGCAGGCGGTCGCGGGCCTGACCGCCGCCCAGATCGCCCGGCTGTTCCTCGTCGCCGAACCGGCGCTGGCGCAGCGGCTCGTGCGCGCGAAACGCAAGATCCGCGACGCGGGCATCTCGCTGAGCGTCCCGCCGGACCACCTGCTGCCCGACCGCCTCGCCGGCGTCCTCGCGGTCGTCTACCTCGTCTTCACGCGCGGGTACGCGTCGCCGTCCGGCCGGGACGAGCCGGCGGAGCTGCGGCGCGAGGCGATCCGGCTGGCGAAGCTGCTGGCCGCGCTGATGCCGGACGAGCCGGAAGCGCTCGGCCTGCTCGCGCTGCTCCTGCTGCAGGACTCGCGCTCGGCCGCCCGCTACACCGCCGACGGCGACGTCGTCCTGCTGGAGGACCAGGACCGCGAGCAGTGGGACCGCGCCGGAATCGCCGAAGCGTTCGGCGTGCTCGGGCGGGCGCTGCGCCACGGGCGGGTCGGCCAATACCAGTTGCAGGCGGCGATCGCGGCCCAGCACGCGCAGGCCCGCGCGGCGGCCGACACCGACTGGACGCGGATCGCCGCGCTCTACGCGCAGCTTCGGACGCTCGCGCCGTCACCCGTGGTCGCGCTCAACCACGCCGTGGCCGTCGCGATGGTGTCCGGTCCCGAACACGGCTTGGCTCTGGTCGAGGCCGTCGAGGGGCTCGACCGCTACCACCTCTGGCACGCCGCCCGCGCGGACCTGCTGCGCCGCCTCGGCCGCCGCGAAGACGCCACCGCCGCGTACCGGCGGGCGCGTGAGCTGGCCGAAGCCCCGGCCGACCACCGTTTCCTCGACCGCCGCCTGCACGAACTGGAGTCCTGATGCGACTGTCCGTTCTGGACACCGGCCACCGCCGCCGGGCCCGCGTCTTCATGGCCGTCACCGGAAAGCTGTCCGGCGTCACCAGCCCCGACATCGTCAAGCTGCTGCTGTACCGGCCCGGTTTCCTGACCCGGCCGCTGCTGGAGCTGACCGCGCCCGCGATGCGCGGTGAGTCGTACTGGACCGCCGCCGAGCGCGAGTACCTCGCGATGAGCACGGCGAAGGTGCACGAGTGCCCGTTCTGCGTCGTCACGCACGCGGAGCTGGTGCGGATCGCGGGCGACGGCGACCTCGACCCCCGGCCGGAACTGCTTGCCGTGCAACGGTTCCTCGAGGACGTCTCGCGCGACGCCGACCTCGACCCCGCGCCGCTGCGCGCCTTGCCCGCGCACGCCGTGTCGGAGGCGCTGGACGTCAACCTGGTGTGGAACATCGTCAACCGCCTCGCGAACGCGTTCGGCTTCGAGCTGCTCGACGGGCAGCTGAAGGCGGGCACGCAGGCGCTGCACCGCGCCGGCTACCGGTTCCCGGGCTTCTTGCTCGCCGGCGGTCCGGACGGCCTCCGGGCGAGCGTCTTCGGCCAGCCGGCGCACACGAGTCCTGAACTCCGACGGGCGGCCGGTACGGGGGAAGGGCTGCCTCCGCCGTGGGGCGATTACGCGGCGCTGGTCCGCGACGCGTCCCACCGGGTGAGCGACGACGACGTCCGCGCGTTGCTCGCCGCCGGGTGCAGCGAGGACGAGGTCTTCGAGGTCACGGTGGCCGCGGCGGTGGGCGCGGCACTGCGCAGCTTCGACGCCGGCCACGCCGCGCTCGGGGCGTGACCGGCGTCGTGGCTCAGACCCCGGCCGGCTTGGGTTCGGGTGTCTCCTGGAGCCGCGCCGCTCGGGTCTTCGGGCCGAACAGCGCCAGCACCACCGCGCCCACCAGCCACGTGCCCGCGATGAACAGGAACACGCTCTGGTACCCGCTGCCGTTGTACAACGCGGCCACGATCAGCGGGCCCACCGCGTTCGACAGCCGGCCGAGGCCGTACGACACTCCCGTGCCCAGCGAGCGGCCGCGCGTGTCGAACAGCTCCGGCGAGTACGCGTACCCCAGCGCCGTGTAGCCGCGCTCGAACAGGTTCACCAGGAAGCCGAACACCACGATGAGGATCGGGTTGAACGTCAGCCCGTAGAACAGGCCGCACAGCGCGATCACCGTGCCGAACGCGACCAGGCACCACTTGCGCTCGAAGCGGTCCGTCACCAGCGCCGCCAGGTACGAGCCCAGCGGTGCGCCCACCGTCGTCAGCGCCACGTAGAACACCGACTTCTCGACGCTGAAGCCCTCCTTGGCCAGCAGCGTCGGCGCCCAGCTCGAGTAGCCGAAGAAGCCGATCGTCTGCGTCACCCACAGGACCGTCAGCAGCAGCGTCGGCATCAGGTACTTCTTCTGCAGCAGCAACCGCAGCGGCGCCTTGGCGACCGGTGCCTCGTCGACCGGCGGCGCCGGCTCCGGCAGCGGGCCCTTCTCCGCCGCGACGCGCTCTTCGATCTCCCGCAGCACCGCGTCCGCCTTGGCGTGCTCGCCCCGGCTCTCGTACCAGCGCGGCGACTCCTTCAGCTGCCGCGTGAACAGCACCAGCAGCACGCCGAGCGCGCCCCACAGGTACACCAGCCGCCACGACCAGGAGTTGATCGGCACCACCGCGCTCGCGATCAGGTTCGTCACCGGCGTGCCGCAGATGCCGATCACGATCGCGTACGCCTGGTACTTGCCGCGGCTCGCCGCCGGGTACAGCTCGCTGACGTAGATGACCGCGACGACCGTCATCGCCGAGAGCCCGGCCGAGGTCAGGATGCGGAACACGCCGAGCGAGACGATGTCCCAGGAGAACACCGCCGCGAACGAGAAGACGCCGAACCACACGGTGGTCCACATCAGCGCGTTCTTCCGGCCCCAGCGGTCGGCGAGCTTGCTCGCGACGATCGAGCCGAAGAACATGCCGACGAACGACAGCGAGGTCACGTACGCGACCTGGTTGACCGTCACGCCCCACAGCTTGATCAGCTTGGGCGCGGTGGTGGCGAAGCTGTTGATGTCCGCGAACTCGAAGAAGTACGCGAACGAGACGGCGAGCAGGGTGATCTTGTGGAACCGCGAAATCGGCAGTCTGTTCAGCCGGTTGTACGCGTTGGCGTGCTGCATTGCATGCCCTTCAGGGGTTTCAGGCGGTTTCGCCGGGCCAGTAGAGGCGCATCGGGTTGTCGACGAGCAGCTTCCGCTGCAGCTCATGCGTTTCCGCGATGTGCGGGACGTGGTCGACGAGCAGCCCGTCGTCGGGCATGTGGTGCTTCAGGTTCGGGTGGGGCCAGTCGGTGCCCCACAGGACGCGGTCCGGGAACTCCGTCACGACGCGCCGGGCGAAGGGCACGACATCGGTGTACGCGTGCCGTTCGCCGTCGAGGGCCGGTGGCCCGGTGACGGTGAGGCGCTCGGGGCAGCTCACCTTCACGTGGACATCGTTGCGGTCGACGAACCGCAGGAACCGCGCGAACTCCGGGCCGTCGACGGGTTTCGTGACGTCCGGGCGTCCCATGTGGTCGATCACCAGGGGTGCGGGCAGCTCGCCGAAGAAGTCCTCGAGCTCGGGCAGGTCGGCGGCTTCGAAGTAGAGCACCACGTGCCAGCCGAGCGGCGCGATCTTCTTCGCGATGGTGCTCAGGTCCTCTTTGGGCGAAGCGTCGACGAGCCGTTTCACGAAGTTGAACCGGACGCCTTTGACGCCCGCCTCGTCGAGTCGACGGAGTTCTTCGTCGCCGACATCCGGACGGACGGTCGCGATCCCGCGCGCCCGGCCGTCCGCCGCCTCCACGGCGTCGACCATGGCCGAGTTGTCCGCGCCGTGGCAGGTGGCCTGCACGATGACGTTCCGCGTGACGCCGAGGTGGTCCCGCAGCGCGAAGAGCTGGTCCTTGCTCGCGTCGCAGGGCGTGTACTTGCGTTCGGGCGCGAACGGGAAGTCGTTCTGGGGACCGAAAACGTGGCAGTGGGCGTCCACAGTGCCCTCGGGCAGCCGGAAGTCCGGTGTGGACGGATTCGCGTACCAGTCCAGCCAGCCCGGCGTCTTCGGCGCGCGCGCGATCATCGGCCCTGTCCTTTGAGGAGGGTGTCCAGCCGAGGGTAGACGGCGCGGGTGTTGTGCTCCCGGATCGCGGCCCAGTCCTCTTCGGACAGTTTGGCGGCTTCGGCGTACCGGCGGGTGTCGTCGAAGTGGTGGCCGGTGCGCGGGTCGACGCTGCGGACGGCGCCGATCATCTCGGAGGCGAACAGGATGTTGCGCGCCGGCACGACGTCGAAGAGCAGGTCCGACCCCGGCTGGTGGTAGACGCAGGTGTCGAAGAAGACGTTGTTCAGGACGTGCTCTTCCAGCTCGGGCTTGCCCAGCGCCATCGCGAGGCCGCGGAACCGGCCCCAGTGGTAGGGCACCGCGCCGCCGCCGTGCGGGATGACCAGCCGCAGCGTCGGGAAGTCGGCGAAGAGGTCGCCCTGCACGAGCTGCATGAACGCGGTCGTGTCGGCGTTGAGGTAGTGCGCGCCGGTGGTGTGGAACGCGGGGTTGACGCTGGTGCTGACGTGCACCATCGCCGGGATGTCGTACTCGACCATCTTTTCGTAGATCGGGTACCACGACCGGTCGGTGAGCGGCGGCGCGGTCCAGTGGCCGCCGCTGGGGTCGGGGTTGAGGTTGAGCGCGACGGCGCCGTACTCCTCGACGCAGCGGGTCAGCTCGGGCAGGCAGGTGGCCGGGTCGACGCCCGGCGACTGCGGGAGCATCGCGGCCGGCGCGAACCGCTCCGGGTAGAGCGTGCTGACGCGGTAGCAGAGCTCGTTGCAGATGGCGGCCCACTCGGCCGACGTCTCGAAGCCGCCGACGTGGTGGGCCATGAACGACGCGCGCGGCGAGAAGATGGTGAGGTCGATGCCGCGTTCGTCCATCAGCCGCAGCTGGTTCGGCTCGATCGTCTCGCGCAGTTCGTCGTCGCTGATCCGCAGGTCCGCCCGCTTCGGCGGGGCGGCGTCCCCGGTCAGGGCCGCGACCTGCTGGTCGCGCCACGCCGCGAGGGCGGGCGGGGCGGTGGTGTAGTGGCCGTGGCAGTCGATGATCAAGGTGGTTCCTCGTCGCTTCTGGGCTTCGATACTCGCACACTAATCGTCGATGAAATTGTTGACAATATCTACGACGAGATTGACCGGATCGAGATGCTTCCACCTGGCCGGGGTGGGTGAGGTCCCCGTGAGAGACTGCGGGCGAACCGCCGGGGCCGGAGTCGGCGCACCGTGGGGGCGGTCGGCCGAGACCGAGGACGCCATGACGAATCCGCAGAACCCGGGACCGCAGGGGCAGCAGCCGTACGCCGGGCCGGCTGGGGCTGGGCAGCCGTATGGCGTGCCGTCGGGCGGGTTTCCGGCGCAGCCGGAGGTGGGGCAGGAGTCGGATGGCGCGCCTTCGGGCGGGTTCCCTGCGCAGGCGGGCACGGGCCAGCAGCCGTTTGGTGCGCCTTCGGGCGGGTTCCCGGCGCAGCCGGCCCCGGGCCAGCAGCCATATCCGGCGCCGTCGGGCGGGTTTCCGGCGCCGCCGCCCCCGGGCCAGCAGCCCTACCCCGCGCCCACGGGAGGTTTCCCAGCGCGGCAGCCGTATCCCGGCCACCCGTCCTACCCCGGCGGGTACCCCGGCCAGCCCTACGCCGCCGCGCCCTATCCCATGACCGGCTACGGCATGCGGCCGCCGCAACCCAACGGTGTCACCGCCATCATCGCCGGTGTTCTCGCCGTGCTCGGCGGGCTCGTCTCCCTGCTCGGCCTCATCGGCGGCGTCATCGGGGTCTCGAGCCTCGGGTTCCTGCACTGGCTCTTCGTCGTCGCCCTGGTCGAAGACCTCATCCTCGTCGGCACGCTGCTGCCCGGCGGCATCCTGCTCTTCCTGCGCAAACCGGCAGGCCGCCTGCTCACCATCGTCGGCAGCGGGTTCGCCATCTTCGTGGCCGTCGCGACGCTCGTCTTCGACATCGTCGGCGTCGGGCACTACGGCGCGGGCGTGTTCCCCGGCGGGACCGCACTCGGGTTGCTGCTGACCTTCGTTCCCGCCGGGGCGACGCTCGTCCTCGCGATCGTCAAGCCGACCGCGCTGTGGTGCGCCCCCCGTCCACGCTGACCGGGTTCGCGGCGCGGCGCACCAGGCTCACCATCGCCGCGCCGAGGACGCCCGCGATCGCGAACACGACGAAGCCCAAAGAGGACAGTCCACTCGCGACCAGGATCCCACCGAGCCACGGCCCGAACACCGCGCCCAGCCTGCCGACGCCCGACACCCAGCCGAGCGCCGTGGCGCGGCTGTCCGCCGGGTAGTAGGCGCCGACCGCCGCGTAGATGAGCGTCTGCGCGCTGAACAGCCACGCGCCGGTGAGGAACACGACCACGTACGTCACCGCCAGTGGCATGTGCAGCGCCAGCAGCCCGACGCCGCACGCGGTCAGCGCGAACCAGATGATCGCGACCGGCCGGGCGCCGAACCGGTCGGCGAGCCGTCCGGCGACGAGCATGCCCGCGATCCCGCCCAGGTTGATCACCAGCAGGAAGCTGATCGCGGAACCGAGGTTGTAGCCGCTGCCGCGCATCATCGTCGGCAGCCAGGTGTTGACGCCGTACACCAGCAGCAGGCCGGCGAACGAGGCGATCCAGAACAGCAGCGTCGTCATCCGCACCGAGGGCGTGAACAGGCCGCGCAGGCCGCCGCGCCGGTCTTCCGCCGGTTCGGGCGCGAACGTGTCGAGGGAGACCGCGTACTTGTCCGCGATGGCCTGCGCGCGCTCGGTCTTCCCCTTGGCCAGCAGGAACGTCAGCGACTCCGGCAGCAGGAGGACGACCACCGGCAGCACCACCACGAGCAGCAGCGCGCCGATCCAGTACACCGAGCGCCAGCCGAGCGACTGCACGAGCGTCATCCCCAGCGCGCCGGCCAGCGCGCCACCCGCCTGGTGGGCCGTCATCACCGTGGTGACGGCGAGGTTCTTCCGCCACGCCGGCGCGTACTCCATGACCATCGCGATCGCCGACGGCAGCAGGCCGCCGAGCCCGATGCCGGCGACGAACCGCGCCGCGCCGAAGAACTCGACCGTCGGCGCGGCGGCGCACGCGGCCGCGGCCAGCGAGAACACGGTGACGCCGGTGATGATGATCTTCCGGCGGCCGGTGCGGTCGGTGAGGATCCCGGACGCGAGCGCGCCGAGCATCATCCCGAACGTCGTCAGGCTGCCGATGGTGCCGCCGGTGACCGCCGTCAGGCCGAAGCTCTTGTCGGCCAGCACGCCCGGCAGCGTCGCCCCGTAGACGAACAGGTCCAGGCCGTCGAGCAGGACGAGGACCCAGCACAACGCGGTCACCCTGATGGACAGCCGGACCGTGGCGGCGGTCGTGCCGCCGAGTTCTCGTGTGGACATCCTCGTCCCTTTCGTTCCTGGGCGGCGAAGGTGTCCGAAGTTACATCGGCTGAGATATTGAACACAAGACTCGCGGCAAGATTGTTAACAATCCTGTGAATCAGCTATGTGTGCGAGCTGGTCGCGGGAGGCGCCGGCGACGTCGGCCCGCACGCCCAGCTCGGCCAGCATCTCCGCGGCCGCCGCCATCTCGGCGGTGCGCCGGACGGCGTGCTTGTACGAGCCGTCGACGAGCCGGTCGACGGTCGCCGCGCCCGCCGCGGTGAGCTCGTCGACGATGATCTTGCGCAGCCAGTCTTCGCAGCCCGCGGCGCGTGCGGCGGTCAGCGCCTCGACCACGGCGGCCGACATGCCCTTGAAGAACACGCTGCGCAGCAGCTTGCGCTCGGCGGCGAGCCCGGCGTCACCGGGCATGACCTCGACCGCGGCACCGAACCCGTTCAGCGCACCGGCGACGGCCTCGGCGGCGGGGCCGGTGGCAAGCATCGGGACGCGCAGGCCGCGGCCCGGCACCGGCGCCATGATCGCGATGTCGGCGAACGGCACGCCGTGCCCGGCGGCGATGCGGGCGAGTTCGCGCTTGGTGCCGGGGGAGGCGGTGTTCAGGTCGGCCCAGGCGGCGCCGTCCTTCACGCCGGCCAAGCCGGCTTCGAGCGCCTCGACGGCCGCGTGTGCGCTGTTCACGCTGAGCACCAGGTCGGCGCCCTCGGCGGCGTCGGCTTCGGAGCCGGTGGCGACGACCCCTTCGGCGGCGGGAACGGCGGGGTCGTAGCCGCGCACGACGGCGCCGGCGGCGATCAGGTCGCGGGCGAGCGCGCTGCCCGCCTCGCCGAGTCCCAGTACCGCGATGGTTCCGGACATAGCAGAATCCTCTCGACAAGCTACGATCGAGTACACGATGTGCTCGACAAAATTGTCAACAAAAGTCGTCTTCACAACAAACGGAGTCGGGGTATGACGGAGAGTGCTGCGGATCGGCAGCCGGGGGAGCGTTCCGTGGTGGCGGCCATTCGCGACGCGATCGTCCGCGGTGAGTTCGTGCCCAACCAGCGACTGGTGGAGGCGGACCTGTCCGGCCAGTTCGCCGCGAGCCGCGCGACGGTGCGCGCGGCGCTGATCGAGCTGACGAACGAGGGGCTCGTCGAGCGCGTGCAGAACCGCGGTGCCCGGGTGCGCGCGGTGTCGCTGGAGGAGGCCGTCGAGATCTCCGAGGTCCGCATGATGCTGGAGTCGCTGTGCGCGGCGAAGGCGGCGGAGCGCGTTTCCGACGCCGAGGTCGGCGAGCTGAAGGAGCTCGGCGAGCTGATGCACCAGGCGGTCGCGGCCGGCGACGTCGTCGGGTACTCGGGGCTCAACCAGCGGCTGCACCGCAGGGTCCGCGAGATCAGCGGCCAGCACACGGCGGCGCAGGTGCTGGAGCGGCTGCGGGGGCAGAGCGTGCGCCACCAGTTCCGGCTGGCGATGCGCCCGGGACGGCCGCAGGTGTCGTTGCCGGAGCACCTGGCGATCATCGACGCGATCTGCGCGCACGACGCGGAGCGGGCGGCGGAGGCGGCGCAGGTGCACCTGGGGAGCGTGATCGAGGCGCTCAAGGCCGCCGATGCGGCGGAGGTGTCGCACCTGCGCCCGTGAGGTGATGCGATGAACGACCCTTTCATGGCGTTTGACGCCATGGTTCCGGCGAAGTCGCGCGACTCAACTGTCCCGGCGCCGCGGCCGACCGACCTACGCTCGCCGAAATACCCGCCGGGTCCTGAACGGCGCGATCCAGCCCTGGCCGCAGCCAGGACGTGAAGGTCGCGAATGTCGCATTCGGGACGTGGGAGGTCTCGAATGAGGCATTCGCGGCACGGCCGCGTCCTCCGGGCGGCCGGCGACGATCGCCGTTCCGGCTTGAAGCCCGAGCTGGAGAGGACCGTCCACCTTCCAGTGCGCCCTGGGCAGAGACAGGAATGAGCACGCGCGACTTTGCCGAGCCCCTGGCGTCCGACGCCATGAACGACTCTTTCATGGCGTTTGACGGCCTGAACGACCCTTTCATGGCGTCGCGTCCGGCCTGATGGCATGAACGACCCGTTCATGCCATCGCGCGCGGCTCGCCTCCGTGCCACCGTTCACCTCGCCAACTTGCGCGCCAAGATTGTTGACAATTTCGTCAACCGAACCGTATCGTAGCCGGTATGAAGCCCGTCATCGTCACCGATCCGCCGCGCGCCGACCTCGCGCAGGTCGCGCAGCTGGCCGACTACGGCGTCGCCACCGTTCACGAGGCTCTCGGGCGCTCCGGGCTGCTCGGCCCCGACCTCCGCCCGATCCAGGACGGCGCGCGGATCGGCGGCACCGCCGTCACCGCGCTCTGCTGGCCCGGGGACAACCTCATGATCCACGCCGCCGTCGAGCAGTGCCGTGAAGGCGATGTCCTCGTCGTCACCACCACTTCCCCCTGCCGCGACGGGCTTTTCGGCGAGCTGTTCGCCACCGCGCTGCGGTACCGCGGCGTGAAGGGCCTCGTCATCAACACCGGCGTCCGCGACGTCACCGACCTGCGCGCGCTCGGCTTCCCCGTGTGGTCGGCCGCCGTCAGCGCGCAGGGCACCGTCAAGGCGACCGCCGGGGCCGTCAACGTGCCCGTCGTCATCGGCGGCCAGGTCATCCGCCCGGGCGACGCCGTCCTCGCCGACGACGACGGTGTCATGCGCGTGCGCCGCGAGGACGTCCAAATCGGACTCGAAGCCTCGCAAGCCCGGCTGGAAAAGGAAGCCGCCGCGCGGGAAGCGTTCGCCCAGGGGCAGCTCGGCCTGGACCGCTACGGGCTGCGCGAAAAGCTCGACGCCCTCGGCGTCCGGTACCTGACCGCCGAGGAGTACGAGAAGGAGCAGGCATGACCGGCGTGCGCTGCATGCTCATGCGCGGCGGCACCTCCAAGGGCGCCTACTTCCTCGCCGAGGACCTCCCGTCGGACCCGCGGACCCGCGACGACCTCCTGATGCGGATCATGGGCACTCCCGATCCGCGCCAGATCGACGGCCTCGGCGGTGCCCAGCCCGTCACCAGCAAGGTCGCCATCGTGTCCGAAGTGGACGCCGAGGACCGCGACATCGACTACCTGTTCCTGCAGCTCGGTGTCGAAGAGCCGACCGTCTCCGACCGGCAGACCTGCGGCAACCTCCTGGCCGGCGTCGGGCAGTTCGCCGTCGAACGCGGGCTCGTGCCCGCCGGGCCCGAACGCACCACCGTGCGCATCCGGCTGGTCAACACCGGCAGCATCGCCGTTTCGACGTTCGCCACCCCCGGCGGCGAAGTCGACTACAGCGGTGACACGGCCATCTCCGGCGTCCCCGGCACCGCCGCCCCGGTCGAACTGGACTTCACCGATACCGAAGGATCGGTCTGCGGCAGCCTGCTGCCCACCGGCAACGTCCGCGACGACATCGGCGGCATCGCGGTCACCTGCGTGGACAACGGGATGCCGGTCGTCGTGGCCCGCGCCGAGGACCTCGGCGAGGAGCCGGGGCTCGCCGACCGGATCGACGCGCTGCGCATCGAAGCCGGGAAGCTGATGGGCCTCGGCGACGTCCGCGGCTCGTCGGTCCCCAAGACGACGCTCGTTTCCGCGCCGCGCGACGGCGGCGCCATCGCCACCCGCACGTTCATCCCGGTCAAGCAGCACCCGTCGATCGGCGTGCTCGGTGGGGTCAGCGTCGTGACGGCGTTGCTGCTCGAAGGTGCCGTAGGAGCCGAACTCCTCCGGAAGCCGGCGGACGGCGAGCCCGTCCAGATCGAGCACCCGAGCGGCAAGCTCGCCGTGGCGATCGAGTTCGAAGACTCCCGCGTCCGCCGGTCGACGGTGATCCGCACCGCGCGGAAGCTGTTCGACGGCACCGTTTTCCCGCGCCCCTGAGGAGAGATCCATGCCCGACCCCTCGCCGCGTCACGAAATCGCCCACCTCGGCCACGTCGAGCTGCTGACCCCGGAGCCGGAGAAGAGCCTGGACTTCTTCGTCCGCGTGCTCGGGCTGACCGAGAACGGCACCGACGGCGACTCCGTCTACCTGCGCACGTGGGACGACTACGAGCACCACAGCCTGAAGCTGACCGCGGCGAAGACGTCGGGGGTCGGGCGGACGGCGTTGCGCGCGTCGAGCGAAGAGGCCCTCAAACGGCGCGTCGTCGCCCTCGAGGAACGCGGGCTCGGCGTCGGCTGGGTGGACGGCGACACCGGGATCGGCGCGACCTACCTGTTCCGCGACCCGGACGGCCACGAGCTCGAGGTCTACTGGGAATCCGAGCGCTACCAGCCGCCGGAGCACCTGCGGCCGGCGTTGAAGAACCAGGCGCAGGCGTACCCGGGACGCGGGGTGGGCGTCCGGCGCCTCGACCACGTCAACTACCTGGCGCGGGAGGCCGAAGCCAACGGCCGGTTCATCTGCGACGCGCTCGGCGGCCGGGTCACCGAACAGATCCAGCTCGACAGCGGCGTGATTTCGGGGCAGTGGACGCACTTCGCGCAGAAGTCCTACGACCTCGTGTACACGAACGACTGGACGAAGTCGAACGGGCGCCTGCACCACATCGCGTTCGCCACCGACACGCGCGAGGACATCCTGCGCGCGGCGGACATCGCGCTCGACAACGACGTCCACATCGAGACCGGGCCGCACAAGCACGCGATCCAGCAGACGTTCTTCCTCTACCTCTACGAGCCCGGCGGCAACCGGATCGAGCTGTGCAACCCGACGGGGCGGCTGATCTTCGCGCCGGACTGGGAGCCGGTCACCTGGACCGAGGCCGAGCGCGCGAAGGGGCAGGCGTGGGGGTTGAAGACGATCGAGTCGTTCCACACGCACGGGACGCCGCCGGTGGCGTGATCAGCGCGTGAGCTCGCGGTAGGCGTCGGCGACGCGGCAGAGGTACTCGGTGTCGCTGCCGAGATCCTGTCCACCTTGGACGGTCGGGTCGGTCGCGAGCGGTGGCTTGCCTTCCTCGCGGGCGTGCAGGGCGGCGGCGATCTCGGCGGCCTCCTGGTGTTCGCCGGTGCCGGAACCGGTGCGGTACGGGCGGATGGCGAGCAGGCCGTCGCGGATCTCGATGACCCGGCGGTAGAGGTGCAGCCGCGTCGGGAAGAGCGTGGTGCGCGGTGGTTCGAGCGCGATCGCGGGCTCGGCGCGGTAGAGGGCGAGCCAGAGCGGGCCGAGCCGGCGGTACTGGCGGTGGTGGCGCAGCCAGCCGGCCGCCGCGGGCACGCCGACGCCGACGAGCACGAGCACGTGGGCCGCCGTCGGAAGGGCCTTGCTCAGCAGGAAACCGCGGCCGTACTCGAAGGTGAAGGGAGCGCGGGCGGTGACGGCGATGACGGTCCGGATCACCATGTAGCCCGCCGCGGCGACGACCCCGGCGACGACCAGCCCGAAGCCGGCGCGCACGACGCGGTCGGCCGTGCGGCGCGCGTCCTGCAGGCACAGCGCGGCGATGACCGCGAGTTCGGGCAGGAGCGCGAGGGCGTAGGCGATGCAGTACTCCATGACGAACGGCGACTGCGGCATCATGTTCGGCGCCAGCGCGAAGAACGCGATCATCACGGCACCGCCGGTGGCGGCCCAGGCGGTGTGCCGCCGGGCGCTTTCGCGGAGCCCGTGCACGGTGAGGAGGAGCTGCGCGCCGGCCCAGACGGCACCGACCATGGCGAGGTGGGCGACGAGCAGTTCGACGTTGGGGGCACCGAGTTCGCGGGTGAAGGCGCGGACGGCGGGGGTGAGCGCGGTCTGCGAGACGGCCAGGCCGAGCACGCAGAACCGCACCAGCCGGCGGCCGGGGGTGGGGCTCGGGCGGAGCCAGAGGAGGAGGGCCCAGGCGAAGACGGCCGGGCCGTAGCGGCGGATCAGTTCAGCCACGGGTGCCGCGCTTCTCCACGGCGACCGAGCCCATCCGGCCGCTCACTTCACCCACGGTCGCCGCCGTCCTCCAACGCCGAACGCAGCCGGTCCGCCGCCGAATCGCCTTGCCGCGCGAAACCCGTGTGCTGGCCCAGCATCGACGCGAACAGCTCCGCCTCCCGCTCCTCCTCGCTCGAATACCCCGCGCGCCCCAGTACCCTCCGGACCATCGCCGGGTCCAGGTTGGGGAGCAGGACGTGGGCCTGCTCGGCCGGGGTGAGCGTCGCCGGGTAGTGGTCGCACAGCATGTGGCCGATCTCGTGCAGCACGATGTGGTCCTGGTGCGGTGCGCTCGTGTGCTTCTCGTACGCGATCAGGTCCGTCGTCGCCGTCGCGATCCACAGGCCGCACACCTCCGACAGCCCGGGCAGGGGCAGCAGCCGGATCGGGCGGCCGCGGCGCTCGCCCAGCGCCGCGCACAGCGTCCGCACGTCGAACCTGGCCGGCAGGCTCAGCTCGCGCAGCACCGCGGTGAACTGGTGCCGGAGCCGGCGCCGCGAGGTCATCGTTCGGCGTCGCTCGCCGGTTCGGGGAGGCCCTCGAGCTCGCGGACCCGGTCGACCATGTCGCTGATCGCTTCCAAGCTCTTCGCCGACAACCCGCGCGCGCGAAGGGCGATCTGCCGGACCGGAGCGTCCCGCAGCGCGCTGAGCAGCGTCAGCTCCGCGTCGATGCGCTCGGCTTCGGCGTCGTCGAAGAAGTACGCGGGGGGCACGCCGAAGAACCCCGCGAGCGCTTCGAGGTGCCGCTTGGTCGGGTTGTCGCGCAGGCCCTTGCGCAGCTGCCACAGGTAGGTGGCCGAAATCGTCGGGCCGCCTTGCGCGCGGATGGACTCGGCGACCTCGTCGAAGGTGTACTCGTCGCCGTCGGCCGGGCGCACGACGCTGAACAGGTGGTTCAGCTTCGCGGAGAGGGTTCCCGCGGCGATCTCCTCCGGCATGGCGCGGAGTCTACCGTTGACCACGTCGGCCACGTCAGTTTACGATCACGGCCGAGTTCACCAACTGATGTGAATGGGCGAGGGGGCGGTTCACATTCCGAGGAAGCACCCGAGGACGACGATCACCGGACGGCTGGCCGTGGTGGGGGCCGCCGCACTGCTCTACGCCCACTGCATCGGAGGCGCCGGCTGCCCTGCGGGGCAGCGAACCTGAACCTCCGACGAACCCGTGGCGCTCACCGCGGTTTCGACCGCGGCCTGCGGAACGGCGCCCCTCGTGCACTTGACGCGTATAACGGTCTATACGACGATGCTCGGCCGAGCCGGACCGGTCGCGTTGACGCGGGTCGTCCCGGTCGTCCGCAGGGGACCGGGCACGTGCCGCGGAACCAGCCAGTAGCCGGATAGTGTGGGCCCGTGGCCGATGTTCCTCGCAGGACCAGTGCCCCGCGGGCGACCGACCGCCCCGGGGACGTCTCGCCGTTCGCCCTCGGCCTGCTGCTGCGCCGGGCGCACTGGCGCGCCGCCGCCGTGATGACCGAGGCGCTGCGGCCGCTCGGGATCGAACTGCGGCACTTCGCCGTGCTGATCGTGCTCGCCGACCGCGGGCCCACCGTGCAGCGGGACCTGGCGGAGGCGGCCGGGTCCGACAAGGCCGGGATCATGCGGGTCGTGGACGACCTGGAACGGCTGGGGCTGGCCGTGCGCAAGCCCGTGCCGGGGGACCGGCGGGTGCGGGCGGTCGAGATCACCCAGCGGGGCACGGACCTGTTCGACGCGGCTCACCTCCAGGCGGAGCCGGTGGCCGAACGGCTCGTCTCCGACCTCGACGCCGAAGAAACCGCCCGGCTGACGGACCTGCTGACCCGGCTCGCCCATCCTCCCGGCAGCCGGGCTTAAGCCGCTTGCTGAGATCTCGCCGACATTCGTGTGGCCGAGAAACAGTATCGAATGATACTTTCTCGTTCGTAACGAAGTCTGCGAGGTGAGTTCGGTGCTAGACGTCTACGAAGCGGTCACCAGCCGCCGGGCGGTGCGGTCGTTCAGCGATCGGCCGGTGCCACGGGAGGTACTGGAACGCGTGCTGGCCGCGGCCGGCCACGCGCCTTCGGGGTCGAACATCCAGCCGTGGCACGCCTTCGTGGTCACCGGCGCGCCGCTGGCCGACCTCAAGAAGCGCGCCGGGGAACGCCTGGCCACCGGCGATCCCTGGGACGAGCCGGAGTACGAGATGTACCCGTCCGCGCTGCGGTCCCCCTACCGCGAGCGCCGAGCCGCCTTCGGCGAACAGCGCTACGGTGCGCTCGGCATCGCGCGCGACGACCTGGAGGCGCGCCAGCGGGCCGCGGCCGGCAACTGGGACTGCTTCGGCGCGCCCGCCGCCTTGTTCTGCTACCTCGACCGCGGCCTGTGCCGGCCCCAGTGGTCCGACGCCGGCATGTTCCTGCAGACCGTCATGCTGCTGCTGCGTGCCGAAGGGCTGCACAGCTGCCCGCAGATGGCGTGGGCGAAGGTGCACCGGACCGTCGCGGAGATCGTGGCGCCGCCGCCGGAGCTGCTGCTGTTCTGCGGCATGTCGATCGGGTACGAGGACACCGCGGCGGACCGGTCCCGCACCGGCCGGGCGCCGCTCGCGGAGACCGTCACGTTCCTCGGCTGCTGAGCCGGGCCTTTTCCCTTCACCGACGAGAAACCGGAGTCCGTCATGGCCACCTTGCTGCACCTGGACACGTCCCTTTGGCCGGCGCCTGCGTCCGCCTCCCGCCCGGTCACGGCGGCCTTCCGCGCTGCCTGGGAGGAACAGCACCCCGGCGGCACGGTCGTCCACCGCGACCTCGCCGCCGACCCCGTGCCCCACCTCGGCACCGCCGGGGCCGCGGCCGGGTTCGCCGATCCGGCGACGCACGACCCCGAGCAGGCCGCCGCGTTCGCCCGGCGGGTCGAGCTGCTCGAAGAGCTGGAGCGCGCCGACGTCGTCCTCATCGGCGCGCCGATGTACAACCTCACCATCCCGTCGAGCCTGAAGGCGTGGCTGGACCACGTCGTCATCGCGGGCCGGAGCGCGGGGCCGGAATCGTCGGTCGCCGGCACGCCGGTCTACGTCGTGGCCAGCCGCGGTGGCTCGTACGAACCGGGTACGCCGCGGGCGGGCTCGGACTACGTCCGGAACTACTTGACGGCCGTCCTCGGCGGCACGATGGGGATGGAAGTCGACTTCATCGTCCCCGAACTCACCCGCGCCCACCTGCACCCGGCGATGGCCGGACTGGTCCCGAAAGCCGAGGCATCCCGGTTGAAGGCGCTCGAAGACGCCGCCGCCAAAGGGAAGGCGGCCGCGCGGCGGGTCGCTTGAGCCGGACGGCGGCATAACACCGCCGCGCCGGGAATCGCATCCCCGCGCCGGCCTGGCGCGATCCCGGCCGCCCGACGAAAGTCGGTGCCCCGCAACGGAAACCGCGGCTTAGCCTCCGGGTCCCGTGGGCGGCCCTCGTCCGCCGAGGACGAGGAGACGCGCCGATGCGGAAACTGCTTGCCGTCCTGTGCTGTGCCGTCGCCGCCACGACCGTGGTGGCGAGGCCGGCGTCCGCCGCGGGGACCGTTCCCGGCCTCACCGGTGCCGCCGCACAGGCCGCCGCCGGGCCGATGGCCGATCGGTTCCTCCAAGCACGCCAAGGGAAAGCCGTCGCGCAACGGCACACCTTCTGGGGGCCCGAACCCCAGCTCGCCACCGGTGCGGACGGGCTGGTCGTCACCCAGAGCGTCACGCCGTCGCTGCGCATCTCCAACCGCAACGACGTCGTCTACGCGCCCACGATGAAACCCACCGGGCACTCGTGCGTCGAGGTCGTGACCGCGTACGGCCTCGGCGGGGCGGCGCAGGTCTGGGCGTGGGACTGGTGCCGCTCGGTGTCGCCCGCCAAGGTCGTGCCGATCGACAGCGCTTTCCTGGCCACCTACACCAGCACCGTGAACGGGCACCCCGCCTACACCGTGCAGGAGGTCCGGACCAGCGCGGCGGCCAACACCTGGACGGCCTCGCTCCGCAACGTGCGGACCGGCGCGTGGGACACGCTGTTCACCCAGAGCGGCAGCGACCAGAGCTCGCTGGACGAAGGCTGGGACATCTTCGAGCTGTACTCGACGCGCAACCCGGCGACGGGCAACGCGTACTACTGCTCGGACGCCCGCGGCGCGGTGTTCGAGTCCAGTTCGCTGCAGCTGCGCGTCGCCGGGCGGTGGGTGAGCGCTTCGCCGGCGAACTCGCCGCTGCGCCCGACCGCGAACCCGCGGCCGGCCGACCACGACTGCTCGACGCTGCGCTTCGACGTCCCGGCGCCGAACAGCACCTGGCGGGTCACCGTGTGAGCAGCAGCTCGCGGCCGCGTTCGTGCCACCAGGTGTCGAACGCGGCGCTGCAGCCCCGCCGGCCGGCGTAGCTCGCGACGACGGCGGCGTGGATCTCTTCGGCGTGCGCCGCGACCGGGGTGCCCGGCCGGTAGCAGAGCCGCAGCTCCTGCCACAGCGGCGCGCCTTCGATCGCGCGCACGGCGATGCTCGCGGGCCGGTCTTCGCGCGTCGCCAGCGCCGGGGCGACCGCCATGCCCGCGCGGACGAGGTCCAGCAGCGTCGCCAGGCACTGCGGGCGGTGCGGCTGGTCGAGCGCGACGCCGTGGCGGCGGCAGACGCGCTGGAGGTACGCCGACCAGCGCGTCGTGCCCGGCGGGTCGTCCGCCCACGGGTGCCCGGCGAGCGCGGCGAAGGGGACGGTGCGGTGCGGGGCGAGCGGGTGGTCGGGCGCGAGGATCACGAACACCGGCTCGCGCGGGTGCACGACGAGGCTTTCGATGCCTTCCGGGACGACGGGATCGGGCAGCGGCGGCAGGTAGACCAGCGCCAGGTCGAGGTCGCCCGCGGCGAGGCGGGCGAGGGTGGCCGTCTCGTCCTGGTCCTCGTGGACGCTCACGCCGTGGCTCCACGGCCGGTCGCGCAGCCAGCGCGACACCGCGAGGTGCAGGAAGCCGCAGTAGCCGCCGACGCGCAGCGGCCCGGAGGGCGCGCGCCGTTCGCCGAGCCGCTCGGTCAGGGCGGAGACGCCGGCGAGCACGGTCCGCGCGTCGGCGACGACGTCCGCGCCGAGCCGGGTGGGCACGCAGCCGGTGGGGGAGCGGACGAACAGCGGCCCGCCGACGGACCGTTCGACGCGGCGCAGGAGCGTGGACAGCGAGGGCTGCGAGACGTGCAGCACGCGGGCGGCGCGGGTGAGGCTGCGGGTGTCGGCGACGGTCACGAGCGCGCGCAGGTGGCGCAGTTCCAGGTCCACGACGCCTCCCGGGGGCACTCAGCCGGCTCCAGGGTAGGCCGGGTGATCACGCGGGACATCCGACCTGAGTCGGGCGGTGGCGGCCAGTGCCGCGGCGGCCACCGCGAGGCCGGTCCGCACCCAGTTCACCGCGTTCCACGTCGTCAGCGCGGAGGCGACTTCGCCTTGCGGGAACGCGGGGTCGAGCAGCGCGCTGTTGGCGGGGACGAAGTAGAACAGCAGCGCGAAGGTCCCGGCGACGCAGCAGGCCGCCGCCGTCCAGAGGCGGGCCGGGTAGTGGTGCTTCGCGGTGGCGACACCCAGGAGGATCAGCGAAGCCAGCTCGAACGGGAACACGGTCAGGCCGGTGACCGGTCCTTCGGTCGCGAAGCGGGCCAGAAACACCTCCGGCGGCGCGGCCCGCCAGGACGGGACGATGACGGTCTGGCTCAGCAGGGCACCACCGGCGAACGCCGCGGTGGTGGCCGTCGCGAGAGTTCTCATGCCCCTTCGACGGGACGGCGACCGGCGGTGTGACGGGAGTCGACAAATCGTCAGCGAAAAGCAGTGATCAGCTTGTTCAGCGCACTGCACGCGGTCGCCGACGTGTAGGGACCGAGGGCGACGAGCGACGCGACGAGGGCGGCGACCTCGCCCGGGGTGAAGCTCACCGGCGGGACCTGCGTCAGCATGGTCAACCGGTAGCCGCCGCCGGCGCCGCGCTTCACCTCGACCGGGATGCCCGCCGCGCGCATGCGAGTGACGTCGCGTTCGATCGTCCGGACCGTCGTGCCGGTGCGCTCGGCCAGCACCCGGCCGGTGACGAACCGGGGCGCGCGGGCGCGCATCTCCTCGATCAGCGCGTGCTGGCGCTCCACGAGCGGCACGGCCTGGTGCAGCTGGACCATCCCCGGGTAGCGGCCGGAACCGACGAGCCGGTCCATGCGGGTCCCCCTAACCGACGTGGCTGTGTCGGGAATCGATCCTACGGTGAGCTCATGTTCTCGATCCGTCCCGCTACGCGCTTCGAAGACGTCGCCGCGATCCTCAACCCCGGCGGCAACGACCGGGCCTGCTGGTGCCTCGCCTACCGGATCACCTCAGGCGAGTACAACGCGCTGCGCGGCGAGCAGCGGGCCGAGCGCGTCCGCGGGCTCTGCGCGGGTGAACCGGCGCCGGGCGTGCTCGCCTACGACGGCGAGACGCCGGCCGGGTGGTGCGGCATCTCGCCGCGGTCGGGCATGGAACGGCTGAAGCGGTCGCGGACGATGCCCCCGCTCGACGACCTGCCGGTGTGGAGCGTCGTGTGCTTCGTGGTCCGGGCGCCCTACCGGCGGCGCGGGGCGTCCGCGGCCTTGCTCGACGGCGCGGTGGCGTACGCGCGCGAGTGCGGCGCGCCGGCGGTGGAGGGCTACCCGGTCGACACCGAGGGCGAGCGGATCTCGTCGAGCGCGGCCCACGTCGGCACGACGACGCTGTTCGAGGCGGCGGGCTTCGAGCGCGTCCGGCCGACCGCCGCCCGCGCCGACCGCCGCGTCCGCTGGCTCATGCGGCTTGACCTCGGCTGACTTCAGAGATCCAGGACGACGTCCTCGCGCGGTCGTGCGCAGCAGACGAGCGCCTCGCCCGGGGCGGGGGGTTCGAGCGGCTCGGGGGAGTACTCCACCTCACCCGACAGCACCGGTGTCACGCACGTGTGACACACGCCCGTCCGGCACGACCAGCGCGTAGGCACATCGCACGCCTCCGCGAACTCCAGCAGGCTCGGGTACCGCTCGCTCCACGGCACCGTGAGCCCGCTGCGCGCGAACGTCACCGCCGGCCCGGTCCCCGCCGCACCCTCCGGCGCGTGCGGGGTCTTCCGGACGACGCCGGTCAGTCCCGGGTTGATCGCCGACACGCCGCCGAACAGTTCACTGTGGACGCGAGCCGCGTCGAAACCCAGTGACACCAGGGCTTCCCGCATCGACGTCATGAACGCGTCCGGACCGCAGAGGTACGCCGTCGCGTCGATCGGCAGGTCCAAAGTGGACAGTGTGTCGAGCGTCAGCCGGCCGGTCGACGCCGTGTGGAAGACGTGCTCGTGACCGTGGGGCAGGCTCGCCAGCAGCCCGTGCGCCTCGGCCGCGAACGCCTGCTCGGCGGCGGTCCGGGCGGTGTGCACCCACCAGACCTCCCGCGGGCTCCGGCGGGCGGCCAACGCGTGCAGCATCGCCAAGACCGGCGTGACGCCGATGCCCGCCGACAGCAGCACCACCGGCCGGTCGTCCTCGGCCAGCACGAAGTCGCCGCGCGGCGCCGCGACGTCCACCACCGCGCCGGGCGCCAGCCGCGCGTGGAGGTAGCTGCTGACCACGCCGTCCCGCTTCACGCTGATGCGGTACTCGCGGTCCGACGGCGCCGCCGACAGCGAGTAGCTGCGGACCGGCGCGGGGTCGCCGGCGCCGGGGACGCGCAGCGTGAGGTACTGGCCCGGCTCGGGCCGGGGGAGCGGGGCGCCGTCGTCGGCGGCCAGGTGGATCGACGCGACCGTCGTGCTCTCGGGCACCACCCGGGCCACGCGCAGCGGCCGGAAGCCGCGCCACCCGCTCGGCGAGGGCACGGGCGCGGGCGGGGCCGCGAGGAGGTCGCGGAACGACGCCTGCCAGCCGGGGCTGAGCGCGGGGATGTCGACGGCCTTGCGAAGCGTGTCGCGGTCGTGTCCCGGCAGGTAGAGCAGCGCGTCGACGTCCGCGACGCTCAGTTCGTGGCGGCCGGTCCGGGTGCGGACGATCTCGTCGCCGGCCTGGACGTGGCCTTCGGTGATCACCCGCAGGTAGAAGCCGGGCCGGTGGTGCGCGACCAGCAGCGACGGCATCCGCGGCTCGCCCAGGCGCATGCCGACGCGGAAGCACGTCACCCGCGGCTGGGTGACCTCGAACTCGGCCTCGCCGATCCGGTACCGGTCGCCGATGTGCACCTCGTCGTCGGGCAGGCCGTCGACGGTGAAGTTCTCACCGAACTGGCCGTCTTCGAGGTCGTCGCGGCCGAGGAACCGCCGCCAGTGCTCGTAGGACTGGCGCTGGTAGACCATCACCGCGCGGTTCTCGCCGCCGTGGCCGCCCAGGTCGCCCTGGCCGTCGCCGTCGACGTTGAGCCGGCGGACCAGCCGGGGGCCCGCGACCGGGTACTTGAAGATTCCCGTGTGGACGGTCCGCCCCTCCCAGGGCACGTCCTTCGGCATCCCGACGTTGAGCGACACCAGCCGCGCCATGGGTTTCTCCTTCACTCGGCCGAGCGGGACCGCTGGTAGTGGCGCCGGGCCTTCATGCGGTTGCCGCACACGGCCATCGAACACCAGCGGGCGCTGTTGGGCTTGCTGTGGTCGATCAGGAACAGCCGGCACTCCGGGTTGGCGCACGGGCGCAGCCGGCCGGGGCTCGACTTGGCGAGCGCGTCCCAGGCGAGGACGGCCCGCGCGGCGGCCGACCGCCCGGCCGGGATGTCGAGGACCCACTCGACGCCGTCGTCGCCGAAGGCCGCCCGGTAGCTCACGTCGTCGACGAACCGGGCCGCGGCCGCCGGCGCGTCCCGGCCCCGCACGATCGCCTGCAGCACGGCCCGCGCTTCGAGCAGCGCGCGGTGCTCGTCGCCGGTGGCCGGCTGCCCGTGGGCGGCGAGCCACTCCCGGGCCGCCCCGGCGTCGGCCAGGTCGTCCTCGGGGACGCCGTCGCGGATCGGGGTCGTGTTGAGCAGGTCCAGGAGCAGTGTCTCGTCGGCCATCGACCTAACCTCCAAACTCATGCTTGACAGGTTACAGTACCGGTGCTTCCATGTCTAACCATCAAAGTCAATCAGAAAGGTTAGATCGATGGGACTGTCCTGGCAGCAAGGACCACTGGCCACGCGGGCGGTGGGGCACTTCCTGGTCGAGCAGCCGCTGCCCGAGCGGCTGCTGTTCGCCGAGCCGCTGCGGCGGCGGATGCGCGTGCGGTTCGGCGGCGAGTGGGTGGCCGACAGCGAGGACGTCGTCCTGCTGCACGAACCCGGCCGCTACCCGGTCGCGTACTTCCCGCTGGCTGACGTCCGCGAAGGCGTGCTCACCGCCGAGAACCGGACGACGACGCACCGCGAGCTCGGCCCCACCGAGTGGTTCACCGTCCGGGCGGGCGACCGCGAGACGTCGCGCGCGGCCTGGCGGTACACCGGCCTCCCCGGCCACGCGGACGTCCTGCGCGACCGCGTCGCCTTCGCCTGGCGGGCGATGGACGCCTTCTACGAGGAGGACGAGCGGATCGTCGGGCACGCGGCCGACCCGTACCACCGCATCGACATCCGGCAGACCTCGCGACACCTCGTCGTGCGCGAGGGCGACCGCGTCGTCGCCGAGACCCGGCGCCCGGTCGTGCTCTACGAATCCGGCTTCGCGCCCCGCTGGTACGTGCCGCGCGAAGACATCGACATGACGGCGCTGACGCCGGTCGAGGGGGAGACGTTCTGCCCGTACAAGGGGCTGGCCGGCTACTTCGACATCGGCTCCGGCAAGCGCGCGGCCTGGTCGTACCCCGAGGCGTGGCCCGAGGTCGAGAGGGTGTCCGGTTTCGTGTCGTTCGAGCCCGACGTCGTCGACGTGACCCTCGACGGCCGCAAGCTCGCGCTCGAACCGGGCCAGACCGTCACCCCGCACGGCATCGACCGCGGACTGGACCCCGACGAACTGCTGACCCGGAAGGGGAACTGAGATGACCGCCTTGAAGGACCGCACGGTGCTCGTCGTCGGCCGCGGCAGCGGCATCGCCCGCGCGGTGACGCTCGCCGTCCGCGAGGCCGGGGCCACCGTCGTGGTCGCCGGGCGCGACGAGAACGCCTTGGCCGCGGCCTACGACGACCCGGGCGTCACGGCGGCCACCGTCGACCTGACCGACGAAGCCTCCGTCGCCGCGCTGGCCGAACGGCTCGGCCGGGTCGACCACGTCGTCTCGACGGCGTCGGCCCGGGCCCGCGGCGCGGTCGGCGACCTCGCCCACGACGTCGTGCTCCGGTCGTTCGACGTCAAGGTGCTCGGTCCGCTGCTGCTGGCCAAGCACTTCGCGCCACGGCTGCCCGAAGACGGCTCGTTCGTGTTCTTCTCGGGCTCGTCGGCGCGCAAGCCCGCTGCCGGCATGCTCGCCGTCGGCGCCACGAACGCCGCGGTCGACGCGCTGACCCGCGGCCTCGCGGTGGAGCTGGCGCCGATCCGGGTGAACGCGGTGTCGCCGGGCACGATCGACACCGGGGCTTACGACGCTCTCGGTGACGAGAAGAAGGCAGCGCTGTTCGCGTCCCGCGCGGCGACCAGCCCGGCACGGCGGGTCGGACGGCCTGAAGAGATCGCCGAAGCCGTGGTGTTCGCGCTCGGCAGCACGTTCCTGACCGGGGTTTCGCTCGGCGTCGACGGCGGTGAGTCCCTTGTCTGAGTTCCTCCTGGAAGTGCTCACGCTGCCGGTCGCCGACGTCGACCGGGCCGTGCGGTTCTACACCGAGCAGCTGGGCTTCGGCCTCGACGTCGACTACGCGCCGAACGACGGCTTCCGGGTCGTCCAGCTGACCCCGCCCGGCTCGGCGGCGTCGATCCAGCTCGGCGTCGGCCTGACCGCCGCGGCTCCCGGCTCGGCGCGGGACCACTACCTGGTGGTCGCCGACCTCGAGGCGGCCCACGCGGAACTGGCCGCACGCGGTGTCCCGGTGGGCGAGCCGCGGCACAAGAAGTCCGCGGACTGGCAAGGCGACTTCGCGCCCGGCGTCGACCCGGACCGGCGTGACTACGCGAGCTTCTTCGGCTTCGCCGACCCGGACGGCAACACCTGGATCGTCCAGGAACGCGGCTACCGAGCCCGGTAGGCGACGCCGCTCGCGTTCGGCGTCGTCCCCGAGTAGAGCCCGGTCGGCGACGTCGACGTCGAGAGCGAGAACCACGCGTACCGCTCGACGTAGGACTGTCCTTCCAGCATCGCCGTCGAGCGGGTGACGAAGTCGGTCTGCTGCGCGGACGACGGGTAGCGCGGGGACGGGCCGGAGAAGTCGATGAACGCGTACTCGGTCAGCCAGATCGGGAGGTGGTAGCGGTCGGGCACCTTCTGCAGGTACGACTGCAGCTGACCGGTCGCCGCCGTGGAGAAGTCGCCGCCGTACCAGTGCAGCGGGATGAAGTCGACGCGGTAGCCGCGCGCTGCCGCGCCACTCAGGAAGCGGTCGAGCCAGCCGCCCGCGACGTCGCCGCCGTAGGCCACCGCGGGCGCGCCGAGCCGCATGCCGGTCGACTGCAGCCGCGGCCACAGGTCGAGCGCCGTTTCGACGGACATGCTCGCCTGACCCGCCAGGTCGGGTTCGTTGAAGGCCAGCAGGGTGCTGCCCGACGCCTTCGCGCGGTCGAGCTGGTCCTGCGTGACCGAGTCCCGGCCCCAGATCATCGGCACGAACTCGGTCCCGCCCGGCACCGCGATCCCCTGTGGATCCGCCGCCCAGGTGTAGAACCACTTCGCCCCGACGTCCGCGAGCGCGCCGGCGGCTCCGGGGTACGGGTTGGCGCTGACGCCCTTCTTGCCGCCGGCCGCGGACGCGGGCACGGCGAGGGCGAGCAGGAGGACGGCCACGACGGCGAGCATCTTCTTCACGAGCGCTCCTCGGTCGGCGGAACGTCCTGCATAACGCCGTCCGGGAGCGGGCGGCAAGATCGCGGCGGGCCCTGGGGCGCGAAGGGGAAGCGGCCGTGCCCGATCAGCGGCCCAGGTGCTTGCGGACGTCGTCGGCCACGGCCGCGCGGCCGCTCATCCGGTACTTCGCCAGGATGTTGCGGACGTGCGTCTTGACGGTGTGCGGGCTGATGCCCAGCTCGCGGGCGATCCGCTCGTTCGGCAGGTCGCTGCCGAGCAGGACCGCGACCCCCTGTTCGGCGGCGGTGAGCGACCGGAACCGTTCCTCGGGCCCGTTGTCGATGTTGAGCGTCAGCTCGACGAGGTCCGACTGGAGCTGCTGGCAGTCGGTGACGATCCGCTGCAGGGCCTCGCGCAAGGCCTCCGCGTCCGGGACGGCCAGGGCGTCCTGGGCCCGCTGCCGGACGTCGGCCACCCGCGACGACAGGAACTCGACGATGTGGTCCGCGGTGACCAGCGGCGGTGCGCCGGCGACGTCGGCGGGCAGCCGGCGCAGCGCGTCGAGGTTCTCGGCTTCCGCGGTCAGCACGCGGGCGACCAGGTCGGCCAGCCACTCGAACGCCCGGACCGAGTTGTCGTCGAAGGTGCCCGGCCGGTAGCTCTGCATGGACATCATGCCGAACACCACCGGCTCGCCCGCGCGGCCGCGGCGGAACAGCGGCGTGGTGACGGCGTCGGCGGACATCCGGCTGGTGTCGCCCGAGGCGACGCCGGCGTTGAGCGCGGCCCCGTTGTCGTACTGCATGCGGTAGGTCTGGCGGTGCTTGAGCAGCCAGGCGGCCTGGCCGTGCGGGCCGTAGATGTGCGACGCCGGGTCGGTGTACATGCCGCCGTCGTAGCCGTACGGGTAGCGGACGCGGTTCGCGCCGTGGAAGAACCCGATGTAGAAGTGGTCGAGGGGCACGATCTTGCTCATCACCGCGCGGGCGTAGTCGTAGAGGCCGTAGTGGTCGCTGCGGTAGTTGGCGTCGATCTTGTGGAACGCCTCCCGCAGGATCAGCGTCGTCTCGGCGTCGACGCGCAGCCGGGCCGGCGCGTCCGGGTCGTCGGGAGGCACCCGGCCATCATCCTCCCGGTGCGCCCGCGCGATGACGCTCCGCCCGGAATCCGTCACCCCGCGAGCGATGGAACCGCGGCCGCCGCGCTGCCACCGTGGACGGGTTCCGACGAGGACGGAGGAGTTCCATGGAGACCCATTCAATGCGGATCCGGCACACGCCGAGCCGATTCCCTGCGAATTCGCCGTGAATCGGCGACCGGCCTGACCGGAATGGGGTTCGCCATTCGAAGAATCACGGTCAGTGCGCGGTCGTGTGCGGAAGGAGGTGGCGCAGGGACTCGGACGGTTCCAGTCCCAGTTCCTCGCGCAGCGTTCCGCGGCACTGCTCGTACTGGTGCCGGGCCGCGGCGCGGTTGCCCGCCGCGAGGTGGGCGTCGATCAGCACGCGGTGTGCGCTCTCCCGCAACGGTTCCGCGCGCACCGCGGCCAGGCCGGCCGCCACCGCCTCGCCGTGGCGGCCCGCCGTGGTGAGCCGTTTCGCCATGGCCTCCAACGCGTACAGCCGCAGCTGGTGGTACTGCTCCTGCTCGATCAGCACCCACTCGTTGTCCGACCACTCGGGCAGCAGGTCGGCCGACAGGTCGTCGCGGGTCCGGCGGTCGAGGATGTCGTCGCACCCGCAGGACTTGTCGAGCAGGCGGTGCGCGCGGGCGACGGCGTCGTGGATGTCGACGCTGATGTTGGCCGCCAGCGCCATTTCGTGCACCGAAGCATCGATCACCTGGTAGCCGCTGCGCGAGGCTCGCCACAGCGACGAGCGCAGGTTCGCGTTGGCGCGGCTCGTCGTCGCCTCCGGCCACAGCGTTCTCGCCACGTACGTGCGGGTTCTCGGCCGGTCCTGCAGCGCGAGGAACGCGAGCAGCCGCTGCGCGCTGAACGACAGCGTCACCGGGTCGTCCTCGACGAGCAGCGTGAATCCCTTCAACAGCCTCAGTGTCACGATCTCTGTCACGTCAGTGCGCATCGGCTCCCCAACCTACGCCCGCCACCGATCGGATCGACCCCACCGCACAGCAATTCGCGACCCGTGTGGGAAACGTTACGCGAATTATCGATCGAGTGGCGTCAACAGGGCGTCACGGAAACGTCATCGGGCCTGATCCGAGCTCGTCCAGCCAGTTCTGCACGGCCTCGAGCACCGCTTCGGGGGACGTCACCGCGAGCGGTTTCGGCTCGGCCGTGCCGACGGTGGAGAGGATGCGCACGCGCAGCGCGCCGGGCTGGCCGCCCTCCAGCCAGGCACGCAGGACCATGCTGCCGGATCGTTCCTCGGGAGCCTCCACCGACGCAGCATGCGCGCGCGCCTGTCACCGCCGCGTCGCCACCGCGTCAACGCGGGATCCGGGAACGCCGTGGTGACGCCGGGGCGACGCGTTGATCGCGGCCCCGCCACGCCACCCCTGCGATGCTGCGCCGCGGCAGGCAGGGGAGGACTGGCATGGGCGATTTCGGCGTCGTCGCCGACGTTTCGACGATCATCGTGAACCGGCTCACCGAGGCGTTGCGGCCCCTGGATCCGGTCGAGCCGCCGACCGCGCGGCTGAGCGACCTCGAGGACCGGCCGAGCAACGCGACGCTCACGGTGTTCCTGTACGAGATCGCCGAGGACCCGACCTCGCGCAACCGGCCGCCGGTCCGGTCGCTGCCGCCGGACGCGCCCACGAGCCGCAAGCCGCCGATGGCGCTGCTGCTGCGGTACCTGATCACGCCGTGGGGCGGCAGCCAGGAGACCCAGCACCAGATGATCGGCCGCGCCCTGCAGGTGTTCTACGACGACGCGATCTGGACCGGCGAGGAGCTGACCGGCAGCATGGCCGGCACCACCGAGGCACTGCAGTTCACGCTGACCCCGCTGACGCTCGACCAGAAGTCGTGGATCTGGTACGCGATCCAGAAGCCCTACCGGCTGTCGCTGAACTACGAGGTCCGGGTCGTCAACCTCGACTCCCTCGACGTCTCCGAGCTGCGGCTCGTGCGCAGCCGGACGATCACCGGGGCGCCGCTGCCATGACCCGCTTCTACCCCGTCGAGACCTCCGTCCTGCACAGCCCGGCGTGGTTCGTGCCGTTCGACGAGTTCGCCCAGCGCCCGCGCGCGGCCGGTGTCGGCGTCGAGCTGGACCGCTTCGACCCGGACGCGAACGTCTGGGTGCCGCAGGACACGCCGGCGATCCGCACGCCGAGCGCCGCGATCGCCTACCCGGAGCTGGGCCGCCGCCGCGTCGCGGGCGCCGAGCCCGAACGGTTCCGCGTCCGGTTCGCCGCCATCGGGCTCGCGCCGCTGTACCCGGCCGACGGCGAAGACTTCGACGCGGCCGTGGCCGGGATCGAGTTCGTCGCCGCCCCGTACGACGACACCACGCCGCCGGCCGTGGAGAGCGAGCCGCGCGTGGTGCGGCTGCTGCCGGGCACCGCGTTCCCGTACGGGCCCGGCGTCCGCACGGTGTACGGCGTCGTCGTCGACGCGGCCACCCGGGCGCCGGTCGCGAACGCCCTCGTCGAGGCCCGGGGCGTCACGGTCCGCGACGGGATCGCGTGGCTCGAGCGGACGCTGACCGACGCGGCGGGCGCGTTCCGGCTCGCGCTGCGCTGGGAAGGCGAGGCGGTCGCCGGACCGCCGCCCGTGCAGGTCTTCCACCTCACCGCCACCGAACGGCCGGGGCGGGCCGGCGCACTCGACGTCCGGCTGCCCACCGACCGGGACGTCCGGCACGTCATCGAAATCGTCCAGCAGTAGAAGGAGCTGAAACCATGCCCGAATACCTGAGCCCCGGCGTCTACGTCGAGGAGGTCGACGCGGGGCCGCGGCCGATCGCGGGGGTGAGCACCAGCACGGCGGGCATGGTCGGGGTCACCCAGCGCGGCCCGACCGACGGCAAACCGAAGCTGGTGACCAACTTCCTGGAGTTCCAGACGACCTTCGGCGGGTTCCTGCCCGAGCCCGACCCGGCGATCCGGGACGCCTGGGCGAACAACCCCACCGAGGGTGGCCGCTGGTGGCTGTTCCCCTTGGCGGTCAAGGGGTTCTTCGACAACGGCGGCCAGCGCCTCTACGTCAAGCGGGTCGCCAGCCAGACCGCCGACGCCGCGTCCGGCACCCTCGGCACGGGCCTGGTCAGCGCGATCACGCAGGACGCCGCGGCCGGGGCGACCTCCCTGCAGCTCGGGCACGTGGTCGGGTTCACCGGGACGGACGAGGTCGCCGTGTTCCGGGGCAGCGACAACGTCGAAATCGGCCGCACGACGATCACCGCGTACAACGCCACCACCGGCCGGGTCACCGTCGGCACCCCGCTGACGGCGGAGGTCAAGGCGGCGCGCGGGGACTACGTGCAGAAGGGCGACCGCGTCGCCACGCCGAGCCTGCGGTTCGCCGCGTCGAGCCCCGGCTCCTGGGGCAAGGCGGTCCAGGTGCGGATCCAGCCGTCGGTGAGCGCGTCGCTCCCGGCGCTGCCCGACCCGAACGAGGGCCCGCTGTTCATCACCGCGCTCGCCGCCGACGCCGACCGCGACGCCACGTCGATCGAGGTGAACGCGGTGCCCGGCCTCGACCCGGGCCCGCTGCCGGACGACGTCTGGATCCTGATCAACAACCGGCGCTTCCCGGTCACCGTCGCGCAGCCGGCCGACGGCAAGGTGACGTTGACCTTCCCCGACGGCACCGCCCACGCGCCCTGGAAGACCGGCCTCACCGTGCGCCGGGTGCGCCTGTCCAACGCCGGCGCCGGCACTCAGCTGCGGGTCAGCGGCTCGAGCCGGCTGTACGAGGGCGCGGCCACGCAGCTCGACACCGGTGACCGGCTGAGCACCCTGAACGTCGTCTCGGTCGGCCCGGACGACGTCGTCACGTTCGACGCCGACACCCCGGAGCAGGTGTTCGAGACCGCGCGCCTCCGGCTGGTCGAGTCCACTGTGGACACGCGGTTCGCCGACCCGGGCGGCGTCGCGGTGACCGAGACGTTCCGCAACCTGCGCCTGACCGGCACCGCACCCGGCAGCGTCGTGGGCACCCTGGCGAGCCAGTCGCGGCTGGTGCGCGCCACCGCGCTCGACGGCGTCAGCACCGACCCCGCCGAGTTCCCGACACCCGGCGCCGGCTCCTGGATCAGCCTCGCCGACGACGGGGACGACGCGTTCGACGGCCTCGACGTCGGCGACTTCGTCGGCACCGACGGCGGGAGCGGCAAGCGCACCGGCATCGTGGCACTGGAGGACATCGACGAGATCGCGATCTGCGCGGTGCCCGGCGTGTGGGCCGGCACCGTCGAGTCGGCGCTGGTCACCCACTGCGAGCAGCTCAAGGACCGCTTCGCCGTCCTCGACCCGCAGGACGGCCTCGACATCGAGGGGATCCAGGCGTTCCGTGAGCCGTTCGACACCAAATACGCGGCGCTGTACTACCCGTGGCTCGTCGTCAACGACCCGTCGACCAACCAGTTCGTCGAAGCACCGCCGTCCGGGCACATCATCGGCATCTACGCCCGCACCGACGTCGAGCGGGGCGTGCACAAGGCACCGGCCAACGCGGTCATCCGCGGCATCCGGCTGACCGACGGCATCGCCCAGGACGTCACCAAGCGCCACCAGGACGTGCTGAACCCGCGCGGGATCAACGCGCTGCGGTTCTTCCCCGGCCTCGGCCAGCGGGTCTGGGGCGCGCGCACGCTGTCTTCGGACACGTCGTGGAAGTACGTCAACGTGCGCCGGCTCTTCCTGTTCCTCGAGGAGTCGATCGACGAGGGCACGCAGTGGGTCGTGTTCGAGCCGAACGACGAGTCGCTGTGGGCGCTGGTGCGCCAGACGGTCACGAACTTCCTCACCACCGTCTGGCGCAGCGGGGCGCTCGCCGGCACCACCGCGGACGAGGCGTTCTTCGTCCAGTGCGACCGCTCCACCATGACCGACGACGACATCGCCAACGGCAGGCTCATCTGCGTGATCGGGGTGGCGCCCGTGTTCCCGGCGGAGTTCGTGATCTTCCGGATCCAGCAGAAGACCCGCGAGCCCCAGCTCGTCTGACCACTGAAAGGCAAGGGACATGCCACCTGTGACGCGGGACGACCCGTACGCCGCGTATAACTTCCTGGTCATCGTGACCAACGTCAGCGATGACGGCGTCGCGGTGAGCGGGTCGTTCACCGAAGCCAGCGGGTTCGACATCGAAATGCCGGTGATCGAATACCGGACCGGCAGCGAGGACATCACGGTTCGCAAGCTCGTGGGACTGAAGAAATTCCCGAGCGCCCTGACGTTCAAGCGCGGGGTCACCGGCCACATCGGCTTCTGGAACTGGGTGAAGGAGGCCCTCGACGGCCGGGTGCGGCGCACGTCCGGCTCGATCGTCATGCTCGACGAGAACCGCCAGGAGGTCATGCGCTGGAACTTCGACCGGGCCTGGCCGACGAAGTACACCGGACCGTCGTTCAACGCGACCAAGAACGAGATCGCCATGGAGACGCTCGTGCTGGCCGTCGAGAGCTTCGGCATCGACGCGTGATGGCCGCCTCGGCGCTTCCCGGCGTCTCCCTGACCTTCGAGCGCGCGGGCTCGGAAAGCGAACCGCTGCGCACGGACGTGGCCGTGTTCCTCGGCCGCACCCGGCGCGGCCCGGTCGGCAGGCCCGTGCGCGTCGAAAGCTGGAACGACGTCGTCGGCGAGTTCGGGCCCCCGGACGGCACGTCGGCGACGCCGTACGCGCTGCGCGGGTTCTTCGAAAACGAGGGCGCCGCGGCGTGGGTGCTGCGGGTGTCCGGGCCCGCCGAGCCGGCGAGTGCACTGTGGACGGACGGCTTCCTCGTGGTGGCCGCCAGTCCCGGTGCGTGGGCGAACGGCGGCCGGGTCGCCGTGCGGTACCGGGCCAGCAGCGTCGCGGGCCCGCCGACGGTCACCGTCCGGGTGCTCGTGCCGGGCGAGCCGGCGGAGGTCTTCGCCGGCATGGCCCCCGGCGAGGTGGTCGACCGGGTCGCCGCGTCCCGGCTGATCCGGGTCGTCCCGGTGGGCGGGGCGGACCCGATCCCGCCGGACGCGCCGCTCTCGCTGTCGTGGGACCTGACGCTCACCGGGGGCACGGACAACCCGCCCGGCCGCGCCGACTACGCGGAGGCCGTCACCACGCAGGCCGCGCTGCCGGAGCCGGCGCTGGTGGCCCTGCCGGACCTGGGCACCGACCTCACCGGCGACGACCACACGGGCTTCGTGCTGGACCTGCTGGGCACCGTGGCGCCGCTGCTGGACCGGCTGGTGCTGCTCGACGTCCCGCCGGCGAAGTCCACAGTGGACGACGTGCTGGCCTGGGCCGGTGCGCTGGCGGACTTCGGCGACGAGGCGCTGCTCGCCGCGGCGGCGGTGTACCACCCGCCGCTGCGGGCGCCGTCGCTCGAGGGCACCGGGCTGCGGACGGTCCCGGCCTCCGGGCACGTCGCCGGGCTGGTCGCGCGGCTCGACGCCGAGCGGGGCGCCGCCGAGACCCCGGCGAACGCCACGCTGCTGGACGCCGTCGACCTCGACGTCGAGTACCCGGAAGCGCAGCAGGCCCGGCTGTTCGAAGCGGGCGTCGACCTCGTGCGGTGCGTGCGCGGCCGCGGCCTGGTCGTGTGGGGCGGGCGGACGCTGTCGGCCGACCCGCGCCGGGTGTACGTCGCCCACCGCCGGCTGCTGCACCTGCTGGTGCGGGCCGTCCGGCGCGCCGCCGCGCCGCTGGTGTTCGAGGTGAACTCGCCGGAGCTGCGGCTCTCGCTGGTCCGCGCGATCACCTCGGTGCTGCTGGAGGCGTTCCGCACCGGGGCGCTCGCCGGAACCCGGCCGGAGGACGCGTTCCGCGTGGTGTGCGACGACACGAACAACCCGCCGGAGCAGGACCCCGGCCAGGTCGTGTGCGAGATCGGCGTCGCGCCGGCCGTGCCGATGGAGTTCATCGAGCTGCGGCTGGTGCTCGGGCAGGACCGCGGGCTGGAGGTGATCGAGCGGTGACCACCCCGGTGGAGCAGCTGCTCGCGCTGAACGAGCCGCTGGGCAAGTTCCGCTTCCTCGTGACGCTCGCCCCGGCGGACGTCTACCTGCCGCCGGCGCAGGCGCTGCTGCTGCAGGTCGTGGCGGCGGGCGCCTTCCAGGAGGTGACCGGGATGGGGGCGCAGCTGGAGGTGGTGACCTACGCCGAGGGCGGCCGCAACGACTCGGTGCACCGGCTGCCGCTGCGCCACTCGTGGAACCCGATCACCCTCAAGCGCGGCGTGGTCCGCGACCGGCTCCTGTGGTCCTGGTACGAGACCGGCCTGCACGACTCGCTGGGCGCCCGCCGCGACGGCGCGGTGATCATGCTCGACGAGGCGGGCCTGCCGGCGAAGTCGTGGATCTTCCACGGCGGCCTGGCCGCCAAGTGGACCGGCCCGGACCTGCACGCCGAGCAGAACGCGGTCGCGATCGAGCAACTGGAAATCGCCCACGAGGGCCTGACGGCCGTCCTCTAGGGACAGCGTTTTAGGAGAGACAGCGTGCCCAAGAACCTGATCATCCACAACCTCGAAGTGCGGTTCCAGGTGGAAGGCGACGACGGGGCCTTGTTCACGCGGCTGTTCAACAAGCACATCCAGGCGTGGTCGCGGCTCTACGAAGAAGAGTGCGCGCGGGTGGAGCGCAGCGACCGCGACCGCAGCCTCGGGGACAACGGGGGCCGCCGGTGAGCATCACCCCGTTTTCGCTGGTGAGCCAGGGCGCCGACGCGCACCTGGAGATCGAGCAGCCCGCGAACCCCCAGGAAGTGCCGAAGCGGATCCCGCTGAAGTTCAACCCGACCGAGTACAAGCTCAGCAAGAGCAACACGTTCGCCGAGATCACCATCCCCGGTCTCGAAACACCGCCCATCCAGTACATCCGCGGCGGCAGCGAGTCGCTGACCGTGCAGGCGCTGGTGGACACCTCCGACACGCTCGACGACGTCCGCGAGTCCTATGTGGACAACATCCGGAAGCTGATGCGGCCGCAGAACACGCTGCACGCGCCGCCGATCGTCAAGTTCGTCTGGGACAAGACGGTGTTCCGGGGCGTGGTGGAGAAGCTGGACGTGAACTACGTGCTGTTCGCCAAGAACGGCGTGCCGCTGCGGGCGCAGCTCGACCTCACCCTGAAGGAGTACCGGCCGGCGAAGGAACAGGCCAACGACCCGCCGCGGTCGTCGCCGACGGTGGAGAAGAGCTACGTGGTGCGCCGCGGCGACACGTGGGACCGCATCTCCGCCGCCGTCTACCGGCGCCCCGACGCGTGGCGGGAACTGGCGCGCGCCAACGGGATCTCCGATCCCCGTGACCTGCGGCCGGGGCTGGTGCTGACCGTGCCCCGGCTGCCGTGAGCGGGGGTGTGCGATGACCGCGCCCGCGGGCACGAAGCCCGAGATCGCCGACCCGGACCGCTACGCGCCCGGGTTCGAGGTCGTGATCGACGGCCTCCAGGCCGACCCGACCACCCGCAACGACATCCTCGACATCAAGGTGCACCGCGACCTCGACGAGATGTCCGGCTTCGACCTGGAGCTGAACAACTGGGACGACGTCACCTTGAAGTTCAAGCACAGCGACTCCGAACAGCTGCGCATCGGCACCCGCGTGTCCGTCCGGCTCGGCTACGCCGACCAGCTGCTGACCGTCGGCACCGGGACGATCAGCTCGCTCGCGCCCAAGTTCCCGGACGCCGCCTCGCCGACCGTCTCGATCACCTGCGTGGACGGGATGCTCGCGCTGAAGGACCGCAAGCCCACGAAGGAAGAGGACAAGAACTTCGTCGGCAAGACCGACTGGGAGATCGCCGAGCAGATCGCCCGGCGCAACAAGCTGGCCTTCAAGACGACCCACGAAGGCCCGCGCCACGACCTCGTGGTGCAGAAGAACCAGTCCGACGCGCAGTTCCTGATGGAACGGGCGAAGCGGATCGACTTCGACTGCTACATCCTCCCGGACCCGAAGACCGGCGAGCAGACGCTGTACTTCATCAAGCCCACCGACGGCCGGGACAGCGGCGCGATCCGGGTGTTCCGCCTCGCCTACAGCCCCGGCCTGGCGACCGGGCCGAGCGGGCAGCCGGCCGGGCTGGTGCCCAACCTGCTCGACTTCACCCCGACGATGACCGTCTCCGACCAGGTCAGCAAGCTCACCGTGCACGGCTGGGACCCGGTGAAGGCCGAGCCGATCGAGTACGTCGCGACCGCGAAGGACCTGCCCGGCGGGCAGAACCAGAGCGACGGGCAGAGCGGGCCGGACGCGGCCGACAGCGCGGCGGGCGGCCGGCAGGAGGTCGTCGTCGACGCGCCGGTGCTCAGCCAGGAAGAGGCCAAGGAGCTGGCCATCGCGCTGCTGCGGGAGCGGGCGTACGAGTTCATCACCGCGACCGGCCGGGTGGCCGGGCTGCCGGAGCTGCGGCCGGGGGACAACCTCGAGATCTTCGGCCTCGGCAAGCGGTTCTCCGGCACCTACTTCGTCAAGCGCGTCGAGCACGCCCTCAACTCGAGCGGCTTCTTCACCACGTTCACCGGCCGGAAGATCTTCCAGGGGGACAAGAAATGACGGCGATGCCCCGGGCCATGGCGACCGACCGGCGCTTCTACGGCGTCGCGCCGGCGGAGGTCGTGGAGAACGACGGCGACGACGAAGGCCGGGTGAAGGTCAAGTACTACTGGCTGGACGGCGGCGCGTCGATCAGCCCCTGGATCCGCGTCAGCCAGCTCTACGCCGGCGCCGGCTACGGCTCGGTGTTCGTGCCCGAGGTCGGCGACGAGGTGCTGGTCGCGTTCTTCCAGGGCGACATGCGGCAGCCGTACGTGCTCGGCGGGCTCTACAACGGCAAGAAGAAGCCGCCGGTCGCGCACAAGGACGGCGTCGACCAGAAGATCATCCGCACCAAGGCCGGGCACCGGATCCTCTTCGACGACCAGGAGAAGGAGATCACCATCAGCACCGCGTCGGGGGCGACCGTGGTGCTGAAGGACAGCGGCGAGATCACCGTCGAAGCCAAGACCGTCACGGTCAAGGCGGACGGCATCGACCTCGGCGGCGGCTCCACCGAACCCGTCGTGCTCGGCAACGCGCTGCTGGAGGCGTTCGTCCAGCACACCCATCCCGTGGTGGGCGCCAACACCGGCCCCGCGACGCCCCTCTCGCCGTCCGTGCTCGCGAAGAAGGTGAAGGCGACGTGACCGAACCCTTCCTCGGCACCGGCTGGCGGTTCCCGATCCTGCCCGACGAGACCGGCCGGCTCGCCTACGCCGTCGGCGAAACGAGCATCGAACACTGCCTGCGCGCGCTGCTGCTCACCGCCACCGGCGAGCGCGTGATGCGGCCGGACCTCGGCACGACGGTGAGCGAGTCGGTGTTCGCGCCCGGCAGCGTGCAGAACCTGCGCGAGCTGGAGCGGTCGGTCGCCGACGCGGTGCGCGACTTCGAGCCCCGGGTCGAGCTTTCGAGCGTGCTGGCCGAGGCCGACCCGGCCGACGAGTCCCGCGTGACGATCTCGGTCGAGTACCGGATCCGGCGCACCAACACCAAGGCCAACCTGGTGTTCCCGTTCTACCTCGGGATGACGGGGGCGACGCCGTGACGCTGCCCGTGCCGAAGCTCGACGACCTCACCTGGGCCGACCTGATGGCGGCCGTCACGCGCCGCATCCCGGCGGAGTCGGACGGCACGTGGACGCTGCACGCGCCCGTCGACCCCGGCGTCACGCTCCTCGAACTGTTCGCCTACCTGCTGGAGCAGCGGCTCTACTGGCTCGACCAGGCCCCGGACGAACTGGTCGTCGCGATCCTGAAGCTGCTGGGCCTGGAGCCACCGCGGCCAGCGCAGGCGGCGGCGACGGTGCTGGCGCTGAGGCCCGAGTCCGACGTCCCCGCCGAGGTGCCCGAGGGCACCGTCTTCGCCCGCGACCCCGCCGCGGCCATCCGGTTCAGCCTCGACGACGACGTCACCGCGTTCCCGGTCGAGGGCGAGGCGGCGGTCTTCACCGACCGCGACCGCACCGCGGACCTGCGCGCCCGGCGCGGGGTCCCGCTGCTGGCGAGCGACGGCTCGGCCGCGTCGGCCCGGTTCACCCTGCCGCTGACCGGCGCGCACACCACAACCGGCTGGTTGTCGGTGTTCTTCGAGCTGGACTCGCCGGTGCCGCCGTCCTGGTCGCCGCTCGCGGCGCCCGCCGCCCCGCCCGCCGAGCTGACGTGGTCGTGGTTCCGGCCGTCCGGCGACGCCTCCGGGGCGTTCGAAGAGGTGGAGGACGGCACCGGCGGCCTGCGGCGGTCCGGCGTGGTGCGGCTGCGGCCGCCCGCCGACTGGTCCACAGTCCACAACGGACTGCTGGTGTCCACCCCGGCCGCGACCTACGCGTCGCCGCCGCGGCTGCTGCGGCTGGCGGTCAACGTCTCGGCGGCCCGCCACCTCGAACACCGCGCGGTCACCGGCTTCACCGACCAGACCGACGAGTGGCTGAAGCTGCCCGGCCAGCGGCTCGTGCTGCCGGACGCGGCCGGCCGGCTGCTCGGCGCGGAACTCCGGCTCGCCGACGAGGAGTGGGAGTCGGCCGTCGACTTCACCTTCGGCACCTCGCGTGACCGCGTCTTCCTGCTGGACCGGGACGAGGGCGCGCTCGTGTTCGGCGACGGGCTCACCGGCCGGATTCCGCGTCCGGAGGGCGAGACGGTCGTCGAGTACTCGATCGGCGGCGGCCGCGACGGCAACGGCGGCGTCACCGGCAACTGGCTGCCCGTGACCGCGGATTCCCCGGTGCGCGCGGCGAACCTCGTCCAGGCCGACGGCGGCGCGGACCCGGAAACGCCGGCCCGTGCCCGCGACCGGGCCGCGGGCGCGCTCGGCGAAGTGACCAGGGCGGTCACCGCCGAGGACTTCGTCACCTTGGCGGTCACGACGCCCGGCGTGGCGGTCGGCCGGGCGTACGCCGCGCTCGGCGAGCACCCGGGCTTCCCCTGCGCGCGGGTGCCCGGCGCGGTGACCGTCCACATCGTCCCGTCGGTGCCGCGGGACGGCGCGGACGTCGTGCCGGCTCCGGTGCCGGACCCGGGCACGGTGTGCGCGGTCGCCGCCCGGCTGGCGAAAACCCGGCTGCTGACGGCCGAGGTGTTCGTGCGCGCCCCGGCGTACCGCGACGTCCGGTTGCGCGTCGACCTGTCCGGCACGCCCGCCGACCGCGTGAAGGTGTCCACAGTGGCCGGTGACGCGCTGCGCAGGTTCCTCGACCCCTTGGTCGGCGGCGACGACGAAACGGGCTGGCCGCTCGGCGAGGCATTGCGGCCCTCGGCGTTGCTCCGGGCCGCCCAGCAGGCACTCGGCGACCTGGCCGACGTGACGGCGGTCGCGATCGGCGTCGACGGCGCGGACCCGGCGCAGACGTGCGACGACGTCGAGCTGCGCGCCGGCGAGCTGCCGGTGGTGCGGGAAGTGCGGACCCACGTGGTGCCCGCCGTCGAGCCGGGGGAGGGCTTGCTGTGACCGACGTCTGGTGGGCCCGCGACTCGGGCGAAGACGCGCGCATGGTCCCCGGCCCGGGACCGTCCGGGGTGCAGCCGCAGCTGGTGGACGCGACGCGGGAAGCGGTGCGGGCCGCCGTGCGCGATCGCATCCCCGGCTACACCCCGGACTGGACCGACCCCGACCGGCAGGACGCCGGCGTCGCGCTCGTGCGGCTCTTCGGCACCCAGGCCGAGCCCGTGCTCGCCCGGGTCAACCGGCTGCCGGAGAAGATCCTCGCCGAGCACCTGACCACGTCCGGCGTGCGCCGCCGCCCGGCCACCGCGGCCGCCGCGCTGCTGGAGTTCACCGTGACCCCGCCGGACGGTGCCTCGGTGCTCGTGCCCGCCGGGTTCCAGGCCGCCGCGTCCGGCACGGACGGCGACATCGTCTTCGAGACCGACCAGGACCTCTACGCCACCCCCGCGACCCTCGCCGTGCTCGCGGTGCAGCGGGGCGGCGCGCTCGAACCGGTCCCGCTCGGCCCGAGCGGACCCGGCCGCCCGTTCGCGCCGTTCGGCACCGAACCCCAGCCCGGCAACGCGCTCTGGCTGGGCCTCGACGGCACGGCGAGCCCGTTCCCCTCACTGTCGCTGGGCTTCGTGATCGCGGCCGCGCCGCCGACGCCCGCGGCCGCCGGCGGGCTCACGCCGCTGCCCGTCGCGCCCCAGCCGCTGCTGCGCTGGGACGTCCTCGACGGCGGCCGGTTCGTTCCCGCCGAGGTCGTCCGGGACGAGACCCAGGGTCTGCGCGCCAGTGGCACGATCGAGCTGCGGCTGCCGCGCACGTGGGCGCCCGGGCAGCCGCCGACCGCCCGGCCCGGCCCGGCGTTGCGCTGGCTGCGGCTGCAGGTGACGAACGGCCTGGTCACGGTCGCGCCACCGCTGGTGTCCGGGCTCCGGCTGAACACGGTGGCCGCCACCGCCGCCCGCACGATCTTCGACGAGGCACTGGAACCGATCCAGGACCCGGCCACGCCGTCGCAGCGGCGGCAGCTGCGGCTGAGCCAGGTCCCGATCCTGGCCGGCAGCGTCGTGATCGAGGTCGACGACGACCCGGGCACCGATCTTTTCGGGACCACCGAAGAAAACGCCTCGCGCTGGCAGGAGGTGCCGAGCCTCGCCGCGTACGGGCCGGACGACCGCGTGTTCGCCGTCGACTACGCCACCGGGATCGTCACCTTCGGCGACGGCGTCAACGGCGCGCCCGTGCCGCCGGGTTTCCGCAACGTCCGGGCCGTGCGGTACCGCGTCGGCGGCGGTGCGGCGGGCGCGGTCGCGGCCGGTGCGGTCAACGGCGTCGTCACCGCGCGGCCGTTCGTGACCGGCGTGACCAACCCGTTCCCGGCCACCGGCGGCGCGGACGCCGAGCCGGACGCCGACGTCGTGCGGCGCGGGGTGGGCGAGCTGCGGTCCCGCGGCCGCGCCGTCGCCCCCGCCGACTACGGCCTGCTGGCGCTGCGCGCGCCCGGCGCCTCGATCGCCCGCGCGCACGGCGTGCCCGGCCTGCACCCGGACTTCGCCGGCGCACCGATCCCCGGGGTCGTCGGCGTCCTCGTGGTGCCGCCGATCGAGGCGAGCACGACCGAGCCGCCCGTGCCGACGGCCGAGACGCTGCGCGCGGTGGCCGAATACCTGACCCGCGAGGTGGCGCCGGCCGGCATCACGGTGGTCACCGGCCCGGTCGCGTTCCGGCGGATCGCCGTCGAGGCCCGGGTCGTGCTCGACGCGGACCAGGACCGGGCCGCCGTCCTCGCGCGGGCGGCCGACGCCGTGACGACCTACCTCGACCCGCTGCGCGGCGGGGAGGACGGCGGCGGCTGGCCGTTCGGCGGCGCGGTGCGGCACACGCCGCTCGTGCGCCGGCTGCTCTCCGTCGACGGCGTCCTGGCGGTGTCCGGGCTTTCGCTCACGGCCGACGGGCTGCGCCTGCCGCCCTGCGCCGACCACCCGATCCCGCCGGACGACCTGGTGTGGCCGGACCGCCCGCTGCTGATCCCGGTGGAGGAGACGCCATGACGTGCACGCCCACCACCGTCACGTTCCGGCTCCTCGACGACGTCGTCGGGTGGGACCAGGACGCGGTGGCGAACGTCGTCGGGTTCGACGACGAGACCGGCGTCCGGCTCGCCTACGCCGGTTCGTCCCCGGACGGGCCGACGCGGCCGCAGCTGCTGCCGTGGTTCCCCGACCCGCGGCTCGCGCCCGGCTGCGGTCCGTGCGGCTGGTACCTGTTGTCGGGCAAGCGGTTGCTGCGCCGCGACACCTGCGCCGGCGGCTGGCGGCCCGTCTGGGCCCCGTACTGCGACCCCCGGCTGCTGCACGCACCGGCCGCGGTCGCCGCGCGCGGGCACCGCGTCGCCGTGGTCGACTCGGACCGGGTCTTCGTGTGGCGCAACGAAGGCGACCAGCTGACCGCGGTGATCCGGCTGCCGCACGCCACGGTCGTCGCGCTCGCCCAGGACGAGCAGGTGCTCGTCGCCCGCGCGGGCAGCGGCCGGCTGTGGCGGTACGGCCCCGACGGGGGCCTGTGCGAGGTCGTCCGGACGCACGTCCGCGGCGAGATCATCGGGATCCGCACCGGGCCGGGCCGCACGATCTGGCTGCTCACCGAGGAAGACGGCAAGCTCCGCATCTACCGGAACCGCCACGAGTCCACTGTGGATGAACTGGCCGCCGCGCTGCCGCCGAGCTCGCTGATCGGTGCGGACGACGACGGCTTCTGCCTGCGGGAGACGGGCCCCGACGGCGACGTGACCTCCTGCTACGACTGGGCGGGCGAGCCGCGTGACGCACCGGCGCCGGCGTCGGGGCAGTTCGTGACCGAGGGCGTGTTCACCACCGGCCGGATCGACAGCGGGATCTCGCGCTGCCGCTGGCACCGGGTGCGGGTCGAGGCCGACGTGCCGGCGGGTACGGCGGTGTCCGTCGCGGTCGTCGTGTCGGAGGACGGCAAGTTCGCCGCCAGCGACTGGCAGACCGCGCCCGCCGGCGTCACCGACTTCCTCGTCGACCAGCCACCCGGGCGCTACCTCACGGCCCGGGTGCGGCTGTCCGGCGACTCGGCGGCGACCCCGGTGCTGCACCGGATCCGGCTGGACTTCCCGCGGTCCACCAGCGCGGACCTGCTGCCCGCCGCGTTCCGGCAGGACCCGGCGGCCGACGACTTCACCGAGCGGTTCCTGTCGCTGTTCGACGCCACCACGGCCGAGATCGACCGGGTCGTCGAGCGCTACCCGGCGCTGCTCGACCCGGCGGGCGTGCCGGACGGGGCACTGCCGTGGCTGGCCGGGCTGCTCGGCCTCTCCTTCGAAGCAGGCTGGGACGCGGAAACGCGCCGGAAGCTGATCAAGGCCGCTCCCGCGCTCTACCGGCGGCGCGGCACGCCCTGCGCGCTGAAGGAGGCGATCGAAATCGTCTTCGGCGTCGAGGCGGTCGTCGAGGAACTGGCCGGCGACCGCCACTGGGCGCAGGTGCGCGCGACCGCGGGACCGCCGTCCGCGCGCGGCCTCGGCTCGGTGCGGCTGTTCGGCCGCTCGTCGGCGCGGCTGCGGCTCGGTACCTCGACGCTGGGCGGGGCGCCGCTGCGGGCGTTCGGCGACCCGGACACCGACCCCCTCACCGAGCACGCCCACCGGTTCCGCGTCCTGCTGCCGGCCGGCGCGGCCGACGAGGACGCGGTGCGGCGCCTGGTCGTCCGGCAGGCGCCCGCGCACACGAGGGGTTCGGTGCGCGCCGGCGGGACGGGGTTCGTGGTCGGCGCGCGGTCGGCGGTCGGGGTGGACACCGCGTTCGTCCCGCTGCCGCCGCCGGTGGTGGGCGCCGTGCGCCTGAACCACGACGGAGTACTGAGACCCGGGCCACGGGGTGCCCGCCACGGGGTGGGCGTCGGCGTGGTGTCCGCGGTCGGGGCCCACACGCGAGTGTCTTGAGAGGACAGAAGAGAGATGACCGAGGCAACGACGCACGACCAGCCCTTCCGCCGGCTGCGGTACTTCCACGGGCGGCTGCTCACCGCCCGCGACTTCCAGCGCGAGCAGGAGTACTTCCGCGAGAAGCTGAAGCTGCGGATGCGCTGCCTGCTCGGCTACGGCGTGGTGTGCGGGCTGTTCGTGGAACCGGCTCCGGCGGCCGACGAGAAGGAGAAGCACGAACACCAGGCGCGGGTGCGCATCACCGCCGGGCTCGGCGTGGACTGCGAAGGCAACGAGGTCGTCGTACCGGGCGCCTGCGGGGTCGACCTGTGGGACGCGCTGCACGAGGACGAGCGGACCGGTGGGACGACGGTGTGGGTCGGCGTCGAGTACACCGAGCGCGCGGTCGAGCCGACCCGGACCGTGTTCAACTCCGCCTGCGCGGACACCTCCGACTGCGACTTCGGTTACACCGAAGAGAGTTACTGCGTCAGGGTCACCACGAAGACGCCGCCCGAGGACGAGCGCTGCGAGACCTGCTGCACCCCGTGCGAGCACAAAGTCCTGTGGCTGGCCCGGATCGACGACGTCGACTTCGGAAAGCCCGTCCGCGAGGAGCAGATCCACCTGGACGTCCGCCGGTTCTTCGGCCGGTACGTGCCGACCGTGATCACCGGGATCAACTGGCGCCACGGCCACACCTACACCGTCGACCAGGCCAAGGAGCTGCTGGGCACGCAGAAGAACTCGGGCGGGCTGGTCGTCGAGTTCTCCGACGACGTCCGCGTCGACAGCCTGCGCCGCGGCGTGGTCGAGATCCAGGTGATCGAAGGCGGCGCCGGCCGCAACGCCGACACCTGGTACATGGGCGGGAAGTTCGAGGAACCCACCGAAAAGGACGGCGAGTTCACCCGGCACTTCCGCTACCGGCAGACGACCCGCGAGACGCTCCAGGACGGCGACCGCGTGCTGGTCACGGTCCGCGCGGCGTTCCTGCTCGACCGCTGCTGCCGCCCGGTGGACGGCACCAACGTCGGCGGCCGGGTTCCCTTCATCGGCGCCGCGAAGGCCGAGGCCGAAACCGAAACGGGCCACGGCCACGACCCGAAGCCCGAGCCCGACCCCGACCCGACGGGCTGCCTGGTCCCGCCGTCGGGCATCGGGCCGTGGACGTCGGGCACCGGCGCGGGCGGCGACGTCTTCGAGAGCTGGTTCTTCATCACCGAGGAGCGTTCATGAGCAAGCCTGATTGCGGGTGCGGGTGCGGCGGGACGTCGGCCTTCCCGGCCGCGTTCGTCCGGCCGCGGTTCTACGCGGGCCAGCTGCTCACCGAGGACGACCTGTCCCTGCTGACCGACTACGTGGCCGGAAAGGACCGGCTGCACAACCGGATGCTGTCCGGCCCGGGTGTCGTGTGCGGGCTCGAGGTGTCCTGCGATTCGTGCGCGGGCGGGACGGTCCTCGTGCACCCCGGCCACGCGCTCGACTGCTGCGGCAACGACATCGTGCTGTCCTGCAAGGAGAAGGTCGACGTCCAGGCGCTCGTGCGCGAGCTGCGGGTGTCCTCGCCCGGGGTCGACTGCGGCGACCCGTGCGACGACGGCTCGCGCCACTACGGGCTGTACGTGCGGTACGAGGAGAACATGGCCGACCCGGTGGCGCCGTTCGCCACCGAGGAGCCGTGCCCGACACCGGGCTGCGTGCCTTCGCGGGTCCAGGAGGGTTTCCGGTTCGTCGTCAAGTGCGACACCGCCGACGACCACCGCTACAACCCCGGCACGCGCCTGCTGGCGCGGATCGGCCCGCTGGACAAGTACGAGGCGGTCCGCCTGCGCGCCCAGCGGCTCGGGCTGTACCTGGACGCGATGTCGCTGGCCAAGTCCGCTTCGACCCGGACGATCGAGCTGGCGCCGGCCGACCGGGCCCGCTACCAGGAGTCGCTGGAATGGTTGCAGGACAACGCCGAAGTGACGCTGACCCCGCCGGTCGTCGCCGAGATGACCGAGCGGGTCCGCGCGGTGGCCGGCACGCTCGCCCGGCACGACACCTACGACGCCGACGCGCAGCCGGGGCTGGAGCTCGGTGACGTCGGCGCCGCCCGGCAGGTCCTCGGCGCGGCGTGCGAGCGGCTGGCCGGGACCGACGCGGAGAAGATGTGGCCCGAGCCGGTGCACCGCTCGATCGCCCTCGCCGTCGTGGCCGAAGCGCGGGCCCGCGTGGTCGAGCAGGACCACGACGCGCCGCTGGAGGTCCGCCTGCTGGCGCAGGGCACGCCGATCGGCAACGTGCTGCACGTCGAGTTCCGGTCCGACCTGGTCCAGCTGCGCGAATGGCTGCTGGGCCGGCTCGACCGGGTGCCGGGCGTCGCGGACTGCGGGTTGCGCGACGAGGTGCGGCAGGTGGCGGTGCCGCAGCCGCTGCCGACACCCGAACCGGACCCCGCGCAGCGCCTGGCGATCACCGACGTCGACCAGCTCGCCGACGCCGCCGGCAAGCTCACCCGGCACCTGCAGCGGTTCGTCACCGACGCCGCCTGCTCGACGCTGAACCCGCCGTGCGGCGACTGCACCGACAACGACGTGCTGCTCGCGCACCTGGAACTGGACGGCTGCGACGTGGTGCGCGTCTGCTCGGCGACGCGGGAGCAGGTGCTGCCGGGCGGCTCCGCGTACGGCGAGTGGCTGCCGAAGCTCTACCGGCTGCGCGAGCTGGCCGAGCGGGTGTGCTGCCAGCCGGCGCCGGTGTACCGCGAGCCGACGCCACCGCCGGACGGCCCGGTGCCGGCGGCCTACGTGGCGGGCCTGTTGGTCCGCTGGCCCCGCGACACCGACCTGGACCGGATGTGGAGCCTGCTGGTCCGGCCCGCGCCGGGCGAGACACCGCCGAAGCCGATCCACGAGCAGGTGTACACCGTGCCGGCCGAGGTGACCGACAGCCTGCAGGAGATGAACGCGCTGCGGGGGCAGGTGAGCGACCTCGTCGCGACCGTCGAGGCGTTGCGCGGGCAGCTGGACTCCGCGCGGGAGCAGGTTTCGCGGGTGCGCGAGGAACTGCCGGACCGGCTGTCCGACCGGCTTTCGGAGCTCGAGAACGCGCCGGAAGCGGACTCCACGGCGGCGGAGGAGGACGAGGAGGAGACGGTGAAACCGAAGCCGCCGCCTCGGCGGTCCCGGTCGACGTCGAGCCGCAGCGGCGGCACGGCCCGCAAGCCGCGGTCGGGTGAGTCGTCGTGACCGGTCCGCTGCGCCCGGAGTTCCGCGAGGGTCAGGTGCTCGCCGCCGCGGACCTCGCGGCGACCGTCGCCTACGCCCGCGCGACGGCGGTCCGGCACGCCCGCCTGGCGCACGACTGGGGTATCGCCGACGGGCTCGGCCTGACGACCGAGAACCGGACCGACCCGGCGACGGGCGCCCGGTACGTCGAGGTGAGCGTGCAGGGCGGCCTGGCGGTCGACGGGACCGGCCGCGAGATCGTGGTGCCGGCGCCGATCGTGCTGTCGGAGGCGGACTTCGCGGCCGTCAACGGCGCCGACCGGCCCACGACCGAGCCGTACCCGGTGTTCCTCACCGCCGCCGACCGGGCCCAGCCGGGCACCGGGCCGGCGTCGTGCGCCGGTTCGTCGGGGCCGACGCGGGTGGCGGAGTCCTACCAGATCCTCTTCCGGCGGCTCGGCGACGAACGGCTGGTGGCCGACCAGCAGCCGCCCGCCGTGAACGCCGCGCCGGCCGCCCCGCCCGTCCAGTGGCTGGTGCTGCTGGGCTTCGTCCAGTGGACCGCCGGGCACTTCACGGCGGTGTTCCCGGCGGCCCGGGGCGTCGGCCCGCGGTACCTCGGCGTGCGCGCGGACACCGTGTCGGCCCGGTCCGGCTCGCTCGAGCTGCGGACCCGGCCCGAGGTGCAGGAGGGGAAACCGGCGCTGGTGCTGTCCGGATCGGACGCTCCGACCCTGGTCTACGGGCTGTACAAGGGAACCGGCGTCGTCGACCCGCTGCTGACGGTGGAGTCCAACGGCAACCTCACCATCGCGGGCAGCTTCTCCGGCCGGATCTCCGCGGGCAGCGTGCTGGCGACGTCCGGCAGCGCGACGGACGGCGTGGTGCTGCCGCTGCCGTCCGGGGTGACGCCGGAGGAGGTCGCCGACGGCCGCGTGTCGCTGCACGTCCAGGTGACCCCGCGGATCCCGCCGACGGCAACGGGTTCGGCCCTGACCAGCCCGGCCGAGGCCACTGTGGACAGTGCGCGGCGCGTGCGGTGCCGGATCCGGGTCTACGACCCCACGGCGTCCCCGGCACAGGTCTTCGAACAGCCGGGCGTGGTCGACTTCCTGGTACTGGCAACGGTCGCGGCGACGGGTGGTGGTGGCTGACCATGAGCCTCTTCGTGGTGTACGTGAAGAAGACCGGCCACGTCGTCGGCGCGGTCCGGGCGGTCGGCGCGGGTTTGCCGGCCGTGGCCGAGGTGGTCGGCGACGAATTGCCGGTGCGCGTCTCCCTCCTCCCGGAGGAGGTCGCGACGCTCACCCTGGACGCCGGCGAGCTGGCCGTGCAGGAAGCCGACGACGAGCCGGACGTGTTCCTCGACCCGCTGGCGTTCGGCGTCGAGCCGGTGCCGGCGGGGCAGCCGGCGAAACCCGCGCTCGTGCCGCTGCCGGCGTCGAGCAAGCCGCTGGTGTTCCAGAACAACGGACTGCGCGTCGAGGTGGACAACCCGGTCGGCGCCGACACCGTGGTGCGGGCCTTCATCTCGGCCGGGCCGTCGACGACCGTGCTGCCCGGGCAGATCAACCAGGGCGACACGGTCACGACGCTCCCGACGGCCGTCGACGACGACCCGCACGGCGTGCTGGTCCTCGTCCCCGGCTGGGCGGGCCGGCTGGAGAAGGTCGAGAAGCCGTGAGCGCGCCCACCACCGGCGAGATCACCGTGCGCCACTGCGTGGTGCACGTGGTCCGGCGGGGTGGGTGGAGCTGGGGCCCCGATCCGCGCGGTCTCGTCCAGCGGGTGCTCGACGCGCTCCCCGAACTGCTGGCCGCGGAGTTCGACGAGTACCTCGCCGGGGACGGGCCGGACCTGGAGATCACCGCGCCTGTGCGGCTGTCGGTCCGGTTGTCCGCGGGCGGGGGAGGGCGGCTGGTGCCGGCCGGGCTGGTCGTCGAACCCGTCTCCGCTTCGCCGCGGGAGCCGGTCCCGCCGCCGGTGCCGGTGACCGTCCCGCCGTCGGCTGATTCGTCCACTGTGGATTCGAGTGGTCTCGACTTCGCCGCCGCCGCCGCTGACGACGCCGATGTCGCGGAGCCGACCGTGGCCGCGCTCTTCGAGGACCTCGCCGTCCGGGGCGAGCTGGCGGCGTTGCTCGGCCTGCTTCCCGAGGAGACCGTGCGCCGGTACCTGTCCGCGTTGGTCGGTGAACTCACTGTTCCGTCCGTTGCCGAGGCCGGTGACCGCATCGAGTCGTTCCTCGCCGGCTTCGAGGACGGGCCGGTCGCCGAACTGGCGGCGGAGCTGGTCCGACGGCGGTCGCTGCCGTGGCCGCCGGCGACCGACGCGGACCTCGCCGATGTGCTCGAGCTGCCGCGCGGTGCGGACGCGACCTCGCCCGCCGGCGGGGGAACGGCCGTCTCGCCGCGGCCGCCGGGGGAGACGAGGGTCGGCTCGGTACTGCCGTTCCTGCTGGCCGGGCCACTGGCGCGGACCGGCTACCTGGACGCGATCGGCCCCGCGCTGTCCGGAGTGGACTTGCTGCCGGAAACTCCGCTGTTCGCCGCGGCTCTGGCGTACAAAGTGCTGGGCGCGCCGCAGCGAGGCTGGCGCCGGGCGCCCGGCGACGACGTCTCGGCGGCGGCGTTCGCCGGCCTGGAGTCGGTGCCGGACCTGACCGCCTTCGCCCGCCGGGTGGCTCCCGCGCTGCCGGTGCTCGACGGCGTGCTCGCGCTGTCGCTGTGCCGCGGCCACGATCCCGCCGACCCGCTGGTGGTCGCGGGGGTGGACGACGGCCTGCTGCTCATCGACGCCCGCGGACTCTTCCCGGTGGCGTGGTCGTCCACAGTGGACGGGCTGCTGCCGCACTGGGAAGCGTGCGGCCGGCCGCCGGTGCTGGTCCGGGCCGGCCCGCTCCCGCCGGCGTGCCTGCGCGACCTCGCCGCGGCGGGCGTCCGGTTCATCACGGACGCGCGCCCGGTGCGCGACGACCCGCTGACCCGCCTGCGGTGGCGCACTCCACTGTGGACGACCGGCGGCGTGGAACCGCGGCTGGCCGCGCAGCTGGCCGCCGAGCGCGTGGACGAGTTGGTCCGCACGGTGTTCGTCGAGCACCGCGCCGTGCCCTTGGCAGCGGACCGCGCCCTGGACCGCACCGTCGCGCTGGCGGCGTCGCTGGCCATGGGCATGATCGCCGGGCAGCTGTGGGACGGCGACACCCCGGTCCTGACCTTGGCGAGGTTCGCCGACCTCGAAGCCACGGTCCGGTTCACCCGCGACGCGGTGCGGGTCAAGGTCCCGCTGGGCCGCCGCCACACGGACCTGTGGCGGGGCGGCGCCCTCACCGACGTGCCCGATGTGGTCTGGCTCGGCGGCCGGACCCTGACCTTCTCCGGTGGCTGACGTGAGCGCTTTGGCGGTCGAGCACCTGCGGGCGCGAATGGCGGAGCTGCACCAGGCGCTGCGGATCGCCGTCGCCGCGCAGGCCGAGGCGGCGGCGGCGCTGACGCGTCCGGACCTGACGCCGTTCTGCGTGACGGACGAACAGGTGGACGCGCTGCTGGACCGCGTCGACGCGTTCACCGAAGCGATGACCGAGCCGCCGTCGCCGTCCCGCGCGGACCGTGAGTCCGAACAGCAGCTGCGGCGCCTCGCCGCGTCGCGCGGGGTCACGCTGCCGCTGGACGCGCTGGCGACCCGCTACGGCCTGTCCCGGGGCGAGCAGGACGCGCTGCTGCTGGTGGCCGCGCCGGAGCTGGACCCGGGCTACGAGCGCGTCTACGCCTACGTCGTGGACAACCTCAACCGGCGCGCGCCGTGCGTGGAGCTGCTGGTCACGGTGCTCGGGGAGACGCCGGCGGACCGGCTGGCGCTGCGCCGCGCGCTGGGCGCGGCGGGCCGGCTGCGCCGCTACGGCCTGCTGCGGGCGTACGGCGAGGCACCGGCCGAGCCGGCCCGTGAGCTGGCGCTCGGCGACGGCGTGTTCGAGTACCTGATGGGCTGGGGCGGCGACGTCGGCACGCTGGGCGACGACCCGGGCGAAGTCGCGCCGGCACCGGCGCCGGGCTACCTCGAGTCGGCCCGGCTGACCCGGCTCGGGCAGGCCCTGCGCACCGGCGACGTCGACGTGGTCGGCCTGTGGGGGCTGCCCGCCGACAGCCAGCTCGACGCGGCCCAGGCACTGGCGGCCGCGGCGGGCAGGCCCCTGCGCCGCGCGGGCGCCGACCTGGCGGCCGACCTGCGCACGGCGGCGGCGCTCGAGGCGGTCCTCTGGGTCCCGACCGACGGCCGCGCGACCCACCCGGACGAGGTCCTGGTGCGTTCGGGCGTGCCGCTGTGCCTGACCGGCACGACGCCGTGGCGCCCGCCCCGGCTGCTGGCCGACCGCACGTACGCGGAGCTGACGATCCCGGCACCGAGCTTCCCGGAGCGGCGCGCGATGTGGTCGTCGGCGTTCCCGGTGCTGGATCCGGAGCTGCTGGCCGACCTGGCCGCCCGCTACCGCATGACGGGCGGCGAGCTGCGCGCGGTGGCGGCGGTGGCGGACGCGGACGCGCGCCTGTCCGGCAACGGCCGTCGCCTTTCGGAGCACGTGGAGCCGGCGATCGCGACGGTGACCCGCGGCCGCACGAGCGGCGCGGTGCAGTCGATCATCCCGCGCAGGGGATTGGCCGACCTGGTGCTGCCGGACGCCCAGATGAGCCAGATCGCGGAGATCGCGTCGGCGTTCCGCGCGTGGCCCCGCATCGCGGAGTCCTGGGGGTTCGCCCGCAAGTCGGCGACGGGCGGGGTGAAGGCGCTGTTCACCGGCGAGCCGGGCACGGGCAAGACGATGTCGGCGGAGGTCGTCACCGGGATCCTGGGGCTGGAGCTGCTGAAGGTGGACCTGTCGCAGGTGGTGTCCAAGTGGGTGGGGGAGACGGAGAAGAACATGGAGGCGGTGTTCCGCCAGGCGGAGGACAGCCACGCGGTGGTGCTGTTCGACGAGGCGGACGCGCTGTTCGGCAAGCGCGGAGAGGTCAAGCAGGGCACGGACCGCTACGCGAACCTGGAGGTCGGCTACCTGTTGCAGCGCCTGGAGGCGAGCGACGGGCTGATCATCTTGACGAGCAATTTGAAGGAGAACATCGACCCGGCGTTCACCCGGCGGTTCCACTTCGTGGTCCACTTCCCGCGGCCGTCGTCGGCTGAGCGTCGCCGGTTGTGGCAGTTGGCGTTCCCCCCGGAGGCGCCTTTGTCGTCGGACGTGGACGTGGACGTGTTGGCCCGCTTGGACATGACGGGAGCGGGGATCGCGTCGGCGGCCCGAACGGCGGCTCTCGCTGCCGCCGACGCTTCTTGTGCATCGATTTCGATGCGGCACGTGGTCCGCGGGGTGTCGCGGCAGTTCCAGCGCGAGGCTCGGTTGTTCCGTCCGGCGGAGCTGGGCCGGTATGCTGGGTTGCTGGCCGAGAACGGGAGTGCGTGATGCCGGAGTTGATGCCCCCGCAGACGAAGCCCGCGGTACCGGTGACCGCCCAGGAGTTGCGGACTGCTGCCGCTTCGGATCGGGGCAAGTCCAAGTTGGTTTTGGTGCCGGCGGTGGTGGGGAACGCGCAGGCGGCCAAGACGGCGATGGTCGGGTCGTCGAAGACGGTGCCGTCGCATTTGGCGTCGACGATGGCGGCGGGGCAGGACCGGGTGGGGAACGCCGCGGTAGCGGGGGCGGCTATGCGGGTGGTGCCGATGGCTGTCCCGAAGAAGGACGCCTGCCCGAACTGTTGAGCGTACAGGCTAGCTGGTTCACTGATGCTGGCGGCAGGTGTCAGGCGAGCGCGGCTCGAAGGTACTCGCTGATCGCTGCGGGCAGCGAAGTCCAATCGGGTCTGGTGACGTAGCAGTAGGTCTGCGGACCGAGGATTTTTCCACCAGCGGCATCGATCGATTCAGCGATATCGCGCCGCCCGACCAGTGATCGGTCGAGTTCCGTCGTTTCTTCGTGGCGCCACTTTTGCATGCCATCGGCGGTTACGCAGCCCAGCAGATCGAGTTGTGCAACCTGCAGGAAGGAGTTGCGTTCTGCCTCGAGCAACAAGGTGATACTTCGTTGAGCTAGTGATTCATCGGCGATGTAACCCATCGAGTGGTCGAGTACGGACTTGCCGGGCACTTGAGGGATGTCGTCTCGCTCGGCCAATTCCGCATGCAAACCGCCGATCCCGTTGAGTTCGGCCGCAAGCCGATCATAGGCGAAGTGGGCTACACCGTTGATCGTCTGTTCGCCGTGGCCGGCCCTGACTACGATCGAGGCGGGACGGACGATGTACACCGCCAAGGTCACCGCAGCACCTCCACGTCGGTCACGATGTCGAACAGCACGAGCACATCGGTGTCGAGGCCTACACCGTACTCGGCTCGGAGCTGGGCTTCTGCGCCGGCCTCGCCCAGTTGGGCAATCTTGTCTGTGACGAGCTTGAGGCCGGCGTCTCGGACTGCGATCATCATCCCGCCAACGACTTTCTGGCTTCCGGCGACTGGTCGATGATGAGATTGCTGCATTGCGGTCAAAGCGTATTGCCAGCTGTGCGTGTGTACGATCTCGGCGTTCGCCTTGTCGCCGTATTGTGCGCCAGTCAGCTTGGCCAACTGCAGGATCGCTCGCTCGTTGGCGATTGAACTCCACTTCTGCTTTTTTATTTCTCCGGGGCCCACTCTGAGCAACTTTTGCAGTCGCAGTGTGGCGTACGTGACCAGTGGGGTTCCGGTTCTTCCGGGGAACGGTGGTTCGGTGGGGATCCACGCGGCTACTTCGTCGAGGAATGCGGCTATGAGGTCGAATTGCTTGGTCGATGGATCCCATGCGCGCTTGACTCTGCCTTGCCTGCCTGCTGGGTCGGTTATCTCGCTGACCATCTCCATTCTTCCTGTCGTCGAGTCTATCTTGTCGACCCGATCGACGAATCGCCATCCGGGTGGCGGCCTGTTCGGGTCGATGTTTTCGAATAGATACGGTATTGGCCGTGTGACTCGGCCCTTGGGCTGCGGTTCTATCTTGTCGTTGTCGTCCTTGCTGTCCTTTTCTGGATTGATCTTCGCGTGTGCGTGGAATTTCCCTGGAGAGGTGTCGACCAGCGACAAGCTGGCGAGCTTGTGTCGCCTCTTGATTTTGGGGAGGGCCTTCTTGACCTTTTCGCGAGACGAGTCAGGGGAGTCCATCAGGCGTTCGACGTCGAGGATCGCCTGGTCGACTGCGGCCTGTTTCTCGGCTGGCGTCCTGGGATCCGAGTCATCCCGTTTCCGGCTCTGTGCCCGCTTGTCGGTCTTCTTCTTGCCGAACTTGTCCTTGATCTTCTTGCCGGCGGCCTTGACCTTGTCCTTGACCTTCTTCCCCGCAGCCTTCGCCTTGTCCTTGACCTTCTTCGCCAAAGCCTTGACCTTGGCCCAAACCTTCTTGGCCAACCCGACGATCTTCTCGACAACCCAGTCAATAGCCTTGTTGACCGGCCGAGCCAGCTTCTGGAAGATCTCCTTGACCTTCCCGGCGATCCCGCCAACCCCCAGCAAAGCCGCCAACGCCCCGATCAACACCGGGATCGACCGAGCCAGCGCCTTCTCCACCAAAGCAGGCACCCCACCGGACCCACCCTTGGCGATAGCGATCACGGCATCCAAAACCGTATTGACGAACTCGATGATCTGCCGGCCGTTCGTCACGATGAACCGGATGATGTCGATGATCATCTTGCACGCCCGGATGAACGCCGAAGCCGGGTTGAACAGTGAGACGATCCACGTGATCCCCGCGATGATGATCGTCGGCAGCAGGTACGACACCAGATTGTCGATCAACGTCTTCTTCAAGTCGCCCACACGCGACTTGAGGTCGTCCCACAACGCCCGCACCCCGCGCTTGCGGACCTCCAAAACGATGGGCAGCGCGTGCTCGCCGGCCTCGATGGCCGTCATCGCCTCCTTCGGCAGCTTTCGGGCCAACCGCGCCCGCAAGTTGGCCCACGACAACCCGATCAAGCTCGCGATCAGCAGTAGGATGCCCATCACGTCGAAGCTCGTCGGCAGCGTGATCCCCGCCGTCGCCGCCGTGCCCAGGAGCCAGGACAGCACTCCCTGCTGCAGGTGGCGGCCCGCGTTGCGCATGAACAGCTTCAACCCGCCGCCCACCGCCGAAACCAGGTTGCCGAGGAAACCGATCGGGTCGCGAAGGATTCCCATTACCGCCTGTGCCGCCTTCGCCAGCACGCCCAGCAGGAGGTCCTTCAGCTCCATGATCGTCTTGATGACGCCCTTGATGCCGTCCAGCGCCTTGTCGACCAGGCCCTTGTTCTTCTCCTTCTCCGCCGCGATCTCGTCGTCGACCGCCTTGACCGCGTCGGTGTACTTCGTCGCCAGGGTGTCGACCAGCTCGGTGCTCTTGTCGTCGACCGACTGGGTCAGCTCGTCGAACTTGTCGGCGAACCCCGCCGCCGCCTCCTTGCCCAGCGCCTGCAGCTCCTTCGGGAGCTTCTTGACCTCCGCCTGCAGCTCCTCGCGGCCCTTCGCGATGCGCTGCTTCGCGCGGTTCAGCTCGCGGCCGATCGTGTCCGCGACCGACGAAATCACCCCGCGCATCCGCTTGACGTAGTGGTCGCGCGCGACGACGAAGATCAGGTCCGCTTCCGCCGGCAGGCCGAACAGCTTGTCGTGGCCCCACTTGATCAGACCCCAGCCGCCGCCGTAGCGCCGGGCCTTGTAGTCGTCCATCTTCTGCCGGTGTTCGGCGGTGAACGCGTCGCGCGCTTCCTTCTCGCCCTTGGTGAACTGGTCGTCGACGAGCTTGTCGAGGCCGGTGAGGATGCCCTCGACCTCGGTCTTCATCGTGTCGAAGACCTTCTGCAGGACGGCCGTGACCTGCGCCCGCTTCTCCTCGTCGGTGGCCTTCGTGGCCTGCTTCCCGCCGCCGACCTGCTGGCCGGTGCGCACTCGGTGGCCGGCGATCGCACCCATCGCGGCCGCGCCCAGGCCTTTCGCCTGCGCGGTGGTCTGGCGCAGCTGCTGCGCTTCGCCCTTGCGGAGTTCGGGCGGGGCCGTCTCCGAGTGCTTCTCCGCGGTTTTCTTGTCCTTCAACGCCGAGCCGAACGCCGGCTCGTTCGACTTCCGCAGCTGCTGCTCGGTGACCTTGTTGTCGGCCATCTCCCGCTCGACGCCGGCCGGGCCCGCGGACAGGTCGGTCGCCGACGGCGGCAGCTTGTCCGGCGTCGCCTTCGCCGGGTCCGGGGTGGCCGGCGTGCCGGGCGGGCGGTCGGCCGCCATCGGCACGACCTGCTTCGTCTCCGCCGCCGACGTGTCCGGCGGCGCGGCCGTCGTGTCGGCGATCTGCTCGGCCGAGTCCGTCTTGCCCTCGCCGACCTTGCCCTGCACCTCGGCCTTGATCTCGGCGGGCTTGCCCGAGTCGGCGAACTCGTCGGCCTGCTCCAGGTTCTTCGGCGCCTTCTCGGCGATGGCCTTGTCGACCGCCTGGACGAACGCTTCCTTGTCGAACTCCTTCGGCTTGGCCTCGTTCATCTTGTCGGCGTTGGCCGTCTTGCCCTGCGCCACCTCGTCGTCCTTGGGTGGCACGGACGCGTCCTGCGCCGACGTCGCTTCCTTGCCCGCCGGGGGGTGCGACCGGGCGACGGTGCGCTTTTTGTGCGCGACGTCCTTTTTGAGCACCGCGAACTTCGGGTCCGTGGCCGGGCCGCGCGCCAGGCCCGCCGCGACCGCGCCGTTGCCGACCTTGTCCTGCGACTCCTTGCGCGACGGGTCGGCCGGCGGCTTCTTGTCGCCCGCGCGCAGCGCCGCCAGCGCCGCGGCGTTCGACGGCGGCAGCTGCGGCGGTTTCCGCGGCGAGGGGCGCTCCTTGACCGCGACCGGTGCCGCGACCGGTGCCTGGGCGACGTCCGGGGCCAAGGCCGTCGTCACCGCGGGGAGCTTCGCTCGATCCCTCGGTGGCGGTGGCATGGGGGCTGCTCTCCTTCCGCGACGGGAACCCTCGGACAGCGTCGCAGCCGGCCGTCACCAGGACGTCGCGGGAACGTCAGCGCCCGTGTTTGAGCCGGCGCGGCAGTGGGTAAGCGCGCAAGAGAGGCGACGAAACCGGAGGTGAAGGTGACCGCTGACGGAGGCCGGGTCCGGCCCCAGGACCTGCTGAGCGTGACGGTGCACCGAACCGACGGCGAGGCCGAAGTGCTCGAGGCGGCGGGCGAAGTCGACCTGCTCAGCGTCGAGGTCCTGGACGACGCGCTCGCCGCGGCCCTCGCGCGCGAGCCGGCGCTGCTCGTGATCGACCTGACCGGGGTGTCCTTCCTCGCCTCCGTCGGGATGACGGTCCTGCTGAAGGCGCACCGCGCCACCGGCGGCGCCACCCGGCTGCGGGTCGTGGCGCCCGCGCGCAGCACCGTGGGCCGGGCCCTGGAGCTGACGGGCTTGACCGAGGCGCTCGCCGTCGCCGGCACGCGGACCGACGCGCTTTCCGGCTGACCCGCCCCGGCCGGGCCTCCGGCAAAGTCGCGCCGCCCTCCGACGGCATAGTGACTGGACCGTGCCACTTCGCCGAGCCCTGCCGCCCCGGCCGGGGGTTCCGTCATTGACTTCGCCTTCGGGCGCAAGGTAGCGTCTCGTCGTCGGGCATATGAAACCTTTCAATCGCCCGGCATTGTCGTACCCCCACCTTGGTTTTGTCGCTGCCGTAACCGCTTCTCCCTGAATTGAAACGATTCACCGTCGAATCCAGGCCGCTCGCCGACGGCCGTCCCCAGGAGCTGCCGTGCGCCACAGATCCCGCCGTCTCCTCGCCCTCGCCGCGCTCGTCGTCGCGGCGACCGCCGGAACCGCCGTCCCGGCCCAGGCCGGGAATCCCTTCACCGCCACCGGTCTCCGCGCGAACCACCTCGACCGGCCGCTCGGCACGGACGACACCACGCCCGAGCTGAGCTGGCGGACCACCGCCCGGGACCAGACCGCCTACGAGGTCCAAGCCGCCACCTCGGAAGCCCGGCTGGCCCGCCCCGACCTCTGGGACACCGGCCGCGTCGCCGGTGCCGCCACCGCCCTCGACTACGCCGGCCGCGCCCTCGGCAGCCGCCAGCGCGTGTACTGGCGAGTGCGGGTCTGGTCCGGCGCGATCCCCTCCGCCTGGAGCGCCCCCACCTGGTTCGAAACCGGCCTGACGGACCAAAAGGACTGGTCCGCGGGCTGGGTCACCAACAGCCAGTGGCAGCTCGGCGCCAAGCCCGCCCAGCCCGTCGTGGTCACCCTCCCGAGCCAGATCGCGCGGTACGTCAAACTCGACGTCACCAAGCTCGGGCTCCCGCTGGCCGAACAGCCCCTGGACAGCCAGAACCGGATGGTCACCACCGGCGACACCCGCCGCTTCCCCGACCTGACCTACCGCCTGCAACTGGCCGAACTGCAGGTGCGCGACTCCGCGAACCCGGGCGTCAACTTCGCCGACGGACGCCAGAAGTACGTCACCGCGTCGGAAACCCAGACCGTGCGCAAGGAGTGGGAACCCGGCCTCGTCGCCGACGGCCTGACCACGTCCAACCCCGAAGACGCCGGCAACGCCGGGTACCAGAGCGCCGCGCACACCAGCCCGGACGCCGACGTCTCGCTCACCATCGACCTCGGCGCCGCGCGGACCTTCGACCAGGTCGTGCTGTACCCGCGCACCGACACGCTCACCGCCGACGGCAAGACGGCGAACTTCCCGGTCGACTACACGGTCCAGACGGCCGCGGACGGCCCGTTCACCGTCGCCAAGACCGTCACGGGCCAGCCCACGCCGGCGACCTGGCTGCCGCCCGCGCTCCCGGTGTTCGCCAAGGACTTCTCGGTGCCCGGCCGGGTCGCCAGTGCCCGCCTCTACGTCAGCGGCCTCGGCGTCTACGTGCCCAGCCTCAACGGCACCCGCGTCGGCGACGCCGTCCTCGAGCCGGGCGACAGCGACTACGCCGACCGCGTCACCTACGCCGCCTATGACGTCACGAAGCAGATTCAACGCGGTGCCAACACGATCGGCATCGCGGTCGGCAACGGCACCGCCGACGCGCTGCACACGTCCGGCCGCTACCGGAAGTTCGCCCGCACGGCGAGCGACCCGCAGGTCATCGCGCAGCTGGAGTTAACGCTAACAGACGGGACGACCAAGAGGATCGTCACCGACGAGAGCTGGCGCACCACGCTCGGCGCCACCACCGTGTCGCAGTGGTACGGCGGCGAGGACTACGACGCCCGCCGCGAAATCCCCGGCTGGGACCGCCCCGGCGCCGACCGCCGGACGTGGTCCGCGGTGGTGCCCGCGACGAGCACGGCCAAGCTCACCGCTCGGCAGACCGAACCCGTCCGGGTCGTGGAACAGCTGCCCGGCAAGGAGATCTCGCGCCCGGCACCCGGCGTGCGCGTCTACGACGTCGGCCGCAACATCGCGGGCCTGCCGCAGATCACCCTCACCGCGCCGAAGGGCACCTCCCTGCGGATCTACCCGGCGGAGGCCCTGCGCGACGGGCACGTGGACCAGTCCATCAGCAACGTCGGCGCGCCGATCTGGGACAACTTCACGAGCAAGGGCGGGAAACAGACCTGGCACCCCGAGTTCAGCTACCACGGCTTCCGCTACCTCGAAGTGGTCGGCGTCCCCGACGACGCCCAGCTGGCGGTCGCCGGCCTGCGCACCATGGCGGACAACGACTCCGCGGGTGACTTCGACTCCTCGGACGCCACCCTCGACGGCATCCACCGGCTCACCCGCGCCGCCGTCGAGAACAACATGCAGAGCATCCTCACCGACTGCCCGAGCCGCGAAAAGCTCGGCTGGCTGGAGCAGGACCACCTCGCGTTCGACGCGATCGCCCGCAACTACGACGTCGAGGCCTACCTCGGCAAGATCGTCGAGGACATGGCCGACGGCCAGGAGTCGAGCGGCCTGGTGCCCAGCACCGTGCCGGACCACGTGACGCTCGCGGGGTCCTACCGCGACGACCCCAACTGGGGTGGCGCGCTGGTCCAGGTGCCGCTGAAGGCGTACCAGACCTACGGCGACACGGACCTGCTGAGCCGGTTCTACCCGGCGATGCAGCGTTATCTGGCCTACCTGCAGGGACAGCCGGCGCGCTGGGTCGACGGCGTCTACGACTACGGCCTCGGCGACTGGATCACCACCGAGAAGCCGGCCATGCCGCGCGCGGTCCCCAGCAGCTTCGGCGTCTGGGCGGTCGAAGACGGGCTCGCGAAGGTGGCGACGGCCCTCGGGCAGGACGCCTCGGGCTACCGCGCCCAGGCCGACGCACTGGCGAAAGCCGTGTGGGCCAAGTACTACGACCCCGCGACCGGCCTGTTCGGCGGCGGCGGTCAGGGTGCCACGGCCCTCGCGCTCGACATGGGCGCGGTGCCCGCCGACCTGCGGGCCGGCCAGACCCAGCACCTGGTCGACACGATCGAGGCCGCCGGCTGGCACCTGGTGATGGGGGAGATCTCGTTCCCGTCCGTGCTGCGCGTGCTGTCCGACGCCGGTCGCGACGACGTCGTCTACCGGATCGCCACGCAGACCACCAGTCCCAGCCTGGGCCACCAGGTGCAGGCCGGGCTGACCGCGCTCGGCGAGACCTGGGACGGCGGCAGCGGCCAGTCGCAGGACCACTTCATGCTCGGCGCGCTGGACGGCTGGCTCACCACGCGGCTGACCGGCATCGGCCAGGCGGCGGACTCGGCCGGCTTCCGGAAGCTGGTCATCGACCCGGCGGTCGTCGGCGACTTGACGTCCGCGTCGGGCAGCTACGAAACCCCGAACGGCCGCGTCAGCACGGCGTGGACGAAGTCCGATCGTGAGTACCGGCTGACCGTGACCGTCCCGCCGGGCAGCACGGCCGAAGTGCACGTCGGAGACGCGGTCCACCACGTCGGCTCCGGCACCCACACGTTCCGGCAACCCGTTCCGCGCGGCTGAAAGGGAATCCCATGCGCAGGACACTGATGTCCCTCGTGCTCGCGGTGGTCACCGCCTTGAGCGTGAGCACCCCGGCCACCGCCGGGCACGACACGCCCGGCTTCGACCCGGCCGCCTTCGCGAACCCGCCGAAGGACAGCCTCCCGGCGATCTACTGGTACTGGAACAACACCATCACCAGCGACGTCACCGACAAGCAGATGGCCGAAATGCGCGCCAAGGGCGTGTACGAGGCCGTGATCTTCCCGCTCGGCGGCGACTCGATGAAACCGGTGTTCCTGTCCGAGGACTGGTTCACCCTCGTCGGGCACGTGCTGCGCGAGGCACAGCGCACCGGCATGAAGATGTGGCTGTTCAACGACAACAACTTCCCGAGCGGCCGCGGCGCGAACTACGTCGTCAACGGCGGCACGCTCGGCAACCGCACCATCCCCGCGCGGCCGGACCTGCGGCTCAAGGGCCTGCTGCGCTCGACGCGGATCGTCACCGGGCCGTCGACGCTGAAGCTCGCCGAGACCTCGGGACTCAGCGTGGACACCGGAAAGCTGGTCGTCGACCCGGCCACCGCGCCCGGCGCGGCCCCGCTCACGCCCGGCGCCGGCTGGACCGACTACACCGTGAGCGGCAAGGTCACGCTGACCGCCGGCGGCGTCCAGCTGGCGGTGCGCTCGGACGGCACCCACGGCTACCTCGTGGACGTCGACGCCAAGGGCGCGGCCAGCGTGTACAAAGTGGACGGTCCGAACCGGACGCGGCTGACCACCGGCGTCAACACGCCGGGCTTCACTCCGACGCACGTCCAGACGATCAACGTCACGGTTTCCGGAAACACGATCACCCCGAAGATCAACAACACCGTGCAGCCCGCGGCCACCGACGCGAGCTACCCGGCCGGCGCCGCGGCCGTGTCGGCCGAAGGCACGCAGCGCTCGCTGTGGGACGACCTGACCGTGACCGCGCCGGACGGCGCCAAGCTGTGGACCTCGACGTTCGACAACGCCACCGCGCTCGCCGACTTCTCGCAGAACCGCGTGACCCTCGCCGGCGTCACGGCGGCGGCCGCCCGCCCGGTGGGCACGACCGCCGCGGTGGAGCTGAAGGGCGACAGCTGGCAGGTGCCCGCCGGGACCTGGCAGGTCGACGTCTACGCGCAGGTCCTCCTGCGCGACGACTCCAGCGGGTACGTCCGCGGCTACCTCGACCTGCTCGACCCGAAGGCGACGGACGCCTTCCTGAGCATCGCGCCCGAAGAGTACGCGCGGCGCTTCCCGTGGGCGATGGGCACGGTCGTGCCCGGCTTCTGGGACGACGAACCGTTCCTCGCCTCCGCGCAGCCGCACCCGTTCAAGCGCCTGCCGTCCTCGCCCGGGCTCGCCGACGCCGTCCGCGCGGCCGGCGGCACCCCCGGCGTCGCCTACACGGCGGCGGCCGACGGCCTCGACGCGGTCGCCGACCGGGCCGCCGGCTCGTACTGGCGGGCCGTGAACAACCTCTTCGCCACCAGCTACTACCAGCGCGAAGCCGCCTGGATGGCCAAGCACGGCCTGAAGCTGATCACCAACCCGCTGCTCGACGAGCAGAGCCCGCAGCAACGGATGAACTCGACCGGCGACCTGGCCAAGGACAACCAGTGGGCGCAGGTCCCCGGCAGCGACATGATCACCACCGACTACACCGCCGGTGAGCAGACCACGCTGGGGCGCAACGCTTCCTCGGCCGCGCACCAGAGCGGCGCGCCGCGGACGCTGATGGAGACCTTCGGCAACGCCGGCTGGCAGGTGGCGCCGGACTACATGCACGCCACCGTCGGCGCGCTGGCCACCCGCGGCGTCAACCTCACCTTCCTGCACGCGATGTACACCGACGAGACGTCGGTGACGTTCGCGCCGCCGTTCGGCCCGCGCAGCACGTTCTGGGAGGACATGCCGGACGTCGACGCGTGGATCGGCCGCGTGATGGAGCTGGGCCGGGGCACCAGCCTCGCCCGGACCGCGCTCATCCAGCCGCAGCGCGCCGCCGAGCAGACCCGGGTCTCCGACTCGACCCACCAGCTCGACAAGGACTTCTCCGAAACGGCGTACGCGCTGGAACGCGGGCAGGTCGACTTCGACCTGCTGAGCGACTCGTCGCTGTCCGGGGACCCGGTCGCGCGGTTCCAGGCCCAGGTCCGCGGGGGATCGTTACAGGTCGGCCAGGCGAACTACCGGCTCGCGGTGCTGCCGAAGACGCCGGTGCTCGACCTCGGGACCGCACGCACCCTGGTGAAGTTCGTGCGGACCGGCGGGCACCTGGTCGCGGTCGGCCCGCTGCCGACGCGGGAGGCAGCCGGCCGCGACGCCGACCTGGCCCGAGAGCTGCGGAACCTGTCCGGCGCGGTCACGGTCGTCACCGACGTGAACGCGATCGCCGGCCTGGCGCAGAACGCCGGGTTCGGCGCGGCCCGGCTGCAGCCCGCGGCCGGCGCCGTGCGGGTGTCGCGGACCGGCCGCGGCGCGGACACCGCGTTCCTGCTCAACAACGAAAGCGACGCCGTGGTCACCACCACCGCGACCTTCCCGGCCGGCGGCACCCCGGAGATCTGGGATCCGCGCACCGGCACCACGAAGGTCGCCACGGCCTACACGGCCGGCCGGGCCACCACCGGCGTCCCGATCACGCTCCAGCCGTACGAAACGCTGGGTGTGGTGTTCCGCAAGGGTGTGCGCGACACCGCGCACCTGACCGGCGGCACCCTGCCGGCGACCTCGGTGTCCGCCGATCGGCGGGGGATGCGGGCGGCGGTGACCGCGACCGCGCCCGGGACGTACGCGCTCACCGGGCAGGCGGACGGCCGCACCTACCGCGGCAGCGTGCAGGTCACCGACACCCTGGCCCCGATCGCGCTGGACGGCCCGTGGACGGTCCGGCTGGAGCAGGACGGCGCCGTCGCCACCGAACGCCCGCTCGGCTCGTGGACCACGTTCGCGCCGACGTTCTCCGGCAGCGCCGTCTACACGACGACGGTGACGCTCACGGCGGCCGATCTCGCGCGGCGCAAGCTGGTCCTCGACCTCGGCGAGGTGCACGACCTCGCCACCGCGACGGTCAACGGCACCGAACTGCCCGCGGCGCTGTGGCATCCGTACACAGTGGACGCCACGAGCGCGCTGCACCCGGGGGTCAACACGATCAGCGTCCGCGTCACCAACACCCTGGCCAACTCGCGCAACAAGATCCTGCCGTCCGGCCTCGTCGGCCCGGTCGCGCTGCGCCCGCAGGCCGCCCTCACCGCCCGCTTGGAGCCCATCCGATGACCGTCAGCAGACGCACCGTCCTCACGATCGGCGCGGCCCTCGGGGCCGGCGCGGCCCTCTCGTGGGCCCCGCCCGCGCTCGCCGCCCCCGGCAAGCCGTTCTCGAAGCAGTTCGCCAAGCCCGACGCGGGCACGGCCGCGAAGTTCCGCTGGTGGTGGCCGCACGGCCTGGTCGACCTCGGCGAGATCGCCCGCGAGGTGGACCAGATCGCCGACGCCGGCTTCGGCGGGGTCGAGATCCAGGACGTCCACCACAGCGTGCAGACCGTCATGGACCCCGAGCACCACGGCTGGGGCACGCCCGCGTGGCTCGCGGCGGTGGAAACCGCGCTGCGGCGGGCGAAGGCCCGCGGCCTGACCGTCGACCTCGCCATGGGCCCGTGCTGGCCCACCGCGGTCCCGACCATCACCCCGGACGACGTCGCGGCGAGCAAGGAACTGGCGCACGGCGTCGTCACGGTCACCGGCGGCTACACCGGCCCACCACCGGCCGCACTGGTGCCCGCCGAATCCGCGGTGGGCAAGCAGGACCTGATCGCCGTCCAGGCCGCCCTGGTGATCGGCTCACCCACCGCGGCCACGGTCACCCTCGACCCGGCGTCGGTGCGCACAGTGGACGTCCACAACGGACAGATCGACTGGACCGCGCCCGAAGGCACGTGGATGCTGTTCGCGTACTGGGCCCGCGGCTCGGCGCAGCAGCCTGAAGCGGGCCCGCACACCACGCCGCTCGCGTACGTCGTCGACCACTTCAGCGCGGCGGGCACCCGCGTCGTGCTGGACGAGTGGAACTCGACGATCCTCACCCGCGCCATCCGCGGTCTGCTCGAGGACGTCGGCGGCGACCTGTTCGAGGACTCCCTGGAGATCGAGACCGACGCGACGATCTGGACGCCGGACTTCCTCGCGGAGTTCCGCCGCCGGGCCGGGTACGACCTGCTGCCGTACCTGCCGGTCGTCGTGCAGCGCAAGGGGAAATACCTGTTCGCGTTCGACAGCGACACGTCGAACCACGTCCGCGACGACTACAACCAGGTGCTCTCGGACCTCTACCACGAGCACCACCTGCTCCCGATCCGGGACTTCGCGCACCGCCTGGGCATGACCCTGCGCGTGCAGCCCTACGGCCTGCAGACCGACTCGATCCGCAGCGCCGCGCTGCTGGACGTGCCGGAGAGCGAGTCACTGGGGTTCAAGAACCTCGACGACTACCGCGTGCTCGCCTCCGGCCGGGACATGGGCGGCCGTCAGCTGCTTTCGTGCGAGTCGGCGGCGTACGCGAACGGCGCGTACAACACCACCTGGGACAAGGTGCTGCAGACGATGGGCAGCGTCTTCGCGGGTGGGGTCAACCAGGCCGTGCTGCACGGCTTCGCCTACGCCATGGCACCCGGCGCGGAGTGGCCCGGGTTCGCGGCTTTCTCGCCGTACAACGGCAACGGCATCGGGTACGCCGAGGCGTGGGGCCCACGCCAGCCGACGTGGGGGCACGTGCCGGACATCGCCGGCTGGTTCGCCCGCACGCAGCTGGTGCTGCGCACCGGGAAGCCGCAGGTGGACCTCGCGTTCTTCCGGCAGAAGGGCTGGACGTCCACCGGCATCGGCGCGCCGTGGGCGACCAACGACGGCATCCCGGCGGGCTGGACCCACGGCTTCCTCAGCGAAGGCGTGCTCGACCTGCCCACCGCCGTCGTCCGGCGGGGCAGGCTGGCGCCCGACGGACCCGCGTACAAGGCGATGATCCTCGGCGGCGACCAGTTCCACGGCAGCGAGCACACGCTGTCGGTGCACGCGGCCGAGCGGCTCCTCGCGTTCGCCCGCGCCGGCCTGCCGACGATCGTCATCGGCACCTGGACCGACGTCCACGCCGAAGGCATCGCGCAGCCGGGGGAGAACGACCGGCTCCGCGCTCTGGTGACTTCGTTGCTCGCGCAGCCTTCGGTGCGGGTGGTCGCGGACGCCACCGGCATCCCGGCCGCGCTCGCCTCGCTGGGTGTCGCGCGGGACGTCGAGCACGACCCGTCGACCGTGATGAGCGTGCACCGCATCGACGGCGACACCGACTACTACTACCTCTGCAACGCCCGGCACGCGGAGAACCGCAAGATCACCGCCGTCACGCAGGACGTGTGGCTGACCGCGCAGGACCGGGACGCACAGCCGGTTCTGCTCAACGCGTGGACCGGCTCGTCCGAACGTCTCGGCGTCTTTTCCCGCGACGGCGACAAGATCCGGGTGTCGGTGTCGCTGAACCCGGGGCAGTCGGTCATCGTCGCGCTCGCTCCCGGCCGCGGGTCGCACGCGGTGGCTTCCGACGCGCCGGAAGTGCTTTCCCTCGACGGCAAGCTCGTGGTGCGATCGTCGGCCGCGGGCACGTACTCGACCACGTTGTCGACCGGCCGGGTCGCGCGGACGTCGGTGGCCGCGCCACCCCCGGTGATCCCTCTGTCCACTTGGGACCTCGAAGTGGAGGACTGGCAGCCGGGTGCGACCCCGACCGCCACGATCAAGCCCAAGCGGCGGTTCTCGTTGTCCGCGCTGGCGGCCTGGCCGTCGATCCCGGGGTTGGAGGACGTCTCGGGCGTCGGGCGCTACCGCACGACCGTCGACTTGGGACGGTGGAGCCGTGAGCTGGGTGCGTACCTGGACCTGGGGGAGGTGTTCGACACCTACCGGGTGCGGGTCAACGGTGTCGTGCTGCCACCCTGCGACGTGCTCGACACCGTCGTCGACGTCGGGCCGTGGTTGCGGTCCGGGCGCAACAGCATCGAGGTGGAAGTCGCCACCACGCTGAACAACCGGCTCCGGGTGAGCCGGCCCGCCGTGTTCGCCATCGCGGCGCGGCAGGCCTACGGGCTGGTCGGGCCGGTGCGCCTGCTGCCCTACCGGCAGGAGGAGATCCGATGAACATCACCCGGCGCAGCGCGCTCGGCCTCGGTGCCGCCCTCGGCTTGGCCGCCGTCGTCCCGTGGGAAGCCTCGGCGGCGGCGCGGCCGGCCACCCCGCTGCGGCCCGTCGCGCTCGGCGGGGTCCGGCTGCTGGAAAGCCGGTACCTGGCGAACATGCGGCGGACCGTCGCGTACCTGAAGTTCGTCGACCTCGACCGGCTGCTGCACACGTTCCGGCTGACCGCCGGCCTGCCGACCACGGCCGAGCCGTGCGGTGGCTGGGAAGCGCCGGACATCCAGCTGCGCGGGCACACCACCGGCCACCTGCTGTCCGGCCTGGCCCTCGCGGCCGCGAACACCGGCGACGCCGAGCTGGCCGCGAAGAGCACCCGGCTGGTCGCCGCGCTGGCCGAGTGCCAGGCCGCGGCGCCGTCCGCCGGGTTCACCCCGGGCTACCTGTCGGCGTTCCCGGAGTCCGACTTCGTCAACCTCGAAGCCGGCAAGTCCGTGTGGGCGCCGTACTACACGATCCACAAGATCCTCGCCGGGCTGCTCGACCAGCACCGCCTGCTCGGCACCGCGGGCGCCCTGGACGTCGCCCGCGGCATCGCGCGCTGGATCGACGCCCGCACCGCGCCGCTTTCGCGTGACGCCATGCAGAAGGTGCTGCACACCGAGTTCGGCGGCATGAACGAAGCACTGGCGAACCTCTACGCCGTCACGAAGGACCCGTTGCACCTCGAGCTGGCCCGGCGCTTCGACCACGACGAGATCTTCACGCCCCTGTCCCAGCGGCAGGACACCCTCGCCGGGCGGCACGCCAACACCGACATCGCGAAGATCGTCGGCGCGGCGGCCGAGTACGACGTGACGGGTGAGCAGCGCTACCGCACGATCGCGACGTACTTCTGGGACCAGGTCGTGCACCACCACAGCTACGTCATCGGCGGCAACGCGAACGCGGAGTTCTTCGGCCCGCCGGACCAGGTCGTCAGCCAGCTCGGCGAGAACACCTGCGAGAACTGCAACAGCTACAACATGCTCAAGCTCGGCCGGCTGCTGTTCCTGCAGGACCCGGGCCGCACCGAGTACCTCGACCACTACGAGTGGACGCTGCTCAACCAGCTGCTGGGCGAGCAGGACCCGGACTCGCCGCACGGGTTCGTCACGTACTACACCGGTCTGACGCCGGGCACCCAGCGCCAGGGCAAGCAGGGGGTGACGTCCGACCCCGGCACGTACAGCAGCGACTACGGCAACTTCACCTGCGACCACGGCACCGGCCTGGAAACCCACGTCAAGTACGCGGAGAACATCTACTTCACCGCCGGCGACACGCTGTACGTCAACCTGTTCATCCCGTCCACAGTGGACTTCCGCGGCGCTTCGGTGCGGCTGGAGACCGAATACCCCTACGACGAGACCGTCCGGCTGCGCGTCGGCGGTTCGGGCGAATTCGCCCTGCGCGTCCGGATTCCTTCGTGGGTCTCCCATCCGCGCCTGACCGTGAACCGCGTGCCGGTGGGGGCGACCCCGGGGCGGTTCGCGACGATCCGGCGCCGGTGGCGCGCCGGCGACGTCGTCGAGCTGCACCTGCCGATGACCCCGCGGTGGCTGCCCGCGCCGGACAACCCCGCGGTGTCGGCCCTGACGTACGGCCCGCTGGTGCTCGCCGCCCGGCACGGGTCGTCGGTGCCGCCGGTCATCCCGACGGTGGACCCGCGCTCGCTGCGGCGTGAGCCGGGGCGGGCGGAGTTCAGCGTGCGGGCGGGCTCCGAACGCCTGCGGCTGAGCCCGTTCCTGGACGTGCAGCACGAGCACTACAGCGTCTACCTCGCCGCGAAACCGGACCGCCCGGCCCCGAAGACCGTGGCGGGGTACCCGCTCGGCGCCGATTTGTCCGAGTCGACGCGGCGCTGGCCGGCCGCGGTGCTCGCCGGCGGGGCGGCTGCGGGGGAGCGGGGCATCGAGCTGAACGGCGTCGACGGGCACGTCCGGCTGGCCCCGGGGCTGCCGGCGAACCTGACCGAACTGACGGTCTCGATGTGGGTGCGCGTGGACGCGGTCGTCAACTCGGCGCGGGTGTTCGACCTGGGCTTCAACGCGCAGTCGTACTTCTTCCTGACCCCGCGCACGGGTCTCGGGGTGGCGCGCTGCGCGATGAAGCTGGGCGGCATGGAGGCGGAGGACTACGTGGACGCGGCGGTCCCGCTCCCGGCGGGGGAGTGGACGCACGTGGCGGTGACCGCGGGCGCGGGCCTGCGGTTGTACTTCGGCGGCGAGCTGACCGGAGCGAACCCGGCACCGAAGATGAGCCCCCTCCTGCTGGGCGCGACGCAGCTGAACTACCTGGGACGTTCGCAGAACCCGAAGCACCCGTACCTGAAGGGCGCGGTCGCGGACTTCCGCTTGTACGGCCGGGCACTGAGTGACGCGGAGGTGCGGACGCTGGCCGGTTCCTGAGGCGGGAGCTGCCGTCTTCGTGCGTGCGGACCACGAACGGTGCGTCCGCGACCACGTGAGGTACGCCTTCGCGGCGAACCCGCACGTCGGTCGTGGGCGCACCTCCGCGCAACCGCGGCGGCGCAGGACTGGACCACCCCTTAGATACCCCTGGGGTAGCGCCGGGGACGCGGCGGGCGGAGGTACGATCTGCCGATTCGCAGCTACTCCGAAAGGCCTGTCCGTTGACCGAATCACTAGCGCAGCGGGTGAAAACGATCCGCATCGTCAACGGCCTGCGCCATCCGCTCCTGGCCGTCGTCGCGCGGTACCCCGCGGAGTTCCTGGTGCGGCCCGGCGGGGAGCTCGAGATCCGCGAGACGGCCCCGCGTGGCGGCTACGTCGAACTCACGCTCGACGCCGAAGAGCAGACCGGCCTGCGGATCGACACCGGCGAGACCGCGAAGATGGAGGTCCTCCTCGACGGGGAGCCGCAGCCGCTGCCGTCCGTCGTCCTGGACGGTCCGCGCGAGGCGGCCTGGCCGGACCTCGAAGCCGCTTTCGGCAGCCTGCACGTCTTCGACACCCGATCGGGGCCCCGGACGGTGCGGGTCGAGGAGAAGAACGGCACCACCACCCTGGTCGGCGCCGGCCGCGAGCCGATCCGGTTCGCCGGCGTCGGCGTGAACGACTGCCCGACCGAGCTGATCATCGAGGCGGACGGGCTGCGGATCCGCGGCTCCCACGGCTCGGCTCGCTAGCCTGGCGGGATGAGCGGACTGCCGGTGCTGGCCGGGCAAGTGGTCGTGCGGCGGTTCACGCCGGCGGACGTGGCCGATTTCGCCGCGTACCGCTCGGATCCCGAGGTCGCCCGGTACCAGGGCTGGGACACGCCGGTGCCGGACGCCGAGCGGCTCGTGTCCGAATTCGCCGCCGCCGAAGAGGGTGAACCCGGCTGGTTCCAGTACGCCGTCGAGGCCGGCGGGGAGCTGGTCGGGGACGTCGGCGTCTGCCTGGCGGACAACCGGATGCAGGCCGAAGTGGGGTTCACCATTGCCCGCGCGCACCAGCGGCGCGGCTACGCGACCGAAGCGGTGCGGTGCGTGCTGGACCGGGTGTTCGCCGCGGGCGTGCGCCGGGTGTCGGCGGAGTGCGACGCGCGCAACACCGCGTCGGCGCACCTGCTGGAACGGCTCGGGTTCAGCCCGGAAGGCCTCCGCCGCCGGCACACGTGGCTCAAGGGCGAGTGGACTGACGACCTCCTGTTCGGCCTGCTCGCCGAAGACTGGACGAGCGGCGCGTCCGGGCCGGCGATCTTCGCCTGCCGGCCCAACCTGCTGGTGGCCGACGTCGTCGCCAGCCTCGGCTTCTACGCGGACGAACTGGGCTTCGACGTCGGCTGGCGCTGGTCCGACCGCCAGGCCCGCTTCCTGCACGACGGCGAGCCGCACGAGCCGGGAACGGCGCTCGTCGCGCGCGATCGCGTCCAGCTGATGCTGACCCAGGTGCCGGGCCCGCACACCACGCGCCTGCACCTGGACGTCCACACGGCGGCGCAGGTCGACCGGCTCTTCCGCGAGTGGCGCGAGCGCGGCGTCGACATCGCGGAGCCGCCGGTCGTGCGGCCGTGGGGGATGTACGAGATGCGCCTGCACGACCCGGACGGGAACGTCCTGCGGGTCAGCTCGCCGCCGGCGTCGTAATCCAGCGAACCCTGATCGGAGCCTTGACACCCACGTCCACCCATTCATACATTCGTCGTCACTTTGTATGATGGGAGTTGGTCCACATGCGGCTCGGCAAGACCGCCGTCGTCCTCGGGGGCAGTGCCGCCGGGCTCTGCTCCGCCGGTGCGCTCGCGCCGTACTTCGACCGCGTTCTCGTGCTGGAACGCGACCGGCTCCCCGCCGGGGCCGAGCACCGCCGCGGGGTGCCGCAGAGCAAGCACCCGCACTTCCTGCTGAACTCGGGGCGCCGCGCCATCGGAGCGCTCTTCCCCGGCTTCGAAGCCGACCTCGTCGCCGCCGGCGGGCTGCACCTGATGCCGTCCATGGACGCCGCCTACCTCGACGGCGCCGGCTGGTCCGCCCGCAAGCGCAGTGCGATGACCATGGTCTACAGCTCGCGGATCCTCATCGAACGCGTCCTGCGGGACAAAGTGCGCGAACTGCCCAACGTCACGATCCGGGAAGGTGTCGCGGTCACCGGCCTGACCACCCGCGACGGCCGGATCACCGGCGTCGGCACCGACGGCGAGCACCTCGACGCCGACTTCGTCGTGGACGCCCTGGGGCGCGGATCTTCCGTCGGCGCGTGGCTGGCGTCGGCCGGCTGGCCCGAACCGGAGACCAAGACGCTCGACGCCAAGGTCACCTACACCTCGCGGTGGTACGACCTCCCCGCGCCGCGGCCGGAGTCCTGGTGGTGGCGGCACCTGGTGATCATGCCGACCCCCGACAAGGGCGAGCACCCCGACGAACACGACTACCTGGTCAACTTCTTCCCGGTCGAGGGCAACCGGGTCATCGCCTGCATGGGGTCGTGGGGCCTGCCGATGCCGCGCACCACCGATGCGTTCGCCGAGACGGCCCGCCGGGTGCGGACGCCGTTGTTCGCGGCCGCGATGGACCGGTGCGAGCCCACCTCGGAAGTCCACCTGACCCGCTCGACCGGCAACAAGTGGCGGCGCTACGACCGCTGGCGCACCCCGCCGGCGGGGCTGGCGTTCGTCGGCGACTCGATCTGCGCGTTCAACCCGTTCTACGCCCAGGGCATCAGTTCCGCCGCCGGGTCCGCGCTGCTGCTGCGCGAGCACCTGGCTCGCGCGGCGAAGACCGACGTGAGGTTCTCCGCGAACTTCCTTGCCGCGCAACGCAAACTGCTGAACGTGCCCTGGCGCCTGGCGATGGCCCGCGACCAGGGGTATGAGTGCGCGGAGGGCACCGAGAAGCCGCCTGAGTGGCGGCGCCGGATCCTCGCCGCCGTCTCGGCGCCGGCGTTCAGCCTCATCGTCGGGGCGGCCCGGGAGGACGAAGTCGTCGACGAGCACTTCGCCAAGGTGTTCAATCTCGACGAGTCGCTGGGGGACATGCTGCGCAACCCGCGCGTGCTCGCCGGGCTCGTGCGCTACCGCGTCCGCGCCGCGCTGGGCCGGCACCGCGTCCCGTTCGGGTTCGACGCCCAGGCCGAGCCGCCCGCCACGGACTATTCGACGGCGACCGCGCGATGAGCCCGGCGTGCGGGCCCGACGCCGAAGCCGTCACCCGCGATCTCGGCTTCGACTGCCACGACGTCTCGCCGGTGGTCTCGGTCCGCGCCCCGGGGGACCTGGCGCACTGGACGATGCCGCTGCTCGAACTGCTCGTCGTCGGCGGGGCAGTCTCCGCGTTGGTGCACGCGCTGCGCCGGTACCGCGCGGGCGATCCGGTCAACCTGGCGCTGTGGTGGGCCTCGCTGGTCTACCTGTTCGTCACCGAGCCGCCGCTGTACTTCCCGGAGTGGTTCGGCCTCGACCGGATCTACGGTTTCATCTTCGCCCACAACGAGTTCAGCGTGCAGTTCATGGCGGACCGGCTGCCGCTCTACATCGTCGCGTTCTACCCGGCGTTCAGCCAGCTCGCCTACGAGCTGGTGCGGGCGCTCGGGGTCTTCCGGGGCCGCGGCCCGTTCGCCGGGTCGGTGGCGGTCGCGTTCGTGTGCCAGGTGTTCTACGAGGTCTTCGACCAGCTCGGCCCGCGGCTGGGGTGGTGGGCGTGGAACCCCGGCAACCGGATCGTCAACCACCCGGCACTGGCGTCGGTGCCGATGACCAGCATGCTGCTGTTCGCGTCCGTCTCGTTCGGCGCGCTGACCTACCTGGTGGTGCGGCTGGCCGGTGGCCCGCGACGCGGGTGGTCGCTGACCTGGCGCACGGTGGTGGCCGGGGTGCTCGCCCCGCCGGCGATGGCGGTCGCCGGTATCCCGTCGAGCCTCTTCGACGGCCACCCCGCCGTCCAGGCGTGGATCCTCGGCGTCGAGCTGGCCCTGGTCTGGGGCGCGGGTGCCTGGATCATCGCGACGAGCCGGGCGGACCGGCCGCCTCCGTCCGCCTTCGCGCGGGTTTACCCCGCCGGCTACCTGGGCGCGCTGGCGGTGTTCTGGGTCGCCGCGGACGGCAGCGGTCCGAAGGGGAGCGTCCCTTACGTAGTCGCGTGCTTCGCCGCGGCCGGGCTCGTGCTGGTCGCGCTGTACCGGAACGAGCGGGCCCCTGCTCCCGGCTGACGCCGTCCGATCGGGGAAGATGGGGCGCATGGGGCACCACGGCTGGCGGGGCAACCCACCGGGCACCGAAGACGAGGCACGCCGCCGGATCGCCGACGCGGCGACGGCGTGCCTCGACCGCGTCGGCCTCGCCAAGACCAGCCTGTCCGACGTCGCCGCCGAGGCCGGCGTGACGCGGCAGACCGTCTACCGCTACTTCCCGAGCCTCAACGACATCCTGCGCGCGGTCGCGCTGGCGGGCGTCGAGGAGTTCGCCGGGCGGATGGAACGCCACCTGGCGTCGTTCGGCAGCCCCGTCGAGGTGGCGGTGGAGTCGGTGGTGTTCGCGGTCCGGACGTTGCCCGGCGAGCCGCACCTCGGGCTGCTGCTGCAGGCGGGGGAGGCCGACTTCTTCACGGAAGGTGTGCTGTCGCCGTTGGCTTTTTCTTATGGCGCAACGATTCTCCGGAACGTGCCCGTCGGCTGGACGGCCGCCGGCGTCACCACCGACGAGGACTTCGAGGGACTGGCCGAGCTCCTGATGCGCCTGTTCCTGTCCTACCTGCGCTACCCCTCGACCCCGGCGCTCACCGACGACGGGATCCGGGCGCTCGTCCGGCGGTGGATCGGCCCGGCGCTGCGCGGGTGACGCTCAGGCGTGGGCGGGCAGCGAGACGCCGGTGAGGCGCTCGGACTCGGTCCACAGCCGTTCGGCCACCGCCTTGTCCAGCGCGCGGCGCGTCGGCTTGGCCGTCTTCGCCGGGCCGACCAGTGACCAGCGGGGTCCGTAGTAGCCGCCTTGCGTCGCGTCCGGGCTCGTCGCCGCGTACAGCAGGGGTTCCGCGCCCTGTTCGACCCCTTGGGACGGCACGAGCTTGAACGCGAGGGAGGTGAGCGGGCCGGGGCCGCGGCTGTCCAGGCCCGGTCCGGAGGTCTGCAGGTTGGTGCGCGTGTAGCCGGGGTGCGCGGCGGTCGAGAGGAGCGGCCAGCCGCGCTCGGCCGCGATGTCCGCCAGCCGCAGCGTCAGCATCAGGTCGGCGAGCTTCGACTGGGCGTAGGCGCGGTTCGGGCGGTAGCCGCGGGCCGACTGCAGGTCGTCGAAGGCGATCCGGCCGGCGTTGGCCATGCCGCTGCTCATCGTGGCGACGCGCGGAGCCGGCGCGGCGAGCAGCAGCGGCAGCAGGCGCACGGTCAGCGCGAACGGGCCGAGGTAGTTGCTGCCCAGCTGCAGTTCGAAGCCGTCGGCGGTCTCGATCCGGCGAGGCGGGGTCATCACACCGGCGTTGTTGACGAGCAGGTCGAGCGGCCGGCCGCCGGCGATCAGCCCGTCGGCGAACTCGCGGACCGAGGCCAGGTCGGCGAGGTCGATCCGCCGGACTTCGAGCCGGGCTTCGGGGTGCTCGGCGAGGATGTCGTGGCGGGCCTGCTCGCCCTTCTCGGGCGTCCGGACGGCGAGGACCACGTCGGCGCCGGCCGCGGCCAGCCGCTTGGCGGCTTCCTTGCCGGTTCCGCTGTTGGCGCCGGTCACGACGGCGAGCTTTCCGTGCTGGTCAGGGACCTGGTACATGGGACACCTCTCTAAGTACCGCTGGTACGTTACGGGCTCCACGATAACGTACCGGTGGTTCGTTGACAACAACGTACCGGGGGTACGTAAGATGGCGAGGTGAACTTCAAGCGCGCCCGCACCGACGAGCAGCGAGCCGAGCGGCGGCGCGTGATCCTGGCGACGGCCGACGAGATGCTGACCGAGATGCCGGTCGCCAAGCTGAGCTTCAACGAGCTGAGCCGCCGGGTGTGCTTGGCGAAGGCGAACATCGTGCGGTACGTCGAGTCGCGCGAGGCGGTGTTGTTGGAGCTGCTGGACGGGCATATCCGGGACTGGATCGCCGAATTGGCCGGTTCGGCGGTTCTCGAGGGTGCTGTTCGGGAGCGCGGAGATCGCCTGGCTGCGCTGGTGGCCGAGTCGCTGGCGCGGCGGCCCGTGCTGTGCGATCTGATCAGTTCGCAGGCGGCGGTGCTGGAGCACAACGTGTCCACCGAGGTGGCGCTCGAGCACAAGCGGGCGCTGCTTCGGGCCGTGGAGTCGCTGGTTGCGGTGGTCCGCCGGCACGTGCCGGAGCTGGACGAGCGGGCTGCCGGCGAGGTGGTGGCCACGGCTAGTTTGGTGACGGCGGCGGCTTGGCCGCACAGTCGGCCTTCGGAGGCTTTGCAGGCTGCTTACGCGTTGGATCCGGACGTGGCGGCCTCGCGGGTTGACTTCACGGAGTTGGTGGGGCGGACGCTCGCGGTGACTATTTCGGGGTTGCTGGCTCGTGAAGGTTCTCGGCCTGCTGTCGCGGGTTGATGCCGGGTGTGTGGGTAGGCGCGCGCCTGGGGTGGGGAGGTCGGTTCCGTGCCTTCGTCGGAAGCTAAAAGATGTCCTCGCCGGACGGGCAGGCTCTGGGATGGCCCTGGGTTTTGCTGTCCTCTCGCCTTTTCGGGTGGGTTGCTGGGTGGTCATCCCGTCGCCTGATTGAGGCCTATCACTTTGAGCCAGGCCCGCAAGGTTGCGTTGTTCTCTCGCCTTCTGCTGTGGGTTGCGGGCCTGGCTCAAAGTGATTTTTGCGGCCTCAGGCGACGGGATGACCACCCAGCTTTCTTTTCTGCGCGTCAGCTGCTGCTCGCGTGCATCGACCCGTCCGTGGCCGACGAGACCGACCCGATGTCGGTCGTCCCGGACCTCGACCCGTTCTCGCCGGCCAACGGTTTCGCCGAACCGCCGGAATGTCCCCGCTACATCAAGGAATTCCTGGACCGCTACCGCGCGGCCCAACGCGACCGCGTCGCCCGCATCGACGCCGTGGCCCGCGCGCACCTGGCCGGCACCGCTGCGGCCCGCAAGGCGTTCAAGACGAGCGGCCGAGCCGAAGACCGCCGCCGTTCGCTGGCGCCGCGCGTCCTCACGGTGTTCCGCACCGACGCCGACCCGCGCACGGTCGACCTCGGTCTGGACCCCAGCGAGCGCCCGTACGGCTCGCTGTTCGGCAAGCGCCCCGACCTGATCGACTACGGCCTGGTCGGGTTCGGCAGGCTCGCGACGCCGGAAGCGTGGTTGTCGACGTGGTCGGGCCTCAGCTCGCGTGCCGACTTCGTGCGCTGCGGCCCGGGCGTCACGATCCCGACATTGTTCGTCGAGCTGACGGGCGACCAGGCGGCGTTCCCGGCGGATTCCCGCCGCATGATCGCCTCCCTCGGCGCGGCGGATCTGACGGCGACGACAGTCCGCGGCCTGCACTTCGGCGGCGCCATCGCCGAGGGCGAGCCGACGGCGAACGAACTCGCGGCCGCCGAGATCGTCGAGTGGCTGGGCAAGCGTTACGGCTGAGCCACCTTTCGGACCGAGGTCGTCTCGCTGGTCAGCGGTGCGCCGTCGGGTGCCGTGGGGACGACGGGCGGGACGACCGCGCCGTGCTCGTCCACCAGGACCGAATGCGGCTCACCCGCTTCGAACGCGTGGCGCTCACCCCACTGGCGCAGCGTCACGATCACGGCGAACAGGTCCTTGCCCGCCTCGGTGAGCGCGTACTGGCGCCGCTTGCCCGACGGCGCGTCGACCTGGACGAGCAGGCCGTGTCCGGTCAGCCTGCGCAGCCGGTCGGTGAGGATGTTGCGGGCGATGCCCGTGCGCTGCTGGAAGTCGGTGAACGAGCGGGCGCCGTCCATCGCGTCGCGGACGATCAGCAGGCTCCACCGGTCGCCGATCAGGTCCGCCGCCCGCGCGACCGGGCAAGTCGGGTCCGTCCACATCGCGTCTCCCATGAGTTGCGTAATGAAACCATTCTCGCCTACTCTCCGAAGAGTTGCAAATCGCAACCAATCGGGAGGTCTGGTGGGACGCGGGACGAGACTGCTCCTGGCCGTCGTGTGCGGGGTGGCGGTCGCCGGCGTGTACGCGGGGCAGCCGGTGCTGGGCCCGATGGGCGACGACCTCGGCGTGCCCCGGGACGCGGCCGGCTGGTTCGTGGCCGCGGGCCAGCTCGGCTACCTCGCCGGGCTGGTGCTGCTGGTGCCGCTCGGCGACCGGCTGGACCGGCGTCGCCTGATCGCCGCCCACCTCGGCCTGGTCGCGGCCGGGCTGGCGGTCACCGCGGCCGCCCCCGTCGCCTGGGTGGCGTTCGGCGGCCTCGCCGTCGCGGGGCTCTTCGCGGTGGTGGTGCAGACGACGGTCGCGTACGCGACCTCGATCTCGCCGCCGGCCGAACGCGGGCGCACCCTCGGCGTCGTCACCTCCGGCGTGGTGGCCGGCATCCTCGGCGCCCGCGTGCTCACCGGCGCACTGGCCGACCTCGGCGGCTGGCGCGGCAGCTACCTCGCGCTCGCGGTGCTCGCCGCCGTCCTCTCCGCGCTGTGCCTCGTGGCGCTGCCCGCGGACGTGCGGACCGGCGCCGAGTCTTACGGGCGGATCCTGCGGTCACTGGCCGGGCTGCTCATCCGGCCGCTGTTCCTCAGCCGGGGTCTGATCGCCTTCTTCCTCTTCGCGTCTTTCGGCACGTTGTGGAGCGGAATGGCGCTGCCCCTGGCCGCCGAACCGTGGCACCTGACCGAAACGCAGATCGGGCTGTTCGGCGTCGCCGGGCTCGCGGGCGCACTGGGCGCGGCCCGGGCCGGCCGCTGGGGCGACGCGGGACACGCCGGCCGCGTCACCGGGATCGCGCTCGTGCTGCTGCTCGGGTCGTGGCTTGCCATCAGCGGGCTGGGCTGGTCGTTGTGGCTGCTGGGGTTCGGCGTGCTGGTGCTCGACTTCGCCGTCCAGGTCGTGCACGTCGCCAACCAGCACCTGCTGACCACCGCGTTCCCCGGCCGCACCAGCATGGTGACCGGCGGGTACATGGTCTTCTACTCCCTCGGCTCGGCGGCCGGCGCCGCCGCGACCACCGCGGTCTACGCCGTGGCGGGCTGGCCGGGATCGGCGATTCTCGGCGCGACCTTCGCCGTCGGCGCCCTGCTCACCTGGGCCGCCGGAAAAATCTTGGGGGTGGGAGGGGAGAACGGCCACCGTCGCGCCACGAGCAAGCTGGACCGAGAAGGGAGCAGCCGATGCTGAGTGTGGGGTCGAGGGGGCCGGTGCACCGGTCGATCGTGGTGGTGGACATCGCGGGATCGTCCCGCTGGGACAATCTCGCCCAGCTCCGGGCGCGCGCCGCGCTGGCGAGGATGATGCGGATCGCCTTCCGGGCGGCCGGGGTCGGCTGGTGGCGGCTGTCCATTCAGGACCGCGGTGACGGGCTCCTCGTCATCGTGCCGCCGGGGGTGTCCAAAGCGGACTTGCTGGACCCGTTCGTACCGCGGCTCGTCACCGAGCTGCGCGCGTACAACGCCGTCGTCGCACCGGCGTGGCGGATGCGGCTGCGGCTGGCGGTGCACGCGGGGGAGCTGCTGCGCGCGTGGCCGCGGTGGGTGAGCGAGGACGTGAAGCTCGCGTGCCGGCTCGTCGACGGCGAACCGCTCTACGACCTGCTCGCGCGGTCGGGCACCGACCTCGCCGTCGTGGTGTCGGAACGGATCCACGACGGCGTGGTGCGGCACGGCTACAAGGGCATCGACCCGGACGGCTACGCGCCGGTGCGGGTCCGGGTCAAGGAGGTGGACGCGCTCGCGTGGCTGTGGGAGGACGCGGACCCGGCCCGGGCGAACCGGGTCCGCGTGCCGGTCAGCCGGGCGGGCGGAGGGTGAGCGTCGTGCCGTCGCGGCCGGCGAACACGCCGTCCAGTGCGGCGTCGTACGCGACGCGGCCGGCGCCGGTGACGGTGAACGGGAACCGACGGCCGCCCGGTGCCGTGACGTAGTGGGTACCCGGCAGGAACCGCGCGAGGCGGGGCTGCCGGGCGTCCCACCAGCCGACGTGGTCGACGCCGAACTGCGGGTACCCCGACCCGCCGGCGTCGACGGTGACGGGGAACCCGTGGACGGCGAGCGTGCGGGTGTCCCTTCCGGTGAGCAGGCCTTCCAAAGCCGGGTCGTAGGCGACAAAGCCTTGGTCGTCGACGGTGAACGTCGTCGTCGGGCCGCCGTTGGTGACCACCCGGTGGACGCCGGGGAAGATGCGGAGCGTGCGCGCCGGTCGCGGGGCTCCGTACGTGACTCCCTCGATCGAGGCGTTGGCGTAGCCGAGATCCGTGACGTCCAGGGTGACCGGCAGCCCGTGGGCCGCGAGGACGGTTCCGTCGGCGGTGACCAGCGGGCTGTCCGAGCGCACCGAACCTGTTGCGGTCACGGTGAAGGGCGCGGTCGACCCGTCGTGCGCGACGACGTGGTGGGCGCCCGGCAGCAGCCGCAGTTCGCGGACGGCCTGCGGGGTACGCCAGCCCGTGCCGCTGACGGTCGTCGTGTCGTAGTCGACGCCGGTGCTGTCCAGCGTGACGCGGAAGCCGTGCACCTGCAGGGTTTTGTTCTCGTTGGCGCGGGTGAACAGCTGGTCGAGGTCGTCGGCGTAAGTGACGGTGCCGTCCGCGGTGATGGTGAACGGGACTCCGTTGCCGTTGGCTGTCACCACGTTGTGCGTGCCGGGCAGTAGCCGGAAAGTGCGGGATGCTCGTGGGGTGGGCCAGCCGGCGCCGCTGATGGTCATGTTGTAGTAGTCGACGTCGGTGGTGTCGAGGGTGATGGGTGTGCCGTGGACGGCGAGGATGTGGCTGTCCCAGGTCAGTGGTCGGTGTGGGTTGGCGGGGAAGGTGATCTCGCCGGTGGGCGTCACGGTGAACGGGACCGCGTTCCCGTGGGCCGTCACCACGTTGTGCGGGCCCGGTAGCAGCCTGAGGTGCCGGACCGGTTGCGGCGCCGGGAAACCCGTGCCGGTGATCGCCATGTTGTAGTAGTCCACATCGGACACGTCGAAGGTGATGTCGTGGCCGCGCAACACCAGGGTGGTGTCGCCGTTGGTGGTCAGCGGGCCGTCCGGGCCGGTGTCGTAGGTGATCCGGTAGTCGTCGGTGACGGTGAAGTGCAGCAGCTGGCCGGCCGGGGTGGCGAGCGTGTGCGGACCGGGCGCGAGGTCCACCTCCTGTGGCTGCCGGGAATCGCGCACGCCGACGCCGGAAATGGTCACCGTCGTGTACGAGACGCCGGTGGCGTCGATCGTGATCTTCCTCGGCTGCGGGGTCGTCGTGGTGGGCGGCGGTGTGGTGGTGGGCGGCGCCGAAGTCGGCGGCGGTGTGGTGGGTGGCTCGGTGGTGGGCGGTGCCGAGGTCGGCGGTGCCGTGGTGGGTGGCGGTGTGGTCGGAGGTGGTGTGTTCGGCGGCTCGGTGGTGGGTGGCGGCTCGGTAGTAGGCGGTGCGGTCGGTGGTGCTGTGGTGGGCGGTGGCGTGGTGGGCGGCGCCGAGGTCGTCGGTGCGGCGGGCGGCGGTGCGGCGGGCGGCGGCGTGGTCGTCGGCGGCGGCGCGGGCCGGCCCGTCGACGTCTCCGGCGCGGCAGGCTGGGCCACCGCCGACGAGCCGGGCGCCGGACCCGCAGGCGGCACCCGGTTCCCCGGCGAGGCCGGCAGCGTGGTCTTCGGGACCGTCACGGCCACCGGCACCGCGGCCGGGGCGCTCACCGTGGGCATCGGCGCGGCGGACGCGGTCGTCCCGGGTGCTCGCGGGGAGTCCGCGAGCGGCGTCCCGCTCCGGCCGCCGTCGGAGCCGGCCAGTACCGCGGCCACGATGGCCGCCGCGGCCGCGAGCCCGCCCGTCGCCGACACCGCGATCCGGGTCGCCACCTCCGGGTTGTCGCGCACGAACCGCGTGACGCCGTCGACCTTGCGCAGCAGCCCGGGCCGGGACGCCAGCACCCGGCCCGCCAGGTTCGCGGGCCCGGCCAGCGGCACCGGCACGGCCAGCGCGGCCGCCGCCTGGGCCTGCGTCGACGAAACACCACCCTCGCCCACGCGGTCCAGCAGCGCGACGAGCGCGCGGCGGCGTTCCTCGTCGTCGTCGGCCAGCCGCAGCAGCCCGGGACCGAGGGCCCAGCGGCTGTAGTCGCGGGCTTCGTCGACGCGCAGCGAGCACGTCGCGCAGCCGGCGGCGTGCTTGAGCACCGCGCGCGTCTGTTCCTGATCGAGCAGCAGCCGGCGGCCCGCGCGCAGCTGCTCGGCGCTCAGCACCCGGCCCAGCTCGGCGCAGTCCGCGCGGCCGGTGCGGGCGAGGACGAGCGCCGCGATCGCGTCGAGCATCTTCAGGCGGGACCGCTGCAGCTGCCGGTTCACGATCTCGACCGGCCGGCCCAGCTCCCGCGCCAGCTCCGCGCCGACGACGTGCCGCCCGCGTTCGACGGTGAGCCGCAGGTGGGCGCGCATGATCGCGGCCAGGCCGTCGCCCAGCCCGCGGGTCGCGGCGTCGAGCGTGGCCCACAGCTGCCGCTTGCCGAGGACGACCTCGAACTCCGACGGCAGGTCCGGCAGGTCGGTCCGGGCCAGCTCCAGCTGCGGCTCGCCCGGTTCCTGCGGCACTTCGCCCGGCAGCTCGAGGTCGCGCTCCTTGGCCCGGTACCGCTCCTTGAGCACATTGGCGGCGATGCCGGTCAGCCACGCGCCGAGCACCTGCGGCTCGGCGCCCTTGCGCAGGCCCTCCAGCGCGCGGACGACGACCTCGCTGACGCAGTCGTCGAGGTCGGAGCGGTTCGGCACCCGCGACCGCAGGTAGGCCCGCACGCTGGTCCGGCAGTGTTCGAAGATCTCCGCCTCGGTCATCGCGCGGCCCTCCGGGTGGCGAGGCGGGTGCCGGTCTCCAGCAGCCATTCGCGCGCCGGGCGCCCGCACGGACACGGCAGGTGCCCGACGAACTGCGCGAACGTGTCGTGGGTGGTTTCCCACGACGCCGTCCGTTCGCGCAGGATCCGCCAGCAGCGCTGGAAGACCGGCCGGGCGTACCGGCCGTAGAGCACGTCGAGCGCGCTCCAGTCGCCGTCGTGCAGCCGCGCCACCAGCGCGCGGTCTTCTTCCTGCTCGGTGCGCAGGACGTCCATGACATCTCCCGAGGTCGGCAACGTGGTCGCCTGGCTCGTGGCGCACCGGGCCGGTTTCTCCCCGCGTGACGCGGAAATTCCGCGGCTATTTTCGCGAGCGGAACCGGTACCGGGAAGGTGCCCGGCCCGGTTGTCCGGTTTTTGTCCGGCCTCGGGGGAAGGGAACGCCGCCCGTCAGGGCAGTTCGAGGTGTTCGCGCAGGGTCGTGCCCTCGTACTCCGTCCGGTAGACCCCGCGGTCCTGCAGCTCCGGGACGAGCCGGTCGACGACGTCGTCGAGCGCGGCGGGCACCAGGTGCGGGCTGATGTTGAACCCGTCGACCGCCCGGGTCCGCACGTACCGCGCCCACTCGTCGGCGACCTGGCCCGGCGTGCCGACGAAACCGTGCTGGCGGGGCTGGACCTCGAGGACCAGCTGGTGGATCGACAGCTTCTTCGCCTCGGCCAGCTCGCGCCACCGGCGGATCCGGTCGAGCTTGCCGGTGCGCTCCTCGATCGAGATCGTCCCGCGCGACGGGTCCAGCTCGCCTTCGGCCGGCTCGATGTCCGGCAGCGGGCCGTGCGGGTCGTAGGCCGAGAGGTCCCGGCCCCAGTACTGATCGAGGAACGCCAGCGCGCGCTGCGGGGTGATCTGCCGGCGCCGGACGTCTTCGGCGCGTTCGGCGGCGTCGGCCGGGGTGTCGCCCAGGACGACGGTCGCCCCGGGCAGGATCCGCACCGCGTCGGCGGGACGGCCGTGGCGCGCCAGCCGCGCGCGCAGGTCCTCGGCGTATGCGACGGCCTTGTCGTGGGCGGTGTTCGCGGAGAACACGACGTCCGCGTACTTGGCCGCCAGTTCGCGCCCGCCCGGGGAGTCCCCGGCCTGGAACAGCACCGGACGGCCCTGCGGGCTCGGCGGCACCGACGGCGTCGCGCGCAGGCTCACCAGGTCGGTGTGCCGGGCCACCAGCCCGGTCCCGGACCACAGCGCCAGCGCGGCTTCGACGAACTGCTCGGCCCGTTCGTAGCGGCGCTCGTGGGCGAGCCAGCCGCCGCGGCGGAAGTTGGCGCCGGTCCAGGCGTTGTCGGTGGTGACGATGTTCCAGCCGGCCCGGCCGCCGGACAGGAAGTCCAAAGAGGACAGCCGGCGCGCGAGGTCGGCGGGGAAGTTGTACGTCGTGTTCTGCGTGGCGACCAGCCCGATCCGCGTCGTGGCCGCGGCGAGCGCGCTCAGCTGGGTGATCGCGTCGGGGCGGCCGGCGACGTCGAGGGCGTGGACCCGGCCGAGGTTTTCCCGCACCCGCAGGCCTTCGCCGAGGAAGAAGGCGTCGAACAGGCCGCGTTCGAGGGTGCGCGCGACCGAAACGTAGGTCTCGATCTCCGTGTGCGGCGCGTTCGCCGGGTCGTCCCACAGGTAGTGCGGGCCGACGCCGGTGTAGAACACGCCCAGGTGCAGCCGCGCGGTCATGCGGCACCCCCGGCGGCGAAGAGGCTCGCCGGGCGCGCGAGACCGAGCGACTCGCGCAGGGTGGCGCCCGGTGCCGGGGAGGTGAGCAGGCCTTCGGCGCGCAGCGCGGGGAGTACTTCCCCGAGCAGGACCGGCAGGTCGGCGGAGTGCAGCCGCACGCCGTCGACGCTCGTCGCCAGCCAGCCCAGCAGTTCGGTGAGGCCGGGCGCGGATCCCGTGTAGCGCAACCGGTCGCCCGGTGGCCGTCGGCCGCCCGCCCCGAACTGGACCTCGACCTCGGCGAAGACCAGCGGGGCGCCGGTGTCGCGGGCGCGCCGGGCGCGGCCGCGGACGTCGTCGAGACCGGCGCCGCCGACGAGCACGACGTCCGGGCGGGCCGCTTCGGCGAGTGCGTCCGGCGCCAGGATGACCGGCCTCCCCTGGGGCGGCCGCGGCGTGATCAGCGGGCCCTTGATCGAGAACCGCGCGCCGGAGAAGTCGACGTGGTGCACCTTGTCCGGGTCGAGGTAGCGCCCGGTCGCGACGTCCTTGATGACGGCGTCGTCGTCCCAGGAGTCCCAGAGCCGCCGGACGACCTCGGCGACGTCGGCGACTTCGTGGTGCAGCGCGTCCGGGTCGAGCCGGGACGCGCCGACGGTCGCCAGCGCCTCGGGCGAGCTGTCCGCGCCGACGATCCAGGCGGCGCGGCCGTGCGAGGCGTGGTCGAGGCTCGCCAGCTGCGCGGCCAGGTGGAACGGCTCGACGGTGGTGACGTGCGCGGTCGGGGCGAGCCCGACGCGATCGGTGAGCGTCGCGACGTAGGCGGCGCGCGTGGTCGCGTCGAGCCGGTGGCCGCCGACGGGGGAGTCGTCGAAGGTGACGAACGTGAAGCCGCCGCGTTCGGCCGCGGTGACGGCGCCGGCGAGCGCGCAGGGCGTGTCGCCGCCGTCGCCGATCTCCACCGCGACGTGCAGGCTGCGAGAAGTCATGGCTCCACAGCTATCCGGACCGAGGGCGGGCGCGCACCTGCTTTCAGGATGTGGACGCGCTCGGGCGGGCGTTCGGGCTGAGCGCCGAGGCGTAGTCGAAGAGCGTGACGCGGTCGGGGAGTTTCGTCTTCGTCATCAGGCTGGAGACGTGCTTTTCCACGGTCTTCGGGGAAATCAGCAGCCGCCGGGCGATGTCGGTGTTGCCGAGGCGGTGGGCCAGCAGCCGGAAGACGTCGTACTCGCGGACGGTGACCCCGGCGTCGCGCAGCTCGCGCGGGAGCCGGTGGAGGCCGGGCCGCCGTTGCCGCACGGGTTCCCCGGCCCGGCGCAGCAGGGTGCGGCAGGCCCCGGCGACGGCGGGAACGGCGGCGTCGTGGAAGTACTCCTCGGCGGCCCGCAGCCAGAGGACGGGTTCGCCCCAGCCGTCGGCGAGCGCGGCTTCGGCGACGAGCCGCGCCCCGAGGTGCCCGGCCATCCGGTAGGGGTGAGCGGCTTCCCGCGCTTCCTTGGCGGCGGCTTCGGCGCCGGCGGTGTCCCCGTGCCGTCCGTGCGAGACGGCTTGGGCGAGGGCGGCGAACTGCCGGTTCCAGCGCAGCCGGCTCGCGGGAATGCTCGCGGCGGTTTCGAGGTCTTCGGGGGTCAGGTCCCCGGCGAGGACGTCGAGGAGGAGCGCGACGCCGTGGTGGCCGTCGAGGGGCGAGCCGGCGTCGACGCGGTCGAGGTCCCGCCGCGCGCGGTCCCGGTCTTCTTCGAGGAGGGCGCAGAAGGGGTGGGCGAGGCCGAGGAGCGAGTCCGGGTGGTGACCGGCTCGGAGATCGGCGATGGCTTCGGTCATGGCGGCCCGGTCGGCTTGGTGGGCGGCGGAGATGGCCCGGAGAACGGTGAGGCCGCGGAAATCGGCTGAGGTCGCGGGGGTGGGGATGCTTTGGCCGGAACCGGCAGGGCGAACGCCGGCCGAGTCCTCGCACGTGGGTCCAGCCAACTCGGCCAACCGCTGCTCACCAGCGCCGTACTCGCCGCCGAGCACCAGCCCGTGCAACACGATCGCCAGCTCGGCCGACCGGACCGCCGCCACCGAGCCGGCTCGCGACGCGTGCTGCCGTGCCAAGACCAACCCGCCCGTGTCGCCCTCCGTCAGCGCGAAGTGCTCACCCAACCGCACCAGAACATGCGTGCGCCACAACGGCATCCGGTGGGACTCCGTCAGCAGATGCGCCCGCTCCAGCAAGCGCCGTGCCTCCTCCGGGTCGCGCCACCGGACCAGCACTCCCAGCGCGAGCAGCGCCTGGCACGTCACCACCGGGTCGTCCGCCTGCTCGAGCGCCGCCCGGGCGAGGCGCTCGGCTTCTGTCGCCCGGTCCGGTTCCTCCAGCAGCAGCAACGCCTGGACCGCGTCGACCGCCGCGCGCCGGCGGTCCGAGCGGGTGCGGGTGCGGGCCGCCGTCAGATGAGCGAGCGCGTCCGCCGGCCGGCCTGCCGAGTGCGCCGCCCACGCCAGCCGCGCGTGCAGGACCGCGGCCCGGTCGAACAGCCCCACCTCGGAAAACCGGTCCGCCAACGCGCACGCCCGGTCGATCTGCCCGGTCTCGCCGAGCGCGAACACCAGCTGCTCCAAGACCGCGCCGCGCAGGTCGGGCCGGTCGGTCAGCAACCCGTCCGCGCGGACGAGCAGGTCCACGGCGGCGCCGGTCTCCGCCGTTTCCAGGGCCCGGCGGCCCGCGTCGGCGAACAGGCGCCCCGCCGCCGCGCGGTCGCCCGCGAGCCGGCGCAGCTCCGCGACCCGCGCGCACCAGTCACCCGGCAGGCCGGGGTGCAGCAGCTCGACGGCGTCCGCGGCCAGCCGGGCCAGCTCCGCCCGCCGCGTCGGGCCCAGCTGCGCCAGCACCGCTTCGGCCGTCAGCGGGTGCCCGAACGCGTACCAGCCGAGCGCCGCCGGGTCCGGCTCGACGAGCCGCGCGTCGACGGCCGCGTCGAGGAACGCCGCAACCGTCCGGTCGTCGGCGCCGGCGGCGCGCTGCACCACCGGCGCGGCGAACCGCGGGCCGAGGACCGCCGCCGCGGCCAGCAGGCCCGCTCCTTCCGGCCCGAGCCGCGCCATCCGCGTGGCGACGCTCCCCGCCAGCGCCGCGGGCACGGTGCCGGTGTCGGCCAGGTGCCAGCCGGCGGGCCCGTCGGTCAGCAGCCCGTCGGCGACCAGCTCGTGCAGCAGCTCTTCGACCAGGAACGGGATCCCGGTGCTGAGCCGCCACAGGTGGGCGGCCGTCGCGGCGGGCACCCGCGCGCGGTCCGTCCCGAGGCACGCCGCGACGACGTCGTGCACGGCGTCCGGCCCGAGCCGCGGGAGTGTGCGCAGGACGCAGGCACCGCGGCGGGCGGCGGACCGGGCGATGTCGCGGGCGGGGGACGGGTCGTCCCGGATCGTGCCGGTCAGCAGCACCCGCGCCGACTCCAGGTTGCCGACCAGGTACTCCAGCACGAACAGCGTCTCCGCGTCGGCGTCGTGCAGGTCGTCGAGGACGAGCACGCAGCCACCGGCCCGGCCGACCACCGCCAGCAGCCGCAGCACCGCCTCGGCGACGACCAGCAGCGGCGGGTCCGCTTCCGGGCCCCGCCGCCAGTCGGGCACGAGGACACCCAACGCCGGCAAGTACGGGCCCAGCTCGGCGACGTCGATCGGCTCGGCGTCGCGCGTCAGCGAGAACAGCGCCTCGGCCAGCGGCCGGAACGGCACCACCGGGCCGACCGAGCTGCCCTGCCCGCGCAGCACCCGTGCCCCGCGGCCGGCCGCCCGCGCCGCCGCCTCGCGCGCGAGGCGGGACTTGCCGATCCCGCTCTCGCCGGCGAGGAAGACCGCGCCGCCCCGCCCGGCCAGTGCGTCGTCGAACGCCGTGGCCAGCTCACGCAGCTCCCCGTCCCGGCCGGCGAGCTCCGGCGACCGGATCAGCATGCCCGGTCGGCGACCGCGAAAAAGGAATAATCGCATTCACACATCGAATTGAGCCCCCAGCTCCGGCGCCCCTCCGGACGCCACTTCTTGGATACACGACGAGTGCCACAACGCCAACCGGGACCGAATGCTGGAATTCACCGCGCCGATACCGGATGGCCTTTACCGGACACCCTGGGGCGGGTTCCCCCAGGTTTCCCCGACGGGCGGCAGGCGGGGCGGAACGCTCGAATCGTCCGTTCGGTGGTTGACACACCCGTGACGGCCGCGCGTCCCACTGCGACACCGTGACCCAGGCCGCACGAGTGGTCCAGGCCACTGCGGATCCGCCCTGCTCGCGGGGAAAACGCGGGGCCGGCGGAAAAGTTGGGGGAGCCGCCCCCATGGCGCCGCGGCACCCGGCATGGGCAGACTGGCGAACGCCACGGCTGGGGTGAAGTGAACCGGGGCACTGGGGTACCACCGCGAAATCCGGGTGCGGAGCGATCCGCGCCGGGCTTCGGCGTGAACGCGTTCCGGCGGTGCGCCCCTCAGGTCGAACGATCGGGCAATTCGGTCTCCAACTCGAGGCGCCGCCGCTAATGCGGTGGCCCGGCAGAATGCGGGGAAACAAGTGGGTGCGAACGGAATCACCCGGGTCGGCGTCGTCGGCTCGGGCACGATGGGCGCGGGGATCGCCGAGCTCTGCGCGACCCGCGGGCTCGACGTCCGGCTGGCGGTGTCCCGGGAGTCGTCGCTGACCTCGGCGCCGCGGAAGATCGCGGCGTCGCTCGGCCGCCGCGTCGACAAGGGCAAGCTGACGCCGGACGAACGCGACGCGGCCCTGACCCGGATCAGCGTCGGCACGGACCTCGCCGAGCTCGGCGACCGGCAGCTCGTCGTCGAGGCGATCCCCGAGGACGAACAGCTCAAGCTCGGCCTCTTCGCCACGCTCGACAAGATCGCCGGCGACGACACGGTCCTCGCCAGCACCACCTCGGCGATCGCGATCACCCGGCTCGCCGCGGTGACCACCAGGCCCGAACGCGTGCTCGGCCTGCACTTCTTCAACCCCGTCACGGCCATGCGGCTCGTCGAGGTCGTCCCCGCGCTGCCGACGGACCCCGAGGTGACCGAGCGCGTCACCGCCTTCGCCGAGCACACCTTGGACCGGCAGCCGATCACCGTCGCCGACCAGAGCGGCTTCGTCGTCAACGCCCTGCTGATCCCGTACTTGCTCGCGGCGATCCGCATGGTCGACACCGGCTACTGCCCGCCCGCAGACGTCGACCGCGCCATGGAACTCGGCTGCGCGCACCCGATGGGGCCGCTGCGGCTGGCCGACCTGATCGGCCTCGACGTCGTCGCCGCCATCGCCGCCGCGCTGCACGACGAGTTCAAGCAGCCCCTCTACGCCGCCCCGCCCTCGCTGTCCCGGCTGGTCGAAGCCGGCCACCTCGGCCGCAAGACCGGTCGCGGCTTCCACACGTACTGAAGGAGAACCCGTGCACTCGTTCCTGAACACCAAGAAGTCCGCCCGGATCAGCGACGACTTCTGGGACGTCACCGACAAGGCCGGCCTCTTCGACGTCGTCGTCGCCGGCCTCGGCGACGGCCGCCACCGCGCCCTCGACGACGGCCACGAGTTCGTCAACATGTCCTCCTACTCCTACCTCGGCCTCGACACCCACCCGAAGCTCGTGAAAGCCGCGGCCGACGCCGTCCTCGCCGAAGGCGCGCTCAACACCTCGACGTCCCGGATGCGCGTCCGCTTCGGGGCGCTCAGGGACGCCGAAGCGGCGCTGTCGGAACTGTTCGACGTCGAGGCCGTGACGCTCAACTCGTGCGCCGCCGCCGCGTGGGCCGCCCTGCCGCTGGTCGCGTCCGGGATCTTCACCGAGGGCGAGCCGCCGCTGATGGTGTTCGACAAGAACGCCCACTTCTGCCTCAACGCGATGAAGCCGAGCGTCGCCGACGAGACCGAGGTCGCCGTGGTGCCGCACAACGACGTCGAAGCGCTCGAAGCGTTGTGCAAGCAGCACAAGCGGGTCGCCTACGTCGCCGATGGCGTCTACAGCACCGGCGGGCAGGCACCGGTGAAGGAACTCCTGGCCCTGCAGGAGAAGTACGGCCTGTTCCTCGTCTTCGACGAAGCCCACGGCATCTCGACGGTCGGTCACCGCGGCCGCGGCGTCGTGCTGGAAGAGCTGGGCCAGATCAACGACCGCACGATCATCATCACGTCGCTCAACAAGGGCTTCGGCGCGTCCGGTGGCGCGATCTTCCTCGGCAAGCGGGGTTCCCAGTGGCGGCTGGACACCGCGCAGCGCAACGGCGGCCCGCTGATGTGGTCGCAGCGGATCAACACCGCGGGCCTCGGCGGCCTGCTCGCCTCCGCGGAACTGCACCGCACCGACGAGCTGACCGCGTTGCAGCAGCGGCTTCAGGAGAACATCACCCTCTTCGACAGCCTCGTGGAAACCGGTGAACGCGGCGACGGGCTGCCGATCCGGTTCGTGCGGGTCGGCTCGGAGGACGCGACCGTCCGGCTCGCGCAGGACCTGTTCCGCAACGGCTTCTACGTCTCGCCGATCTTCTTCCCGATCATCGGCCGCGGCAAGGCAGGCTTGCGAATCATGCTGCGCGCCAGCATGACCACGGCCGAGATCGAGCGGTTCGCCGGCCTGCTGGGCACGCTGGGGGACGCGTGACGGCGCTGCGTTCCCACCTCGACGTCGCCTCGGCCGGGTTCCGCCGCAACGTCGAGGACTTCGAAGTCAACCGCGAAGTCATCGCCCGGGCCCGGGCCGCGGCGCTGGCCGGCGGCAGCGAGAAAGCGCACCGCAAGCACGCCGGCCGCGGCAAGCTGACCGCCCGGCAGCGCATCGCGCGGCTGCTGGACCCCGGGACGCCGCTGCTGGAGGTCGGGCAGCTCGCCGCGCACGACGTCTACGACGAGCCGGTCCCGTCGGCCGCGCTGGTGACCGGGATCGGGATCGTCGCCGGACGGCCGTTCATGGTCTTCGCCAACGACGCCACCGTGAAGGGCGGGACGTACTTCCCGCTCGGCGTCCGGAAACACCTGCGCGGGCAGAAGATCGCGCGCGAGAACGGCCTGGGGTGTCTCTACCTCGTCGACTCGGGCGGGGTTTTCCTGCCACTGCAGGAGGACCTCTTCCCCGACGAGGACCACCTCGGCCGGATCTTCCGCAACATCGCCGAGATGTCGGCCGAGGGGCTGCCGCAACTGGCCGCCGTGATGGGCTCGTGCACCGCGGGCGGGGCGTACATCCCGGCGATGTGCGACGAGACGGTGATGGTCCGCGGCACCGGCACGGTGTTCCTCGGCGGCCCGCAGCTGGTGCGCGCGGCCACCGGCGAGATCGTCGACGCCGAGACGCTCGGCGGCGCCGATCTGCACACCCGCGTCACCGGGGTCGCCGACCACCTCGCCGAGAACGACGACCACGCGCTGACCATCCTGCGCGACCTCGCCGCGCGCAGCACCCGGCCGCCGCTGTCCCCGCCGCCGCAGCCACCCCGGCCGCCGAAGTACGACCCCGCCGAACTGCCCGGGGTCGTGAGCGCCGGGCTCAAGGAGCACATCCCGGCGCGCGAGATCCTGGCGAGATTGCTCGACGACAGCGAGTTCACCGAGTACCGCGCCCGTTTCGGCCCGACGATCGTTTGCGGCACCGGGCACGTCGGCGGCTACCCGGTCGGCGTTCTGATCAACGACGGCGTCCTGTTCTCCGAGAGCGCGCAGAAGGCCGCGAACTTCATCGAGGTGTGCGCGCAGCGGGACATCCCGCTGCTGTTCCTGCACAACATCAACGGGTTCATGGTCGGCGCCGAGTACGAGGCCGGCGGGATCACCAAGCACGGCGCCAAGCTCGTCAACGCCGTGTCGTGCGCGAAGGTGCCGAAGTTCAGCCTGGTGGTCGGCGGCAGCTACGGCGCGGGCAACTTCGCCATGTGCGGCCGGTCCATGGGCTCGCAGCTGATGGCGATGTGGCCGAGCGCGCGGTCCACTGTGGTCGGTGCCGAGCAGACGGCCAAGGTGATGACGCTGATCCGCGGCGACCAGCTCGCCAAGGAGGGCCGCGAGCTGACGCCCGAGGAGGAGGCGGAGATCCGCGAGCCGATCCTCGCCGCCTACGAACGGCAGGCGCAGCCGCTCTACTACGCGGCCCGGCTGTGGGTCGACGCCGTCGTCGACCCGGTCGAGACGCGGGACTGGCTCGCGCTGTGCCTGGCCATGGCCGCCGACGCGCCGAAGCGGGAGACCCGCTTCGGGGTCTTCAGGATGTGAGGGACGATGCCGAAACGCGTGCTCATCGCCAACCGCGGGGAGATCGCCCGCCGGATCGCGCGCACCTGCCGCCGGCTGGACGTCGGCTACGTGGCCGTGCACTCCGCCGCGGACGCCGGCGCGGCGCACCTCGAAGGCGCCGTCGAAACCGTCCACATCGGACCGTCGGCGGCACGGGAAAGCTACCTCGACATCGACGCCGTCGTCGACGCGGCCCTGCGCGCCGACTGCGACGCAGTCCACCCCGGGTACGGCTTCCTGTCGGAGAACCCGGAATTCGCCGCGCGGGTCGTCGAGGCCGGATTGGTCTACATCGGACCGGACGCGGCGACCATCGAGGCGATGGGGGACAAGGCCCGGGCCCGCGAGCTGATGGCCGCGGCCGGGGTCCCGGTGCTGCCGGGCTCCGAGCACGCGACCGAGTCGGCCGACGTCCTGCTCGCCGACGCGCGCCGGATCGGGTACCCGGTGATCCTCAAGCCGGTCGCCGGGGGCGGCGGCAAGGGCATGCGCGTGGTGCACGCCGAGGCCGAGCTGCCCGACGCCGTGGCCGAAGCCGTCCGCCTGGGCCGGGCCGGGTTCGGCGACGGCCGGCTGCTGGCCGAACGGTACGTCGCCGCGCCGCGGCACATCGAGGTGCAGGTCTTCGGCGACCGGCACGGCACCGTCGTCCACCTCTTCGAACGCGAGTGCTCGCTGCAGCGGCGGCACCAGAAGATCGTCGAGGAGGCCCCGGCGCCGCACCTGCCGCCGACGACCCGCCGCGAGCTGCTCGACGCGGCGGTGCGCGGCGCCACCGCGCTCGGCTACGTCGGCGCGGGCACGTTCGAGTTCATCCTCGACGGCGACGGCCGGTTCTTCTTCCTGGAGGTCAACACCCGGCTGCAGGTCGAGCACCCGGTCACCGAGGAGATCACCGGCCTCGACCTCGTCGAATGGCAGCTGCGGATCGCCGACGGCGAGCCGATCCCGCTGCCGCAGTGGCAGATCCGCGCGACCGGCCACGCGATCGAATGCCGTGTCTACGCCGAGGACCCCGCGCACGGCTTCCGGCCCGCGCCCGGACACGCCGAGGTCGTCCGGTGGCCGTCGGACGTCCGCGTCGAAGCCGCGTTCGACGACTCGGGCGCGGTGCCGGGCTTCTACGACCCGATGGTCGCGAAGCTGGTCGCGGCCGGATCCGACCGGCCGGCGGCGCTCGCCCGCCTGCGCGCGGCGATCGAGGAGACCACCCTCGTCGGCCTGACCACGAACCTCGGCTTCCTCGGCGAGCTGCTGGCCGAGCCGCGGGTGGTCGACGGCCGGGTCGATACCCACCTCGTCGACGGCTTCACCGCCCGCCCGGCGACCCACGACCGCGACGCCGAGGCGCTGGCCTGCGCGGCCGCGATGGCGGTACCCGAGCGGACGGCCGCGGCCTCGCCGTGGACCGGGACGATCGGCGCCTTCGACCGCGCCGCGCTCGACCCGGACGCCCCGCTCGGCCGGCTCGTCCTGCGCCTCGACGGCCGTGACCGCGAGGCCCGGCTGCTCGCCCGCGACCGGGCCGGCTTGCACGTCGAAGCCGAGGGCCGTCGCCTCACCGTGCTGGCCGAACCCACGGCGGACGGCCTGGTCCGCGGCGCGCTGGGATCCACCCGCTGGACGGGTTTGCCCACCTCGGACGGCTACGAGATCGTCATCGGCGGCCACCGCGCCGCGCTGTCCCGGCCGACGTTCGCCGAAGGCGGCGGGGAGAACTCGGACAGCGCGGTGCGCACGCCGATGCCCGGCGCGGTCGTCGGCGTGACCTGCGAGCCGGGCGGGCGGGTCGAAGCGGGGGAGCTGCTGGTGGTCGTCGAGGCGATGAAGATGGAGAACCGCATCGTCGCGCCCTTCGACGGCACCGTCGAGAAGCTTTCCTGCGCCCCCGGCGAACTCGTCGCCGCCGACCAGGTCCTCGTCACCCTCACCCCCGAAGGAGAAAACCGTGTCCGATGAACCCACCCTGCTGTTCGTCGGCGGCGCCCGGCCGCTGAGCTTCAGCCTCGACATGGCGACCGAAGCACTGGCCCAGGCCGCGGCTCGCGGCATCCGCGTGCACGTCACCAACACCGCGGAAGTACTGGCCGCGACCGAGGACGTCGTCGCCAAGGCCGCCGAAGTGTCCACTGTGGACGTTCTGAAGCCCGGCGAGTCCGCGGCCTGGGCCCGTGACCGGGACTTCGACGCCGTGTACGCGCTCCAGGAACTGGCCCAGGTGGCCGTCGCCGAGACGGCCGAAGCGGTCGGTGCCCCGGGCAACCCGCCTGAGGCCGTGCACCGCGTCCGCACCAAGGACGCCTGCCGCGAAGCCCTGGCCGCGGCCGGGTTCCCGCAGCCGGTCGTCCGGCTGTGCACCGGCGAAGCCGAAGCCGAGGCGTTCCTGCGCGAGCACGCCGGGCCGTGGATCGTCAAACCCCGCGACGCCATGGGCAGCACCGGCGTCAGCCTGGTGACCGAGGCCGGGCAGCTGCCCGCGGCGATCGCGCTGCTGCCGGACGCGAAGCCGTTCCTGGTCGAGCAGTTCGTCGAGGGGCCGGAGTTCAGCGTCGAAGGCGTCTTCCTCGGGGGCGTGCCGAAGATCCTCGCCGTCACCGCCAAGGAAAAGGTGCCGCCGCCGTTCTTCGTCGAGACCGGGCACGTGCTGCCCGCGCCCCTGCCGGAAGCCCGGCGCCGCGAGATCGAAGAGCAGGTGTCGAGCGCACTCCGGACGCTCGGGCTGCGCGTCGGCGGCTTCCACGTCGAGCTGTGGCTCACGACGGCCGGCGTCGTGCTCGGCGAGGTGCACGGCCGCTTCGGCGGCGACTGGATCCACCGCATGCTCGCCCACGCCATCCCCGGCCTCGAGCTGTACGGCCTGGTGTTCGACGACATGCTCGGCCGCCCGCTCCCGGACGTGCCCCTGGAACCGAGCCGCGGCGCGGCCGTCCGGTACTTCACGCCGCCGCCGGGCCGGCTCGCCGCCGTCGAAGGCTGGGACGAAGTGCTCGCGCACCCCGCCGTCCTGTACGCGGAACTCGGCGTGAAACCCGGCGACGAAATCAAGCCCCTGCACCGGTCCGGCGACCGGGTCGGCCTGGTCGTCGTCGGCGCCGAAACGCCGGAAGCGGCGAGCGCGCTGGCCGCCGACCTCGTGGGCTCGGTGAAGTTCGTGCCCGCCTCCGAACCCGATCGCCTGCCGGGCCTGTGGGCCCTGCGTTGAACCACGAGGAAGACATGACCGACATCGGCATTCTCGGCACCGGCTCCTACCTGCCCGACCGCGTCGTCACCAACGCCGAGATCGCCCCGGCGGCCGGCGTCGACGCGGCGTGGATCGAACGCAAGACCGGCATCCGCGAACGGCGGCACGCCGAACCCGGGCAGGCCACCTCCAACCTCGCGGCGATCGCGGCCGACCGGGCGCTGCTCGCGGCCGGCCTGAGCCCGGACGACGTCGACCACGTCGTCGTCGCCACCTCCACCCCGGACCACCCGCAGCCGGCCACGGCCAGTCTCGTCCAGCACCTGATCGGCGCCCGGTCGGCCAGCGCCGTCGACGTCAACGCCGTGTGCAGCGGGTTCGTCTACGCCCTCGCCATGGCCCGCGGTCTCGTGCGGGACGGCGGCCACGCGCTGGTGATCGGCGCCGACGTCTACTCCCGCATCCTGGACGTGCGTGACCGCAAGACCGCGATCCTGTTCGGTGACGGGGCGGGGGCGGTCGTGCTCGGCCCCGTACCGGCGGGAGGGGGCGTCATCGGCACGCGGCTGCGCGGACACGGTGACGGGCACCGGCTCATCGGTGTGCGCGCGGGCGGCAGCCGGGTCCCCGCGTCGGTGCGCTCGGTGCTGGACGGCGAGCACTTCTTCCGGATGGACGGCCGGGGCGTGCGCGACTTCGTCAACGGGCACGTGCCGGACGCGATTGCGTTGGCGTTGCGGGAAAGCGGCGTGCCGGCCGCCGCCGTCGACCACCTCGTGCCGCACCAGGCCAACGGCGTCATGCTGCGCGAGCTGGGGGAGACCCTGGACCTGCCCAACGCGGCGCTGCACCTGACCGTCGACCGGTACGCCAACACGGGCGCGGCATCCGTGCCGATCACGCTCGACGCCGCCCACCGCGCCGGCGCCCTCGACGTCGGCGACGTCGTGCTGCTGGCCGCGTTCGGCGGCGGCATGAACCTCGGCGTCACCCTCTGCCGCTGGACGGCGACCCCGCCGCGCGGCGACCTCGACGTCCGGCACCAGGCCGGCGCCCTGTCCCACCGCTGAGAAAGGTCTTCCATGCCCGCGCTCCTTCCCTGCGGCGGACCGCCCCGGCTGCTCGCGGTGGCGACCCTGGTCACCATGACCGGCTACGGCGTCTACCTGACCGCCGGCGTCCTGTACTTCACCCGCGTCGTCCAGTTGCCCGCCGGGCAGGTCGGCCTCGGGCTGACCGTTGCCGGAGCGGTGTCGCTGTCGGCCGGGATCCCGTTCGGGCACCTGGCCGACCGCCACGGCGCCCGCACGGTGTACGCGCTGACGCTCGTCCTCGGCGCCGTCTCGATGGCGGGATTGTGCCTGGCGCAAGGGTTCTGGTCGTTCGTGGTGTTCGCGAGCCTGGGCGCGGCGGCCCAGACGGCCGGGCCCGCGGCGCGCAGCCCGCTGGTCCAGGAGTACGGCGGCGACCGGCCGGCGGAGTTCCGCGGCTACCTGAGGTCGGTGACGAACCTGGGCATCGCGCTCGGCGCCCTGCTGGCCGGCTGGGGCGTCGCGGCGGACACGCGGTACGCGTACCTGCTGCTGATCGCGGGCAGCGCGGTGTCCTACGCGGCGAGCACAGCGATCGTGTTGTTTCTGCCGGCGGTCCCGCCCAAACCTGCTGGTGCGGGCCCGCGCTGGGTGGCCCTGCGCGACCGGCCGTACCTGGTGCTGACCCTGCTGGACGGGGTGATGGCGATCCAGTACCGCGTGCTGACGGCGGCGGTCCCGCTGTGGCTGGTCGCCCGCACGACGGCGCCGAACTGGACGGTGTCCGGCGTGATGGTGGTCAACACGGTGATCGTGGTGTTCTTCCAGGTCCGCGCGAGCCGCCGCATCGACACGACGAAGGCGGGCGCGCTGGCGTTCAGACGCGCCGGGTTCGCGTTCTTCGCGGCGTGCGTGGCGATCGCGGCGATGGCGGGCGCCCCGACGTGGCTGGCGCTGTTGTTGCTGCTGGCGGCGGTGGTGGTCCACACGGTGGGCGAGATCTGGCAGGCGGCGGGCGGGTTCGAGTTGTCGTTCACCCTCGCCCCGCCGCACGCGGTCGGGCAGTACCAGGGGTTGTTCGGCATGGGGCTCGGACTGGGCGTGACGCTCGGGCCGGCGGTTCTGATCGCGCTGTGCATCACGTGGGGGACACCGGGCTGGTGGGTGGTCGGCGGGATCTTCGCGGCGACGGGGTTGGCGGTGCCGGCGGTGGTGCGGTGGGCGGAGCGGGAGCGGGGTTCGGTGCGGGAGGCGGAGTTTTCGAACGGGTAGCCGGGTGGTCGGGTGCGAGGGTGCCCGCCCCGGCTGTTTCCGGCGGGATCTTCGCGGCGATGGGGCTGGCGGTCCCGGCGGTGGTGCAGTGAGCGGGAGCGGGGTCCGGCGGCAGGCGGAGTTTCGAACCGGTAGCCGAGCGGGTCGGGCGCGAGGGTGCCCGCCCCGGCTGTTTCCGGCGGCCTCTTCGCGGCGACGGGCCTGGCGGTGCCGGCGGTGGTGCGGTGGGCGGAGCGGGAGCGGGGTCCGGTGCGGGAGGCGGAGTTTTCGAACGGGTAGCCGAGCGGGTCGGGCGTGAGGGTGCCCGCCCCGGCTGTTTCCGGCGGCCTCTTCGCGGTGACGGGGTTGGCGGTGCCGGCGGTGGTGCGGTGGGCGGAGCGGGAGCGGGGTCCGGTGCGGGAGGCGGAGTTTTCGAACGGGTAGCCGAGTGGGTCGGGCGTGAGGGTGCCCGACCCGCCCGGCGTCCGCATCGTGCGAACAAACCGGGACAACCCGGACCAAAACCCCACAAGCGCGTTACTTCCCGTCCACATCCTGAGACGGTTGAATGATCACCGACGCACCTCCCTAAAGTCCCGATCGTCACTCGATCGGCTGAACCTCGGAAGGTGCCGTGTCCGCCCCCTCCCTCCCGCCGCTCGCGGCGCGCTCCTTGCCCGCCGCGGTGTGGCGTGCCGTCCGGACCGGGCGGTGGACGCCCCTCTGCGCGGTGCTGATCGTCGTCATCCTGCTGCTCGCCGCCGGGGCCGATCTGTTCGTCCTCGTCGAAGGACAGAGCCTGGCCCCGGACATCGCCACCCTCGGGCCGACCGGCCTGCCCGCCGGCTCGCTCGGCGGCGTGAGCGGCGCCCACTGGTTCGGCGTCGAACCGTTGACCGGCGTGGACATGTTCGCGCTCGTCGCCCACGGTGCCCGGACCTCGCTGCTCGTCGGGCTCGGCGCCACCGTGCTGGGGACCGTGCTCGGCGTCGTGATCGGGGTCAGCGCCGGCTACCTCGGCGGCTGGTGGGACCGGCTGGTCACCTGGACCGCCGACGTCATCCTCGGCTTCCCCTACCTCATCTTCATGATCGCGCTCGGCGCCGTCCTGCCGGTGGACTTCCCGCGCCAGCTCACGCTCATCGTCGTCCTCGGGCTCTTCGGCTGGCCGCGCATCGCGCGCATCGTGCGGGCCCAGACCCTGACCCTCGCGAAGCGGGACTTCGTGGCCGCGGCCCGGGTCGTCGGCGGGGGCCCCTGGCACGTCTTCACCAAGGAGCTGCTGCCGAACCTCTGGGCGCCGATCATCGTCGTCGCCAGCCTGTCCATCCCGTCGATGATCGGCAACGAAGCCGCGCTGTCGTTCCTCGGCGTCGGCGTCCTGCCGCCGACCCCCAGCTGGGGCCGCACCATCAGCGCGGCCGTCGACTTCTTCGAGACGGACCCCATGTACCTCGTCTTCCCCGGCGCGATGCTCTTCCTGATCACGCTGGCGTTCAACGTCGTCGGCGACGCGATCCGCGACGCGCTCGACCCGCGCTCCGGGGGTGCCGCCTGATGCGCACCGCCCGCTTCGTGGCCACCCGCTTCGCCGGGATGCTGCTGGTCCTGTTCGTCGTCGCCTTCGTGACGTTCGTGGTGTTCTACGTCCTGCCCGCCGATCCGGCGCGGATGGCCTGCGGCCGCCCGTGCTCCCCGGAAGGTCTCCAGCTGGCGCGGGAGTTCATGGGCTACGACGTCCCGTGGTACGAGCAGTTCTTCGACTTCCTCGGCGGCATCTTCGGCGGCCGCACGTTCGGCACCGGCGTCGCGGCGGTCCACTGCACCGCGCCGTGCTTCGGCTGGGACTTCCAGAACAACGTCGACGTGCTGAGCGAGATCGGCGGCCGGATCGAGGTCAGCTTCTCGGTCGCACTGGGCGCGGCGGCGATCTGGATCGTCCTCGGTGTCGGCCTCGGCGTGCTTTCCGCGCTGCGGCGCGGAACCGCGGCCGACCGGATCACGATGGCCGCCGCGATGACCGGCGTCTCGATGCCCGCCTACCTCGCCGGGATGATCGGCATCACGATCTTCGCGTTCGCGCTCGACGTCGTCCCGAAGTCCGGGTACGTGCCGCTGGCCGAGAACCCGGCGCAGTGGGCGTGGCACCTCGTGCTGCCGTGGTTCGTCCTGGCGTTCCTGCACGCCGCGATCTACGCGCGGCTCACCCGCGGCCAGATGCTCGAAACCCTCGGCGAGGACTACATCCGCACCGCGCGGGCGAAGGGCCTCACCGAGCGGAAGGTCGTGGGACGGCACGCGCTGCGCAACGTCCTGCTGCCGGTCATCACCGTCTTCGGCGTCGACCTCGGCGGGCTGCTGGCCGGGACGGTGATCACCGAGCGGATCTTCGGCATGGCCGGCGTCGGGCGGCTGCTCGTCGACGCGATCGCGTCGCTCAACCTGCCGGTGCTGCTGGGCGTGACGCTGTTCTCGGCTCTGCTGGTCACGGTCCTGAACTTCCTGGTCGATCTCTGCTACGGCGCGCTCGATCCGCGGGCACGCCTTGTTTGAAGGGGAAACGATGAAAAAGCTGAGGTTCGCCGCGGGGGTGCTGGCCGCCGTCACGCTGCTGACGGCGTGCGGCGCCAACGACACACCGGCCGGGCAGGGCGGCACCGTCAAGCCGGGCGGGAACCTCGTCCTGCTCAACGACGCGCCGTCGATCACCTGGGACCCGGCGAAGAGCTCGAACCTCGTCGTCACGACGCTCGGGCTGATCCACCGGCGGCTGACGTCGTGGGACGTCGCGCCGGGCAAGGACACCACTATCGTGCCCGACCTGGCCACCGACACCGGGAAGGCCACCGACGGCGGCAAGACGTGGACGTTCACCCTCAAGGACGGCCTGAAGTACGCCGACGGCACGCCGATCAAGAGCGAGGACGTCAAGTGGGGCCTGGAGCGCTCGTTCGCGCCCGCGTTCTCCGGCGGCCTGGCTTACCACAAGGACCTGCTCTCGCCGGGCTTGGCGTACAAGGGCCCGTTCGACGGCAAGGAGCTCGACACCATCCAGACGCCGGACGAGAAGACGATCGTCTTCCACCTCGCGCGCGCCTACGGCGACTTCAACTGGGTCGCCAGCACACCGGCGTTCTCGCCGGTGCCGAAGGGCAAGGGCGCCGAGGCGAACTACGGTGACCACCCGGTCGCGTCCGGACCGTACCAGCTGGCGAGCTACGAGCGTGGCAAGGCGGCGAAGCTGACGCGCAACCCGAACTGGAACCGCGACGAGGACACCACGCGCAAGGCGTACGCGGACACCATCGACTTCGAGCTCGGCCAGGACACCAGCGTCATCTCCAAGCGGCTGATCGACGACACCGGCAAGGACCGCAACGCGTTCGGCATGTCCTTCGCCTCGCCGGCGCAGCTGGCGCAGATCCAGGGCAACGCGTCGGCGAAGTCCCGGCTCGTGACGTCGGAATCCGGCGCGCTGGCCTACCTTTCGCTGAACACCCAGCGCGGCACCCTCACCAACCCCAAGGTGCGCCAGGCGTTCCAGTACGCCGTCGACAAGGCCGCCTACCAGGTCGCCAGCGCGGGCAGCGCCCAGCTGGCCGGGGACGTCGCCACCACGCTGATCACGCCGGGCCTGCAGGGCCGCGAGCAGTACGACCTGTACCCGGCGCCGCCGTCCGGCGACCCGGCGAAGGCCAAGCAGCTGCTGGCCGAGGCGGGCCTCCCGAACGGGCTCGACGGGCTCGTCCTGGCCACGCACAACGAAAACGGCTACCCGGAGAAGGCCGCGGCGATCCAGGCCGCGCTCGCGCGGGCGAACATCAAGGTCACCATCAAGCCGCTCGACGAGGACACCTACACGTCCGAAGTGGACACCAAGGGCCTGTCGGACTACGACCTGACGCTCACCTCGTGGCAGCCGGACATCCCGTCGGCCAACGCGAACATCCAGCCGCTGTTCCAGTCCACCGAGATCGGCAACGGCGGGTACAACGAGTCGCGGTACAGCAACCCCGAGGTCGACAAGCTGATCGGCGAGGCACAGGCCACCGTGGACCCGGCCGAGGCCGGCAAGAAGTGGGCGGCGCTGGACAAGAAGATCCTCGCCGACTCGCCGGTCGTGCCGCTGATCTACACCCGCAACTCGTTCCTGCACGGGTCGCAGGTCGGTGACGTCCAGATCGGACGGTTCCCGGCGTACGTCGACTACCGCAAGTTCGGGATCCTCCAGTGACCGGAGCCGGGCTCCTGCGGCTGGACGACGTGGCGGTCTCGTTCGGGGACGTCGAAGCCGTCCGCGGGGTCGGCTACGAGGTCGGCGCGGGCGAGGTCGTCGCGGTGGTCGGGGAGTCCGGCTCCGGCAAGACGGTCACCGCGATGTCCCTGCTCGGCCTGCTCCCGCCCACGGCCCGCGTGACGGGCCGCGCGGAGCTGGCCGGGCGGGACCTCTACGCGATGACGCCCGCCGAGCTGCGCGCGGTGCGCGGCGGCGAGGTCGGCATGGTGTTCCAGGAGCCGATGAGCGCGCTCAACCCGGTGTTCACCGTCGGCGACCAGCTCGTCGAGGCGATCCGGACGCACCGGGACCTGCCCGCCGCGGCGGCGCGGGACCGCGCGGTCGAGCTGCTCGACCTGGTCGGGCTGCCGGAGCCGCGCGAGCGGTTCCGGTCCTACCCGCACGAGCTGTCCGGCGGGCAGCTGCAGCGCGTCGTCATCGCGATGGCGGTGGCGAACGAGCCGAAGCTGCTGATCGCCGACGAGCCGACCACGGCACTGGACGTCACCGTCCAGGCGGAGATCCTGGAGCTGCTGCGGGACCTGCGCTCGCGGCTGGGGACGGCGATCCTGCTGATCACCCACGACATGGGCGTGGTCGCCGACCTGGCCGACCGCGTGGTGGTGATGCACGACGGCCGGGTCGTCGAGCAGGGGACCGCGGCCGGGATCTTCACCGCGCCCGCCGAGGAGTACACGCGGCAGCTGCTGGGCTCGGTCGTCTCGCTGTCGGCGACGGCCACGACCGGGCTCGAACGCGCGCTGACGGCGGACCTCGCGGTCGGCCCCGGTCACCTCGCCGCGGCGGAACACCCGGCGACGGCGTCGGTCCCGGACGTGCCCGCCGAGGCACCGCTGCTGCGGGTGGCGGACCTGTCGGTGACCTACCGCGGCCGGTTCCGCGCGATCGCCGTCCGCGCCGCGTCGGGGGTGAACCTGCACGTGGAGCCGGGGGAAGTGCTCGGCCTGGTCGGCGAGTCCGGCTCGGGCAAGAGCACCGTCGCGCGCGCCGTCACGGGGTTGCTCGCGCCCACCGGCGGGTCCGTCCACATCGGAGACACCGACATCACCCGCGTGCGCGGCCGGGCGGCGAAGGCGTTGCGGCGCCGGATCGGCGTGGTGTTCCAGGACCCGTTGTCCTCGTTGAACCCCCGCACGACGGTCGGGGAGAGCGTGGCGACGCCGTTGCGGCTGCACCGCGCGGTCCGGTCGTCCGAAGTGGACTCGCGGGTGGCGGCGCTGCTGGACTCGGTCCAGCTCTCGCCGTCGCTGGCCGGGCGCTACCCGCACGAGCTGTCGGGCGGCCAGCGCCAGCGGGCGTGCATCGCCCGCGCACTGGCGCTGAAGCCGGACCTGCTGGTGGCCGACGAGCCGACGAGCGCGCTCGACGTCACGATCCAGGCGCGGGTCCTGGACCTGCTGCGCGACCTGCGCCACGAGTTCGGGTTCGCGTGCCTGTTCATCAGCCACGACCTGGCGGTGATCGAGCAGCTGGCCGACCGGGTGGCGGTGATGCACCGCGGCCACGTGGTCGAGCAGGGCCCGACGAAGGAGGTGCTGACGGCCCCGGCGCACCCGTACACTCAGCGCCTGCTGTCGGGGGCCCCGGTGGCGGACCCGGAGGCGCAGCGCCGGCGGCGGGAGGCGTGGCGGCAGCTGCGCTGAGCCGGGTGCTTACCTCGGAGGGAATTGTTTCCGTGCCCCGGCCGGGCCAAGCTTGCGCCATGACCAGTTACCCGATGCACACGCTCGACACCGCGCCGGCCGAGGCGAAGGGGCCGCTGACCGTTCTGTGGGAGACGTTCGGGTTCGTGCCCGGTGCGGCTGCCGTGATGGCGAACTCGCCGGCGCTGCTCAACTCGTTCTTCTCGGCCTTCGGCCACTTCCGCGGCGGCGGCACGTTCACCCCGGCGGAGCGGCAGGTGCTGCTGCTCTCCAACGCCGTCGCGAACGGCAGCGAGTGGGCGGCCGCCTTCCACACGCTGGAGGCGCTGGCCGACGGCGTCCCGCCCGAGGCGGTCGACGCGATCCGTCGCGGCGAGGCGCCCGGCGATCCGCGGCTGGCCGCGTTGTCCGCGCTGACCACCGCCTACATCGAGAAGCGCGGGCACCTCGGCGAACCGGAGGTCAAGGCGTTCACCGCGGCCGGGTTCGGCGAGGAGCAGCTCTTCGAGGTCGTCACCGGGGTGGCCATCTCGGCGATGACGAACTACGCCGCGAACGTCGCCCGCCCGCCGCTCGAGCCGGTGGTCGCACCGCACGCGTGGACCGCGGGTGGCTGACGTCGGCCCGCTGCTGAAGCACTGGCGTGCGGCCCGGCGGCTGAGCCAGGTGGCGCTGGCCGCCGAGGCGGCCGTCTCGTTGCGGCACCTGAGTTTCCTCGAGACCGGGCGTGCGAAACCGAGCCGCGCGATGGTGCTGAAGCTCGCCGACGTGCTCGACGTGCCGCTGCGCGACCGCAACACCCTGCTGCTCAGTGCCGGGTTCGCGCCCGAGTACGCGGAGTCCGCTTTGGACGCTCCGGCCCTGGCGGCCGTCCGAGAAGCGCTGGAAGCCATTCTCCGGCAGCAGGAACCGTACCCGGCGCTGGTGATGGACCGCGGCTGGGACATCCGCCGGACCAACGGCGCCGCGCGGCGGTTCTTCGCCTTCCTCCACAGTGGACGCACCGGGGAGCCGCCCGGGCCGCCGAACGTGCTCCGGCGGATGTTCCACCCGGACGGCGTCCGGCCACACGTGACGAACTGGCCGGAGGTGGCCGAAGCCCTGGTCGGGCGCGTGCGCCGGGAAGCGCTCGGTGGCGTGACCGACGAACGCGCCCAGGGCATCCTCGACGAGGTGCTGCACTACCCAGGGGTGCCGGCGACGCTGCGGACCCTGGACGTGACCGGCCCGCAGCTGCCGATCGTCCCGATCCGCTACGCCCGCGACGGCCTGCGGTTCGCGTTCTTCTCGACGGTGACGACGCTGGGCACGCCCCAGGACGTGACGCTCCAGGAACTGCGCATCGAGTGCTTCCACCCGATGGACGGCGAAACCCGGGAGAACGTCCGGCGTCACGTGAGCGAGACGACCGCCCGGTAACGCGGCCCGGCCAACCTGCCGGTTTCGGTGGTGTGCAAGGACGACCGGTACCTGTACGAGTACTTGACCGAGAAGGTCGGGGCGCTGCCTCGGATCGGCGAGGTCCAGACGGCGCCGGTGATCCGGGTGCTGAAGCGGGCCGGTCACGCCCAGGGGGTGCCGGCCGTCGCGCGTTCCAGCCCCGTGACTCCGGCCTCTCGCCGTTCGCGCAGGAGTTCGCCCGCGATCGAATAACGCGGCGCCGCAGCCTCTTCCGCCCGGGCCGCGTGCTCGACGATCGCGTCGACCAGCGAGGGGACCATCGACAGCCGCGGGTGCTCCTCGTGGATCCGCTCGTGGCGGCCGGTGACCCACGTGGGCGTTGCGGCCGAAGTCGATGCCCACGCCCTCGCGGGTCAGGTACGCCAGCAAACCGCGGCGCTCGGCGATGCCCGGTGACGTGTGCAGCGCGATCGCCTCCCACACGAGGTCGACCTGCGGCGCCGCGACGCCGTTCGCCGTCAGCAGCTCGGCGGCGAGGTCGGCGCCCTCGACCTCGAAGCGCGTCCGGCCCGGTGCGAGCGTGCCCACTCCCAAGTCGTGCAGGACCGTGGCCGCGAACAGCAGCTCGGCGTCGTAAGCCGCGTCGGTCAGGCAGCCTTCGTGCTCGGCGAACAGGCGGCCGAACAGGAAGCTCCGGATGCTGTGGTTGGCCACCGCGGGGCTTTCGGTGTCCCGCACGACCGCGAGGATCGTGTCGGCGAGCAGCCCGGCGGGCAAGGCGAGGAAGTCGGTCACGGCGTCGACGCTAGAAGCCCGCGACGCCCGGCGACAGTGGCCCGCAGGCCCACCATCGCTAGGATCGTGCCATGAAGCACAGCGTCACGGTGCTGGCGCTCCCGGGCGTGCTCGCCCTGGACGTCGGGATCCCGGTGCAGATCTTCACCGCCGACCCGCACTACGAGCTGACCGTGTGCGCGGACCGGCGCCCGGTCCCGGTGGCCGGCAGCGGCCTGACGATCGCCGTGGACGCCGGGCTCGAGGCCCTCGAAGGCGCCGGCACCGTGATCGTCCCGGGCTACGCCGACGTCGGCACCCCACCGGCCACCGAGGTCCTCGACGCGCTGCGGGCCGCGCACGCACGGGGCGCGCGGATCGTCTCGATCTGCACCGGGGCCTTCGCACTCGCCGAGGCCGGCCTGCTCGACGGGCGGCCCGCGACCACGCACTGGCAGTTCACCGCCGGCTTCCGCAGCCGCTTCCCCCGCGTGCGGGTGCTGCCCAACCAGCTCTACGTCGACGACGGCGACATCCTGACCTCGGCCGGCGTGACCGCGGGGATCGACCTCTGCCTGCACCTGATCCGCACCGACGAAGGCGCCGCGGCGGCCAACGCCAAGGCCCGGCTGCTCGTCGCCCCGCCGCACCGCACGGGCGGCCAGGCGCAGTACATCGAGCGCCTGCGCCCGGAGGCGACCGGCGACCGGCTCGGCCCGCTGCGCGAGTGGCTGCTCGCCGACCTCACGCGCGAAGTGGACGTCGACGCGCTCGCCGCCCGCGTCCACCTCTCGCGGCGCACGTTCCTGCGGCGGTTCCGCGAGGAGACGGGCACGTCCCCGATGGCCTGGCTCACCGGCGCCCGCCTGGACCTGGCGAGGGAACTGCTCGAGACGACGGACCTCCCGGTCGAGCACCTGGGCCGGCACACCGGCCTGGGCAGCACGGCGACCGTGCGGGCGGCGTTCCACCGGCACCTGGGCACGTCACCGCGGGAGTACCGGGCGCTGTTCCGCCACCGGCGCGTCTCAAACTGAGACAGCGCAACCCTTCTGGCTCCGGCCGGGCTCGCCTACGTTCCGTGGAAGCCCTGCGACACAAAAGGAGTCACCGCATGAGCAAGAACGTCCTCGTCACCGGCGCCGCCCGCGGAATCGGCAAGGCGATCGCGCTGCGGCTCGCCGCGGACGGGCACGACGTCGCCGTCAACGACATCGCCGCCCAGGAGACCGAACTGGAGACGGTGGTCAAGGAGATCCGGGAGCTGGGGCGGCGGTCGGCCGCGGTCACCGCGGACGTCTCGGACCCGGCGGCGGTCACGGCCATGGTCGCCGAGACCGTGGACGCGCTGGGGTCATTGGACGTCATGGTCGCGAACGCGGGCATCGCGCAGGTCCTGCCGCTGCTGGAGGTGACGGCGGAGGACTGGGACCGGATGCTGGCGATCAACGCGCGTGGCATCTTCCTCTGCTACCAGGCCGCGGCGAAGCAGATGATCGCCCAGGGCGGCGGTGGCAAGATCATCGGCGCGGCGTCGATCGTGGCGCACCGGCCGTTCGCGCTGCTCGGCCACTACTCGGCGTCGAAGTGGGCGGTGCGCGGGCTCACCCAGGCCGCGGCGATGGAGTGGGCTGAGCACGGCATCACGGTGAACGCCTACTGCCCGGGCATCGTGGGGACCGCGATGTGGGACTTGATCGACGAGAAGCTGGCCGAGTCCGAGGGACTCCGGAAGGGGCAGGCGATCGAGAAGTACTCGAACCTGATCCACCTGGGCCGGGTTTCGGTGCCGGAGGACGTGGCGAGCTACGTGTCGTACCTGGCCTCGCCGGACTCCGACTACATGACGGGGCAGTCGGTGATGATCGACGGCGGGATCCAGTTCGCTTGAGGGTTGCGGCCCGCCACCGGCCGGGCCGGTGGCGGGCGGCGGGTCAGCTCTCGACGGCTTGGCCGATGGTCGTCCAGGCGCTGAGCGCGCCGAGGCCGTCCGCGCGGGCGTGGTGGCCGGTCAACGCCTGGTTGCGAGCGGTGACCGGCGCGGCCTGGCCGAGCACCGGCGGCCCGAGCGGGTCTTCGGACAAGGTGTTCTGGTCCACGGGCTTCCTCCGGGTCAGCTGTCTTCGGGGTGCAGGCTGATGGTGGTGGTTTGGATGAAGATGTCCCGGCGCGGGTCGCGGCCGGCCAGTGCCTGGTTGCGGGCGGTGACGAGGGGGGCCGCTTGGCCGAGCACCGGCGGGCCGATCGGGTCTTCGGGCAAGGTGTCCATGGGAGTCCTCTCCGGTGGGGTATGTGCGGACCTCCCTTCCACGCCCGAACACCGCCACCGGTTGAGGGTCAGCGCTTGGTCTTGTCCCAGATGACCACCGGCGGCGCGTCCGGGTAGTCCGTGTCGTGGGCGATGACCTTGTCCACCTTCGGGTTGTGGCGCAGGATCGGGAACTCGTCCATGTCGAACACGTTGTTCGGCCGGCGGGAACCCAGCTCGTCGCCCTGGTGGGGCCAGCCGCTCGACTTGCCCGGCGTGTTGGGCAGCGCGATGTGGACGTCGCCCTCCGCGTTGTGCGCCAGCGCCTTCGACGCGTCCTTCCACACCTTCTCGCCGTTCGGGTGGTTGTCCGAGAACTTCGGCATCTCGACGCCGTTGTCCTTGAGGATGCCCTCCAGGGTGTTGCCGCCGTTCTTCTTCGCCAGGTCGATCGCCGGGTTCTCGATCGAGCCGTGGTACTGCGACTCCGTGATGTTCTTGCCGGTGGCGGGGTCGTAGAGGTGCGAGTTCGGCTTCGACGGGTCCGCGTTCTTGCCCCACACCGGAGTCGGGGAGAACTCCGAGTCCTTGATGTGGCCGCCCGACCAGAACCACGACTTGTCCTTGCCCGGCGCCATCATTTCGTCCCACTTCTTCGAGAACTTGGCGTACTGCTCGTCGGTCATGTTGTGCGGGCGGATCTTGCCGTCCGGGTCGCGGAACTCGCCGAGCCCGTCCGGTTTCTTCGACCCCGGCGGCAGCTTCGCCGCGTCCCCGCCGCCCGCCGGGTTGTCCGGCGCCTTCGGGCCGCCCGTCTTGCCGCACGGGCTTTGCACCAGGCCGAGCGGGTCGCCGTGCAGGTGCGGCTGCTCGACGTAACCCACCGGGTCGGGCGCCGCGGCCAGGCCGAGCGGGTCCTGGCTCAGGTACCGGCCCGTCGCCGGGTCGTAGTAGCGGTAGACGTTGTAGTGCAGCCCGGTCTCGGCGTCGCGGTACTGGCCCGGGAAGGCCAGCGGCATCGGCGCGGTGCCGGACGCCGACGGCAGCAGCTCGCCCCAGAAGCTCGTGCGCGCCTGCCACTCGACCATCCCGTCCGCGGCGACGAGCTCGGTCGGCGTGCCGGCCGGGGACGTGACCACCGTGTGGAACCGCACCTCGGCACCCCGCTGCTCGACCTGGACCACGGGCCGGCCGTCATCGGGGTGGCGCTCCCAGGTCAGCACGCGCGAGTGCCCGTCGTCGGTCAGCTCGATCTCCTCGACGAGCTCGGCGCCGCTCCAGGCGAACCACGTCTCGGCGGTCTGCCGCGGGGCGCCGTCGTCGCCGATTTCCCAGCGCCGCTTGGCGAAGCGCCGGCCGAGCGGGTCGTAGAGGTAGGTCCAGAACGACTCGTCCGGGGCGATGACGGCGACCAGCCGGTCCAGCTCGTCCCAGACGAAGCGCCACTCGGCGGCCGCGTCCACCCGGCTGGTCACCCGGCCCTGCGGGTCGTGGCCGTACCGCGTCCCGGACGGCGCCGTGAGCCGGCCAGCCGCGTCGTAGGCGAAGCGTTCGACGCCGTCGGGCGCGTGCACCTCGGCGACCCGGCCCGCCGGGTCGAACCCGAACCGGACCGGCCGCGCGTCGTCGATCGCGGCGAGCCTGCCATCCGGCGTGTACGTGTAAGCACGCCGGCCCAGGCCGGTGACGACCTGCTCGCCGAGCCGGTCCGCGGCGTCGAAACTCTGGCGCAGCACCTCCGAGCCGTCGACCGACCGGCGAACCTCGCGGCCGGCTTCGTCGTACTCGAAAGCGATTTCGTAACCACCGATCCGCAGCGACACCGGCAGCTCGCCGTCGTAGCGCCACTCACTGTCCACACCGGACAGTGTGGTGCGATGGACGCCCGCGGCGTCGTAGGTCCAGCGCACGCCGACGCCGTTGACGGTCTCTTCCCGCACGCGCCCGCGTTCGTCGCGCACGATCTGCAGGACCGATTCGTTGTTGGCGGCGTACTCGAGCCGGCCGAGCGCGTCGTAGGCGTACCCGGTGACGCCGGTGGCCGTGCGGCGTTCGACGACGTTGCCGAGCTGGTCGTAGGCGTACTCGGTGACGTCGCCGAGGCCGTTGGTCATCCGCCGCAGCTGTCCGGCCTCGTCGTAGGCGTAGGTCAGCCGGCGGCCGTCGAAGTCGGTCTCCTCGACGAGCCGCCCGGCGGGATCGTAGGTGTAGCGCCAGGTCTGGCCGCGTGGGTTGGTCACGGAGATCAGGTGCAGCTCGGCGTCGTAGCCGTACGCCGTGCGCGCACCGGCGGCGTCGAACTCCTCGATCGGCAGGCCGAACGGGCCGTACGTGCGCCGCGTCGTCCGCCCGGCGGCGTCGCGGTGTTCGACGACGCGCCCTTCACCGTCGTGACGCCAGCTTTCCCGCTCGCCGAGGGGGCCGATCCGCCAGGAGCGTTGCCCTTCGGCCGTCCAGCCCAGCCGGGCCGCGCCGCCGGACGCGGTGTGCACCAGCCGTGGCCGGCCGAACGGGTCGCGGTCACCCGGCCGCACCGCCGCGGTGAGCACGGGTTCGTCGCCGAGGGCGTCCGCCGGGCCGTCGACGCGCAACCGCGTGGAGACGCCGGGGAGCGCGGCGTAGGGATCGGCTGCGGCGGCCACGGTCCGCGTGTCGCCGGCCCGCAGCTCGACCTCTCCCGTGGCGGTCGGGGCCAGGCGCACGACGGAACCGTCCGGCCGCGTCACGGTCGTCAGGACGCCGTTTTCGTATCCGTAGAACGTGATCCGGCCCAGTTCGTCCACTTGCGACAGCGGGTCGTCGTACCGGGTCCACGAGTACCGGCGCGAGTGCCCGAGCGGGTCGGTCCGCTCGACGAGCTGCCCGGCCTCGTTCATCCGGTAGACCCAGGTGTGCCCCAGCGCGTCGGTGTGCCGGGTGGTCCGGGTTTCCGTGTCGTAGGCGAACGTGCCGTTGAGGTAGCGCTCGGCGCCGACGCTGCGGACACAGCGGCCCGCGGCGTCGTAGACGTACCGGTACCAGGTGCCCGTACGGTCCTGCCAGCCGACGATCCGGTCGTCGACGTCGTAGTCGAGGTTCACCGGGCGGCCGGCGAAACCCGCGATCTGGGTCAGCTGGCCGAGCCGGTTGTAGCCGTACCGGACGACCGGCGCGCCACCGGGCACGCCGAGCGCGGTGATCCGGCCGGCGCCGGACTCGACGCTGATCTCGGTGCCGTCGTCGCGGCGCAGCAGCCGCGGGGCGCCGCTGCCGTCGTGGTCGATCGTCGTGCGCGAGCCGCCCTGCTCGATCAGCGTCAGCGGCCGCACCGGGCCCGACCCGTCCGCGAACCCGAGGTCGCGGGTGCCGGTCGTCAACCGGTAGCCCTCGGCGGTCCGCCGCAACGGGTGGCGCGGTCCGTCGATCGGCAGCACGGGCCGGTCGCCTTCGGGCAGCGGGTACACGAGCACCATGCCGTCCTCGGCGTAGAACCGGACCCGGTCGCGCCCGACCTCCAGCCGCTGGTCCAAAGTGGACGCCCAGGAGCGGCCGAACCACCGGCCCGCGCGGTAGGCCGACAGGTGCGTGCGCGACAGCACGAGGTCGCCCGCGTCGCCCGGCAGGGTCAGGTCGACCTGCGTCAGCACCACCTCGCCGGTGGCGACGTCCACCGGGTCGGAGACGCAGACCTTCTTGTCGTCCGGCACCGCGCGGTCACGCGGGCCGTCGCCTTTGGCATCACCCTTCGGTTTGCCACCGCCGTCCGCGCTGCCTTTCGGCGTCCCTCCGGGCGGGTCGGCCTTGGGTGGCGGGCCGTCGGCGGGCGGGTCGCTCTTCGGCGGGGGATCGGTCTTGGGCGGCGGGTCGGACTTCGGTGGCGGGTCGCCCTTCGCGCCCGACGTGCTGGTGCTGTCGTCGCCCTTCGGATCGTTCTTGGGCGGCGGCGCGTCGGGGTCGCCCTTGCCCTTCGGACCGTCCAGACCCTTGGGGTTGCCGTTGATGTCGGCGTGCTTCGGCGGCGGCGCGGCCTTGCCGGGCTTGATGTTCTTCAACGCCTTCGCCGCGTCGCCGAACAGGTCACCGGCCCGCTTGAGCAGCGGAACGAGCGCTTGCAACGCTTTGACGAGCCGTTTGGTGAGATCGGCGATCTTCGACGCCGTCTTCGCGACCGCGGTGATCACCTGCGGCACCACCCAGGTGAGCCCGATGCCCAGGGTGAACACGACCTGAAGCGCCCAGCTGATCAAGTGGCCGACGAGTTCGGCGATGATGTCCCGCACCAGCGCGCGCACCGCCGCGACGACCTCGCCGGCGGTCTTGACGCCGCTGGAGGCGCCTTCGCAGCCCTTCTGCGCCGTCTCCAGCAACGTCACCGTGTCCTGGGCGCGCTGCCGGTAGGTGTCGCCGGCGGTGCCGGTCCACGACGCGATGTCCGTCTTGACCATGCCGGTCAGGTCTTCGCCGATCTTCCCCAGCTCGGTGGCGACGTTCTTCCAGGTCTCGGATTGGGCGGCGATTTCGTCGGCGTTGCCGGTGAGGGCGTTGAGGGCTTCTTTGAGCGGGCCGACGTGTTCGATGAGCCAGCCGACGCCGGCGGCGAGGATGGCACCGAAGGGATCCATCGCCATCGACAACGCGTCCAGCGCGGTCCCGACGGCGCCGAGTGCGACCGAGGCCCAGTCGCCGCTTTCGATCGCGGACTTCAGGTCGTTCGCCGACTCCAGCAGCGAAATGCCCGAATACGCCTTGGTGGAGTCTTTGGTCTCCGCGACCAGCGGGTTGCCCACTACGCGACCTTCCTGACGTCACGGCGAACATTCGTCAAACTTTCAAAGAGCTTCCGGCGAACGTAGCAGCGCCACCACGGCGGATGCCCCGGTTGCCCGAAAATCCGGCGATCACTGGCTCGGCGAGGCAACCGCAGAGAACTCTTTGCAAAGAACTCTCTGTGGTCTACGGTGGGGCCATGACCAAGGACGAGCCGTCACGGCCACTGGACGCGCGCATGCTGCGCGCGCTCGCCCACCCGCTGCGGATGCGCATGCTCGAGCTGCTGCAGGCGGACGGCCCGGCGACCGCGACCGGGCTCGGCAAGCGGGTCGGGGAGAGCTCCGGCACCACCAGCTGGCACCTGCGGCAGCTGGCCGAGGCGGGCCTGGTCGAAGAGGATGGCGACCGCGGCACCAAGCGCGAACGGTGGTGGCGCTCGGTCCAGAAGGCGACGCGGATGCGGGCCGCCGACTTCATCGGCGACCCGGATCTCGCGGCCCCGCTGGACATGTACCTGCGCTCGGTGATCGAGCACCGCTACGAAGCCGAGTCGCGGTTCCTCAGCGAGCTTCCACAATGGATGGACGAGTGGTACGACAAAGCCACGTTCAGCGACGTCCGGCTGACGCTGACGCCCGAGGAAGCGGCGGCGATGAGCGCGGAGGTCGACGCGGTGATCCACCGCTACCGCCGGGACGCGCGACCGGGCGACCACCACGTGATCGCGCACTGGTCGGCGTTCCCGCGGCAGGCGCAGCCCGAAGAATCCGACTGAGGGGGAAAAGATGGTGCACTTCTTGCTGGCGGAAGACCTGGTCCGCGAACGGGAGACGGAGCTGAGACGGGCGGCGACCCGCGTCCGGCGCGACGGAACGCGACGGCAGCGTCTCGGGTGGGTCCTCGTGGAAACCGGCCTGCGACTGGTGGCCGCTCAGCCGCCCAGCTTGACCGCCAGGCGGACGTCGCCCACGTAGGCCTCCGGTTGTTCCCAGGCCGCGAAGTGGCCGCCCGCCGGGTGTTCCACGTATTCGCGGATGTTCAGGAACGCCTCGGCGTAGCTTCGCGGTTCGGGCTTGATGTCGTGCGGGAAGATCGACAGCACGGTCGGCGTGCCGATCCGGCCGGGGAGGGTGGCGGGTTCGGCGTAGGTGGTGAAGGACGTGCCGATCGTGCCGGTGACCCAGTACGCGGTGATCCAGGTGAGGAGCTCGTCCGGCGTGAAAGCCGAGGCGTCGGACCAGGATTCGAGCTTCTCGGCGATCCAGGCCGCGAGCCCGGCGGGCGAGTCGCCGAGGGCGACGGCGAGCGTGCTGGGCCGCGTCGACTGCTCGGCGATGTACCCGCCCTCGGCGCGGAACCACCGCGCGGCCCGGTCGAGGTAGGCCGCCGCGTCCGGGGCGAGCGTCGCGGGGTCGGCGGTGAGTGCGCGCTGCGGCGCGACGTTCGTCAGGTGCAGCGCCGTCACGCGATCGGGGTGTCCGGCCGCGAGGATCTCCGCGACGGTCCCGCCGATGTCGCCCCCGGACACCGTGTAGCGCGGGTGGCCGAGTTCGGCGAGGGCGTCGGCGACGAGGCCGGCGATCCGGCCGGCCGACATGCCGGGCTCGGTCAGCGGAGCCGCGAACGGGAAGCCCGGCAGGGCGGGGACCACGACGTGCACGTCCGTGAGCAGGGGCAGGACGCGTTCGAACCGCAGCACCGAGTCCGGCCAGCCGTGCAGCAGCACGACGACGGGGGCATCGGGGTCGGCCGCTCGCTGATGGATCAGCCGCAGGCCGCCAGCGGTCGTCCAAGGAAGCGCGCGGATGCGGCGTTCGTGGGAGTCCCAGTCGTAGCCGTTCGCCCAGCGGTCCAGGAGTTCGTCGAGGCGGGTGCCGCCGAAGCCGCGGTCCGGGTCGTCGCGCCACGGGGTGGTGACCCGCCGGGTGCGCCGGAGTCTGTCACGGAGGTCGTCGCTCATGTGTATCACCGTACACATGATGTGTATGCTCGTACACATGACTTCGCGCAACGCCGCGGCCACCCGGCAGCGGATCCTGGAGCACGCGAAACGCCAGTTCGCCCGGCACGGCTACACGGCGATCACGGTCAAAGGGGTGGCCGACGCGGCCGGCGTGTCACCCAACCTCATCACGCGCTACTTCGGCGGCAAGGAAGGCCTGTTCCTCGCGGCGACCCGGGTGGAGATCCCGGTGGTGGACTCGTTCGACGGCGACCGCGCGACGCTGGGGCCGCGCCTGGCGGCGAGCATCGTCCGCCGCTGGTTCGGCGAGCCGGGCGAGGACCCGCTGCTGGTGCTGCAACGCGCGTCCGGCGAACGCCCCGAGGCGGCGGAGGCGCTCGCGGCGTTCCTGGACACCCATTCGCTGGAGCCGTTGCACCGCTACCTGCGCGACAGCGGTCTGGACGACGCGGAGGCCCGCGGCCGAGCGGCGGCGATCGACGCGTTCGTGCTCGGCGTCTCGACCCGCCGCCGGGTCCTGCGCGCCGAACTCGGCGACCCGGCGGAACTCGAAGCGTGGTTGAGCGTGACGATCCAGCGATTGGCGGACGGGTGAAGGAAGAGTGGTACGCGGTGCGGTGCGTCTTCAGGTGGACGGAAGCCGGCGGGCAGCCGTACGAAGAGCGAATCACGTTGTGGCGCGCGGACTCCCTCGACGGGGCTATCGCTTTCGCCGAGGCGGAAGCGCGGGAGTACGCGGCGAACACCGGAGTCGACTACCTCGGGCTCGCCCAGGGGTACGAGACCGGGCAAGAGGAACTCGCGCCGGGCAGCGAGGTGTTCTCGCTGCTGCGGCGGAGTCCGTTGCCGCCGGAGGAGTACCTGGACCGGCACTTCGACACCGGCGGTGAGCACCAAGCCGGCTAGCCGGCGACCACCCGGTGCCGCAGCTGTTCGAGGGTCTTCGCCAGCAAGCGGGACACCTGCATCTGGGACACGCCCACCCGCTCCGCGATCTGGCTCTGCGTCAGCTCCTCCACGAACCGCATCTCGATGATCGCGCGCTCGCGGGGTGGGAGGTCGGCCATCGCCGCCTCGAGCGTCAGGTGGTCGTCCGCCTTCGAATACGGGGATTCGCGGTCGGCCAGCTGGTCGCCGATCGTGCCGGTGTCGCCGCCGCCGCGGGCCGGAGCGTCCAGGGAGGCCGGCTTGTACGCCTCGGCCGCCAGGAGGCCCTCGCGGACCGTCTCGACGTCGATGTCCAGGTGCGCCGCGATTTCGCTCGGGGTGGGGGAGCGGCCCAGGTCGTGGGCCAGCTCGCCGGTCGCCCGGACGAGGTTCTGCTGCAGCTCCTTCAGCGCCCGCGGTACGCGCATCGACCACGCGCTGTCGCGGAAGTGCCGCCGGACCTCGCCCATGATCGTCGGCACCGCGAACGACAGGAAGTCCCGGCCGCGGCCCGGGTCGTAGCGGTCGACCGCGTGGATCAGGCCGGTCCGCGCGACCTGCACGAGGTCGTCGAACGACTCGCCGCGCCCGGCGAAGCGCTTGGCGATGTTCTCGGCCAGTGCGAGGTGCTCGGTGATCAGGCGGGCGCGCAGCTCGGCGTGCCGCGGGTCTCCGGGCACCAGCTCGCTGCGCTCGTCGAACAGCGGAGCGCAGTGGGCGAACTGGTTGGCCCGCCGAGGCGCGGGGGTGAGCGTCGCGGCGGGTCGCTCAGGGGCTCTGACAACCATGGTGACCACTTACCCAAAGCCGTCACGATCCACACGAACCGGTGACGCGTTGGTACATCCGGAGCAACGCACCGGATCAGCAGGACAGCGTGCCCGCGCGCAGGGCGTGGCCGCCGTCGTCCGCGTCGTCGGCCCACACGACGGCCTTGCGCCCCGACGAGCACGTCGGTGCGATCGCGAAGCCTTCGTTGTTGTAGTTCGGCATCTTCGACGGCCGCGCGTAGGTCGCCGACACCGCGAACTTCCCGTTGACGATCTTCAAGGTCGCCGTCTTGCCGCCGCACGTGTCGTCGCAGACCGTCCAGAGGCGGCCGGTAGCCGGCTCGAACTCCAGCTCCATCACGCTCGGGAAACCGGCCGGAAACGCCGCGACGCGGGTGAAGCCGCCGCCCGACTGGCTGAGGGCGTAGGCGTAGACCATGCCTTCGTCTTCGAGGCCGACGAAGTACAGGCCGCTGCCGTGGCCGGGGTAGGCGGCCGGGTCGTACGCGGCCTTCGCGTGGTCGTCGCGGAAGCCGTTCGCGGTCAGGAACGAGTCCGGGATCCACGTGATGCCCTCGAAGCCGCCGTTGTCGTCGACGTCGGGCAGGTCGCCGGTGAGGTCCCACTCGGCCACCGCGCCGAGCGACCCGGCCGGGGAGGCGGTGTCGAACCGCAGCACCTTCAGCAGGCTGCCGTCGCCGTCGTTGTCGCGCTCGGTCGCGGCGAAGACGCCGTCGGGTGTGGCCACGACCCCTTCGGCGTCCGGGTCGCCGCTGCCGTCGCGGTAGTGCAGCGCCTTCCCGGACGGCCAGCCGGCCGCCGGGGTCCACTTCCCGCCGTCGCGGACGAGCCGGTAGAGGGTGCCGGGACCGTTCTTGACCGCCCACAGCACGTCGGGGCCGTCGAAGGCGAGCCCGCTCAGGTTCTCGCCGAAGACGCCGGCGGCGTCGGCGACCGTGATGGCGGGATCGCCCGGCCACGTCGCCGTCGCGGCGTCGGCGACGCCGGTGGGAAGGGCCAGCAACGCGGTGAAGAGGACTACGGAGAACCGCACGTCGTGCTCCTGGGGCCGGTGGGCGGGACGGGGGCAACGCGGCGTGGGGAAGAACGATCTTGACTGTACCGAGGCCGCCGTCCGCGGGCAATGGACCGGCGTTGCGCCATTCCGGCACGTCGTGGTCGCGGACCGTCCACATCGGACTGAGTCCGCGCGGTCACCTGAACCGGCTGCGGACGGCCGACGCGACCTGCGAGGCCCGGGTCCGCCCGGCCGGTGCCGGCCAGGCCGGGGCCGAGCGCGCTAACCGTAATCCCGCGCCTCGACCGGTTTTCGACGACGTGGTCGAATCCGCCGATACTTTCGCTCCGGGTGTCCGAGCCGTTACACTCCCCGGCTGGGAGCGCTCCCAGCACGACTGTCCCCATCGGTTTCCCACCAGGAGGTCGGCATGTCCCGGCGTTTTCTCCGGGCGGTCGTGGTCGGCGTGCTCGCGGCCGCCTGCGTCCTCGCCCCGTCACCAGCCACAGCCAGCCCAGCCACTCCCGCCAGCGCGGTAGCCGCGCCCACGCGGGTCATGGCGCTGGGCGACTCCATCACCGGCTCGCCCGGGTGCTGGCGCGCCCTGCTGTGGAAACACCTGCAGGACACCGGCCACACCGACGTCGACTTCGTCGGCACGCTGCCCGCTCAGGGCTGCGGGTTCACCTACGACGGCGAAAACGAAGGTCACGGCGGTTTCCTCGCCACCGGCATCGTGCGCGACAACCAGCTGCCGGGCTGGCTTTCGGCCACCCGGCCGGACGTCGTCCTCATGCACCTGGGCACCAACGACGTCTGGAACGGCATCGCGGCGAGCACGATCCTCGACGCCTTCACCACGCTGCTCGGCCAGATGCGGGCGAGCAACCCGGCGACCAAGCTCGTCGTCGCCAAGATCATCCCGATGAACCCGGCCAACTGCGCCGCCTGCGCGCAGCGCGTGGTCGACCTGAACAACGCCGTCCCCGGCTGGGCGCAGGCACACTCCACGGCGGCGTCGCCGATCACCGTCGTCGACCAGTGGACCGGGTTCGACACCGCCGCCGACACCACCGACGGCGTGCACCCGAACGGCACCACCGGCATCCAGAAGATGGAAAGCCGCTGGTACCCGGCCCTGGTCGCGGCGCTGCCCGGCGCGACGGCGGCGGCCGGGCTGCACGTGAGCGGCACGCAGGTCGTCGAAGCGAACGGCACGGCGTTCGTGATGCGCGGCGTCAACCACCCGTACGCCTGGTACCCGGCCCAGACGCGGGCCTTCGCGGACATCAAGTCCTTCGGGGCCAACACCGTCCGCGTCGTGCTCGGCAGCGGCCAGCGGTGGGGACCGACGTCGGCGGCCGAAGTCACGAGCGTCGTCGCGCTGTGCAAGCAGAACCGGCTCATCTGCGTGCTCGAAGTCCACGACACCACCGGTTACGGCGAGGAGAGCGCGGCGGCCAGCCTGGACCAGGCCGCGAGCTACTGGATCAGCGTCGCCAATGCGCTCAAGGGTCAGGAGAACTACGTCGTGATCAACCTGGGCAACGAGCCGTTCGGCAACAACCAGCAGGTGAGCGCGACGTGGGCGAGCGCGACGAGCGCCGCGGTCACCCGGTTGCGCGGCGCCGGGCTGCAGCACCTGCTGATGGCCGACGCGCCGATGTGGGGCCAGGACTGGCAGAACATCATGCGCGACAACGCCGCTTCGGTGCTCAGCGCCGACCCGCAGCACAACACGGTGTTCTCCATCCACATGTACGGCGTCTACGACACCGCCGCCGAGATCACCGGGTACTTCGACGCCTTCCGCACCGCCGGCCTCCCGCTGGTGGTGGGGGAGTTCGGGAACATGCACACCGACGGCAACCCCGACGAGGACACGATCATGGCCCAGGCGCAGGCCCGCGGCCTCGGCTACCTCGGCTGGTCGTGGAGCGGCAACGGCAGCGACGTCGCTTACCTGGACATGGTCAACTCCTTCGACCCGGCCAGTTTGACGGCATGGGGAGAGCGCTTTCTCACGGGCGCGAACGGCGTCCGGCAGACGTCGAAGGAAGCCACGATCTACGGCGGGGGAACCACCGACACGCAGGCCCCGACCACGCCGGGTACCCCGACCGCGTCGGCGGTGACGGCCACGGGCGCCACCCTGGCGTGGACCGCTTCGACCGACAACGTCGGCGTCACCGGCTACGACGTCCTCCGCGCGACCGGCAGCGGCGCGTTCACCCAGGTCGGCACCACCGGCACGACCACGTTCACCGACTCCGGCCTGACGGCGTCGACGACCTACCGGTACCAGGTGCGCGCCCGCGACGCCGCGGGGAACACCTCGGCGAACTCGGCGGCCGCGAGCGTGACGACCACCGCGGGCGGTGGCACCGGGGCCTGCAAGGTCGGCTATTCCGCGCCCCCGTGGGGTGGCGGCAACGGGTTCACCGCGAACGTGACCATCACCAACACGGGTTCGAGCACGCTCACCGGCTGGACCCTCGCCTTCAGCTACACCGCGGGCCAGCGGGTGACCCTGCCCGGCTGGGGCGCCACCTTCACCCAGACCGGCGGCGACGTTTCCGCGACGAACCTGAGCTGGAACGGCACCCTGGCCCCGAACGCGTCGACCGGCATCGGCTTCAACGGCACGTTCACCGGATCCAACCCGGCGCCGGCGTCGTTCACCCTCAACGGCAGCACCTGCACGGCCGGCTGAACCGTCCACTTCAGACAAGGAGAGAAGCATGCACGCGCTGAGTCGCCGGCTGGTCGTGGCCGCCGCGGGTGTCCTCGTGCTGGGGCTGACCCCGGCCGCCGTCGCGGCGGAAACCACGCCGCCGCCGCAATTCGACAAGCTCAACCGCGGGGTCGTCAGTGTCCACACCCCGCAAGGGAACCGGGTCGGCTGGCGGCTCCTCGCCGACGACCCCACGGGTGTCACGTTCGCCGTCTACCGCGACGGCACCCGCGTGACGCAGACGCCGGCCGGCGGGCCGACCGGCTTCCTCGACGCCGGTGCGCCCGCGGGCGCCAAGTACACCGTCCGCGCGGTTGTCGGCGGTGTCGAACGGATGTCGGCGTTCGCCGCCGAGGAGTCGCTGACGCTCGACAGCACGGCCGCGGCGAGCACGCGGGACGTCCCGATCCAAATCCCGCCCGGTGGCACCACGCCGTCCGGGGAGAGCTACACCTACGCCGCCAACGACGCGAGCGTCGGCGACCTCGACGGCGACGGCCAGTACGAGATCGTGCTCAAGTGGGATCCGAGCAACGCCAAGGACAATTCGCAGTCCGGCTACACCGGGAACGTCTTCGTCGACGCCTACCGGCTCGACGGCACCCGGCTGTGGCGGATCGACCTCGGCCGCAACATCCGCGCCGGCGCGCACTACACGCAGTTCCAGGTCTTCGACTACGACGGCGACGGCCGGGCCGAAGTCGCGATGAAGACCGCCGACGGCACGCGCTCCGGCACCGGCCAGGTCATCGGCAGCTCCAGCGCGGACTACCGCAACTCCAGCGGGTACATCCTGTCCGGCCCGGAGTACCTGACGATGTTCAACGGCCAGACCGGCGCGGCGATGTCCACGGTGAACTACGACCCGCCGCGCGGCACGGTGTCGTCGTGGGGTGACAGCTACGGCAACCGCGTCGACCGGTTCCTCGCCGGGACGGCCTACCTGGACGGCTCGCACCCGAGCCTGATCATGTCCCGCGGCTACTACACCCGCACGGTCATCGCCGCGTGGGACTTCCGCGGCGGCGCGCTGACCGAGCGGTGGAAGTTCGACTCGAACTCGGCAGGCTCGCAGTACGCCGGCCAGGGCGACCACCAGCTGGCCACCGCGGACGCCGACGGCGACGGCCGAGACGAGATCGTCTTCGGCGCCATGGCGATCGACGACAACGGCGCTCCACTGTGGAACACCCGGCTCGGCCACGGCGACGCCATGCACGTCGGCGACCTGATCCCGAGCCGGGCCGGGCTCGAAGAGTTCAAAGTGGACGAAGACACGTCGAAGCCGGCCGCCTGGATGGCCGACGCGAAGACCGGGCAGATCATCTGGCAGAACGCGTCCTGCGGCTGCGACAACGGCCGCGGCGTCTCGGACGACGTCTACGCCGGCAGCCCCGGCGCCGAGTCCTGGTCGTCGGCGGTGTCCGGGTTGCTGAACACCAGCGGGCAGAACATCGGGCGCAAGCCGTCGTCGACCAACTTCGTCATCTGGTGGGACGGCGACGCCCAGCGCGAGCTGCTCGACGGCACCCACATCGACAAGTACGGCACCAGCGCCGACACCCGGCTGCTCACCGCGTCCGGCGTGCACGCCAACAACGGCACGAAGAACACGCCGTCGCTGCAGGCGGACCTGTTCGGCGACTGGCGCGAGGAGGTCGTCTGGCCGACGTCGGACAACCGCGCTTTGCGGATCTACTCGACCACGGACACGACGAGCATCTCCCACGTCTCGCTGATGCAGGACCGGCAGTACCGGGAAGCCGTCGCGTGGCAGAACACCGCGTACAACCAGCCGCCGCACCCCAGCTTCGCGCTCGCGAGGTGAGCGGGAACGCAGGTCGCGACGTAGGCTGACGCGCCGGGGAGAGCGCGACAGTGGTGGTGCGGATGGGTGAGACGCGGGCGGCGGCCCGGGACACCGCGTGGTCACTGGCGGCCAGGGTGCTGGACGAGCTGGACGAGCTCACCGGCGCCCTGGTCGCCGTCATCGTCGAGCAGAACCCGGGCTACCGCGTGGACGACGTCGTGCCCGACGACGACCTCTGGCGGTCCTGCCACGACAACCTCCGCCGGGTCCTCCAGCTGATCGGGCGCCCTGCCGGGACCGGCGAAGACCTCTACGACGCGGCGAGGGCGACCGGACGGCGCCGCGCCGAGCAGCAGCTCCCGCTCGACGACGTGCTGCGCTCGTTCCGGATCGGCGGCCGGCTGGTCTGGCAGGCCCTCACCGAGCAGGCCCGGGCCACCGGGTCGGTGAACAACGAAGCCATGCTGGACCTCGCGACCCGCGTGTGGGAGGTCGTCGACGCCACCTCGGCCCAGGTGGCGCTGGCCTACCACGCGGCGGAGCGCAGCTTCGTCCGCGCCGACGAGCAGCGGCGCGCGTCGTTGTGGGAGGGGCTGCTGCAGGGCCGGGCCGCCGACGCGGGGTTCGCCTACGAGGCCGGCCGGGCGCTGCGCCTGCCGATTTCGGGGCCGTACGTCGCCGTGGTGGCCGCGGGTCCCGGCGACGCCGCCTTCGCCGAGCCGCTCGGCGCCGCGCTGGAGGACCTCGGGTCGGCGTCCGCCTGGCAGTCGCGCGCGGACGTCCTCGTCGGGCTCGTCTCCCTGCCGGGCCGGGAGGTGACCGACGTCGTCGGCGCGATCGGGTCCGTGCTCACGGTGCCGGCCGGGGTGTCGCTGGTCGTCGCCGGGCTGGCGGCCGTGCACACGGCCTACCGGCAGGCGGTGCTGGCGATGCGGACCGTCCCGCCGGGCCGGGTCGAGGTCGTCTGCCTGGCCGAACGGCTGCCCGAGGCCCTGCTGCTCTCTTCGCCCGAACTGACCGAGTCGCTGCAGCGGGACTGGCTCGGCGACCTGCTGGACCTGCGGGCGGTGGAGCGCGGCCCGCTGCTGGAGACGCTGGCGACGTGGGTGCGCACCGGCGGCTCGGCGACCCGCTCGGCGCAGGCGCTGCACTGCCACCGCAACACCGTGCTCAACCGGATCCACCGGCTCGAGGAGCTGACCGGCCGGTCGCTGACCGGCGGCGAACTGGCCTTGGAGCTCGCCCTGGTCGTTCGCGCGCTGCCGTTCCTCCCGCCACCGCGCGTGCCCTGACCGGTACCCGCTGTGCACAGTGCACAACGACACTAGGCCAAATGTAGGCAGCCAGGTCCTTCATTCGGCGGCGTGATCTGTGTAACACTCCGCCCGGCGGTGCTCCGGCCCGCGCTCTCCCACACCGTCGTTCGAGAGGTCCCAGCCGCTCATGCCCGAACACGACCCCGCCGTCCCACCACCCGGGTCCGAGCCGCGATCGATGGCCCGCCGCCGGTTCCTCGGTTTCGTGCTGGCCGCGCCCACGCTCGCCGTCGCCGCCCAGATCGGCGGCTCCGAACTGGCCCCGCGCGAAGCCGGCGCGGCGATCCCGTCCCTGCCCCAGCCCGAGGACATCTTCGACCTCGGCGACCTGCAGAACCTCGCCGCGCTGCCGACGTCCGGCCTGATCGGCGTCCAGGTCGGCGCCGACGGCCGGGCTTCGTTCGCCGTGCCGCGCGCCGAGGTCGGGCAGGGGATGACCACCGCGGTGGCGATGATGATCGCCGAGGAGCTGGACCTCCCGCTGGACAAGATCGACGTCACCCTCGCCGACGCCCGGCCCGAGCTGCTGATGAACCAGCTGACCGGCGGCTCCAACTCGATGCGCAGCATCTACACGCCGGTCCGCACGGCGTCGGCGATCGCCCGGCAGCGGCTGCTGGCCGCGGCCGCCGCGAAGTGGGCCGTGCCGGTGTCGCAGCTGACGACGTCCGCCGGCGTCGTGCGCGGTGCCGGCGGCCGCACCGCGAGCTACGGCTCGCTCGCGAAGGCCGCCGCGTCCGCGACGACGATCAGCGTGACCGCGACGCTCAAGCCGCGGTCGGGCTTCAAGGTCCTCGGCACCCCGCAGAACCGGCTCGACGCGCACGCGGCGGTCACCGGCACCAAGGAGTTCACCCTTGACCTGGACGTCCCGGGCGCGCTGCCGACGATGGTCGCGCGGCCGCCGACGATCAACGGCACCCCGCGCTCGATCCTCAACGCCGCCGAGGTCAAGGCGATGCCGGGGATCACCGACGTCGCCGCGATCTCGCACGGCGTCGCGGTGCGCGGCCGCACGTTCGGCCAGTGCATCGACGCGATCCGCGCGTTGAAGGTGACCTGGGGCCCCGGCACGGTCGACGGCGAGTCCGACGCGACGGTGCTCAAGAAGCTCAAGGCCGCGCAGCTGCCGATGACCGTGCCCGGGTTGCTCGACCAGTACATCGACGCCGAGTTCACCTTCGCCGCGGCCAGCAACAGCCCGCTCGAAACGGGCGCGGCGATCGCCGATGTCCGCGCCGACCGCGCGGAGATCTGGTCCTGCCTGAAGGTGCCGATCGTCGCCCAGGAAGAAATCGCGAAGCTGCTGGGGATCCCGCAGGACGCGGTCACCGTGCACGTCACCCAGGGCGGCGGCTCGTTCGGGCGTCACCTGTTCCACGACGCGGCCGCCGAAGCGGCGGAGGCGTCGCAGAAGATGGGCAAGCCGGTCAAGCTGATGTGGTCGCGCACCGACGACTTCCGGCAGGGCCGCATCCACCCGATGTGCGTGTCGCGCGTCCGGGCGACCTACCTGCTCGGCAACGTCGTCAGCTTCGAGCAGCGGCACACGAGCGTGCAGACCGAGTTCAGCCACGGGCTGGGCGAGATGATCACCTCGACCGCCGCGAAGCTGCCGATCGCCGGCAACCTCAGCTTCGCCGAGTCGATCTTCCTGCTGAGCCAGTCGTCGCCGTACAACTTCGGTGTCACGACCCAGCTGCTCAACGAGATCCCGCTGAAGTTCAACACCGGCAGCATGCGCAACATCTATTCGCCCAACGTCGTCACGGCCGAGGAGCTCGTGGTCGACCAGCTGGCGAAGAAGTTCGGCAAGGACCCGGTCGCGTTCCGCCGCGAGTTCCTCAAGGACGACCGGCTGCGGGCGGTGCTCGACAAGGCCGTCCAGGTCGGGAACTGGGGCCGTTCGCTGCCCGCCGGGGTGGCGCAGGGGATCGCGCTGCACTCGGAATACCGGGGCGCGGTCGCGGTGCTGGTGGAGATCGACTGCCGGCCGGAGACGGTCAACCGGCCCATCCGCGAAGGCGTCACCGGCCCGCGCGTGACGAAGGCACTGGTCGTCGTCGACCCCGGCTTCGCGATCAACCCGCGCGGCCTGGAAGCCCAGATGATCGGCGGGCTCAACGACGGCATCGCGATGTGCCTGACCTCCAGCATCCACATCAAGGACGGGCTCCCGCTGGAAGGCAGCTGGGACAACTACTTCTACACGCGCGAGTGGAACACCCCGCCCGAGACGCGGGTCGTGGTGATGCCGAACACGTCGGACAGCCCCAGCGGCGCGGGCGAGCTGGCGGTGGCGCCGTCGTTCGCCGCGGTGGCCTGCGCGTACGCGCGTGCGGTCGGCAAGATGCCGACCTCGTTCCCGATCAACCACGGCACGCTCTCGTTCGAGCCGCTGCCGGTGCAGCCGTCCACGCCGCCGTCGCCGACCGACGGCCTCGACCACGCCTACTAGGAGCCCTTGTGCCGCAACACACCCTGAAGATCAACGGCAAGGTGGTCACGGTCGACGCCGACGACGACCTCCGGCTGCTGTGGGTCCTGCGCGACCTGCTGGGCATCAAGGGCCCGAAGTACGGCTGCGGGCTCGACGTCTGCAAGGCGTGCACCAGCCACATCAACGGCAAGGCGTTCAACCCGTGCTCGGTCCGCGTGGCCGACATCGAGGAGTCGGACGAGATCACGACGATCGAAGGCCTCCCGGCGACGGTCGGCAAGGACCTGCACCCGATGCAGGAGGCGTGGCTGGAACTGGACGTCGCCCAGTGCGGGTACTGCCAGCCGGGCCAGATCATGGCGGCGGTGGCGAAGGTCCGCCAGGCGACCGCGGCCGGCCGCGAGATCACCGACGCGGACCTGGACGAGATCCGGAACATCTGCCGCTGCGGGACCTACGCGCGGATCCGCGAGGCGGTGAAGGCGGGCGCGGCGAAGATGTGACGCGGGGTTGCCCGAACGTCATGAACGACTCTTTCATGTCATCCGGCGACATGAAAGGGTCGTTCATGACGTCGCCGCGCCGCCGGTGTCGAGACTCAGCAGGTCCACGAACGCCAGCGCCGCCGGGGTCGGGTTCGCCTCGGCCCAGATCAGGTACTCCACGCGGGCCGGGGCGTCGGTGATCTCGATCGTCGCCACCCCGGTCAGCTGCGGCGCGAACCCCGACGGCAGCATCGCCACCCCCAGCCCCGGGCCGACCAGGCGCGGGACGTAGTCCGCGCTCGTCACCTCGTACGCCACCTCGCGGTCGAGCCCCGCCGCCGCGAACGCCTGGTCGGACTGCGCTCGCCCGGCCGTGCCCGGCGGCAGGTCGACGAACACCTCCGCGGCCAGGCGCTTCAAGCTCACCGTCGGCTCGCCGGAGAGGGGGTGGTCCGGGGCCACCACCGCGATCAGGTGCCCGCGGGCCAGCTCCCGGACCGCGACGCCGCGCGGGGTCGCCGTCGTGGGCAGGCCGAGGAACGCCGCGTCGAGGCTGCCGTCGCGGACCTGCTCGATCAGGTCGTCGCTCGCCCCGACCCGCAGGCTGATGCGCACCTGCGGGTACCGGTCGTGGAACTCGCGGATCGCGGCCGGGACGTCGGCCGCGGTGACCGTCGGGATCAGGCCGACCGCCAGCCGCCCGCGCACCTCGCCCACCGCCGCCGCGACCTCGGCCGCCGCCCGTTCCGCCGCGGCCAGGCACTGGCGCGCCGACGGCAGGAACGCCTCGCCCGCCGGCGTCAGCCGCACCCGGCGGCTCGTCCGGTCGAACAGCCGCGCGCCGAGCTCGCGCTCGAGCCGCGCGACCTGGTGGCTCAGCGCCGACTGGACGACCAGGCACCGCTCGGCGGCCCGGGTGAAGCTGGACGTTTCGGCGATCGCGACGACGTACCGCAGCTGCTGGAGTTCCACGCATCCATCTTGAACCACGATCGCTGCGGTGACGAACATGTGTTGGACTCATCGATCGGGCTCCGGTGGAATTTCGGTATGACCAGTCAGCTCGTGCGGACGGACGCTCCTCACGTGGACGTCCCGCGCATCGCCCTCACCGCGGCCGCGCCGATGGTGTGGGGCACCACCTACCTCGTCACGACCGAGTTCCTCCCCGCCGGCCACCCGCTCTTCGCCGGCCTGCTGCGCGCGCTGCCCGCCGGGCTCATCGCGCTCGCCTTCACCCGGACGCTGCCGCGCGGCGCCTGGTGGGGCAAGGCGGCCGCGCTCGGCGTGCTCAACATCGGCCTCTTCCTGCCGCTGCTGTTCGTCGCCGCGCAACGCCTGCCCGGCGGCGTCGCCGCGACGCTGGGTGCCGCGCAGCCGCTCGTCGTCGCCGTCCTGGCGGTGCCCTTCCTGCGCGAACGCCTGTCGGGGTGGCGGCTCGGCTGGGGTGTCGCGGGCATGATCGGCGTCGGCCTGGTCGTGCTCGGCCCGGCGGCGGCGTTCGACGGCGTCGGCGTCGCGGCCGGTCTCGGCGGCGCGGCCACGATGGCGCTCGGGGTGACACTGACCAAGCGCTGGGGACGTCCCGCCGGCGTGGGCCCGGCCGCGTTCGCCGGCTGGCAGCTCACCGCGGGCGGCCTCTTCCTGCTGCCGCTGACGTTCCTCTTCGAGGGCGCGCCGCCGTCGATCGACGGCCGGGCCGCGCTCGGCTACCTGTGGCTCGGCTTGATCGGCGGGCTGCTGACCTACGCACTGTGGTTCCGCGGCGTCACGACGCTGCCGGTCGCGTCGGTGGCCGTGCTGGGGCTGCTGTCCCCGCTGGTCGCGGCCGTCCTCGGCGCGGTCGTGCTGGGCCAGACGCTCGGCGTGGTCCAGCTCGCCGGGTTCGCGCTCGCGCTGGCCGCGCTCGTCGCCGGCCAGCTGCCGGCGCCGTCCGTCCGGAAAGGACAGTTCTCGTGAAGGGCGGCGGGTTCGCGCTCGTCGCCGGCCGGCTCCCGCTTCTCTCCGTCCGGAAAGGACAGTGCTCGTGAAGATCGCCGTCGTCGGCGCCGCCGGCATGGTCGGCTCCCGCGTCCTCGCCGAAGCCGCCCGGCGCGGCCACGACCTCCTCGCGATCGTGCGGACGCGGCGCCCCGGCCTGCCGGACGTACCCGTGGTCGAGGCCCGTCCGGACCGGCTGGCCGCGTTCTTCGCGGGCACCGACGCGGTCGTGGCGGCGGCCCGGCCCGCGCCGGGGCAGGAGCACACCGTCGCCCCCACGACGACCGCGCTGCTCGACGCGGCCGCGACGGCGGGCACCCGCGTCCTCGTCGTCGGCGGCGCGGCCCCGCTGCGCGCGCCCGGCGGCGGGCTGGTCCTCGACGACCCGCGGTACGTTCCGCCCGAGTACCGCGCCATCGCCGGCGCCAGTGCCGCGCAGCTGGCCGTCTGCCGGGCGCACCCGGCCGCCGACTGGGTCTACCTGAGCCCACCCGCGATCCTGGCGCCCGGCGCCCGGACCGGCGGCTACCGCCGCGGCACGACGACGCTGCTGACCCGGCCGGACGGCACGTCCGAAATCTCGGCCGAAGACCTCGCCGCGGCCGTCGTCGACGAACTCGAGAACGCCGGCGCGGACCGGCACTTCACGGTCGGCTACTGACCTTGGTCTCGCACCGCACCTGCGGCGCCGCCTCGGTCCCGGACGCGACGCAGTCGACGCCGAGGCCCGGCCCGGGAACGGGGTAGGCGAAGACGGTCGGCGCGTCGCTGTCGCGGCCGGCGGAGAACTTGAGGACCGTCGGCTGCCAGGACCCGGTGCCGTGCAACACCTTCGAGTAGTACGCGGTGTGCGGGCCGATGGTCGTGCCCATGCCTTCGCCTTCGTCGTTCAGCTCGTGCACGGTCAGCACGTAGTCCCCGGCGGTGTACTTGCCCTGGCCCTCGTGCCCGGCTTCGGCCGGGGTCGCGCTGACGACCTCGGGCGCGACGGGGTCGGCGGCGGTGGCGATGACCGTGGCCCCGATCGCCACCACCGCCGCCCCGGCGGCGACCGCGACGACCCCGGCCCTCCTGGCTGTGAAGTCCATGACGATCAAGCTAGGCCGCCGGCGCCCGCCACCACCTCGGCCGAAGGGACACCGGCCCTCGTCCTTTCGGCCGAGGTCGAGGTCAGGGACGGACGAGCGCGTAGGTCAGCAGGGCCGGTGCCGTCCCGACCGGGCGCGCCGAGCGGCGCGGGCCGCCGGTTCGACCTGGTCCCGACGGACGCCGACGGCCGGCCGGCGTTCGGCGCGTACCTGGGTGGTCCCTCCGGCATCCGGAACGGGCCGGTACGTGCCGACGCCGGCGGGCGACCGGATCGGCGCGCTGACCCGGTTCGGGAACAGCGTGCTCCCGGCGTTCGGCCCGCCGCGGTCGCGGCCTGGCTGAGCCGGTGGGTCACCCCGGCACCGTCTCCGGCAGCCCGAACGCCGGGAAGAGCCGCTCGTCCAGGAACACCACGATCCGGCCGATGAACCCGCCGTCGGGCTCCAGGACGTGGATGCCGTGGCCCGCGAACGAGCCGTCCGGCCGCCGCGTGTAGCTGCCCATCGCCGGGTACCCGTTCGCGCTCGTCGGCAGCACCCGGCGGGGCGAGGCGAAGATCCGGCGCGTGTGGTGGTCCAGGACCGCCTCACGGCCGTGGAACCACACCGCGATCGGCGGCATCTGGTACTCGACGTCCGAGCGCAACAGCGCCGCCAGGCTCGCGGTGTCCGCGTCCTCGAACGCCTTCAGGTAGCGCCGCAGGACCTCGTCGTCCAACGCCGGGTCCGGGCGCACCTCGTCCTCGACCGGCTGGTCGGCCGCCAGCGTCGCCCGGGCGCGCTGCAACGCGCTGCGTGCCGCCGTGGTCGTCATCCCCAGCGTCGCGGCCGCTTCCGACACCGGGAACCCGGCCACCTCCACGAGCATCAGCACCGCCCGCTGCCGGGCCGGCAGCCGCTGGAACGCCGCCACCACCGCGAGGCGCGTGCTGTCGCGCAGCGCGGCCAGGTCGGCGGGGTCGTCCCCGGCGGTCGGCAGCGGCTCCAGCCACGACACCGCCTCGATCCTCGGCAGCGCCCCGGCGGTCTCCGTCGCCGCGCCGAGCCCGGACGGCAGCACCCGCCGCCGCGCGCTCTTCAGCACGTTGAGGCACGCGTTCGTGGCGATCCGGTACAGCCAGGTGCGCACCGACGAGCGCCCTTCGAAGCCGTCGAAGGCCTGCCACGCGCGCAGCATCGTGTCCTGCACCAGGTCTTCGGCGTCCTGGAACGAGCCCAGCAGCCGGTAGCAGTGGGCGAGCAGCTCACGGCGGTACGGGTCCGCCAGCCGCCAGAAGTCCTCGTCAGACATCGGGTCCTCTCCTGTCCATGCCTGTGCGGACAACCGAGCGGCCCCGGATGCACCGGTGCGTTCGCCGGCCGTGCCCGGTCCACCCGTCATGACACCCGGAACCGCGAAGTGATTCCCGAACGGGCCCGCACCCTCGCCGGCGGCGTGCTGGAGGCGGCCCTCGGCGCGGGCATGGTCGCGATGGCCTGGCCGGCGGCGCTCCCGCAGCTCGTGCTCTACGGCGTCGCCGGGCTGTGGTTCGCGGCCCGTTCCCTGGCCGGCCGGCGCGGCCACGACGTCCACCACGCCCTGATGGCGGCCGCGATGGCGTGGATGGTGGCGCCCGGCGGCGCCTCGAAGCCTGTGGCCGCCGGCCTGACAGCGCTCTTCGCGACGGCCGCCGCGTTCTGGCTGGCGCGCGCCGCCGATGCATTCCGGCGGCGCGCCTTGTCGGACCGGAAGACCCAGAACCCGGACGAGGGAGAACGACCGATGGTGGACCTGCCCCGAATCGTTTCGCGGGAAGAGTGGCTGACCGCCCGCAAGGAACTCCTCGAGGAGGAGAAGGAGGTGACCCTGCGGCGGGACGCGCTCGCCGCCCGGCGTCGCGAGCTGCCGATGGTGAAGGTGGAGGAGGACTACGTCTTCGAAGGGGCGGACGGCAAAGCGCGGCTGCTGGACCTGTTCGAAGGCCGCCGCCAGCTCGTCGTCTACCACTTCATGTTCGGCCCGGACGACACCGAAGGCCACAACAGCTGCGCGCTGCTGGTGGACAACATCGCGCACGAGGAGCACCTGCACGCCCTCGACACGACGGTCGCGCTCGTGTCCCGCGCGCCGATCGCGAGGCTGACGGCGTTCCGGGAGCGCATGGGCTGGACGATCCCGTGGTACTCGTCGCTCGGCAGCAGTTTCAACTTCGACTACCACGTCGCGAACGACGAGTCGGTGGCGCCGGTCGAGTACAACTACAAGGACAAGGCGACGCTGCTGGCGAAGGGCACGCCGTGGTACGCCGAGGGGGAGTGGCAGGGGCTGAGCGTCTTCTTCCGCGACGGCGACGACGTCCACCACACGTATTCGACGTACGAACGCGGTCTCGACCAGTTGGTGACGACCTACACCTACCTCGACCTGACGCCGCTGGGGCGCCAGGAGCACATCACGAAGTTCAGCCTGCACGACCAGTACGCGTCGTAGCCGCCCGGGCCGGGACGACGTGCACGACCACCGCGGTCGCGTTGTCCCGGCCGCCGGCGTCTTCGGTGTCGGCCAGCAGCCGGGCGACCTGGTCGGCGGGTGACCCCGGCCCGGCCAGGACCTCCCGCACCCGCCGGTAGGGCACCTGGTCGGTGACGCCGTCGGTGCACAGCAGCAGGACGTCGCCCGGGCGTGGCGCGACGTTGAGCACGTCCGGCTCCGGGCGCGCGGGGTGACCGACGTACCGCGTCAGCTGGTAGCGGGCCGCTTGCGTCTCGGGCGAGTCGAACGCGTACCAGCCGTTGACCGCGCCCAGCCACGCCATGGTGTGGTCGGTCGTCAGCTGTTCCAGCAGCCCGTCGCGCAGGCGGTAGCCACGGGAGTCGCCGATCTGCGTGAGCCACAGGCCGGCGCCGGACGCCACCAGCGCCGTGAGCGTGCAGCCCGTCAGGTCGCCGATCCGCGCACCGGCCGCGCCGACCCGCGCCTGCGCTTCGGCGACCGCTTCGCGCAGCCGCGCGGGGTCGACGGCCTCGCCGACCGGGCGGATCCGGTCCACGAACACCTCGACGGCCGTCCGGCCCGCGACGCGGCTGCCTTCGCCGTCGCCCATCCCGTCGGCCAGCACCGCGAGCAAGGGGTCCTCGTCGAGGTGCACGACGTCGAAGTTGGCCGGGTAGCGCTCGCCGGTGACGCTCCCGGCGGCCGCGCGCAGGACGTGTTCGGTCATGCCCGCATGATGCTCGGCCGGGGTTCGCCGCCGAAAACCGGGCGGCCCGTATCCGGTGAACGGGTGAATGGCAACTGCCGATTACGCAGGGATACGTCCGCTTTCGATGCTCGGAAAATGGTAAAACCGCATTTCAACCACCCTCGCTGTGAATTCCGGACAATCGACGGCCACACCGTCGTGATCAATAGACAACCGTCCGCCGGTGAATTAATTTCGGTTACACCAACCACTCTGCTTCACCCGATCGTGTAAATGCATGGCGTGACCATCCGTCGCGGATAGGCGTGCAGTGATGATGGCGGTAGGGTCGCCGGCGACAGGGCAACTCGAACGGCTGATCGCCGGGCAGCCCGCCGATTCGGTGATCGGCCGCTGCCGAAAGAAAGCAAAGAGGGAATTGGACTTCGACGCACTGGCCGCCGAGCTGCGCAATCTCCGGGACAGCGTCGCCGGGGTGACCGGTACGGTGCTCGCCGCGGTCGACGGGATACCGATCATCGCCGACGCGGACGACTACATCGATCCGGCGAAGATCTCCGCGCTCGCCGCCGCCGATCTCGGAATCGCGCGCCAAGCCGCCGAAATGACCGGGAAGGGCACGTTGAGCCAGACCGTGGTGTTCGGCAGCGAAGGCTACGTGGCCGTCTACGCCGTCGGCCGGCTGGCGCTGATGGTCGTCCTAGGGGACAAGGGCCTGAACGTCGGGCGCCTGCTCTTCGAGTCCCGGCCGGTCATCGACCGGATCGGCACGATCCTGGCCGCGTAGCGGACAAGCCTGTTCAACGGAAAGGTTGCAGATGATGATGAACATCGACACCGCGCTGAAGGAAGCCATGTCGATCACCGGCGCCGTCGGCGTCGCGCTCGTCGACTACGAAAGCGGGATGTCGCTCGGCACCAGCGGTGGCGGTGACTGGCTCGACCTGGAGGTCGCCGCCGCGGGCAACACCGAGGTCGTGCGGTCGAAGCTGCGGGTGATGTCGTCGCTCGCGCTCAACGACAGCATCGAGGACATCCTGATCACGTTGCACCGCCAGTACCACCTGATCCGGTTGATGAACTCGTCGCGGAACTCGCTGTTCCTGTACCTGGTGCTGGACCGGGAACGCGCGAACCTGGCCCTGGCCCGCCACTACCTGAAGCGCATCGAAGCCGACCTGCAGGTGTAGCTCGGGGGAGGAGGGGACGATGACCGGAGGCGGCTCCCGCGCCGCACTCGTCATCGGCTCGGCGTTGATGCACGACCTCGGTTCGCTGTTCCCGGTGGCGATGACCCTCGCCGGCGAGGAACTGGCCTTCACCTTCGTGTCGTCCTGCCCCTCGCCCGACGCGGTCGAGGAGTGGGTCCGGTTGCGGTCGGGTGCCGTCGTGGCCGACCGCGTGCTGCGCTTCCACGTCGACGAGGACCGCCGGCGGATCCGCGTCGAACTGGCCGGATCGCCGGTCCGGGCCCTGGTCGTGCTCGCGGACGAGGTCACCGCGGCGTCGGTGAACGCCCCGCGGCTCGGCCGCTGGCAGGACCAGATGCCCTGCACGCTGCAGGTCGCGATGGACGAGCTCGCGCGGGTGCTGTCGCGCTGCCACCACCGCGCCGGCGGCGCCGAGCCGCTGATCGACCTCGACCTCGGCTACCGGCCGGACCGCGAGTACGAGATCCGGCTGGCGGGCGCGCACGAACGGGTGCGGCCCTTCATCGCCCCGGTCCGCCCGGTGCTGGCGATGCGCTGGCGTTCGACGACCTCGGCGCAGCGCAAGGCGTTCCTCGACGAACTGCCGGACGGCGCGCCCGCCCGCGGCTGGCTCCGCCGGCGGCGTACCGTCCGGGTCATGGGCCTGGAGATGGAGGTTTCCCCCTGAGCGACGACGACTACCTGTGGTTCGCCGGCCGCGCCCTCGACGGGATGACGGCGATCCTCGCGGAACTCGGCGACGAGCGGGCCAACCGCCGTCCCCCGTTGCCGGGAGCGAACACGCCCTACGCGATCGTCACGCATTGCCTGGGCGTGCTGGAGTTCTGGGCCGGCGCACTGGTGGCGGGCCGCGCGGTGGAGCGCGACCTCGAGGCCGAGTTCACGGCGTCGGGGCCGGTGGCCGGGCTGATTTCCCGCGTCGCGGCGGCGAAGGAGCAGTTGCGAGCGGACCTCGCGGCGGCCGAGCCGGCCGCGCCTTTGCGGGCTCCTTCGCCGCCGAAGTACGCGGACACACCGGCGGGCCGGACGCAGGGCGGGGCGCTGCAACACGTGTACGAAGAGCTGGCCCAGCACCACGGCCAGCTCGAGCTGACCCGCGACTTCCTGCGCGAGCACTGATCGGCTGGAGCATCGAGGACACCTGGTGCCGCCGATGCATCCGCCGGCCGGCGGATCCGGTTGAGGCGATCGTCGCCGCCGCCTCCCGCCGGGGGCGGCGCCCGTTCGGGTTACGCCGGGTTCCGCGGTGCCGCCGGGTCGCTCCCCGCCACCTCCGCGGGGTCGAAGTCGAGCGGCTGCCACCGGAACACCCCGGCTCCCTGGGCGTACGCCAAATGCCCCCCGAGCGCGCCGCCCGCACCCGCCGCCGTCAACCCGAGCGTGCTCAGGACCCGGCCGCGCACCACCCGGCCGCGGCGGCGGGCCGCGTACGACGCCCCGAACAACGCGATCGCCACCGCGTTGCTCGCCGCGTGGACCAAACCCACCCGGCGTTGCCGCACGTCGAGGTCCGAGTAGTCGGCCAAGCCGAGCACGATCGCCGGCGGGGCCGCCAGCAAACCGGCCGCCACCAGCCGGCGGGCCTCCTCCTGGCGGCCCGGTAGCAGGTCGAACGCCGCCGCGCAGAGCCACGCGCCGATCGGGACCGTCACCGCGATCGGGTGCAGCGGGTGGCCGAGCCAGCGCCCGCGCAGCAGCTTGCCGACGGTGCTCTCCGCCGGGCCGCGCAGGCGCCGGGTCAGCTCGGCCGCCGGCTTGTCGAGGCCCGAGGCGTGCTCGACCGCGTGCAGGGCCCGGTGAGGTGCGGGGGAGTTCATGCCTCGCGGCTACCCCCGCCGCCGCGCCTCAACCCACCGCGCCGGGTCAGGCCCGCATCAGGATGAAGTCGCCGTGGCCGCCGTACCCGAGGACGTCCTCCGCGTACTGCGTGCCGTCGAACGTGGGGAGCCACCAGCGGTTCCCGATCCGCACCAGCATCGGGTGCGGGATGTTCGTGCCGTACGGAGCGTTGAGCGTGCCCAGCTTGCGCAGCCGCAGGTCGTACACCGGGTACTCGCGGGCGTCGCCGTCGCTGGCGAACAGGTACCACCGCCCGCCCACCCGCTGCAGGATCGTGCCCTCCGTCTGGCCGACCGACGTGTCGGCACCCAGCAGCGTCAGGCCGTGGTCGTAGTCGGCACCGCGCGGCGCCGCCGCGAGCGCGGGGTGGAACACGAAGGACGGCTGCTGCGCGGGGCTTTCGACGAACGCGATGTGCCAGCGCCCCTCGATCCGCGTGAGCGCCGGGTCCCACGAGCTGACCGACGTCGGCAGCGGGAGCTGTCGCGTCGGCAGGACGTGCACCCCGGACAGCACGTTTTCGCGGGTGACGGTGTGCCGCACGTGGACGCCGTTGAAGGAGAAGTCGCCCCACGAGCTCATCAGCAGGATGAACCGGTCGTCGTCGACCACGATCTGCCCCGCGTGGTCGCCGAGCACGACGCCGTCGCGCGCGAAGAACAGCGTCGCGACCTGCTCCAGCTTCGTCGGATCGGCGAGGTCGAGCGTCCACACCGCCCAGTGCGCCTGCTGGAAGAAGCCGAGCCCGGCGTTGGTCATGGTCAGGTAGAGCTTGCCGTCGCGGATGAAGGGCCGGCCGTCGGCGTACTGCACGACGTGCGGGTCGCGCACCCCCGCCTGGCCGTAGTAGCCGGCCCGCACCCGGCCCAGGCGCGCCGGGCCGCGGCTGCCGTACGCGTAGCCGAGCTTGCCCAGCACCGCCGGGTCGCGCAGGTCGATCCGCGCCCGCACCTGGTCGCGCTCGGTCAGCAGCGGCCGCCAGCCGTCGCCCGTATCGGCCAGTACCGTCACGGCGTTTTCGTTGACCACCACGGCGAAGCCGAACGCTCTCGGCAGGCTCGCCGCGGCGGTCTTGACGACGGCGGTGCCGCCCGCGGTGGTGATTTCGATGCCGGCCTGTCCGGCGGCGGGGTCGTAGGTGCCGAGCACCGAGACGCCGTTCCCGGCCAGCCCGGCGACCACGGGAGCGCCGGCGTCGCGCACGTCGACGGTCACCGTCCCGTAGGGCGCTTTCGGCCGGACCCCGGTCTTGACGAGGGCGCCGGGCCGGGCCGCGGTGTCGACCTGGACGAACTTCGGGGCGATCAGGGCGAAGGGCCGGAACTGTTCCGTGACGGAGAACTTCAGGGAGAGGGGGTCGGCGCCGGCGGCTTCGGCGGTCCCGCCGAGCAGGCTCGCGGTCACCCCGGTCACCCCCAGCGCGGTGAGGGCACGCAGCACGTCGCGTCGATCGAAGTCGGTCACCTTTGACCTCCGGGTGGGGACGGATCGGGCGTCCCAGTTTGCGACGTGGCATGCCACGTTGCAACCGGCGCTGCGGCGCGGTGCGGGGCATGCTGGACGCGGCGTTCCGGCAAAGGGAGGGATCCGGGTGAGCGGACGGACGAGCGAAGTGGCGTGCCCGCGGCCGCCGAGCCTGGCGACCGGGCCGGTCTACCTCGACTACAACGCCACCACGCCGGTCGACCCGCGGGTCACCGAAGCCGCGTTGCCGCACTGGACGGACTTCTTCGGGAACCCGTCGAGCGAACACGCCTACGGCGCCGAACCGCGCCGGGCGCTGGCCGCCGCGCGGGCGCAGGTGGCCGGCCTGATCGGCGCGCGGCCGGAGGAGATCGTGTTCACCGCGTCCGGCTCGGAGGCGAACCTGCTCGCCCTGCGGGGCGCGGTGCTCGCCGCGTGCACGCACCTCGTCGTCCAGGCGACCGAGCACCCCGCCGTGCTGGAGACCGCCCGCGCGCTCGGCCGCCTCCACGGCACCCGGGTCACCGTGCTGCCCGTCGACCACCACGGGCTGGTCTCCCTCGACGCGCTGGAGGCCGCCCTGCGGACCGGCGCGGACCGCACGGTCGTGTCGGTCATGGCGGCGAACAACGAGACCGGCGCGATCCAGCCGGTCGCGGAACTGGCCGCGCTCGCGCACTCCCGCGGCGCGCTCGTGCACTGCGACGCCGCGCAGGCGTGCGGGAAGATCCCGGTCGACGTCGGCGCGCTCGGCGTCGACCTGCTGACGGTGGTCGGCCACAAGATGTACGCCCCCCGCGGCGCGGCGGCGCTGTTCGTGCGCGAAGGCGTGGCGCTGGAGCCGGTCGTCTACGGCGGCGGGCAGGAAGGCGGCCTGCGGGCGGGCACCGAGAACGTCGCACTGGCGGTGGCGCTCGGAACCGCCGCCCGGCTCGCGGCCGCCGACCTCGCGGCCGGACGCGTCGCCGCGCTGCGCGACGACTTGCACCGGCGGCTGGCCGAGGTGCTGCCGGGCCGCGTCCGGCTCAACGGCCCCGACGCGCCCGGGCAGCGGTTGCCAAACACGCTCAACGTCAGCATCGACGGCACCCGCGGCCACGACGTGCTGGCCCGCGCGCCGGAGATCGCGGCCTCGACCGGCTCGGCGTGCCACAGCGGGGTCCACGCGCCGTCCCCGGTGCTGACCGCGATGGGGTTCGATGCCGCCCGGGCGCTGGCGGCGATCCGGCTGTCGCTGGGACGGTGGAGCACGCCGGCCGACGTGGACACCGCCGTGCAGGCCCTCGAAGCGGCGGTCGTGGACTGCTGAGCCGGAGACAGGATCGGGAATTGACCCGCTCCGCCCGGTGAGCGCGTCGCCGGTTCGGCGCCGCGGCGTATTGTCGGATCGTGCAGATGCCGACACAGCGGGGAAACGGCCCGGCCCGTGGCCACCTGTGCTGGGGATACCGGCGGCGGGCGGAGTTCGTCGCCCGCGCCCGGGACTTCCTGGCCGCGGGACTGGCAGCGGGGGAGCAGGTGCTCTACGTCGCCCCCGGTGACGAGGCGTCCCTGATCGCCCAGCTGCGGGAAACCGGGCAGTTCGACGCGGGACTGCGGCGCGGCGCCGTGCGGGTCTCGTCGGTCGACTCCACCTACACCACCGGGACCGTCGTCGACCCCGCCGGCCAGGTCCGGCTCTACGCGGCCGCGACCGAAGCGGCGCTGGCCGCCGGGTTCACCGGGCTGCGCGTCGCCGCGGACGCGACTTCGCTCGTGCGCACCCCCGCGCAGCTCGACGCGTTCGCCCGCTACGAGCACCTGGTGGACCGCTACATGGCCGGGCACCCGATGTCGGCGATGTGCGGCTACGACCTGGCCGAACTGGGTGAGGACACCGTCGCGCAGCTGGCGTGCATGCACCCGGTCGCCCACGAGGGCGCGACACCGTTCCACCTGCACGGCCACGCGGGCGCCGGGAACGTCGCCGCGCTCGCGGGCGAACTGGACGCGGCGGTCCGCCGGCTGTGGCCGCTGGCCCTGGAACGCGCCGACCTGCGGGCGACGCCGGGCCCGATCGCCATCGACGCCGACGACCTCGGCTTCATCGACCACCGCAGCCTGTTCGACGTCGCCGACTACGCCGAGCGCCACGACAAGACGGTCGTCCTGCGAACGCGGCTGACCACGCCGGCGCGCCTGCTCGAGCTGTTCGACCTGACCGGCATCCGCGTGGAGGGCGTGTCATGACCGCCGAACCGGGGACCGCGCCGCGGGGTTACGACCACGCCGCCGTCCACTACCGCTCCGACGCCGAACTGCTCGCCGTCGCCGTCCCGTTCCTCGAGGGCGGGCTGACCGCGGGCGAACCGACCATGGTGTCCCTCGAACCGGAACGGGCCGAGCTGGTGCGCGAAGCCCTCCCGTCGGCGGATGTGCAGTACCTGACCACGGACGAGCTGTACGTGCGCCCGGCCGCGGCGATCAAGTCCTACCGGACGATGATGGCCGGCCTCGTCGCCGGCGGCGCCACCGGGATCCGCATCTTCGGCGAGATCCCGCGCGCGGCGATCGACACGTCGTGGGACTGGTGGGCGCGCTACGAAGCCGCGGTCAACCACGCCTACGACGAGTTCCCGCTGCGCAGCATGTGCGCCTACGACAGCCGGACCACGCCGCGCCACGTCCTCGACGACGTCGCCCGCACACATCCCTTCGTCGCGACGCCCGGCGGGCGCCACGGAAACGACGGCTACGTCGACCCGCCTGCCTTCCTGGGCAGCCCGCGGCCGGTGACGCCGCTGCCGATCCAGCACAGCGCCCCGCTCGTCGTGCTCACCGACCCGCAGCCCGCCGCGGCCCGCCGGGCCGTGCTCGAGCTCGGCAAGACCGACCTGCCCGCGGCCGAGATCGACGACCTCGTGCTGGCCGTCAGCGAGATCGTCGACAACGCGCTGCGCCACGGCCGCCCGCCGGTCGAGATGCGGATCTGGGCGGACCCGGACCACCTGGTCGTGACGGTGCGCGACACCGGCGCAGGCCCGGGCGACCCGTTCGCCGGCCTGCTCCCGGCCGACCGTCGGATCGGCGGCCGCGGCCTGTGGATCGCGCACCAGATCTGCAGCCAGGTGGCCCTGTACCGCGACGAGACGGGCTTCACCGCCCGTCTCACGGCGGGCAACCCGTGGCTGCACCGCCCAGCGGGCTGAAGGGCACCTTCGTCGCGTCCTGTGCGCTGAGGGTGCCCTTCAGCCCACCCCGCTCTAGTCGTCGTCGGCCGGGGCGAGCGCGCCGCGGTTTTCGACCAGCGCGGCGGCGATGTCGGCCAGCTTGACGTTCAGCTCCTGCGAAGTGCGCCGGAGCAAAGCGAAAGCGGCATCCGCGGTCAGCCCCTGACGGGCCATCAAGATGCCCTTCGCCTGACCGATCACGTCGCGGGACTCGACCGCGCGGCGCAGGTGCATCCGCTCCAGCTCGGCGAGCTCGGCTCCGCGGGTGTGCTCCAGGGCGAGCGACGCGTGCGTGGCCAGCAGCAGCGCGCGGTGGCGGTCGGTCGGCGTGATGCCGTCGCGGTGGGCGTAGATGTTGAGCGCGCCGGTGAGCCCCGCCGGGCGGGACGTCGGCAGCAGGGCCGTCGACAGCACCGCGCCGAGCCCGTGCGCCGTCGCGGCGGCGGCGAACCGCGGCCACGCCGGGGACCGGGCGAGGTCCTGGTCGAGCGCGTAGGCGGGGCCGCCGGGGGCGGCGGCGTCGAGGCAGGGCCCGGAGCCGCTGCGGTACTGGACGTCGTCGAGGTCGGCGGCGATGTCCGGGATCTCGACCGGTGTGAAGAAGCGGCCGGCGGGGTCCCGCAGCGTGATGCTGACCAGCCGCGCGTGCGGCACGACGACGGTGGTCGCCGCGACCACGTGGTTCAGGGCCTGGGTGACGGTGGTGGCGTCCAGCAGGACCCGGGTGAGCGCCGTCAGCTGCTCCCCGAGCCGCTCCTCGGACGTCTGCTCGGCGCCGTGGCTTTCGATCGCCTCGTCCACGCTCGCGTGGACGGGCAACGTGTCGCCGGGCAGCACGCCGCGCAGGATCCGCGCGTTCAGCGTTCCCGGGTCGAGCAGGACCGCCGACCGGATCCCCGAGCGGGCGCGGTCCACGGCGAACTCGCCCAGCACCCGCACCCCGGCCGCGGACAGCGTGCCGACGTTCCGCAGGTCGAGGATCACCAGGTGCGGCGGCGGCAGGGTGACGGTCGCGGCGCGCAGCTTGGCGAGCGCGGCCGGCGCGGTCGCGGCGTACAGCGGCCCGCTGAGCTGGAGCACGAGGGCCTGCTCGGCGTCCATCGGCAGGACCTCGACGTCCCCGGTCACGTCCCCACCTCCTCGTCCGGTACCCGAACGGTTCGGGTACCCGGGCCGGCGGTTCCCAACCCGCTCACCGGTTCGCGGACGTCCGGTGGGTGCGCGGCGGGTGCGTCGCCCCGCCGTAGTGGGTGGCTCCGAGCGTCACGGCGGCGACGAGCGCGACGGCGCCGGTGACCGTCACGATCCGCGCCGGCGTGCGCAGCCGCGGTCGGGGGCGGGGGACGTCGGCGGCGACGTCGGACAGCCTCGCGGTCGCCCACCGGTAGCCGTGGGCGAGCGAGAACGCCAGCGTGGCCCCGATGATGAAGAAGTCCGCGACGTTGAAGGAGTACTTGCCGAGCGGGACGAAGTCGATGGCGCCGCGGACGCTGCCGGGCGCGGTGACGTGGTGCAGCCCGAGGCGGTCCAGCAGGTTGCTGGTCCAGCCCCCGATCGCCAGTGCGGCCGGGGCCCGCAGGAGCACCGGGTGCCGCCGGCGCAGCAGCAGGAGCACCGCGGCCGTCAGCAGGGCGGCGCCGGCGAGGTCGAGCACCGCGCCCGTCACCGGACCGGCGTACCAGGCGCCGACGACCGGCCCGACCAGCGGGTTCCCGCCGAAGTTGATGCGCGTCTTCGGCACTTCGCGCCAGGCCCACGCCTTGGTCACCTGGTCCGCGACGACGACCAGGAGCAGGGCGTAGGCCGTCCACGGCGGGCGGAGGACCGGAACTTCGAGCCGGGACGTCCCGGCGGTGCCGTCAGGGGTCATCGGTACCTCACAGCCCAGGCCGGGCGACCACGGCCGTCGCCCGGACGGGTGGCGACGGGGCTGCGTGGATTCGCGGGGGTGGTTAATACCCCACCGGCTGGCCGGTCAAACATCTGTCCTTTGTGGATGGACGGGAGGGATTACCTGGCGCGCTTGATCATCGGCGCGTCCCGGCACAGTTCCCGGAAGCCGACGCTGTAGTACAGCCCGCGCGCGGCGCAGCCCGTGCAGGAGCATCGGGCGGCCAGTCCGAGCCGCCGGTCTTGACGACCGTCGTGTGGGTGACAGCGGCGCCCCGGGCGCGGCGAAGTCCATGGAGGGGCGTGGCGCGGCCAGGCCGAGCCGCCGGTCTCAGTCCGCGGGCTTGATCATCGGCGCGTCCCGGCACAGCGCGCGGAAGCCGACGCTGTAGTACAGCCCGCGCGCGGCGGGGTGCTCGGGCGCGCCCAAGCAGGCGACCGTGGCGTGCGTAGCCCCGGCGTCCCGGGCCCGCCGCAGCCCGTGCAGGAGCATCGCGCGGCCCAGGCCGAGCCGCCGGTAGTCCGGGTGCGTTCCGACCGGTTCGAACTCGGCCGTCTTGTTCGGCTCGTCGAGCCACAGGATCGCCGACGCCGCCATCGTCCCGTCCGGGGCCTCGACGAGGATGTGCAGGTCACCGCGGTACGCCGGGGTCCGCCGGACGCCGTCGTAGGCCTGCTCGTCGAACGACGTCGGGGCCCAGGCGGCGGCGTGTGCCCGGACCGCGGCCGCCGGTCCGGCCTCGGCGGCCGTGCGGAACCGGAAGCCCGCCGGCAGCGCCGGCTCTTCGAGTTCGGTCAGGTCGCGCTCGTTGAGCTGCGTCCAGGAGTCCGCCGCGGCCGGGTCGGGGCGGTAGCCGTGCGCTGCCCAGCGCGCCAAGGCGAACTCGTCGGCCGCGCCCGGCAGCACCGTGCGTTCGACCGCGCCCGCGGTCGCGTCGAACCAGGCGATCACCTCGTCGACCAGCCCGGCGTGCCCGGGGTGGACCTGGTAGGCCAGGTACGCGCCGGTGACGTCCTTGACCGAGCCGTCCGTGCGCCGCACCCGGCGCGGCAGCTGGGCCCAGCCCCACGCGACGAGTTCACCGTCGGCGAACCACAGCCGGCGTGGCCAGTGCGCGCCGTCGGCGGCGTGGCCGCGGCCCCAGTTCCAGGCCAGCTCGCCGTAGGAGGCGTCGCTGTTCACCAGCTCCGGGCGCACCGCGGTGATCCGCTGGGCCAGGCCCTGCATCAGCTCGACGTCTTCGGCGGTCAGCAAGTCGGCGTTCCCCATGGTCGGCCACTGTCGCAGGGGCCGACACGGTCGTCGAATCGTTTTCCGCGGGGCTAGAACCGGTCGGGGATCCCCGCCAGCACCGCGCTCAGGCTCGGCAGCCACCGCTGCCGCGGGTCCGGCGCCGACAGCCACTCCGTCGCCACGTCCACCCGGCGCGGGCCGACCGGCAGCGGCAGCAACGTCCCCCAGGCCAGCACGTCGACGTTCCTCGGCAACGCGTCGCGCGGCGGGATCAGCCCGTCGGTTTCCGCGAGGAGGGCCACGCGCGGGCCCTGCTGGGTGGGCAGGTGCATCGCCGGGCCCTGGCAGCCCGTCGCCACCAGCCTGGCCAGCACCGGGCCGGCGCTCAGCTTGGGCAGCGTCACCGCGCAGATCCCGTTCTCCAGCGCCAGGAACGGGTGGACCCCCCGCCACTTCACCGGCCAGCCGAAGAGGCGGCCGTAGAAGGCGTCGACCCGGTCACCCGCCGGGTCACGGGGCGCGACAGGCACCTGCTGGTCGAGCGACATCGTCGACGCCTTTCCACTCGCGGGGCGGGGCAGCGCTCAGCGTAACGGCACTCAGTGCCGTTAGCAAGCCCGGCTGTTACCGTTCCGGCCATGACCGATTCGCCGCGCCGCGCGCCGGCCACCCGGGTCGGGGCGACCCCCGCGGGCCGGCGGCAGCTGCGCCGCGCCCTCGCCTCGGCGGCCGTGGACCTGTTCGCCGCCAACGGCTACGAGGCCACCACGGTGGACGACATCGCGGCCGCCGCCGGCGTCGGCCGCCGCACGTTCTTCCGGTACTTCGACGCCAAGGACGACGTCCTCTTCGCCAACCACGACGAAATCGTGGCCGAGATGGAAGACGCCTTCGCCGCCGCCGACCCGGCGCGCGACCCGATCGAGGTGGCCTGCGACGCGGTCGGCCTCGTGCTCGACTCCTACGCGGGCGAGCTCGACGTGTCGCTCAAGCGCTTCGCCCTGACCCGCACGGTGCCCTCGTTGCGGGACAAGGAGGTCGCGACCGTCGACCGCTACCAGCGCGTGCTCGCGCGCTACCTGCAGGCGCGCTACGAACAGCGGGGCGACCCGGCGGGCAGCCTGCGCGCGGCCGTCGCCGCCGCGGCCATCGCGGCCGCCAACAACCACGTCCTGCGGCGCTGGCTGCGCACCGGCGGCGAGGACGACATCAAGGTCCGCGCGGCCGAGGCGTTCGCGCTGGTCGTCGCGGCTTTCCGGGCGCCGCGCGCGGAACCGGCCACGGTCGTCGCCGTGATGACCACGGCGACGCCGCTGCACGAGGTCGTCGCCCAGGTGGGCGAGCTGCTCGACCGCCCGTAGTGGCACTGAGTGCCAACACGGCGGAACCCGGGTTTACACTCGATCCGTGGCGAGGCGGAAAGACGTGAAGCCGACGCCGTTCCGCGAAAGAAACGGCGAAAACCCGTTCAACGCTTCGGGCGTGGTGCGGACGGGCGCACGGCGTTTCACCTTCGTCGACAACAAAGACCCCACCGCATTGTTCGAAATGACGTTCGACGATGACCGCGAGAAAGTCGAGCGCATCCACCGGCGCCGGCTGCGCGGTGCGGACGACCTGAGCGATCCCGAAGGGCTCACCCGGGCCGACCACGACGGCGAGACCTTCCTCGTCGTCTCCTCGTCCCTGTCGCTCGAGCGGAACCGGGTCAACGACGGCCTGGTCCGCGTCCGGTACCGCCCGGACGGCGACTTGCCCGCCGAACCGATGGCCGGGTTCCGGGCCTGGCTGCTCGACCACGTGCCGGCGCTCGCCGCGCCCGGCAGGCGAAAACCGGACGACGACGGCCTGAACGTCGAGGGCCTCGCCTGGGACCCGGAGACCAGCGCTCTCTTGTTCGGCCTACGAGGACCGGCCGTCCCCGGCCGCGTCGCCTTGGTCCACGTTCCCGTCGACCTCGGTCCCAAGTGGACGACGGAGTCGCTCGGCGAGCCCGTCCTGCGCACGGCCCGGCTCCCGCGACCCGCCGCGTCGCAAGGCATCCGCGACCTGTGCTGCGACGGCGACCTCCTGGTCCTGCTCGGCCGGTCGGCCAGCCACGACGACGCGTCGTTCCGGCTCGGCACGTGGCCCCGCGGTGGCGACGCGATCCGGTTGCTCGACGTCACCTTCCACCGGAGCGCGAAACCCGAAGGCGTCACGACGTTCTCCGACGGCGGCGAGCGGAAGATCCTCGTCGTCGACGACAACGGCGGTTATGCGGTCCTCTAAGAGAAGTACAGCTTCGACGCCGCCGGGTCCTGGACGACCCGGGGCCGCCCGGACGGCGCCGGATCGGCGGCGAACGCCGCGCCCGCCCCGGTCCGGACGCTCGTCAACGTGAAGTAACCGCTGTAGGCGAAGGGATCGGCCGGCGGGTCCACCGGGGTGACCGCGAACTCTTCGGCGTGGTCGGTGTTGTCGGCCGCGCGCGTGCACAGCAGCTTGTGGCCCTGGGCCGACGTCGTCGTGCTCGCGTGCAGGAACCGGCCGGACGCCTTGACGGCGACCGACTTCCCGGTGCCGAGCGTGTCGAAGCACCACAGGTCCGCTTCGTCGACGCCGGCCGGCCGCAGCCGGTGCACGACCTCGAAGCTGCCGGGCTCGATGGTCTCGGTTCCGCTGGCGTGCATGCACTCGCCGGTGACGTCTTCGCGGACGAACGCCCCGTCGGCGCCGGGCAGGCTGCCGCAGAGGTAGCCGGCGGACGTCGCGAGCCGGAGCTGCTTGCGGACGACGGTGAGCTGCGCGGGCACGTCGGGCACGCCGAGCCCGGTCAGCAGCGCCGCCATCCGGTCGAGCAACGGCTTGAACACCTTTTCCTGGGTCTCGTGACCGAACACGCTTTCGCGGTACGTGCGGATCTGGCCGATCAGCTGCGCGCGACGGCCCGGGTCGTCGCGCACGAGCTTGGCGAGCAGCCCGGCCGTGTCGATCCGGAAGTGCCGGCCCGGCTGCAGCGTCTGGTCGAGACCCCACGGGATCAGCTTGAACCTGATGTCGCCGGCGCCGGGCGCGGCGACGGCGGTCTTGTCGTTGTAGACGTAGGTGTTGTTGGTGTTGCGGGAATAGCCGTCCCAGTGCTTGAGGAAGAACTCCATCGCGTACAGCTTGACGAACTGGTCGAGGTCGAAGACCTCGGCGGCGCCGGCCAGTCCGTGCGCGGCGAGGTGGTCGATCGCGAACTTCAGGTCGGCCTTGTCCTCGAACTTCGACAGCGATTCCACGCCGATGAAACCGAACCGGGCGCCGACGAAGTCGTCCTTGTGCTCCAGCTCGTAGAGATTCCCGTCGGTGTGCTCGAAATTGCGTTCGATGTACCGCGGCATGATCGGTTCGACGTTCACGTAGACGCCGGGGCTGTTGACGCCGGTGATCCCTTGTCCGATCGGGGTGCCGTTCACGAGCACCTTCGCGAAGTTGCCGCGGGAATGGGGGAGGCCCGCGAGGGCGAACAGCCGGTAGCCCAGCAGCTGCCGGAGGTAGGAAAGGTCCTGGACCGAGTTGTTGAGCGTCAGGTAGCGCGACCCGATCAGCTCGCGGATCGGTGCTTTGTTGGCGTCGGTGAACTTCCCGAAGTCGACGTGCAGGCACGGTTTTCCGCTGCTGATCGAGCCGCAGAAGGACTTCTTCTTGATCCCGACTTCGGTGAACGTCTTCTTCGCCGGGAACCGCGTCCCGGAAATCGTGACCGACGCCTTCCGCCAGGTGTAACGGCTGCCGCCGGTCCAGTCGAAGTTGCACACGCCGCCGGCCGGCTGCTCGGTGCGCACGGCGTCCCAGTCGGCCGGCGGCAGCGTGATTTCGATCGTCAGCACATTGTCGATCTCGTAGAGGGAATCGAGTGCTTGCTGCTCCTGGGCGCTCATCCCGTCATGGTACGACCGATTTTCCGCAGCCGGACCGGCGAAAAATTCAGCAACGAATTTCGCGTTTCCCCCTTTTCCCGTTGCTGTATCACCCGGCCGGGGGGAGGTGGACGGCGGCGATGCCCGCGAGGACGAGGTCCAGCCCGGCGAGGAACTGCTCGCGGTCGTCGTGCCCGCGGACCTCGGCCGCCACCGCCCGGGTGAACGGGTACTCGGCCGGGTCCAGTTCTTCCCACGCGGCCGAGACGGCGTCGAGGAATTCCGCGCGGTCGCCGCCGGGTGCGGCGCCCGCGTTGTTCGCGGCGTTCTGGCCGGCGGCGCCGAAGATGTAGCTCACGAGCGCCGAGGTCGTCGTGAAGAGGTGGCCGTCCGGCACGCCCAGCGCGCGGACCTGACGGCCGATGCCTTCGAAGATCCGGGCCGTCACCGACCCCCACGGGTTGCGCGAGAGCTGCAGGGCCAGCTGCGTGGCGAGCCACGGGTGCCGCTCGATGGCGTCGAACAGGCCGAGCGCGACCGCGCGGATCTCTTCATGGGGCGAGCCGGGGGAGCCGGTGACCAGCGCGGCGGCGATCACCCCGTCGGTCGCCGCGTCGAGCAGCTCGCCCTTGTTCGCCACGTGCCAGTAGATCGCGCCGGCCCCGGTGGCGAGGCGCTCGGTCAGCGTCCGGAAGGTCAGCCCGGCCTCGCCGGTCGTGTCGAGCAGTGCGACCGCCGCCTCGACGATGCGTTCGCGGCTGAGGGCGTCGGAGCGGCGGGCGCGGGGTGGCATGCCCCATCTTGACACATCTGGAACGACGTTCCAAACTGATGGAACATCATTCCAGAAGGAGGCATCATGAACGTCACGATCATCGGAGCCGGGCTCGGCGGTCTCGTCCTCGCCCGCGTCCTGCACGTCCACGGCATCGCGGCCACGGTCTACGAGGCCGAGCCGTCCCCGGCGGCCCGCGCGCAGGGCGGCCTGCTCGACATCCACGTCGGCACCGGCCAGGTCGCCCTCGAGGCGGCGGAACTGACCGACGAGTTCCGGGCGCTGGTCCTGGAAGGGCACGAGGCCACCCGGGTCCTCGACCGCCACGGCGCCGTCCTGCACGACGAAACCGACGACGGAACGGGAGGTCGCCCCGAAGTACCCCGCGGCGAGCTGCGGGAGCTGCTGCTCGGCTCGCTCCCGCAGGGCACCGTCCACTGGGGACACAAGGTCACCGGCGTCCGCGCGCTGGGCGACGGCCGCCACGAGATGAGTTTCGCCGACGGTGACCCGGTCACGACGGACCTGCTGGTCGGCGCGGACGGCGCCTGGTCGAAGGTCCGGCCGCTGCTCTCCGGCGCCACGCCGGAGTACATCGGCCGGTCGTACGTCGAGACCTTCCTGTACGACAGCGACAGCAGGCACCCGGCTGCCGCGAAGGCGGTCGGCTCCGGGGCGCTGCTCGCGCTCGCTCCGGGCAAGGGCATCCAGGCCCACCGCGAGAAGAACGGCACGCTGCACGCCTACATCGCGCTGACCGAGCCGGTGGCGTGGTTCGGCGACTTCACCGACGCCGCTGCCGCGATCGAGCGGACGGTGGGGGAGTTCGAGGGCTGGGCGCCCGAGCTCACGGCGTTGATCACCGACGCCGACACGCCGCCGGTCCTGCGGCCGTTGTATTCCCTGCCGGTCGAGCACCGGTGGGAGCGCGTGCCGGGCGTGACGCTCGTGGGCGACGCGGCCCACCTGGCGGCCCCGAACGGCGAAGGCGCCAACCTGGCCATGCTCGACGGCGCCGAACTCGCCAAGGCACTGGCCGAGCACGACGACGTCGAGGCGGCGCTGGCGGAGTTCGAGCAGGCGATGTTCGTCCGAGGCGCCGAAGCCGCGGCGGACGGCAACGAACTCCACGAGCTGCTGTTCGGCGCCGACTCACCGCACGGGCTGGTCACGATGTTCACGCAAGGGGATCAGTGACCGGCTGTGCGGCTGGCGCCCGGAGGGTCGGGCGGAGGGCGAGGACCACCGCGCTCGTGACCGCCAAGTGCATCAGCATCAGCCCGACCACGTTGGCGGCGGTCGCGCCCGCCGTCAGCAGGAGCGCGTCCGGGATCCACGTCAAGACGAGCACGAGGGGCACGACCACCCGCAGCACCTTCGGGTTGCGGCGCGCGATCAGGCCCCAGCCGAGAGCGCCGGCAAGCAGCCCCAGCACCGTCGCGGGGAGGTAGGCCGCGGGGTTGAGGCCCATGCCGATGCCGCCGTCGTCGAGGGCGGCCGCCGCGAGCGCGATGACCGTGTTGACGGCGGCCGCCGCCAGGACGGCGACGCCCAGGCGGAGAGCCGTGAAGGGGGTCAGGGTGGCGGTGGTCGGCATCGCTCCTCCTTGGGTTGCGTGTTAAACCCAAAGGTAGGTTGAGTTGCGTGTTAAAGTCAAGCGTGGACGAACGGGAACCGGTCGAGCCGTTCGCGCGGCTCGGCGACGACGAGCGGCGCGCGTGGGTCAACCTGGCGAAGGTGCTGCTCACGCTGCCGGGAGCACTGGAAGGCCAGCTGCTGCGGGACGCCGACCTGACGCTGCTGGGCTACATGATCCTCGCGCGGCTTTCGGTCGTGCCGGAGGAAAGCCTGCGGATGAGCGAGATCGCGGAGATGGCCAACGGGTCGCTCCCGCGGATCTCCCACGCGGTGGCCCGGCTGGAGGATCGCGGCTGGGTGACGCGCAAGGTGTGCACCGGCCAGGGGCGCCGCTTCACGATCGCGACCCTGACCGACGCCGGGCGCGCGCACCTGGCGGCCGCGTCCCCCACGCACGTGGCGAACATCCGGCGCCTGGTGATCGAGCCGCTCGGCGCCGACTTCGTGCGGCTCGGGGACGCCGTCGGGCAGATCGTCGAGACCCTGGGCCTGCCCACCGAGGTGCTCAAGCGACCGAAACTCTGACCGTCGCGGGCGCCGGAGCCCGCCGTCGGCCACGATGGGACCGTGTCCCAGCCCGAAGGCCCCGGCCTGCTGTACCTCGTCAAGCAGCTCGAGCTCGCCGTGCGGGCCCGGCTGGACGAGGTGCTGCGCCCGGTCGCGCTCACCCCGTTGCAGTACACCGCGCTCACCGTGCTGGAGCGGCGGTCCGGGCTCGCCACCGCCGAACTGGCGCGCAACTCCTTCGTCACCGACCAGGCGATGGCCGACATGGTCGTCGCGCTCGAACGGCGGGGTCTCATCGCGCGGGAAGGCGATCCGCGGGACCGCCGCCGGCGCGTGATCGGCCTGACCGGCCCCGGTCAAGGACTCCTCGACCGCGTCCGCGACGACGTCACCGCGCTCGAAGAACGGATGCTCGCGCAGCTGAACCCCCGCGACGCGGCCCGGTTCCGCGCGTACGTCGTGGCGTGCCACGCGGCGCTCTCCGACCGGCCGTCCCACTGAAAAAAGACAGGAAACCTGTACATCTCCGGCTCGGCGTGGGACTCTCGGTGCCACATCGAGCCGGGCGTGACGGCCCGGGGTGAGGGGCACCTCCATGCGCGTCCTCGCAGTGCTCGGCGCGATCCTGCTGGCGGCCGGGCTGGCCCCGGCGGCCGCCGCCGCGGCCACGAACGAACACCACACGGGTCAGCTGCCGGACGGGGCCACCTGGGTGGCGGACGTGCCGGCCGCCTGGAACGGCACGACCATCCTGTACAGCCACGGGTTCGGCCCGCTCACCGCGCAGGACGCGCCCAACGAGGAGACCCGGCAGGCCCTGCTCGGCAGCGGGTACGCGCTCGTCGGTTCGTCCTACAGCGGCCCGTCGTGGTGGGCGCTCGCCTCCGCCGTCGACGACCAGTTCGGCGCGCTCGCGGCGGTCGAACGGCTGACCGGCCACCCGCGCCGCACGATCGCGTGGGGTACCTCGATGGGCGGCCTCGTCTCCGCCTTCGAAGGCGAGCGCGGCGGACTCGACGGCGTGCTCAGCACGTGCGGGCTGGTCGCCGGCGGTCTGAACCTGAACAACTACCAGCTGGACGGCGAATACGCGCTGGCCCGCCTCCTCGCGCCCGCCCAGGACGTCAAGCTCGTCCGGTTCGCGAGCCCGGCGGAGGCGAGCGCGTCGGCCGCCGCGCTGACGAAGATCGCCACCGACGCGCAGGCCACGCCCGCCGGGCAGGCCCGCATCGCGCTCGCCGCCGCCCTGATGAACGAGCCCGGCTGGTTCACCGGCGCGACGCCGCCGGCCGACTACGCAGGCCAGGAAAACCAGCAGCAGCAGGAACTTTCGCAGCTCGTGCTCGGGTTCGTCGTCTCCGGCCGGTACCAGATCGAGCTGGCCGCCGGCGGCAACAGCGCGTTCACCGCCGGCGTCGACTACCGCGCGCTGCTGGCCGGCAGCAGCCACGCCCGCCAGGTCCGGGCCCTCTACCGCGCGGCCGGTCTCGACCTGGACGCCGACCTCGCGACCCTCACCCGGGACGCCGACATCCGGCCGGACCCGCAGGCCGTGCGCACCCTCGCGCGCACCTCGGTGGTGACCGGCCGGCTGCGCGTCCCGACGCTGGACATCCACACGGTCGCCGACCAGCTCGTGCCGGTGGAGCAGGAAGACTGGTACGGCAAGCAGGTGCACCGGGCGGGCGCCGGAGCGCTGCTGCGCCAGGCCTACGTCGGCGCGACCGGGCACTGCGCCTTCCGGATTTCGGAAACGATCGCGGCCCTGCACGCGCTCGAGTCGCGGATCGAGACCGGGCGCTGGGGTGACGTCGCCGAGCCGCGGCGGTTCAACGAAGCCGCCGGCGGCACCGGCCGGTACGTGCGGTTCGACCCGCCGTCGCTGACCGGTGCCCGCCGGTAGGGCTACGACCGGAGGACGAACGCGGCGACGTCGAGGCCGAGCCGCCGCCCGGCTTCGTGGTCGAGCCGGGTGTGGACGCCGGCGACGATCCGGCTGAGCCCGGCCTCGTCGGCGGCGTCCTGGAACGTGGCGAACCGGCGGACCACCCCGGGCAGCGCTTCGGACGTGACGGTCAGCGGCCACCGCGGCCCGTATTCCTGGCGCAGCACCGAAGCACCGGCTTGCGAGACGACGCTGTGCGCGCCGGGGTACGCCGGGTCGGCCGGGGTGGTGGCGAGGCTCGACCAGTCCGGGACGCCGTTCGTCGCCGGGTTCCCGTCGGCTCCGGCGAGGCGGATCGCGGTGATCGGCCGCCAGATCCGGTAGTGGTACTTGGCTTCGTAGAACGCGATGACGGCGTCGGCGAACGCGAGGTTCAGCCGCGCGAACACCCGCGCCGCGACGACCAGGCCGCTACGGGAACCGCCGACGACGGACTGCGCGATCTCGTTCCAGTAGTTCCAGATCGGCGCCGCCCAGAACCGCGCCTGCACGGTTTCGTCCGCGGTGCGGGTGGTGCTGGTGTCCCGGCCGGCCGCGGCCACTTCGTTGAGCGCTCGCGCGTACCGGGTGCCGGTGAGCGCGGGGTAGGCGCCGGGCCGGAAGCGGCCGGCGCGGTCGAGCACGAACGGCGTCACGGCGGCCCAGTGCGTGAACGCGGCGGGCGCGAACGCGGGCGGCGCCGGCCGGTACTGCCCCGGCGCGGTGCCTGGGGGAATCGCCGGTGGGACCGCGGCCGAGCCGTCGTTCGCGCGCAGGCCCAGCAGCAGCCGGGCGACGAGCCCGCCGGCCCGCACGCCGGCGGCCCGGCCCGCCGGGGCCACCCGGGCCAGCTGGCCGGACAGGAGGTTCGCGAACTCGCCGGCGCGAGCGGGGTAGAGCGCGGCCAGCACGTCGTGGGCGGCTTGTGCGGCCGCCGCTTCCGGATCCGCCGCGGCCGGGACCTCGACGGTGAACAGGTAGGGCCGCCCGGTCCCGGTCGTCGCGACGACGGCGTCGTGCACCGCCGCGTGCAGCAAGGCGAAGCTGCGGGTCGGGTGCACGGTCGCGGGCTGGAGACCGGCGGTGCGCACGGTGGCCAGCAGCTCCCGGTTCCAGGCGAGGACGACGTCCGCACCGCCCCGCCGGACCGGGGTCGCGGCGGCGGGCGAGGGCAGGCCGGTGGTGGCGAGCACGGCGGCGGCCGCCCCGCCGGTGACGAGCAGCTGCCGTCGTGACATCGATGTGGTCATTTCTCTCCCCGGTTCGGCGGATGGTCCGAACCTCGATACGGTCACCGGTTACGGCGTAACCCCGGCTCGTATCCCTCAGGTGGCGGGAGAAATCGGCGGGGAGAAGGCAGGCGGTGCCGGTGGCACAGCGGTTCCGGCGCAAAAGCGCCGAACAGGACGAAGCGGCGCCGAGACGGCGGCTGCACGCGGTCGGCGCGGACGTCTACCCGGACTGGGAGGCGGTCTACCGCGACAACGTGGATCGCTTGTATAGGTTGATGTTCTCGAAGGTGGGCAACCGGCCCGACGCGGAAGACCTCACCACGGAGGTGTTCCTGACGGCGTTGCGGCCGCTGCGCGTCTCGGCGAGCGTCGGCGAGGTCCGGGCGTACCTGCTCGCCACCGCGCGGACGGTCCTGGCCGGGCACTGGCGGCGCACGCTCGGCCGGGAGATCACCACGCTCGACGAGGAGCGGGACATCGCGGTGCTTGAGGAGAACACGATCGACCCGCGCACGCCGGCCCGCGCCGAGGCGATCCTCGCACGGCTGCCCGAGCGGTACGGCCGGATCCTGCGGCTGCGGTTCCTGCAGGCGTGCTCGCTCAAGGAGGCGGCGGCCGAGCTGGACATCACCGTCGGCAACGCGAAGGTGTTGCAGCACCGCGCGTTGCGGCAGGCGGCCCAGGTGGCGGAAGGGATGGAACCGTGACGACTCGAGGTGTCCGCCGGTTCGTCAAGGACCTCCTGCGCCGCCGCCGGCCGCGCCCGTTCGCGGCCGGCCCCGGCGACGAGGCCGAGCTGCGGACGGCGGTGCTGCTGCGCGCCGCCCGGCCGGGTGCGGGGGCGGCGAGCGAGGAGTTCGTCGCCGGGTTGCACCGCAAGCTCGCCCAGGAGCTCGGCGGGCCGGCGCCGGCCGGCAACCGGCGCCGGTTTCTCCAGGTGTCGTCGGCCGCGGCGGTGGCGGCCGCGGGGGGCGCGGGCGTCGAGTACCTGGTGACGTCCGGGGCGGATCCGGCGGCCGAGGAGGAGACCCTGCGTCCGGAGAACGGGGAATGGCGGACGGTCGTGGCGGCCCGCGAGCTGCCCGAAGGGGGCGTGCTGCCGTTCGACTTCGGCGCAGTGGCGGGATTCGTGCAGCGGACGGAAGGCGAGGTGCGCGCGGTCTCGGCGACCTGCACGCACCTCGGCTGCCGGCTGAACCTCGACGCCCCGGCCCGGCGGCTGAACTGCCCGTGCCACCGGACGTCGTTCGCCGTGGACGGCGCGGTCCTCGTGCACCAGCTGCCGGTGACGCCACCGCCGTTGCCGCACCTGGTGGTGCGCGAGGCCGGGGGAGTGGTCGAGGTGCTGGTCCCGCCCGCGGGGGCGTGACTCAGCGCAGGTACGAGGCCCCGTTGACGTCGAGGATCGCGCCCGAGCTCCACGCCGCTTCCGGCGATGCCAAGTGGACGATCGCCGCGGCGACGTCCTCGGCCGTGCCCACCCGGCCGAACGGGCTCTGCTCGCGCAGTTCGTCGCCACCCGGGCCGGCGAGCTTGGTCTCCTGGCGTTCGGTCGCGACGAACCCCGGCGCCACCGACGTCACCGAAATCCCGTGCGGCGCCAGGGCGATCGCCATCGACTGGCCGAACGCCTGCAGTGCCGCCTTGCTCGCGCCGTAGGCCGGGTGCTCGGGTTCGCCCCGGAACGCGCCGCGCGAGCCGACGTTGACGACCGCGCCCGGGCGGCCCTGCTCGATCAGGTGCCGGGCCACCGCCCAGGTGACGTTCGCCGCGCCGAGCAGGTTGACCTCGACCGTGCGCCGCCACACCTCGACCCACTGGTCGTAGCCGACTTCGGCGACGGCGTGGCGGGTGCGCTCGGTGGGGGCCTGCGCGGCGTTGTTGACCAGGACGTCGACCCGGCCGAGCGCCGCGACCGCGTCGTCGGCGACCTGCCGCGCCGCCGCCGGGTCGCCCAGGTCGCCGGTCAGGCACACGTGCCCGGATCCTTCGAGTTCGCCCAGCGTCGTCTCGGCGTCGTCGCGCCGCGTTCCGTAGTGGACGGCGACGCGGAAACCTCTGGCAGCAAAAGCTTTCGCGGTGGCGCGGCCGATGCCGCGGGACCCGCCGGTCACGAGCACGCCCTTCACCGGGCGTCCTCCGCGACCAGGTCGAGGCGCGGGGTTTCGCCGGGGCCGACCGGGAACTGGGCGAGGAACGTGACGCCGTCCTCCTGCGCGTCGAACCGGGCGATCCGGGTCGCTTCCGGTTCGTAGAAGACGTCCCCGGGACGCAGCAGCGACTCGGGCTCGCCTTCGATCTGGTAGACGGCGGACCCGGTTTCGATGCTGCCGAAGACCGGTCCATTGTGGACGTGCAGGCCGGCGCCGTAGCCGGGCGCGATGGTGATCCGGCGGACCTCGACGAGGTCGACCAGCCGCGGCGCCGGGAGCCGCTGCTCCAGCACGAGCGTCCGGATGACGGGCTCGGCGGGCACGGCCGCTGGTTCGCCGCCGTCCACCGGGTCGCCGATCTCGGTCTCGTCGGCGGACATCTCCTCGATGGCCAGGTGGGTCATCGAGGACGTGTCGGTGGCGCCGTGCCAGTGCCACTCGCCGGCGGCGACGCGGACCGTGTCGCCGGGCCGGATCAGCTGGGCCGGCCCGCCGCGCAGCTGCACGTACCCGGTGCCCTCGGTGACGACGAGGACCTGGCCGAGCGGGTGCCGGTGCCAGCGGGTGCGAGCCCCGGGCGCGAACTGCACGCGATCGACGCGGGTGCGTGACGGGCCTTCGGGAACGGCGAGCGACGTGACCCACGCGCTGCCGCTGATCGCGTCGGCGGGCGCGGGGGCGCTGGTCTGCGGGACGGGACGGACGTGCACGAAAGACTCCTCAGTGGACGGTGAGCAGGGCGAGGACACCGGAAACGGCCTGGTCGAAGGGTTCGGGCGAAGCGGCGGCGCGGGCGAGCACGTAGCCGCCCTGCAGGACGGCGACGACGGTGGCGGCCAACGCGGTGGCGTCCAGGTCGGCGGGCAGCTCGCCCGCGGCCTGGCCTTCGCGCAGGACGTCGGCCAGCCGCGCGCGCAAGTGGGTGAGCGTCGCGTCGACGGGGGCGCGCAGCTCCGGATCGGCGACGATCTCGGGGTCCTGGGTGAGCCGGCCGACGGGGCAGCCCCGGAGCACTTCGCGCTCCCGGCGCAGGTACGCGGTGATCCGCTCGACGGCGGTCCCGGGCCCGCGCAGCTGCCCATCCGCCGCGGCCAGCAGCTCGTCCGCGCTGCGTCGCACGGCTTCGAGCGCGAGTTCGCGCTTGCCGGAGAAGTGGTGGTACATGCTGCCCTGCCCGGCGCCCGCGTGCTGCTGAATGGCCTTCGGGCTCGTGCCGACGTACCCGCGCTCCCACAGCAGCTCACGGGTGCTGTCGATGAGCTGGTCCCTGGTGTCCACGTCCGGCACTGTACATACTAGTAGGTACAGAAGCCAGCGTCGTTCACTGTTGTTGTGTACGCGGGGGCTCAGTGGATGGGCTCCAGAAGTGGCCGTGGCCGGGCGAGGATCGCGCTGACCTGGCCGTCTTCCGGCGACGGCGTCAGGCCCGGACCGGGGGTCATCACGGTCTCGGTGAGCGTGACGTCCTCGCCGCAGCGCAGGCAGGTCCCCGTCTGCGGGACTTCGCCCTCGCAGCCGGCGTGGACGAACACGCGACGCCGGCCGGCGGGCGCGTAGTGCTCGTCGCCCCACGCCGACAGGGCGCGGACGACCGGCCAGAGCCCCCGGCCCTTCGCCGTCAGCTCGTACTCGCTGCGCTTGCCGGGGCCCGGCACGCGCGCCAGCACGCCTTCGCCGATGAGGAACTCCAGCCGCTCGGTCAGCACCGCGCGCGGGATGCCGAGGTGCTCGACGAAGTCGCTGAACCGGCGGACGCCGAACACCGCGTCACGCACGATCAGCAACGTCCAGCGCTCGCCGACGATCTCCAGTGCGCGGACCATCGAACAGGCCTGGTTCGTGTACTCGCGGGGCAGCGCCATGCGTCCAGTCTGCCACAGAAGAGTTCGTTCATCGAACCAACCGTGCTAGTCTCCCGGCGAAAGAGTTCGGTGACCGAATCAAAGTGGGAGTCCGCATGGCCAGCCGCCCCGGAGCCGTCCTCGTCGCCTCCGGCGGCGCCACGCTGCTCGCGCTGTTCGTCTTCACCGCGCCGCTGTCGATCGTCCCGGCGGTGGCGGGCGGGCTCGGGGCCGGCGCGGTCGCGACGTCGTGGATCCTCAGCTCGATGAGCCTCGGGCTCGCGGTGGCGCTGCTGCCGGCCGGCGCGATCGGCGACGACTTCGGCAGGCGGCGCGTCTTCGTGGCCGGTGCCGTCGTGACGGCCGTCGGGTCGGTGTTGTGCGCGGTCGCGCCCGGGCCGCTGACGTTCATCGGCGGTCGCGTGGTCGAAGGCATCGGCTCCGCCGCGCTGATCGCGTGCGGGCTCGCCGTGCTCGGCCCGGCGTTCCCGGACGCCGCCGGCCGCGCCCGCGCGACCGGCCTGTGGGGCGCCTGCCTGGGCGCGGGCATCGCGATCGGCCCGCTGGCCGGCGCGGCCCTCGACCACCACTGGCGCGTGCTGTACGTCGTGATCGCGGGACTGTCGCTCGGCGTCGCCGTGCTCGGGCGGGTCCTGCTGGCGGAGTCGGAGTCCGACCGCCCGCGCACGGTCGACGTACCCGGCGCGCTGCTGCTCGGCGGCGGCCTCGCGGCGCTGCTGGCCGCACTCACCGAAGGCCGGCAGGGCTGGACGAGCCCCCTCGAACTGGCCCTGATCGCGGCGGCCGTCGTCCTGCTCACGGCGTTCTTCGCCCACCAGAACCGCTCCGGCGGCGGCATGCTCGACCTGACGCTCTTCCGCCGCCCGGCCCTGGTCTCGGCGACGGCCGGCGCGTTCGTGGCGGGTGCCGGCGTGACCGCGCTGATGGCGTTCCTCTGCACGATGCTCGAAAACGGCCTGGCGCTGAGCCCCCTGGGAGCGGCGCTGGTGGTGCTCGCCTGGTCGGCGACGAGCGTGGTCTCGGCGGTGCTGACGCGCCGACTGCCGGTGACGTTTTCCGGCGGCGCGCGGCTGAGCGCCGGCCTGCTCGTGGTGGCGGCGGGACTCGTGCCGTTGGCGTTCGTCACCCCGGCGTCCGGACCGCTGTCCCTGCTGCCGGGGCTGGTGGTGGCCGGGTTCGGGACGGGCGTGGTGAACGCGTCCCTGGGACGCGAAGCGGTGGCGAGCGTGCCGCCGCACCGGACCGGGATGGGCAGCGGCATCAACAACACGAGCCGCTACGTCGGCGCGGCGCTCGGCGTGACGGTGGTCAGCGTGCTGGCCGTCCACCCGTCCCCGGCGGCGCTGAAGGCGGGGTGGAACACCGCGGTCGTGGTGGGCACCGCGGTGTCGCTGGTGGGAGCGGCGGCGATCGCGGCGCTGACCGTCAGCGCGAAGCGCGTCACGTCGGTGGTGGTGTGAACCGGTCGAGCATGGCGCGCAGCTCGGCCGCGCCGACGTTCGCCCCGAAGGCTTCGGCGCCGGGCTCGAGGCGGACGCCTTCGGCCAGCGGACCGGCGACGACGGGGTCGAACCCGAAGGCGTCGACGAGTTCGGCCACGCGCGTGACGTCGGCCGGGTCGTCGCCCGCGAGCGCGATCGCCTTGCGGCCGGGGGTGCTCGCGGGGCGGGCCTCGTCTTCGAGGTCGTGGTAGCCCATGTGGTTGAACGCCTTCACGACGTGCGCGCCCACCAGGTGGGCCTGGACCGTCTCGCTGGTCGAGGTCCGCAGGTCGGCGCGGATGCCGTCGACCTCCCACCAGTAGTTCATCGCGTCGACGACGAGCTTGCCGGCCAGCGCCGCCGCCGGGATCGTGCGGTACTTGCCCAGCGGCAGCGCGAGGAGCACGACGTCCGCCTTCTCCGCCGCCTCCTCGGCGGTCACCGCGACCGCGCCCGGGGTGAGGACGTCGACGGTGAGCGCGATCTTCTCCGGCGCCCCCGAACCGGCGACGAGCACGTCGTACCCCGCGGCGAGGGCGAGGCGCGCCAGGACCGTGCCGACCTTGCCCGCGCCGAGGATCCCGATGATCATTCCGCCGCCAGGAGGTCGCGCACCATGGGGATCACCTTGGTGCCGTACAGCTCGACGGCCCGGAGGCGAGCGCTCACCGGCTGGGCTCCCGCGGTGTAGATCAGGTCGAACCGGCCGACGCCCAGCTCCGCGACCGCGCGGGCGATCTTGCGGGCGACCGTCTCCGGCGACCCGATGTAGAGCGAACCGTGCTCGATTTCGTGGTCGTACTCTTCGCGCCGGATCGGGGCCCAGCCGCGCAGCGCGCCGATCCGGTCGCGGATCACGCGGTAGTGCGGCCAGAACACCTCGCGCGCCTGCTCGTCGGTGTCGGCGACGAACCCGGGGGAGTGCATGCCGACCGGGTGGGCGGTCGTCCCGAACTGCGCGGCCGCCTTGCGGTACAGCTCGACGTAGGGCGCGAACCGCCCCGGCGGCCCGCCGATGATCGCCAGCATGAGGGGGAGGCCGTGGCGGGCGGTGCGCAGGACCGACTGGGGCGAGCCGCCGACGCCGACCCACGTGGGCAGCCGCCCGCTTTCGGTCTTCGGGTGGACGTCGGCGTCTTCCAACGCCGGTCGCAGGGTTCCCTGCCAGGTCACCGGCTTCTCGTCGAGCAGCCGGACGAACAAGTCGAGCTTCTCCTCGAACAGCGCGTCGTAGTCGCTGAGGTCGTACCCGAAGAGCGGGAACGACTCGGTGAACGAGCCCCGGCCGAGGATGACCTCGGCGCGGCCGTGCGAAAGGGCGTCGACGGTGGCGAAGCGCTGGAACACGCGGACCGGGTCGTCCGAGCTCAGCACCGTGACGCCGGAGGACAGCCGGATCCGTGACGTGCGGGTGGCTATTTCGGCCAGCACGGTCTCCGGGGTGGAGATCGCGTACTCGGGCCGGTGGTGCTCGCCGAGCGCGAGCACGTCGACGCCGAGTTCGTCGGCGAGCACGGCTTCGTCGAGCACCTGCCGGATGGCGGCGGCGGGGGAGAGCGGGCGGCCGGCGTCGTCCTCCGGGACGTCGCCGAAGGTGTCGAGCCCGAAGAGCAGGTCGGTCACGATGACTCCTTTGATTGACACGTCAATCATGCGCTAGCTATGATTGACGTGTCAATTAGGAGGCGTGGTGACCCAGCCGACACGACGGCGGCGCGTGCTGCCGACCACCGAGGAGCTGCGCGTCTGGCGCGGGTTCATCGAGACCGCCGAGGCCCTGCGCGCCGAGCTCGGCGCGCGCCTGCAGGCCGAGTCCGGCCTGTCGCCGGGGGACTACGCGGTCCTGCTCGCTCTCAGTGAGGCGGAAGAGCGGCGGCTGCGGTCGTCGCAGCTCGCGGACGACATCGGCTGGGAACGCAGCCGGCTGTCGCACCACCTCGGCCGGATGGAGAAGCGCGGCCTGATCCGGCGCGAGGAGTGCCGGACGGACAACCGGGGCGCCGAAGTGGTGCTGACGTCCGAAGGTGACGCGGCGTTCCGCGCGTCGACGGTCCCGCACCTGACCGCGGTGCGCGAGCTGTTCGTCGACGCGCTGACCCCGGCGCAGCTCGCCGCGGCCGGCGAGGTCGCGGCGGCGCTACGGGCCAACCTCGGCTAGAGCCCGTAGGTCTTGCCGATGATGTCGCGCTGGATCTCGCTCGTGCCGCCGTACACAGTGGACACCACCGTCGACCGCAGCAGGCGTTCCATGCCGTACTCGGTCGCGTACCCGTAGCCGCCCAGCATCTGCATGCCGTCGAGGGCCATCGCCTTCGCGAACTCCGTCGCCTTGAGCTTCGCCATGGACGCCTCGCGCGGCAGCGGTTTCCCGGCGGCCGCGTCGATCTTGCGGGCGACGTCGTGCACCAGCAGGCGGGTGCACTCCAGCTCGGTGGCGTGGTCGGCGATCCGGTGCCGCAGCGCCTGGAACGACCCGACCGGACGGCCGAACTGCCGGCGCTCCTTGACGTAGGAGACCGTGTCGTCGAACGCGCGGCGCGCGGTGCCGAGCATCAGCGCCGCCAGGATCATCCGCTCGAGGTTGAGCCCCGCCATCAGCTGCCGCCAGCCCTGCCCGACCTCGCCGACCACCGCGTCCCCGGGCAGCGTGCAGCCGGTGAAGTAGAGGTCGTTCACCTCGCGCCCGCCCATCGTGTCGATGCCGTGCACCGCGAGGCCGTCGACGCCCGCGGGCACCGAGAACATCGTCAGGCCGTCGTGCTTGCCGCCGTCGGCGGACGTGCGCGCGACCAGCAGGATGTGCTGGGCGATGTGGGCGTTCGAGCACCACGTCTTCTGGCCGTCGACGACCCAGCCGCCGTCCTGCCGGACCGCCTTGCACGCGAGCGCCCCGACGTCGGAGCCGGCGCCCGGCTCGGACATCGACACGGCGAGGACGTCCCCGCGCAGGAAGGCGCCGAGAACCTCGTGCTTGCGCTCCTCGGCGGCGAACTTCTCGTACGACGCCGCGGTGATCACCGAGGTGGCGAAGCCGCCGATCGGGGCCTGGTGGTAGGCGGTGGTCTCCAGGAACAGGACCAGGTCGAGCATGCCCTGGCCGGCGCCGCCGTACTCCGCCGGGACGGCGACGCCGAGCCAGCCCAGGTCGGCCATCTTGCGGTACAGCGCGTCGTTGTGCGGGTTCCGGCCGTCGTCGGTGAGCGCCAGCCACTTCTCGCGGGTGCCCACCTCCCGGCGGCAGAAGTCGTCGACGGCGGCGACGAAGTCGCGCTGTTCGGTGGTCAGGCTCACGGACGCTCCCGGTGGGTGGAGATACAAGGCGACTTGCTTTGTATCTTCATATCCGCACGCGGCTCAGGTGTCCAGCATCGGGACGAGGTAGCGGCGGGCGACGTCGGCGAGCTGCGCGTCGTCGTCGAGGTCGACGACGTGGCTGGGGATGGCCAGGAAGGACGCGGACACCCGGACCATCAGCTCGGCCACGACCTCGACGTCCAGTTCGGCGGACACGGTCCCGGCGTGCTGCTCCCGCCGGAGCTGACCGGCCACGAACCGCTGCACGGTGGCCAGCGTCCGGCCGCCGTCGGTGATCATGGACGAGGCGAGCAGCCCCGGTTCGGCGGCGATCAGGCCGCCGATCAGCGGGTTGCCGCGGATGGCGCGCAGCGAGCTGACGAAGCCGAGCACGACCCGGTCGGCGACGGTCTCGGCCCGCGTGATCTCGGCGAGGAACCGGTCGAAGTAGCGGCGGTACTCCCGGCGCACGACGTGCTCGACCAGCGTGTCCTTCGTGGCGAAGCGCCGGTAGACGGTGATGCGCGACAGCCCGGCCCGCTTGGCGACGTCCTCCATGGTGGAGCGCTGGATGCCCAGCCGGCAGAACTGCTCGTAGGCCGCGTCGAGCACGCGGACACGGATCTCGTCGGCGTCGCCGACCTGCTCGAGCGCGTCGGTGTAGGCGCGCTCGAGGAGCGACTCCGCGCCCGGCGCGGAGGTGAACGGCGACAACCCGGGTTCCACGGCCACCTCCTGATCCTCCCAGCCTAGGTCTTGTGGCTCGCGGCGCGACATGCGGCGCTGTGGACGGGGAAGAAGAACGGAGTCCGGGGCGTACCTGCACTCGTGGCAGCTGACCGGCCACATGCCGGACGTTCGACGAGTTCCTCCGTCCGTCCTGACGGGTTCCGCTCAAAGACCGCAGGCTTTCGTGAGCGCGGAGACCTGGTCGGTCTTCTGCCGCACCCAGTCGGCCGGACCCGTGACGAGATCGTCGACCGTGGTGCGGCGGAGGGTTTCCGCCAGGGAGCCGATCGCGTCGCCGACCGTGGTGTTCGCCGCGCGCTCCGCCAGGCCGGCCAGTTCGTCGCCGGCCGCGTGCGCGCGGTTCGCCGCGGCCTGCGGGTCGGTGAGGTCCGGGGTGGCCGTGGCGATCCGCACGGCGTCGGTGCACACGCCGACCGTCGAGGCGGCGTCGCCGACGCGGCCCGCCGTTTCGGCAGCCGCGCCGCACGCGGTGAGTGCCAGCACGAGGCCGGTGCCGATGGCGGCCGCCGTCAGTCGTTTCGTCGAACGCATTCCGGGATTCCTTTCGTCAGGACGAGCGGACCGCGGTGCGGGTCCGGACCAAACTCGCGATGACCGCTGTCGCGAGGATCAAACCCACGACCGACAAAGACAAACCCGTCGGGATCTTCCACACCTCCAGCAGCAGCATCTTCACTCCCACCCAGACCAGCACCAGCGCCAAGCCCAGCTTCAAATACACGAACCGGTGCATCAGATCCGCCAGCAGGAAGTACAACGCCCGCAACCCCAAGATCGCGAACGCGTTGGACGTGAAGACCAGGAACGGCTCCTGCGTCACCGCGAAGATCGCCGGGATCGAGTCGACCGCGAAGACCACGTCCGTCACCTCGATCAGGACCAGCACCGCCAGCAGCGGCGTCGCCACCCAGCGGCCGGCTTCGCGGACCAGGAACCTGCCGCCGTGATGGACTTCCGTCGTCGGGACGAGGCGGCGGAACGCGCGCAGGACCACGTTCCGCTCGTAGTCCACCTTCGCCTCGCGGTGCAGGGCCATCCGGATACCGGTCAACACCAGGAAAGCGCCGAACACGTACAGGATCCACGCGAAACTGGCCAGCAGCGCCGAGCCCGCCGCGATGAACACCGCGCGGAACACCAGTGCGCCGAGCACGCCGTAGAACAGGATGCGGTGCTGGTGTTCGCGCGGCACCGCGAAGTAGCCGAAGATGATCGCGAACACGAAGACGTTGTCGACCGCCAGGGACTTCTCGATCACGTACCCGGCGAAGTACTGGCCCGCGAACTCCGCGCCCCAGACCCACCAGACGACGGCTCCGAACGCGACGCCCAGCGTCACCCACACGGCCGACCACGTCAGCGCCTCGCGGACGCCGACGACGTGCGCTTTGCGGTGGGCGAACAAGTCGACCGCGAGCATCAGCAGGATGACGCCCAACACGGCGGCCCAGGCCCAGAAGGGGACGGTCACGGCACACTCCTCCGGTTCGGTGCGAACCGGAGGTCTTCCCGGCCACCGCGAGGTGGCGCCGGCACCGGGTCTGCGCCGGGGCAGCCGGATTGACGATGCCGGACCGGGGCGGGTACTCCCCTCCGTCCACTCCAGAATGGCGAACTGTGCTTCGTCTGTCAAGTGTGGACGGCTAAGCTGCCCGCATGGCTTCGTGGACGTTCTTGAGCAACCACGCGCACGTCCTGCTGTGCCTGGCCGAGGACCCGGACCACCGGCTGCACGACATCGCCGAGCGCGTCGGCATCACCGAGCGGGGCGTGCAGCTGATCCTCGCCGACCTGATCGACGGCGGCTACGTCGAACGCGAGCGCGTCGGCCGCCGCAACCACTACACGATCCACCCGGAAGGCCGGCTGCGGCACCCGCTCGAAGCCCACCACCGCGTGGCCGAGCTGGTCGCGGCGCTGGGCCACCCGGCCCCGGCGGTTGACCGCTGATCACCGCGGGTCCACGCTGGTCGGCGGGAAGGTGATGCCGATGCCGGAAACCGACGACGAGCGGCCGGCCGAACCCCAGGGCCGCGCGGCCGGCCTCCCGTACGACTGGCGGCGCCCGACCGCCGCGCGGGTCCGCGCCCGCCTCTGGAACCCCGGCGACCGGCGGCTCTGGACGCCGAAGACGTTCGGGTGGGGCTACGACCTGAACTTCTACTGGGTCGTGCACCCGCGGCGCTACCTGCGAGCCCGCCGGCGCTGAACCTCAGTCGAGCAACGGCAGCGTCAGCCGGAAACACGCGCCTTCGCCGACCGCCGTCTCCAGTTCGACGTCGCCGCCGTGGGCGCGGGCCAGCGACCGCGCGATCGACAGCCCCAGGCCCGCGTCCGCGCCGCCGGAGCGGGTGCGGGACCGGTCGGCGCGGTAGAAGCGGTTGAACGCCTTCTCCGCCTGCCCGGCCGTCATCCCCGGGCCGTCGTCGGCCACCTCCAGGACCGCGCGGCCGGCCGCCGTGCCGACGCCGATGCGGACGCCCGTGCCCGGCGGGGTGTGCGCGGCCGCGTTGCCCGCCAGGTTCGTGACCACCTGCCGGAGCCGGGCTTCGTCCGCGTCGACCGGGGCCGGGCCCGGCGGTCCGTCCCCGCCCGGGCCGGTGAGGGTGACCGTGCGGGACGGGTCGAGCGCGCGCAGGTCGTGGCGGGCGTCGCCGGCGAGGGTGCGCAGGTCCATCGGTGCCCGGTCGAGCTGGTCCTCGGGTGCCTCGTCGAGCTGGGCGAGCAGCAGCAGGTCCTCGGTCAGCGCGGTGAGCCGGGTGGCTTCCCGGTCGATGCGCCGCATCGCTTCGTCCACATCGGACGGTCCGGGCAGGGCGCCCATCCGGTACAGCTCGGTGGAACCCTTGATGCCGAACAACGGGGTGCGCAGCTCGTGGCTGACGTCCGCGACGAACGCGCGCATCCGCGACTCCGAGGCCGCCCGGGCGGCGAACGCGTCCTCCAGCTGGCCGAGCATGGTGTTGAGCGACGCCGCGAGGTGCCCGATTTCGGTGCCGGGCGGCGCGAGGACCGGGACGCGCCGGGTGAGGTCGCCGCCGGCGATCGCGGCCGCCGTGTGCTCGATGCGGCGCAGCGGGCGCAGGCCCCGGCCGAGGGCGAACCAGCCGGCCGCGGTCAGCACGACGAGCAGGACCGCGCCGCTGACCAGGCTGCTCACCCGCAGCTGGGCGATCGTGGCGTCGGCTTCGGCGAGCGGCGCGGCCGAAACCACCGTCCCGCCCCAGCGGACGGCCCGGTGCGCGACGGCCCGCCAGCGTTCCGAGCCGTCGGCCGCCCGCAGGTCGACCGCGGTCCCGTCGGCAGGGACCGTGCGCAGCTCGTCGAGCGGCGGCAGCGTCGAGCCCGGTACCCGCGACGAGTGCAGGCCGCCCACGACCGCGCCGCCGGCGTCGAGGTAGACGACGTAGGGGCTGCCGAACAGGTCGAGCGCGGGGTCGAGGAGGTCCGGCCGGACGGCAGGATTCCCAGCCGGGGCCGGGTTCGCCGCGAGGGAGACGAGCTCGGTCATCGAGCGCAGCTGGCCGTCGAGGCGGCCGAGCTGGAAGCGTTCCAGCCGGTCGGCGACGAGCGCGCTGATCAGGGTCAGGCCGGCCAGCAGGAGACCCGCGGTGAGCAGCAGCAGCCGCGCCCGCAGCGACAGCCGCCTCACCGCCGGGGCTCGCGCAGCACGTAGCCCACGCCGTGCACGGTGTGGATCAGCTTGGGCTCCTCGGTGTCGACCTTGCGGCGCAGGTAGGAGATGTAGGTGTCGACGATGCTGGCGTCGCCGCCGAAGTCCTCGCGCCACACGCGGTCGAGGATCTGCGCCTTGGACACGACCCGGCCGGCGTTCTCCATCAGGTAGCGCAGCAGCCGGAACTCGGTGTCGGACACGCGGACGGGGCGGCCCGCGCGCGTCACCTGCCTGCCGTCCGCGTCGAGGGCGAGGGTGCCCACGCTCAGCACGGCGGCCGGGTGCCCCGCGGTCCGGCGGAGGATCGCCCGGATCCGCGCGATCAGCTCCGCCAGGTCGAAGGGTTTCGTGACGTAGTCGTCGGCGCCGAGGGACAGGCCGGCGACCTTGTCGGCCTGGCCGTCGCGCGCGGTGAGGAAGAGGACGGGCACCGGGAGGTGCCGCTCGCGCAGCCGCCGGACCACTTCGAAGCCGTCCGTGTCCGGCAGCATGACGTCCAGCAGCACCAGGTCGGGCGGTTCTTCGGTGGCCGCGGCGACGGCTTCGCCCGCCGTCGCCGCGGAGGTCACCCGGAACCCGGCGAACCGGAGCGCGGCGGAGAGCAGCTCGCGGACGGTGGGTTCGTCGTCCACGACCAGCAGCCGGGTCATCTCGTCCATGCCCGCGAGGATACGGAGAACGCGCGGACGAGCAGGGTGCCGGCGAGTCCCGCGACGGCTCCGCCCGCGGCCCCGGCGACGAGGGCCAGGAGCGGGTTCGCGGCCAGATCCGCGCCGAGGACGGGGACCGAGAAGCGGAACACGGTCACCGAGAGGTCGACGGAGAACCGGGACAGCAGGGCCGTGACGGCCAGGACACCGCCGACGACCGCACCGAGTTCCGCGGCTTGGCGCAGGGGCGGGAGGCGCCGACGGAGGGCGACCGCGACGCCGAGGCCGAGGAGGACGGCGGCGGCGATCCAGTGGGTGGCCGGGAAGCCGGTGTCCGGGGTGCAGGAGAGCAGGCCGGTGGAGGTGAGGTGCCACGGGACGCCGAGACCGGTCAGGACGGCGGCGGGCAGCAGCTGGGGGAGGACGAGCAGGACGGCGCCCGCTGCTTTGGCGCCGCCGAGTACGCCGGCGACGGTGAGGCAGAGGACGGCGAACCCGGCCAGTGGCCAGCGCAGGGTGCGCAGGGTTGTTGTGGTGGAAGGGAAACGCGCGATCAGCCAGCAGGCTGCGACGACCACGAGCGCGAAGGCCGAGGCGCCGGCGACGGTGGGCCCGGCAGCCACGGAGAACGCGGCGTCCAGGTGGGCGGGGGAGGGTAGGCCGGTTCCCGTGGGGAATCCGGCGCCGAGTCCACCCGGCAGGGCCTGGCCGGCTCCGGCGGAGGGTCCGGTGCCGAGCGCGCTTGGCCATGCCGCGCTCACGCCGGCGGAGGGGCCGGCGCCGAGCCCGCCCGGCCACGCCGCACCCACCCCCGCGGGCGATCCGGCGCCGGGAACCGGCAACCGCGCCGAAACGCAACCCCGTGGCGCACCAACTCCACCCGGCAGGCCCACCTTTCCCCCGGCCCACAACGCAATCCCGCCCAACGCCCCCGCGAAGGCCACCACCGCCACCGCCCCGCGCACGAGCAACCCCTCGCGACCCCGCAGCAGCAGCCACCCCAGAACCACCGCCCCCGCAAGGGAAACCCCGAGCGGCACACCACGGAAAACGCCATGAACACCGACCGGCAGCCCCACGAGCGAAACGTCCACCGACCCACCCACGGCCAACGCGACCACCGGCGCCGTCAACCCGCCGGCACCGAGCGGCAGCAACCCAGCCGCCGCCACCACCGTCATCGCCAGCAGCGCCGCGGCCGCAGACAGCAGACCGCGGACCACCTCGCGCATCACACGTCCCGTCGCCGGAACACCACGAACGCCGCCGCCAGCACCGCCGCCACCCCCACGCACATCCCGCCCAGGTTGAGCCACGGGTGCGGGAAGTCCGGGTCGGGCAGCGTCTTCAGGACCGCGGACCCGCCGAGCGTCGGCCAGTAGAGGAACAGCCCGCGCACCCACGCCGGGAAGAGGCCGGCGAGCCCGGGGACCAGGAACACGATCGCGACCAGCGTCGCGAGCGCGCCCGCCGTCGCGCGCATGAGGGTGCCGAGCCCGATCGCCAGGAGGGCGATCGCCGCCAGGTAGAGGCCGCCGCCCGTCACCGCGGACAGCACGCCGGGATCGCCGAGCGACGCCCGTGGCAGGTCCTGCGTGCCCAACACGGCCTGGCCGAGGACGAACGCGGCGAACATCAGCGCCTGTCCCGCCAGCACCGCGACACCCACGGCCACCACGACCTTGGCCGCCAGCAGCCGGTGGCGGCGGGGTGTGGCGATCAGCGACGTCCCGATCAGCCCGGTCGTGTGCTCGCCGGTGACGACCAGGATGCCGAGCACCCCGATGATCAGCTGCGCGACGATGTACGTCGTCAGGCTGCGGTTGGTCGGGTCCCACGCCTGCGGGTCCTCGGCGTACGCCTTCCCGGCGGCGTTCATGCCGAGGGCGGTGATGCCGAGCCCGGCCGCGAACAGGCACGCCAGGGTGTACCACGTCGAACGCAGGCTGCGGAGCTTGATCCACTCGGCGTGGACGGTCCGGGCGAAGCTCACGCGCTCGCTCCCTCGTACTCGACGCTGTCGCGGGTCAGTTCCATGAAGGCGTCTTCGAGCGAGACGCGCTGCGGGGTCAGTTCGGCGAGCGAAACGCCGTGGTACGCCGCCAGCTTGCCGATCTCCCCGCTGGTCAGGCCGGACACCACTAGCGAAGCTTCGACGCCTTCCCGGACGGTGGCGCCCGCGGTGGCCAGCAGCCGCGCGAAGCCGGCGTCGGGCGTGCGGACGAGCACGGTTCCTTCGCCGCGCACGAGCTCGCTCACGGCGGTGTCGGCGACGAGCCGGCCGCGGCCGATCACGACCAGGTGGTCGGCGGTCTGCGCCATCTCGCTCATCAGGTGGCTGGAGACCAGCACGGCGCGGCCCTCGCGGGCCAGGGCGCGCATGAAGTCGCGGATCCAGCGGATGCCTTCGGGGTCGAGCCCGTTCACCGGCTCGTCGAAGATCAGCACGCGCGGGTCGCCGAGCAGCGCCGCCGCGATGCCGAGCCGCTGCCGCATGCCGAGCGAGAACCCGCCCGCGCGCTTGCCCGCGACGCTCTCCAGCCCGGTGCGGGCCAGCACCTCGCCGACCCGGCGCCGCGGGAGCCCGTTGCTCACGGCAAGGGTCAGCAGGTGGTCGCGGGCCTTCCGGCCGCCGTGGACGGCGCCCGCGTCGAGCAGCGCGCCGACTTCGGTCAGCGGGACGGGGAGGTCCTGGTAGCGGCGCCCGCCGATGGTGGCGGACCCGCGCGTCGGCGCCGCGAGTCCCAGGATCAGCTTCATGGTCGTGGACTTGCCCGCGCCGTTCGGCCCGAGGAACCCGGTGACCTGCCCGGGTTCGACGGTGAACGACAGGTCGTCGACGACGGTGTCGGGACCGTACCGCTTGGTCAGCCCGCGCACTTCGATGGTGGTCATGCGGCGAGCCTGGCCCGCCCGCCTGGCCGGTTCCTGGGAGGTTCTGGGAGAACCCTGGGAGTTCGCGCGGCCGGGAGCGGGTTCGCCCGCCGCTTCCCCGGAAATCGATCCCCGGCCGCGCGAAGCCGTCAGGCGGGGTGGACGACGATGTCGTCCCGACGCGTGCGGGCGTGGATCTCGACCCGGTCCGCCGCCTCGCCGGCGGGCTCGGGCAGCGAGTTGCGCACGGTGCCCTTGGTGCTGTCCGCGTCCACCGACGCGGCGACACCTTCGCCGACGCCGACCTCGATGCCACCGGACGCGTTCGTCAACTCCGCCCGGCCGCCGGTCAGGAGGCCGATCCGGATCGGGCAGTTCGCCGCCTCGGCGGAGACGCTCCCGTCGGCCCGGCCGACCTCGAAGCGGCCGCTGGAGCCGGTGAAGCCGACGTCGGAGCGGGCGCGCCCGATCCACACCTTGCCGGTCGAGCCCAGGCACCGCAGCGTGCCCTCGACCTCGCCGAGCCGGACGTCCGCCGTGCCGCCGTCGAGCTCGGTGGTCCCGGCGACGTGGCCGACCGCGACGTCGCCCGCCGAGAGACGGCCGCGCAGCGCGGCGATCCGGTCGAGCTCCACCCGGCCGGACGCCACGTCCAGTTCGCAGGCGCCGAGGCTGCCGTCGGCGTGCACGTCCGTCCACGTCGTCTGCAGCACCAGCCGGGACGCGGCGGGCAGCTCGAGCGTGATGGCGACCGACCCGTTCTTGGCGCCGGGCTTGTTCGTCTTGATGGTGAGTTCGCCGCCGGTGAAGGCGATTTCGGTCTGTTCGGCGACCTTCACGTCCGACTTGCTGTCGCGGTTCACCGGCTCGACCCGCACGACGGTGTCCGCGCGGTCGCTCGCGGCGATCCGCACGTGGGCGCCGGCGGTGGTCAGCGTGGCGGTGATCGGTTCCGGCGTGGTGAAGACGGTCATGGCGTTTTCCCCTTGTGTGCGCTGTGGTTGTGCCGACCACGTTCGCGGGACCGCCTGACACCGGCCTGACACCGCACGGACACCCGTTCAGTCCCGGGTGGCGCGGGCGCGCAGGTGCGCGCGTTCGCCGTGCTGCCCGAAGAGGATGAGCAGCTCGACGGCCTTCCCGTCGGCGCTGCCGAGCCAGTGGGGGAGCGTCGTGTCGAACTCCGCTGCCTCGCCCGCCGGCAGCACCAGGTCGTGCTCGCCGAGGACGAGCCGCAGCTGCCCGTGGAGCACGTAGAGCCACTCGTGGCCGTCGTGGGTCTGGTGGACCGGCTCCGGTGGGTGGTCGCTGCCCGGGATCAGCATCTTGTACGCCTGCATGCCGCCCGGCCGCCGGGACAGCGGCACGAACGTCATGCCGTAGCGGTGGATCGGCGCGAGGTGGACGCGCGGGTCGCCGGTGCGGGGCGCGCCGACGAGGTCGTCGAGCGGGACGCGGTAGGCGCGCGCCAGCGGCAGCAGCAGTTCCAGGCTGGCCCGCCGCTGCCCGCTCTCCAGCCGCGACAGCGTGCTTTCCGACACCCCGGTGGTGCCGGCGACCTCGGCCAGCGTCAGCCCGCGGGTGCGGCGCAGCGCCCGCAGCCGGGGGCCGACCGCGTGCAGGACGTCGTCGATGTCGTCGCTCACCCGGCCATCTTGCCGAAACCGCAAGAAAGCGTGCCACTCCGGCACGGCCGAGCCACGGTGGAGCCATGACTGCCACGGAATTCTGGGACGCCTGCTACGCGGGCCGGCGGGGCGAACCCCGCCCGAACGTCCGGCTCACCGAAGCCGTCGCCGACCTGCCGCCCGGCACGGCGCTCGACCTGGGCAGCGGCGCCGGCGGCGACACGCTGTGGCTCGCCCGCCGAGGCTGGCGCGTGACCGCGGCCGACATCTCCGGCGTCGCGACCGCGGGCCTGGCCGAGCGCGCGCACGCCCTCGGGCTCGGCGACCGCGTCACCGCCGAACGCCACGACCTGGCCGAGACGTTCCCCGCGGGCCGCTTCGACCTCGTCTCGGCGCACTACCTGCACACGTCCTTCGCGTTCCCGCGCACCGGCGTGCTGCGCCGGGCCGCGCACGCGCTGGAGCCGGGCGGACGGCTGCTGGTCGTCGACCACGGTTCGGTCGCGCCGTGGTCGTGGGACCAGGAAGCCCGGTTCACCGCGCCCCGGGAAGTGGCCCGATCGCTCGAGCTCGACGCCGGCGAGTGGACCGTCTCGCGCGCCGAAGCCCTGTCCCGCCGGGCCACCGGACCCGGCGGCCAGGTCGCCGAGGTCGTCGACCACATCCTGCTGATCCGCCGAGCCCGATGACCGTCCGAGGAGGACCGACCATGCCCCGCCGTCGCGACACGCCGCCCCCGCGGACCGGCCCCGCCGAGAAGGACGTGCTGCGCGGGTTCCTCGACCAGCTGCGCGCCGCGGTGGCGGCCAAGGCCGAGGGCGTGCCGGAACCGCAGGTCCGCACGCCCGGCGTGCCGTCGGGCACGTCCCTGCTGGGCTTGGTCCGGCACTTGACCCACGTCGAGCGCTTCACGTTCCTCGGCGAGCCGACCGCCGACTGGCAGGCGACTTTCCGGCCGCTGCCCGGGGAATCGGCCGCCGCGCTCTTGGCGGGCTACCGCGCGGCGGTCGCCGAGGCAAACGCGGTGATCGACGCGTGCGCCGACCTGAGCGAACCGGTCGTCCGTCCCGGCCGGACGCCACCGTCGATGCGCTGGGCCTTGGTGCACATGATCGAGGAGACCGGCCGGCACGCGGGCCACGCCGACATCCTGCGCGAGCTGATCGACGGGTCGACGGGCCGGTGACCGGGTTCCGGCCGCCCGATGTGCGACAGTGGCGGGATGAACGACCAGCGCCCGGCATCGGTCCGGGAGCTCGCACGGAGTCCGGCGTGGACGGTGACGGGGTCCCGCGGCCGCTGGAGCACGGCCGAACGCGTCTTGGCGCTCGGCGGCCACCATTGGGTGGTCGGGCTGACCCCGACGGCGGACGGAGCGACGGCGCTGATGCTGTGGTGCGACGACGAAGTGATCGCCCACCGGCGCGGCGCGGAAGCGGCGCTGTGCGAGACGGCGGTGCGGTGGGAGGCCAACTTGCTGGCGGGCCGCCCGTGGGACGGCCGCTGAGCCGGCACACCCCGGCCTGGTGACCCGCGTCCGGCTCCGGCAGCCGGGCGAATGGTCCGGTTCGCCGCGTGGTCCGCGGCACCGGCGGTGCTTCCCGCGTGTCCCCGTCGCCGTCACCGGGTAGCCCCCTCGCGAACCCGCTGTCGGACGGAAGGTGGCCTGCATGCCGGAATGGGTGGAGGCGGGGCTGTGGGGCCTCGTCGGCGGGGTCGCGCTCGTGCTCGGCGCCGCCGTCGCGTGGTGGCTTCGCGTGTCGCGGCGGGTCGTCGCCGGGATCATGGCCTTCGGGGCCGGGGTGCTCATCTCCGCGCTGGCCTTCGACCTCGTCGACGAGGCGCAGCGGGCCGGCGGGCTCGGGCCGACCGCGGGCGGCTTTCTCGGCGGTGCCGTCGTGTACGTCGCGATCAACGTCGTCCTCGCGCGGCGCGGGGCCCGGCACCGCAAGCGCTCCGGTGGTCAGCAACCGTCCGAACAGGACAGTTCCGGCAGTGGTGCCGCGATCGCCGTCGGTGCCCTGCTCGACGGGATCCCGGAGTCCGTCGTGCTCGGCGTTTCCCTGCTCGGCGGCGGGGGAGTCGGGCTCACGGTGCTGGCGGCGGTGTTCATCTCGAACGTCCCGGAAGGACTGTCCAGCGCGGCGGGGATGAAGACGGCCGGCCGCGGTGCCGGCTACGTCTTCGGGGTCTGGAGCGGGATCGCGCTCGCCAGCGGGGCCGCCGCGCTGCTGGGGAACGTCCTCCTGCGCTCGGCCTCGCCCGCGGCGATCGCCGCGATCACGGCGGTGGCCGCCGGGGCGATCCTGGCCATGATCGCCGACACCATGATCCCGGAAGCCTTCGAACGCACCGAGCTCTACACGGGCCTGCTCGCCACGCTCGGCTTCCTGACGGCGTTCGTGATCGAGCACGCCGGCTGAGCCGGGCCCGCCGCACCGGCGGGCCCGGCGGAAGGCCTAGCGGATGGGCTTGTTCGCGGCGAAGTAGGCGTTCGACGGCGTCAGGAACGACAACACCACGCCGACGACGGCGGCGACCACGCTGATGTAGCCGAGCACGGTGGATTGCCCGACCAGCACCGAAAGCAGCTGCAGGGCGGTGATGACCGTGAGCACGATCCGCGCCCAGTTCCGGCCGGCGCGCAGTTTGAACGCGAACAGCAGGTACAGCGCGGCGATGACCACCGCGATCACGAGCGCGATGACCATCGTGATCGTGACGGCCTGGTCGATCTGCGCGTCGGTCAGGGAACCGCCGCTTTGTCTGTTCGAATTCCGCAGTGTGTCGGCGATCGCGTCACGGCTTGCGAAGATCAGGAAACCGCCGACGAGGCTGAGGACAGTCGAAGCGATGAACGCCCAGAAAGCGCCCTCGACCGTGCTGGGCCGCGCCGGCGCGGCGGCGGGCTGCCCCGCCGCCGCGGATTCGGGATAGTTCGGGTAGTTCGGTGATTCGGTCATAGAGATCGAATAGCACGCGTACGACCCGACTGCTGAATGAACGGCCATTTCCGGCGCGAAACCGTGATGTCGGGCAGTCAGTGCCGCCGGCTGAGCGCCTCCCGCTTGACGAACCCGATCACCGCGGTCGCGACGAACAGCACCGCGCCGACGATGATCAGCCAGAACAGCCCCTTGATGACGATGCCGAGGACGGCCAGGACCGCCCAGATCACCAGCAGCCCGATGAGAAGACCCATGTCAGCTCCCTTTCCGAAGTACCGGCGGGATACCCGGGCGCCCGGCTCGCTACACGCGGCAGCGCCGTCGCCAATACGCCCACGTGACGGCGGCCAGCAGCGGTGCCCAGAGCAGCAGCGGCAGGTAGCAGGCGACCAGCAGGGCGTGCCAGCCCGGACCCGCGAACGTCACGGCCCCGAACCCCGGGAAGTCCCGGAACGCGTACGCCCAGATCACCGCGAGCGCCAGCGCACCGGCGGCCGCCGGGACGATCGCCGCGTACGGCGCGACCCGCCGGCCGCCGAGCAGCGGGATCCACCGGGGGACGCGCTCGCCCCACGGCCGGACCAGCCCGAGTGTGAGCAGGGCCAGTGCTTCGGAGACGACGCTCAGCCCGACGATGTACGCGGCTTCGCCGAATCCGATGGCGTACCAGGGGCGCAGCCCGAGGTCGGCGCCGCCGGCGAGGAAGAGCCGCCAGATCCCGGACGGCAGGGTGACGAGCGGGACGGCGTGCGCGGCCAGGACGGCCCATCGCGGCGGGTGGACGACGGTCGGTGCGGTCATGGTCCCGAGTCTGTCCACGCCGGGGCGCCGCGACCTCCCGCCGAGGTATCAGCCGTCCCCTCGCTCGGGGGAGACGCGCGGGTGCAGCGTCGCCTCCAGTTTGGCGAGCAGGCCGGTGAGCGTCGTGCGCTCGTCCCGCGTCAGCCCGCCGAGCAGGTCCGCTTCGTGCTCGAGCAGCCGGCGCACGGTCGCCTCGATCAGGGCGTGGCCGGCATCGGTGAGCTTGACCGCGACCGCGCGGCGCGACACCGGGGACGGCGCCCGTTCCACCAGCCCGGCCTGCTCGGCGCGGGTGATCCGCTGGGAGATCGCGCCCGCGGTGACCAGCGTGCGGCGCGTGATCTCGCGCGTCGTCAGCTCGTACGGCGGTCCCGCGCGCCGGATCACGCTCAGCAGGTCCAGCGTGGACGGATCGATCCCGAGCTCGGCCAGCGTCCGGCGCCGGTCGTCGGCGAGGAGCTTGGCGATGCGCCACGCGGGCGTGATGACCTCGATGGACTCCGTCCGCACGCCGGGCAGCTCGCGCTGCCACGCCGCCGCGATGTCGGCCGCGGGCCAGCGCAGGATCGCTTCCATCGGGTAGCCGTCGTTGGACACCGTCGCCTCCGCGTTGCTACGTTTAGAGCTAAACATAGCAGAGGAGGAGTTGCCGTGAGTCGAATAGTGCTGGTCACCGGCGGCGGGAGCGGGCTCGGCAAGGCGGTCGCCGCCCGCTTCCGCGCGGCCGGCGACACCGTGGTCGTCACCGGCCGGGACGCCGGGCGCCTCGAGCGCGTGGCGGAGGAGCTGGACGTCCGGCCGATCCCGTGCGACGCCACTGATCCCGGGCAGGTGACCCGGCTGGCGGACGAGCTGGGCCCGGACCTCGACGTCGTCGTGAACATGGCGGGCGGCAACACCGACTTCGGCGGCGAGCGGGGCCCGGGCCTGGCGGGCGTGCTGTCGGCGTGGCGGGCGAACCTGGACGCCAACCTGCTCAGCGCCGTGCTGACGACGACCGCGGTGCTCGGCAAGCTGCGGCCGGGCGGCACCATCGTCACCGTCGGGTCGATCGGCGCCGAATACGCGTCGGGTTCCTACGGGGCGGCGAAAGCGGCGCTGGCGGCGTGGACCGCCGGGCTCTCGTCGGAGGTCGGCCCGAAAGGCTTGACCGCCAACCTGGTCTCACCCGGCTACATCGCCGAAACCGAGTTCTTCCAAGGCCGATTGTCCGATCAGCGGCGGGAGGCGCTGATCGCGGCAACCCACAATGGCCGCGCCGGCCACCCCCGGGACATCGCGGAGACGACGTACTTCCTGGCCTCCGAAGGAGCCCGCCACATCACCGGCCAGACGCTGCACGTCAACGGCGGCGCGTTCACCACCCGCTGACGTCCACTGTGGACGTCGGTCATCCGCGCTCCCAGCCCAGTTGTGCGGAAACCTTCGCGGCGGCCCGGGCGGTGACCCGGCCGGCGTCGTCGAGCCGGTCGCCGAGCCGTCCGGCGGGCGCGGAGACGTTGAGCGCGGCGACGACCCGGCCGCGGAAGTCCCGCACCGGCGCCGAAACACCGACCAGGCCCGCCTCGAACTCTTCCTGGACGCGCGCGTAGCCGTCCCGGCGGGCGTCCTGGATCTTCGTCCACAGTGTCGGCAATGTGTCCACTTCGGATGGTTGAGGGAACCGGACGTAGAGGTCGTCGGGCGAGGCGTCGAGCAGCAGCACGCGCCCGGCGGACGTGCGCTGCGCCGGGACCCCGCGGCCTTCCCAGCCGGGCGCTCGAAAGGAGTGCCCGGACACCGAAAGCACGGTGAGCACCTCCTGGCCGCGCAGGACGCAGAGGTGGGCGGTCTCCTCGAGGTCGGCCGACAGCTCCCGCAGGACCGGTTCGGCGGCGCGGACGAGCCGGTCGTCGACGGTCCGGGCGACGAGCGAGAACAACCGGTGGCCGAGCCGGTACCCGAGCGTGTCGGGATCCCGTTCGACGACGCCTTCTTCGGCGAGCGCCTTGAGCGCCCGCGAGACCTGGCTCTTCTCCCGCCCGGTGAGCCGGGCGAGCCGGACGACGCCCAGCCCGCCGGCGCGCTGGGCCTCGGGGGAGGCGAGCGCTTCGAGGAGGTCGAGGTCGCGGCGGAGGCCGTGTCCCGGGTGGCGCGGGTCGTCGGGCATGCCGCGAACGTAGCAAGCGGCGGTTGGCGTGAGCGCAACGCGCGTTGCGATCTCCCGCCGCCGCTTGCCCGGCGTTTCCGGCGGCTCCTACCGTCGACCGCGTGCGGATCACGGCCATCACCCTCGACCGGCTGCGGCGGGAGCTGGACCCGCCGCTGCACGCGGCCTGGGACCCGGACCCGCGCCGGCACTTCGACGCCACGATCGTGCGCGTGCACACCGACGACGGCGTCACCGGCATCGGCTCCGGCGACACCATGGCCGGCTTCGAGGCCGTCGAGCACCTGTTCCTCGGCCAGGATCCCCTCGACATCGTGCGACACGTCGAGGCCATCGAAACGGCGAACTTCCACGGCGGCCGCTTCTGGCCCCTCGAAGCCGCCCTCTGGGACGTCATCGGCCAGGTCGCCGGCCTGCCGGTGGCGACACTGTTCGGGAACGCCGCGCGCTCGCTGCCCGCGTACGCCTCTTCCGCGGAGCTGAAGCCGCCGGAGGAGCGCGTCGAAACGGCCCTGCGCGCGCGGGAAGCCGGGTTCCGGGCGATGAAGATCCGCATCGCCCGCGACCGCGTGGAAGTCGGCGTCGCCGCGGTGGCGGCCGTCCGCGACGCGCTCGGCCCGGGCTTCGCGATCATGGTGGACCTCAACCAGTCCTGGCGGATGGCGGGCGACACGAGCGCCGCGACCGACCTGGCGGACACCCGCCGGCTGGTGTGGCGGCTGGCCGAACTGGACGTCCTCTGGGTCGAGGAACCGTTGCCCTACCACGATCTCGCCGGCTTCCGGACGCTGCGGGCGGAGAACCCGGGCGTCCGGATCGCGGCGGGGGAGATGCAGCACTCGGTGCCGGAACTGCTGCGGTACCTCGAAGAAGACGTCCTCGACGTCTACCAGCCGGACGTCGTGCTCGCGGTCGGCCTGCACCGCGCCCGGACGCTGGCCGAGCTCGCGCGGCTCAAGCACCGCGCGTTCACCCCGCACAGCTGGACCAACGGCATCGGGGTGCTGGCCAACCTGCACGTCTCGGCCGGGGTCGGCGGCGGCCCGTACTTCGAGGTCCCGTGGGACCCGCCCGGCTGGACGCCCGAACGCCGCGACTTCATGCTGGCGGAACCGCTGACGATCACGCCTTCCGGCGAGCTGGAGGTTCCGCCGCGGCCCGGTCTGGGCGTCGAACTCGACGAGGAAGCGGTGGCGCGGTGGCGGATCTGACGCGGTTGTCCGTGGCGCCGGGCCGGACCGAATACGGTCCCGGCGTCCTGGCCGAGCTGCCCGCCTTCGTCGAGTCCCTGGGCCACGCGCGGGTGTTCGTGGTCACCGACCGCGGCCTGCGGGCGACCGGGATCGTCGGGCGCGTGGAGAAGATCCTGGCGGCGGCCGGGATCGAGCACGCCGTGCACGAGGACGTCGGCCCGAACCCGTCGACGGCGGAGCTGGACCGCGGGGCCGCACGGCTGCGCGGATTCGGCGTCGCGACGGTGCTCGCGCTCGGCGGCGGCTCGGCGCTGGACGCGGCCAAGGGCATCTCCCTGCTGGCCGGCAACCCGGGCGCGGCCGCGGCGGACGCGGACCGGCTGTGGGACGCGGCCGACGGCCTGCCGCTGATCGCGGTGCCCACCACCGCGGGCACCGGCGCGGAGACCAACGGCTTCGGCGTCACCGAGGACCGGTGCACCCGCCGGAAGGTCTACATCGGACACTCGTCGGTGCGGCCGCGGATCGCCGTCCTGGACCCGGAATTGACGCTCGGCCTGCCCGCCGCGGTGACCGCGGCGTCCGGATTGGACGCTTTGGTCCACGGCATCGAGTCGCTGGCGTCACGCGGGTCGACGCCGTTCTCCGCGGCGTACGCGACGCAGGCGGTTTCGTTGGTCGGCCGCTGGCTCCCGGTGGCCTGCCGCGACGGCAGCGACCTGGAGGCCCGGTCCGGCCTGATGCTCGGCGCGCACCTGGCCGGGCACGCGCTGACGTTGTCCGGGCTCGGGCTGGTCCACGGAATCGGCCACGCGCTGACCGCGCACACGGGCACGCCGCACGGCGTCGCGCTGGCGGCGGTGCTGGAGGAGGTGATGGCTTTCAGCGCACCGGCGGCCGCGGAGGCGTACGAAGCGACGGGGCGGGCGTTGCGCCTGCCGCCCGGGCCGGACGTGGCGATCGAGGCGGTGCGCGGGATTTCCGGTGCGATCGGGATCAAGCGCCGGCTGCGCGAACTCGGCGTGAGCCGTGGGGAGATCCCGGCGATCGCGGCGGACGCGGTGGCCGATGCTGTCACGAAGAACGCGCCTCGGCTGCCGTCGGTGGCGGAGGTGGTCGAGTTGTTGCACGGGGTCTACTGAGCCGTTGGGCGGCGAGGTCGGCCGCGACCAGGTGGGGCGCCAGCGGACGCGATCAGGCGGCGAGGTCTGCCGCCACCGCCACCAGATGGGGCGCCAGGGCGTCCGCGATCACCGCGTAGCCGGCCGACGACGGGTGGAACCGGTCCGCCGAAAACAGCGTCGCGTCGGCCGCGAACCGTGCCGTGAGCTGCGGGCCCGCGGTGGCCACCGCGCCGCCGGCGCGGATCGCGGCGGCTGCCTGCTCGCTCGCGTAGTGGCCGCTCGCCGCGGAGACCAGCTGCCGGTACGGCCCCGGCACCCGCGACACGATGCCCAGGTCGGGCGCGGGCACGACCAGCACGCGGGCGCCCGCTCGGACGAGCCGGGCCACGGCGTCGTGCAGCTGGCGGGCACCGACGGCCGGCGCGACGAACCCGGCCAGGTCGTTCGCGCCGATCACGACCAGCGCCAGGTCGACGCCGTCGCGCAGGGCGGCGCCGGCCTGGCGGTCCAGGTCGGCCGAACGGGCGCCGGGCACGCCGTAGCCCTGGAGCCGCACCACGTGGCCCTCGGCCCGAAGCCGCCGCGCGAGCCGCTGCCCGAGGGTGTCCTCGGGGCGCGTGCTGCCGACTCCGGCGGCGAGCGAGTCGCCGAGGACGGAGAATCGGAGAATGGTCATCGTCTCCTACAACGTCCGCGCGGCCTGGTTGTTTCCCGGGCGGTTCGCTTGACCAGAGCCGTGGTCGTGCGGGTGCTGCTCGGGCTGGTGCTGGTCGTCGTGCTGGTGCTGGCGCTCGTGTGGGTCTTCCAGCGCCGCCTGATCTACCTGCCGGACACCACGCCGGTGTCCGCGGCCGGCACCGTGCTGCCCGGTGCCGAGGACGTCCGGCTCCGCACCGCCGACGGCCTCGACCTGGGCGCGTGGTTCATCCGGCCCGCTCGAGGGGAACCGATCGCGACCGTGCTCGTGGCAAACGGCAACGGCGGCAACCGCGCCGACCGGGCGCCGCTGGCGGCGAGCCTGGCGCGGGCGGGGCTGGCGGTGCTGGTGTTCGACTACCGCGGCTACGGCGGCAACCCCGGCGACCCGAGCGAGGACGGCCTGGCGCTCGACGCCCGCGCGGCCTGGCGCTTCCTCACCGAGGACCGCCGGGTGCCGCCCGGCCGGATCCTCTTCTACGGCGAAAGCCTCGGCTGCGCGGTGGTGGCCGAACTCGCCCTCGAGCACCCGCCGGCCGGGCTCCTGCTGCGGTCGCCGTTCACCGAGCTGGCGGACGTCGGCGCCGAGGTCTACCCGTACCTGCCGGTGCGGCTCCTGCTGCGCGACCGGTTCCCGGTGCGGGACGAGGTCGCCCGCCTGCGCGTCCCGACCGTGGTGGTCCTCGGCGGCCGGGATTCGATCGTCCCGCCGGCCCAGAGCCGCGAGGTGGCCGCGGCGGCCTCGGCGCGGCTGGTGGAGATCCCGGACGCCGACCACAACGACCCGGTCCTGCTCGACGGCCCGGCACTCGTCGACGCGGTGGTGTCGCTGGTGCCGCGCTAGGCGTTGGCGGTCACCCACGCGGCGATCCGGGCGCGGTTGGAGCGCGAAGTTCTGCCGCGGCGCATCGACAGCAGTACGGAGATTTGACCTCCAGCATGGTCGAGGTCCTAGCGTCGCAACCATGACCGAGACGACGCTCGCCGACGTGCGGCGGCCCCCGAGAGCGCTGCCGGCGACGCTGCTCGGCGTCAGCACCATGACCATCATGGCCAGTGCCACGATCACCCCGGCGCTGCCCGGGATGGAAAAGCACTTCGCCGCCGAGCCGCACGCCGAACTGCTCGTGCGGCTCGTGCTGACCCTGCCGGGGCTGGCGATCATGGTGTCCGCGCCGCTGCTGGCCCGGCTCAGCGGCCGGACCGGCCGCGTCCCCGTGCTCGCCGCCTGCCTGGTGCTCTACACCGTCGGCGGCGGCTCCGGCCTCTTCCTCGACTCCCTGCCCGCGCTGCTCGCCGGGCGGGCCCTGCTCGGCGTCGGGATCGCGGGTGTCATGACGACGGCGACCGCGCTGCTCGCCGACCACCACCCGCCCGCCGAGCACGGCCGCGTGCTGGGCCTGCAGGGCGCGGCGATGGGCTTCGGCGGCGTCGTCGCGCTGCTGCTGGGCGGGCTGCTGGCCGCGGTGAGCTGGCGGGGGCCGTTCGCGGTCTACCTGCTCGCGGTGCCGCTGCTGGTCCTCGTGCTCCGGTACGTTCCCGAAGCACCCGCCCAGACCGGCGCCGACGAGGATTCCGGCTCCTCGCCGTGGCAGCCGCGGCTGCTCGGGCTCTACGCGGTGATGTTCCTCGGCATCGTCGTCTTCTACACCGTGCCGACGCAGGCGCCGTTCTGGCTGGCCCAGGTCGGCGGCGCGGGCCCGGCGGTCGCGGGTGCGCTCATCGCCGCGGTCAACCTGGTGATGACGGTGGTGGGGCTGAACTTCCGCCGCCTGCGTGCCCGCTGGAGCTTCCCGTTGCTGGCGACGGCGATGTTCGTCGCGTTCGCCGTGGGCCTCGTCGTGATCGGCACCGCCGGCTCGCTCTGGACGGCCGCGCTCGGCATGGTCGTGGTCGGCGTCGGCATCGGCCTGCAGAACCCGACGGTCAACGGCTGGGTGGTGGCCTCGGTCGCGCCGGGCGCGCGGACGAAGGCGCTGGGCCTGCTGACCTCGGCGTTGTTCCTCGGCCAGTTCACCTCGCCGCTGGTGGCCCAGCCGCTGATCGACGCCGCCGGGCTCGGCCGGACGTTCGTCGTCGCCGGTGCGCTCGCCGCGGTGATCGCGGGGGTGCTGGCCGCGGCGCACCTGGTGCGCCGCGGCCGGGCCGTCAGCGGTTCACCGCACTGACTTCGTCCTGCACCCTGTTCCGCAGACTATCCTCAGTAGACAGTCGCGTTTGGACGGATGCCGCCCCGCGCACCGGCCCGGCGACCGGGTACACCCGGTCCTCGCCGGGCAGCGGGACGCCCGGGCACGTCGTGGTGCCGGGCCGGGAGTTCTTGGTGAGGAACACGTTCACCAGCCCGTCGACGCACGGGTTGCCGGACAGCGCGTACTGCCCGTGGAACGGCGAGTCGTCGACCGACACCAGCGGCACCCGTGCCGAGCGCACCGCCGCGGTCGCCTGCTCGTAGCCGGTCTGCGGGTCGAATTCTCCCTGCACGACAAGGATGTTCGACGCCACCGAAGCGGGCACGTCCGGGAGTTCGTGCCGCGGCGCGTCCGACCAGAAGCCGCACGTCTCGCCGAGGCCGTAGGCCCACCCGAACAGCGGGTACCGCGGCCCCTGCCGGTCGCTGAGCCCCTTGTACCAGGCTGCGGACCGGGTCGGCTGGTCACCGCACGCGACGGCGTACCGGGTGCCGGGCGCCTGGGTGTAGTCCGGCGCCGCCGCGGCGACGACGGCCGGGGTCACGGCGGTGGCCGGGACGCCGAACGCCTTGCGGGACACGGCGTCCAGCGCGTCGGCCAGCGCGGGCGGGGGAGTGGCCGCGGTGCCGTCGAGCGCGGCCGCGCCGCCGAGGAAGACCACCGCACCGAGCAGCCACTGCAGCTCGCTGCCGTTGCCGACGAAGATGCCGTCGAAGGTGTCGGGCGCGACGCCTTGACCGGCGTAGTAAGCCCGGACGCGCTCCCACTTCGCCTTGACTTCCGCGGCCGTCCCGCCCAGTTGCGCGGCGAAGTTCCGCGCGAGCCACGGCACGTAGACGTCGTCGAACTGCCGCTGGTCGATCACCGGGAACGCCTCGAAGTCCGCCTGCAGCCTGCCTTCGAAGTCCACACTGGAGTCGAGCACGGTCTTGCCGGTGTGCTCCGGGAACAGCGACGCGTACTTGGCGCCGAGCCAGGTGCCGTAGGAATAGCCGAGGTAGTTCAGCTTCTCGTCGCCCAGCAGCGCGCGGATCAGGTCCATGTCGTGCGCGGTCTGCCACGTCGTGACGTACGGCGCGAGCGCGTCGCTCTGGCACGCTTCGGCGACGGCACGCGGCACCTTCCGGTGCTCGGCGATGCTCGCGGCCGACCGGTCGCGGGCGTCGAGCGGACCTTGCGGCAGCCGCCCGGTCGGCACCCGGCACTGGAAGCCCTTGTCGTCGGTGCCCGCGTGGCCGGTGCCGCGCGGGTCCATGCCGACGAAGTCGTAGAGCTGGTGCACCGACGGCTCCAGCGTGGCGAGCGGGCCGGCGAGCGTGCTGCCCTGGCCGCCCGGCCCGCCGGGGTTGAGCAGGAGCGCGCCCTCCCGTTCGCCGGTGGCCGCGGCGCGGCTGATCTGCACCGTCAAGTCCGTGCCCGCGGCGGGGTTCGCCCAGTCGCGCGGCACGGTGACGAGCGCGCACTGCGTCGGCGCGTCGTCCGCGCCCGGCTTGAACGGGCAGGCGCCCCACTCGAGCTGCTGGGTCGTGTACGGAGTGAGCGGGTCCGCGGCCGCGGCGGGCACCGCCGCCGCGAAGAGGGCGGCCGTCGCGGCCGCCAGTCCGGTCCGGGAGATGCGCACCGGGAGTCCTTTCGTCGCCGGGTGGGGTGCGCCCGAGCCTGGCCCGGCGACGGCCGCCGGTGATCAGCCCGCAGGACGAACTCGCCGCCGCGGCCTCGGCCCTGGGTATGAGAGGCGCTCAGCGCGCGCCCGGCCGCCGGGCCCGAGATCATGGGTGCATGACCCGTCCGGGAATCGGCGTCGTCGGGCGCCGCCTGGTGCAGTTCCTGCTCGACGAGCTGCTCGTCTTCCTGCCGATGCTGCTGCTCGCGGTCGCCGTCGTCTGGCTGTTCCACCCGCACGGCCCGGGCCTGCTGACGTTCCTGAAGGTCGTCCTCTACACGATGATGGTGCTGGACTTCCTCGGTCTCGTGTTCGTCAACGTGTGGTGGCCCTACCGGCACGGCGGCCAGACCCCGGCGATGCGCTGGCTGCGCCTGCGGATCCGGACCCTCGACGGCGGCCACCCGACGCTGGGCGCGTTCTTCGTCCGCGACCTGCTGATGGTCGTCGACGGCTTCGCGTGGGGGCTCGCGGGCATCGCGGTGATGCTGGTTTCGCGACGGCGGCAGCGGTTCGGCGACATCGTCGCGCGCACGGTCGTCGAGCGCGTCCCGAAGCTAGCGGACGAGTCCGCTTTCCCACGCCCAGATGGCGATTTCGGTGCGGTTGCGCGCCCCCAGCTTGCGTTTGACGGCGCCGATGTGGGTCTTGACCGTGGGCAGCGAAACCACGAGTGAGCGGCAGATCTCGTCGTTGGTCGCGCCGCGCGCCACGGCCTGCACGACGTCCAGTTCCCGGGGCGTGAGCGGGGTTTCGGGCGCGGGCCGGGACGCGCCGCGCGTGAAGTGCGCGAGCAGCCGGGTCGTGATCGCGGGGGAGACGAGCGCTTCGCCGTGGGCCGCCGCGTGCACGGCTTCGATCAGCAGGTTCGGCCCCGCGTCCTTGAGCAGGAACCCGCAGGCCCCGGCGCGCAGGGCCGCGTGCACGTTCTCGTCGAGCCCGAACGTCGTCACCATCACGACGTGCAGCGGGTCCGGGACGTCCGGGCCGGCCAGCAGTTCGGTCGCGCGCAGGCCGTCCACGCCGGGCATCCGGATGTCCATCAGCGTGACGTCGGGGCGCAGCTCGCGGGCCAGCCGCACCGCCTGGTCGCCGTCGGCGGCCTCGCCGACGACCTCGATGTCCGGTTCGCCTTCGAGGATCAGCCGGAACCCCGCGCGGACCATCGCCTGGTCGTCGGCGATCAGCACTCGCGTCGGCAACCCGCTCTCCCCTCCCGCGGCGGTCAGCCCGGCCGCAGCGGCAGCCGCGCGACCACGCGCCAGCGCCGGCCCTCCGCCGGTCCCGCGTGCACCGTACCGCCCACCGCCGCGACCCGCTCCGCCATCCCGAGCAGGCCGTAGCCGCCTCGGCGGGCGGGGCGCGCGGCGCCGTCGTTGACGACCTCGACGCGCAGCTCGCCGGGTGGTTCGTGGTGGACGAGCACCCGGACCTCGGCGGCGTCGGGCGCGTGCCGCCGGACGTTGGTGAGCGACTCGGTGAGCAGCCGGTGCGCGGTGGTCACGACCTCCGGCGCGACGGCCAGTTCGCCGAGGTCCGGGCTGACGTCGAGGTGGATGCGGTCGTCGTCGGGCACCGCGCGGTCCACGGCGGTGGCGAGGTCGGCGGGCGGCACGAAGAGGTCTTCGTCGCCGGTCCGCAGCGCGCCGACGAGCCGGCGCATCGCCGAAAGTGCCGTGGCACCCGCGGTTTCCAGCTCGGCGAACGTGGCGGTGTCGCCGCCGGTGCGTTCGGCGACCCGGTGCGCGGCCTGGACGCGCACGACGATGCCGGTGATCTGGTGCGCCACCAGGTCGTGCAGTTCACGGGCGAGCCGGAGCCGTTCGGCGGAGCGGAGTTCGAGGACGTCGACGCGGTGGCGGACGTCGGCGTCGCGCAGCACCAGGCCGCCGGCCAGCGCGCCGCCCCAGACCACCGCGGCGCCGGCGGCGTAGAGCGCGGCGGGGGAGCCGGTGCCGTAGCGCAGGATCGGGGCGAGCGTCGCCGCGCAGCCGCCGAGCACGGCCTGGACGGCGGCCGCCCGTGGCGAGAGCCGGTGGCAGGAGGCCCCGACCAGCAGCGCGATCGCCAGCGTCTCGGCCGCCCCGGGCTGCAGCGGGAGCCTGGTGCCCGCGACCGCCAGTCCCGCCGCGATTCCCGAGCCCAGCAGCGAAAGCCCGGAGACGGCGGTGGCCAGCCCGGCGATGTGGCCGGGGAACCGGCGGCGCAGCACGGCGAGCACCGCGACGACCGGGCCGGCGCCCGGCGCGAACTCGATCGCGATGGTCGTCCACTGTCCCTGTCCCGGCACGGCGCGGGCCGCGAAGACCGTGTCGAGCACGACGAGGACGCCGAGCACGACCGCCTCGGCCACCAGCGGGCCGCGGCGGCCGGTCCACGGAATCCGGTCGGTCACCTGCCCGATGGTGCCGCACCCGGCGGCCCGGCGCTCCGCTCGCGCCCGGAGTTCGTACCTGGGTACGAGACGGCGGCGGAATCTCGTACCGCCGGTTGATCGAACTCGCCGGTCGTCCCGGAAGGCTCGGGAGCATGAACCGATTCCAGATGCCGGAAGCCGAAACCCGGACCGGGAAGATCGAAGGGCTGCCGGGCTGGTACTTCGTGCTCGTCGGGCTGCTGGTGGCGAGCAACGACCTCAGCCTGCAGTTCAGCGACCGCTACCACTGGGTCGTCTTCCTGCCGATCGCGCTCGTCGCGGTGCACCTGACGCTGTGGTTCACGCTGCTGTCCCGCCGCCGCAAGTACCTGCGCGCGATCTGGCGCAGCAAGCAGGCCCTGGTCCTCGTCGCCGTCCTGTTCGCGCTGCGGCTGGGACTCCAGTTCGGACTGACGAAGCTCACCGACAGCGCCGCGCCGCTGCACAGCTACACCCACCTGATCCTCGGCCTCGTGATGCTCGTCGTGACGACGGCCGGGGCCTGGTTCGACCAGTGGCTCATCCTGCGGGTGGTCAACCGGGAGGCGTGACGCTCGTTCCGCGCACCAGGAGCCGGTGCGGGGCGACGATCGAACGCGGCGGCCCGGGTTCGGCGGCCAGGCGGTCCAGGGCGAGTTCCGCGATCCGGTCCTTGTCCGGCGACACCGTCGTCAGGGCCGGGACGCTGAACCGGCCGTCCTCGATGTCGTCGAACCCCACCAGCGCCAGGTCTTCCGGCACGGCCACCCCGCGGTCGGCGGCCGCGCGCAGCGCACCCAGGGCGAGCTCGTCGGTGAAGCAGAAGACGGCGTCGGGTCGCTCGGCCCGGTCGAGCAGCTCCAGCATCGCGCGGTGGCCGTCGGCGCGGTGCAAGCGCCGGACGGGCACTTCCAGGTCCGGTTCGGCGGCCACGCCGGCTTCGGCGAGCGCCCGGCGGTACCCGGCGAGCCGCTGGCGGGCCGTCGCGTTGAGCGACCGCGGCTGGATGCCCAGCGCGGCGATGCGTCGCCGGCCGGTGGCAAGCAGGTGCCCGGTGGCCTCGCGCGCGGCGGCGACGTTGTCGATCGCGACGTGGTCGACGCCGGCCGCGCCGTCGTGCTCGCCGAGCAGCACCAGCGGGACGGTGTCGGTGCGGGCGGCCAGCTCGGCGGGCGGCACCGCCCACGGGCTGAACAGGACGCCGTCGACGAGCTGGCTGCGCCGGCCGTGCAGCAGGTGCTTCTCGCGCTCGGCGTCGCCGTCGGTCTGGTCGATGAGGACGGTCAGGCCGCGGCGTTCGGCGATCCGGACGGTCCGCGCGGCCAGCTCGGCGAAGTACGGCGAGTCGATTTCCGGGACGACCAGGGCCACCAGCCCGGTCCGGCCGCGCCGCAGCGTCCGGGCGGCCATGTTCGGCCGGTAGCCCAGCGCGTCGATGCTCGCCTGCACGCGTTCCCGGGTCGCCGGGGCCACGTAGCGGAAGCCGTTGACCACGTTGGACACGGTTCGCACCGACACGCCGGCGTGTTCGGCCACGTCCCGCAGTTTCGGGTTCACGTTCGCAGCGTACCTCTTGCAACGTGGCATGCCACGTTGCAAACTGAAGTCGCCACGCCGTCGTGACGCCTTGGAGGTCCCCATGACCACGAACCTGACCTCGCCGTTGACCGCCGCCGACGTCGAGTCCCTGACCGGCCGCCTGTACGAGGACGGCATCATCGGCCTGCCCCAGGCCTTCACCCGGGAGTGGGTGACCCGGCTCGGCGAAGACATCGACACCGCGTTCGCCGAGGCCCGCGCCCGGCCGGACGGCGCCGTCGGCCGCGGCCCGAACCGCTTCTACGTCGAGATCCACCCCGAACAGCTGCGCGGCTTCGCCGACCTGGCCGCGCACCCGTGGATCACCGCGGTCGCCGAGTCCGTGCTGGGTCCGGACTACCGGATCGTCGAGGTCGGGTTCGACGTCCCGCTCGCCGGCGCCGTCGACCAGCCGTGGCACCGCGACTTCCCGATGCCGGAGGAGACGGCCCGCCACCGCAGGCTGAACTCGCTCGCCGTCAACGTGACCGCCGTGGACACCGAGCCCGACATGGGCCCCTTCGAGATCGCGCCCGGCACGCACTGGGACGACGGGACCGCGTTCGACCACGGCATGTTCCCGCCGCGCGAGGCGTACCCGCGCTACCGCGACCTGGCCGTCCGCAAGTTCCCGCGGATGGGCGACATCTCGATCCGCTCGGCGCTGACCGTGCACCGCGGCACCGCGAACCACTCGGCGAAGTCCCGCCCGGTCCTGGTGCTCGGCCTCGACGCGCCGGGCGCGGGCAACGACGAGCGCCACGACACCGCCGTGACGCACGAGTTCTGGGCGTCCCTGCCGGCCTCCGTGCGCGCGCACCTGGACTGCCCGGTCGTCGACACCCTCACTCCGATCACCCAGAAGCACACGATCGAGGGCCTGGTGATGGGCGAAGATTCCTGAACCGGATGTTTGCCGTCCCCGGCCCGGGGCACCAGAAAGCCATGACTGAAGCAGGGATCACCGAAGTGTCGGGCCGGGCCGGCGTCGTCGCGGGGTTGCGCCGCGTGCTGCTGGCGTTCGGAGTCGGGGGTGCGCTCGCGTGCCTCGCCTGGATGGCGCTCTGGCTCGCGATGCACGTGTAGGGACTAGAACTCGTCCGACGCGGTCAGCTCGTGCTCCAGCGAGTCCGCCCGGGCCACCACGGACTTGAGCGGCCGCTCGAACTCGTGCTCGATGCTGAGGTCCTCCAGCGGCACGGTGTGCTTGAGCAGGGCCACGCCGTCGACGACCGCCGCGCCACCGACGGCCGAGTTGCCGGCCAGTTCAAGCAGGCGGCGCAGGTCGATCTTGTCGGCCCAGCCGACCGGTGAGGAGATTTCGACCCACGCGCCGCCGTGCAGTTCTTCCACGTGGTGCGCGGTCACCTGCTGCGTGCGGCCGTCCGGGCCCTCCAGCTGGAACCGGAGCCAGCCGTCGGTGTCCTCCAGGACCTCGTACCGCGTCCGGACATAGTTGATCACATCGGTCCAGGTGGTCACCCGTGCCGCCTCTCCCTCGGGCCTGCTGCGCGGTCGCAGCATCTCACGAGCCCCTGCTTCAGATGATCCCGGCTTCGATGAGCTGCAGCCAGATTTCACTCTGGTCGGCGACGGTCACGCCGTGCTTCTCCGCCTTCGTGAGCTTCGCGGCGCCGACGTCGGCACCGGTGATGAGCAGGTCGGTGCTCGCCGACACCGACGACGCGATGGTCGCGCCCGCCTTTTCGCACAGCCGCTGGAACGTCGGCCGGGGCACCTTCTCGCCGGACCGCGGGTCGCTGATCGAGCCGGTGACGACCACCGTCTTGCCCGCCAGGGGAGCGCCGGCCGCGACGACCGGCGGCAGGTCCTCCTCGCGGACGTCCAGCGAAACGCCGCGTTCGCGCAGCCGCTCGAGCTCGGGCCGCAGCCGCGTGAGGTGCTCGATCAGCGACGCGGCGACCTTCGGCCCGATGTCCTCGACGGCCACCAGCCCGTCGACGCCGGCCTCGAGGACGTCTTCCAGGGAGCCGAACCCGGCCCGGCAGAGGCGGGCGGCGGTCCCCTCGGACGCCATCGGGATGGCGAGCCCGATCAGCGCCCGGCGCAGCCCGACCGACCGGCTGCCGTCGATCGACTCGATCATGCGCGTGGCCGAGACCTCGCCGATGCGCTCGAACTCCAGCAGCCGATCCTTGGTCAGCCGGTAGAAGTCCGACGGGTGTTCGAGGTCGCCGGACTCGGCCAGCCGCTCGATCCACACGCCGCCGATCGCCTCGATGTCCGCCGCGGCCCGGGACGCCCAGTGGATCAGCCGCCGCACGGTCTGCGCCGGGCAGGCGACGTTGGTGCAGAACAGTTCCCGGCTGTTGCCCTGCTCGGTGAGCGGCTGCCCGCACGACGGGCACGTGGACGGCGGCACGATCTCCCGCTCGGCGCCGGTGCGCTTCGACGCGTCGAGCACGCCGGCCACGAACGGGATGACGTCGCCGGCGCGGCGCACGAGCACGGTGTCGCCGATCTTGATCCCGCGGGCCTTGATGACCTCCTGGTTGGCCAGCGTCGCCCGGGTGACCGTGGTGCCGCCGACGAACACCGGCTCCAGCCACGCGACCGGGGCGATCTTGCCGGTCTTGCCGACGTCCCAGACGACGTCGGCCAGCACGGTCGTCTTCTCCTCGGCGGCGAACTTGAAGGCGAGCGCGCCGCGTGGCGAGCTCGACCGGGTGCCGGCGGCGGCGTACGCGTCCCGGTCGGCCAGGCGCAGGACCGCGCCGTCGAGGTCGTAGTCGAGGTCGTTGCGCCGCCGCTCGATCTCGCCGATCACCTCCTGCGCGGCCGCCGCGCCGGTGCAGCGGCGCATGTCGGCCGCGGTGAAGCCGAGGGTGTGCAGCGCGCCGCCGAGGTCGGTGTCCGCGCTGTCGGGGTCGGTGTAGAGGTCGAAGGCGAAGAACTGCAGCCTTCGTTCGGCGACGGTGGCCGGATCCTTGGCCCGCAGCGTGCCGGCGGCGGCGTTGCGCGGGTTGATCAGCGGCTTGTCCGGGTGGGCCTCGTTGTAGGCGGCGAAGGTGGAGCGCAGCATGACGGCCTCGCCCCGCACCTCGACCCGGCCGGGGGCGTCGAGCCGCTCCGGGATGCCGTCGGTCAGCGCCCGGACCAGCACGGTGACGTCGTCACCCGTGGTGCCGTCCCCGCGGGTGACGGCCCGCTGCAGCCGGCCCTCCTCGTAGACGACGGCGAGCGACAGGCCGTCGAGCTTCGGCATGACGACGACCGGCTGGCCGGGGAAGCGGTCGAAGAAGGCCTCGACCTGCTCGGGTTTGGTGGCTTTTTCCAGGGACAGCATGGGCCGCGAGTGCCGGATCGGTGCGTGCAGCACCGCGGGCGCGCCCACCTGTTCGAGCGGGTTCGGGTCCGGGGTCAGCTCCGGGTTCGCTTCGACGAGCGCGCGCAGCTCGTCTTCGACCGCGTCGTACTCCGCGTCCGCCACGACGGGCGAGCCCCGGTAGTAGGCGTCGCGGAGGACCACGATGCGATCGGCGAGTTCCTGAATGCGTTCCCGTGCTTCCACGGACAGGACATTACCGGGCAGCACCGACAAAAATGGTCAGCCGTCGCCGAAGCGGCCGGCGATCTCCTCGATCTCCGGCAGGCCGGCCAGGTCCGCGAAGTCCGTCAGCCCGGGCAGGTCGCGGACGACGCCGGCGGGGGTGCCGTCGGCGGCGATCCGGCCGAGGACCGCGCGCATCGCCTCGGTGGCCGCGAGCAGTGTCGAGATCGGACAGATGACCAGCCGGAACCCGAGCTCCCGCAGGCGGTCCCGGCCCAGCGGCGGCGTCTTCCCGCCTTCGGCCCAGTTGAACAGCAAGGGGACGTCGCGGAAGACGTCCGCCACCCGTTCGATCTCCGCCTCGGACTGCAGTGCCTCCACGAACAGCATGTCGGCGCCGGCGTCGCGGTAGCGGCGGGCCCGGTCGATCGCCGCGTCCAGGCCCTCCACCGCGCGGGCGTCGGTGCGGGCGATCAGGAGGAAGTCGGGGTCGTGCCGGGCGGCGACGGCGGCGCGGACCCGGTCGGCCATCGTCTCCGCCGGGACTACGCGCTTGCCTTCGAGGTGGCCGCAGCGCTTCGGCGCGACCTGGTCCTCGAGGTGGATCGCCGCGACCCCGGCGGCTTCGTACTCGCGGACGGTGCGGATGACGTTCAGCGCGTTGCCGTAGCCGGTGTCCGCGTCGGCGATCACCGGCACCTCCACGGCCTGCCGGAGCCGGCCCGCCGCCTGCACCATCTCCGTCATGGTGAGCAGGCCGACGTCGGGCCGGCCGAGCAGCGACGCCGTCGTGCCGAAGCCGGTCAGGTACACGGCCGGGAACCCGGCGGCCTCGACCAGCCGGGCGCTGAGCGCGTCGAACGCACCCGGCGCCACGACCGGCTCGTCGCCGGCCAGCAGCTCCCGCAGCCGCGCCGGTCCCGGAACGCGCGGACCCAGCAGACCGGCCACGGCGATCACCTCCTGGCGGAGGCGTTCCCGAGCTGTCCCGGGGTCAAACGCACCCGCTCGAAGACGATCTTCTCGTACGGGCCCGCCGTGCCCGTCTCGTAGAGGACGCCGAGCGTGGCGGGGCCGGCCTGGACCAGGTCGGAGTAGGCGGCCGGGCCGCTGGTGAGCGTGGGGCCCGCGCGCCAGGTGTGGCCGCGGTCGGTGCTCAGCCGCAGCTGCATGACCGAGCGGGTGGCGGGGTCGGCCGGGCCCGAGTAGACGAGCAGCCACGGGAGGGTCGTCTGCAGGACGCTGCCCTCGACTTTCGTCCCGGAGAGCGTCGGCTGGGGTCGGTAGGGCTTCGCCAGCGTCTTCCCGCCGTCGAAGCTGTAGCCGTCGACGCGGTGTTCGGCGGCGGAGCCCTGGTTGCGGCTGGAGAAGTAGAGGGTGCCGTCGGGCAGTTCGGTCGCGGTGGTTTCGTTCGCGGCGACGACGCCGTCGGTCCGGTCGTCGGTGAAGCCGATGTGCCAGGTGCGGCCGTCGTCGTCGCTGTAGAGGTCGTGACCGCCGTAGTACTTCGCTTCGGTCCCGACGTCGGCCGAGCCGGCGGGAGGCGAGCTGGAGTGGTTGGCGGGCACGACGATCCGGCCGGCGTGCGGACCGTGGCGCAGCAGGGTGGCGTGCCCGGGGCCGGTGGCGTACCACCGCCAGCCGGGCAGCTTGGTGTCGGCGGTGATGTCCCGGGCCGCGCTCCACGTGCGGCCGTCGTCCCGGCTGCGCACGACGAACACGCGGCGGGTGTCCTGCGCGGACGCCTGCCCGGACATGATCTGCTTTTCCGAGACGAGTCCGTTGTGGACGGTCAGCAGGACGAGGTCGCCGTTGCTCGCGCGCACGGGAGTCGGGTTGCCGGCGGTGGCATCGCCGTTGCTGTCGACGACGGAGAGGGAGCCCCAGGTGCAGCCGCCGTCGCGCGAGGTGCGCGAGACGGTCTGGATGGCCCCGGAGTCCCCGGCCGAGTCGCGCCGCCCTTCGGCGAAGGCGATGAGGGCGCCGTTCGCGGCCTGGACGACGGCGGGGATGCGGAACGTGTCGTAGCCCTCGGTGCCGGAGGTGAAGGGCACGGAGGAGGCGCAGCCTGGAGCTGCGGTGGCGGCGGGGGTGCAGGGCAGGCCCAGGGTGGCGGCGGCCAGCAGGATAGTGCCGAGTCTGCGCATCGGGGACACCGGGTTCGACCTCCTCGTCGAGGTAGGACATGGGATGTCTGACGTCCTATGTCCGGCAAACCTAGGGAGGTCGCGCACGCTCGTCAAGGTTTACGTTGCGCGCCGACGCGGCTACCGCGGGCGCGCGGGTGACGAGCCGTCGGGCACGGCCGGCCGCGGGTGCGCAGGTCGCGAAAGTCGCTTTCGGGACCTCCGACGCCCCGAATGCGACATTCGCCGCACGCGGACCGGGTGAGGGAGGCTGTCAGCACTCAGCAGGCTCGGTCACTCGAGCCGAGGCGCCGCCGGCACTCTCCAGGCTCAGCCGAGCGGATCGCGGGCAGCCGGCTACCAGCGCCCACCCGGCGCGGCCGACCGGACCCCGCCCGACTACCGCCGTCGGGCTCCGCACGGCCCGAAGTACCGGCACTCGACCAGCGCCCGCACGTCGTGCGCCCGCGCCAACGGCTCCAGTTCCTCCACCATCGCCGTCAACGTCACCAAATCCACGTGGCCCGTCCCGGTCAGCGGGAACAGCCGCTCGCTCGTGTCGTGCTTCGCGCACCCGCTGCCGCGCAGATTGCCCGCCGGCAGGACCCCGAACACCACTTCGCCCTCGTCGCCGAACGTGAAGTAGCACTGCAGGACCATCGGTGTCGTGTCGCCGACCTCGTTGGTCCTCTCGCCGCCGAAGCTGGGCGGGTACGACCAGCCCGCCGTCGCGTCGTCGAGGAACCGCACGTCGGCCGGGCCCGTGTCGCCGTCGAGCCGCCAGCCACGGTCCACCATGTGGTCGTGCACCTCGAGCTGGCGGGCGATGAGCAGCGTCGCGGTCATGCCCTCCAGTGTGGCCCACGCGGCCGTCCACGATCGGGTGACCTACCGATGGGGCTGGCCCACCGGGCGCGGGACTGATAAGCCTCTGCGCGTGACGATGGACCTGCACAGCATCAACCCGTGGGAAGTCTCGTTCCTGCGCGAAGAGGTCGGCGGTTACTTCGCCAACGGCGTCGAGCTCGCACCCGGCGCGACCGTCCTGGACGTCGGGGCCAACGTCGGCGTCTTCTCCGCCGCCGTCTACGAGCGGCTGGGCGGCGACGTGCGCATCTACGCCTTCGAGCCGCTCCCGCCGCTGTTCGAAAAGCTGGCGCGCAACGGTGACGACTTCTTCGCGGGCCGCCTGAAAGCGCTGCCCTTCGGGCTCGCGGCCGGTGAGGACGAGCTCGACTTCAGCTACTTCCCGGGCGCGACGATCTTCTCGTCCTCGTGGCGCGACGAGGGCAACGTCGAGGCCGAGCGCCGCCGGGTCACCGCCAGCGTCGTCGAGATGATCCGCCGGGGCGGCCTGGGCCCGGCGGCCCGCCGCGTGCCGGCGCCCGTCCTGCGCGGGCTCGTCGGCCGCAAGCTGCGGGTGATGCGGGAGCTGGAGACGCACCGCGTCCGCGTCCGGCCGCTTTCGCAGGTGCTCGACGAGGAGGGCATCGACCGCGTCGACCTGCTCAAAGTCGACGTCGAAGGCGCCGAGCTGGAAGTCCTGCGCGGCATCGAAGACCGGCACTGGCCGCTCGTCCGCCAGGCTGTCGTCGAAGTGGAGCGGTGGTCGGCCAACCGGGACCGCGTCCGCGAAGTGTTCGCCACGCGCGGCTTCGCGGTCGAGGCCGTGCAGGACCCGGTCCAGCAGGCCGCCGACATCGGGATGGTGTTCGCGCTGCGGTAAGCGTTGCCTTGACGCGGACGTCAATCCCTAGCGTCGCGTTCCGTGAAGTTCGGAATCAGCTACAGCACCCCGCACCTCGGCGTCGACCCCGGCGCGCTCATGCGCGTCGCGAAAGACGCCGAAGAACTCGGCTTCGAGTCGTTCTACCTCCCCGAGCACATCGCCCTGCAGCCCGGCGCGAAGATCGGGGCGATGGCGCTGGACCCGTCGCTGCCCTACGGCGATCCGCTCGAGTGCCTGGCCTTCGTCGCCGCCGGGACGCGGCGGATCCTGCTCGGCACCGGCGTCCTGCTGCTGCCGTACCACCACCCGGTCGTGCTCGCCAAGCGGCTGGCGACCCTCGACCTGCTGGCCGGCGGGCGCCTGCGGCTGCTCACCGTCGGCGTCGGCGCGCTGCCCGGCGAGGCCGCCGCGGCCGGCGTCGACTTCGCCACCCGGGGCCGCCGGGCCGACGAAGCGCTCGACGTCCTGCGGCTGCTCTGGGAGGGCGACGAGACCGGCGTCAGCCACGACGGCGAGTTCTTCCGCTTCGCCGACGTCTGCAGCTTCCCGAAGCCGACCGGCCGGCTGCCGATCCACGTCGGCGGCTCGAGCCCGGCCGCCGCGCGCCGGGCCGGGCGCCGGGGTGACGGCTACTTCGCGGGCGGACGGCTCACCCCGGACGAGCGCCGCCGCCAGCTCGACCTCGCCCGGGCGGCCGCGGCCGAAGCCGGCCGGGACCCGGAAGCCTTGCAGTACACCCGATGGGGCTCGCTCGGAATGTCCGAAGTGGACGTCGAACAGCTCGCGGAGGAAGGCGTGACCCGGCTCGTGGTGAGCCCTTCGACCGCCGATCCGGCTGCCCAGCGCGAGGAGCTCGAGGCGTTCGCCGAGCGGTTCGCGCTTGGGCCATTCGAGTGAAACGTCCGAAGTCGAAAAATTTCCGGACAGTGTCAAGTTCTTGCGTGACGGCGCTCACTTGTTGCATGCTCGGGTGGCTCTGAGTCCCCTCCCCGCCGTCTCGAAGAAGAGAAGACGCCATGACTCGAACGCGCCTGTCCCGGCTCGTCGCCGGATTCCTCGCCGTTGGCCTCTCCGCCGCCGGGCTGTCCCTCGCCTCCGCGGCGAGCGCTCCACCGGGAACGGCGGCGCAGCTCGCCGACGTCCCCCTGACCAGGACGGTGTCGGCGAGCAGCGCGCTGCCCGGCTACCCCGTCGCCAACGCCGTCGACGGGAACCAGGCCACCTACTGGGAGTCCGCGAACAACGCGTTCCCGCAGTGGATCCAGGCCGACCTCGGCTCCACCAAGGCGCTCTCGCGGATCGTGCTGAAGCTGCCCGCGACCTGGGAGTCCCGCACCGAGACCCTCGCCGTGCGCGGCAGCACCGACGGCACGGCGTTCACCGACCTCGCCGCCTCGGCCGGATACGCCTTCGCTCCCGGCACCGGCACCGTCACCATCCCGGTGACCGCGTCGACCCGGTACGTCCGGCTGAACGTCACCGCGAACACCCAGTGGCCCGCCGCCCAGCTCTCGGAGTTCGAGCTGTACGGGCCCGACTCCGGCGACACGCAGGCGCCGACCGCGCCGGCGAACCTCGCGTTCACCGAACCCGGCTCCGGCCAGATCAAGCTCACCTGGTCGGCCTCGACGGACGACGTCGGCGTCACCGGCTACACCGTCTACCGGGACGGCACGCCCGTCACCACGGTCACCGGCACCGGCTTCACCGAGACGCGGCCCGCCGGCACGCGCGTCGAGTACTTCGTGCGCGCCAAGGACGCCGCCGGGCACGAGTCCGCCGACAGCAACCACGTGGTGCGCCAAGGCACCCAGGCCGGCCGGAACCTCGCCGCGGGCAAGCCGATCGAAGCGTCCTCGAGCGTCTTCTCCTTCGTCGCCGCCAACGCGAACGACGGCACCACCGGCACGTACTGGGAAGCGTCCGGTCAACCGAGCACGCTGACCGTCAAGCTCGGCGCGAACGCCGACCTCGACCAGGTCGTCGTCAAGCTCAACCCGGACCCGGTCTGGGGCACGCGGACGCAGACCTTCGAGGTCCTCGGCCGCGACCAGGGCGCCACGGCGTTCACCACGCTCAAGGCCGGCGCCGGCTACCGCTTCGACCCGGCGGCCAACCAGAACACCGTGACCATCCCGGTCGGCGGCCGGGCGGCCGACGTCCGGCTGCAGTTCACCGCCAACTCCGGCGCGCCCGGCGGGCAGGTCGCCGAGTTCCAGGTGTTCGGCACGCCGGCGCCGAACCCGGACCTCGTCGTCACCGGCACGACGTGGACTCCGGTGAACCCGACCGAGACCAGCCAGGTCGCGGTCTCGGCGACCGTCAAGAACGCGGGCACCGCGGCTTCGGCCGCGACGACCGCCACCGTCAGCCTGGGCGGAACCGTCGTCGGCACCGGGGCCGTCGGCGCCCTCGCCGCCGGCGCGTCCACGACCGTGACGGTGACCGCGGGCACCCGCCCGCAGGGCACCTACAGCGTGTCCGCCACGGTCGACCCCACGAACGCGGTCGTCGAGCAGGACGACACCAACAACACGTTCACCTCGCCGACCCCGCTGGTGATCGCCCAGGCGCCGGGCCCGGACCTCGAGGTCACCGGTATCACGTCCAACCCGGCCAACCCGGCGGCGGGCGCGGCGGTGTCGTTCACCGTCGCGGTGCACAACCGCGGCACCAGCGCCTCCGGCACCTCGGTGACCCGGCTGACCGCCGGCGCCACCACCCTGACCGGCGCCACGGGCGCGATCGCGGCCGGCGCCACGGCCACCGTCGCGATCTCCGGCACGTGGACCGCGACCAACGGCGGCGCCACGCTCACCGCGACCGCCGACGCGGCGAACACGGTCGCGGAGACCAACGAGTCCAACAACGAGCTGTCCCGGGCCATCGTGGTCGGCCGCGGCGCGGCCGTGCCGTACACCGAGTACGAGGCGGAATCCGCGCAGTACCAAGGACAACTGCTGCAGGCCGACGCGCTGCGCACGTTCGGGCACACGAACTTCGCGACCGAGTCCTCGGGCCGCCAGTCCGTCCGGCTGGCGAGCCAGGGCCAGTACGTGGAGGTCACGTCGGCGAACCAGGCGAACTCGATCGTCGTGCGCAACTCCGTTCCCGACGCCGCGGGTGGCGGCGGCCAGGACTACACGCTCAGCCTGTACGTCAACGGCACCTTCGCGCAGAAGCTGACGCTGTCGTCGAAGCACAGCTGGCTCTACGGCACCACCGACGACCCCGAAGGCCTGACGAACACGCCGCAGGGCGACGCGCGGCGGCTGTTCGACGAGTCGCACGCGCTGCTGGCCCAGTCCTACCCGCCGGGCACGAAGTTCAAGCTGCAGAGGGACAACGGCGACAACGCGGCGTTCTACGTGATCGACCTGGTCGACCTGGAGCAGGTGGCCCCGGCCCTTCCGAAGCCGGCCGAATGCACGTCGATCACCGAGTACGGCGCCGTTTCCGGCGACGGCGTCGACGACGCCCCGGCCATCCAGCGCGCGGTCACCGACGACCAGAACGACCGGATCGCCTGCGTCTGGATCCCGGAAGGACAGTGGCGCCAGGAAGCGAAGATCCTGACCGACGACCCGACCGTCCCCAACGGCGGCGGCCAGTACAACCAGGTCGGCATCTCCAACGTGACGATCCGCGGCGCCGGCATGTGGCGGTCCCAGCTGTACTCGCTGATCCAGCCGCAGGACGCCGGCACGATCAACCACCCGCACGAAGGCAACTTCGGGTTCGACGTCGACAAGAACGTGCAGATCTCCGACATCGCCGTCTTCGGTTCCGGCCGGATCCGTGGCGGTGACGGCAACGCCGAGGGCGGCGTCGGGCTCAACGGCCGCTTCGGCACCGGGACGAAGATTTCGAACGTCTGGATCGAGCACGCGAACGTCGGGGTGTGGGTCGGCCGCGACTACAGCAACAAGCCCGAGCTGTGGGGCCCGGCCGACGGCCTGGAGTTCAGCGGCATGCGGATCCGCGACACCTACGCCGACGGCATCAACTTCACCAACGGCACGCGCAACTCGAAGGTGTTCAACTCGTCCTTCCGCACCACCGGGGACGACTCGATGGCGGTGTGGGCCAACCAGTACGTGAAGGACCCGTCGGTGGACATCGCGCACGACAACGCGTTCACCAACAACACGGTCCAGCTTCCCTGGCGCGCCAACGGTCTCGCGATCTACGGCGGGTACGGGAACCGGATCGAGAACAACCTGGTGTCCGACACCATGAACTACCCGGGCATCATGCTGGCGACCGACCACGACCCGCTGCCGTTCTCCGGGCAGACGACGATCGCGAACAACGCCCTCTACCGCTGCGGCGGCGTCTTCTGGGGCGAGCAGCAGAAGTTCGGCGCGATCACGTTCTTCGCGCAGGGCAAGGACATCCCGGGCGTGACGCTGCGGGACACGGAGGTCCACGACTCGACCTACGACGGCATCCAGTTCAAGACCGGCGGCGGCGTGGTGACGGCGGCGATCACGAACGTGACGGTCGACAAGTCGAACAACGGGGCCGGGATCCTCGCGATGAGCGGCGCCCGCGGCAGCGCGACGCTGACGAACGTGCGGATCACCGGTTCGGCGAAGGGTGACGTCGTCGTCGAACCGGGGTCGCAGTTCGTAATCAACGGTGCTCCTGTCCCGGCGGTGGTCGCTGCGGGCCGGCGCGGGGCCAGGTAAGGGGACCGGGTGCCGGGGCCGCGTGCCCCGGCACCCGGCCTGTCAGGCGGGAACTGGCCGCGCGGGCTCACGCGTCGGTCGGGGAGCGGCTCCACACCAGCGCCGCGTGCCAGGCGGCGATCAACGCCTCGTCGTCGGCGTAGCTCGGGCACGTTCCCACCGGGACCCACGCCTGCTCGACCGCTTCGCCGTCCTCGACCCGTACCACGGTCACCCCGGCGTACTCCACGACTTCGCGGCCGTGCCCGGTGGGGACCGAGACCGCGCGGGTGCCCAGCCGCAGCCGTACCCGCCGTTCGCCCGTCATCGAATCCGCTTTCCCCTTCATGCTCCACGGTGGTGTCGCGCACCGGCCGGGATCTGTAACAGCCCGGCGGCCCCGGCTGCGGTGAACGGCCGGAATCGCCCGCCCAGTGGCGTCCACGCGACGAGCGGATGCGTCCGTTCGTGCTAATCCACGTGTGAGGACGCGCCGGACCGGTCACTCCGTTCCGGGAAGATTCCTTCTGGGGGAGGTGCCGAAGACGTGACGCCCGAAAGTTTCGAGTTCGCGCCGGAGCCGGCGCAGGTCAGGCTGGTGCGGTCCTGGGTGCGTGAGCGTCTGGCCGCGGGGAGTGTGCCGGACGCCGTCGCGGCCGACGTCGTCCTGATCACCGGTGAGCTGGCGACCAACGCGGTCCGGCACGCCGCCGGGCCCTTGCGCGTGCTGCTGGTCCGCGCCGACGCCGCGGTGTGGATCGGGGTGGAGGACGCCGGCGGGTCCGCCTGGTTCGACCCGGTCGTGCCCGAAGCCGCTCCGGCGGGGACCGGGCTCACCCTGGTCGCCGCGTGCTCCGACCGGCGCGGCTACTTCCACCGCCCGGACGGCGGGAAGACGGTCTGGGCGGAGATCCCGCTCGCTTCGTGAGCGGCCTCAGCTCCGGCGCACGGCGATCGCCACCGTGTCGTCGGCGTAGGTGACGACCTCGTGCATCCGGGTCACCAGCTCGCGGGGCAGGACCGCGGCCGGCCGGGCGCGCAGGTCGCGGGCCAGCGGCAGCAGCCGGGCCTGGCCTTCGTCGATGTCCTTGCGGCTCTCCACCAGGCCGTCGGTGTACAGCAGCAGCGTGTCGCCCGGCGCCAGGCCGGCCTCGACCAGCCGCGGGCTGCCGGGGTCGGGGAAGCCGATCCCGCGGCCGACGACGGGTGGGGGCAGCAGCCGCGCGTCGCCCGCCGCCGTGACCAGCAGCGGCTCCGGGTGGCTGCCGTTCGCCAGCAGCGTGCGGCCCGTGCCCGGGTCGACGCGGGCGAGCAGGACCGTGGCCATCAACCCCGGCTCGACCGCGGCGAGCGTGCGGGCGGCGTGCGCGATCAGGTCCGGGAACGGGTGCCCTTCCAGGGCGAGCGTCCGGATCGCGTGGGTGACGGTCAGGGCGTGCCGGGTCGAGGTGACGCCGTGGCCGACCGCGTCGACGAGCGTCACGTGCAGGTCGCCGCCGGGCAGGACGAACCAGTCGTAGAGGTCGCCGCCGGTCGGGGAGTCCTGGTCGGTCGGGGAGTAGTGGACGGCCAGCTCCAGGCCCGGCACCACCGGCGGTGGCGGGCGGAGGGCGTCCTCGAGCTCGCGGAAGATGCGCGCGTGCGCGTGGCGCAGCTCCTCGTCGCGTTGTTCGAGGTCGACGTACATCGCGAGCACGCCGCTGTTGGTCTCGGCCAGCTCGTGCTTGAGGTCCCGCTGCTCCTGGGTGAGCGTGTCGGCGCGGGCGATCAGCGCCAGCATCTCCGCGCGGGTCGCCGGTTCGTCGTCCAGGTCGTCCGCACCGGCGGGCCTGCCACCGATGAGGTGCCAGGTCAGGGTGCCGTCGGCCCCGGCTTCGGGCAGCAGCGGCAGCTCGTTGCGCCGGCGCTGGCCGACGGCGTGGGCGAGCCGGACGGTGACGGCGAGCCGGTGCCCGTCGGCCGTCGTCGTCACGTCGACGGCTTCTCCCGCGGCGAACGCGGGTTCGGCGAGCAGCGTCACGGCCAGCACCAGGCGCGCGCGGTCGTCGGCGGGCACACCGGCCGCACCGCAGGCGGTGCGCAGCCGCCGCCGGAGCCGGGCCAGGTCGTGGTGCATCAGGCCGGGCGCTCCGGGTACAGGGCGAGCAGGGCCGCGTCGTCGCGCGGGTTCCGGTACCGGTGGGCGACGTCCGCGGCGAACAGCAGCACGTCCGCGGGACGGCCGGGACCGCGCCAGCCGCTGCCGACGCCGTCGGTGTGCAGCACGACGGCCTCGTCCCCGGCCAGCGCGAGCTGCCGGACCGGCGCGGCGGGCAGCGAGAACCCGACGATGCCGGGCGTGCTGAGCAGCACCCGCGACGAGCCGCCGACGGTCGCGCCGCCGACGTTGCCGACGCCGCAGAACTCGAGCCGGTGCGGCGCGACCCGTACCAGCGCGACGGCCGCGCCGCGGGTGGTGCGGAGCGCGCGGTGCATGTTCGTCAGCTGGTGGGGCAGCGGCCGGTCCGGGTTCTCGGTGAACACGCGCATCGCGGCGTCCGCGGCCTCGGCGGCGTCCGGGCCGTGGCCGAGCCCGTCGGCGACGCAGGCCGTGCGGCTGCCGGTCACCTCGGCCAGCGCGATGGCGTCACCGCAGAACTCCTCGCCCTCGCGGGGCAGCCGGAAGTGCCCGGCCGAGCCGGAAAAGGCGGGTCCCGCCGGGTCGAGGACGCGCGCGGCGGCGAGCGTCCCGGCCGTCGGCGAAGACGTGATGCGGAACCCGGTCGCCATCCGCCTCACCGCGCCCAGGCCGGTGCCCAGCGTGGCGGTGGTCGTGTTGCCGTCGACCAGCCAGTGGTCGAGGTCGGCCATGCCGGGGCCGTCGTCGGCGGCCAGCACGTCGATGCCGCGCCCGGTCAGCGATCGTTGCACGAACACCGACCCGCCACGGGTGTGCTTGTCGATGTTGCCGGCCAGCTCGGCGGCCACGACGGCGGCGCGTTCGGCCAGGACGTCGGGCAGCCCGGCGTCGTGCGCCGCTTCCCGCGCGACGCGGGCGGCGGCGTACGCGGCGCTCGGGTGGTCGACGCGGATCCGGTGGGTCGGCGCGGCGACGGTCGCGGTCACGGTTTCCAGCGCACGACGGTGACCGTGGTGCCGCGGCCCGGCGCGGTGTCGATGCGGAAGTCGTCGACCAGGCGGCGGGTGCCGCCGAGGCCGTGGCCGAGCCCCGCGCCGGTGCTGAACCCGTCGGTGAGCGCCTGCTCGACGTCGGCGATGCCCGGACCCTCGTCGCGCACCTCCAGCCGCAGCCCGACGCGCCCGCGCGCGTCGCGGACGACGCCGACGGTCATGGTGCCGCCACCCCCGTGGATGTAGGCGTTGCGGACGAGCTCGCTGGCCGCGGTGACGATCTTCGTCTGGTCGACGATGGAAAAGCCCGCGGCGACCGCGCCGGCCCGCACGGCGTGGCGGGCGGCGAGCAGGTCTTCCTCCACCCGCACCGGGTGGACCTCGTGCTCCTCGCCGATCCGCTCGTCAGGGCGCATGGGGTGCCTCTTCGGCGGGACGGCGCCAGCCGAGCAGCTCCATCGCCTGCTCGGCGTTGAGCGCGGTCGTGACGCCGGTGAGCTGCAGCCCGAGCTCGGTCAGCGTCAGCGCGACGGCCGGGCGCATCCCCGCCACGACCATCCGCGCGCCGAGCAGCCGTCCGGTGCTCGCCAGCTGCATGAGCACGCGCGCGACGAACGAGTCGATGATCTCCAGCCGCGAGATGTCGATGATGACGCCGCGGATGCCCTCGTCCGCGATGCGCTCGGTCAGCTCGTCGGTGAAGGCCAGCGCGGTCTTGTCGTCGAGGTCGCTCAGCAGCCCGCTGAGCAGGATGTCGCCGAGCCGCAGGATCGGCAGGCCCGCGTTCACCCGGTCACCCCGCCGGGGCCCGCGCCGTCGTCGATGAGCCGCATGGCGGTCGCCAGCGCGTCGGCCAGCGAGCCGCGGGTGACGATGTGCGACAGGTCGATGCCCAGCTGCGTGATGGTCTGCGCGATCGACGGGCGGATGCCGCTGACGACGCACTCCGCGCCCATCAGCCGGACGGCGCTGACGGTCTGCAGCAGGTGCTGCGCGACCGCGGTGTCGACGGTCGGGACGCCGGTGATGTCGATGATCGCCACCCGCGCTTCGGTGGCCTGGATCGCCTCCAGCAGGCTGTTCATCACGACCTGCGTGCGGGCGCTGTCGAGCGTGCCGATCAGGGGCACCGCGAGGACGTGGCGCCACAGCCGCAGGACCGGCGTCGACAGCTCGAGCACCTGACTGTGCTGCTCGCGGATGATCCGTTCACGGCCGCTCGCGTACACGGCGAACGTCAGCACGCCCGCGCTGTCGAGCAGCTCGTTGACCAGCAGCGCCGCCCGGTAGCGCAGCGCGGAGTCCTCCGTGTGGCGCTCGATCGCGCTCAGCATCGTCCGCTTCAGCGCGAGCATCGCCATCGCCGTGGCCGACGGCTCGGAGCCCACGCGGGCCCGGCGTTCCGACCACGACGTGAGCGCGTCGCGCACCGCCGGGTCCTGCTCGACGATCCGCGCCACCGGCAGCGTGCCGGCCACGGCACCGCGCAAGGCGTCCAGCAAGCCGGTCGCCTCGCGCTGCAGCTCGCGGCCGCTCTCGGGACCGGCGCCCGCCTGCTGCCCGGCCCAGTCGCGCACCAGGGTGGCCTGGTCCTCGGCCAGCATGCGCGCCAGTACTTCGCGGACCCGACCCTCGTCCGTGCCCAGCACCGAACCCCTCCTCGACTCCTGGGGCGCGCGCTGCTGTACGCCGGCTGACTGTTGTCATAGGACAACAATTACGCCGACTATACAACGCGGGGTTCAGGGCATCCCGGCGGACTCGCCGTCGGCGAGGGCGCGGTACTCCCGCAGCCCGGTGGCCAGCGCGGCCCGGCCCGCGGGACTCATCTTCGCCAGCAGCGCCTCGACGTTCTCGCGGCGCCGGCTCCGCAGGTCCCGCAGGTAGGCGCGGCCGCGGTCGGACAACCGCAGCGTCAGCTCCCGCCGGCTGCGCGCGCTGGGCAGCCGTTCGAGGAAGCCCACCGCCTCGAGCCGGTCGCAGAGCCGGCTGACCAGCGGCGGTGTCGAATGCAGCTGTTCGGCCAGATCCCGCAGGTTGACGCCGTCGTGGCGGTCCAGCGCGACGACCGCGCGCAGCTGCGACACCGAAAGCGGCCGCGGCGAGACGTCCCGCCCGCGCTCGAACACCGCCTCGAACAGCTCCGCCAGGCTCGCGAGCTGCGCCTCCCCGTCCGGGGCGGTGACCTGCTCGCGGGATGGATCCACGGCCCCCATCGTGGCATCTCTATGCTGAACCGGCAGCACGGCTCACGCGACTCGCCGTGGACCGGCACGCCGGGACGGCGCAGACTCGTCTGACCGACCGGCGCCGGCGTGCGCACGGTGATGGGTGAGCAGGAGGCGGGCGTTGGACAGATCCCTGGCGGTGGAACGGCTCCTGCGTGACGTCCCACCGCACGACCTGCCGGGCGCGCTGCGCTCGGCCCTCGGCGAGCACTTCGGCGCGCTGGCGGTCGAACTGCTGGTGGCCGACTACGCGCTGACCGAGCTGTGCCGCGTCGGCCGGGAGCCCTACACCACCGAGCCGACCCCGGTCGAGGGCACGACGCCGGGGGCCGCGTTCGTCGCGCAGGCGGCGACGTTCGACTCCGGCGGCGGCGACGTCACGGGGTACCTGCCGGTGAGCGTCCGCGGCGACCGGCTCGGCGTCCTGGCGGTGACCCTGCCCGAGGAGCCCGAGCCGCCGGTGTGGGCCGAGCTCGAGCGGTTCGCCGAGGCGGTGGCGCACGAGCTGTTCGTCGCCGACCGCGACACCGACCTCTACATCCAGGCCCGCCGGTCGTCCCGGCTGACGCTGGCCGCGGAGATGCAGTGGCAGCTGCTGCCGGGCCGCGCGTGCACCCGCGCCGAGTTCGCGCTGGGCGGCCAGCTCGAACCGGCGTACGCGATCTACGGCGACTGCTTCGACTGGTCGGCGTCCGCGCGCAAGCTCGCCGTCACGCTGATCAACGGCATGGGGGAGGGCAGCGAAGCCGCGCTGCTGACCAACCTGGCGATCAACGCGCTGCGCAACGCCCGCCGCGCGGGGATCCCGCTCGACGCGCAGGCCGAGCTGGCCGACCAGGCGGTCTACGCGCACTACCGCGGCGCCGAGCACGTGGCGGCGCTGCTGCTGGAGTTCGACCTCGCGACCGGCGCGGTGTCGGTGGTCGACGCCGGTTCGCCGCGGCTGTGGCGGCTGCGCGACGGCAAGGTCGAGCGCGTGTTCTTCGACGAGCAGCTCCCGCTGGGCACGTTCGACGGCACGATCTACGAGTCCGAGGGCTTCCAGGCGACCGAAGGCGACCGGTACGTCTTCGTCAGCGACGGCGTGTACAACGCGGTCGGCCCGCACGGCGAGCACTACGGCGACCGCGAGCTGGCCGAAGCGGTGACGGCGACGGCCGACCTCCCGGCGGCGCACGTCCCGGGCGCGGTGCTGCGCGAGCTGTCCCGCCGCCGCCGGGGAGACCAGGCCGAGGACGACGCGATGGTGGTGTGCCTCGACTGGTTCGGCCCGGTCCCGTCGCTCGGCGCGGCCCCGGCGGTGACGGTCCGCCGCGCGGACTGACGTCAGGCCACGCCGGTCAGCCCGGACCGCGACCCCCGGCCCCGAGCCGCACGGCTCGAGGCGGAGGTCGACGCCGTTGTTGCCGCGATCTTCGGCCCGCCACCACGGCCGTCCCCGGGACCGCGCGTTTCGGGCTTGCTTCACCCGGCCGCCGGCCACGGCCGGCGAGCGAGCACCGCCCGGCCCCGCTGCCGGACACAGCCCCGGCGGTGACGGTCCGCCGCGCGGACTGACGTCAGGCCACGCCGGTCAGCCCGTCTGCTCGCGGATCCAGTCCGCCACCACGTCGACCCGCGCGATCGTCTCCGCGCCCGGCCCCGGACACGGTGGCCCGGTGTTGACGATCGCCACCAGGGTTCCGCTGCGGTCGTTGTCGTCCGACACGAAGAACGGGCCGCCCGAATCCTCCGGGCAGGGGCCGTTCTCCACCGTGCGCGTGCCGATCGGCAACGCCTCCAAAGTGGACTGCGCGATTCCGGAAACCCGGAACCGGCCCCGTTTGAGGTGGTCGGACGGGCCGAGCACGGTCGCCGAGTGCGAGCCCCAGCCCGCGAACTGCAGTTCCTCGCCCACCTTCGGGCGCGTCGAAGCCAGTGTCACCGGCGCGATGCCGTCCACCGGGGCGGACAGTTTCGCCACCGCCAGGTCGTTGACCGGTGACTGGCGGACGTCGACGACCACCGCCGTGTGGCCGCCGGGGTCGCTGTCCTTGAGCCGCCCGATCGTCACGGTCATCGTGTACGGCGGCCGGCCGCCGATCCGGGCGTCCTTCAGGTCGTGGAAGCAGTGCCCGGCCGTCACGACCCACTGCGGCGCGACCAGCGAGCCGCTGCAGGCGCCGTCGCGCACGCCGCCGCCGGGGACCGGGATGTCCGCGGACGTCAATTTCGCGTTGAACGGCAGAATCGGCGAAGGAGGCGAAGGAGACGGGGGAGGCGGAGGCGTGGCGGGAGCCGGGCTCCGGCCCAGCGGGGCGGTGTCCGGCAGGCTGTGCCCGCCGAGGGCGGCGGCCAGGGCAGGTCCGGCGGCCGGCTTGCCGACGGCGGCGCCCGCGAACGCGATACCGGCCCCCACCAGCACCGCGAGGGTCACGGCCCGCGCGCGGAAGCGGCGCCGTCGATCCGAAGTCGTCCTCACACCTTTAATGCACGGATGGGAGCCCCGAATGGTTGTGCGCCGAGGTCAGTTCCGCGCGGAGATCACGGGCCACAGCACCGAAACGACCGCTTCGGGAATCTCGTCCCGGCTCTCGCCCCGGTAGAAGGCGGCGAAGTAGCTGCCGAAGCACAGCGTCGCGATGGTGTGCTTGTCGATGCCGTCCCGCACGGCGCCGCCTTCCTGGAGCTGCGTCAGCACGTTCTCGACGAGCGTGACCCGCGGTTCGACGGCGTGCTCGCGGAGGATCCCGAGCAGCTCCGGCGTGCGGATGGCCTCGCCGGCGAAGTTGCCCATGAGGACCATGGCGTCGGGGTTGAAGTACGCGGGGTCGAGCCGCCGGACGGCTTCGGTGAACGCCTCGCGTGGCGCCATGCCGGCCAGGTCGACGGCGTAGCTGTCGCGCTGCTTGCGGAAGCCGTAGTCCAGCGCGTCGACGACGAGCTCGAACTTCGTGCTCCACCGCCGGTACAGCGTCGGACGGCTGACCTTGGCGTCCGTGGCGATGTCGCCGATGGTCATGAGCGAGTAGCCGTCCCGGACGAGCCGCTCCCGGGTGGCGAGGATGATCGCCTCGTCGAGCGCGGCGTCGCGGGGACGCCCTCCGGCGCGTGGCGCGTCAGCTGCTGCCATGCCGGGAGCGTAGCGGATACGTTACGACCTCTGGTTGTTAAGTTACGATACTTGACTGTAACGAAATAGCGGCTTACCTTCGGAGCACCACCGGAAGGAGCCCTCGATGACCACCGCCCAGCAGCTGATCGACCGCAGCGTCCCGTTCCTCGACGCCGTCAAGAACCGGACGGCCGGCGGGGAGCTGGAGACCTGGCTCAACGAGAACCACGGCCCCGGCAGCCCGCTCTACGACGACCTCGCCCGGATGATCACCGACGGCGTCCGCGACGGCTGGGCGGCGAACGTCGAGGTGGACGGCCCGAAGTACCGGCGCAGCCGGATCGCCGACCCGCAGGACGCGCTGAACTACTTCAGCGTCACCGCCGTCTACATGGACAGCGTCGAGCCCTACCGCGGCCAGTACCACCAGCACCCCTACGGCGAGCTCAACCTCGTCGTGCCGCTCGACCCGGACGCGAAGCTGATGGGCCCGCGCGGGTGGAGCGGCCCGGGCTGGACCGCGCCGGGGCCGGGCAGCCACCACTACCCGGAAGTCAAGGGCGGGGCGCTGATCGCCCTGTTCTACCTGCCCGCGGGCCGGATCTCCTACGACATCACCCCGCCCGCCGAGTGAGCACCACCGTCGAGGGCGCGCTGCTGACCCGCCGCAGCTGCCGCGCGTTCCGGCCGGATCCCGTGCCCCGCGCGGAGATCGAGCGGCTGCTGGCGCTGGCGGCCCGCTCGGCCAGCAACTCCAACAGCCAGCCGTGGCGGGTGCACGTGCTGACCGGCGCCGCCAAGCAGGCGTTGACCGCGGACCTGCTGCGCGCGCACGACGACGGCCACCGCGCCGCGAGCGAGTTCGGCTACCAGCCCGCCGCCGACGAGTGGCCGGAGCCGTTCCGCTCCCGCCGTCGCCGCTTCGGCGAGGGGCTCTACCGGGACGCGCTCGGCGTCGAACCCGGCGACACCGCCGGCCGCCTCGCCCACCACCGGCGCAACTACGGCTTCTTCGGCGCGCCGGTCGGCATGGTGCTCACCGTCAGCAGGTTGCCCCTGCACGGCGCGCTCGTCGACGCCGGCCTGTTCCTGCAGGGGCTCATGCTCGCCGCGCGCGGCGCCGGGCTGCACACGTGCGCGCAGGCGTCGCTCATCGACTACCACCCGGTCCTGCGCCGGCACCTGGGCGTGCCGGCCGACCACGTCCTCGTCTGCGGGATCGCGCTCGGGTACGCCGACGAGGACCACCGGCTCGGCGCCCACCGCACGACCCGCGAGCCGGTGTCGGCGTTCGCCACCTTCCACGACTAGGGCCGCTGCCCGGCCTCGTCGACGAACGTCTTCACGGTCACGGCGCTGTCCTCGGTCCCGAGGAACTGGTGGGTTCCGGCGTCGAAGACCATGACGATCCCCTTGAACCCGGGCGGGTCGGTGGGGCCGGGAGGGTCGGTCCACGTGATGCCCACGCCCGGGCGGCCCGCGCCGTCGGTGACGTGGTCCAGTGCCTTCAGCCCGGGCGCCTTCGCCGCCGCCTGGTAAAGGGCCGCGTAGGACGCGGGGGTGAGGGCCTGCTCGTCGGCGAGGCTCAGCACGTTCTTGCCCATCGTGCTGACGCTGTCCTTGCCGCCGGGGATGGTGCGCAGGTAGGCGAGCATCGCGTCGGCGGTCGTCGGCAGGTCGGCGTGGTAGGCGGGGGTGGGCCGGCAGTCCTCCAGGGCGCCTTTCTTCTTCGGGTCGTAGGGGCCGGAGTAGGGGGCCTTGCCGTCGTGACAACCGGGCAGTGCGATGTCCTTGGCCAGGAGACCGTCGCGGGTGCCGTCCACCGACAGCCAGATCTCGCGGACGCGGTGGTCGGCGTACTCCGTCTTCACGTAGAGGAACTGGTCGGGCCGCGGCGGCTTGGCCGGTTCCCGCAACGCCGCGTTCGCCGCTTCGGTCAGCACCTTGACGGGGTCCGCGTGCGCGACGCCGGCGCCGATGCCGACCTGGTCGGCCGGGGCCAGGGCGACGACCGCGGTGATCGCCGCGGCCAGGCCGATGGTGGCGCCGGCGGCCCAGAACCAGCGGCGGGACCGGTGGGGTCGTTCGCCGCGCGCCGCGGCCAGCAGCCGCTCCCGCGCGGGGGTGAGCTGCTCCGCCGGCGCGAAGCCGACAGCCTGCGCGCGCTCGCGGATCAGGTCGAGGTCATCCATGGCTGGCGGTCTCCTTCACGAGGTCCAGGGCGCCGAGCTCGGCGCGGACGCGGCCGCGGGCCCGGTTGAGCCGCGACTTGACGGTGCCGACGGGGATGGCGAGGGCTTCGGCGACCTCCTGGTAGCCCAGCCCCTCCGCGGCGACGAGCAGCAGGACGTCCCGCTCGCGCGGGCGCAGCTTGGCCAGCGCCCGGTCGAGGTCGGCGCCGAGGGCCTGGGCGCTGACCCGCTCGGCGACGCGGTCGGCGTGCCCGGCGTCGACGTCGGGCGGCCCGACGGCTTGGCGGAGCTTCAGTTCGCGCACCTCGGACCGCCACTGCCGCGAAACGAGGTTCGTGGCGATGCCGTAGAGCCACGGCCGCGCGTCCGGCCGCGAGAGGTCGAACTTCGCCCGTTTGCCGAAGGCGATGAGGAAGGTGTCCGCGAGGACGTCGTCCGCCGCGGTGGGCCCGAGCCGCCGGACGAGGTAGCGGTGGATGTGCCGCGAATGGCGGTCGAAGATGACCGCGAACAGGCTCGGTTCCGCCCGCGACCGCCCGATCACGCTCGCGTCGTCGTCGGCTTCGGTGTCTTCCGGGGTCATCGCCCGCCTTTCGCTGCGCCCAGTGTCATCTGCTGTTCCCGCCGGCCGGGCCACGGGTTCCAGGAGCGGCGGTCGAAGTGACGCAGGTCACGTACGGCCGGTATTTGGAAGGTTACTTTACTAATGGCGGCTCGGGTTGGTATGTTCGTCGCACCGCCGCCTTCAAGCAGTCCTGGTGCAGACCAGCCGGCTACGGAGGAGCTTTTGACGCACGGCATCCCGGCCGCTCGGCCGTAATCCCTTCCTGGACGGGCCACTCGCCGCACCCGCCACGGACGAGTCACGCACGCCGGATCCCGGCGTGCCCCCCACGCGAGCCCGCGGGCTCGCCAATCCCGGAGGTTTCCTTGTCACGCAGGAAAACGATCGCGGTCGTCGCCGTGTGCGTCGCGGCCGGCTTCGGCGGCACGAGCCCGTCGGCCGCGGCACCCGGCCCCGGCGCACTGACCACTTTGGACACTTCGGCCGGCAACCGCGCGGCGCCCGTGCCCGGTCTCTACGACTGGAGCAAGGCCGGCTTCCGCGGTGGGCAGAACCTGCCCGGCGCCGACGCCGTCAACCCCAGCGCGAACTGCCGGATCACCCCGGCGCAGCTCGCGTCGACCTACAAGGTGAAACCCGACGACGGCGTCGACGACACGGCCGGCATCCAAGCGGCCATCGACAGGATCCACTCGTCGTGCTCGCCCTCGGCGAGCTACACCAAGCTGAGCCTGATCACGTTCCCGGCCGGCACGCTTGACGTCACGCACGAGATCCACGTCGACGCGAACTACCTGATCCTGCGCGGCGCCGGCATGGACCGGACGAAGTTCGTCTACCAGCCCGACAAGAACACCGAATACGACGTCGTCACCCCGGACGGCGACCAGTGGGACCAGCACGAGATGACCTACGAGGACGGCTCCGGCGGCTGGCTGTGGCCGGGCCGCGGCCTGTTCCGCGTCCAGTCGCGCGGCGTGGACCCGAGCTACGCCGGCCAGTACGAGTCCGCTCCGGCCAACCGCAAGGACATCTTCGAGGGCACGATCAACGTGCACTGGAAGGCGGGCGCGAAACTGCGCGAAAAGCCGGGCGACAAGGGCTTCGCCGCCCGCGCCGGCGACAAGACCGTCTACCTGGCCACCAGCGCCAAGACGACGAACATGAAGGTCGGCGGCTTCGTCAACATCCGCGCGGCCAACACGATGAAGTTCTACCAGTCGATGAACGCCGTGCCGACGTCGTGGCCGCTGCAGAACCTGCACATGCGCCAGCAGTGGTTCACCATCACCGCGGTCGACACCAAGAACCACACGGTGTCCATCGACAAACCGCTCGAGTACGACGTCCCGGTCGACTCCACTTCGGACGGTTCGGCGCCGATCGACGGGACGACCTACGCGTCGAAGGCGTCGCCGATCGTGGACCCGGTCGTCGGCGTCGGTTTCGAAGACCTCTCCTACAGCCAGGCCGCCCCGCCCGGCGTGACCCAGGAGCAGGCCAAGGACAACTACGGCAACCTCGCGCCGAGCCTGGCCATGCAGGGTATCGTCTTCAAGTGGGCGGCCAACTCCTGGGTGCGCAACACGCACGCGATCATGACCGGCTCGCACCCGATCGTCACCGAGGAGGCCAAGAACCTGCAGTTCGTGAACAACGAGCTGGACGGCTCGTGGAACAAGGGCAAGGGCGGCAACGGCTACTTCCGCGGCTCCCGCGTGTGGGACTCGCTCTACGCCGGCAACACGACCCGCGACCTGCGGCACTTCACGTTCCAGTGGTCGGCGTCGGGCAACGTCGTGCTCGGCAACGACATCGACTCCGACTTCAACATCCACGGCGGGTACGAACGCAACAACCTGTTCGAGCTCAACACGAACCGGGTGTCGTTCGCCCACCGCTCGGGCAGCTGCACGGCCCACTGCGGCGATGAAGGCGGCGACGCCCCGGATGATTCGACGTGGTTCCCGATCTACTGGTCGACCGGCCAGAAGGCGGTCAAGTGGTCCGGTTCGTCCGGTCCCCGCAACGTCTTCTTCGACAACACGATGACGAAGCAGGTCACGGCGGGGGCGGCCTACACGCCGTACTACCCGGACCACACGAAGATCTACCAGTTCGGCTGGGACGGCTCGGCGTTCCACCACCTCGACGCGGGCGGCAAGCCGATCACGGACTGGGCCCGCAACGAGCAGCGCGACTACACCGGCGGCCACGGCGTCGACGACTCCGGGACCAGCACGGCGAAGTCGTTGTTCCTGAAGAACGTGGGCTGAGCGCGCACCTCGCCGTCCTCCGCACGCGGGGGACGGCGGGGTGTTCACCATGTGGAACTCCGGTGCGTCCGGGAATAGCTCCGCGAAGATCCGGTTGACCCCTACGGACCAGCGCGAGCCACGGAGCCCACCCCATGAGATTCCAGGTTCTGGACATCCTGCCCCACCTGACCAACCCGGTGACCGGCCGCCGGGTCCGCACCGACGAGCGCTTCGCCCAGGCCCTGACGTCGGCGCGGTACGCGGAGGAGTTCGGCTTCGACGCCGTCGCGCTCGGGGAACGCCACGCCGGGCACTTCCTGAGCAGCGGCGTGACCGTGCTGCTGGGCGCGATCGCCGCGACGACGAGCCGGGTCCGGATCCAGACCGGCGTCTCGGTCCTGTCGGTGCACGACCCGCTGCGGGTCGCCGAGGACTACGCCACCGTCGACCAGCTCTCCCGCGGCCGCCTCGAGCTGGTCATCGGCAAGGGCAACGAGCTGCGCCAGCTGCCCATGTTCGGCATCGCCGACGGCGACCAGTGGGACGCGCTCGCCGAGAAGTACGAGCTGCTGCGCCGGCTCTGGCGCGAAGAGGACGTCACCTGGGAAGGCCGCTTCCGCGGTCCGCTGTCCGAAGTGACCAGCCTGCCGCGCCCGTTCGCCGGCGCGCCGCGTGTCTGGCACGGCTCGGCGACCACGCTGACCTCGGCCGAACTCGCGGCCAAATGGGGTGACCCGCTCTTCTCGGCCAACGCGATCCAGCCGCGCGACAACTACACCGTGCTGATCGAGCACTACCGCAAGCAGTACGCCGGGCACGGCCACGACCCGCGGTTCGCCTTCGTCGGCGCCGGTGCGGGCTTCCTCTACCTCGCCGACACCACCCAGGAGGCGCGGGAGGCGTTCGGCCCGACCTACGAAAAGATCGTCGAGTTCTTCAACCAGCCGGGCAACCACACGCCGGGCAACGCGATGGAGTTCCCGACCATCGACGACGCGATCGCGCGGGGGCCGGTGCTCGTCGGCAGCCCGCGGCAGATCGCCGAGAAGATCCTCTGGTGGCACGAGGCGTTCGGGCACGACCTGCAGTCCTTCAGCCTGCCCACCATGATCCCGCACGAGCAGCAGCTGGCCATGCTCGAGCGCTTCGCCGCCGAGGTCGTGCCGGTGGTGCGCGCGGCCGCGCCGACGGCACTGTGGACCGACCAGGACCCCTACGGCGGCCGCCCGGCCGTCCACGGGCGCACGACCGCCGACGCGGCGGGAAGCATCGAAGGAGCATCACTGTGACCGGGAAGTCCCTGCACTTCAACGCGTTCATCTGGCCGAACGGCTACCACGAGTCCGCGTGGCGGGTCGTCGGGGACGACGTCCGCGGCGTGCTCGGCCTGCCGTACTACGCGGACATCGCGCGGACCGCCGAGCGCGGCCTGATGGACTCGATCTTCCTCGCCGACAACATCGCGATCGCCGAGTACCGCGTCACGCACCTGCCGCAGACGCAGTTCGACCCGATCTCGGTGCTCTCGGCGCTGGCCGCGGTCACCGAGCGGATCGGCCTGATCGGCACGGGCTCGACGACCTACAACAAGCCGTGGGAGCTCGCCCGCCGGTTCGCCACCCTGGACCACCTCAGCGGCGGCCGCGCCGGCTGGAACATCGTCACCACCATCACCTCGCTGGCCGCGGCGAACTTCGGCGAGAAAGCCCACCCCGACCACGCCGACCGGTACGAACGCGCGCACGAGTTCGTCGACGTCGTCACGCGGGCGTGGGACAGCTGGGACGACGACGCCATCGTCGGCGACCGCGAGAACGGGGTCTGGGCCGACCGCTCGAAGCTGCACGCGCCGCGCTTCCACGGCAAGTTCTACGACGTCGAAGGCGTGCTGCCGTTCCCGCGGTCGCCGCAGGGGCGCCCGGTGCTCGTCCAGGCGGGCCAGTCGGCCGCCGGGATCGGGCTCGCCGCCCGGTACGCCGAGCTGGTGTTCTCCGGGCCGCCGTCCCTGGAGGCGGCGGTGAAGTTCCGCGCCGAGCTGGACGCCCAGGTCGGCGCGGCGGGCCGCGATCCCTCGAGCGTCCGCGTCCTGCCCGCGTTGATGGTGACCCTCGGCGGCACCGAGGCCGAGGCGAAGGCCCGGGCCGAGCGGCTCGAAGAGCTGGCCAGCCCGGAGTTCCGCTGGCAGAACGCGCTCTACACCGCCGGCCTCGACCCGGACGCGTTCGACCCGGACGCGCCGCTGCCCGCCGAGCTGCGGGCCGAGGGCGGCTCTTCGCGGCTGCAGCAACTCGCCGCGGCGGCCCGGGAGCGTCCCGAGGCGTCCCTGCGCGAGATCGCGCAGAAGGTGACCGGGGGAGCGGGGCAGGTCCACTTCGTGGGCACGCCGGAACAGCTCGCCGACCACGTGCTCACCTGGCAGGACGCCGGCGCGGTCGACGGGTTCACCATCATGGGCTCGACACTGCCGTACGAACTGGCCGCGTTCGTCGACCACGTCGTGCCGATCCTGCAGGCCAAGGGCCGGTACCGGACCGAATACGCCGGCTCGACGCTGCGTGAGCACCTCGCCGGGTGATTCCCAGCATGTGGTTTCTGTCGGTGGGGCTGGTTAGGGTCTTGACCGTCCGATTTTGACTGAGGAGTGTGGGACGTGGGCTGGACCCGGAACATCCGAGTGGCCGCGCTGGTGGCGGTGGCCGCTCTGGGCCTGACGGCGTGCGGCGGCGGGGACGACAAGCCCGCCGCGGCGGGCAAGGGCGGGGCGCCGATCGTCGTCGCGTCCTTCAACTTCACCGACAGCCAGATCCTGGCGGAGATCTACGCCCAGGCCCTGGAGGCCAAGGGCTACCCGGTGACGCGCAAGCTGAACCTGGGCTCGCGGGAGCTGATCTACCCGTCGCTGAAGTCCGGTGAGCTGCAGTTCATCCCGGAGTACCAGGGCTCGGCGATCGCCGCCGGGTTCGGCAAGGACCCGGTGAAGGACGCCAAGGGCGAGCACGAGCAGCTGGCGAAGCTGCTCGAGCCCAGCGGGGTCTCGCTGCTGGACTACGCGGCGGCCGAGGACAAGAACACCTACATCGTGAAGGCCGACCTCGCGCAGTCGAAGGGCCTCACGACCATCAGCGACCTGAAGAAGCTCGACAAGGTCGTCCTGGCCGGCGGGCCGGAGTGCGAGAAGCGGCTGACCTGCTTCAAGGGCTTGACCGACGTCTACAAGCTGACGAACGCGACGTTCCAGACCGTCCAGGAGCTCGGGCCGCGGGTGCAGCAGCTCGACTCCGGCGGCGTCACGGTCATCCCGGTCGACTCGGTGAGCCCGCAGGCCGGCGACTCGAAGTACGTCGCGCTGAAGGACGACCTCTCCATGGTGCCGACCGAGAACGTGGTCCCGGCCGTCACCAAGAAGGTCCTCGACGAGCGCGGCGCGGACTTCGCGGCCGCGGTCAACGCCGTGAGCGCCAAGCTCACGACCGAGGGCATGCGTGACCTGAACAAGCGCGTCGACTCCGACGGGGAGAAGGCCGCGGACGTGGCGAAGGACTGGCTGTCGCAGCAGGGCCTGGTCTGAGCCGGGGCGGACCTCAGCCGGGTGCCTGCCGGCTGAGGTCCTCCCACTCCGCGTACTGCTCCGCGCGCAGCCGGGCCAGCTCCCGCACCATGTCGAACGACGCGCCACCGACGACGAGCCGGCGTGGCGGGTCGTCCAGTGCCGCCACGCGCAGCACGACCGGCGCGGCCGTTTCCGGTGCCGGGCCCGCGTCGTCGCCCCACATCTCCTCGAGCTCCTTGCGCAGCTCCTGGTAGGCCGGGTCGGGCGTCGTGGTCGTCGTGCCGCTCGTGAACAGCCCGGTCGCGTAGCCGCCCATCTGCAGGTTCGTCACGCGCACGCCGAAGCGCTCGACCTCCATGGCCAGTGCGTCGGTCAAGGCGTCGAGTGCCGCCTTGCCGGCGCCGTAGAACCCGACGGACGCCATCCCGCCGCCGCTGCCCATCGACGTCACCTGCAGCAGCCGTCCGCCCCCCTTGAGGTGGGGGAGCACGGCTTGGGCGACCCAGACCGCGCCGAAGAAGTTGACGTCGAAGTGTGCGCGGATCTGCTCTTCGGTGGCTTCTTCGACCATCCCGTAGAGCATCACGCCGGCGTTGTTGACGACGACGTCGAGCCCGCCGAAAACGGCCGCTGCCCGCTCCACGGCGTCGAACACGGCTTGGCGATCGGTGACGTCCAGCGGAATGTGCACGAGCCGGTCGTGGGCGAGCGTGCCTTTCGTCCGGGACGCGGCGACCACCCGGTGGCCGGCCGCGAGCGCGGCTTCGGCGATCGCCCGGCCCAGACCGCGCGAAGCTCCGGTGACGAACCAGACCTGACCTTCGGGAGCCGTCATGGCTCCACCCCCTGTCGCTCCGCGAGACGACTCGTCTCGTCTCGTCTCGTGGCGTCGAGTGTGCCCGGCTCGCGGCGACGTGTCAAGACGGAACGGTTCGTCTCGTCGTGCGCTAGGCTGCCGCCATGGCCACGAAGAAGCCCGACGCCGCCCGGCGCAGCGAACGGTCCCGGCAGGCGATCCTCGCGGCGACCCGCGAGCTGATCGTCGAGCTCGGCTACGCGAAGGTGTCGATCGACGCCATCGCCGCGCGCGCGGGCGTCGGCAAGCAGACGATCTACCGGTGGTGGCCGAACAAGGGCGCGGTCGTGTTCGACTCGGTCCTCGAGCTGAGCGCGGACCCGTCCGGCGCGGTCGCCGCGCTGCCCGACACGGGTGACCTCGAAGCGGACTTGCGCCTGGTCATGCGCGCGACTGCCGCCGAGTTCGCCGATCCGGCGTTCGAGGCGCCGATCCGCGCGCTCAACACGGAGATCGCGAACGACCCTGATCTGGCCGCGCTCTACCACGAGCGGCTCGCCGCTCCGGTCGACGAAGCCAAGAAAGACCGGTTGCGCAGCGCTCAGCGTGCGGGTCAGCTGGCGGCCGACGCGGACCTGGATCTCCTGCTGGAGGTGCTCTACGCGCCGCTGTACCAGCGGTGGCTCCTGCGGACCGGCCCGTTGACCGAAAGCTACGCGGACGCCCTGGTCGCGACGGTGGTGAAGGCGTTCCGCCCCTAGCGGAACTCGACCCGGCCGAGCAGCTCGTCGAGGACGTCGGGCAGCGGCTGGTCCGCCGAGCCCTCGAGCCACAGCACGCTCGCGGTCCGCACGGCCGCGAGGAACGTCGCCGTCATCAGGCGCGCCAGGGGTTCGTCGAGGTCGTGGCCGCGGGCGGCGAGCACCGCGGCCAGGTCTCGCTCCAGCGTGATCTGGTCGCCGGCCTGCTGCGCGAGCAGTGACGGGTGGCGCCGCAGCAGGCGCAGCTGGGCCACCCATTCGCGGTCGGGGACCGCGCGCCCGTGGTACAGCTCGCGGCTGGCCGTCCGCAGTGCCTGCCACGGCGGTTCGGCCGCCGGCCGGTGCTCGACCAGGGACACGAGCACGCCGGTCCGTTCCCGGTCGGCGTGCAGGATCGCGTCTTCCTTGTTCGTGAAGTAGTTGGAGAACGTCCGGCGCGAGACGCCCACCGCGTCGGCGATGTCCTCGACCGTCACGCCGTCCAGCCCGCGCTCCATCGCCAGGTGCAGCGCGGCTTCGTGCAACGACTGCCGCGTCGCCGCCTTCTTGCGGGTGCGGAGGTCGAGGGTGTCCATGCGCTCAGCGTAGCGACCCGGGAATAGTTTGCCCATTGTGCAAGTTTGCCCAATGCGCAATGATGGTCCGGAACGTGCGAAGGGATGCCATGAAGTCCGATAGAACCGACTCGTCCGGGTCGATGCGGCACCGCGAGGTGCTGGAGTCGCTGTCCGGGCTGCTGCTCGCGCTGTTCGTGGCCATGATCAGCTCGACCGTCGTCTCGACGTCGCTGCCGCTGATCATCGGCTCGCTGAACGGCACGCAGACGCAGTACACCTGGGTCGTCACGGCCACGCTGCTGGCCGCCACCGCCACCACCCCGATCTGGGGCAAGCTCGCCGACCTGTTCAACAAGAAGACCCTCGTGCAGGTCGCGATCGTGATCTTCGTGGCCGGCTCGATGATCAGCGGCTTCAGCCAGGACACCGGGCAGCTGATCGCCGCGCGGGCGTTCCAGGGCATCGGCGTCGGCGGGCTGCAGGCGCTGGTCCAGGTCGTGATCGCGGCGATCATCCCGCCGCGCGAACGCGGCCGGTACAACGGTTACCTCGGCGCCGTCATGGCCGTCGCGACGGTCGGTGGCCCGCTGCTGGGCGGCCTGATCGTGGACGTGCCGTGGCTGGGCTGGCGCTGGTGCTTCTTCGTCGGCGTGCCGATCGCGGTGCTGGCGTTCATCGTGCTGCAGCGCACCCTGAAGCTGGAGACCGTGCGCCGCGAGAACGTCCAGGTCGACTACTTCGGCGCCGGCCTGATCGCCGCCGGGGTGAGCGTCCTGCTGATCTGGGTGTCGTTCGTCGGAAACTCGTTCGACTGGATCTCGTGGCAGACCGGCGTGATGGTCGCGGCCGGGCTCGTGCTGCTCGCGGCCGCCGTGCTGGTGGAGAAGAAGGTCCGCGAACCGGTCGTGCCGCTGCACATCGTCGTCCAGCGGACGCCGGCCCTCGCGATCATCGCGAGCCTCGCGGTCGGCATGGCGATGTTCGGCGGCGCGGTGTTCCTCGGCCAGTACTTCCAGATCGGCCGCGGGTACACGCCCACCGAGGCCGGGCTGCTGACCATGCCACTGATGGCCGGGGTCCTGGTGTCCTCGACGGTGTCCGGCAGGCTGATCAGCCGCACCGGCAAGATCAAGCCGTACATCGTGTCCGGCGCGATCATCCTGGTGCTCGGCTTCCTCGGGCTCGGCATGGTCGACCACGCCACGCCGCTGTGGATCGTCGGGATCGCGATGGCCGTCGTCGGCGTCGGCGTCGGCATGACGATGCAGAACCTCGTGCTGGCCGTGCAGAACGACGTCCCGCTGCGCGACCTCGGCTCGGCGAGCGCGTCGGTGACGTTCTTCCGCTCGCTGGGCGGCACGATCGGCGTTTCGGTGCTCGGCGCGGTGCTGGCCAACCGTGTGTCCGCCGACCTGGCCACGGCGCTGCACGTGCCGGAAGGCCAGGCGTCGACCGGCGGGGTCAGCGCGCTGAACCTCAAAGCGCTGCCGCCGCAGGTGCAGGCGGTGGTGCACACCGTGTACGGCGACGCGACCGCGCACATCTTCCTGATCTCCGCGGCGGTCGCCGTGGTCGGGGTGATCGCGGCGCTGCTGCTCAAGCCGATCACGCTGCGCACGACCATCGACGTCTCGGAGAAGGCCGACGAACCGGCGTCCGACGCAGTAGTGGGCTAGGGGAGAAGGCCATGGGCGAGCCCAGTGCGTTCGAGTCCACTGTGGAGCGCTTCGGCCCGCGCCGGGACACCCCGGCGCGGGCCATCCTGGCCGGCGTCGACGGCACGGACACGGCCATGCGGGCGGCGGCCTTCGCGTTCGGCATGGCCCGCCGCCAGGGCAGCAGGCTCGTCGTCGTGTTCGTGGCGTGCCCGGCCCCGCTGGCCCCGCTGCGGCCGGCGGTGGCCACGGTCCTGGAACACGACACGGCCACGCACCTGTACGCCGAGCTGCGCGACCAGATGCGCTCGGCGGCCGAGGAACTGCGCATCGCGGTGACGCTGGTGAAGACGTACGGAGACCCGTACACGGCGCTGCGCGAGACGGCGGACCGCTGCCAGGCCGACACGGTGGTGGTCGGCGCGTCCCAGAAGGCGGGTCACCGGTTCGCGGGGTCGGTCGCGACGAAGCTGATCCGGGCGGGTCATTGGCCGGTGCTGGTCGTCCCCTGAGGGAGAAAAGGCCCGCCTGGCCCTGTCACGCCGTACTCTTGCGGGATGCGCGCCGAACCGGAGATCGCCGTGATCGGGGGCGGGATCGGTGGTCTCGCGACCGCCGCCTTCCTGCACCGGGCCGGGCTCCGGTCCACTGTGTACGAACAGGCACGCGAGCTGAAGGAGGTCGGCGCCGGCCTCGTCGCCGCACCGAACCTGGCGCGTCTCCTGCGTGAGCTGGACGCGTTGCCCGCCGACGCGGTGTGCCTCGACATCGGCTGGGAGTTCCGCCGCTGGCAGGACGGGACGGTCCTTTCGAGCGAGGACCTCCGCGAGTCGTGCGAAGCGTTGTACGGCGAGCGCACGTACACGGTCCACCGCGCCGATTTGCTGGCCGCGTTGGCTTCGGCGCTTCCCGCCGACACGGTGCGGCTGGGCAAGCGCTGCGTGTCGGTCGAGGAGGGCGAGCGGACGAAGGTCCGGTTCGCCGACGGTTCGTCTGCCGCGGCCGACGTGGTGATCGGCGCGGACGGAGTCCATTCGACGGTGCGCGCGGCGCTTTTCGAGGCGGCTCCTCCGGCGTACTCGGGCCTCTGCGCGTTCCGGGCGCTGGTCCCGGCATCCGACGCGCCATCCCTGGCCCGGCGGCGCGCACAGACGTTGTGGATCGGGCCGGGGCACCATTTGGTGCACTACCCGGTTTCGGGTGGCAGGCTGGTCAACCTGGTGGCGTTCGCGCCGGCGGGGGAGTTTTCGGTGGAGTCCTGGACAGCGACGGCAACGGCCGAGGAGTTCCTGGCCGAGTTCGACGGCTGGGATCCGCGGTTGGTCGAGTTGATCCGCGCGGGTGGGACTCCGGGGCGGTGGGCGTTGCTGGATCGTCCGCCGCTTGAGCGGTGGAGCCGTGGCCGGGTGACTTTGCTCGGCGATGCCGCGCATCCGATGTTCCCGTTTTTCGGTCAAGGGGCGGCACAGTCGGTTGAGGATGCTGCGGTGTTGGCTCGTTGCTTGGCTTCGCTTTCTCCTGTGGATGCGTTGCGGAGGTACGAGGTTTTGCGGATGCCTCGGACTGCGCAGTTGCAGGTGGCCAGTCGTGGGCGTGCGGAGGTCAACCACCTTCCGGATGGTTCGGCTCAGGTTGCGCGGGATGCTGCTTTTGCTGTTGGGGATCCGTTGCGGGACAATGCATGGATCTACGGTTACGACGCCTTCGTTGCCTGACTTGTTTTTTACAGATGACGGCTTCGCCGGGGCGTGGGAAATCGGCGCTTCTTGTGGTCTCTTGTTGCTCGGTGCCGGAGCGCCGATTCCCCACGCTACGGGTGCCCCTGCCGGAGTTCTCGTGGTCTACCCGAACGAGTGATGATCGTGTGTTCGGGTTCGGCTAACCTTGTTTTATGGCAACGGAAACGGCGCGGAAGACGGATGCGATGGCCTTGGCCGATCGTATCACCGCGCTGCTCACTGTTGTGCGGTCGGCTGAGGCGGAGATTGGTGCGCTGCTGGTCGAAATCGAGTCGCGTGGGGTGATGGAGCTGTTCGGCTACCGCTCTACTGCTCGCCTTTTGGAGCACCTGGCCGACATCCCGAAGTCCGCGGCAGAGACGGTGGTCAAACGAGCCCAGTCCTTGCACCCGGGCCACCATCTCGACAGCCCGCCCGCCGTGGCTCCCTCGACGGCGGCTGCCGCTTCTTCGGGCCGCTTGAGCAACCCGATGATCGACACCATCGTCGGAGCGTTGACCGAGGTTCCCCTTGAGCACCGTGACGATGCCGAGCAGCACCTGCTGGCCTTGGCCGAGAATGCGGGTTACAAGCAGGTCGCTGCCCTCGGTGCGCGGATCGTGGCGCACCTGGACCCCGACGGCCCCGAACCCGACACCACCGAACCGCCGGTCCCCAGCCGAGAACTCTCCCTACGGCGCAAAAGAACCGGTATCTGGGAACTCCACGGCCGGTTCGACGACGAGACCGGCATCCGAGCCAGCGCCCTGCTGGACTCCCTGGCCGAACGCCGCACAGGCACCAACGAGACCGGCGACCACCGCTCCCCGCAGGAACGCTACGGCGACGCCTTCTCCGACGCGATCGACCTAGCCCTCAACTCCCCAACCCTGCCGATGCAGGCAGGCGAACGAGCCCACGTGATGGTCGCAGTGCACTTGAAGGACCTGAAGTCCGGCCTCGGCGAGGCGACATTGGGCGACACGGGCACGATGTCGGCGGCCGAGGCGCGGGTCCACGCGTGCGACAGCATGATCATCCCGGCGGTACTGGGCGAGAAAAGCGAACCACTCAACTTGGGCCGCCTCCGCCGCCTGATCTCGGCAGGCTTGCGCCGAGCGTTGTACCTGCGCGACCGAGGCTGCGCATTCCCGGGCTGCCACCGCCCACCCCGCCACTGCCAGGGCCACCACATCCGCCACTGGGCCGAGGGCGGCCCGACAGACCTGCGCAACCTGGTCCTGATGTGCGCCCACCACCACCGACTGCTACACCGCTCAGGCTGGGAAGTCCGCATCGCCGCCGACGGCCTGCCGGAGTTCCTGCCGCCAGCGTTCCTGGACAGGGAACGAAAACCCAGGCGCAACAACTTGCACCAACCACTGCCATTCGCAGCGTGAGACAACCGAAGATGGGAAAGGCCCGCAGCCAGAAGGCTCCGGGCCTACACCCACGTCCCGGTCGCCTAACCCACCTCGCCCTGCGGCTTACCCCAACAACTGATCGTGCGTGGCAAAGGGAAGCCCGATCCGCCCTCCCGCAAACACTCGCGCCCTCCACGCCTACTCGCAAACACCCGTCCCGCCAAACCACACCCGCTGGCCCCGCCCGGCCGAAGCACCATTGACCCCACAAGTGCCCGCCCGGCCGAGCCACGCTCGCTGGCCCTGCTCGGCAGGTGGCCGCCCGGCCGAACCACACCCGCTGGCATTGACCCCACAAGCACTTGCCCGGCCGAGCCACGCTCGCTGGCCCCGCTCGGCAACAGCCCGCCCGGCCGAATCACACCGGCTGGCATTGGCCCCATAAGCACCCGCCCGGTCGAGCCACGCTCGCTGGCCCGGCTCGGCAGGTGGCCGCCCGGCCGAACCACATCCGCTGGCATTGGCCCCACAAGTACCCGCCCGGCCGAACCACACCCGCTGGCATTGGCCCCACAAGCAGCCGCCCGGTCGAGCCACGCTCGCTGGCGCCGCCCGGCAGGTGGTCGCCCGGCCGAGCCGCGCTCGCTGGCCCCGCGTGGCGACAGCCCGCCCGGCCGAGCCACGGCCGCTGGCCCCGCTCGGCAGGTGGCCGCCCGGCTGAGCCGCGCTCGCTGGCCCCGCTCGGCAACAGCCCGCCCGGCCGAATCACGCTCCCCGGTACCGGCCCCGCAAGTGCCCGCCCGGCCAGCACCCGCCCTGCAAACACCCCCGCAGAACCACCGCTGGAACCCACTCCGCAAACGCCCCAGCCGAACCACGCCCGCTGGCATGCCCTGCACGGACCCGCCCGCAGGCACTCCGCCGAATCACGCCCGCCGGCGAACTCACCTCAGCCGCCAAACCCCGCAACAGGTCAACACTGCGCGCGACGGGTTAGCCTCACCCAGCGCGGCCAACTGCTCCGGCTTCAACACGCCCACCAGCACCGATCCCACGTACCCCGGCGACTCCCGCTCCAGCCGGGCCGCGCCCCCTCCGTCAACGCTGCCCACACCGTCTGGGTTTCGCTCGCCCGTTCTCAGCGCACCAGCCGGGGCGTCACCGCACCAGCCGCCCGCTTCGCCTGAGCATCGGTCTCCCGGGCCTCCAGACGGGTCGCCACCGCGCCAGCAGGCGCGCCGCCCACACCGCCTGGGCATCATTCGCCCGTTTCCGGGTCGCCAGCCCCGCCGCCACCGCAGCAGTCGGCCCACCGCCCCGGGCATCGCCCGCCCATCCTCGGATTCACCAACAGGCCGCCACCACACCAGCCGACAACGCCATCCTCAACTCCCGAGCCCGCACCCCGCTCAAACCACGCCACACACCCGCCAACTCGCTGAAAATCTCACCCTCAAACCCCCACCCATCCGCCTGTAGTGTCGACACGTCGGTACCGAACCCTTGGAGCCGCGTGTCCGAAGCCTTGACCTTCGATCCGGGAACCGCTGCCCGTGTGCGGTTGTGCAGCCGCCGGGACAACGGGTGGTCCGGGGTGCTCGTTCGGATTCTGGACAACGCCGAAACCGCCGAACTGGACCTCCCGCCCATCGATGACCAAATCCTCGTGCTCGTCAACCAAGGCTTCACCGCCATCGAATCGCGGCACGGCTCCACCTGGCGGCGGGCGGACTACGGGCCGGGGTCGATCGGGCTCACCGCTCCCGGGCACCCGACCCGGATCCGCTGGTGCGGTACCGAACGGACCGAAACCACGCATGTGCACCTCCCTGGGGCCCTCGTCGACCGCACCGCCCTCGATCTCTGGGGGCGGGACGCGACCCGGCTCGGGCGGCCCGATGCCCTCTCCGTCGAGGATCCCGTGCTGGCTTCCGTCATCGGGGCCCTCAAGGCCGCCGCTCTCGCCGGGGCCGATGAGCTGTACGCCGAGTCCGCCGCCACCTTCCTTGCCGTTCACCTGCTCACCAGGCATGCCGATGCGCCGGCTCCGCGGGAGTTCGGGCGGGATGAGCTGCGGACGCGGCGGGCCGTCCGGTTCATCCGGGACAACCACCACCTGCCACTCTCGTTGGCGGACATGGCCGCCGCCGCGGAGCTGAGCCCGTTTCACTTCCTGCGGGTCTTCAAGACCGCCACCGGGCAGACGCCGTACCGGTACCTCACCCGGCTCCGGGTCGAACGGGCCTGCCGGCACCTCGAACGCGGCGAGCTCTCCGTCACCGAAATCGCGCAGGCGTGCGGGTTCGCGACGCCCTCACGGTTCGCTTCGGCCTTTCGGGCCCAAATCGGACAGTCGCCCTCCGCCTACCGGGCCGCCGTGCGGTACCAGCAATAAACGGCCGCTCGCACCGCAACCACGGGAAAGCGCCGGGCGGCGGATGCGGGTTAGCGTCGCCGGCGTGTCCACTCCGGAAATCATCGTCAACGGCGAGGCCGTCCGGCTCGAGCTGGATCCCCGCGAATCGCTGCTCGACGTGCTGCGCGAACGGCTCGGCCTGACCGGCACCAAGAAGGGCTGCGACCAGGGCCACTGCGGTGCCTGCACCGTGCACCTCGACGGCCGCCGCGTGGTCTCCTGCCTCACCCCGGCCGTGCAGGCCGCCGGGCAGACCGTCACCACCATCGAGGGCGTCGCCGGGCCCGGCGGGGCGCTGCACCCGCTGCAGCAGGCCTTCGTCGACAACGACGCACTGCAGTGCGGCTACTGCACCCCCGGCCAGATCATGTCCGGGCTCGCCTGCATCGCCGAAGGCCACACGGCCGACGACGACCAGATCCGCGAATACCTCAGCGGCAACCTCTGCCGCTGCGGTGCCTACGTCGGCATCGTCGCCGCCGTCCGGCAGACGGCCGACGGAACACCGAAGCAGCAACAGAAGGAAGCCTGATGCGCCCCTTCGCCTACGTCGCGCCCAGTAGCCTCGCCGACGCCGTCGACGCCCTCCGCGACGCCGTCCCCGGCACGAAGGTCCTCGCCGGCGGCACGACGCTCTACGACCTCATGAAGCTCGGCATCGAGACCCCGCCCGCCGTCGTCGACGTCCACCGGCTGCCCGAGCTGACCGCCATCGACGTCGGCGACGACGAACTTTCCTTCGGCGCCGGCGCCCGGATGGCCGACGTCGCCGACCACCCGGCCGTCCGCGACGCCTACCCCGCCCTGTCCGAGTCGCTCTGGCGGGCCGCGTCCCAGCAGCTGCGCAACATGGCGACCGTCGGCGGGAACCTGCTGCAGCGCACCCGCTGCGGCTACTTCCGCGGCGGCCCGGAGTTCCCCTGCAACAAGCGCCAACCCGGCAGCGGCTGCGCGGCGCGCGAAGGCCACGACCGCACCCACGCGCTGCTCGGCACCAGCGACGCGTGCATCGCCACCTACCCCGGCGACTGGGCCGTCGCGCTGCTCGCGTTCGACGCGGTCGTCGACGTCGTCGGCCCCCGCGGCGAGCGCACGGTTCCCCTCGAGGACCTGCACGTCGAACCGGGCGACGACCCGGCGCGCGAGCACACCCTCGACGCCGACGAGCTGATCCTGCGGATCCGCGTCCCGGCGACGCCCGCCGGCCGCGGCTCCACCTACCTGAAGATCCGCGACCGCGAGTCCTACGCCTTCGCGCTCGCCTCCGCCGCGGTCGCGCTGACCGTCGACGACGGCGTGATCGGGGACTGCCGGATCGCGCTCGGCGGCGTCGCCACGCGGCCGTGGCGGGCCGAAGACGCCGAACGCGCCCTGCGCGGCGCGCCCCTGACCGCCGAAGGCGCCCGGCACGCCGGGGAGATCGCCTTCGCCGGCGCGCGGCCCGGCACCCACAACGGATTCCGAGTCGAATTGGGCATCCGCACGGTCGCCGACGCCGTGCGCATGGCCGGGGAGAGAGCCACCCGATGACCGACACGCGCCGCGTGGACGCCTACGAGAAGGTCACCGGCCAGGCCGCCTACGGCACCGACCGCGTCCCGGACGGCGTCGCCCACGCCACGCTGGCCCTCGCGAAAACCGGTCGCGGCCGCGTGTCCCATGTGGACACCACGGCGGCCGGAGCGGTGCCGGGCGTCCTGCTCGTCGTGACCCGCTTCGACCCCGAAGAGCTGGGCGGACCCGGGTTCATCATGGGCGGCGGGTTCTCCTTCCAAAGCCTGCAGCCGCTGGTGGACGACCACATCGCCTACCGTGGCCAGCCGATCGCCCTCGTCGTCGCCGAAACCCTGCTCGCCGCGACCGAGGCCGCCGAGCTCGTCACCGCCGAGTACGAGCCCGAGCCCTTCGCCGTCCACCTCGACGCCGAAGGCGCGACCACGCTGGTCCAGGAAGAGGCGATCCCGCTGCCGTTCCTGGCCGACATCAAGGTCGGCGACGCGGACGCGGCGGTCGACGCGAGCCCGGTCCGGATCGAAAGCACGTACGAGCACGCCGCGCAGCACGCGGTGCCGATGGAGCTGAACGGCGCCGTCGTCGAATGGCGCGGCGACATGCTCGTCGTGCACGAGGGCACCCAGAACGCCGCCGCGGTGCGGGCCGGGCTCGCCCAGCAGCTCGGCCTCGACCCCGCGCACATCGAAGTGCGCTCGCCGTACGTCGGCGGCGGCTTCGGCCAGAAGAACTCGCTGCAGCCGCACCTCGGCCCGCTCGCACTGGTCGCGCGGCGGCTCGGGCGGCCGGTCAAGCTCGTGCTCGCCCGCACCCAGACCTTCCACAACGGCAGCTTCCGGCCCGCGACCCGGCACCGCGTGCGCCTCGGCGCGGACGAGTCCGGCAAGATCCTCGCCGCCGTCCACGAGGTCGACCAGCAGACGTCCCGCCACGACCTGTTCCCGGCCATGCACACCGAGGTCACCTCGCGGCTCTACGGTTTCCCGGCCTTCCGCGGCCGGCACCGGCTCGTGCAGACCGACGTGCAGACGCCGGGCTACATGCGGGCGCCGTTCGAAAGCTCGGCGATGTTCGCGTTCGAGTCGGCGATCGACGAGCTGGCCTACGCCACCGGCCAGGACCCGGTCGCGCTGCGGCTGGCCAACGACACGACGACCGACCCGGTGACCGGACGGCCGTTCTCCACCCGGTTCCTCGCCGAGTGCCTCCGCCGCGGCGCCGAGGAGTTCGGCTGGGCGGACCGGAACCCGGAGCCCGGCTCGATGCGCGCGGACGACGGTTCGCTCGTCGGCTGGGGCGTCGCCGCGGGCAACTACCCGGGCAACGTCGCACCCGCCGTCGCGCACCTCACCGCGCACGCCAACGGCTGCGTGACGGTCGGTGTCGACGGTCACGAGATGGGCCAGGGCATCCGTTCGGCGATCGCGCTGCTGGTGTCCGGGGACCTCGGTATCCCGGTGGGCGACGTCGAAGTCCGCGTCGGCGACACCCGTTTCGCGCCGCAGCACCTCACGGCGGGCTCGTGGGGCACGGCGACCGCGTTGCCCGCCGTCCACGCCGGCCTGCGGGAGCTGCGCAAGCACCTCGACGCCGCGGCCACCGGCGAGGTCGACGTGGCCGCGGCCGTCGAGCGTGCCGGCCATCCGATCGAGGTCGAAGCGGCGACGGTCGGGCCGGGGCAGGGCCCGGAGATGGTCGACCAGTCGAAGTCCGGGCACCTGGCCATCGCCGGCCCGGTCTACCCGGAGTTCAGCACGTTCAGCTGGATCGCCCACTTCGTCGAGGTCCGGGTCGAGCCGACGACGTGCCGGATCCGCGTGCCGCGCGTGGTCAGCGTCGTCGACTGCGGCCGGGTGGCGAGCCCGGTCACCGCGGCGAGCCAGGTGCGCGGTGGCGTGGTGTGGGGCATCGGCGGGGCGCTGCGCGAGGAGAGCCTGGCCGACGACCGGTTCGGCGGCTTCCTCAACTCGACGCTCGAGGAGTACCCGATCATGGTGAACGCCGACGTCCACCGCATCGACGTCGCCTTCGTGGACGAGCCCGACCTGCGGTTCAACCCGGTCGGCGTGAAGGGGCTCGGCGAGGTCGCGATGGTCGGCGTCGCGGCCGCGGTGGCCAACGCCGTGCACCACGCCACCGGACGGCGGCACCACCGGCTGCCGATCCGCCTCGATGACGTCCTCTAGGCAGCGGACCGACGATCGCCCGGCGGTCTGCCGTCCGGACGCGCTGAGCCCCGAAGCGCTGGCGGACGCGCGCCGGGCGCAACCCCGGCGGGGGCTGCTCGGCCTGGCGTTCGTCCTGCCGGTGGCCGCGCTGCTGGCGGCGGGCGCCGGCGGCCCGGCGCGTTCGCTGGAAGTGCTCGGCCCGCCGGTCACGTTCGCGCTGCCGATCGTCGCGGTGATCGCGTTCTGGTGGGAGGACTGGCCGGGCAGCCTCCTGCGCGGCGGCTGGCCCGGCCTCTCCGACACGGCGCTGGTGGTGGCCGGGGGAGCGGCGCTGACGCTGCTCGCCCGGGCCGTCACCGGGACGGCGTCCGTGCCGCTGGCGGCGGGCATCTTCACGCTGGTGCTGCAGGTGACGCTGGTCGGGGAGGGATGGCCCCTGCGCGGCCGGGGCATGCGCTGGCCGGGCGTCGCCGCCTTGGCCGCGTGCTGGGTCGCCGGGTGGGCGCTGTACCAGAGCCTGGTCGGGACCGGCCTGGTGCCGGGCGAGGACTACGGCGCGTGGTTCGCGGTCCTGGGCGCCGGGCAGATGGTCTGGTACGTGGCGTTGCGCGGCTGGCCGTTCGCCCGGATCCGGCGGCGCGCGGCGCGGCTGGCGACGGCGCACGCCGCGGTCGTCGCCTGCGCGTGGGCGGGCTACCTCGCGCTACCCCGGGAGTGGACCGCACCGGTCGCGGGCGCGATCATCGCGTCGGTGCTCGTCGTGGCGATGCTGTTCGAGGCGTGGCCGGGGATCCGGCTGACGCCGGTGCCGGGCCGCGGCACGGTCCTGGTGCTGGTGGCGGTGCTGACCGCGGCGCTGCTGTGGCTCGTCCCGCTGGTGGCGCGCGGCGCCGGGGTGCCGGACCGGCTGGTCGCCGCGTGGACGACGCACACGACGTTGAACGCGGTCAGCCTGGCGGTGATCCTGCACGTGGCGGTCTGGCGCCGCTGGCCGGTCTCAGCGCCGTGACGCGGCGGTCGCCAGCTGCTCGGTGATCTGGGCGAGCAGCTCGGTCGCGGCCTGGTCCAGCGCGGCCAGGTCGGCCAGCGTCGTCTCTTCGGTCTTCACAGGTCTTCCTCGAACGCTTCGTGGCGGGCGATGACGGCTTCGGCGAACGCGGTGTGCACGCGGAGGTACTCGTCGCGGCCCACCGCCGCGTCGGCCCACTCGTGCCAGCGGATGTGCGCCTCGGCCACGTCGATCTTCGCGGCCGCCGCCACCGTGGCGGGGGCGGTGCCGGCGAGGATCGCGTGGTGCATGAGGGACGGCGAAGACCGCCGGGCGAGCTCGGCCAGCGCGGCGAGGCGGCCGAGTTCGGTGAGTGCGTCGGAGGCAACCGGACGGCGACGCGGCACCGGGACCGGGCGCGAGCTTTCGAGACCGTCGGTCAGGACGCTGGTCATCAAACGACTCCTGGGCGGAAGCGGCGAACAGACACCAACGGCGGACGTTTACCCCGCTGGTCCCGGGGTAAACGCCGCCGCTCGTGATCTCCGTCTCACCGGTTCGAGTGGCCCCGGCTCAGTTGTAGCGGACCTTTCCCCGGCACTGCGGGATCCGCTCCGGCCGCACGCTCTCCAGCGTCGGCTTCACCGGGGCAATCGTCCCGTCGGGCCGGAAAGTCAGCTTGTCGATCGTCGTCTCGCGGTGGGTGCCGTCGCCGCCCGGGATGCCGAACCGGTGGTAGGCGAGGTACCAGTCGTCGGTGCCCGGGACCTGCAGCATCGAGCTGTGCCCGGTGCCGAGGACGCCGAGGTGCGCGTCCTTGCTCAGGATCAGCCCGTGGTTGGTGAACGGCCCGGTCGGCGAAGGCGCCGTCGCGTAGCCGACGCGGTAGTCCTCGCTGCGGGTGTCGTCGATCGACCAGCTCAGGTAGTACGTCCCGTGCCGCTGCACCATGAACAAGCCTTCGCGGAAGCCGTCCAGGCCGGTGAGCCGGGTGATCCTCGCCGGGTCGAACGACACCATGTCGTCGTTCAGCGGCACGACGTAGGCGTTCCCGTTGCCCCAGTACAGGTACGGCTGCCCGCTCGCGTCGACGAACACCGCCGGGTCGATCGCCTGGCCGCCGTCGGGGTTGCTCGCGATCAGCGGCCGGCCCGAGTCGACGAACGGGCCGGTCGGCGAGTCGCTCACCGCCACGCCGATCTTCGCCTCGGCGCAGAAGTAGAAGTAGTACTTGCCGTTGCGCTGCGCGATCGTCGGGGCCCAGGCGTTCTTGTCGGCCCAGGAGACGTCCGGGCCGAGGTCCAGGACGACCCCGTCGTCCGTCCAGTTCACGAGGTCCTTCGACGACCACGCGGAGAACTTCGTGCCGCTCCAGCCGTCGAAGCCGTCGGTCGTCGGGTACAGGTAGTACGTGTCGCCGAACGCGACGATGTTCGGGTCGGCGTGGTACCCGGGCAGGACCGGGCTGCGCGTCTCGTGCGCCTCGACCGTCCACACGCGACGGTCGCCGCCCGCGCCGGTCACGGTGAACTGCCGCGGCCGGCTCAGGTCCACGGTCCGGGTGTCCGGCTTGATCGTGGCGCCCGGTGCCAGCCCGAACTTCGGCGCCAGCTTCCGCAGGTCCGTCCCGGGCCGCACCGGCAGCACGACCGTCGACGCGCCGGAGTCGATGACGGCCGGGGTCTTCAGCGAAGCCAGCTCCACCGAGCGGATCGTCGTGCTGTTGGACGGCAACGCCGACACCTGGAGTCCGGACAGAGCCCGGTTGTAGAGCCGGACGTCCTTCATCTTGCCGCGGAAGTACTTGTCGCCCGCGTACACCGACCGGCCGAGGTAGTTCGCCGCGGTGACGCCGCCGCCGAGGTCGGACGGCTTGATCGTGGCGTTCGCGTTGCGGCCCACCTCGACGCCGTCGAGGTAGAGCACCGCCACGCCGTCGCCGACGGTCAGCGTCAGGTTCTTCCAGACCCCGCGCGGCAGCCCGCCGCTCGCCGCCACCTGCTGCTCGGTCGTCCAGTTCCCGGTGGCGATCGCGCCGCGCAGGCCGCCGCTCGCGGTGCCGCCGGTGGTGAACAGGTAGCCGTCGCCCGCGCCGGAGGGCGCCGTGTTGCCGAAGCCCCACAGGAAGTACGGCGTCTGCTGGGCCGGGTCGACCAGGACGTCGGCGGACACCGTCGCGGCGGCGGCGCCGGTGAGCAGGTTGTTGGGCAGCTGGACGTGCCCGTTGGTGCCGCCGAACGTCAGCGAGCCGCCGGCCCAGGAGACGTCACCGGCGAGTGCGCCGTCGTAGCCGTGGCCGGTCGTGTCGGCCGCCACCTGTCCGGACTTCGCGTCCAGCGGCCAGTGGGCGACGAGGCCGTCGGCGTCCGCACGCACGGGTGCCGGGGGAGCGCTCAGCCGGTCCATCTCCGCCTGCGTGACCGGCAGGACGGTGCCGTGGCGCGGCGACGCGGGCAGGTGCGCCCCGGCGGACATCGTCCACCGGCCCGAGTCCAGGTCGGTGGATTCGAACGGGACGTAGCCCCGGCCGCCGAACTCGTCGATGAACAGGTACCACTTGTCCTCGGTGTTGGACTTGAACCCGGTGGGTCCTTCGCCCGCGGAGAGGCCGGGGCTCGTCGCGGTCGCCTTGCCGATGCAGTCGGCGACGAAGCCGTAGTGCGGGTCGAGCAGGTCGGTGGACTTCTCCTCGGTGATGAACTTGCTGCACGGCGTCGAGGACGTGTTGTTGCGCTCGTCCTTGGTGAAGCGGTAGTAGGTGTCCTGGTTCTTGATGACGGTCGAGTCGATCACCGAGTAGCCCGGGTCGTTCCAGACCTGCGGCGCGGTGAAGGTGACGAAGTCGCGCGTGGTCGCGTACATCATCCGGTTGTAGCTGTCGCCGGTGTGGTTCGGGTCGCTCTCGGCGTAGAGCTTGGAAGCCCAGTAGACGACGTAGGTTCCGCGCTGGGCGTCCCAGAACGCTTCCGGGGCCCAGGTGTTGCCGGCGGTCGGCGGCGAGACCTGGACGCTGCGCTGGCGCGACCAGTGCGCCAGGTCGGTGGACTCCCAGACCATGATCGACCGGCTGCCGGTGCGCTGGGCGGCGTCCCAGCCGCGGCCGGCGTAGATCCGCAGGTCGGTGGCGAGGAGGTAGAACTTGTCGCCGTCGGGGGAGCGCAGGATGAACGGGTCGCGCACGCCCAGCTCGCCGAGGCTCGACTTGAGCACCGGCTTGCCGTGGTTCAGCTCGGTCCAGTTCAGCGGGTCGTTGCCCTTGCTGAGCGCCGAGTAGATCTGCTCGCCGTCGGAGGTGCCCTCGCCGGTGAAGTAGAAGAAGCTGTAGCCCGCCAACGGTTCCTGGGCCGGCTTCGGGACGACGGTGGCGGCGAACCGCCGCGTGGTGCTTTCGCGGCCGAGGCTCACTTTCGCAGTGAGGACGACTTTCGCGGGCCGGGCGCCGGTCGGCGGCCGGGTGACCTCGCCGGTCGGGGTGATGACGGCGGGCGCGGACGACGTCCAGGCGACGCTCGTGCCGTCCGCGCCGCTCGTCGGCAGGGTGAGGTTGCCGCGGACGTCGTCGATGCCGGGCACGGACAGGGAGGCCGCCGCGTCCCGGACTTCGCCGGACGGGGGCGCGGCGCCGGCACCGGCGGTGCCCAGCGGGACGAGTGCGGCCGCGACGGCCAGCACGACGCCGAAACGGCGCGGGGAGAACAACTTCATCGTTGTCGGTTCCTTCGGGGCGCGTCGGGACCAAGATGATGTTAGCGTTAACATCAAGCGGGGCACGCTGACCTTAAAGTCCGTCGTGTCCGCTGGTCAAGGGGCCGCCCGGGTCAGCCGAGGTCCGCCAGGGCGGGCGCGAGCCGGTCCAGCACCGCGATACCGGCGCCGAAGTCGTCGGCCGGCGGCGGCATGAGCAGGACGTGGTCGGCGCCCGCGGCGAGGTGCTCGCGGACCTTGGCCGCGACGGCGTCCGGGCCGCCGTGGGCCACGACCGCGTCGGCGATGCCTTCGACGTCGTCGAGGGCGAAACCCAGGCGGCGCAACGCGTTCGCGAACGCCGGCAGGTTCAGCGTCGCCGTGACCCGCTCGACGGCCGCGGCTTTCGCGCGGGCGGGGTCGGGCTCCGGCACCACGGTGAGCCCCACGACGAGGAGCTTGCCGGGGCCGAGCGTGGCCCGGGCCTGGGCCGTGAACGCGGGCGGAAGGGAGACCGGCAGGGCTCCGTCCGCGATCCCGGCGGCCAGGTCCAGCATCTTCGGCCCGTTCGCGCCGAGGACGAGCGGGTACTTCGCGTCCGAAGCGGGCGGCGCGGTCTCGGCGGTCATCCGCTCGACGTAGCCGCGCAGCGTCGCCAGCGGACGGCCGAAGTCCCGGCCGGTGCCTTCGGCCTGCTGCGGGTAGCCGATGCCCACGCCGAGCACCAGCCGGTCCGGGTACGCGTCGGCGAGGAAGGCGGCCGCGGCGTGCAACGTCTGCGGCTCCCGGGCCCAGATGTTCGCGACGCCGGTGCCGAAGGTCAGCCGCTCGGTCGCGCCGAGCAGCACCGCCAGCTGCACCAGGGCGTCCTTGCCGCCGACGACCTCGTTCGTCCACACGGTCCGGTAGCCGGCGCGCTCGAGGCGGCGCACGGCGTCGCGCTGCTGTCCGGCCGCCGGGGTGCGGGTGAACGAGATCGGCAGGTAGGCGCCGACGGGGCCCAAGGTGACCATGGAGTTCCTTCCGGAGGGGTACCTCCACCGTGGCGGCGCCGGGCACCTCCGGTCCAATGAGCGTTTCGCGAACCGCGTTGCGATTCCGGCATCACCGCACGTCACCGGACTACGGTGGGACCATGTCCGACCTCGATCTGCGCCTGGTGCGCAGCTTCGCCGTCGTCGCCGAGCACCGGCACTTCGGCCGCGCGGCCGCCGAGCTGCACCTGACGCAGTCGTCGCTGAGCCGGCAGATCGTCCGGCTCGAACGGCAGGTCGGGGTGCGCCTGCTGGACCGGACGCCCCAGGGCACGCGGCTCACCGAGGCGGGCGAGGCGTTCCTGCCGCTCGCCGCCGACGTGCTGCGGGCGGCGGCGGACGCGGTGGCCCGCGCGCGGGCCACCGCGCACCCCAGCCGGATCACCGTGGGCTTCACCGGGAACCTGATCGTCACGCCCGCCGTGCGCGAGCTGCGCCGCCACCACCCCGGCGCCGAGGTCCGCACCCAGCACCTCCCCTGGGACGGCGCGCGGGCGGCGTTGCTGGAGCACCGCGTCGACGTGGCCGTGGTCCGCCTGCCGCTGCAGGCCGCGCAGCTGCACGTGACCGTGCTCTACGACGAACCCCGCGTGCTCCTGGTCCCGTGCGAACACCGCTTGGCGGGCAAGGAATCCGTGACGCTCGCCGACATCGCCGACGAGCCGCTGCCCCGCGCGCTCGACGCGGAGTGGGACGCGTTCTGGCGCGTCGACCCGCGCCCGGACGGCCGCGCCGCGCCCGGCGGGCCGCTCGTCGAAGCGGTGGAGGACAAGATCGAGCTCGTGGCGAGCGGGCAGGCGGTGGCGATCATCCCGGCCCTGCCGGCCGCCGTGACCGGCTACCGCGCGGACCTGACGACCGTGCCGCTGGAGGGCGTCGAGCCGAGCCGGGTCGCGGTCGTGACGCGCGCGAGCGAGCGCAACCGGCTCGTGGCGGCGTTCCGCGAGTACGCGCGGGCGCTGCTGACGCCGCCGGAATGAGCGATGCCGCGGCGCCTCGACGGGGCACCGCGGCATCCTTTGTGGACGGTCGGGTCAGCGGGGCGTGGCGGACGTCCCGGCCGGCGTTCGCGAGACCTGCCGGGCCCGCTTTCGCTGGATGGCTTCCTGTTCGCGCTGCAGTTTGGCGTGCCAGGCTCCTGAGTCGTTGGTCATGGTGCACTCCGGTGGACGAGAAGTGTGCGTGGCTGTGCCGTGCCGCGGGCGAACCCGGTCACGGGCGGAGGGGCGGCCCGGCGAAGGAGGACCTGGGATCCGAGGTGCCGTGCCGTGTCCCCGAAGTACCCAGGCTTTTGGGCGGTCAACCACGATTTTGTGGTCCGACCTGCGGATCTTCCCTGTGTGGCACCGGGTTCACACGTTCGGCCCAAGCAGTGCTCCAGGCGGGTTAAGCGTTTTCAGCACTCGGCTCACGCGTGCCGGCGAGGCCGTCGAGGAACACGCGCACCAGGCGCTCGGCCGGTTCCGCCGACACCAGCGCCGCCTCGTGCATCTCGAACAGCAGCGCCAGATCCGCCGGCTCCAGGTCCGCGCGCACGCTGCCTTCGCGTTGCGCTTCCTCGAAAGCCGGGCGCAGCAACGAAACCAGCGCCTGCGTGTAGTGGCGCCGGCTGCGCTCCGGCAGTTCGCGGAACAGCCGGACGAGCGGGCGCCGCCGGGCCTGCATCGCCAGCACCGTCCGCAGCAGCTCGCGGAACGGCTCCGGGCCGCGCGCCCGGTTCTTCAGCGCCGAGAGGTGGTGGGTCGCGACGGCGAGGGCCAGCGCCGTGCGGTCGGGGAAGTGCCGGTAGACCGTCGCCCGGCCAAGCCCGGCGCGGCGGGCGACCTCGTCCAGGACGACGTCGGCGTCCTCGCTGAACGCCTCGTCGGCGGCGCGGAGGATCGCCTCGCGGTTGCGGCGGGCGTCGACGCGCCGGGGCCCGGCCGCGGACGGTCGCACAGCGCGCATGCCCCGAAACCCTACTCGCGAGTAGTGAGACCGGCAATCCGTTCCATCTCTCGTTTCGGATTCGTAGATTCACGCAACGTCACCGTCGACGGAGGAGCCGCCCATGCCCAGCCTGAACCGCCGAACCGTCCTGCGGGGCGCGGCCGCCGTCGCGGGCGTCGCCGCGCTCGGGGCGGGCCGGGTGCCGCTCACCCGGGAAGAGCACCGGGTCGTCGTCATCGGCTCCGGGTTCGGCGGAGGCGTCACGGCGCTGCGGCTCGCGCAGGCCGGCGTGCCGGTGCTCGTGCTCGAACGCGGCCGCCGCTGGCCGACCGGGCCCGGCGCCGAGACGTTCCCGCACCCGACGTCGGCGCCCGACAAGAGGATCTTCTGGCTCGGCTCCGCCCCCGCGCTGCCCGGCCTGCCGTCGCTGCCGCCGTTCGAGCGCTACACCGGGCTGCTGGAGCAGGTCAGCGGCCAGGGCATGAGCATGATGTGCGCGGCGGGCGTCGGCGGTGGCTCGCTGGTCTACCAGGGCATGACGCTGCAGCCGACGGCCGAGCTGTTCCACGCGTGCTTCCCCGAGCAGCTCGACTACACCCGCCTGGACGCCGAGTACTACCCGCGCGTCGCGCGCATGCTGGGCATCGAGACCGCGCCCGACGCGCTCATCGAGAGCAAGCCGTACAAGGCGTCGCGGATCTTCGCCCGCAACGCGCGCAACGCCGGCTACGGGGTCGAGAAGATCCCGATGCCGATCGACTGGGACTTCGCCCTGCGCGAGCTGAACGGCGAAATGAAACCGTCCTACACCAACGGCGACTGCGCGCTCGGGGTCAACAACGGCGGCAAGCACTCGGTCGACGTCACCTACCTCGCGGCCGCCGAGGCCACCGGCCGCTGCACGGTGGCGACCCTCCACAACGTCACCGACGTCGCGCAGGCCCCGGACGGCCGCTGGGAAATCCACGTCGACCGCATCGACACCTCCGGGACCGTGCTGGAGAAGAAGGTCCTCACGGCGAAGGCGCTGGTCATGGCGGCCGGCACGGCGAACACGACCCGGCTGCTGATGCGCGCGGGCGCGAAGGGCGACATCCCCGACCTGCCCGACGCGCTCGGCGCGGGCTGGGGCAGCAACGGCGACCGCATCTACACCTGGACCGACCTCGCCGACGACTTCGGCGCCCCGCAGGGCGGCCCGGTCGTCTACGGCAGCAAGGAGTGGGCCGACCCCGCGACGGCCAACACCGTCATCCAGGCGTCCCTGCCGCCGCTGCCGGACCTGCGCACCACGATGCTCGTCGGGTACGGGATCAGCAGCGGCCGCGGCCGGTTCGTCTACGACGCAGCCAAGGACGACGCCGTCCTGCACTGGCCGTCGAACGCCGACGCGAAGCTCAGCGCGCGCATCCACGAACGCATCTCCCGCATCGCCGGCCCGCTAGGCGTGCTGCTCGACACGACCGCCCTCGCGCCCAGCACGTGGCACCCGCTAGGCGGCGCCGCGCTGGGCTCGGTCTGCGACCTCGAAGGCCGCGTGCTCGGCCACCGCGGCCTCTACGTCCTCGACGGTGCCCTGATGCCCGGCACGACGGCCGCCTGCAACCCCTCGATGACCATCGCCGCGCTCGCCGAGCGTGCGCTGGACCACCTGATCCCCGAAGACGTCGACCGCGTCTTCTGAACTCGACGAGGAGTTCCCATGCGTCGCTTGTGGACGGTCCTGCTGGCCGTCGTCCTGGTGCTCGCCACGGCGGGACCGGCGGCCGCCGATCCACCGCAAGGGCCGGCGGGCGACGCGTTCTACACGCCGCCGAGCCCGCTGCCCGCCGGTGCCGACGGCGACGTCGTCTGGTGGCGGCCGCTGCCGGACTCCGGTGCGGTCAAGGGGTACCTGGTCCTGTACCGGTCGAGGTCCGCGACGGACACGCCGATCGCGGTGTCGGGCCGGGTCCTGGTGCCGGCCAAGCCGTGGACCGGCAGCGGACCGCGTCCGATCGTCTCGGTGGCCAGCGGCACCCGCGGCATCGGCGACCGCTGCGCGCCCTCGAAGTTCCAGCCGGACTACGAGAAACCGCTGTTCATCGACGCGATGCTGAGCCGCGGCTGGGCCGTCGCGATCACCGACTACGAGGGCCTCGGCACGCCGGGCCTGCACACCTACATCGTCGGCCGCTCGGAGGGGCACACGGTGATCGACGCGGTCCGCGCGGCCACCCGGCTGCCGGCCGCGGGGCTAGCGGCGGGCGGCCCGGTCGCGTTCTCCGGCTACTCCCAGGGCGGCGGGGGAGCGGCGTGGGCGGGTGAGCTGGCGCCGTCGTACGCGCCTGAGCTGAACGTCGTGGGCATCGCCGCCGGGGGCACGCCGGCGGACTTGAACGTCGTGGCGAAGGGCCTCGAAGGCGGGATCGGGTTCGGGTTCCTGCTGCTGTCGGCGCTGGGCCTCGACGCGGCGTACCCGGAGCTGGACCTGCCGGACTACCTCAACGACCGCGGCCGCACGCTGTACGAGACGCAGCAGGACGCCTGCGTCGACGCGGTGTTCGGCTACGCCTTCGGGCACATCGCCGACTACACGACGTCGAACCCGCTCACGACGGCGAAGTGGCAGGCCCGGCTGGCGGAGAACGAGCTGGGCGCCCGGCCGCCGCACGCGCCGGTCTTCCTGTTCCACGGCAGCCTCGACGAGATCATCCCGCTGTCGCAGGCGCAGACGCTGCGGCGCGAGTACTGCGCGGCCGGGGTGGACGTCACGTGGGGCACGTACCTCGGCGAGCACGTGACGACGTTGGCGTTCTCCGCCGGCGACGTCGTGAACTACCTCGGCGACCGGTTCGCGGGCAAGCCGGCGCGCTCCAACTGCTGAGCGATTTCGTCGCGGGGGTAGGGCGTCTTGCGGCTTTCGGTGTGGAGCGCGAAGTAGAAGGCGTTGACGACCTCGGCGAGTCCGGCGTAGTGACCGACGCCGGCGTCGCCGAGGTCGTGCCGGACGGCCCAGTTGTGCAGGCGGGTCAGCACGTAGGCCCGGTCGTGCGCGGAGTGGTCGGCGAGGAACTCCGCCTCGGCCGCCGAGAGCGTGAACTCCGGGAACACCGCGAGCCCGAAGTCGGTGAGGTAGAGCCGGTCCCCGTCGGTCACGATGTTGGCGAAGTGCGCGTCGAAGTGCTGGACACCCCGGCCGGCCAGGAAGTCGGTGATCGCCCGGAGGTCGCGGTGGGCGAGGGCCAGGTCGTCGGGGTCTTCGGTGAGCCGGTGCGCGAGGTCCTGCGGCACGTACTCGAGGAACAGCACGAGGTCGGTGGTGGCGCCGGCGAGGGCTTCGAGCCGGCGCCGGACGCCCGCGTCGCCGTGCCAGAACGCGACGTCCGGCTCGATGTCCGCGGCAGGCCGCGGCAGGCCGGGCAGGATCCGCCAGTGGTGCAGGAGCGGGAAGTTCCCGCACGCGCCGGTGCGGACCCAGCCGGTCGCCGCCAGGTGCGCGTGCAGCTCGCGCCACGCCCCGCCGCCCGCCGAACCGACGCCGTAGTGCGACCACGGCGGCAGGCCGTAGAGGTCGGCCGTCGAGCCTTCGTGCCTCAACTCGACGTCGGTGAGCGCGACCCGCTTCACGAAGACGGGCTCGCCCGCCACGGTCAGCAGCCAGGTCGACCCGCCGATCCCGGTGCCGAGCGGGCGCGCGTCGGCGAGGACGTCGTCGGGTGCGCCGGCCAGCGCGGCGGCGATCTCGTCGTGGCGGGCGAGTCGGGTCATCCTTCGAAGCTACTCACGGACGGACCACCGTGAGGGCGAACCGCGCTGCGGTGCCGGCCGCGTGGTCGAGGGCGGCGGCGATGTCATCGAGCTCGAACTCGGTGACGGCGAACCGGCCCAGGTCGAGCAGCCCGGCGCGGGCGAGCGCGATCAGGCTCGCGGTCGCCGTCCGCGGGGCCAGCCACTGGCCGCGCACTGTGATGTTGTTGCGCATGAGCCACGGGTAGGGCAGGGCGAGGTCGCCGCCGCCGAGCATGCCGACCCCGCCCATCAGCACCACCCGGCCGGACTCGCGCACGGTCATCGCCGCCGCGCGCACGGCGTCGGTGCCCGCCGACGGCGGCAGCAGGTCGAGGACGACGTCGATCGGGCCGGGCGCCGCCTTGCGCAGCCGGGCCGTGTCGTCGTCGCCGGTGAGCCGGACCGTCCGGACGCGCTCGCCGAAGCGCCGGTCCAGATCGGCGAGGGCGGCCTCGTTGCGGCCCGGCGCGACCACGCACGCCGCGCCCATCGCGAGCGCGACGGCGACGGCCGCGCTCCCGAAGTTGCCGGTGGCGCCGCTGACCAGGACGGTCTCGCCGGGCCGCAGATCCGCCGCGAGGAAGCCGCCGTAGGGCACGAGGCAGACGGTGAGCGCGATCCACCGGCCGGCGTCGGCGGGGTCGACCGGGCCGAGCGGGATCGCGTTCTCGGTCGGCACGAGCAGCTGCTCGGCGTACGCCCCGTGGCCGAAGTGCCGCTGCAGGAACAAGCCGCCTTCGCCGCGTGCGCTCAGCCCTTGGAGCGTGATGTCCGGGGTCAGCGCGTCGTCGCGGGAGCGGATGGTGGGGTCGCACAGCACCCAGTCGCCGGGCTTCAGCCGGGTCGCGTCCGGCCCGGTCGCGCGCACCCGGCCGACCGCGCCGGCGCCGGGCACGACCGGCAGCGTCAGCTGGTAGTTCCGCTCGCCGCGGAACACCTCCGCCGCGTAGGGCAGCACGCCCGCCGCGACGACGTCCACCAGCACTTCGCCCGTGCCGAGCACCGGTGCCGGGACGTCGCACACCGACAGGGGTTTTCCGAATTCTTCGAGGACAGCGGCTTTCATGCCTCGATCGTCCGGCGATCCGGCGTGGGTAGCCAGACCTGGTATTGTCCTGGGACTGCCCAATGCCACGGAGGTCGTCATGCCGGACGCGGCGCGAGCGGGGCTGGGGGAGTTCCTGCGGTCCCGGCGCGAGCGGCTGAGCCCGGCGGCGCTCGGGTTGCCGGACCGCCGCCGGCGCCGGACGCCGGGGCTGCGTCGCGAAGAGGTCGCCGAACTCGCCGGCATCGGCGTCGACTGGTACATCCGGCTCGAGCAGGGCCGCACGGTCAGCCCGTCGGCCGCGACGGTCGAAGCCCTCGCCGGTGCCCTGCGGCTGGACGACGCCGAACGCGCCCACCTGCGTGCCCTCGCCCGGAACCCGGCCCGGACCCCGTTCGCGCGCGAGCAGGTGCCGGAGGCCACCCGCCGGCTCGTCGAAGGCTTGCGCGAGCCCGCCTACGTGACGGGCCGCCGCTGGGACGTGCTGGCCTGGAACCACGCGGCGGCCGGGCTGTTCGCCGACTTCGCCGCGTTGCCGGAGGCGGACCGGAACGTCCTGGTCTTCCTGCTGCTCGACGAGCGCGGCCGGCGGCTGTTCGGCGCGGGCTGGGCGGCCCAGGCCGAGCACGCGGTGGCGCAGTTCCGGTCGGCGCACGACCTGTGGGCGGGCGACCCGGCGTTCACCGGGCTGGCGGCGCGGCTGCGCGCGGGCTGCCGCGAGTTCGCGACGTGGTGGGACCGTCACGACGTCGGCCGCAGCGGGCCCGGCCGCAAGACGTTGCACAGCCCCGAACCCGCCGAGTACGACTACGCGACCTTCCAAGTCGCCGAAGACCCGGCACTGCGGCTGACGATCTACGCGCCGACCAAGGGCAAGTAGACCTCGTCGACGATCTCGACGAGCACGTCGTCGTCCACTGTGGTCAGTCCGCGCGTGAGGAATTCGTTGCGCAGCAACACCAGCGCCACGGTGGCCACCCGCGGGGTTCGGGCTCCCGGACGCGCTTGGCCGCGCGCGACGGCCCGGTCGAGGATGGTGAGCCACGGCTTCGGTCCCCCTTCGGCGGCCTGGTCGTGCAGCTGCTGCCGCAGTTCGGGCTCGTCGCCGACGCCGGTCAGCAGGCCGCGCAGGATCCGCGCGGCGGGGGAGGACTGGCCGCAGTTGATCGTGCGCAGCAGGGTGAGCGCGTCGTCGCGCAGGTTGCCGGTGTCGGGCGGGGTCAGCCGGTCCGCGGCGACGTGCCGGTAGGCGGCGACGCCGAGCGCGGCGCGGTTCGGCCAGCGGCGGTAGATCGCGTTCTTGTTGGTGCCGGCCCGCTGCGCTACGCGTTCCATCGTGAGGCCGGGGTAGCCGGTCTCGGCGAGTTCGTCGGCGGCGGCGCGCAGGATCGCGTCTTCCAGTTCCGCCCCGCGGCGGCGGGTCTTCTCGGCCATGTGCGGCAGTGTACCGCTTTAGGGTACGGTACGGACCGTACCCTAAATTCCGGAGGAACTGATGAGAGCCAAGGGCATCGGCTACGACACGGGCCTGGCGCGCGACGGCCGGTTCAACCGCCCGTTCGACCCGGACCTGGTCCGCCGCGAGCTGACGATCATCCGCGACGAGCTGCACTGCACGGCGGTGCGGCTGATCGGCACCGACCTGGACCGCATCGAGCACGCCGCACGCGAGGCGGCCGCGCTCGGGCTGGAGGTGTGGTTTTCGCCGTTCCCCTGGGACCGGCACCCGGAGGAGATCCTCGCGCTGCTCGCCGACGGCGCGTCGCGAGCCGAACGCCTCCGCGCGGCGGGCGCCGAGGTCGTGTTCGTCACCGGCGCCGAGCTGAGCCTGTTCAACCACGGCTTCCTGCCCGGTGCCGACGTCCCCGCCCGCGTGGCGGGGCTGATGGCGTCGCGGGAGCTGATCGCCGGACTTCCGGCGCGGGTCAACGAGTTCCTGGCCCGCGCGGTCGCGGCGGTCCGGGCGCGGTTCGGCGGCCGCGTCACGTACGCGTCGGTGCCGCTGGAACGGGTGGACTGGACGCCGTTCGACATCGTTTCGGTGGACGCGCACCGGTCGAAGGAGGTCGAGCACGTGTACCGCGAGGGCGTCCGCACGCTGGTCGCCGCGGGCAAACCGGTGGCGATCACGGAGTTCGGCGTGACGCCCTACCGCGGCGCGGCCGACCTCGGCGCCCGCTGCGGCGAGATCGTCGAGTACGAAGGCGGCGAACCGGTCCGGCTGAACGGCGCGTACGTGCGGGACGAAGAGGAGCAGGCGCGGTACTTCCGCGAGCTTCTGGAGGTGTTCGAGACCGAGGGCGTCGACGCGGCCTTCGCGTGCACGTTCGCCTGCTACGGGCTGGTGCACCGGGCCGATCCCCTGGCGGATCTGGACATGGCGAGCTGGGGAGTGGTGAAGGTGCTGGAGGAGGGAACGGGGGAGACGTACGACGGCGTGCCGTGGGAACCGAAGGCGGCATTCGGCGCCTTGGCCGAGTGCTACGGAAAGCGCTAACCTCGTGGCGCCAGACATCGGATGTCCAGCCCGGTTCCCCGGGTCCGTCCGCCGACCGATGTGCACCCCTGCCGAACACTCGTCAGGAAGGACACACCGATGATGCGCCAATTCTCTCGCGTGATCACCCTCGCCCTCGCGATCCCCATCCTGTTCAGTCCCGTCGCACAAGCCGCCCCGCTGTGGCACCCCAACCCCGCCACCGACGGGCTCAAGGCCTTCGAAGGCATCGAAGCCGACCGCGGCAACCACCACCCGGACCGCAAGTACGTCGTCGTCGAAGGCGACCACTACCGCTTCTCCATCTGGAAGGACGACCGCGACACCACCGGCGGCGGCGACCGCCAGCGCACCGAGTCCAAAGGCATGGTCCAGAGCGGGACGACGCTCAAGATGCACGACGGCGAGACCTGGACACTCTCCTACGAGATGTACATCCCGGGCACCCTGCACGGCACCAGCAAGTTCACCCACATCTTCCAGACGAAGACGCCCTCCACCAACGGCGGCCCGTGGGTGACGCTCGACCTGACCCGCAGCGGCAGCAAGGAGGTGCTCAACGCCCGCGCGTACGCCAACTCGGGTTCGCCGAGCATCGCGGCCACCGACCTGTCGCCGCTGCGGAACAAGTGGATCACCATCGAGTGGACGTTCACGCCGGGGTCCAAGGGCAAGGCGTCGTGCGTCATCCGCAACGGGACGGGCTCCGGCGCGCCGGTCGCGGCGCAGGGCAGCATGACCGGCGTCAACATTCCCGACCAGGGTGACTACGTGCGGCCCAAGTGGGGGATCTACCGCTCGGTGGAAAGCGCCTCGTCCGACATCCTGGACACCTACCTGCTGTTCCGGAACTACACGGCTTCGCGCAAGTAGCCTTGTCGATCCGCGGCGGGCCCGTTCGTACGAGCGGTGAGCGGCGGGACGGGCCCGCCCGCGAGGAGGAGCGTCATGGCGCACTACCTGCTGTCCGTGCACAGCGTCGAAGGCGAAGTCCGCGAGCCGCCGTCCGAGGAGGCGATGCGGGAGGTGCAGCAGCGGCTCGGCGACGTCGAGAACGACCTCAAGGCGACCGGGGCCTGGGTGTTCAGCGCCCGGCTGGCCGAGCCCGCGGCCGCACGGGTGGTCCGCGAAGCCGACGCCGGCCTGCTGACCACCGACGGGCCCTTCGCCGAGTCGAAGGAGCACATCGGCGGCTTCTACCTCATCGAAGCCGACGACCTCGACGCCGCGCTGGGGTGGGCCGCCCGGGTCGCCGCCGCGATCCACGCGCCGATCGAGGTGCGCGCGCTCGCCGGGTTCGCCGCCTGATCCGTGGCGGCGGACCCCGGACCGGGGTGACACTGGCGCCATGAGGGTCGTCGACGGGTATCCCGGCACACGCCGCCCGTCGACGGCCGCGCGCTACGCCACCCCGCCGCCGCTCAGGCGGGGTCCGGTGCTGGTCACGGCCGCTTTCGCCGCCCTCGGCGGGGCTCTCGTCCCGGCCGCCTCGGTACCCGCGCTCTGGCGGATCTGGCAGTTCTACGCCATGTTGTTCGCCCTGGTCGCCACCATCCAGTTCATTTCCTTCGTCGCGGTCCTCGGTTGGCCGACCCGCAAGACCGCCCACGCGGGCGCGTTCGTCGCCGCCGGCGGCCTCGCGCTGTGGGTGGCGAGCCGGCCGCTGGGGCTGCTGACGCGGTTCGACCCGTGGCAGCCCGCGGACACCGTCGTCGGCTTCACCGACTACGTCGCGGCCGCACTGCAGGCCATCGCCGTCTTCGGCTTCCTGGTCGTGGCCCGGCGGCGCGCGCACCCGCGGCCGTCGATGCCCCGGCGCGTGGCGGCGTGGATCCTGCTGTTCCCGGTGCTGCTGGTGGTGCTCGCGGCCGGTGCCGGCGGCGCGATCGCGGCCGGCGACCGCATCAGCGGGACGGCCGCCTCGGCGCTCCTGGACGGCAGCACCGTCGAGTACTGCCGCCCCGACGGGATCCCCCTCGCCATGGACCTCACGCGCCCAGCCGGCCGCGCCGCCGCCCCGGTGGCACTGGTCCTCCACGGCGGCGGACTCGTCTTCGGCAACCGCCGTCCCTCGGGGCCGGGCGCGCTGCTGGCCGGCTCACGGCTGGTTCCCCTGCGCGACGCGCTGACGGCCCGCGGGTTCGCCGTCGCTTCGATCGACTACCGCCTCGCGCCCGCCGCCCGCTGGCCGGCACCGCTGGAAGACGCCCGTTGCGCGGTCCGGTTCCTCAAGGACAACGCGACGGCGCTGAACCTCGACCCGGCGCGGATCACGGCCGTGGGCACGGGAACCGGCGGCACCCTGGCGGCACTGCTCGGCGTGGCGGGGAAGCCCGAGGTCCGCGCGGTAGCCGCGGTGGACGCTCCGGCGGACTTCGACCTGGCGGGCCTGGACCCGCTCACCCGCGCGTCGGTGCTGCTGGCGTTGGGCCGGTCGCCGGCGACACTGCGCGAGGCGAGCCCGCTGACGTACGCGGGCGCGGGCGCACCACCGTTCCTGATCGCGGGAGGCCGGAAATCGGCCGAGTTCGCGGACCAGCTGCGTACGGCGGCCGTCCCGGTGACGACGGGCACCGGCGACCCGGCCGAGGTGGCGCAGTTCCTGGCGACAGCCGTGCGGTAGCTTGGAGGCGTGGACGGACGGGCGATCTTCGGCGATCACTCGTACCGCTGCGACTTCTACGGTTGACGGATTCCGGTTTTTCGGGTCCCCGTTCTTCCAACCGTGAGGAAAACCATGTCTTCGTCCGTGAACTGGGCGCTCAAGCACATGCCGCTGACCGCGGCCGCCGTCGAAGAGCACGCGGCGGTGCTCGCCGGGCGCCGGCTGGCGATGTGCCTGCACGTCGAACCCAAGACCGGGGCGCTGGTCACGCTGCTGGCCCGCGCCGGCGTCGAGGTCACGCTGACCGGCTCACCCGACACCACCCACGACGACGTCGCCGCCGAACTGCGGAACCTCGGCGTGGCCGTGCACACGCGCCGGGCCGACGACGAGGGCGACCACGCCCGGAACGTCGCCGCGGTGCTCGGGTGCGAACCCGATCTCACGCTCGACAACGGCGCCGACCTGACGCTTTCGCTGCTGGCGTCCGGGACGCCGGCCGGTTACCTCGGCGGTACCGAGGAAACCACGACCGGCGGGGTGCGGCTGCGCGAGGCTTCGGTGCGCCACCCCGTCGTCGTGATCAACGACTCGCGGCTGAAGCTGCTGGTGGAAAACGAGTTCGGTGTCGGCCAGAGCGTCGTGCAGGGTTTTCTCAACGCCACCAACCTGATGGTGCCGGGGATGCGCGCGGCGGTGCTCGGCTACGGGCCGTGCGGCAAGGGCGTCGCGGACACCCTGGCGCGGCTCGGCGCGCGGGTCGCGGTGTGCGACACCGACCCGATGCGGGCACTGCAGGCCATTATGGACGGTCACCGCGTCGGCTCATCCGTCGAGGCGGTGTCCGACGCGCAAGCGGTCTTCACGGCGACGGGCGCTCCCGGCGTCGTCGGCGCGGCCGAGCTGGCGGCCCTGCCCGACGGCGCCCTGCTCGCCGGCGTCGGCCACTTCGCGTGGGAGATCGACGCGGAAGCGCTGCGGGCGGCGACGGTCCGCACGGTCGAGTACGGCTCGCCGGGCCGCCGGACCGGGCACGTGCTGGCCGACGGCCGGCAGGTCGTCGTCCTCGACCGCGGCCGGATGCTGAACCTGACCGCGGCGAACGGGAACTCCATCCAGGCGATGGACCTCGGGCTCACCCTGCAGGTCCGCAGCCTGGCGGCGGTGGCCGCGGGCGGGCTCGCGGCCGGCGTCCAGCCGGTGCCGGCGCCGGTCGAGCACCGGATCGCCACGGACCTGGTGGCCGCGCTGGCTTGACCTGGAGCGCGCTCCAGCCTCTAGCGTGAGGTCACGCCGACCACACGCTAGGAGCACGTTCCATGGAACTCGGTTTCCACCTCCCCATCTTCGACATCGACGGCGGGACCACCGCCATCGCCGGCGAGCTCGCCCGGGCGGGCGCCGCGGCGGAGGAGGCCGGGGCGACCTGGCTGTCCTTCATGGACCACTACTTCCAGATCGAGCCCACCGGCCTCCCCGCCGAGTCGAACATGCTGGAGGGCTACACGACGCTGGGCTTCCTCGCCGCGCACACGTCCCGGATCGAGCTCGGCCTGCTCGTCACCGGCGTCACCTACCGGCACCCGGGCTTGCTCGCGAAGATCGTCACCACCCTCGACGTCCTCTCGGGCGGCCGGGCCGCGCTCGGCATCGGCGCGGCCTGGTTCGAGCGCGAGCACCGGGGGATGGGCGTGCCGTTCCCGCCGGTCGCCGAGCGGTTCGAGCGGCTGGAGGAGACGCTGCGGATCTGCGGGCAGATGTGGGACCCGGCGGACAACGGCCCGTTCGAGGGCAAGCACTACCAGCTCGCCGAGACGCTCTGCTCGCCCCAGCCGATCAGCCGGCCGAGGGTGCTCATCGGCGGCAGCGGCGAACGCAAGACGCTGCGGCTGGTCGCCCAGTACGGCGACGCGTGCAACCTGTTCGCTTCGTCGCCCGCGGACGTGGAGCACAAGCTGGACGTGCTGCGCCGCCACTGCGACGACGTCGGCCGCGACTACGCCGAAATCCGCAAGACGGTCCTGGCCAACAACCCGCGTCCGACGCCCGAGACCCGCGACGACTTCGTCCGCTCGATGGCGGACTACGCGAAGCTCGGCATCCAGCAGGCGATCATCACCCCGACGACCGGCTCGCCGGCGGCGTGGATCGAGGGCATGGCGCCGGCCGTGCCGCAGTTGGCGGGAATGAGCTGAGGCTTCACCTCGTTCATATGTCCATAATGGACGCTCTCTGGTCGCCTTTCCGTTTTCGGTGAACCGTTCCGGGGCCGGGCCCGTGTGCCGTGGTGAGGTGGCGACCAGAGAGGAGGGGCTCGATGCCCCACGCACGCAGTACCGGACGACACCGCAAACCGGCGACGATCGGGCTGGTCGCACTGCTGGGAGTCGCGGGGGCGACCGCGACGGCGATCGCGCTCACCAGCCCGGCGAGCAACGCGGCCACCGAAAACTGCGGCGGCTTGGACACGGCGCTGCAGAACAACCTGACGTTCATCGCGGGCCAGCAGTCCGCCCCGGACGCCCAATCGCCGGCCCGCATAGCCAACCGCCAGGCGGTGGTGGACCAGATCCAGCAACGCAGGGCAGCGGCAGGTTGCGACGGCGACGTGGCGGCGAACGCGGTGGCGGCCCAGTGCGCGGCAGTTGCGCAGGCGGGTGAGGAGGTGGCGGCTGAAGCGAAGGGTGCGGGTAAGGCCGGAAAGGCCAAGGCAGCACAGCAGGGCGCGGCCGCGGGGAACGGCGCGGCGGACGAGAACGGCATGGCCGCGAATAACGGCGCGGCGGATGAGAACGGTATGGCCGCGGAGAACGGCGCGGCAGATCAGAACGGCGCGGCCGCGAAGAACGGCATGGCCGCCGGGAAGGGCACGGCGGACCAGAACGGCGCGGCTGCCGAGAACGGTATGGCTGCGGAGAACGGTGCGGCTGCCGAGAGCGGTATGGCCGACCAGAGCGGCATGGCCGCCGAGAAGGGCGCGGCCGACCAGAACGGTATGGCCGAAGCCAACGGCGCGGCGGACCAGCAGGAAGCCGCCGACCAGGGCGAAGCCGCCGCCAACGGCAAGGCCAAGCAGAAGAACAAGGCGGCGGGCAAGAACGCCGAGGCCGACCAGCAGGCCGCCGCCGAGGACGAAGCAGCCGCCCAGGCCTGCGAGGTGGTCGAGCAGTGCGTGGCCCAAGCCGCGGGAGCCGCCGACGCCAACGGCATGGCTGCCGAGAACGGCATGGCCAACGAGAACGGCGCCGCCAAGCAGAACGGCATGGCCAACCAGCAGGACGCGGCCGGCGAGAATGGCATGGCCAAGCAGCAGGGCGCGGCTGACCAGAACGGCATGGCCAAGCAGCAGGGCATGGCCGACCAGAATGGCGCGGCCCAGCAGAACGGCATGGCAGCCGAGAATGGCATGGCCAACGAGAACGGCAAGGCCGACCGGCAGGGTATGGCCAACGGGAACGGCGCGGCTGAGCAGAACGGCATGGCCGACCAGCAGGGTATGGCCGACGGGAACGGCGCGGCCGACCAGAATGGCGCGGCCAACGAGAACGGCATGGCCAACCAGCAGGACGAGGCCGCCCAGAACGCGGTCGCCAACGTGGACTGCGCCGCCGTCCTCGACTGTGTCGCCCAGGCTGCGGCCGATCCGGCCGCCGCGGCGGAGCAGCAGGGCACGGCCGCCGCCCAGAACGGCAACGGCAACGGCAACGGTCAGCACAAGGCCAAAGGCAAGAACAAGGCGGCCGAGCAGGCAGCGGCGGTGGCCGTCGCGGAGAAGTGCGTCGCGGCCGGCAACCAAGCCGGAACCGCGACCGGCAGCGAGACCGCGGCCGGCGACCAAAGCGGAACCGCCGACGGCACCGGCACCGCGGCCGGCAGCGAGACCGCGACCGAATCCGCCACCGCCGGCAAGTGAGACCAGCGGCCGGCAACTGAGCCGGAACCGCGACTAGCAGCGAGACCGCGGCCGGCGACCGAAGCGGAACCGCCGACGGCAAATGCACCGCGGCCGGCAACCAAGGCGGATTCGCTACGGGCGGCGAGACCGCGGCCCGCAGCGAGACCGCGACCGACAGCAAGTGAGACCAGCAGCCGGCCAGCGAGACCGGCCAGCAAAACAGATCAGCCGGCAAGTGAGACCAGCCGGCCAGTGAGACCAGGCGGGGGTGCACCGGCGGCGGGCCGGTGCACCCCCGCCGTCGCCTGTCAGTCACCCGACCGTCACCCGATCCGGTGACCGGCGGGAACTCCGCCCCACCGCCGTTCGTTCACCCACCGAAGCGCAGTAACCTGCAAGCGCCCAGATGAACCGACGACAGCACGAGGCTTCAGTGACCACCGATCCGGCGGCCGACGACCTGCGGGAGGCGGCCGACGAGCTCGCCGTCGCCGGGCAGCTCCCGCGGTTCCTGCTGATGTACAAGTTCGCCATCGAAGAGCTGATGACGAAACTGCGGATCCTCAGCGAGGAGTTCGACTTCGTCCACCAGCACGACCCGATCGAGCACATCACCAGCCGGGTCAAGCGGCCGGAAGCCATCAAGGAAAAGGTCCGCCGCCGGGGGCTGGGTGACGACTGGGTCGCCGCCGCGCACGTTCTCGACGACATCGCCGGCATCCGGGTCGTCTGCCCGTTCGTCTCCGACGTCCACCAGGTCGCCCGGATGCTCACCGCGCAGGACGACGTCGAACTGCTGCGCACCAAGGACTACATCGCCCGGCCGAAGGCCAACGGCTACCGCAGCCTGCACCTGATCGTCCGGATCCCCGTCTTCCTGTCCGACCGCGTCGAGAAGGTCAAGGTCGAGGTCCAGCTGCGCACCATCGCGATGGACTTCTGGGCGGCCGTCGAGCACAAGCTGTCCTACAAGTACGCCGACCGCGTCCCGGACGACTTCGCCGGCGAACTCGCCGCCGCGGCCCGCACGGCCGCCGACCTCGACGCGCGGATGGCCGCCCTGCACGAACGCATCCGCTGACTCACGGCGCCAGCGCGTCCAGCAGGATCCCCAGCCCGAACTCGAACTCCGCCTCGTGGTCGCACACCGCCAGGTACGGCGCCGCCGCCGACACGGCGGGTAGCCCCGATCCCGTCAACGAGGCGAGCCGGTCCGGGGAACCGGTCGCGCTGAACGTCGGGGCCGCGTCGACCTCCCGCATCAACGTCCCGATCAGGAACGCCAGCACCGCGCGCAGCCCGTGCACCGCCCGCTCCGGCGGGTAGCCCGCCGCGAGCAGCGGGCCGAGCACGGCCTCCACCGGCGCGAGCGCGGTCATCGACGCCAGCTGCCGCGTCAGCACGAGCGGCGCCGCGCGCGGGTGGCCGAGCATCGCGTCCCGGAAGCCATGCGCCAGCGCCGACATCGTCGCCCGCAAGTCCCCACCCGGAGCAGGCGCCGGGATCGCCGCCAGCAGCACCTCGGCGACGCCGTCGAGCAGGGCGTCCTTGCCGTCGACGTGGTTGTACAGGCTCATCGGGTCGACGCCGAGCCGCCGCGCGAGCTTCCGCATGCTCACGGCCCCGAGACCCTCTTCGTCGACGAGCGCGAGCGCCTCCCGCAGGATCCGCTCCCGCGACAGGCCGCCGGCCTCCTTGGGCGGCCGCCCGCGCCGGCCCGTCACGGCGTGAGCACCGCGGGCAGCACCTCGTACCCGCGCAGGATCCGCGTGTCGCGGCGACGCCCCCCGGGCAGCACGCGCAGGCCGGGGAACCGGTCGAAGATCGAGCGCAGCCCGATCTCGCCCTCCATCCGCGCCAGCGACGCCCCCAGGCAGTGGTGGCGGCCGGAGCCGAACGACACGTGGTCGCGCGCGCCGTCGCGGGTGACGTCGAACGTGCCCGGATCGGCGAACACCAGGGGGTCGCGGTTCGCGCCGGCCAGGACGGTCGTCACGAGCGCCCCGCGTGGTAGCGGAACACCCGCGACCTCGGTGGCGCGCGTCGCCAGGCGCCCGGTCAGCAGGACCGGCGGGTCGTACCGCAGGACCTCCTCGACGGCGTTGCCCCACAGCTCCGGCCGCTCGCGCAGCACGGCGAGCTGACCGGGCTCGCCCGCCAGCAGGGCGATGCCGCTGCCGAGCAGGTTGACCGTCGTCTCGAAGCCGGCCGCCAGCACCAGGCCCGCGGTGGACTTGAGCTCGGTCTCGGTCAGCCCGACACCGCCGTCGCGCGCCGCGACGAGCTTGCTGAACAGGTCCTGGCCCGGGTGCCGGCGCAGGTGGTCGAGGTGCTCGCCGAGCCACGCGTCGAACTCCGCCAGCGCGGTCTCGACGTCGCGGAACGTCCGCCAGCCCAGGCCGAGGTCGAGGCTGGGCGCCGCGGCCGCGCCCAGCGACAGCACCTTGCCCAGCTCCGACGGCGGCACGCCGAGGATCTCGCTGATCACCGTCACCGGGAGCAGCCCGCAGTAGGACTCGACGAGATCGAGCGGGCGGCTCGGGTCGAGCGCGTCGAGCAGGCCGTCGGCGATCTCCTGGACGCGGCCGCGCAGCTGCTCGACGGCGCGCACGGTGAACACGCCGGTGACGAGCTTGCGGTACCGCGTGTGCTCGGGCGGGTTGACGGCGAGCAGCGACGGCGGCCGCACCGGGTGCAGGTGCTCGCCCGCCGACCACTCGACCAGTCGCCCGAGCGGGGAGCCGTCGGACCCGATGACGCCGACGCGGAAGTCGTCGCTGGAAAGCACTTCGCGGACGGCGGCGTGCGTGGTGGTCATCCAGCCGAAGCGGGTGCGGGCGAGCGGGCCGGCCGCGCGGATCTCCTCGAACAGGCCGGTCAGGTCGTGGCCTTCGGCCGCGGCGACCACCATCCGCCCCTGCAGGTCCCCGCGCCGGGCTTCGCGGCGCAGCACGGTCCGGGGGAGTGCGTGGCCGAGGCCCCACCTGATCACCGGCTTGGCGCGGGCGAGGGTTCCTTCGAGCACGGCGTCCCCTTCCATCGGCGTGCCTACAGTGTAGGTTATCGTCATTTACCTACGTCGTAGATTTAAGGAGCGCGATGAGCGAGTTCGACATCCCCGCACCCGAAGTCCTGGCCGCGCGGCAGAAGCTGGTGCTCGACCACTTCCGCGACGAGGTCGCCCAGGACTGGGACGCGACGCTCTCGACGTTCCCGCACCCGCACTACGAGGTCGTCGCGACGATGACCGTCCACGACGGCGACGGCGCGGTCCGCGGCTACTACCACGACACGCGCACCGCGTTCCCCGACCAGCACCACGAGCTGATCGCGTTGCGCCACAGCGCCGACGCCGTCGTCGTCGAGTTCTGGCTGCTGGGCACGCACCTCGGCCCGTTCGGCGCGATCCCGGCGACCGGGTCCCGCTTCCGCGTCCGCATGACCGCGTACTTCGTGTTCGACGCCGACGAGAACCTCGTCTGCGAGCGCATCTACTTCGACACGCTCTCGATGCTCAAGCAGCTGATCGGCGGGGTGGACAAGAAGAACCCGAAGAACTGGCCGCTGCTGCTGCGGGTGGCCCGGGGCTTCCTGGCGATGTCGGGTGCGCAGCCGGACCCGCGGCTGACGGAGACGACGGAGCCGGACCTGCGAGCACTACCGCCGCGTTGACCGTCACGATCACCGCGATCGCCGCCCAGGACAGCGCGTCGAGACGCTGACCGAGCACGACCCACCCGACGAGCGCCGCCAGCACCGGGTTCACGCTCATCACCGTGCCGAACACCGACGCCGGGACCCGCCGCAGCGTCAGCAGGTCGGCCAGCATCGGCACGGCCGACGACAGGACGCCGGCGGTGACCGCGGCGAGCACCGCGCCGAGGTCCGGCCGGTGCGTGATCATCGCGAAGACGCCGACCGGCACGTACGCGAGCCCGGACGCGCCCGCGGCGGCCGCCGAGCCCGCGACACCGGGGATGCGCGCCCCGATGGCGCGGTTGAGCAGGATGTAGGCCGCCCAGCACGCGGCCGCGAGCAGCGCCAGGCCGATCCCGAGGTAGTCCGTGCTCGGCCGGGGCCGCACCAGCACCACCACGGCGGCCGCCGCGACCAGCGCGCCCAGCAGGTCGCCCCGCCGCCGCGACCCGGCCAAGGCAACGCCGAGCGGGCCGAGGAACTCCAGCGTGACGGCCAAGCCGAGGCCGACGCGGTCGACCGCGCTGTAGAGCGAGAGGTTCATCGTCCCGAACACCAGCGCCAGTGCCAGGACGAGCCGCCACTGACCGGCGGTGAACGCACGCAGGCGCGGCCGCGCGGTCGCGAGCAGCACCACGGCCGCGACCCACTGCCGGACGGCGACGACACCGGCCGGCCCGAGCTGCGGGAAGGCCAGCGCCGCGACCGACGCCCCCACCTGGTTGGACAGCGCGCTGCCCGTCATCAGTGCCGCGCCTCGCCGGCGCCCTCCGGTTGCCATGCCCCGACTATCGGCGCCGCGGACGCATACGCAAAATGCATCCGACACGTCACCTATACGCTGAACGCATGGAAGCGTCCCTCGAACTTCGCCACCTGCGGCACTTCGTCGCGGTCGTGGACAGCGGGAGCTTCACCGACGCCGCGATCGAACTCGGCGTCTCCCAGGCGACGGTGTCGCGGACGCTGCTCGCCTTGGAGGGCGTCCTCGGCGTCCGGCTGCTGCACCGGACCAGCCGGACAGTCGAGCCGACCACGGCGGGCGTCACGGTCCTGGCCCGCGCCCGGGCTCTGCTGGCCGACGCCGAAGCGCTGGTGCACGAGGTCACGACCGGGCACACGCGGCTGCGGCTGGGGCACGCCTGGTCGGCGCTGGGCAAGCACACCGCGGAGTTCCAGCGGCGCTGGCACGACCGGTACCCCGACGTCGAGCTCCAGCTCGTCCGGACCAACACGGCGACCGGCGGGCTGGCCGAGGGACGCTGCGACCTGGCCGTCGTGCGCACCACCGTCGACACGCGCCGGTACAGCCACGCGCTCGTCGGCCGCGAACGCCGGTGCGTCGCGCTCGCTTCGGACGACCCGTGGGCGCGGCGCCGCGCGATCCGGTTCGCCGAACTGGGGGAGCGGACCCTCGTCGTCGACCGGCGCACCGGCACCACGACGCCGGACCTGTGGCCCGAAGAAGCACGGCCCGCGGTGGAGTACACGCACGACATCGACGACTGGCTGGCGGCGATCGCGACCGGGCGCTGCGTCGGCGTCACCCCGGAGGCGACCGCGGCGCAGTACCGGCGTGACGGCATCCGCTACCGGCCGCTGCGCGACGCGGAGCCCGTGCCCGTCCGGTTGATCTGGCGCCACCACGACGCGCACCCGGCGACGCACCTGGCCGCCGCCCTGCTGACGGAGCTCTACCGCGCTTGACCGCGCGCCGGCGCCAGCAGCACACCCAGGGCGACCAGCTCGGTCAGCGCCATCCCGCGTTCGACCAGGCCGAGCGGGATGAGGGTCCACCAGCGGCCGCCGTCGGCCGCGGCCACCACGACCGCGCCCAGGATGACCGCGAACCAGCCCAGCGACGCGATCGCGAGCACCCGGGCCAGCCAGCGCCGGCCGGGGGAGTCCGGGAACGCCGTGCGCGCGGCGACCAGCACCGCGAGCGGGAGCGCGACGAACGCCACCACGCTGGCGATCCGGTGTAGCGTGCCGCCGAAGTCCGCGCGCGAGACGGTGGCCCAGTCCGGCTTGGGGAACGCCACGATGACCAGCAGCCCGACCGTCCACAGTGTCCCCAGCAGGGCCGCGGGCACGGGCAGCCGCCGCTGGCTGTGCAGCACGGCGAGCCCCGCCGCCGAGCCCAGTGCCACCAGGATCACCGCGAGGTCGAACACCCACTTGTGGTCGGAGAGGCCGTATTCGCTGATCGTGCGGCGGGTCGCGCTGATCTGGTCGGTCGGCGGGATGACCTGGAGCAGCAGCACCAGCGCGGCCCCGACCGCCAGGGCGGCGATCCCGCTCAGCGAAACCGCGAGCGACGTCCGTCGCGCAGGGACCGTGACCATGAACCGACAGTAGCCGACCCCGGGTTGAGGTCCCGGTGAAATGCCCGTTCGGGCGGCCGAAGGTGTGAAAGGGGGGTGAAGGCTGTACGACTTACGGCGGTTACCGCAGCCCGTTTTCGTCCATTACGGTCACTCGCTACCGGTACGTCCGTGCTGTGCCGGCCTCGGTCAAGGAGGTCTTTGCCTGTGGGGAATTCACCAAGAAGACTGGTGCTGGCGGCTTCGGTCGTGGCGCTGGCGGCGGCGTTCGTCGCGCTACCGGCCGGTACTGCCGGCGCGGCCCAGAACATCCTGCGTGCCGACAAGTCGGTACCCCGCTCGTGCTTCGCGAAAGTGCAGCCCAAGGGCACCTCGGGCGTCGATCGCCGCGAGCTGACGTCCACTGTGGACGGATTGGTCCAGGCCCGGCTGAAGCCGGTCCCGGGCACCGAAGGCGACTGGGACGTCGCCGTGTTCGACAAGGCGACGGGCGCGGTGGTCGCCGCCTCGACGGCGTTGCGCACCCACGAACTCGCCGAAAGCTTCGTGAAGAAGGGCCAGCAGCTCGTCGTCCAGGGCTGCCGCTACGGCGGCCCGGCCGGCCAGGCCCAGCTCGGCGTCGACTTCCTCGCGCTCACGCCGCAGGGCACGCCGACGACCGTGCAGAAGGCGCAGCTGGTCCGCGTGGAGACGCCGACGCGCGCCGACAAGAACAAGCTGACCGCGCTCGGCCTCGACGTCACGGAGAAGGGTGACGCGACCGGGGTCGAGGTCGTCCTCGCCGACGACGCGGACCGCCAGACGCTGAAGAACAGCGGGTTCAAGTCGAAGGTGATCGACGCCGACCTCTCGGCCAAGTCCGTGCAGGACGCGAAGACCGACCGGCAGTACGCCGCGACGACGGCCGCTTCGGCGCTGCCGTCCGGGCGCACGAGCTACCGGCACCTCTACGACTACAACTACGAGCTGAAGGAGCTGGCCCGCAAGAACCCGGGCCTGGTCTCGGCGTTCACCATGCCCGAGTCGACGTGGGAAGGCCGCGACGTCGTCGGCGTCGAGATCGCCACCGACGTCAAGAACGTCACCGACGGCAAGCCGGTCAACTTCACCATGGGCGTGCACCACGCGCGCGAGTGGCCGGCCGGCGAGCACGTCATGGAGTGGGCGTACGAGCTGATCAACGGCTACGCCCACGACAACGCGATCCGGAGCCTGGTCGGCAAGACCCGCAACATCGTCGTGCCGATCATCAACCCGGACGGCTTCGAGATCTCCCGCGAAGCCGAGCCGAAGGGCGACTTCAGCCGGTTCGACTACGAGATGAAGCGCAAGAACTGCAACGTCAACGACTCGCCGGCGCAGTACTCCACCGGCGTGTGCAAGGCCAACCCGGCCGGCCGCCTGCGCGGCACCGACCCGAACCGCAACTACGCCGGGTTCTGGGGCGGCAACGGCGCCGAGATCGCCTGGAGCGGCGACACCTTCCGCGGGTCCGCGCCGTTCAGCGAGCCCGAGGTCCGCAACGTGCGGTCGATCGTGTCCTCGCGCCAGGTGACCAACCTGATGACGATGCACACCGTCGCGGCGCTCGTGCTGCGCCCGCCGGGCGTGGCGGACGTCCGCCCGCCGCTGGAGGAGCCGGCCTACAAGGCCCTCGGCGACAAGCTGGCGTCGCGCAACGGCTACGTCAGCGAGCCGAGCTGGGCGCTGTACGACACCACGGGCACCACCGAGGACTGGTCGTACTGGGCCACCGGCGGCTGGGGCTTCACCATCGAGGTCGGCGGCAACGGCTTCCACGGGCCGTACGCCGACAGCGTCGTGGCCGAGTACGAGGGCCTGGCCCCCGCGGCCGGGGCGGGCAAGGGCGGCAACCGGCAGGCGTTCCTGGACATGCTGGGCAACGCGGCCGACCCGCAGCAGCACTCGACGCTGATCGGCTCGGCGCCGAAGGGCTACCAGCTCAAGCTGCACAAGACGTTCCAGACGCCGACGTCGCCGGTGATCCAGCCCGACGGCTCCACCACGCCGCCGATCTACGTCACCGACGACCTGAACTCGAAGCTCACCACCACCGGCGGGCGCTTCGCCTGGTCGGTCAACCCGTCGACCCGGCCGTACGTGGCCGGCCGCTACGGGCGTGACCCCCAGGGCCCGGCGCAGCAGGGCTTCGCGGTCGTGAACCCGCCGGGTGTCCCGCCGATCAACCAGAACTACCCGGCGGACGCGACGGCGGAAAGCTTCACGTTCCACGTCGACGGCCTGCCGAAGGTGGACAACGGGAAGTTCAGCGTCAACATCAACTGGGCGAACACCGCGACCGACTGGGACCTGTTCGTCTACGACGCGGCGGGCAACCTGGTCAGCTCGTCGGCCAACGGCGGCACGACGTCCGAGCACGCCGTGCTGTTCGACCCGCCGGCCGGCGACTACAAGGCCGTGGTGGTCAACTACGACCAGGCCGACCCGGCCACGGCCGACGACTGGACCGGTGACGTGTCGTTCGCGTCGCCGATCCCGCCGACGTACGGGCCCAAGGAGGCCTACCAGCTGACCTGTTCGTCGCCGAAGGGCAAGCTCGTGGGTGTGGCGGACGTGTTCGTCGACCGCGGCCAGACGGTCGACGTCGGCGAGGTCTGCACCCGTTCCGCGCACGCGCAGAAGCAGCGTGCTTCGGGTGGGGCTCGGTAGTTCGTTCCGTTTTGTGAAGGCCTCCTCGCCGCGGCGAGGAGGCCTTCACGGTGTCAGGGCGAGGGTGACGCCGAGGGCGACGAGAATCGTGCCGACGACGCGGTTGAGGGTGGGTTCGGCGTGGGCGTACCAGCGCTGGGTGGCGGGGGAGGAGAACAGCAGGGCCACGGAGAGGTGCCAGGCGCTCGAGGCGACGACGATGAGCCCCACGGCGGCGGCTTTGACCGCGGTGGGTTCGGTGGGCGGCAGGGCGGCGGTCAGGACGCTGCCGAAGAACGCGGCGGCCTTGGGGTTGGTCAGGTTGCTGACCACGCCTCGGCGGAAGTGCGTCGCGTGCTGCCGGCCGCCGGGCCGGTCCGGCGAGGTGCTGCCGGGTGGCTCGAGGGGACCCGGATCGGGTTGCGGAGCGCTGGGGTCGTCTTCCTGGCGCGGGGCACCTGCGTCCCGCGCCGGCGCTCGCCACCACAGCCGCACGCCCAGCCACGCGAGATACCCGCCGCACACCACCCGCAACGCCGTCGCCAGCCACGGCGTCCGAGCCAGCACGCTCCCCAGCCCGAACACCGCCACGGCCGCCAGCACCCCGCCCGCCGCGACCACCCCGAGCGCGACCGCCACCGCCGACCGGCGCGTCCCGGCCGCGGCCGTGTGCGCGATGAGCACGAAGTTCGGGCCCGGCGAAACGGCCGCCGGGAGGTAGGCCAGCAGCACCGTGCCCAGCGTGGCCGCGGCCGTCACGCCGCCCGGCCGCCGACCACCTGGTCGCGCATCGTCCGCAGCGCCTGGTGGTCCACTGTGGACGGATCGGCGGCCAGCCACTCGCCGATCTCGTGCAGGAACTCCTCCGGCGTCATCGGCGCCGCGGGCAGGTCGCCCGGATCGGCCGTGGTCAGGTCGCCGCTGCGGCTCGGGTACACGATCATCGCCCCGCGCAGCGCGACCCCGGGCAGCAGGCCGCGGTAGGCGGCGAGGCTCTCGGCGAGCCGGCTGCCGCCGCCGCGGAACGGGCGGCCGTTGCGCAGCAGCCTGCCGTCCTCGGCCGTCTCGTAGTGCCCGGGCAGCCACAGCTTCGACTCGATGAGGACCAGTCGCTTCCCGCACAGCACGGCGTGGTCGACGTCGGCGAACACCGAGCCGGGCCACGCAAGGCCGTGGAAGATCCGCGCGCCGGGCAGCCGGGTCAGGTAGGTCTCGAGCAGGTCGGCGGTGAGCCGCTCGGCCAGCTCGTCGCGCTCGGTGCCGGGCGCGCCGAACACGGTGCGGCCGCCGAACTCCTCGGCGTAGGCCTCGCGGGCCCGGCTCGCCCGCAGGTAGCCGCGGGCCAGGCGCTGGACGAGCAGCGCGGTGCCGGCGGTGAGCAGCAGCCAGACGATGAGCACCGGCGTGCTGAACCCGACGCCGGCGACCAGGGGCAGCAGCACCAGCACCATCCCGCCGACCGCGGCGACCACCGGCGTGTGCCCGGGCCCGCGGCGGCGGCCGTGGCGCATCCGGGTGTCCTCCCCGGCGAAGTGCCACCAGCTCAGGTCTTCGGCGTCGAGTTCGGGCAGGTCGGGGACGAAGCCGGGCTCGTCGCCGAAGCGCCGCCGGGGCCGCGGCCGGACCGGTACGGGCACCACGGTCGCGCCGCCGGAGTCGTAGCGCGCGCGGGAGACGGGGTCGCCCAGGACTTCGTATGCTTCGCGGAGCAGGCGGAACGTGCCGACGGTGCCGCCGCCGTCCGGGTGCATGGACTTCGCCAGCCGGCGGTAGGCCGTCTTGACGTCGGCCGCCGTGGCGTCCCGGCGGACGCCGAGCACCTCGTAGTAGTCGACCTCGGGCACGCGGGCGTTCACCTCCGGATGGCTGCGCGAAGACTTTATGGGACGCGGTTTTCCGCTCGCTCACCGCCTCTTCGGCGCGTCGGGGTGATGGTCCTCCGGCGCAGGTCAGTGCGGTGTCGGGAGTTCTGCCGCCTCGGAGGCGTGGCTCGGGACTGTCCACTGAGGACTCCGCGTCACTCGGAAGTGTTGCCGCGGCACGATTTTGGTGACGTTTCGTAGTGGTGATTCACTCGAAGAGACGCGAACACGTGTTCGATCCGCCGGGTATCGTGGAGGCATGTCCTCCCTCAGACGTGACGGGCCCACCGCCACCCCACCTCGGCAGCGGGCCCGTCACCCCCGTCAGCGCTCGCGCAGCAGGAAGCGCTGGAGCTTCCCGCTCGCGTTGCGCGGCAGCGCGTCGATGAACCGCACCCGTCGCGGGTACTTGTACGGCGCCGCAACGGCTTTGGCATGCTCCTGCAGGGCGTGCACGACGTCCGGACCAGGGGTGACGCCCGCGCGCAGCACGACGAAGGCGGTCACGAGCGCGCCCCGGTCCGGGTCGGGCGTGCCGACGACCGCGCACTCCTCGACGTCCGGGTGGCCGAGCAGCACCTCTTCGACCTCCGGAGCCGCGATGTTGTAACCGGAGGAGACGATCATGTCGTCGCTGCGCGCCACGAACCGGAAGTAACCGCCGGGTTCGCGGACGTAGGTGTCGCCGGTGATGTTCCAGCCGTCCCGGACGTAATCGGCCTGCCGCGGGTCCTCGAGGTAGCGGCAGCCGGTGGGGCCCTGCACCGCGAGCAGCCCGGGCGTGCCGTCGGGCACCGGCGTGCCGTCGACGTCCAGGACGGCGGCGCGGAACCCGGGCACGGCGGTGCCGGTCGTGCCCGGACGGGCGGCTTCGTCGGCGGCGGAGATGAAGACGTGCAGCATCTCCGTGCTGCCGATGCCGTCGATGAGCGGGCGCCCGACGACGTCGCGGTACCGCTCGGCCACGGCGGCGGGCAGTGCTTCGCCGGCGGAGACGGCGCGGCGCACGCCGGCCAGGAGGGCGCCGTCGCCGGAGCCGAGGATCGCGCGGTACGCGGTCGGTGCGGTGAAGAGCACGGTCACCGCGTGCTCGGCGACGATCGAGGCCAGTTCCTTGGGCGTGGCGCGCTCCACGAGGAGCACGGACGCGCCGGCGTGCAAGGGGAAGACGAGCAGTCCGCCCAGGCCGAAGGTGAACGCGAGGGGAGGGGTGCCGCAGAAGAGGTCGTCCGCGGTGGGCCGCACGACGTGGCGCGAGAACGTGTCGGCGATGGCGAGCAGGTCGCGGTGGAAGTGCATCGTCGCCTTGGGCGTCCCGGTGGTCCCGGAGGTGAAGGCGAGCAGCGCGACGTCGTCGGCGGCGGTGGGCACGTCGGCGAAGGCGGCCGGGTGCCGTGCGCAGCGCTCGTCCAGCTCGCTGCCGTAGGAGACGACGGGCAAGCCGGGTGGCAGCTCGTCGAGCAGGCGTTCGTCGCACAGGGCGACTGTGGGCCGGGCCCGCTCGACGATCTTGTCGAGCTCGTGGCGCCGCAGCATCGGCATGGTGGCGACGGCGACCGCCCCGGCCTTGAGCACGCCCAGCCAGCACGCCGCCAGCCACGGCGTGTTGGTGCCCCGCAGCAGCACGCGGTTTCCCGGAACGACCCCGAGCTCCGCGGTGAGCACGTGCGCGATCCGGTTGGCGCGGGCGAGGACGTCGCCGTAGGTCCACGTCTCATGCGGCGACCGCAGGCAGGGCCGATCGGGCCCGAAGCGGTCGACCGCGCCGTCGAGCAGGGCGGTGGCGGCGTTGAGCCGGTCCGGGTAGCGCAGCTCGGGCAGGTCGAACAGAAGCCGCGGCCACGCCTCCGCCGGCGGCAGCCGGTCCCGGCAGAACGAGTCGGTGTGCGCGCTGGGAGAAAGCCTCATCGCAACCCCTCGGGTCGACCTGCACCACGAGAAACGTAGCACCCGTTGCGACCGTCGAGAAGCCGCGATGCCGGATCGATGACGGCAGCGACGAGAAAGCGATATCACACCGTCGACCGGGGACAGCGCACAGTGACAGCCGCGGCGGACCAAGAGAGTTGCGCTGGTGGCCACGCGGCGCCGAGCGCGGAGAGGGTGCCGGCGGTCCAGCCAGGTAAGCCGGTCGGCCTTCGACGACGCGCTCGGCTGGGTCGCCGCCCGCTGGCTGCCTCCGCTGACCTGACCGCGCCAACCCGGCGCCGCAACCCGCCCAGCTACCCGGCCCACCCAGTCCTCTCGCCCCGGCTTGTCGGCTCGCCTCGGAGGCTTGGCCTGCCCACCTGCCCCGCAGTCCTGGCCCCGGCCCGGTGCGCCCCGTCGGCGCCGGCCTGCCCATGCCCGCTGCACTCAGGCCCGCTTCGCCCCGCCCTACCCGGCTCGCCCGCTTGCCTCGGAGGCTCGGCTTGCCCACCTACCTTGCAGCCCTAGCCTTGGTCTGGCGCGCCCCGTCGGCCTCGGTCCACCGAAGCCCGCTGCACCCCCGGCCCGCCCCGCCCGGCTCGCTTCGGAGGCTTGGTCCGCCCGCCCGCCCGCCCGCCCCGGGGCCCCGGGGCCGCTCGTGCCCGCTCCTCGGCTTGCTCCACTCCGCCCGGCTCGCTTGCTCGCTTCGGAAGCTTGGTCTGCTCATTTGCCTCGCCGTCCTGGCCCCGGACCAGCTCGCCCCGCCGACGCCGAGCCCGCCCATGCCCGCTCCACCCCGGCCCGGCCCCGCACTACCCAGCTCGCCGGCTCGCCTCGGAGGCTCGGCCTGCCCTACCTGCCCCGCCGCCCCGGCCCGCTGCCGTGTCCACGTTTCGGGCCACCGCCACGTGGTAGCCACCGATCATGGTGAGCGTCGGCTACTTCCTGTCGTCCGAAGAGTTTTCGCCGCGTGAGCTGGTCCGGCAGGCCCGGCTCGCCGAGTCCGCGGGGTTCGAGCGGCTGTGGATCTCCGACCACTTCCACCCCTGGCTGGACGAGCAGGGCAACAGCCCGTTCGTGTGGTCGGTGATCGGCGCGCTGAGCGAAGTCACTTCGCTGCCCATCTCCACCGCCGTCACGTGTCCGATCATCCGGATGCACCCCGCCGTCGTGGCGCATGCCGCCGCTACCGCCGGCGTGCAGTGCGAAGGGCGTTTCGTGCTCGGCGTCGGTACCGGTGAGGCGCTCAACGAGCACGTCACCGGTGAACAGTGGCCGCCGCCTGCTGTGCGGCTGGAGATGCTCGAAGAGGCGATCGACGTCATCCGGCAGCTGCACACCGGCAAGGAGGTCAACCACCGCGGCCGGTACTACACGGTCGACCACGCCCGGCTCTACACGCTGCCCGACGAGCCGGTGCCGATCTACGTGTCGGCGTTCGGCCCGGCCGCCACCGACCTCGCCGCCCGCGTGGGCGACGGCTTCTGCACGGTTATGCCGGACGCCGATCTGGTGCGCGAGTTCCGCAAAGGTGGCGGCGACAAGCCGGTGCAGGGCGGGCTGAAGGTGTGCTGGGCGGAGTCCGAAGAGGACGGTGTCCGCACGGCGCACCACCGGTGGCGCAACGAGCTCTTGCCCGGCAAGCTGCCCTCGACGCTCCCGACCCCGGCCGACTACGCGGCGGCGGCGAGCCTGGTGACCGAGGACATGGTCCGCGAGCAGTTCCCGTGCGGCCCGGACGCCGACCGGCACGTGGCAGCGGTGCGCGAGTTCGCCGAGGCCGGGTTCGACGAGGTCTACGTCCAGCAGATCGGCCCGGACCAGGACGCGTTCTTCGAAGCGTGGCGCACGCAGGTACTGCCGCGGCTGTGACTCAGGACGCGGCGGGAGCGACGGTCGCGTCCGGCTGGTTCGCCCGGCGCAACGCCTCCGCCACGAACCCGCTCGCCTTCAGCTCTTCGACCAGCTCACGCAGAAACTTCACCGTCGACGGCGAGCGGTCCGGCGACGTCCCGACGGCCTGCTGGATCTCCATGAACCGCTCCGGAACCACCCGCGTCCCCGGATGGGACGCGGCGTAGGCGGTCATCGGCTGGCGGATCCCGGCGGCCACCTCCAGGCCCTGCTCCTCGAACACGGCGACACCGTCCGAGCCGCGGACGACCGTCGCGTGCTCGAGACTGCGGGTCAGGAACAGGTCGTACGCCGAGCCCTGCTTGACCCCGACGCGGACCCCCGGCTGGTCGACGTCCGCCGGCGAGGCGAACGAAGAGCCTTCCGGCACCACGTACACGCCTTCGATGAGGACGTACGGCGCGGTGAACGCCACCGAAGCCGCCCGCGCCGGCTCGATCGCCAGGAAGCACAGGTCGGCCGCGCCCGAGGTCAGCGCTTCGAACGACTTGCGGGCCGCGTCGAAGCAGGCGAACTCCACCGGCACGCCCAGCCGCGCGGCCACTTCGCGGGCGATGTCGACGGTGACCCCGCCGGGGGCATCCGGTGTCCCGTGCGCGAGGACCGGATTGCCGAGGTTGATGGCGGCGCGCAGCACACCGGTGGGTGCGAGATCTCCCATGGTCGGCGAGGGTAACGCCGGGGGCCGCCCGCGCAGGGGCGAATGTTGCTCACGCCACCGGCGGCTCGTCCGACGTCGTCAGCGCGAAGGACGTCTCCTGGTGGTAGACCTCGCCTGGCCGGAGCACCGTGCTCGGGAAGTCCGGCCGGTTCGGCGAGTCCGGGAAGTGCTGCGCCTCCAGCGCGAACCCCGCGTGGGGATCGCCCAGGTGGTTGCCCGAATAGAACTGCAGGCCCGGCTCGGTCGTCCACATCGTGAGCAGCCGCCCGGACGACGGCTCCCAGACGCGGGCGGCGAACGGCGCACCGTCGTCGAGGACCCAGTTGTGGTCGTAGCCGTCCCCGATCGCCAGCTGCGGGTCCGGGTCGCCGAGCCGGGCGCCGATCGGCGTCGCGCGGCGGAAGTCGAACGGTGTCCCGCCGACCGGCACCGGGTCACCCACCGGGATCAGGTCCTCGCCGACCGCGCAGTAGCGGCTCGCGGCGAGCGTCAGGGAGTGGTCGTGCACGGTTCCGGCGCCGGCCAGGTTCCAGTACGTGTGGTTGGTCAGGTTGACGACCGTCGGCGCGTCGGTGGTCGCGCGGTAGGTGATCCGCAGCCGCTCGTCGAGGCGGTAGGTCACCTCGGTGGTGAGCCGGCCGGGGTAGCCCTGGTCGCCGTCCGGGCTGACCAGCGTGAGCCGCACGCCGTCCGGGACTTCGGAAGCGGACCACACGCGTGTGTCGAACCCCGCGGGCCCGCCGTGCAGGCTGTTCTTCCCGTCGTTCACCGGCACCCGGTGGAGGACGCCGTCGAGGGTGAACGCGCCGCCGGCGATCCGGTTGGCGTACCGGCCGATCACCGCGCCCAGGAAGACCCGCGGGGCGCCCGGCCGGTTGTTGGCCAGGTAACCGTCGAGATCGGGGTAGCCGAGCACGACGTCGGCCGGGCGCCCGGACCGGTCCGGTGCTTCGAGCGACTGGACGACGCCGCCGTAGTCCAGCAGACGCACGGTGATCCCGGACCGGAAGAGCGTGTAGCGGTGGACGTCGGCGCCGCCGGCCCGGCCGAAGAACTCCCGCGTGACTGTCGTGCGCGTCATCGGCGGCCTCCCCATTGTTAGCGCTAACAGCATGCGGGAGGAGGTGCCGCACGGTCAAGGGTCAGTGCTCGCCCGGCGGTTCCGTCCCGAGCAGCTGATGCGCCCGCAGCGTCATCTGGATCTCCAAACGCTGCGCCGGATCGGCCAGCCGGTCGCCGAAGAGGTCGCTCAGCTGGCTCACGCGGTAGCGGACGGTCTGCGGGTGCACGCCCAGCGCCTGCGCGATGTCCGGCGTGTTCCCGTTGTGCTCCAGCCAGCTCAGCAACGTCTCCGCCAGCCGGACCTGCTGCTTCACCGTCAGGCCCGCGAACGGCGCCAGGGTCTTGTCCGACAGCTCGTCGAGCAGGAACCGGTCGGCGAGCAGCCAGTGCGTCGCCAGGTGGTCGGCCGTGCGCGTCACCGCGCGGTCCTCGACCAGGCCGCGGCGCACCAGGTCGAGCGTGCGCCGGGCCCAGAGCGCCGACGTCGCCGCGTCGGCCGGCCGGACCCGGGGTCCGACGGCCGCGCGCCAGCCCGGCAGCCTGCCTTCGAGACCGAGCAGGTCGCGGTCGGGATGGGGGGTCAGCAGGCACGGTTCGGTGCCTTCGAGGTCGAGCAGGACGTCGCCGGCGACCTGTGGTGCCGGTGCCAGGTGCTGCTCGTCCCGCGGGTCGAGCGCGACGACGGTGACCCACTCCGGCATGGCCCAGTTCGCGGCCTTCGCCATCGTGGCCAGGGTCGCCGGCGACGACGGCGGGGTGGCCAGCAGGAGTTCGAGCAACCGCCGGCGACGGCGTTCGAGCGTGCCGGTCGCCATCGCCTGCGCCAGTGTGTACCCCTCGACCGAGTACGACGAAATCTCGTCCACGTAGGCGAAGATCGCTTCCGCGCCGACGCAGAGGACGGCCGCCGGGAAGCGGTGGGCCTGGCCCAGTTCCGCGACGTACCGCCACGCCGCGCGCCCGCCCGCGCGGTAGGCAGCCTGCAGCGAGTTCAGGCTGCCGCCGTCGTGGTGGACGCGCTTCCCGACCTCCCGGAACAGCTTCGGCCAATTGTCCTCAGTGGACGGTAGGTCGTCGATGCTGTCGATGCAGCTGAGCACGGCCTGTTCGATCGCCAGCACGATCATCTTCCCGAACTCGCCTTCGAGGGGCTTGGCGTACTCGGGCACGGCCCGCTGGATCTCCTCGAGGATCCGCCGTGACAGCGGGTCGGCGTGCGGGCGGAACCGTCGCGCGAGCTCGGTGGGCAGCGAGCACCACAGCTGCCGGGCCCGGCCGGTGCCACGGGGGTGCGGGACGGTGATCGTCCGGGTCATGGGCACCCCTTTCCGCATCGGCGCGGACGCCATGTACTCACACGGAAACGCCGGTTGGCAACGTCTTCCCCGCGCCCGGACCCGGTTCTGTCACGCAGGAGCCAACAGCGGCGCACGGATTTGTCACGCGTCCGACAAACGGCGGAACACTCACGGCGGCAAGGGTTTTCGAGATTCGATTTGTGAGCCGTGACCGTATCTTCCCGGGCCCCCGCGGAGTTAGCGTGATCAACCATGCGCGGTCGGAGGAAAAGGGGATGACACGGGTCGTTTCCTGGTGTTTCCGCCACGCCGTCGTGGTCGTCGCGCTGTGGCTGACGGCGCTGGCCGGGCTCGGTTTCGCCGCGCTGCACACGGGCGCGCATTTCCGCGACACGGTCGACCTGCCCGCGGCGGACAGCACCGCGGCGGCGAACCTGCTGCGCGCCACCGGTGCCGAAGAAAGCGTTGTCGTCCGGGCGCCGGACGGCCCGATCGACCGCGGCGCGGGCCGCGTGGACCTCGAGACGTTCGCCGGCCGCCTGGCGGCGCTGCCGCACGTCGTGGCCGTCAGCCCGCCGCCCGGCCGGGTGTCGCCCGACGGGCGGACCGCGGTGCTGACCGTCCGGTTCGACGCGCCGGCCACGACCCTCGGGCCGGAGACGGCGGACGCTCTCGCCGACGTCGTCCGCGACGCCCGCGGCCTCACCGCCGGCGCGTCGGGGGAGCTCGCCGCGATGACCGCGGGGGCGCCGAACCTGGGCAACGCCGGGATCGGCCTGCTCGCCGCGGCCCTGGTGCTGTTCGTGACGTTCCGGTCGCTGACCTGCGTCCTGCTCCCGGTCCTCACCGCCGTGGTGTCGGTCGGCTGCGCGCTCGCCGCCGTCACGCTCCTGTCGCGGGTCATGACCGTGCCCACGATCAGCACCGAGATCGCCGCGCTGCTGGGCCTCGGCGTCGGCGTGGACTACGCGCTGTTCGTGCTCACGCGCTACCAGCAGGGTCGCCGGGAAGGCGCGGACCCGGCCGCGGCGCTGGCCGTCGCGGCGGCGACATCGGGCCGCAGCGTCGTGTTCGCCGGCGTCACCGTGTGCGTCTCGCTGGCCGGGATGCTGACCGTCGGCCTGCCGTTCCTCGACGGGATCGCCGTCGCCGCCGCGGTTTCGGTGCTGCTCACCGCGTCGGCCGCGCTGACCCTGCTGCCGGCGTTGCTGCGACCGGTGGCCGCGCGGATGCGGATCCCGGTGGAGGGCGGCGGCCGCCGCTGGGCTCGGCTCGCGCGGTCGGTGACGCGGCGGCCGGGTCCGTACACGCTCGCCGCGCTGCTGGTGGTGGCCGTGCTCGCGCTGCCGATGACCGGGCTGCGGCTCGGCGTCCCGGACGCCTCCCTCGACCCGCCCGGCAGCATCACGCGCACGGCCGCGGAGCTGCTGCACGACGGCTTCGGCCCGGGCGCGGGCGCCCCGCTGCTGGTGGTGGGCACGGGCGACGCGTCGCTCGGCACCCTGCGCGAGGCGCTGCTCGCTCGTGCCGAAGTCGGGCCGCCCACCCCGCTCCCGGGTGGCGGCTGGCTGCTCACGGCCACGCCGCGCACCGCGCCCGACGACCCCGCCACCGCCGAGCTGCTGCGCTGGGCGCGGGCGATGGCCACCACCGTCGGCGGCCCGGACACGCACGTCGGCGGCCCGGTCGCCGCCCGGGCCGACTTCTCCGCGGCCGTCACCGCGCGGCTGCCGCTGTTCCTCCTCAGCGTCGTCGGCATCTCGGTCCTGTTGCTGGCGTGGGGGTTCCGCAGTGTCGTGATCCCGCTGACCGCGGCGGTGATGAACCTGCTGACCGCGGCCGCGACGACCGGCGCCGTCGTCTTCGCCTTCGGCGCGCCGATCGAGCCGTACCTGCCGGTGTTCCTGTTCGCCGGGCTGTTCGGGCTGTCGATGGACTACGAGGTCTTCCTCATCGCGCGCGTCCAGGAGGCGTGGCGCCGCCGCGGCGACACCCGGGCGGCGGTCGTCGACGGCGTCGCGGCGACCGGCCGGACCATCACCGCGGCCGCGCTGATCATGGCGCTGGTGTTCGTGGCGTTCGCCTTCGTGGACGCCCGCGTCGTGCGGGAAGCCGGCGTCGGCCTGACGGTCGCGGTGCTCCTCGACGCGGTCGTCGTCCGGTGCGTGCTGGTCCCGGCGGTGATGGCGTGGTTCGGCGAGGCCAACTGGTGGTTCCCGCGCCGGCGGCAGGCGCCGGTCGCGCGCGAACTGGTGGGGAGCGGGCGATGACGCGGCGGACCCTGGTGCTGATCGCGCTCGGCGCGTTCGTGACGACGCTGGACAACACGATCGTCGCGGCCGGCGCGCCGTCGATCGCCCACGACCTCGCCTTGGACCTCGGGGCGCTGCAATGGGTCGCGCTCGGCTACATGCTCCCGTTCGCGGGGCTGCTGCTGGTGGCGGGCACGCTGATCGACCGCTGGGGCCGCCGTCCGGCGCTGCTCGCCGGGCTGCTCGCGTTCGGGCTTGGCGCGGCCGCCGGCGGGCTGGCGGACTCGGTGGGGCTGCTGGTCGCGGCCCGGGTGGTGCAGGGCGCCGCTGCCGCGTTCCTGGTGCCGGGGCTGTTGAGCCTGCTGCGGGCCAACCTCGACGCGCGGGGACGGACACTCGGCGCCGCGGTCTGGACCGCGTGCCTGGCCGCCGCGCTCGCGCTGGGCCCGGCGCTCGGCGGCCTGCTGAGCGAGTACCTCGGCTGGGGCTGGATCTTCTTCGTCAACCTGCCGTTCGTGGCGGCGATGCTGGTGCTGGTGCCGGGAACCGTTCCGCGTGGCCGCGATCCCGGCGGGCCGAGGCCGGCCGCGGCCGCGATGACGGTCGTGACGGCGAGCCTGGTCCTGCTCACCGCGGCGCTCGTCGAACTCGGCGAGCACCCGCGGACCGGCGTGGCGCTGCTGGCCGCCGGGGTGGCGCTCGGTGGTGCGTTCGTGCTGCGCGAGCGGTGGGCACCGGCCCGGCTGGTGCCGGTGGAGCTGACCGGCAACCGGGTGTTCACCGGCTCGCTCGCGCTGCAAGTGTTGTGGGGACTGGGAATCTCGGGCATCGTCTTCTTCACGCCGTTGCTGCACCAGGACTTCCTCGGCCTCGACCCGGTGCGGGCCGGGCTGCCGCTGGCGCTGGTCGCGGTCGCGGTGGTGGCCGCGACCCCGCTGGTCCCCGCGGCCGTCGCCCGGCACGGTCCACATCGGACGGTCGCGGCCGGTCTCGGCGTGGTGGCGGCCGGGCTGCTCGCGCTCGCCGTGGTGAACCACGTCCCGGCGGTCCTCCCACGAATACCCGGGCTGGTGCTGATCGGGGCCGGTTCGGCGTTCACGACGCCGTTGACTTCCCACGCGCTGGACGTCGTCGCGGAACGGCAGGCCGGTACGGCGTCGGGGCTGCTCACGGCGTCGCGCGAGCTTTCGAGCGCGCTGGGGGTCGCGCTGATCGGAGCCGTTCTGACGGCCGTGCGGGGGTTGCGGCTCGACGCCGGTGCGCCGCCGGGTCCGGCGCTGGCCGCGGGGTACACCGCGGGCCTGCTCGCCGCGGCCGGGTTGACGCTCGCCGGCGCGCTGCTGGCCGTGCGCGTGTTGCGGAGCAGATCCGCCGAGACCTCGTCGCCGGGTGACAAACGCGCGGTGCCGTAATCCGCGTGCCGGTGAGTGTCGCAATTCGCTTGATTGACAACCGCACTGGCGCGGCTATTCACTGCGCCGGTAAACGCTCTCTGCGAGGTGCCATGGAAACCATTTCCCCGCCGGTTCCCGTCACCGGGGCCGAATCGACGGCCTCACTGGCGGCCCTGCTCGGCCAGTGGGCGCGGGTGCTCGGCGACGAGGTCGCGCTGACCCACCTGGACCACCGCGGCAGCGCGGACGGCCGGGCGGTCACGCTCACCTGGCGCGAACTCGACGATCGGGTCGGGACGGTCGCCGCGCGGTTGAGCGGAATCGCGGCGCCGGGCGAACGGGCGGCCGTGCTGGCCGGGCAATCCGTGGACTACGTCGTCGCGTTCCTCGGCGCGATCCGGGCGGGGCTGATCGCCGTGCCGCTGTTCGCGCCCGGCCTGCCCGGGCACGCGGGCCGGCTCGCCGCGGCGCTCGCCGACTGCACGCCGGGCGTCGTGCTCACCACGACCGAGGACATCGACGACGTCCACGCGTTCCTCGCCGAGTTGCCTTTACGACCCGACGTCGTCGCCGTCGATGCCCTCGCTCCGGCCGAACCCCGGGACTGGCCGATGCCGGACCCCGACGCGACCGCGTACCTGCAGTACACCTCGGGTTCCACCCGGACACCCGCCGGTGTCGTGCTGACGCACCGCAACGTGCTCGCCAACGCGCGTCAGGCGTGCACGGCCTACGGTGCCGAAAGCCGGACCACCTCGACGGTCAGCTGGCTCCCGCTCTTCCACGACATGGGCCTGATCCTGGGCATCGGCGCGCCGATGGCCGGCGGCATGGCGTCGGTGCTGATGGACCCGCTGGCGTTCCTCGAACGGCCGGCACGCTGGCTGCGCGCCCTTTCGGCCAGTCCCGGCGCGATCAGCGCGGCGCCCAACTTCGCGTATGCCTACTGCGCTTCCCGAGTGTCCGAAGCGGACAAGAGCTACCTGGAGCTGAGCCGGGTCGTCTCGCTCATCAACGGCAGCGAACCCGTGCTGCCGGCGACGATCGCGAAGTTCCAGGACGCCTTCGCCGAATGCGGGCTGCGGCCGGAGGTGCACCGGTCCTCCTACGGGCTGGCCGAGGCCACCGTGCTGGTTTCCGTTTCCGATGCCGGAAAACCGGCCCGGCAGGTCACGTTCGACCGCGACCGCCTCGCCGCCGGGTTCGCGGAGCCCGCCGCGGCCGGGTCGACCCTCGTCTCGTGCGGCCGCCCGGCCGGGCAGCGGGTGCGAATCGTCGATCCCGGCACCGGCGAACCGGCCGCGCCGGGTGAAGTCGGCGAGATCCGGGTCAGCGGCCCGAACGTCGGCCAGGGCTATTGGGGGCGTGACTCGTCGGCGACGTTCGGCCTGCCGCCGCTCGACCCGGACACCGGCGAAGGCTGGCTGGCGACCGGTGACCTCGGCGTCGTCTTCGAGGGCGAGCTGTACGTCACCGGGCGGCTGAAGGATCTGGTCGTCGTCGACGGGCGCAACCACTACCCGCAGGACATCGAGCAGACGGTGGAGGAGCACGCCGGCGTCCGGCCGCACTCGGCCGCCGCCTTCGCCATCGAGACCGGTGACGGGGAAGCCGCGGTCGTCGTGCTGGAACGCGCCAAGGACTCGTCGATCGACACCGCCGAGCTGACGCCCGCGGTGCGGGCGGCGGTGTCGGCCGGGCACGGCCTGGGCTTGCGTGACGTCGTGGTCCTCCCACCTGGCGACGTGCCGAGGACGTCCAGCGGGAAGATCAGCCGGGCGCGCTGCCGCAAGTCCTACGTGGACGGTTCTCTGACCGGACGGCGGCTCGGATGACGACCTCCGGCGCGGTGCGCGCGTGGTTGCTGGCCCGGCTCGGTCCGGTGGACCCCGACCGGCCCCTGCACGAAACGGGACTGTCCTCACGGGACGCGACGGCCCTCGCGGCCGATCTCGGCGAGTTCGTCGGACGCCCGCTCGACGTCACGCTCGTCTGGCAGTACCCGACGATCGACGCGCTTGCCGAGCATCTGTCCACAGGGGACTCCGCCGTGGCTTCCGCGCCCTCGCGGACGGAAGAGGAGCCGATCGCGATCATCGGCCTCGGGTGCCGGTTGCCGGGGGGCATCGACTCGCCGTCGGCTTTTTGGCGGTTCCTCGAGTCGGGAGGCGACGGCATCGGCGACGTCCCCGAAGGCCGCTGGGAGACGTTCGCGCCGGCGGGTGACCTGGCGGGCGTGCCGCCGCGGGGCGGGTTCCTCGACGACGTCGCCGGGTTCGACGCGGAGTTCTTCGGCATCACCCCGCGCGAGGCGCTGTCCATGGACCCGCAGCAGCGGATCCTCCTGGAGGTCGCGTGGGCGGCGCTGGAGCACGCCGGGATCCCGCCGTCGGGGCTGCGCGGCAGCCGGACCGGCGTGTTCGTCGGCCTGTCGGCCACCGAGTACGGCTCGCTGACGATGACCGACGTCACCGGCGTCGACGTCTGGTCGGGCACGGGTGCCGCGGCGAGCATCGCGGCGAACCGGCTGTCGTACCTGCTCGACCTGCGCGGCCCGAGCCTGACGCTGGACACGGCGTGCTCGTCGTCGCTGGTCGCGGTGCACCAGGCGATGCAGAGCCTGCGCCGCGGCGAGAGCGAGATCGCGCTGGCGGCCGGGGTGAACGTGCTGCTGTCGCCGGGCATCACAGCGGGCTTCCACCGCGCCGGCGTGCTGGCCGCGGACGGCCACTGCAAGCCGTTCGCCGCGGACGCCGACGGCATCGCCCGCGGCGAGGGTTGCGGAGTGGTGGTGCTGAAGCCGTTGCGCGCGGCCCGCGGCGACCGGGTCCTGGCGGTGCTGCGCGGCAGTGCGGTCAACTCCGACGGCCGGTCGAACGGCTTGACCGCGCCGAACCCCCTGGCGCAGGCGGACTTGCTGCGTTCGGCTTACGCGTCCTCCGGAGTCGATCCGTCCTCTGTGGACTACGTGGAGGCGCACGGAACGGGCACGCCGTTGGGTGACCCGTTGGAGGCGGGCGCGTTGTCGGCGATGCTCGGGCGCCCGGCCGACCGCCCGTTGCTGCTGGGCTCGGTGAAGAGCAACCTGGGCCACCTCGAAGGAGCGGCGGGCATCGCGGGGCTGCTGAAGGTGGTGCTGGCGATGACCCACCGGCGGCTGCCGCCGAGCTTGGGGTTCCGCGAGCCGAACCCGCACATCGACTTCACCGGGCTGCGGGTGGTGACGTCGCCGACGGAGTGGCCGCGTTATTCGGGCACGGCCCGCGCGGGGGTGTCGGCGTTCGGTTTCGGCGGAACGAACGCGCACGTGGTGGTGGAGGAGTGGCCGGCGGCATCGTTCCCGGTACGCGGGGGTGCGGTCGCGGAGCCGGCGGTGTTCGCGTTGTCGGCCCGGTCGGGCGAGGTGCTGCGGGCCCGGGCGAGGGAGCTGGCGGAATGGCTGGAGGGTGCTCCGGAGGTACCGCTGGGTGCGGTGGCATCGACGCTGGCACACCGGCGCGACCACTTGCCGGTGCGCGGCGCGGTGGTGGGGGAGACCCGGGCCGAGGTGGTGGCGGGGCTCCGTGAGCTGGCGGCCGGACGCGGCTTGGTGGGTAGCCAGGAAGCCGGCTCGGGCGGCCGGGTGGTTGGCCGCGGTGGTCCGCCCGCCGGCGTGCCGGGCGGCGCCGGCTCGGGTGGCGGGGTGGTTGGCCGCGGTGGTCCGCCCGCCGGCGTGCCGGGCGGCGCCGGCTCGGGTGGCCGGGTGGTTGGCCGCGGTGGTCCGCCCGCCGGCGTGCCGGGCGGCGCCGGCTCGGGTGGCGGGGTGGTTGGCCGCGATGGCCCGCCCGCCGGCGTGCCGGGCGGCGCGGGCTCGGGCGGCCGGGTGGTCGGCCCCGGTGGTCCGCCCGCCGGCGCGCCGGGCGGCGCGGCTCGCGAGGTGGCTGGCGATCGCGGTGGGGCCGGTGTGTCGGCGGCTGCCCGCGGCGAGTCGCCCCGCGCTCGTGGCGGGCTTGGCGGGTCGCCCACTGATCACGCGGCCGCGCCGGCCGGCGTGGTTCGCGAGGTTGCCAACCGCGATCCTGTCTTCGTCTTCTCCGGCTACGGCTCCCAATGGGACGGCATGGGCCGCGCCTTCCTTCGAACCGAACCCGCCTTCCAAGCCGAAGTCGAAGCGCTCGACCCAGCTTTCCTAGCCGAAGCCGGTTCGACCCTGACCGACCTCATCGAACGCGACCCCGGCGACCTCGCCACCACCCAGCTCGCCCTCTTCGGTATGCAGCTCGCCCTCGCCGGGCTCTGGCGCGCCCACGGGGTCACCCCCGCGGCCGTCGTCGGGCACTCCATGGGGGAAGTCGCCGCCGCCGTAGTGGCCGGGGCCCTGACCGCCGCCGATGGCCTGCGCGTCATGGCGACGAGGGCCCGCCTGCTCGCCGAACTCGATCAGAGCGGCGAAGGGGCCATGGCCGTTGTCGAGCTTTCGCCGCAGGAACTCGCCCGGTTCCCCGAGGTCACCGTCGCCGTTTACGCGTCGCCCACCCAGTGCACCGTCAGCGGGGCCGCGGACCAGGTCGACGCGCTCGTCGAGCACGCCGAACGCCTCGGCAGGCTCGCCCGGCGGCTCGCCGTCGGCGGGGCCGGGCACTCCGCCGCCGTCGACGCCGTGCTCGACCGGTTCCGCGTCGAGATCCACCCGACCAAACCAGGAATTCCCTTCTACACCACAGTTCTCGACAATCCGCAAGAGACACCCACCTTCGACGTCGAGTACTGGGCCGCGAACCTCCGCCGTCCGGTGCGGTTCAGCCAAGCGCTGAACGCCGCGGCCGAAGACGGGCACACCGTCTTCGTCGAAGTCTCGCCGCACCCGGTCGCCTCGGCCGCCATCGAACAGACCACCGGCGAACGAGCGTTGCCCTCCGCGAGCCGGAAGGTCGACGAACGGACGGCTTTCCTGACGAGCCTCGCCCGGCTCCACGTCAACGGCCGCCCCGGTGTGCTCGCGGCGCGGCCCCGGACGGCGACGGTCGACCTGCCCGGTCCGGTCTGGCGCCACCAGCGGTTCTGGCCGAACCGCCGAACCCGCACACACGGCGTCCACCCGCTGCTGGGCGTCCACATCGGACACCCCGGCGGCGACCTCTGGCAGGGAGACGTCGGCATCGAAGCGCTCCCGTGGCTGGCCGACCACACCGTGCGGGGGAAGCCGGTGTTCCCGGCGACCGGCTTCCTCGAACTGGCGCTCGCCGCCGCCGGCGGTGGCCGGGTCCGGGACCTCGAACTCCGCGAAGTCCTCGAACTCGACGACCGCACCGAGGTGACGACCAGCCGCACCGGCACCGAATTGAGCGTCCACGCAAAAACGAACGGCGAGTGGGTCCGCCACGCCACGGCCCGGATCGACCCCGGCGGCACCCCGTCGGCGCCGTTCGGTGCGACCACCGGCGAGCCCCTCGACCTCTATCGCGTCCTTACCGAGCTGGGCCAGGACTACGGCCCCGCCTTCCGCGGTCTGCGGAACGTCGTGGCCGCCGACGGCAGGGCCTCCGCGAACATCGTCCACCCCGACGACCACCCCGCCTACCTGCTGCACCCCGCCCTCGCCGACGCCTGCCTGCACGCGCTCGCCGCGGCCGTCGGGAACGCCGACGCCCTCTACCTGCCGCTCACCATCGGCGAGGTCGTCCTGGCCGGCGAGCCGCGCCACGGCGTGCGCGTGGACGCCGTCCTCACCTCGCGGGACCCGTCCGGGGACGGGCTGCTCGGCAGCGTCCAGCTCGTCGACGCCGACGACGTCGTCCTGGTCGAGTTCCGCGACGTCTACTGCCGCCGCTTCCGGGACGCGGCACTGGACCGGCTGCTGTACGAGGCCGCGTGGCAGCAGGTGGACCTCCCCGTCGCGCCGGAACGGCCGGGGCGCTGGATCGAGCTCACCGAAGACACCCTCGAGGACCAGCTGCCGGAAGACCCGACCGCGGTGCTCGTCCACCTCGGCAGCGGAGACAACCCCGCTCCGGACCGGGCCAGGGACCTCGTCGGGATGCTGTCCGAAGTCGTCGCCAGGCTGGCCGAACTGCCCGAGCCGCCCCGGTTGTGGCTGGTCACGGCCGGGGTGCAGAGCATCGAACCCGGCGAGCGCGGCGACCCCGACCTGGCCGCCCTGCGCGGGTTCGTCCGCGTGCTCGCCTTCGAACACCCCGAACTGCGCGTCAGCGCGGTCGACTTCGACGCCGGCCCGGACCCGGCTCGGCTGTGGGTCGGGCAGCTGCGCGACGAGGTCCGCGCGGACGGCCCCGACGACGAAGTCGCCTGGCGCGAAGGCGTCCGGTACGTGCGGCGGCTCGTCCGCCCCGAGCCGGGCGACCCGGTGCGCGAGCCGGTCCGCGACGGCGCCTACGTCATCACCGGCGGGCTCGGCGGGCTCGGCCTGGTCGCGGCGAAGTGGCTGGCCGAGCGCGGTGCGACGCGGGTGGTGCTCAACAGCCGGCGCGCCGCCGCGCCGCCGGACCTGGGGATCGACGTCCGCGTCGTGGCCGGCGACATCGCCGGGCCCGGCACGGCCGAAGCGCTGGTCGCGGCGGCCGTCGACGGCGGTGTGCCGCTGCGCGGGGTGCTGCACGCCGCCGGGGTCCTCGCCGACGGCGCCGCGATCAGCCTGGCCCCGGCCGCGCTCGACGCGGTCTGGCGGCCGAAGGCGCTCGGTGCCTGGCGGCTGCACGAGGCGACCGCCGGGCACGACCTCGACTGGTGGCTCGTTTACTCCTCGGCGGCCGCGCTGTTCGGCTCGCCCGGCCAGGCCGCGTACGCCACCGCCAACGCCTGGGCCGACGCCCTGGTCGCGTGGCGGCGGGCCCAGGGTCTCCCGGCGGCGACGATCGGGTGGGGTGCCTGGGGCGACGTCGGCGCCGCGGCCGGGTCGCGCAACCCGGTGCTCGAACCGCTCGGCACCGAGGAAGCGCTGTCGGCGCTCGACGCCGTCCTCGCGCGCGACCGCCAGGCGACCGGCATCGCCCGCCTCGACGCCGAGACGGTGCTGGACCTGTTCCCGCGGCTGGCCGAGCGGCCGTTCTTCGGGCTGTTCACACCTCGGACCGGACCGTCCACTTGGGACGGACTGGACGCGCTGCGGAAAGCGCCGCCGGAGGCCGCCCGGAGGGCGATCACCGACCACCTGGCCGGGCTCGTCGCGGGCGTGCTGGGCTACGCCGACGTCGAGCGGGACGTGCCGCTCACCCGGCTCGGCCTCGACTCGCTGTCGGCGATGCGCGCCCGGGGCGCGGTGGAACGCGATTTCGGCCTGCCGCTGCCGATCCCGCTGCTCCTGCGCGGCGCCAGCCTGGCCGAACTCGCCGCGCACCTCGCGGAGCAGGCCGGCTTCGGACCGGCTGAAGCCGAACCGGTCACCGCCGGTCCGCGCGATCCCGCCGAGCGGTGGGTGGCCCGGCACTGGCGGGCCGAGCTGGGCGGCGCGGAACCCGGCGTGCACGACGACTTCTTCGCCGCCGGCGGCGATCCCGAACGCGCGCGGCGGCTGCGGGCGGTGTTCGCGGAGCAGCTGGGCGCGGTGCCACCGGTGGAACGGCTGTTCGCCACGCCGACCGTCGCCGCGATGGCGGACCTGCTGCGCGGGGAGATCGAAGGCCACGGCGGCGGCCCGGTGCGGCTGCTGCGCGACGGCGTCGCCGAGCCGCTGTTCCTGTTCCACCCGGCCGGCGGCCCGACCAGTGTGTACCGCGAGCTCGTCCGGCTGCTGCCGGAGGGCCACCCGGTGTACGGGCTGGAGCGGATCGACGACGAGGACACCGTCGAGGCCAAGGCCGCGTGCTACGCCGAGCTGATCCGCGAAATCCAGCCGCGCGGACCGTACCGGCTGGGCGGCTGGTCGTTCGGCGGCTGTCTCGCCTACGAGACGGCCCGGCGGCTGGACGGCCCGGTCGACGTCGTGGTCCTGATCGACTCGATCCTGCCGCTGCTCGCGGCGGGGAAGCCGGCGGACCTGCTGCTGGACCGCTTCGACCGGTTCGCCGAGCACGTCTCGCGGACCTACGGCGTCCCGTTCGCGATCCCGCGCGACGAACTGTCCGCATTGGACGAAGACGCCCAGATCCGCTGGGTCATGCAACGCCTCGCCGACCAGGTCCCGGACCTGGGCGCCGGCGTCCTGCGCCACCAGTACGAGTCCTATGTGGACGCGCGGGTGGCCGAACGCTACACGCCGACGCCGTACGACGGCCGGGTCCTGTTGCTGCGGGCGCAAGAACCGCACCCGCTGACGACCACTTTGGACCCGCGGTACCTGCGCACGGACGACACCCTGGGCTGGGACGCGTACTGCGCGGACCTCGAAGTCGTCCGGGTGCCGGGCGACCACGTCTCGATGATCGACCCGCCGCACGTCGCGGTGATCGCCGCCGCGCTCGCGGCCCGGCTCGGAGCAGGAGTGCGGTGATGGACGAGCTCATGCCGACCACGGCGTTCCGGATCGCCGACCTCGAAGCGCGCCAGGACGAAGCCGTCCGGATCGCCGAGAAGCGGGCCGTCGACCGCCAGCACGCCAAGGGCAAGCTCACCGCGCGCGAACGGATCGGGCTGCTGCTCGACCCCGGCTCGTTCGTCGAGCTGGACCAGTTCGCGCGGCACCGGTGCGCGGAGTTCGGGATGGACGCCAACCGGCCCTACGGCGACGGCGTCGTCACCGGGCACGGGACGGTCGACGGACGGCAGATCTGCGTCTTCTCGCAGGACTTCACCGTCTTCGGCGGCAGCATGGGCGAAGTCTCCGGCGAGAAGGTCCTCAAGGTGATGGACCTGGCGATGTCGCTCGGCTGCCCGGTCGTCGGGATCAACGACTCCGGCGGCGCGCGCATCCAGGAGGGCGTCGTTTCGCTGGCGTACTACGCCGAACTGGGGCGGCGCAACGCCCACGCTTCCGGGGTCGTCCCGCAGATCTCGATGATCATGGGCCCGTGCGCGGGCGGGGCCGTCTACGCGCCGGCCATCACCGACTTCACCGTGATGGTGGACGAGACCTCGCACATGTTCGTCACCGGCCCGGACGTCGTGCACGCGGTGACGGGCGAGCGCGTCACCGCGCAGGAACTGGGCGGCGCGGCGGTGCAGAGCGAGGTCGCCGGCAACGCCCACCACCGGGCCGCCGACGAGCAGGACGCGATCGAGTGGGTGCAGACGCTGCTCGGCTACCTGCCGTCGAACAACCTCGACCCGGCCCCGGAGTACGCCGACGACACCAGCTCCGTCGTCACACCCGCCGATCTGGAGCTGGACCGGCTGGTGCCGGACTCGCCGAACCAGACCTACGACATGGCCGAGCTGATCGTCCGGCTGTTCGACGACGGCGAGTTCTCCGAGGTCCACAGTGCCTTCGCGCCCAACATGATCTGCGCGTTCGGCCGTGTCCAGGGCCGCACGGTCGGCGTCGTCGCGAACCAGCCGCGCCACCAGGCCGGCGTCCTCGACATCGACGCCTCGGAGAAGGCCGCGCGGTTCGTGCGCTTCTGCGACGCCTTCTCGATCCCGCTGCTCACCCTCGCCGACGTTCCCGGCTACCTGCCCGGCAGCGACCAGGAACGCGGCGGCATCATCCGCCGCGGCGCCAAGCTGATCTACGCCTACTCCGAGGCCACCGTGCCGAAGGTGACGGTGGTGGTCCGCAAGGCCTACGGCGGCGGCTACGCGGTGATGGGCTCCAAGCACCTCGGCGCCGACGTCACCCTCGCCTGGCCCACCGCCGAGATCGCGGTGATGGGCGCGGAGGGTGCGGTGCAGGTGCTCTACCGCCGTGAGCTGGCCGAACTGCCGCCGGAGCGGCGGGCGGCGGCGCGCCGGCGCCTCACCGAGGAGTACCGCAAGCGCCACACCGGCCCCTACCTGGCCGCCGAACGCGGCTACGTCGACCAGGTCGTCACGCCGTCGCAGACCCGGCTGCAGGTCGCGCGCGCCTTGAAGACCCTGCGGACCAAACGGCAGAGCCTGCCGGCCAAGAAGCACGGAAACATCCCCCTGTGAAGGAGACTTCGATGAGAGCCACCCTGCTGATGCTGGCCGTCGTGGTCCTGGTCGCCAGCGGTGTCACCGCCGCCCAGGCGAGCCCCGCCGTGGCCGACGACGGCGCGAAAGTCGTCCAGGAAACCTGGCTCGACGCCCGGACGGTCGACCTCAAGATCGATTCGCCGGCGCTGGGCACCACCGGGATGGTCCGGCTGATCGTGCCGTCCGGCTGGGCTTCGCAGCCGACGCGGACGTGGCCGGTGCTGTTCCTGCTGCACGGCTGCTGCGAACCGGTCGACTACAAGTCGTGGGACCAGTTCACCGACGTCAAGGCGTTCACCGCCACCAAGGACGCGCTCGTCGTGATGCCGACCGACGGCCCGGCCGGGATGTACACGAAGTGGTGGAACTTCGGGCTGTCGAGCAAACCCGACTGGGACACGTTCCACACCGCCGAAGTGCGCCAGATCGTCGAACGCGGCTACCACGGCGGCACCCGCCGGGCGATCGCCGGGCTGTCGATCGGCGGGTACGGCGCCATGGCGTACGCCTTCCAGCACAAGGGGATGTTCGCCGCGGCGGCGTCGTACTCCGGCGTGCCGAACACGCTCTACCCGGGCATCCCGGTCTGGATCATCGGCATCCTCGCCCGCGCCGGGATCTTCAACTACCTGAACCTGTGGGGCGACTCCTTCGGGATGCAGCCGATCTGGTCGTCGCACAACCCGTACGACCACGTCCAGGACCTGCGCGGCACGGCGCTCTACCTCTCCTGCGGCAACGGGCAGACCGGGCCGCTCGACCCGCCCGGGCAGTCCGATGTGCTCGAACCGTCGGCGTTGCTGTCTTCGCAGAGCTTCACGGACAAGCTGCGGCAGGCCGGCATCCCGGCGACGGTCGACTACTACGGGCCGGGCACGCACAGCTGGCCGTACTGGCAGCGGGCCCTGCACAACTCGTGGCCGGTCCTGGCCGGCGCGCTCGGACTCCCCGCCTGAGCGTTCTTCTCTTTCCCCGATGGAGGTTGTGGTGAAGTCTGTCCCTTTGCGACGCGTGCTGTCCGCGCTCCTGGGCGTTTCCCTGGCGGCGCTGGGAGTCGTGGCCGCGAGCCCGCCCGCCGGTGCCGTCGCGGCGCCGATCCTGCCCGGCCCGTTCGACGACTCGTTCTACACCCCGCCGTCGCCGCTGCCGGCCGGGAAGCCCGGTGACGTCCTGCGCTGGCGCCCGTCGGTGCCGCTGCTGAACGCCGCCAACGCCGACGCCTGGCAGGTCATGTACCTCTCGACCAACGCGCGTGGCCTGCCGGACGCGGTCACCGGGACGATCCTGGTGCCGAAGGGCAAGGACCCGGCGAAGGCGCCGATCGTCGGCTACGCCGTCGGCACGCAGGGCCCGGCGTTCAAGTGCACCGCGTCCAAGGCGATGGAACGCGGCACGCTCTACGACCAGCCGGCCGTCAACGACTCGCTGTCCAGCGGGTTCGCCGTCGCGGTGACCGACTACGAAGGCTATTCGCCGACGACCACGCCGACGTACATCACCGGCCAGTCCGAAGGACCCGCCGTGATCGACTCGGTGCGGGCGGCGCAGAACCTCCCGGCCGCCAAGCTCGCCAAGACCGCCAAGGTGATCTTCCAGGGGTACTCCCAAGGCGGCGGCGGATCGATGTGGGCGGGGGAGAAGGCGCCCGCGTATGCGCCGGAGCTGAACGTCGTCGGCGTCGTCGCGGGCGGGGTGCCCGCCGACCTGACCGAAGTCGCGAAAGGACTGGACGGGTACATCGGCTTCGGGTTCCTCGCGTTCGCCGCGGTCGGGCTCGACGCCGCCTACCCGGAGCTGAAGCTCGATTCGTTCCTCAACGACACCGGGCGGCAGCAGCTGAACGACGCCAAGAAGAACGCGTGCGTCGCCGAACTCCTGCTGAACTACTCGTTCAAGAAGATCAGCGACTACACGACGTCGAACCCGCTGAACACGCCGCAGTGGCAGGCGCGGCTGGCGCAGAACAAGCTGGGCGCGAACCCGCCGCGGGTGCCGGTGTTCCAGTACCACGCGAGCACCGACGAGATCGTCAACACCCCGCAGGCGGAAGCCCTGCACCGCGCGTACTGCGCGGCCGGGGTCCGGGAACAGTGGCAGACCTACATCTCCGACCACGCCACCGGAATCCTGGCCGGGAACGGGGACGCCCACCAGTGGATCGTCAAGCGGTTCGCCGGTGAGCAGGCCCCGTCCAACTGCTGAGCGTCAGAACTTGCTCGCGGCGAAGGCGGCGGCGTCGGAGGCGTCGCCGCCATAGCTCAGGTGGGCCAGGAAGTTGGCGCCGCCCGCTTGGCAGATCGGGTCGCCGTCGGCGCAGTAGTCCTTGGTGCGGCTCTGGTACGTCCCGGTCACCTGACGGCCGATCGCGCGGATCGGGTTGCCGAACAGCAGCACGGCCGCGATCCGCGGGGCCAGCTCCGCCGGGATGGTCGCGACGATCGGGCCGCCGACGACCGCGCCGTCGCTGCTGATGCCGAGGGAGTTGTCGACGACGTTGGCGCCCTGGGAGTAGCCGACCAGGACGAACCGCTGCTGCGGGCAGGCCGCGGCCTGCGCCTTGACGTGGTTGACCAGGTCGGTGTTGCCCTTCTGCACCGACGCGGGCTCGCCGAGGTCCGCGGGGTAGTCGACCCGGTAGCCGCTCAGCGAACGCGGCCGCAGCTGGTTCTGCACGGCCTGGTAGACGGGATCGCCGACGATGAACCCCAGCGTGCCGGGTTCGAACGTGCCGCGGGCGACCGGCACGTCGACGTCGGTGCACGGCGCGGCCGACGCCACGGGCGCGGTGGCGACGGCGAGCCCGGCGGCGGCGAGGCCGACCGAAAGGGCAGCGGAAAACAGACGACTCATGGCTGATCTCACCTCTGGTCGCGGAGAAAACCGGAATGTCCGCAAACGCTTTCCCAAAAAGGGGAAGAAAGCAAGAAGAGATTCGATCTGGCCGGGGTAATTGTTCAGCCGGTGACAAACAGTCCGATGTGGACGCTCAGGTCGTGCACTGCCCGGCGTCGACGCGGTCCAGCAATGCGGGGTCGAGACCGCGCACGGCGGCCATCACGAACCCGGTGGCGAGCTCGCCCGCCGCGATCGGGTCGACACCGGGGGAGTGGGAGACGTGCATCGCGGCCCGGCCGACCAGGCCGACCATCATCGCGGCCAGCAGGTCCGCGCCGGGACCGGGCGTGCGTCCGTGCGCGAGCAGGTGCTCGCGCACGCGGTCGACGACGTGCGCGGTGACCGTGTCGGCGAGGGTGCGCCGCTCGTCCGACATCTCGTCGACGGCGGAGTCGAACAGCATCCGGAAGCCGGCCGGGTGGGCCCGGGCGTAGCGGAACATGGCCATCACGGCGAGCCGGACGCGGTCTTCGAGCGGGCTCGCGCTCGCGGTTTCGTAGGCGGTGAGGATCCAGTTCCGCAGCGCGGCTACCTCGCGGCTCACGGTGGCGCGGAAAAGCGCCGCCTTGTCCCCGAAATGCGCGTAGAGCGTCGGTTTCGTGGAGTCGGCGCGGGCGGCGATCAGGTCCATCGTGGCCTGGGCGTACCCGCGTTCGGCGAACACCGCGCGGGCGGCGTCGAGCAGCTCGCCGTCGGTGGGCCGGGCGGCCGGGCTCCGGCGCGTGCTGGATCGATCAGGGGACCGCGGCCTGCTCATGGAGGTGTACTGTACGGTCCCGCTGCTTTACTGTCCGGTAAAGCTCACCCGCCCCGCGAAGGGAGCCCGGTGTCCGGCGACCAAGCTCGGCAGCAAGTCCCGGTGGCGCACGAGGTGTCCGGACGCGCGGAGCTGGCCGCGCTGATGCGCCCGGCGGTCCCGTCGCTGGTGGACTGGATCGTCCGGGAGGTGTGGCAGGCCGTCCCGGTCTACGCCCGGCACGGCCGCGTCACCCGGCACGGGGTCGAGTGCGCGGTGGTGCTGTTCGTCGACCTCGTCGAGGATCCGCTCGCGCCGCGGGACCGGTTGTACGAGACGTGCCGCCGGCTCGGCGCGGGCGAGGCGTACGAGGGCCGGACCCTCGACGACCTGCAGGCGGCCTACCGCGTCGGCACCCGCGCGGGCTGGCGGTGGATCATGCGCCTGGGCCGCCGGCAACGGCTGTCGTCGGCGGTGATGGCGCGCTTGGCGGAGATGTTGTTCGGCTACGCGGACGACCTGGCGCGGATGTCGATCCGCGGGCACCGCGAGGCGGAGGCGGAGCTCGGCGGCACGCGGGCGAGCCTGCGCCGCCGGCTGCTGCGCCTGGTCACCGGCCCGGTGCCGCCGACGGACGCGGTGGTGGCCGAGCTCGCGACGGCGGCCGGCTGGCCGGTGCCCGGCGAGGTGGCCGCCGTCGTCCTCGAGGCGCCGGTGGAGCCGTGCTGGGGACCCGAGGTGCTGGCCGACCTCGAGCCGCCGCAGCCCTGGCTGGTGGTGCCGGCCCCGGTGGACGGGCGGTTGCTCGCCGCCCTCGGGGTCCGGGCCGCGGTGGGACCGCCGGTCCGGCCGTCGGCGTCGGCGCAGTCCCTGCGCTGGGCGCGGGCGACGCTGCGGCTGGTGGGCGAAGGCGCGCTGCCGGACGCTCCGGTGACGTGGTGCGCGAAGCACTTGACGACGCTTTGGCTGCTCTGCGACCCGGCTCTGGCCGAGCAGGTGGCCCGTCAGGAACTGGCCCCGCTGGCCGGGTTCCCGGACCGCACGCGCCGCCGGTTGAGCGAGACCTTGCTGTCGTGGCTGGAAAACGGCGGCAACTCGGAGAAGATCGCGGTGGACCTGTCGGTGCACCCGCAGACGGTCCGGTACCGCGTGCGGCAGCTCAAGGAGGCGTTCGGCGAGCGGCTGGAGGACGCCGAGGCGCGGTTCGCGATGCAGGCGGCGTTGCGGGTGTCGGCGTTGCGGTCGCGCGGCGCGTGAAGGTCTCCTCCGCTCGGGGAGGAGACCTTCCCGGACGTCAGCCCTTGACCAAGGCGGTGACGGCTTCCGCCAACGGCGTCGTCGGCCGGCCGAGGAGGCGGCGCAGGTCGCCGGAGTCCGACGTCAGCTCGCCCTCGGCGATGCCGCGGTCGGCGTCGGCCAGCATGGCCGCCACCGGCTCCGGCAGCCCGGCGCCGACGAGGACCTTCCGGTACTGCTCGACCGGCAGGTCCTGGTAGGTGACCGGCTTGCCCGCCGCGGCCGAGACGGCGGCGGCGAGGTCGGCGTAGCCGAACGGCTCGTCGCCGGCCAGCTCGTACACCTTGCCCTGGTGGCCTTCGCCGGTCAGGACCTCGACGGCGGCTTCCGCGAAGTCGATCCGCGGGACGGCGCCGAGCTTGCCCTCGCCGGCGCTGCCGACGAAGGAGCCGACGGTGAGCGCCTGGGCGATCGTCTGCGCGTAGTTCTCGGTGTACCAGCCGTTGCGCAGGAGGGTGAACGGCAAGCCCGACGCGCGGATGGCCTCCTCGGTGGCCTTGTGGTCCGGCGCGACGAACAGCTTCGTCGTGTCGGCGGCCAGGACGCTCGTGTAGGCGAGGTGCCCGACGCCGGCCTCGCGGGCGGCCGCGATGACGGCTTCGTGCTGGGCCAGCCGCTGCCCGGGCGTGCTGCTCGAGACGAGCAGCACCTTGTCCGCCCCGGCGAAGGCCGCGGTGAGGCTCGCGGGGTCGTCGTAGTCGGCCCGCCGCACCTGAACGCCCCGCGCGGCGAAGTCGGCGGCCTTCCCGGGATCGCGCACGGCGGCGACGACCTCGCCGGGCGCGACCTTCTTCAGCAGGCCTTCCACGACCAGGCGGCCGAGCTGGCCGGTGGCACCGGTGACCACGATCATCTGTTTGCTCCTTCGGTTCGCTTACCATCAGAGTGTACTAACTTTTCGAAAGTGCGAACTGTTGGTGAGCATGCTCACCTGGGGTTCCGGGTCGGGCGAGGTACCGTTGACGCCATGAGCGAGTGGCTGGACGAGCACGGGCAGGTGGTGTTCGACGTGTTCGCGCAGGCGTGCACGTCCCGCGCGACGCTCGAGCACATCACCGGCCGGTGGGGGATCTTGGCGATGGCCGCCCTCCACGACGGCACGCTCCGGTTCAACGCCCTGCGCCGCCGGGTGTCCGGGGTGAGCGAGAAGATGCTGGCCCAGACCCTGCAGGCCCTGGAGCGCGACGGGTTCGTCCACCGCGAGGCCCAGCCGACCATTCCGCCGAAGGTGGAGTACAGCTTGACCCCTCGCGGCCGCCGCACGGCGGCGCTGCTGCTGGCGCTGATCGAGGACGTCGAGGGCCAGATGCCCGAGGTCATGGCGGCGAACGCGGAGTACGACGCCGCTAAGTCGTAACGGGTTCTAGTCCGCCCAAGGGAGCCGCACGGCTTCGAGTTCGGGGTCGCTCAGCAGGGCTTCGATCAGGTCCGGCGGGCCGGCGACCTTGGTGCCCCACAGGTCGTAGTCGGTGCCCAGGCACCACGAGCGGTCCGCGGCCCAGAGGTTCGAGGGGCTGAAGCCGACCTCGGGGTTGTCGTAGAGGATTCCGGCGTCGCCGAGGCGTCCGGCGTGCACCACGAGGTTCTCGAGGTCGAGGAACCCGGACGTCGCCGGGCAGTAGTAGGCGAAGCAGGGCGTGTCCGGCCCCGCGGGACTGTGTTCGGCGAGCACGTCGATCAGCCGCGTCCAGGTCTCGCGGTCGAGGCTTCCCTCCGTGGGCGGGGCGATGCCGAGTGGCCAGCTGCCGTCCTTCTTGACCGACGGGAAGCACTGGTGGCCGGGCAGCAGTCCGTCGGGAACGACCGGGTCGCCGGTGCGCTCGGCCAGTTCCGCCCAGCGCAACCGCCGCCAGCCGGGACCCGGGTGTTCCGCGCGGCCCAACCCGCCGCCCGTCGTGACGGTCGTGGCTTCGAGGTCGATGCCGGCCACGACGAGCGGCTCGACGCTGCCTTCCGCCAGCCGCGCCTGCCGGAGCTCGTGGTACGTCGACCCGGTCGGCCCTCGCTCGTGCTCGTACATCGCGTTGAGCACCCAGGCCGAGCCGGGCATCGCCGGTGGCAGGAAACCCGTCAGGCCGTCGCCGCACAGGTCCTGCAGCCAGTCCGCGGCTCCGGGCGGCGCGAGCGGCCAGTGGTCGTCCATGCGCCCATGATCCCGGACGCACCACCAACCTTGCCCAAAGTTGGAACGTGTTCTAGTTTTGGGGAGTGAAGACCGATCTGGGCCTGTCCGGCGCCGTCGTCCTGGTGACGGGTGGCGTCCGCGGTGTCGGCCGGGGCATCACCGACGTGTTCCTCGCCCACGGCGCCCACGTGGTCACCTGCGCTCGCCACCACGCCGCCACCGACGCCGAGTTCCGCGCCTGTGACGTCCGGGACGAAACCCAGGTCGAAGCCCTCATCGACGGGATCGTCAAGGATCACGGCCGCCTCGACGTCGTCGTCAACAACGCCGGCGGCGCACCCTACGCGCCTGCCGCCACCGGGTCGCCGCGGCTGCACGACAGAGTCGTCCAGCTCAACCTGCTCGCTCCGCTCCTGGTCTCGCAACGAGCCAACGCCGTCATGCAACGCCAGGCCGCAGGCGGCTCGATCGTGATGATCTCCAGTGTCAGCGGTACGCGCGCGTCGCCCGGGACCGCCGCCTACGGGGCCGCCAAGGCGGGGCTCGACAGCCTCACCGCCAGCCTCGCCGTCGAGTGGGCGCCGAAGGTGCGGGTCAACGCCCTGGACGTCGGCATGGTGCGCACCGAACAGGCCCACCTGCACTACGGCAGCGAGGCCGCGGTCGACGCGGTCGGGAAGACCGTGCCGCTCGGGCGGCTGGCCGAGCCGGCGGAAGTGGGCGCCTGCGCCGCCTTCCTCGCCTCCGGCCTGGCCTCCTACGTCTCCGGCGCGACCCTGCTCGTGCACGGCGGGGGAGAGGTCCCGGCGTTCCTCGCCGCGGCCGACGTCAACCAACGGGAGGATTCGTGAGCGGGTTGTGCCAGGACCGGGTGGTCGTGGTGACCGGCGCCGGCCGCGGCATCGGGCGGGCCCACGCCCTCGCCTTCGCCGCCGAAGGCGCGCCGGTCGTGGTGAACGACGTGGACGCGGACGCGACCGCCGGGGTCGTCGCGGAAATCGAGGCGCTGGGCGGGAAGGCCGTCGCCAGCGCCGACGACATCGCCGACTGGACCGGGGCGAAGAACCTCATCGACACCGCCCTGGCGCACTTCGGCCGCCTGGACGTGCTCGTCAACAACGCGGGGTTCGTCCGCGACCGGATGCTGGTCAACCTGAGCGAGGACGAGTGGGACGCGGTCGTGCGAGTGCACCTCAAAGGCCACTTCGCTCCGTTGAGGCACGCCGCCGACCACTGGCGGGCCGAGGCGAAAGCCGGACGCACACCGAGTGCGCGCGTCATCAACACCAGTTCCGGCGCCGGGCTGCTCGGCAGCGTCGGCCAGGGCAACTATTCCGCCGCGAAGGCGGGGATCGCCAGCCTGACCGTAGTGGCGGCGGCCGAGCTGGCGCGCTACGGCGTGACGGTGAACGCGATCGCGCCGGCCGCGCGGACCCGGATGACCGAGGCGGTCTTCGCGTCGATGGCGCGTCCGGACGACGGCTTCGACGCGATGGCACCCGAGAACGTCTCGCCATTGGTGGTCTGGCTGGGCAGCGAGGAGTCCGCGCAGGTGACCGGCCGGGTCTTCGAGGTCGAGGGCGGCAAGATCTCGGTGGCACAGGCCTGGCGGCACGGCCCGGTCGTGGACAAGGGCGACCGGTGGGACCCGGCCGAGCTCGGCCCGGTGGTCAAGGACCTGCTCGAGCGCGCGCCCGAGCCCGAGCCCGTCTACGGAGCGAGCTGATGGCGATCCTCACCAAGCGCGACGGGCACGTCGAGGTCGTCACCGTCGACTTCCCGCCGGTCAACGCGCTGCCCGTGCAGGGCTGGTTCGACCTGGCCGACGCGCTCACGCAAGCCGGCCGCGATCCCGAAGTGCACGTCGTGATCCTCCGCGCGGAAGGCCGCGGCTTCAACGCCGGGGTCGACATCAAGGAAATCCAACGCAGCGCCGGCTACGACGCGCTGGTCGGCGCGAACCGGGGCTGCTACGCGGCTTTCGGGGCCGTCTACGACTGCGAGGTCCCGGTTGTAGCGGCCGTGCACGGGTTCTGCCTCGGCGGCGGAATCGGGCTGGTCGGCAACGCCGACGTCGTCCTCGCGTCCGACGACGCCACCTTCGGCGTCCCCGAGGTCGAACGCGGCGCACTCGGCGCCGCGACCCACCTAGCCCGGCTCGTGCCGCAGCACCTCATGCGCACCCTCTACTTCACCGCGCGCACCATCACCGCCGCCGAGCTGCACGCGCACGGCTCGGTCTACCAGGTCGTCCCGCGCGCCGAGCTGGACGACGCCGCGCTCGCCGTCGCCCGCGACATCGCGAAGAAGGACCCGCGGGTCATCCGGGCGGCCAAAGAGGCGCTGAACGGCATCGACACCCAGCAGGTGCACCGCAGCTACCGGTTCGAGCAGGGCTTCACCTTCGAGCTCAACCTGCTCGGCGCGTCCGACGAAGCCCGCGAGGAGTTCTTGAATGGCCGATAAGCGCACGACCGCCGACGAGGTGGCGGCCGAGCTGGCAGACGGCATGACGATCGGGATCGGCGGCTGGGGTTCGCGGCGCAAGCCGATGGCCCTGGTCCGCGCGATCCTTCGCACGCCCGTCAAGGACCTCACGGTCGTCTCCTACGGCGGCCCGGACGTCGGCCTGCTGTGCGCGGCGGGCAAGGTCAAGCGGGTGGTCTTCGGGTTCGTGACGCTCGACTCGATCCCGTTCGACCCGTGGTTCGGCCGCGCGCGCGAGACCGGCGCCATCGCCGTCACCGAGTACGACGAAGGCATGTTCGGTGCCGCGCTTTCCGCGGCCGCTCAACGGCTTCCGTTCCTGCCGATGCGAGCGGGCCTCGGCTCTGAGGTGATGCGCGCCAACCCGGGCCTGCGGACCGTGCGATCGCCGTACGCCGACGGCGAGGAGCTGGTCGCGGTCCCGGCGCAGCACCTGGACGTCGCACTGGTGCACCTCAACCGCGCCGACCCGCGCGGCAACGCCCAGTACCTCGGCCCGGACCCGTACTTCGACGACCTGTTCTGCCTGGCCGCGGCCAAACGGTTTGTCTCCGTGGAGAAAGTCGTCGACACGACCGAGCTGACAGCGGGCGGACCGATCCAGTCGCTGCTGCTCAACCGAAGCGCGGTCGACGGTGTCATCGAGTCCCCGCGCGGCGCCCACTTCACCACGGCGGTCCCGGACTACGGTCGCGACGAACGGTTCCAGCGCCACTACGCGGCCTGCGCCAAGGACCTCGACGCGTGGCCGGGCTTCGCGGACCGGTTCCTGTCCGGTGACGAAACGCGGTACCTGTCCGAAGTGGACAAGTTCGAGGCGGAGGCGGCATGAGCGCGACGAGGGCCGAGATCGTCGTCGTGGCGATGGCCGAGGTGTTCCGCGGCGACGGCGAGATCGTGGTCAGCCCGATGGGCCTGGTCCCGCAGCTGGGGGCCAAGCTCGCGCGCCTGACGTTCGAGCCCGACCTGCTGATGTCCGACGGCGAGGCCTACCTCGTGACGACCGACGGCGTGGTCGAGGGCTGGCAGCCGTTTCGCAAGATGCTCGACACGATCGTCCCGCACGGCCGCCGGCACGTCGTGATGGGCGCCAACCAGATCGACCGGTACGGCAACCAGAACATCTCCGCGATCGGCGACCACGGCCGGCCGCAGAAGCAGCTCCTCGGCGTGCGCGGCGCGCCGGGCAACACGGTCAACCACCGCACCAGCTACTGGGTTCCCCGGCACTCCCCGCGGGTCTTCGTGGACACTGTGGACGTCGTGTCGGGCGTCGGCTACGACAACGCGGCCAAAGCCGGGCCGTCGGCGCAGAAGTACCACGACGTCCACCGGGTGGTGACGAACCTCGGCGTGTTCGACTTCGGTGGTCCCGACCACGCGATGCGGGCGGTCTCGCTGCACCCCGGCGTCACCCGCGACGAGGTCGTGGCGGCCACGACGTTCGAGATCGACTTGTCCACTGTGGATATCAGCCGTGAGCCGACCGGCGAAGAGCTGCGGCTGCTCCGCGAGGTCGTGGACCCGAAGAGCCTGCGCGACAAGGAAGTCCCGGCGTGAAGACCGCGCTGACCGAGCTCGTCGGCGTCGACCACCCGATCGTGCAGACCGGCATGGGCTGGGTCGCCGGCCCGCGGCTCGTCTCGGCGACCGCCGACGCGGGCGCGCTCGGCATCCTCGCGTCGGCCACGATGACGTTCGCCGAACTGGAAGCCGCGATCGCCGAAGTCAAGAAGCGCACGGAAAAGCCGTTCGGCGTCAACCTCCGCGCCGACGCGGCGGACGCCGGCGACCGCGTCGACCTGCTGATCCGCGAAGACGTCAAGGTGGCGTCGTTCGCGCTCGCGCCGCGCAAGGAGATGATCGCGAAACTGCGGGACCACGGGATCGTCGTGATCCCATCGGTCGGCGCCGCGCGGCACGCCGAGAAGGTCGCCGCCTGGGGTGCGGACGCGGTCATCGTCCAGGGCGGCGAAGGCGGCGGGCACACCGGGGGAGTGGCCACGACGTTGCTGCTGCCGAGCGTGCTGGACGCGGTCGACATCCCGGTCGTCGCCGCCGGTGGCTTCTTCGACGGCCGCGGCCTGGCCGCCGCGCTGGCCTACGGCGCGGCCGGCGTCGCGATGGGCACCCGGTTCCTGCTGAGCAAGGAGAGCACGGTCCCCGACGACGTCAAGCGCGTCTACCTCGAGCAGGGTCTCACCGGGACGGTCGTCACCCGGCGCGTCGACGGCCTGCCGCACCGCGTCCTGCGCACCGACCTGGTGGAGAAGCTCGAACGCACCGGCCGGATCCGCGGCCTCGCGCAGGCCGCGCGCAACGCGCTGCGCTTCCGGAATATCACCGGACTGTCCCCGGTTGCCATGGTCAAAGAAGGCCTTGCGATGAAGCACGGCAACGATCTGACCTGGAGTCAGCTGGTCATGGCGGCCAACACCCCGATGCTGTTGCGGGCGGGGCTGGTCGACGGCCGGACGGACGCCGGAGTGCTAGCGTCGGGACAGGTGGTGGGCATGATCCACGACCTGCCCACGGTGGCCGGGATCGTCGCGGGCACAGTGGCCGAGGCGGGTGAGATCCTTCGCCGTCTCGGCCGGGAAACGGGAGGATGAGCGAGGGTGGCGCTGAAGGTCGGTTACAAGGCGTCCGCGGAGCAGTTCGGGCCGCGGGACCTGGTCGAATACGCCGTGCGCGCCGAAGAGGTCGGCCTCGACTCGGTTTGGGTGTCGGACCACTTCTTGCCGTGGCGGCACGAAGGCGGCCACGCGCCGTGGGCGCTGGCCTGGATGCCGGCGGTGGCCGAGCGGACGAAGCGGGTGCAGATCGGCACGAGCGTGCTGACCCCGACGTTCCGGTACAACCCGGCGGTGATCGCGCAGGCGTTCGCGACGATGTCGCTGCTGTCGGGTGGCCGCGTGATCCTCGGCGTGGGGTCCGGCGAGGCGCTGAACGAGATCGCGGTGTCGGGGCGGGAGTGGCCGGAGTTCAAGGAGCGCTTCGCCCGGCTGCGCGAGTCGATCAAGCTGATCCGCGAGCTGTGGACCAGCGACAACGTGAACTTCAAGGGCGACTACTACGAGCTGGTGGACGCCAAGATCTACGACCGGCCGGAGCAGCCGGTGCCGGTGTACATCGCCGCCGGTGGTCCGGTGGTGGCCAAGTACGCGGGCCGCGCGGGCGACGGGTTCATTTGCACGTCCGGCAAGGGCATGGACCTCTACACCGAGAAGCTGATGCCCGCGGTGAAGGAGGGCGCCGAGGCGGCCGAGAAGACCGTCGAGGACGTCGACCGGACGATCGAGATCAAGCTGTCCTACGACCGCGACCACGAGAAGGCGCTGGAGAACACCCGGTTCTGGGCGCCGCTGTCGCTGTCGGCGGAGCAGAAGCACAGCGTCTCCTCGGCCGAGGAGATGGAGCGGCTGGCCGACGAGCTGCCGATCGAGCAGGTCGCCAAGCGGTGGATCGTGGCGTCGGACCCGGACGAGGCCGTGGCGCAGATCAAGCCGTACCTGGACGCGGGGCTGAACCACCTGGTGTTCCACGGGCCGGGGCACGACCAGGAGCGGTTCCTGAGCCAGTTCTCCGAGGACGTGCTGCCGAAGCTGCGCGCCCTCGGCTGAGTCACAGCCGTTCGATGATGGTGACGTTCGCGGTGCCGCCGCCTTCGCACATCGTCTGCAGGCCGTAACGCCCCTCGCGGCGCTCCAGCTCGTGCAGGAGCGTCGCGAGGAGTTTGGTCCCGGTCGCCCCGATCGGGTGGCCGAGGGCGATGCCGCCGCCGTTGACGTTCACCCGCTCGGGGTCCGCGCCCGTTTCGTCCAGCCACGCCAGCACCACGCTGGCGAACGCCTCGTTGACCTCGAACAGGTCGATGTCCTCGACGCTCAACCCGGTCTTCCGGAGCGCCTGCGCGGTGGCGGGGATCGGGCCGGTCAACATCCACACCGGGTCGGCCGCCCGCACCGACAGGTGGTGGATGCGGGCTCGCGGCGTCAGGTCGTGCTCCTTCACGAACGCTTCCGACGCCACCAATGCCGCACTCGCGCCGTCGGAAATCTGGCTGGCCACCGCCGCTGTCAGCCGGGATCCCGCGCTCAGCGGCTTCAACCCGCGCATCCGCTCCGGTGACGTGTCCCGGCGCGGCCCCTCGTCGTGCCGGAAGCCGTCCACCGGCGCGATTTCCCCGTCGAACCGGCCGGAATCGATGGCCGCGAGGGCTCGTTGGTGGCTGCGGAACGCGTACTCCTCCATCGCCTCCCGGCTGATGTCCCAGTGCTCGGCGATCATGTCGGCGCTGCGGAACTGCGACACCTCGACGCTGCCGTAGCGCTCCTGCCAGCCCTTCGAGCCGGAGAACGGGTCGTCGAAGCCGTACTCGCGCCCGGCCAGCATGGCCGCGCCGATCGGGATGCGGCTCATGTTCTGCACCCCGCCGGCCAGCACCAGGTCCTGCGTACCCGACATGACGGCCTGCGCGGCGAAGTGCACCGCCTGCTGGCTCGACCCGCACTGCCGGTCGACCGTCACCCCGGGCACGTGGTCGGGGTAGCCGGCCGCGAGCCACGCGGTGCGCGCGACGTTGCCCGACTGCGGGCCCAGGGTGTCGACGCAGCCGAGGATGACGTCGTCGACGAGGTCCGGGTCGACGCCCGCGCGTTCGACGACCGCCCGGATGACGTGCGCGCCGAGATCGGCGGAGTGCCACCCGGACAGCGCGCCGCCGCGCCGGCCGACCGGGGTGCGGACGGCGTCGAGGAGGAAGGCTTCGGGCACGGGAGCTCCTAGGGGTGCTGGCTGGAGACGGAGACGACTTCGCCGGTGAGGTAGCTCGCGTAGTCGCTGGCGAGGAAGACCATGACGTTCGCGACCTCCCACGGCTCGGCCGCCCGGCCGAATGCCTCTTGCTTGGTCAGGTCGGCCAGGAGTTCGTCGCTGGTCACCTTGGCGAGGAACGGGTGCATGGCCAGGCTCGGCGCGACGGCGTTGATCCGGACGCCGTGCTCGGCGGCGTCGAGCGCCGAACACCGGGTGAGTGCCATGACCCCGGCCTTCGCGGCCGCGTAGTGTGCCTGACCGGCTTGGGCGCGCCAGCCGATCACCGAGGCGTTGTTGACGATCGCCCCGCCACCGCCCTGGGCGACGAACTGCTTCAAGGCCGCGCGGGTGCAGCGGAACGTCCCGGTGAGGGTGATGTCGAGGACCTTCGACCACTCGTCATCGGTCATGTCCAGCACGGACTTCGTGCCGCCGAGCCCGGCGTTGTTGACCATGACGTCGAGCCGTCCGAAGTGGTCGACGGCGCCGTCGATGAGCGCCTGGACCTGGTCTTCCTTCGTGACGTCGCAGGGGAGCGCGTGCACCTTGCCCAGCTCGGCGAGTTCGGCGGCCTTCTCCCCGAGACGCCGTTCGTGCCAATCGCTGATCACGACGTTCGCGCCCTCTTCGAGACAGCGCTTGGCCACGGCCGACCCGATGCCGGTGCCGGCCGCGGCGGTCACCACGACGACCTTGCCGGACAACAGGTCGTGGCCGGCTGGGTAGTGCGGGATCACGGGCGCGCCTCCCTCGGCAGGCCGAGCACGCGCTCGGCGATGATGTTCCGCTCGATTTCGTCCGACCCGCCGTAGATGGTGTCGGCGCGGGTGAACAGGTACAGCCGCTGCCAGTCGTCCAGTTCGCCACCGGAGGCGGTCAGCGAACGCGCCCCTCGCGCCCGCATCGCGAGCTCGCCGAGCCCGCGGTGCCACTGCGCCCACAGCAGCTTGCCGACGGCGACCTCCGGTCCGGCGGGGCGGCCGAGCGTCCGCAGGGCGTGGGCACGCAGGACGCGCAGGCCGATGCGGGCGCGGGTGAGGTCGGCGCGCAGCAGGGGGTCGTCGTAGGTGCCGAGCCGTTTCGCCTCGGCGGTGATGTCGTCGAGTTCGCGGCGGAAGCCGATCTGCTGGCCCAGCGTCGAAACCCCGCGTTCGAACCCGAGCGTGGCCATGGCGATCTTCCAGCCTTCGCCCGGCGCGCCGACGACGAGGTCGGCGGCCGTGCGGGCGTCGTCGAAGAAGACTTCGTTGAACTCCGACGTCCCGGTGAGCTGCTGGATCGGCCGGACCGTCACGCCGTCCTGACGCAGTGGCACCAGCAAGTAGGAGAGCCCGTGGTGGCGCTGCGACCCCGGTTCGGTGCGGGCGACGACGAAGCACCAGTCGGCCACGTGGGCCAGGGACGTCCAGATCTTCTGGCCGTTGACCACCCATTCGCCGTCACGCAGGACCGCGGACGTCGAGACGGCGGCCAGGTCGGAGCCGGCGCCGGGCTCGGAGTAGCCCTGGCACCAGAGTTCTTCGACGGCGACGATCTTGGGCAGGAAACGAGCCTGCTGCTCGGGTGTGCCGAAGGCGATGAGCGTCGGGCCGAGCAGCTGTTCGCCGATGTGGTTGACCCGGGCGGGCGCACCGGAGGCCGCGTACTCCTCGTGGAACGCCACTTGGTCGTCGAGGGACAGGCCGCGGCCGCCGTGCTCGACCGGCCAGCCGACGCACGTCCAGCCCGCCGCGGCGAGGTGGCGTTCCCAGGCCAGCCGCAGGTCGAACGCCTCGTGCTCGCGTCCCGGCCCGCCGAGGCCACGCAGCTGGGCGAACTCGCCGGTCAGGTTGTCCGCGAGCCAGCCCGCGACCTCGCGGCGGAATCGCGTCGGTTCCACGCACGCCTCCTTGCTGCCGGGCCGGTCCGGCACCTAGGGTAATGAGAACACGTTCTAGTTTGCCGGTCCAGAGGAGGGTGTGGTGGGACAGACCACGATCCCGGCCGTCGTCCGCGATGCCGCCGCGAAGTTCGGCGCCGCGGAGGCACTGGTCGACGGCGACGTCCGGCTCGGCTTCGACGCGCTTCTGGAACGTGTTCAATCGGTCGCGCGGGCCTTCGCGGCCCGGGGCGTCCAGCCCGGCGACCGCGTCGCCATCACCCTGCCCAACACCCACCACTGGGTGCTCACGGCGCTGGGCGCGCTCTACGCAGGCGCGGCCCTGGTGCCGGTCAACACCCGGTTCACCGCCGCCGAGACCGTGGACCTGCTGGTCCGCAGCCGGGCGAAAGCCCTGGTCGTGGCCGCGGACTTCCTCGGCGCGGACCGCCACGCCGCGATCGTGGCCACCGGCGCCGGCCTGCCGGACCTCGGCACGGTCGTCCGGGTGCCCCTCGAACAACCGCACCGGCCGGTGCCGGGCACCCTCGGCTGGGACGAGTTCCTGGACCTCGCGGAGCAGGTGCCGCTCGCGGAGGCCGAAAGCCGCGCGGACGCCGTCCGGCCGGACGACGTCAGCGACATCCTGTTCACCTCGGGCACGACCGGCCGCTCGAAGGGCGTGCTGTCGGCGCACCGCCAGGTGGTTGGCGTCGCCGCGGCCTGGGCGGACTGCGGCCGGGTCACCGCCGACGACCGGTACCTGGTGATCAACCCGTTCTTCCACAGCTTCGGCTACAAGGCCGGCATCGTGGTCGGGCTGCTGACCGGCGCGACGATCGTGCCGCAGGCGGTGTTCGACGTGCGGGCCGCCCTGGACCTGATCGCCCGCGAACGCGTCTCGGTGCTCCCGGGCGCGCCGACGATCTTCCAGTCACTGCTGAACGAACCCGAACGCGGCGACCTCTCGTCATTGCGGCTGGCGGTGACCGGCGCGGCCGACGTGCCGGCGTCGCTCGTCCGGCGCATGCGGGCCGAGCTGGGCTTCGACATCGTCTTGACCGCGTACGGCCTCACCGAAGCCGTGGTGGTGACGATGTGCCGGCCGGGCGACGACGCCGAGCTGGTCGCGCGCACGTCCGGCCGCGCGACGGCGGACTTCGAGGTCGCGATCCACGGTTCGCCCGGCGAGGTCGTGGTCCGCGGGCCGAACGTGATGCTCGGCTACCTCGACGACCCGGACGCCACCGCGAAGGCCGTCGACGAGCAGGGCTGGCTCCACACCGGCGACGTCGGCGAGCTGGACGCCGACGGCAACCTCACGCTCACCGGCCGGCTCAAGGACATGTACATCTGCGGCGGCTTCAACGTCTACCCGGCCGAGGTCGAGCACGCCCTGACCGAACTGGACGGCGTCCGCGACGTCGCCGTCGTCGGCGTCCCGGACGAACGGCTCGGCGAGGTCGGCAAGGCCTTCGTCGTCGGCACCGGACTGTCCGAACGGGACGTCCTGGCGTTCTGCCGCGAGCGGCTGGCCAACTACAAGACCCCGCGGTTCGTCGCGTTCCTGGACGAACTGCCCCGCAACGCTTCCGGCAAGGTGCTGAAGCGGCTGCTGACCGAGGAGAACGCATGAGTGAACCGGTGGTCCGCTCCGAGCGGCGCGGGCCGGTCGCGGTCGTCACGATGAACCGGCCCGACTACCGCAACGCCCAGAACTCGGCCATGACCTACGCGCTCGACGACGCCTTCACCGAGGCCGTGAACGACCCCGAGGTCAAGGTGATCGTGCTGGCGGGGGAAGGAAAGCACTTCTCGGCCGGGCACGACATCGGCAGCCCGGGCCGCGACGCGGATCAGACGTTCGACCGGCGCGCGGTGCTGTGGTGGGACCACACCGACCGGGCCGGCGGTGACCAGCGGTTCGCCCGCGAGTCCGAGGTCTACCTCGGGATGTGCCGCCGGTGGCGGGAAATCCCGAAACCGATGATCGCGAGCATCCAGGGCGCGTGCATCGCGGGTGGCTTGATGCTGGCGTGGGTATGCGACCTGATCGTGGCCGCGGACGACGCGTTCTTCGCCGATCCCGTGGTGCGCATGGGGATTCCGGGTGTCGAGTACTTCGCGCACCCGTGGGTGCTCGGCCCGCGCGCGGCCAAGGAAGTGCTCTTCACCGGGGAGCGGTTCACCGTCCAGCAAGCCAAGGAGTGGGGGATGGTGACCCGGATCGTGCCGCGTGCCGAGCTGGAACAGCACACCCTCGAACTGGCCGAAAAGATCAGCGGGATGCCGCAGTTCGGGCTGGCACTGGCGAAGAAAGCCGTCAACCAGGCCGAGGACCTGATGGGCCTGCGGTCCGGAATGGACTCCGTGTTCGGCCTCCACCACCTGGCGCACGCGCACAACGCGGAGACGTCGGAAGATTCGCTGGGCGGGCAGTCGGCGCGGTCGATGCGTGACGCGAACAAGGGGGCGTGATGGACCTCGACGTCGACGAGGCGTCCGCGGCCTTCCGCGACGAGGCCCGGTCGTGGCTTTCCGAGCACGTGCGGACGCTGCCGTCGATGGACACCGCCGAGGGCTTCGCGGCGCACCGCGAATGGGAAGCCGAGCTGGCGGAGGCGCGGTGGTCGGTCGTGTCGTGGCCGCGGGAGTACCACGGCCGGGACGCGCCGATGCTGCAGTGGCTGCTGTTCGAGGAGGAGTACTACGCCTCGGGCGCACCAGGACGCGTGAGCCAGAACGGCATCTTCATGCTCGGCCCGACGTTGTTCGCCCACGGTACGCAAGAGCAGCGCGACCGGATCCTGCCCGCGATGGCGACGGGCGAGCAGGTGTGGGCGCAGGCGTGGTCGGAACCCGAAGCGGGCAGCGACATCGCGGCGTTGCGCAGCACGGCGGTCCGCACCGACGGCGGGTGGTTGTTGTCGGGGCAGAAGACGTGGAGTTCCCGGGCCACCTTCGCCGACCGCGCGTTCGGGTTGTTCCGCACCGACCCGGACGCGCAGCGCCACCACGGCCTGACGTACTTCATGGCCGACCTGCGCGCGGACGGCGTGACGGTCCGGCCGATCCCGCAGCTCGACGGCGAACCCGGGTTCGCCGAGATCTTCTTCGACGAGGTGTTCGTGCCGGACGAGGACGTGATCGGGGAGGTGGGGCAGGGCTGGCGGGTCGCGATGACGACCGCGAACAACGAGCGTGGCCTGTCGCTGCGCAGCCCCGGCCGGTTCCTCGCCGCGGCCGATCGCCTGGCCGACCTCTGGCGTTCCCGTGGCTCCGCGGATTCCACAAAGGACCGCGTTGCGGACGCCTGGATCGGGGCTCGCGCCTACCAGCTCTACACGTTCGGCACGGTGAGCCGCTTGGCCGAGGGCGGCGAGCTGGGCCCGGAATCGAGCGTCAACAAGCTGTTCTGGTCCCACCTGGACGTCGAACTTCACGAGACCGCGTTGGACGTGCTGGGCCCGGAGGCGGAGACCGACGAGGCGTGGGTGAACGGCTACCTGTTCTCCCTGGCCGGGCCGATCTACGGCGGTACCGACCAGATCCAGCGGAACACGATCGCCGAACGGCTGCTGAAGCTGCCCAGGGAGGCCCGCCGATGAGGTTCCAGCTGTCGCCGGAGCACCGGCAGTTCGCCGCGACGCTGCACGACCTGCTGGGCGGGGCGGACACCGCGGCGACCACCCGGGCCTGGGCGGCGGGGGAGCACGACCGCGGCCTCAAGCTCTGGCGTGCGCTCGCCGACGTCGGGGTGTTCGGACTGCTCGTGCCGGAGGACGCCGGCGGTCTCGGCGCCGGCCCGGTCGACCTGGTAGTCGCGTTCGAAGCGCTCGGCTACCACGCCGTCCCGGGCCCGCTCGTCGAGTCGGCCGCGGTCGCCCCGGCGCTGCTGACCGGCGACCGGCTCACCGCCCTCACCGAAGGCGACCTCCTGGCCACCCTCGCCGCGCCGCCGGAAGTCCCCTTGGCGCTGGACGCCGACGTCGCGGGTGTGGTGCTGGACCTCACCGGCGCCGAGCTGGAACCGGAGCCCGAACTCGTCCGCTCGATCGACCCGGCCCGACGGCTGTTCCGGGTCCCCGCGACCCCGGCGGGCGAGGTGGCCGCGTTCGACTTGGGCGTCCTCGCCGTGTCCGCTCAGCTGCTCGGCGCCGGTCAGTGGCTCCTCGACACGTCGGTGGCGTACGCCAAGCAGCGTCGCCAGTACGGCCGGGCCATCGGCGAGTACCAGGCGATCAAGCACCTGCTCGCCGACGTCGCCACCCGGCTCGAACTGGCCCGCCCGCTGGTCCACGGCGCGGCCGTCGCCGGTGAGACGTTCGCCCGGGACGTCTCGGCGGCGAAGGTCATGGCGGGCGACGCCGCGTACCTCGCCGCGCGGACGGCCCTGCAGGTGCACGGCGCCATCGGCTACACCGTCGAGCACGACCTCGGCCTGCGCCTGACGAAGGTGCGGGCCCTCGCCGGCGCCTGGGGGACCGGGGCCTTCCACCGGACGCGGGTGCTGCGATGACCGACCCCCAGGACACCGAGGAAGCCCAGGCCCTGCGGGACGCCGTCCGGTCCCTGCTGACCCGCCGGTCGGGCCCGGAGGCGGTGCGCGCGGCGATGGCGTCCCCCCTCGGGTACGACGACAAGCTCTGGTCGACGCTGTGCGAGCAGATCGGCGTGGCCGCGCTGGCGATCCCCGAGCACTACGGCGGCGCGGGTGCCGGCCTGGCCGAGGTGTGCGTGGTCATGGCCGAACTCGGCCGGACCCTGACCCCCGTCCCGATGCTGGGTTCCGCCGTGCTGTGCGGGGAAGCGTTGCTGCGCACGGGAAACGACGAAGCTTGCGAACGGCTGCTGCCGGGCATCGCCGCGGGTACCACCCTCGCCGCGCTGGCCTGGTCCGACGAGGACTGGACGCCCGGGCTCACCGCGTCGGACACCGGACTCGACGGCCGCGCGCACTACGTCCTCGACGGCGACCTCGCGGACGTCCTCTTGGCGGTGGCCCGGACAGCGGACGGTGTCGGCTTGTTCGAGGTGCCTCTCGACGGCGTCCGCCGCGAACGCGTCACCACGCTCGACCCGACCCGGCGGCTCGCCGTGGTGGACTTCGCGTCGAGCCCGGCCCGCCGCCTCGACGCCGACGGGTTCAGGCTTGAAAAACTGCTCGACACGGCCGTGATCGCGGTGGCCGCGGAACAGGTCGGCGCGGCGGCCCGGGCTCTGGAGCTGACGGTGGAGTACACGAAGCAACGCCGCCAGTTCGGCCGCCCGATCGGCTCGTTCCAGGCGCTGAAGCACCGGATGGCCGACGTGCACGTCCACGTCGAAGCGGCCCGCTCGGCGCTGTACGCGGCCATTGTGGACGGTGACGCCGAAGCCGTCGCGACGGCGAAAGTCGTGTGCGGCGAGGCGTTTTCGCACGCGGCGGCGGAGATGGTCCAGCTCCACGGCGGCATCGCGATCACCTGGGAACACGACGCCCACCTGTACTTCAAGCGCGCACACGGGACCGCCCTCCTCTTCGGCGATCCCGTGCGCGCGCTGTCGGGCTAGGAAAGGTGGTGCACTTCCTGCAACCCGTAGACCGGCGTCGGGATGCCCTCGGCGCGGGCCTTCAGCTGCAGCGCCAGGTAGAGCGAGTAGTGCCGTGACTGGTGCAGGTTGCCGCCGTGGAACCACAAGCCTTCCTGCTGCGTGGGTTTCCACATGTTCCGCTGCTCGCCCTCCCACGGCCCGGGGTCCTTGGTCGTGTCCGAGCCCAGGCCCCAGACCTTGCCGACCCTGTCCGCGACCTCCTGGCTGATCAGGTCGGCCGCCCAGCCGTTCATCGAGCCGTAGCCCGTCGCGTAGACCACCAGGTCGGCCTCCAGCTCGGTGCCGTCGTCGAGCTTCACGGACGTCTCGGTCAGCTCGACGACCTGGCCGTGCGCGAGCCTGACGTCACCGTCGGCAACCAGGTCCGCCGCGCCCACGTCGATGTAGTAGCCCGAGCCGCGGCGCAGGTACTTCATGAAGAGGCCGGAATCGTCGTCGCCCCAGTCGTGGCGGAAGCCCGCCGCTTCGAGGCGGTCGTAGAACTCCTGGTCACGCTCCTTGATCGCCGCGTACACCGGCTGCTGGAACGTGTGCATGATCCGGTACGGCAGCGAGGCGAACGTCAGGTCCGCCTTCTGCGTCGTCATCCCGGCTTCCAGGGCGCGTTCCGAATAGAGGTCGCCGAGGCCGAGGTCCATCAGCGAGTCCGACTTCACGATGTGCGTCGAGCTGCGCTGGACCATCGTGACGTCGGCGCCGGCCTCCCACAGCGCGCCGCAGATGTCGAACGCCGAATTGTTCGACCCGATGATCACGGCCTTCTTGCCGCGGTAGGCGTCCGGGCCGGGGTGGCGCGAGCTGTGGTGCTGCTCGCCGCGGAAGCGGTCCTGGCCGGGCAGCACCGGGACGTTCGGCTTGCCCGACATGCCGGTCGCGAGCACCAGCTGCTTCGGCGTCAGCACGACCTCTTCGCCGTCGCGGTCGAGGACGACGGTCCACTCCTTCGCCTCTTCGTCGTAGGTGGCACTCTTGCACGTCGTCGACGACCAGTAGTTGACCTCCATGACCTTCGTGTACATCTCGAGCCAGTCGGCGATCTTGTCCTTCGGCGCGAACACCGGCCAGGTGCGCGGGAAGTCCAGGTAGGGCAGGTGGTCGTACCAGACCGGGTCGTGCAGGCACAGCGACTTGTACCGGCCGCGCCACTGGTCGCCCGGGCGCGCGTACCGGTCGACGACCACGTGCGGCACGCCGAGCTGCCGCAGCCGCGCGCCCAGCGCGATCCCGCCCTGCCCGCCGCCGATGACGACGACGTACGGCTGCCGGGTCGTGCCCAGCTCGGCCGCTTCGGCCTGCCGCGCCTCGGCCCAGGTGACGCGCTCGCGGTTGATGCCGTGCTCCGCGCCCTTCGGCCGGCCGGTGCCGAGCGGCTCCTCGTGGCCCTTCAGCTCGTACAGCGTCGTGAGGAACGTGAACGCGCCTTCGCCGTTGAGCCGCAGGTGCCCGCGACCCCGGCCGGCGGCCGTCTCGAACCCGATCCACGCTTCGACGATCCCGCCGGCCTCGGTCGGTTCCTCGGCGATGTGGAAGCCGGTCGCGCCGGTGCCGTCCATGGTGGCCAGCAGCAGATCCTTGACGCCGCCGCGGTTTTCGACCGTCTTGAGGTTCCAGGTGAACGCGATCAGGTCGCGCCAGAACGACGTCGTCGCGAAGAGGGCGGCCGCCCGGTCGGCGTCCCGGGCCGCGAGTGCGGCCTCGAATTCGGCGAGCCAGCCGTCGACGCGCTGCCGGGGATCGAGGGCCGCGGCCGGTTCGAGGGTCTGGGTCATGAGCGGACCTCCCCGCGTCGGGCACCGTCGTCGTCGGCGGCGCGTTCCGGGCAGCCAACCCCGGCGGGCCGGGTCGGGGGAAGGGTTGCCCTAAGGTTGCATCAGCACGACGTCGACGCCGGGGGCGAACCGGTACGGCCGCGCGAGCAGCAGGCCGCCGATCAGCTTGCGCAGCCGCGACAGCTCGGCGCGCACGGTCACCAGGTGCGTCCGGTCGCCGTAGAGCGTCTCCGACAGCTGCGCCGCCGACACCCCGGCCGGGCCCGCGGTCGCGATCAGCCGCAGCAGGTCCGCCTGCCGCCTGCCGAGCGGGTGCGTCCATCGCGCGGAGCCTTCGACGACCGCGCGCGGCGGTTCGAGGTCGAGGGTCAGCCTCAAGGTTTTGCGCCGGTTCGGCCGCAGGAGCCAGCCCCCGGGCACCGGCTCGGGCTCGCACGCGCCGAGGCCGCGGACCGCGACCGGCACGCCGTGGCGGGGCGCGGCCACCCGGTCGATCCCGTGGACGCCGCTCTGCGCCGCGACCCAGCCGTGGGCGTCGACGACCAGCCCGGTCGTGCGCAGCAGGGGACCGGACAGCCGGCGCAGCGCTTCGAGCCGGGCCTCGTGCCGCTGGTGCAGGACGGCCTCGGCGAGCCGCACCGACGTCCCGACCAGGGCGACGGTCATCGGGTGGACGGTCTCGGCCGGGCCGCTGACGTCGACGATCCCGAGCAGCTCGCCGGTCCGCGGGTCGTGCACCGGCGAGGCGGTGCAGGTCCAGGTGTGGTGCGAGCGCACGAAGTGCTCGGCGGCGAACATCTGCACCGGCGCGGCTTCGGCCAGCGCGGTGCCGATCGCGTTGCTGCCGATCGCGGGCTCCGACCAGGTGGCGCCCTCGGTGAAGCCGAGCGAGTCGGCGCGGTGACGCACCCCGCGGGCACCTTCACGCCAGAGGACGACGCCGTCGGCGTCGGTGACGACCATCAGGTGGTGCGCGTCTTCGGCGACCGACGTCAGCGCGCCGCGCAGTTCGGGCAGCACCTCGTTCAGCCGGCAGACCGTCCGCCGCCGTTCGACTTCGGCGGCCCCCACGGGATCGGGCGCGGGCGGCCGGTCGGGATCGACCCCCTGCGCGGCGACGCGGCGCCAGGACCGTTCGACGAGCCGGCGCGGCGCCTTCGCGGGCGCGCGCCCGGCGAGGACGGCGTCGTGGATGCCGGCGAGCAGCCGGGCGTGCCCGGCGACGTCGGTGCCGGGCCGGACCGCGCAGACTTCGTCGTCCACCGCCACCTCCTGGGCCGGGCTTCACGGTAACCCGGGGGAGCGGGGGCGGGGCAACCTTCGCGCAACGGTGGTCGGGCTCGGCCCTCTCCCGCCCGTGAACTCCGCGAGCCCGCTGTCTTGAATGAGTCATTCAGGTCTTCGGAGGTCCTGAATGACTCATTCAAGACACTCCTGGCGCGGGCGAATCAGCCGGGAGGCGGGCCGCCGAGCCCGGCAGCTCGCGGTTCGCCTCGTCCAGCCCGCTCGCCACCGACCGGCACGCGCCGCAGCCCGCGATGTGGTTCGCGACTACGCTCGCCCGGCGCGGGGACAGCGCGCCCCGGACCCACGCCCCCATCCGGCGGCGGGGCTCGCGGCACACCGGTTCCTCCGCGTCGGGCACCTGGACCTGCAGGTACGCCTGGCGCAGCCCCTCGCGCGCCCGCATCGCCAGCGCCGAGACGCTGTTCGGCGACAGGCCCAGCAGCGGGGCCGCCTCCGTCGGTGTGTCGCCCTCGGCCTCGGTCCGCCACAGCACCGTCCGCCACCGGCCGGGCAGCGTGCAGTACGCCGACCACACCAGCTTCGCGTTGGTCCGGTGCAGCGCCGGCTCGTCGGCGCCGCTCGCACTCGTCTCCGGGACGGTCTCGCACAGCTCGACCCGGCTGCCCTGCCTGCCCCAGCGGCACACGAGGTTCCGCAGCGTCACCACGAGGTAGGGCCGCAGGTCGCCGTCCGGCCCGCCGCCCGCGCGCACGACGGCCAGCACCCTGGCGAACGTCTCGGCCACCAGGTCGTCGCGCTCCGCGGGCTGCTTCGCCCACGCCGCGGCGGTCCGGCGCAGCGGCTCGGCGTGCCGGCGGAACAGGACGCCGGCGGCGTCGAGGTCACCCGCGCGGAAGGCGGCGAGCAGCACGGCGTCCGGCGGCTCGTCGACGGCACTCCCCATCGGCACTCTCCGTCATCACGCGGCACTCAAAGTAAGAGGTACGGGAGTGTACGGCACAGGCGCCCGTGTGCCGACCGCTGGAGCTGTCCACAGTGGACTCCTGATGCGCGGTCGCGGGGCCGCCCTTACGATCGCGGCACACACGGGAGCGGGGGAGCGCATGGGCGTCGGCACCTGGCTGGTCACCATCGGCGTCGTCGTGGCGCTGCTCGCGGTCGACCTCGTGCTCGCCGCGCTCCGGCCGCACCGGGTCGGGTTCGGTGAGGCCGTCGCGTGGTCGGTGGGCTACATCCTGGTCGCGGTGGCGTTCGGCGTCTGGCTGACGCTGGCCCACGGCGGCGAATTCGGCACCGAGTACTTCGCCGGCTACATCGTCGAAAAGAGCCTGTCGGTCGACAACCTGTTCGTCTTCGTGATCATCATGACGACGTTCGCCGTCCCCGAAGAGCACCAGCACAAGGTGCTCACCTTCGGGATCGTCCTCGCGCTGGTCATGCGGGCGATCTTCATCGTGCTCGGCGCGACGCTCCTTTCGCTGTTCTCGGTGATGTTCCTGCTGTTCGGGCTGCTGCTGATCTACACCGGCGTCCAGCTGTTCCGGCACCGCGACGCCGACCCCGACATCGAGCACAACGTCGTGGTCCGGACGGCCCGCCGGGTCCTGCCGGTCTCCGACGCCTACGACGGCGGCCGGCTGCTCACCCGCGAAGGCGGCCGCCGGGTGGTGACGCCGCTGGTCGTGGTGCTCGTCGCGATCGGCGGCGTCGACCTGCTGTTCGCCCTCGACTCGATCCCGGCGGTCTTCGGCGTCACCGAGGAGCCCTACATCGTCTTCGCCGCGAACGCCTTCGCGCTGCTCGGCCTGCGTGCGCTGTACTTCCTGGTGAAAGGCCTGCTCGATCGGCTCGTGTACCTCTCGGCCGGGCTGGCGGTGATCCTCGCGTTCATCGGGGTGAAGCTGATCCTGCACTGGGCGCACGTCGACATCGACGAGCGCGTGCCGGAGATCGCGACGCCGGTGAGCCTCGCGGTGATCATCGGGGTGCTGGCCGTCGTGACGGTCGCCAGCCTGGTCAAGACCCGGCGCGACCCCGGGGCGAAGGCGCACCCGGGATCCCTGCGGGGGTCGTCAGACCGCGAAGACCTGTGAGTCGTCCGCGAAGGCCTTGAACTCCAGGGCGTTCCCGGCGGGGTCGAGCAGGAACATCGTCCACTGCTCGCCGGGCTGCCCCTCGAAGCGGACGTAGGGCTCGATCACGAACTCCGTCCCGGCCGCGCGCAGCCGCTCGGCGAGCGCCTGGAACTCGGGGATCGTGAGGATCAGGCCGAAGTGGGGGACCGGCACGTCGTGGCCGTCGACCGGGTTGTGGATCCGCTCGGGCCCCTTCGGTGCCAGGTGCGTCACGAACTGGTGGCCGTGCAGGTTCCAGTCGACCCAGGTGTCGGCGCTGCGGCCCTGGTCGAGGCCGAGGACTTCGCCGTAGAAGCGGCGGGCGGCGGTCAGGTCGTCGACGGGCATGGCGAGGTGGAAGCGCGGGATCGTCATGTCTGAATGTTAACATCAGGACATGAATGCTCAAGTGGCTCCCGCGCGGCGGCGCGGGCTGGCCGACGAGGTGGCCGACCGCATCCGGGACGCGATCTTCGACGGCACCTACCCGCCGGGCGGCTCGCTGCGCGAAGTGGAGCTGGCGGACGCACTCGGCGTCAGCCGCGGCCCGGTGCGGGAGGCGCTGCTCAAGCTCGAGCGCGAGGGGCTGGTCCGGAGCGAGTGGCACCGCGGGACGACGGTGACGGCACTGTCCGATGTGGACGTCGCCGAGCTGGACACCCTGCGGGCGGCGCTGGAGCAGCTCGCCGTCACGCTGGTGGTCGACCGCGGTCCCGACCTGACGGCGGTCGACGCCGTGGTCGCGCGCATGGACCGGGCGGCCGACGAGCACGAGATGGTCCGCTGCGACCTGGACTTCCACGACGCGGTGTACGCCGCCGCCGGCCACCGCCGCCTGCGCGAGGCGTGGGAAGCGATCCGCTCGCAGGTCCACCTGTTCCTGCTGACGCGGATCGGCGTCGAGTCGCAGGGTTACCTCGCGGGCATCCCCGCCGAGCACCGGCAGCTCGCCGAGGCACTGCGGGCCGGCGACCGTGACGCGGCTTTGGACCTGTTCGCCGTCCACCGCCGCCACGCGTTCGACGTGCTCACCGGACGGTCCTGACTAAGCCGGCAGGTGCGCGGCGATCCCGGCCAGCACCCGGTCCAGCCCGGCTGCGAAACCCCGCTCCTGGCGGTCGGCGGCGTGCGGCAGCTCGGCCTCGATCATCACCCGCGTGAACCGCGGGTAGGCGTCGCTGCCCATGATCATCGGGCCGTACTCGCCTTCCCGTTCCATCCACTGGTCGTGGCTGAGGCCCGACCGCCGCGCGGCCTCGCGGTCGGCCAGCTCGGCCAGGACGTGACCCAGGACGAACGCCGAGAGCGTGCCGAGCGCGGCGAGCATGTCGTCGGTGCCGAGGTCCATGCCGTCGAACGCCGAGAGCGTGCGCTCGCGCCAGCGGAGGCTGTGCGGGCCGTGGATCGCCCGGCCCGCGAGCACGTTCGCGAACCAGGGGTGGCGCAGGCAGACCTCCCGCAGCGACCGGGCGATGGTGCGCAGCCCCTCGTGCCACCCGGCGGGCAGCTCGGTTTCCCGCAGCTCGCCCAGCACCTCGTCGCCCATCAGCTCCAGTACTTCGTCCTTTTTGGACACGTATCGGTAGAGCGACGTCGTCCCGGCGCCGAGCTCGGCGGCGACGCGCCGCATCGACACGGCGTCGAGGCCTTCGGCGTCGGCGATCCGGATGGCGGCCAGGGCGACGTCGCGCCGGGTGTGCGCGGGCTTCGGGCCGCGCGTGCCCTGCTCGGGACGCAGCCAGAGCGGCGGCTGGTCGTTCGCCGGCACCGCGGACCTCCTTCGTTATTGCGAACACTGTACCCAGTTCGCTAGCGTGACTCTTACTGAGCACACTGTTCCGGGTTTTGGGGGCGAGGATGGATTTCGACGTGGTCGTGGCCGGTGGCGGCCCGGTGGGCCTGCTGCTGGCGGGCGAACTCAGGCTGGGCGGCGCCCGGGTGCTGGTGCTGGAACGGGAGGCGGAAACGCCGCGGGCGCGCTTCGGGTCGATGGGGGCGCGGGCGCTGAACACCCCCTCGGTGCACGCGCTGCACCTGCGCGGCCTGCTGCCCGCCGTCGAACGGGCGGCCGCGATGTGGGTCGATCCGAAGACGCTGCCCGCTCCCGGAGACGCGCCGGGGGACTTCTTCGTCGGGCACTTCGCGGGGATCGGCATCCGGGCCGGCCGGCTGCGCCCGCCCGGGCCGGGCGAGGAGTTCCTCGGCGCGGGGGTGATCAGCCAGGCCGCCCTGGAGGAGATCCTCCGCTCGTGGGCGGCCGTGGAGGTGCGGCGCGGCGTCGCGCTGACCGGGTTCGACACCGGCGACGACGGCGTGACCGTCCACACCGGACAGGGTGCCGTGCGGGCCGGCTGGCTGGTCGGCGCGGACGGCGGCCGCAGCACCGTGCGCCGGCTGGCCGGGTTCGAGTTCCCCGGCGAGGACCCCGTCTTCACCGGCCGGCAGGCGGTGGTGGACCTCGACGCGCCGGAGAAGCTCGTCGCGGGCGACTGGCAGCACGGCGAAAACGGCTCGTACGTCCTCGGTGGCTGGGGCGGCGGCGACGAGCCGCCGCGCGTGCACACCGTCGAGTACGAGGTGACCGCCGATCGCGACGAGCCGGTGACGGCGGCGGAAATGCAGGCGAGCCTGCGACGGGTCAGCGGCACCGACGTGGCGGTCACGCGCGTGCACGTCGGCACCCGGTACGCGGACACGACCCGGCAGGCGACGACGTACCGGAGCGGCCGCGTCCTGCTCTGCGGCGACGCCGCGCACGTCCATTCGCCCGCGGGCGGGCAGGGCCTCAACGTCGGGCTCGGCGACGCGGTCAACCTGGGGTGGAAGCTCGCCCCGGTCGCGCGCGGGCTCGCCCCGGAGTCCCTGGTGGACACCTACACGCCTGAACGGCACCCGATCGGTGCGTGGGTCCAGCGCTGGAGCATGGCGCAGACGGCGCTGAGCACACCGCGCGGACCGCGCGCGGAGGCGTTGCGCGAGGTGGTGGCCGACCTCCTGGACACCGCGGACGGCGCGACCCACGTGGTTTCCCGCATCGGCGGTGGCTGGCAGCACTACGACCTCCCGGGCGGCCACCCGCTGACCGGCCACCGGGTGCCCGACCTGGCCCTGGCCGACGGGACGACGCTGGCGACCCGGTTCCGCGAGGGCGGCGCGGTGCTCTTGGACACGGGGACGGGAGCGGCCCCGGTGGCGGCGGAGTGGGGGAGCAGGCTGCGGGTGGTGACGGCGCGGCCGCTGGCGTTCCCGGACGAGCGGCTGGCCGCGCTGGTGCGTCCGGACGGTTACCTGGCGTGGGCTTCGGTGGGTGACCTGGTCGTGGCGGAGCTGCGTTCGGCGTTGGCGAGGTGGCTGGGCCCGGCCGGCGGTTCTTGACGGCGGCGCCCGGCCACACCCCGCATGCCGTTCGAAACCGGCCGCGACCTACGACGAGCCGCTGCCCGACGCCCGGGACCTCGCGGCTGCCGCGGCCGGTCACGCCGTGGTCAGAGCAGCAGGTCGCCCGGGCCGCCGACCTCCCGCACCGACCCGGTCGATTCCAGGCGCTCCAACGGGTCCGCGTCGGGCAGCGCGCCGAACGACAGCCCGGTCAGCGACTCGATGCGCCGGACCGGGACCTGGTACGTGCGGTAGGCGGCGTAGCTGAACTCGCCCGCGACCTCCAGCCCGCGGATCAGCTCCTCCTGGCTCAGCAGGTACGCCGTCGCCGACAGCGTGCCGTCGGCCTTCACCATCGCGACCACCTTCCAGAACTGGCGCGGCAGCTGGACCCCGCGGTAGCGGTCGTCGTCCTCGGCGAGCACCGGGCCGGTCACCACGCTGACCTTCAGCGCGTGGTTCTCCGCGTTGTTCAGGACGTAGTCCTCGAGCCCGGCCCACGTCGTCTTGTTCTGGTTGAAGTCCTTGTGCTGCGGCGAGCAGTTGGTGAAGTGGAACGTGTCGTCGTTGGCCAGCTGCGCGATCGCGGCCGTCGCGCCCCACGCCGGGTCGAGACGGCGGACCAGGTGCCCGCGGTCGAGCGGGTTGGCCCGGTAGACCTCCTCGCCGACCTGCTCGCCCTCCTCGACCCGGGGGTCCAGCGACCAGTGGTCGGCGTCGCGGCGCAGGGCCTGGCTGGTACGGCCATCGATGTTGACGGCGGTGAAGAAGGCCAGGCGCCGCACCTTGTTCAGCACGACGCTGAAGTGGTGGTAGGGCAGCACGTACCGCGGCTCGCTCGTCGCCTGGCGGTTCTCCGCGGCCAGCGGAACCAGGGCGTCGGGCAGGGCGGGCAGCGGCACCGTGTGCCCGGGCAGGAAGCCCGGGTCGTAACCTTCGCGGTTCGAGTAGTCGGGGTCGATTCCCCCGGCCTCGGCCGTCGTCGCCGGTTCGGCGCGCAGCCGGATGTCGACCGGCGTCGTCAGGGTGAGCACCTGCGGACCGCCGTCGGCGACCGGCCGGGCGCGCTCGGGCCGGGTGCCGAGCCGGTCGACCAACGCCTGCCGGTCGGCCGAAAACCGCTGTCCGCGCAGGAAGGCCAGCAGCCGGCTGACCCGGATCCCCTCGTTGAGGAAGCCGCCGTACTCCGCGTGCCCCGCGGCCGGGACGCTGGCGTGGTGCAAGGCCACGACCTCCCACTGGTCGTTGAACACCGGCGAGCCCGACGAACCGGGTTCGGTGTCGGTTTCGTAGTGCAGGAACGTGTCCAGGACGTCGACGATCCGGTTTTCCCGCAGGGCGACCTGTTTCTTGCCACCGCGTGGGTGCTGGATGATGGTGACGAAGTCGCCGACGATCGCCTTGCCCTCACTGCCGATCAGCCGGTTGAACCCGAACGGGCGCAGGTCGGCCGCGGCCGCCCCGACCGCGACGAGCGCGAAGTCGAGGTCTTCGTCGGCGACGAAGAAGCGGTCCGGGTCGAGCCCGAACGCGCGCACCGGCCGGGGGAGGCCGTCGACGCCGTCCTGGTAGTCGAACTCGACGACGCTGGACCCGGCCGTCGCGGCGTCGGGCAGCACGTGGTGGTTGGTGAGCAGGAGTTCCGGTGACACCAGCGATCCGGTGCCGTAGCCGGTGAGCCGGCCGCGGTCGTCGCGGATGTTCACCCGGCCGACGGCCGCCGAAGCCGTGACGCCGCCTTCGAGGTAGCCCACGCCGAGGAGGTCGTCGGTGAGCACGATCCGTTCGAGGATCGCGCCGGCGGCGGTCATCGCCGCCGGGTCGCCCGCCGCGATCGCGGCCGGGTTGACCGGCCGCACGTCGGGGTAGTACCGGCCGAGCCGGTCGATCCGGGTGGCGACGCGGCTGGGCTCGTCGGCTTCGGCGATGCCACCGGGCTTGCGCAGCAAGGCGATCTTCGCCCGCCGCTGCCCGGCCCGTTCCTCGGCGCGCGTGGCGGCGGCGCGTTCCTGTTCGGACTGCTCGTCCGTCTTGACGTCCACAGTGCCTCCCCGGCGAATCGGAGCACCGCGTTAGTCGTGCGGCCGCGGAATGCGTTACAGAATTCCGCGTCGCCTCCGGAAAATTCTTTTTCACGCCATTTCGCGTTGGTTTCGCCGCGTGCCGGGAATTCGGGAAAATAACCGTCGGTCAAGAGGGCGGAACCCGCCGCGCGTTCACGTCCGGACCGGGAGCACGATCGCCGACGGGCGGGCCGGGTCGTGGTGGACCTCCTGGTCCGCGGCGCGCAGGGTGGTCGCGGTGGCGTGCGGCTCGCCGGTGCCGGGATTGCGGGCGTAGCGCGGGAACGCGCCGCTGGACACCTGCACCCGGATGCGGTGCCCGCGCCGGAAGCGGTGCGCCGTCGGCCACATCCGCACGCCGGCCGCGGCCGGCTCGTCCGCGTTCGTCAGGCTCGTCAGTCCGTCGCAGACGTTGACCGACCGGCCGCCGGGGTCGACGTCGCAGAGCCGGACGAAGACGTCGGCGAAGGAAAGGCTGCTGCGGAACCAGATCTCCGCGTGCACGTCCCCGATGACCTCGACGTCCTCCTCGAGCACGGCCGTGGTGTAGGTGAGGACGTCGGCGCGGGCTTCCAGGGCCGCGTTGTCGACGCGGCCGGCGTCCGGGGCCATGCGCACGCCGCCGGCCGCGGGCGTCGGGTCCGCCGGGTCGTAGCGGTAGCGGTCGGGCTCGGACTCCGCGGGCTCGTCCACCGACAACGATCCGCCATTGTGAAGGTGGAACCGTTGCGGCGCATAGCCTTCCGGTGGCCAGGAGGCGAAGTCGCGCCAGGCTTCCTCGCCCATGACGAACAGCCGGACCGGCGCGCGCTCGGGTGGCTCCTCGCCGCGGGCGTGCGCGAGCGCGAAGGTGAGCGTCTCCCGGAGCGTGGTGCCCGTGCCGGCGAGCAGGTCGGGCCGGCCGGCGTGGGTCCACGGCCCGACGGTCAGCCGGGGCCGCCGTCCCGCGTCCTGCAGCGTCCGGAAGTCTCGCAGCTGGCCGGGCAGGAAGATGTCGTACCAGCCGCCGATCGCGCTCACCGGCACGGTGACGTCCGCGACGCGCGCCCGGTGGTCGACCGCCGCCCACCGCGGGTGGTTTTCGGCGTGGGCCAAGACGTCCTGGATGTAGTCGGAGCGGTGGCCGATGGCGACGACGTCCGCCTGCGCGAGCGGCAGCGTGGCCAGCGCCCGCTCGAGCTTCTTCGCCTGGCCGCGCTGACGCAGCAGCGCGAACCGGCGCTCCTGGACGGCGACCTGGACGCCCCAGCCGAACGGCGTCTCCAGCGAAAGGCCGTCCTCCCGCAGGAACTCCAGCGTCAGCCCGGATTCGGTGACGTGCGGGACCATCGCCTTCACCTGCGGCGGCAGCCGGTCGGCGACGGCCCACTGGACGTAGCCGAGGTAGCTCGCGCCGACGAGCACCACCGCGTCGCCGGACCACGGCTGCCGGACCACCCAGTCCAGCGTCGCGAGGCCGTCTTCGCGTTCCTGCCGCAACGGGTCGAAGACGCCGCCGGAGCCGAAGCCGCCGCGCGTGCTCTGGACCAGCACCTGGAAGCCGCGTTCGGCCAGCGGCCGGGCGAGCAACGCGCCGAACGGGCCTTTCCGGCCGTAGGGACTGCGGATCAGCGCGGTCGGCAGGCCGTCCCCGCCCGTGCGGGGCGCCCACCGGTCGGCGAGCAGCTCGGCGCCGTCGGGCATCGGGACGCGCAGGTCGCGCTGGACGACCAGGCGCCGGGTCGCCGGGGCGGGCAGCTCCAGCAGGCGTTCGAGGACACGGCTGATCACCGGTCGGCCTCCTTCGTGATCGTCGCGGTGACGACCGACCGGATCCGCAGCAGCCGGTCGGTGAACCCGCTCGCGTCGAGCGGGTCCGGCCCGCCGACGACCCAGGCGTTGACGACCGCGCCCGCCCCGCCGGTCAGGAACGTGGCCAGGTCCTCGACCTCCCGATCGCCGAGCCGGTCGCCGAGGGCCTGGCCGAGGTGCCGGCGGTTGAGCGGGAGGAACAGGCCGGTGAGCGCCTCGGTGAACGCGAACGCGGACGTCCCGGTCAGCAGCGCGCGGTAGAAGCGCCGGTGGGCGGCGAAGTGCCGGGTCAGGGCCAGCAGCGACGCGCGTTCGTCGCCGGGCGGGTCGTCCAAGCCGTCCAGGAGCTCTCGACGGACGAGGTCGAGGGCGGCCTCCAGCAGGAGCGCGTCGCGGTCGCCGAACTGCTGGTAGAGCACCTGACGGCTGACGTCCGCCGCCTCGGCGAGCTCGGACACGGAGACGGCGGTGGAGTCCCGTTCGGAGACGAGCTCGACGGCGGCGCGCATCAACGCGGCCCGCGACCGGCGCACCCGCCGGTCCTTGACGGGGGCTTCGGTCGTCCAGTCGGCTCGCACGGGTTCGATAATGGACAGGTGTCAAGAAATTAGCAAGTGTTCGGGAACGGCTTGCCAGGCCGACCCGCGCTTCGCACGCGGCCCGGCCCGGCACGTCAAGCCGGCTGCTGCCAGCCGGACGCCCACAAGTGCGTCGGCGGCGCCTCGCCGCGGAACACCGCCGCGTGCCGCTGGGCGAATTCGGCGAAGGTCGTGGGCCGGACGCCGAACCGCTCGTGCGTGCTCAAGTCCACCCGGGACTCCTCGGCACCCGTGCGCCGTTCGGCGAACAGCTCGTCCACCGCGTCGGCGAAGAACGCGGGGATCCCGGCGGCGAGCAGCTCCGCCCGCTTGCCCGCCGGGTCCGCGTCGACGTAGCGGACCGGCCGGCCGGCGACCGCGGCGATCCGCTCGGCGACCTCGGCCATCGTCAGCGCTTCGGGCCCGGTCAGCTCGTACCGCCCGCCGTCCTCGCCTTCGCCGCGCAGCAGGGCGACGGCGACGCGCGCGATGTCGCCGACGTCCACCGGCGCGAGTTTCGCGTCCCCCATCGGCAGGCTCAGCACGCCGTCGCGCCGGATCGACGGCACCTCGCGGAAGTACACCGGCATGAACTGGCTCGGCCGCAGCACCGACCAGGCGAGCCCGGAGCCCGCCAGGTACCGCTCGATCTCCGCGTGCATCCGCGCGAACCGGAAGCCCGAGCCGCTCCGGCACCCGCGCCCGGACATCTTCACGACGCGCCCCACCCCGGCGCGCTTCGCGGCGTCGATGAACGCCTGCTGCGTCTCGACGAGCCGTTCGTCGGCGGAGGAGATCAGCAGCGCCCGGTCGACGCCGTCGAACGCGTTCGCGGGCGGGTCGAGCAGGTCGCCGGGCACGACGTCGACGCCGTCCGGGAAGCCGGTGGCCTTCGCCGGGTCACGGACCAGCGCGCGGACCGGCAGCCCGTCGGCCAGGCACGCGCGCAGCACCGCGGAACCGGTCAGCCCGGTCGTCCCTGTCAGCAAGATCATGGGTTGTCCTTTCACTCGCGTAGACCGACAACCGGGCCGCCCGAAAGCGATCGCGGCGGCGGGTGCGAGCATGCGGCCATGTCTTCGACCATGCGGGCCTTCGTGCTCACCGGCCCGCGCGAAGGGGCCGTCCAGGAAGTGCCCGTCCCGGAAGCGGTCCCGGGTGAGGTCGTCGTCGACGTCGAACGAGCCGGGGTCTGCGGCACCGACGTCGAGTTCTTCACCGGTGAGATGGCCTACCTGCACCAGGGCCACGCCGCCTACCCGATGCGGCTCGGGCACGAGTGGTGCGGCACGGTCTCCGCTGTCGGCGACGGGGTCGACCCGACCTGGCTCGGACGGCGGGTCGTGGGGGACACCATGCTCGGCGACCGGACGTGCCGCCGCTGCCGGAAGGGCCACCAGCACACCTGCGAGCGCCGGCAGGAGGTCGGCATCCGCGGCGGGCGGGCCGGTGCGCTGGCCGAGAAGCTCGCCGTTCCCGCGTGGTCGCTGCACGTCCTGCCCGACGAGGTCGACGCCGTGCTGGGTGCCCTGGTCGAGCCCGGGGGCAACGCGCTGCGGGCCGCGCGGGCGGCAGGCGCCGGCCCCGGTGACCGGGCGCTGGTGCTGGGGCCCGGGACCATCGGCCTGCTCACCGCGATGTTCCTGCGCGCCGCCGGCGCCGAGGTGCACCTGCTGGGCCTGACCGGCGGCGACGACGTCTGGACCCGCGAGACGCTCCCGGACCTGCCCTTCGACGCGGTCGTCGACGCCACGGACGCGCCCACCTCGCCCGCGCTGGCGCTGGACCTGGTGGAGCCGGCCGGCCGGGTCGTCTACATCGGACTGTCCGGGCGGCCCAGCACGCTCGACAGCCGCGCGCTGGTGCTCAAGGACGTCACGGCGGTCGGTGTCCTGTCCGGGTCAGCGGGGCTGGCCGAAGCGATCGCGGCCTACGCCGCCGGGACCGTCGACCCGCGCCCGCTGGTCGGGGCGACCGTCGGGCTGGACCGGGTCGGCGCGGTGCTGGCCGGCGAGCGGTTCGCCGCGCCGAAGGTCCACGTCGACCCCCGCCTCTAGACGGGCGACGCCAACGTGGTCGGGCGGGTGCGCCCGCGCAGGGTGACGTCCTCGGTCGCCGTCCACCGCGCTGCTTCCTCCGCGGCCGCCGCCTCGACCGCCGTCCACGACGCGAGGAGGCGGCCCGGCGCGTTCTTCGCCAGCTCGGTCAGCCGGGCGGCCTCGTTGACCGGGTCGCCGATCACCGTGTACTCGAAGCGGCGCGGGTCGCCGACGTTGCCCGCGACCGCGTCCCCGGTCGCCACGCCGATGCCGGCCGGGCCGTCCGGCACCTCCTCGGCGAGCCGCCGGGCGATCGCGCGGCCCGCGGCCAGCGCGCAGGTCGCGTGGTCGCCGAGTTCCGCAGGTGCCCCGAAGACGGCCAAAGCCGCGTCGCCGACGAACTTGTTGATCAGCCCGTGGTGCCGGTCGACCTCGTCGACCACCACCGCGAAGAACCGGTTGAGCAGCCCGACGACCTCCTCGGGCGGGCGGCTCGCCGCCAGCGCCGTCGACCCGACCAGGTCGACGAACAGCACCGACACCGTGCGCACCGAGCCGCCCAGCTCGGCCGACGACCGCATGGCTTCGACGGCGACCTCGTGCCCGACGTGGCGGCCGAAGAGGTCGCGCATCCGTTCGCGCTCGGCCAGCCCGGCTGCCATGTCGTTGAACCCGGCCTGCAGCAGGCCCAGCTCGGTGCCGTCGTAGACCGGGATGGCGACGTCGAACTCGCCCGCCCGGACGCGGCCCAGCGCGTCCCGGACCGACGTGATCGGGTTGACGACCGCGCGGGCGCTGAAGACGGTGACCAGCAGGCCGAAGCAGAGCACGACCAGCCCGAGCGCGATCACCGACACCGCGAGCTTCGTGGTCGAGACGTCGCCGCGCACCCAGGCCAGCACCGCCGTCACGACCAGGCCGGCGACGGGTACGCCGGTGCCCAGGCACCAGAACAGCAGCATCCGCAGGTTGACGCCGCCGCTGAGCGGCCGCGGCGGCGCGGTGCCGGCCAGCGCCCGCGCGGCGTAGGGCCGCAGTGCGAACTCGCCGAAGAGGTACGCGATCGCGCACACCACGACGCTCGCGAACGCGACGACGAGGAACACGGTCAGCGCGACCGCGGGCTGCAGGAGCACGGCCTGCGCCGCGAACACCACGGTCGCGACGCCCCACAGGACGGCCTGCATGAGCGTCAGGCGCAGGGGGACGCGCAGGCTGGCGACGCGTTCGGCCTCGCTCGGCGACCGGCCCTCGGCCGCCCAGTGCAGCGTCCGGAGCGCACCCCGCGTGCCCCAGAGCGTTCCGACGACCACGGCGGCGACGACGTACGCCGGAACGGCGAAGGCGGTGACCCGCACGAGGTCGCCGGTCATGCCGGGGGACGGGATGAGCAGCGCGGCGAGCCCGACGACGACCAGCGCGCCGATGACGTTGGTGGCGATCAGGGTGGCGGTCAGCAGGCGCTGGACGCGCCGGCGCAATACGGTGACGTCCTGGTCGAGCGGACCGAGCAGACCGGAGCCGAACGGCCCGGTGGGGGTGTCGCTGGGTGGGTGCACCGGTTCCCTGCCGTTCGACGCGATTGAGTGAACGACTGTACACCGAAGCTGGGGAGCCGGCGACCGGGTTCACACCGGCGAGTGGCTCACCACAGGACCGTGCCGAGCGCCGCGGCGAGCAGGGCGAGGTAGGCGACGGCGTGGGCGCGGTCCGGGATGGCGGGCGGCCACCGCCGCAGGACCGCGATCGACGGCAGGGATCCCGCGAGCAGCAGGGCCGCGGCCGCCGGGTCGACGGCCGGCGGGCCGGGGGCGGCCAGGTGGACGGCCGTCGCGACCGCCGCGACCGGCAGGCTCAGCGGGTTGGCCAGCGCGGTCGCGTCGCTCATCGGCAGGCCGCGGCGGCGCAGCAGCGGCACGGTCAGCACGCTGCCCCCGACCCCGAGGAACGCGGCCACCGCACCGATCCCGGCGCCGCCCGCGGACACCGTCGCCCGGCCGAGCGGCCGCGGTGCCCCTCCGGTGAGGAAGCCCCGCCGCAGCACACTGTCCACAATGGTCAGCGCGAGGTAGGTCGCGAACAGCGCGTGCAGCGCCCCGTCCGCGACCCCGGTGGCCGCGAGCGCGCCGAGGCCGGCCCCGGCCGCGATGAACGCGCCCAACGGCCAGGCGTACTCGCGGCGCAGCCGGCCCGCGCGCACCACGGTGACCGTCGCGATGAGCGAGTTGACCAGCATCACCGCCGTGGACGTGCCGACCGCGACGTGCATCGTGCCCGTCACGGCGTAGACCACCGGCACGGTCACGAACCCGCCGCCGAAGCCGAAGAGCGCGGTCGTGACGCCGGACAGGATCCCCAGTCCGAAGAGGACGAACGAAGTGAGCACGTGACCCGACGCTACCGCGCGCACCGGTGGCGGGCATCCGCCGATCGGCCATGTTCTTCCGAGTTCCGGCCACCTAGGCTCGCGGGGTGCGCAACGTCCCGATCGACACCGTCGACGACCTCGACCGCGACGTCGTGGCCATCGGCACCGACTACCCGCCCGGCCACGTCCTGGCCGGCCACCGCCACCGGCGGGCGCAGGTGCTCTACGGCGTCACCGGGTCGATGCGGGTCGACACCGCCGACGGCGTCTGGACCGTGCCGCCGCAGCGGGCCGTCCTGATCCCGGCCGGCGTGGGGCACGCGGTGCGGATGGACGGCGTGAGCACCCGCAGCCTCTACGTCGAACCGCGGGCGGTGCCGTGGTTCCCGGCCCGCTGCCGGGTCGTCGAAGTGACGCCGCTGCTGCGTGAACTGCTGCGCGAGGCCGTCGACGTCGAACCGCGGTACGCCGCGCGCGGGCGGGACGCGGCGGTGCTGCACCTGGCCCTGCACGAACTGCGCCGGGCCGCGCCGCTGCCGCTCGACCTCCCGCTGCCCGCCGACCCGGAGCTGCGGCGGCTGTGCCAGGACTTCCTGGTGGCGCCGCGGATCGACGTCCGGCCCGCCGCGTGGGCCGCGTGGCTGCACGTCGCCGAACGGACGCTGCACCGGCGGTTCCGCGCCGAGACCGGGCTCGCGCTCGCGCCGTGGCGGCGCCGGGCCTGCGTCCTGCACGCGTTGCCGCTGCTGGCCGCGGGTACCCCGGTGGCGGAGGTCGCGGCCGCGCTCGGCTACGCGGGGGCCGGGGCGTTCACGACGATGTTCCACGGCCTGCTCGGCGTCCCGCCCAGCGCGTTCCGCGGCGATTGAGCCGACGCGTGTGCACCCGAACCGATATGTGTTACGGTTGGTAACAGTGAACCCGGGTAACACCTGTCGAGGAGGTCGGCGATGACCAGCATCAGCGAATGCGAAGCGGGCCAGACGGACCGCGAGACCACCGCGCGCCGGCTGCTGGATTCGTCGGAGCAGCTGTCCTACGACCCCGTCAAGGAGGTCGACTGGGAGACGCCGCTGGACACGGACTACCACGGCGCCAGCCCCGAGTGGAGCACGCTCTACGGCACGTCCTACTGGGCGGACATGACCCCGGAGCAGCAGCGCGAGCTGACCCGCCAGGAAGCGGCGTCGGTGGCGAGCACCGGGATCTGGTTCGAGATGATCCTGCAGCAGATGGTCCTGCGCGACTTCTACGCCAAGGACCCGACCGACCCGGCCTTCCAGTGGGCGCTCACCGAGATCGCCGACGAGTGCCGGCACTCGATCATGTTCGCCCGCGGCGCCGCCAAGCTGCGCGCGCCCGCGTACCGGCCGCGCCGGTTCGTCGTCGAACTCGGCCGGGTCTTCAAGGCCACCGCCACCGGCGAGGCCGCCTACGCCGCGATCCTCGTCGCCGAGGAGGTCCTCGATGTGATGCAACGGGACTGGATGCGCGACGAGCGCGTCGTCCCGTTCGTGCGCACCATCAACAACATCCACGTCGTCGAAGAGTCGCGGCACATGAAGTTCGCCCGCGAGGAGACCCGCGAGCGGCTCGAAGGCGCCGGCTGGCTGCGCCGCCAGATCAACGGCTTCGTCGTCGCGGTCGCGTCCTACTTCATCGTGACGAGCATGGTGAACGCCAAGGTCTACGAGAACGCCGGGCTCGACGGCAAGCGCGCGCGGCGCGAGGCCAAGGCCAACGAGCACCACAAGTCGATGCTGCGCTCGAGCTGCTCCGGGCTGATGGAGTTCCTGCACTCCGCCGGGCTGCTCACCAAGCCGTCGCTGTGGTTCTACAAGCGCGCCAACCTGATCTGACATGGCGTTCGCGATCACCCAGACCTGCTGCGCCGACGCGTCCTGCGTGTCGGTCTGCCCGGTCAACTGCATCCACCCGACGCCGGACGAGCCCGACTTCGGGACGACCGACATGCTCTACGTCGACCCGGCGACCTGCATCGACTGCGGCGCGTGCGCCGACGCTTGCCCGGTCGACGCGATCTTCCCGGCCGGCGACCTCACCGGGCCGCTGAAGGTGTACGAGGAGCTGAACGCGGAGTTCTACGCGGGCCGGGACGTCCTCGCCGAGGCAACCGTCGCCCCGAACTTCCACCGGTGGTCGCCGCCGTCGTTCGCCCGGGTGCTCCCGAGCGACTTCGCGCCCCTGGACGTGGCGGTCGTCGGCACCGGGCCGGCGGGCATGTACGCCGTCGAAGACCTGTTGCTGCACACCAGCTCCCACGTCACCCTGATCGACCGGCTCGACACGGCGGGCGGCCTGATCCGCTACGGCGTCGCGCCCGACCACCCGTCGACGAAGAAGATCGGCGAGACGTTCGCGCGCTTCCACGACCACCCGCGCCTGACGCTGCGGCTGGGCGTGGAAGCCGGGCCGGAGCTGGCCGACCGGCACGACGCGGTGATCTACGCGGTCGGCGCGACCGGCGCCCGCCGCCTCGGCGTCCCCGGCGAGGACCTGCCGGGCAGCCTCCCGGCGGCGACGGTGGTCAACTGGTACAACGGCCACCCCGACGTCCGGCCGGACGCGGTCGACCTCTCGGCCGAGCGGGTGGTCGTGGTCGGCACCGGCAACGTCGCGCTCGACATCGCCCGCATCCTCACGGCCGACCCGGAGTCCCTGGCGGACACGCCCATCGCCCCGGCCGCGCTCGCCCGGCTCCGGTCGAGCAAGGTGCGCGAGGTCGTGCTGCTGGCCCGTCGCGGGCCCGCCGATGCCGCGTACACGCAGTCCGAACTGCTGGCGCTGGTGGCCCGGGGCGACCTCGTCGTGGACGAGCACGACCCGCGCGTCGCCGCGGCCATCGACGCCGGGGACGGCAAGGCCGCGTGGCTGCGGGGCGTCCCGCGCGAGGCGGTCGACTGGTCCTCCCCGCCCCCGGACGGGCGGCGGGTCGTGCTGCGGTTCCACTCCGCCCCGGTCGCGTTCACCGGCGACACCGAGGTCCGCGGCGTCCGCGTGACCGGCGACGTCGAGATCACCGCCGGCCGGGTCGTGCGGGCCGCCGGGTTCCGCGGTGCCCCGGTGGCCGGGCTGCCGTTCGACGAGGCGACCGGGACCGTGCCGAACGTCGCGGGCCGAGTCTCGCCCGGGACTTATGTGGCCGGGTGGATCAAGCGCGGCCCGTCGGGCGGGATCGGGGCGAACAAGGCGTGCGCCCGCGAGACGGTCGGGGCGTTGCTCGAGGACGCCGTCGCCGGCCGGCTGCGGTCCGGCCGGACCCGGCGCGCCCGGCTCTTCGGACGGTCACCCGCGCGCGGGTGAATGGCTGGTGTGGGTGAACTCCACCGTGGACAGCATCGAGGCGTCCGTCATCGAGCTGCGGCGGCCGAAGACCAGGACCTTCGCCGGCTCGACGGCGAACACCGCCACGTCTTCGTGGCTGCCCTGCCGGAACCCGTCGTCGGTGGCTTCGTAGACCCAGCTGCCGTCCCACTTGGCCAGCCACGCCTCGGCGAGCCGCTCCAGCCGGGCCCGGTCCGTGACGCGCCGGGCGGCGCCTTCGACCACCACGTCGAGGGCGTCGTCCCAGGCGTCGCGGCCGGTGGTGAGCACGACGTTCGGGTTCGCGGCGAGGTTGCGGTACTTCTGCTCGGTCTCGCCGGTCGAGAAGTGCAGCGCGCCGTCGAGCCACACCGCGACCAGCGGGGTCACGTGCGGCCGCCCGTCGGCGCGGACCGTGGTGAGCCAGCTGACCTGCGCGTCTTCCAGCGCCCGCACGGTTTCGGCCCAGGGGGTGGCCTCGGTACCGGGGTCGCTGAACCGTTCGTCGAGCCGGGTTTCCATCTTCACTCCGTTCGCCTCGGCCGCCGGCCGGCCAGCCGGTGCAGAACGGCGGCCGCCAGCGCGGTGCGCTCCATCATCCCCTCGACGCTGATGTGCTCGTGACGCGCGTGGGCGCCGTCGCCGACCGCGCCGAAGCCGTCCAGGACCGGGTGGCCCAGCGCCGCCACGAAGTTGCCGTCGCTCGCGCCGCCGACCGAACACTCCCGCAGCGTGACACCGAGCTCCGCGGCCTCCTCCCTGGCCAGCTCGTACAGCCGCGCGATGGCGTCCGAACGTTCCATCACCGGCCGGTTCCAGCCGCCGGTCACCTCGACCGCCGCGCGCGGGTCGTGCGCCTTCAGCGCCGCGAGACCCGCGTCGATGCGGGCCGCTTCGGCCGCGCTGGACACGCGGACGTCGATCTCGCCCGACGCCGCGCCCGCGATCACATTCTGCCGGGTGCCGCCGGTGACCACGCCGACGTTCACCGTCGTCCCCGCGTCCACATCGGACAGCCCGTGCAGCGCGAGCACCGCCCGGGCCAGCTCGTCGACCGCGCTCGCGCCCTTGGCCGGGTCGAGCCCGGCGTGTGCTTCGACGCCCTTGGTGTGCACCCGGAACAGGCCGACCCCCTTGCGCGCGGTCTTCACCGCGCCGTCGGCGCTCGCCTCGAACACCAGCGTCGCCCGGGTGCCCGCGGCGGCCTCCTCGATCACCGGGCGGGACGCCGGGCTGCCGATCTCCTCGTCGCCGTTGAGGACCAGCCGGACGGCCGGCCGCGGTAGGCCCGCCGCGTCGAGCGCGCGCAGCGCCCAGACCGCGTGCACCAGACCGGACTTCATGTCGAAGATCCCGGGCCCGGTGGCGCGGTCGCCGTCCACGGTGAACGGCCAGTCTTTCAGGGTCCCGAGTGGCCACACCGTGTCGTAGTGGCACAGCAGGAGCACTGGTTCGCCGGTGCCGGGGAAGTCGTAGACCTTGATGTCGCCGTAGCGGCCGCCGTCGACGTCCCGGACGTTTTCGGGTTCGCCCAGCCGTTCGCGCAGCCAACCGTCCACCCAGGACAGTCCCGCGGTCAGGGCGGTCTTGTCGTCGCTCGGTGTTTCGATGGAGACGTAGGCGGCGACGTCGGCGAGGAGGTCGTCGCGGTGCGCGCGCACCCACTCGTGCAGTTCGCGGATCACAGCGCTCGCTCCAGTTCGACGAGGTGGTCTTCGGACATCGCCGCGGCGCCGGTCTCGACGTCGCGCAGCCGGGTCAGCATCGCCCGCAGCAGCGGGACCTCCGCGACGGCGAGCACCGGCGCGTAGTGGTGGTGCACTTCGATCGGCCGGTGGCGGACGGCGATGTCGCGCCAGATGCCGCTGCGGTCCTTCGGCTGGGTCCGCAGCCACGCGACCAGCCGGTCGGTCGCCGCCTCGCGACCGGACGAGCCGGGCCGGTAGGCGGCCGGGTCGAACTGGTCGAACGGCTCCAGGACGCGGTCGCCCGCCGCGGCGAGGACCTCGGCGGTGAGGGCGTGCATGAGCGGGCGGTGCCGGTCGATGAGGTCGGCCATCGGCGCGTCGGCCAAGGCCGTCGTGGTGAGCATCGCGCCGAAGCCGAGCTTCGCCCACAGGTAGCCTTCGACGTTCGCGGTCGCCTTCGCCGGACCCCAGGCCTGCAGATCGGCGACGACCTCTTCGACCCGGTCGCTGATCCGGCCGTCCGGCTCGCCGACGACGAGGGCGCCGAGGCCGCCGTCGCGCACGACGCCGGGCTCGACGACGTCGGCGAAGAGGTTCACGAACGCGCCGACCGTCCGTTCCGGACCGACGTGCGCGGCGATCAGCCCTTCGTTGAGCCCGTTCTGCAGGGAGACGACGAACCCGTCTTCGGCCAGCCGCGGGGTCAGCCACGGCAGCACGGTTTCGGTGGCCTGGGCCTTGACGGCGAGCAGCACCCGGCCGAACGTCGGCGGGGCGTCCGCCGGCAGGAAAGCCGGCAGTTCCACGGTTTCGTCGCCGTCGGGGCGGCGCAGGGTGAGGCCGCGGTCCGCGATCGCGGCCACGTGGACGGGGTCCGCATCCACAATGGACACCGGGTGGCCGGCGCGGGCGAGGTGGAACGCGAGCGTCCCGCCGATCGCGCCGCCGCCGACGACCGTGTACGAGCGCCGGTCAGGCATGCGCTTCCTTTCCTTGCTGGACAGCTGTTTCCCCGGCCCAGTGCAGGGGCAGGCCGGCCGCTCCCGCCGTCGAACCGCCGTCGACGCGCAGCACGGCGCCGGTGATCCAGGCCGCCTGCGGGCCGGCGAGCCAGAACACGGCGTCGGCGATCTCGCGCGGCTCGCCGCGTCGCCCGAGCGGGTTGACCGACACCGCGGCCGCGTACGCCTCGGTGACCGGGTTGGCGTCGCTGTCGACGGTGACGAACCCTGGGCTCACCGCGTTCACGCGGATGCCGTGCGGCCCCAGCTCGACCGCGCAGGCCTTGGTGACCATTTCCAGCGCGGCTTTCGACGTCGCGTAGTGCGCGGCGCCGGGCCGCGCCCGCGTGGCCGCGCCGGAAGAGATGTTGACCACGGTGCCGGTGGTTCCTGCTTCGACGTGGGCGCGTCCGAAAGCGACAGTCGTGAGCAACGCGGCCCGGACGTTGACGTCCTGCACGCGGTCCCACACCGCAGCCGTCATCTCCAGCAGGGGAGTGGCGGGGTAGATCCCGGCGGCGTTGACGAGGACGTCGACCGCGCCGGCCCGCTCGACGAGCCCTTCGGCGTAGGCCGCGTCGGCGAGGTCGCCCGGCAGCTCGACGACGTCGGTTGGCAGTCGAGCGGCCACTGTGGACAGTTCCGCCGCGCGGAGGTCGGATAGGATCAGGCGGTCGCCTGCTTCGGCGAACCGCTGCGCGATGGCGGCGCCGATGCCGCCGCCGGCCCCGGTGACGAGGACAGTCCGCACTACAGCTCCTTCCCCTTGGTCTCCGGCATCGTGAGGTAGACCGCGACGCCGATGAGCGCGGCGACGGCGACGTAGACCCACACCAGGTTCCCGAGGTGGTTGGCGTTGAGCCACGTCGTGACGTACGGCGCGGTGCCGCCGAAGATCGCGACGGCGAGCGCGTACGGCAGGCCGATGCCGGTGGTGCGGACTTCCGGCGGGAACTGCTCGGCCATGATCACCGCGCAGTTCGCCGAGTACCCGACGATCAGCACCAGGCCGATCAGCTCGATGACGAAGACGCTCCAGAAGCTGTTGCCCAGGAAGTGGAACGCGGGCCAGGCGAACACCACGAACCCGCCGGCGAACGCCGTCATCGTCGCCTTGCGCCCGATCCGGTCCGACAGCAGGCCGCCGAAGGGCAGCAGCGCGATGAACACGACCATGGCCAGGGTGTTGGCCAGCAGCGCGGTCTTGAGCGGGATACCGGTGGCGAGGTGCGCGTAAGCCGGCATGTACGAGACCCACACGTAGTAGATCAGCGTCCCGGCGATCGTCACCCCGGCGACGCGCAGCGCGGCTTTCGGGTGGTCGCGCAGCATCGCCACCAGCGGGTTGCGCCGCGGCTTCGCGCTGATCTTGCTGAACGCCTCGGTTTCGTGGACCGACACCCGCAGCCAGAGGCCGACCAGGCCGAGCAGCCCGGCCAGGCCGAACGCGAGCCGCCAGCCCCAGCCGCGCAGGTCGGCGTCGGACAGCGTCGAGTTGAGGATCGTGCCCATCAGCGCGGCCAGCAGCGAGCCGAGGCCGACCGACACCTGCTGCCACGAGCCGGCGAACGCGCGGCGGCCGGGCGCGGCCGACTCGATGAGGAACGCCGACGACGAACCGAACTCACCGCCCGCGGAGAACCCCTGCACGAGCCGGGCCAGCAGCAGCACGATCGGGGCGAGCACGCCGATCTGCGCGTAGGTGGGGGTCAGCGCGATGACGATCGACGCGCCGGCCATCAGCGAGATGGTGAGCGTCAGGCCCTTCTTGCGGCCCCGGCGGTCGGCGTACGCGCCGAGCACCGCGCCGCCGATGGGCCGCATGACGAACCCGACGGCGAACACGGCCAAAGTGGACAGCAACGCCGTGGTTTCGGTGCCGCCGGCGAAGAACTGGCCGGCGAACACCGGGGCGAACGTGGCGTAGACGGCCCAGTCGACCCATTCGACGGTGTTGCCGACGGCGCCGGCGACGATCGCCTTGCGCTGGTGCGCCGTCAGGCGGTGGCTGACGACGGTGTCCACTGTGGTCATGGCTGCTCCTGGCGGACGTGGCCGACGATCTGCGCGTGCGTGGCGAACCAGACGCCGTCGTGGCCGGCGATGTGGTCGAGGAGCTCCGCCAGGACCGCGAGGCGCGAGCGGTGGCCGATGATGTGCGGGTGCATGGTGAGCTGGAAGATGCCGCCGTCGGCGTAGGCGGCGTCGAACTCGTCGCGCCAGATGGAGAGCACGCCGCGCGGCGGGGTGTAGGGCCGCAGCGAGGCGAACCGGTCCATCATGAAGTACGGCGCGTCGTCGCGGATCCACTCGACCGGCAGCTCGACGATCCCCGTCGGCTCCCCGTTTTCGAGCAGTTCGTAGCAGTCGTCGTCGGCCATCAGCGAGGAGTCGTACGTCAGGCCCAGTTCGCGGGTGATCGCGAGCGTGTGGGCGGAGAAGTCCCAGGACGGCGTCCGGATCCCGACCGGCCTCGTCCCGGCGAGTCCTTCCAGGACGTCGGCGGCGCGGAAGGCGAGGTCGCGCTCCTCGGTCTCGGTGAGCGCGGTGTTGCGCTCGTGGATCCAGCCGTGCAGCGCCACTTCGTGCCCGGCGTCCACATAGGACTTGACCTCGCCCTCGTGGAGCAGCGCCGACACGGCGGGCACGAAGAAGGACGCGGGGGCGTTGTGTCGTTGCAGGAGCTTGAGGATGCGGGGGACACCGACGCGGGCGCCGTACTCGCCCTGCGCCATCTTGCCGGGCAGGACGTCACCGTCGCGCAGGGCGGGCGTCTCGTGGTCGGAGTCGAAGGACAACGCGACGGCGACCTTCGCGCCGCCGGGCCACGCGGCCGGGCGCAGCGGACGTCCGGCGCGCACGTGCTCGACGTGCCCGCGCCACGTCGCTTCGTCCCACTGCCAGGGCTGGTCGGTCATGCGTCCTCCAAGCTGGCGGCGGGCGTCGGGGCCCACGCGCGCTTGAGCGTCGAAACCTGCAGGGTCACGTCGGCCTCCCGGAGCCCGGGCAGCGCGCCGACGACGTCGGTGGTGTGGCGGTACAACTCGCCGTAGTGGCGAAGGACGATCTGGCCGACGAGGTTGAACCGCCCGGTGGTGGCGGAGAGGTACTTCGTGCCGGGGTGGGCGGCGAGCTGCTGCCCGGCGCGGTCGAGCTCGCCGGGGACGACCGAGAGCCAAAGCATGAACTCGAGGGCGTAGCCGAACATGGCGGGCTCGGCGAGCGTCCGGAAGCGCAGGCAGCCGCGTCGGACGAGCGAATCGACGCGACGGGCCACTGTGGACTCGCTCGTGCCGACCAGTTTGGACACTTCCTTGAAGGGCAGCCTGCCGTCCTCGCCGAGGGCGGCGCAGAGCGCGAGGTCGAGCTCGTCGAGCTGCTCGGGCGCGTGTTCCCAGTGCTGTTCTTCGAACGGCCGCACCTCGCCGCCGCGCAGGTCCATCGCGGCGTCGGGGGTGAGTTCGCCGGAGTCCCAGTCGTGGTTGGAGGTGAAGGTCCGCATGACGGCGAAGGTCTCGGCGTCCCGGATGGCCTGGGCGGCGGGGAAGCCGTTTTCCTGCAGGCCGGCGATGTCGGCGTAGGAGGGGAGGACGAACTCGGCGGAGCAGTCGGCACTCCCGGCAAGAACACTGGCGTACCGCACGTCGGGCCGGGCGGCGAGGGCCTCGGCCACGGTGGCGGCGGCACCGGGCCGGCACTTCAGCCGCGCGATGACGGGAACACCGAGGCCGCAGCGCAGGACGTCGACGACCCCGATGACCCGCAGCCGGCCGCTTTCGGTGAGCTTTTCGGCCCGCCGGAGGACGGTGGACTCACTGGCCCCGACGTGCCGGGCGACGGCACCCCAGGAGGCCCGGCCGTTGAGCTGCAGGGCCGCGACGATGCGCCGGTCCAGCTCGGAGGTCTTGGCTTCGTTCTGCACAGGAGGCATCCTGAGTGCAGGAAAACGTCAAGTCAAGGGGTGGCGATGCAGGAAAGCTGCAATCCGCCGGTCCTGAGGTGGCCAGAGCGCCCCAATGGGGTTGTTTCATCGTGGTTTGGCCTGGTCACGGTGGGTTGACTGGGCCTGGTAACAGCTCATGCCTGCGCGTGTCGGACGCTGTGCTCGTGCTGGGTCAGCACGAGCACAGCCCGCAGCAGTGTGGTGGCGTGGCGTGGGTGGAGGCGCAGCTTGTCCAGGATCCGCCAGGCTTTGAGGGCGGCGAAGCCGCCCTCCACCGCGCAGCGCATCGCCGAGAACGCCGCATTCGCCCACTGCTGTCCCTCGGTCAACGGCCGGTTCGCTTCGGCTTTGAAAGGGGTGAGCACGACCTGCTCGCATGCCCCCTCGCAGACACCGCAGTCGCGGCTGTCCCGGACGTCTTTATGCCAACCATGAAAACCCTTGTCCCCCGCGGGAGTCAGGCCGTGGGCGTGCAGCCGTTCCCGGATCCGCAGCCGGCGAGCGGCGGTGATGTCGGCGGTCCGGCCCGCCAACACCGCCGAGACCCACAACAACCGGCCTGCCTCGTCGGTCAGAGCGAGTACCACCAGGCCGTGGTGTTTGTGCTTGCCGCTGTAATGGGCGCGGTTGGCTTTCCCGGTGCGGCGGCGGGTCCGGATCAGGGTCCCGTCTACCAGCACCACCGCAGCGGCGCAGGCCACTAACCGGCGCAG
>NZ_JBIWAI010000010.1:0-200270 GCF_044759945.1 Amycolatopsis sp. NPDC098790
CCAGCGCAAACACGGCACAATTGGGCCAGTCGGGTTACCGTCGAGCCAGGCGACGATCCCTCGACCTCGGGAGGCCGGCCATGGCTGCGCGTGCCGTCTCTCGCGTGCCCGACTGGGTCACGCCGATGCTGGCCAAGCCCGACGGCGGCCAGCTACGAGCCGGGCCTGAGTGGGCGTATGAGTACAAGCTGGACGGAACCTCGTAGGTTCATGGATTCCTGGAGGGCGATCCTCTGGAACCCGGTCGCAATGACCGCAGGACTCTGGCACCGGCACGCAGGTTCGCCTGTCTAGTCGACAGCGAGCGAGATCATTAAGAAACTTCGCGGTCTTAAGACATTTCGCGCGCGTCAGCGCTCGGCGAGAACGAAGACCTCGCTGCGCCAGACCTCCCTGGTCGCGGGGTTCGTAGGCCAGGCGCCCGGAGGATGTCCGGCTGCTCAACATGTTGCGTCGACCGGGATCAGCTCCGGCTCACCGGAATCGCGCCATTTGGCATGAGCAGAGAGTGCTCTACGCTCAGCTGGGCGTGTGCCAGAAGCAGACGATGATCACGTTCCCAGCCTCCCGGGCGGAGCAGCCGACGGACGTGCGCAAGGTAGCGATCGGCGCCTTCCGCGCGATCAGCGGCATAGACAGCGTGTTTGCCTGCCGATGCCGATGCCGATGCCGACGCCGCGGCCAGTATATGTTTGAAGCTGCCGGCCGAGGTAACGCAGCGTGGATCACAGGCGACTGCACGCTGTGAGAGGGGCTCTGATGTCACGATGGCGAACCGCCTGGTGGTCGACCTTGACGTAAACGGACGCGTGGCGGTGTCCACGTGGTTGGAAGGTGAGCTTCCCAGCGCAGCTACAGAGTCCGCAGAGTTTAGGTGGCCGCTGGATGCCGATGACTCCGAAGATCTCCGCTGGTACCTAGAGGATTACCTTCGAGCACCGTTCGGCGTTTACGAGGACCGGGGCAGCCAGGTCGCCGATCGTCTACCGGAGTGGGGCGAGGCGATGTTTTCTGCTCTGTTCGGGACGGGTCCGGCACGTGACGCCTACTTCGCCGTTCGTAGCCGCGCTGTGCGACCGGGTGCAATGGAGATCATTCTGAGATCAGCCGCGCCCGCTTGGTTGGGTTTACCCTGGGAGCTGTTGAAGGACCCCGGCTGGCCCACGCCAGTTGCACTGGACGGGGTCGCGATCAGCCGCAGTCTACTGGTCGCGCAATCGGCACGTGCCTTCGCCGCGGAAGGTTCGAAACTGCGGGTATTGATGGTTATTTCCCGGCCACGCGGAACCGACGATGTCGGCTATCAGATGATCTCTCGTCCCCTGCTAAGTCGGCTAGCTGCGGTTCATGGCGACATCGACTTGGCGGTGCTGCGCCCACCGACACTGGAAGCGTTGGTCGAGACGTTGCGAGAGGCCCACGCGGCGGGCAGCCCCTTCCAGATCGTGCATTTTGACGGCCATGGTGTGTCCGCCGACGCTCTCGCCGGAGTCGGCGCGCCGGGGCGCGACAATCAACGGGCGCGCGAGGGTGCGTTGTTATTCGAGAAGCCCAATGGTGGCGCCGCTATGGTGCCAGCGGCGCTAATCGGGCAAGTGCTGGGCGAGGCCCAGGTACCGGTGGTAGTGCTGAACGCCTGCCAGTCTGGCGCGGTCGGAGAACAGCTTGAGGCGACGATAGCAACTCGCCTCCTGGCAGGAGGTGCATCGGCGGTCGTGGCGATGGCCTACAGCATCTATGCGGTGGCAGCAGCCGAGTTTATGACTGCATTTTACGAGCGACTGTTCGCCGGCGACACGGTCAGCGAATCGGTAGTGGCCGGCCGTGCTCGGATGGCACGTCGCCCCGACCGCCCCAGTCCGAAGGGGGAGTTACCGCTCGCGGACTGGGTAATCCCGGTACACTATTTACGTCGTGAAGTTCACTTTCCGGACTTGCGAATCCAACCTGCAGCACGCGTCGGGGAGTCCCTGGATGTCGCGCTGGACGCGTTACGCGTCTCGCGCGCCAGTCATCAAGATGAACTGCTCGCGCCGGTGGGTGAATTCGTCGGCCGGGACGGGTTGTTCTACAGCTTGGAAGTCGCTGCCCGTACTCAGCGAGTAGTGATCATGCATGGTCCAGGCGGAACCGGCAAGTCTGAGTTGGCCAAGGCATTCGGGCGGTGGTGGCGCGATACCGGCGGTGTAGATCGCGCGGAGTGGGTGATCTGGCATTCGTTCGAACCTGGTGTCGCTTCGTTCGGATTGGACGGGGTAGTCTCGGCGATCGGATTTACCGTTTATGGGTCGGAATTCGCCCTTCAGGACCCTGCTACACGCCTGGCGTTGGTCCACCAGTTGCTGCGGGAACATCGGTTGCTAATAGTGTGGGACAACTTTGAGTCAGTCTGCTCGATGTCCGACTCCACCTCAGCTACGCCACCGCTGGACGCCGCGGCCAGAAATGAGCTTCGCGAGTTTCTGCATAGAGTTGCGGCCAGCGGTCGCAGTGCCCTGCTGGTCACCAGCCGTACTCCCGAGGCCTGGCTGGGCGACCTGCGCCGCATTGAGCTGGGCGGCCTTAGTCCCAAGGAAGCGGTGGAGTACGCCGATCAGGTACTGAGTCCGTTCCCGGCGACGTTACCACGGCGTGCGTCTCGTGCATTCGCAGAGCTACTAGAACAGTTGGAGGGGCATCCGCTGAGCATGCGGTTACTGCTCCCGCACCTCGACAACACCGATTCGGCCGATCTCTTGGCCGGTCTCCGCGGATCTCAGCCACTGCCCGCAGGATTCGATGATGATCGCACGACGTCCCTGTCGGCATGCATCAAATACTCCATCAACCACCTCGATCTCACCGCGCGTCGGCTGCTAGCCGCAGTCAGCCTATGTATCGGCGTCGCCGATGCAGACATCTTAAGCCGGTTTTCTAGTGATGACCAAGTTCCCGACCGTTTTCGTGGTGTTGACGCTCACGGCTGGACATTTCAACTACGACGGGCAGCCGCGATTGGAATTCTTACAGAATTGGGAGAGGGTATGTATGGCATTCATCCTGCCCTGCCTGCTTACTTGGCCGAGCAGTGGCACTCGGAGGACTCCGGCGACTACTCGGCGAATCGTACGGCAGCCGAACGTGCTTTACTCAAAGCCTACACTGAACTTGGGGCCTGGCTGAGTCAGCAGGTAAAGTCGGGTGACGCCGCACTGGCATACCAAATCATCGGTCGTCAGCGGAGAATGTTGGGGTACATGGTTGGACTTGCGCTGGAACAGGGCCGGTGGTCAGAAGCGCAGGCTATTCTTGAGCCAATGAACAGTTTTTGGATGCGTGGCGGCCTGACTGTAGAGGCCCGCGGCTGGTTCGACCGTACCCAGCTTGCCTTAGAAGAGGTCGAAGGAAACTCGCCCTCACTCAACCAGCCCGCTGGTGCACTTTGGCTATTCGCGACCACTGCGTATGCCTATCATCTTCAGATAGGGGGAAACCTAAAGGGCGCTGAGGCAAGTTACATCGAGATCCAGAAAAGACTACTCGCAAAACCTGACTCGCATCAGCAGCGTTGGCGGCTTGCAAGCATCTACTATCAGCTTGGCATGGTGACGCAGTTGCGTGGTCAGTTGGATGAAGCTGAGGAGTGGTACCGAAAGTCCCTAGCCATTGCGGAGGACTTGGATGATCGAAGTGCGAAGAGTTACGCGTATCATGAACTCGGCATGGTGGCACAGTCGCGTGGTCGGTTGGATGAGGCCGAGAACTGGTACAAAAAATCCCTCATCCTCAAAGGTGAGCTGGGTGATCGGCCTGCGATGAGTAGCTCGTATCACCAGCTCGGCACGGTGGCGAAGTCGCGCGGTCGGCTGGATGAGGCCGAGCTGTGGTATAGAGAAACGTTAGCAATTGCGGAGGATTTGGATGACAAGCCTCGGATGAGCTACTCGTATCACCAGCTCGGCATGGTGATGCAGAAGCGTGGTCGGTTGGATGAGGCTGAGGAGTGGTACAGAAAATCCCTCGCCATCAAAGGTGAGCTGGGTGATCGACGCGGGTTGAGTAGCTCGTATCACCAGCTCGGGATCGTGGCGCAGTTGCGCGGTCGACTGAACGAGGCCGAGCGATGGTATCGAGAATCTCTCAATATTGACGAGGAGTTAGAGGATCGGCCAAGGATGGCGATGGCCCTTGGGCAATTGGGTCTTCTCGCTGAGCAACGAGGCGCACTCCGGGAAGCGCTTCAGTGGATCGTACGTTGCGTAGCTTTGTTCAACGAGTTTCCGCATCCAGAAACGGGCCCGGGTCCGAAGCATTTGATTCGACTGACAGACCGACTTGGAATACGCACCTTAGTGGAAGTTTGGGCTAGTGTGACCGGAGTAACCCTACCGATAGAAGTTAAGAAGTTCGTTCAAACCAGTGAGTCCGTGAAGGAGAGCAATGAGTGACAAAATGCCCGACATCGATGGACCGGTTGAACGCGCAGCGCACGCTGCAGCACGCCGCATCGCATCGGGTGGTCAAAGACTGGAAGCCGACGTAGCGGCCGCCTTATACGCCCGCGATGCGCGACCGACGCCGGACCAGTACTTCGATCCCGTGACGCTCGGCTCTCTGATCGTCAGTATCGCCACTCTCTCCTGGACAGTCTATAAAGACATACGTGCCAAGGCCTTGGAGCCCAAACACGACACAGTCACTCGACGCGTCCGCATCGAGCTTCCGCCTAGTGAGCAAATTTCACCAACCGACCAGGAGCGAATCCTAGACATCGTCGTCGAAGAAATTCTCAAGGAGACTGACGAATAGGATACTGCTACCCGTCTATCGTTCAGTCGCATACCGCGTCCCCCCGACCCATGCGTCGTTTGCTCATGGGCAGTAGTGGACATCCAGCCTTCGTCGCTGTGATCGGGTTCCGCACCGTAGATCTGGAACATGTTCTCGCGGTGTTCGTGTGCCGGCTGCGCCGTGTCACGCGCTGGTGGGGTCTGCGGCGAAGCGGTCGGGGTGGGCTGCGCGGACGTAGCTCACCGCGGTGGTGACGCCGAGCCCGAATACGCGCATGAGCTGGACGGGGTCAGCAGTGTGGTGGGCCTCGTCGAGGATGCGGTCGGTGCGCAGTTGCCGCGCAGTGATCCCGAGCTGCCGGAACGGGGCACCGAGGCCGTACCGGCTCATCGGGACTTGCTCGTGCGCGGTAAAGCGGGTGATGAGCAGGTGCGGGTTCAGGCTGAGCGGCCAGCGCTCGTGTCGAGTTCGTAGCCACTCGGCCATCAAGCGGGCGACGAGTGCGTCCAAAGTGAACGTGAACGGCAAGCCTCCGCGTTCGACGGCAATCGTGCCGCGTGCGGCGTCGTAGTGGCCTAGTTTTAGTGCGCGTAGATCCTCGATACCCAGCGCGTGGATTGCGACGAGCGCGACAACCAGGCGGGCGCGTGGGTCGGTGAGCCGGTCGAGCACGCCACGCAGCTGGTTGAGCGGCAGCGGCCGCGGCAGTCGTTGCGGCTGTCGTGCGGTAACCGTCTGGGCAGGGTCGGTGAAAATGCAACGCTCCCGCTTCAACCCGCGAAACAGCGACCGCAGGGCGATCCGCACGTTCGCAGACGACTTTCCGCGGTGCTGCCGCACGGCGTCCTCGACGTCTTGGCGGACGACCGCGCGCAAGGTGCCGTAGCAAGCAGCCCACTCGCGCACGGCGGGCTCGGCGAAGTTGAGGTAGGTGGCCACAGTGGACCAGGTCACCGCGACGGAGTGACGGCGGCCTTGTCCGCGCAGCGCTGCGATCCAGACGCCTACGTCGCCTTGTACCCCCTCGGGTAGGTTCGCCAGGCGTGCGTGCACCCAGCGCTCGTGTCCGTCTGGTGTGGCTGCAGCGGTTGCCGGGGCAAACATGCCGTGTTCGGCCAGCAGAGGGAAAAGGCGCCGAGGGCTGACTCGGCCGTGGCACGCTGCGATCGCTCGTAGCTCGGCCTCCGGCACAGCAACACCCGGTCCGAAGTGGAACGTAGCGATTCTTAGCACATGCCGGAAGTACTGACGCGTCTTGGTCGTCCAGCGGTGAGCCTTCGCCTGCTCGACCAGCGCCTGCTCGAGCGCCGGATCGGTGTCCCGCAACTGCGGAAGGGCGCCGAGATCGACGCGCGTCCAATCTCGTGTCAAGCCCGGTAGCTCCAGCTGTAGTTGCCCCGGAGGTGGTGCAGCTGAGGCGATCGGAGGAGTGACGTTGTCGGAGGGGAGCGGGCCGACGGGCTGCTGATGGTGCAACCACAGCTGTTCACCGAGACCGCGCTGGGCCATGTCCAGGCGTTTCTGCAGCATGCACCACCGGCACCGACCATGGTGTAGCGGCTGGCGCCGGCCACAGCGTGAGCAGTCTCCCATCGGATGAACGCTGCGCCACTCAGCGCACGTGCGGCAGAACACGCCTCCGATCCAGACGTGCCAGGCGCCGCAGGTCGGGCAGCTGCGCGCCGCTCTTGCGACTTTCATTGCGCTCAGTTCGGCGGCAGCGGCCGCCGCTGTCCGGCGCCGCGAGGCCTGACGACCGGCGCGCCGGCAGCAGGGCGCTCGCCGGCGGCGCGCGCCTCCTTCTCCGTCTGCGTCGCCACCTGCTCGGCTTGCAGCAGGTCCCCGACCGAGCAGTCCAGGGCCGCGCAGATCTTGTCGAGGTCGTCGAGCCGGACTGTGACCGGTTGGTTAGACCACAGCGCGGCGACCTTGCTCAAGGACGGCTCGAACCCGAATTCGGCGAAGGCTTTCATCAGCTGCGTCGGACGCCAGATGTCCCGTTGTGCGGCGACCATCCTCAGGTTCCACTTCACGGTCATGCCTCCAAGCTCAGCCGCCGGACGGCGCGGTGGGTCGAGTTCAACATGGTCAACTCGGGATCGGAACGGGCGGAAGCCAGGTACCCGACAGTGGTGCTAGCCCAGTCGTGACCGAGCAGCTTCTGTACATCCCACAACGGCATCCCGGCTTCGTAGTTGTGCGTGGCGCACGCATGGCGCAACAGGTGCGGGAACAGATGCTGAACCGGGCCAGAGAGGTAGTTCTCCGACGCTACGCGCAGCGACCGGCGAAATACGTCCGCTCCGACGGCTGGGGCCACTAGGACGTTCAGCGCGGCCACCTGCCGGGCGAGACGCTCCGAGGGCCACATCGGCGCGGCGGGATGGTCGGGGTCATCGGGGAATTCGCCGCGGATGTCCTCGATGTACCACGACAACAGCTCGCGACCCTCGGCGAACAGAAACGCCTCACGCTCTCGCGGACCGGAGCCGCGGGCACCCTTGCCCTGCACGACGAACCGGCCCCACTGGCCGAGATCCCAATGCACGTCGAGGATCTTCATGGCGCACAGCTCGTTCGCGCGCACGCCGGAGATGTACGCGATCTTGGCCATCACGTAGTCGCGCACGGCCACCGGGTACTTGCGCGCTCGCGGCAGTTCCTCTCGCCACGCGGCGAAGAACTCGTCCATGGCGCGGCGTGACGGCGGAATCCGCAGTGCGAAGTCGCCACGGTGGTGCGGCCGGTTGAACTTGTCCACCGGCGACTCGACGGTCACGCCGAATCGTCGAGCGATCTCGCCACGGTAGCGCTGCTCGAGGAAGGCGAAGAAGCTGTCGATCTGGACGATCTTCTTCCTCGTCGTCGAGTGCTTACGCTTCCCGGGCCCGGCGAAGTAGTGGTCCAGCTGCCGTGAAGTAAGCCGCCATGGCACGCAATCGAAGTGCTGGCATACCTCCAGCACCGGGGCCACGAGCCGGTGCAGCGTTCCCGGCGCCAAGCCGGCAACGTCGCGGGCCCAGCTGTACTCGGCAACCGTGTCGTGGAAGAACCCGATCTCGTCGGTGACATCACGCCGCGCCGACGCCCGGCTCTGCAACGTCACGACGTCGCCCAGTTCCGGCGCGCTCGGCTCGTCAGCTTGATCAGCTGTCAGCAGCGTGGACCGCCGAGTACCAGAATTTGACACAAGCAGGCACATTAGAGTAGTTACTCCTGAAATCCAAGAGTTACTGCTGAGATCCGGCGAAGTAGAGCGGACACGGTCGAACCGCTCCGGACCTGCGATACCAGGTCGGGCCCGTCGCTGACGCTCGGCGCGAACCCGCCGGGACTCCACCTGTTACCGGGCCTGCATGCAGATCGCTCCCGACGGCACCACCGTGCTCACCAGCCGCAACGGGATCGACTTCACCCACGAGTTCGCCGACCTCGCCGGCGTCCTCGCCCCCGCCCTCGACGGCCAGGCCGCGGTGCTCGACGGCGAGATCGTCGTCTACAACGACGCCGGGCAGATCGACTTCGGGCTGCTGCAGGAACGCCGCGGCCGCTACCAGACCCACCGCAGCTCACTCCGCCGCGACCAGCCCTTTGACGACGTCCCGATCCGGTTCCTCGCCTTCGACCTGCTACAACTCGGCAGCACATCGCTGCTGCGTTAGCCCTACGAAGAACGACGCGGCTTGCTGGCCGGCCTGGAGATGCCCGACCCGTACCGGATCTCGGTCGTCCGGCAGTTCACCTTCACCGATCTGGCCGCCGATCGCCGCACCCCACAGGATCTGCTCGACCATGTCGCCGCCACTGGCCATGAAGGGCTCGTCGCCAAGCGCTTGAGCGCCCCGTACGTGCCGGGCAAGCGCCCGGACTACTGGTGCAAGCACGCCTTGATCCAGACCACCGAGGTGATCATCTGCGGGTGGCGGCCCGGGCAGAACCGGCTGTCGGGCAGCCTCGGTGGGCTGCTGCTCGGTGGCCACGACCCCGATACCGGCGACCTGGTCTACATCGGCGACGTCGGCACCGGCTTCAGCGAAGCCGAGCGCGCCCGCCTGCTGGCTCAGCTTGAACAGCTCGAGCAGCGCAAGCACCCCTTCGCGACCACCCCGCCTCGGGAGGACACCGCCCGCGCCCACTGGGTCAGGCCCGAGCTGGTCGGTGAGGTCGTCTACCGCCAGTTCACCCGCGGCGCCGGACGGCTGCGCCACACCGCCTGGCGTGGCCTGCGCGACGACCGGGTTCCCGGCGAGGTGCGCGCCCCGCGCGCTCGCGAACGCGTCGTCGCCGAGACAGCGCCAGCACCCACCCACCGGACGGCCGCCGCGCGGAAGCGCTCCTCGACGAGCACGCCGGCCGCGGCGACGGCGTCGATCGGAAAGAAGATTCCCGTGCAGGCCGGGAAACGGCGTCTGACCTTGTCCAATCTGGACAAGCCCTTGTACCCCAATGGGTTCACCAAGGGCGAGGTGATCATTCACCGGACTAGCCATCAAGGTGCCAGAACTCAGGTCGGCAGGCGCGCCTCGCGAGCGGTCATTTCTCTCGAGTTGCCACCCTCCCAGATCGACGACCTGATCTAAGTCGAACGCGCGATAAGCGGCCATGAGAGTGCGTTGCTGACAGACTTCGAAGGCTGGCTTGTAGCACCTTCTTGGCACGACCCTGCGGTGACGTCGAGGTAGTTCTCCCGAGCGCGACTTCGAGCCATTCACCGACCTGCTCCCGTGGAGATGCGACCGGGGGCCGTTGCGTCCCGGTGACGCGCCGCGCGGTGAGGATTTTAGCCGCCGTAGAAGTCTCCGAGCGAAGTGCGCGCGTAGGACACCAGCAGGTCAGTGTGCCCGAAGTCGGTGGGCAAGCATCCTCGGACGCCGTCGAGCAGTTCGCCGAACCCCACGGGCGGGCTCACAGTGTGGGCCAGCGGATGGCGTTCGCGCAGCTCTTTCATCAGTTCGGCGATGTGGATGACGGCCGCGTCGGCGTCAGTCCGCCATAGCCAGGCCAACACGGACCCGAAGGCCTCCGGGGGGCGCGCAACGCCGTTGCGGCCGGCGGTGCGGAACCGGTCGATCAGCTCGGTGGCGGTTCCGGTGATGCTGGCTTGCCTGAGAGCTGTGACGATGGATCGTGGAACCACGACGGTGTCCATGCCCCGATGCTGACATCGCGGCCGAGCGGACGGCGGGAGGCTCGCCGGGGCATCAGCGGCACAGGCGAGAGCCAGCCCGAGATGCCGGCGGTCGTAGGTTTCGATCACCGACTTCTGGATGGCGCGTCCGTCATTGGAGCATCCGCTCTTCGGCATGAGCGAGCACCGGAGGCGATTCTGCGGCGGATGCGCGCACGCCCCGCGTCCACCTGTTGAGCTGCGGGGTTGATTGTGGCCGGGGGCGCGTCGCCCGCGCTCTGTCCCATAGCCTGCTGCCATGGTGTCGAAGGCGTGGGCCGTCCAGATCGTGGAGCGGCATCTGGCCGGGTGGCTGGCACAGGGCCAGCCGAGGATGGTGATCATGGACGTCCGTCCACACCGGCTTGGCTGGCTGATCATCAGCCAAAGTGAGCGCTATGTACGCACCCGCGAGTTCATTGACATGGTGGTGGGCCACGGGCCTTTCCTGGTCGACGGGGTGGACGGCAGCCTGCACACGGTGCATGCGACCGCTGACCTGGAGGGCGGTGAGTGGATCGAGGACTATCTCGAGCAGGTTCGCGGGCTCGAGCGCGACGACTCCCTACGGTCTCGGATCACTGAGCTGCTCGATTCCGGTCAGCGACTCGACGCACTCAGGCTTGTGCGTGCGTCCGCACCCGACCTCGGAGCACAAGGCGCCAAGGCGTACGTCGAGGCTGCCGCAGCCGGCGCGCAGGTCCCCGAGCACGTACGCGCTCACTTACCGCAACCGCCAGTCAGGCGCCGGCTGTGGTGGCGTCTGTCGGACCCGAACCCGGAGCCATGACTCGCGGGATCCTTCCTTGCGTGTGGGTCCCACAGGCAGGGGCGGATGCTCATTGGCAGACCGGCCAAGCTCAGCGATGAGGCCGACTGCGTCACTACGCGGTCAGCGGCATGAGCGGATGTCCGCGCGTCACGAGGCTCGCCTCTGCCATCCAGGGACGAACGTGCTCGGCGCTGCCGGCTCACTCGCCTGCTCGGCGGTTCTGGATACGGGTAGCCAGCCGGTGGCTGGAGGCCGATGCCGGCATCGGAGCGAAAGTGAGCAGGCGTTGTGGCCGTACCAGACGCCGAAAATGGGGTGAGGAGCACACGAGCGCGGGCGTAGCGTTCACAGCCGTGATCAGCGAGGCGAACACGGGAGACGACCCGAGGGACGGCTGGTTCCCTGAGAGTGTGGCCGCGGGCTACGACGCCCCCGGCGGTGCGAACGCACCCGAGGTGGTCACGCCTGCGGTGGACGTCCTCGAAGACCTGGCCGACGGCCCGGTACTCGAGTTCGCCGTCGGGACCGGGCGGATCGCCGCACCAATGGCCGCTCGCGGCGTGGCGGTGAGTGGCATCGAACTGAGCCATGCGATGGCGGCGCGAATCGCGGGCAAGGCGGGCGGCGACGCGGTCGAAGTCACGATAGGCGATATGACGACGACGCGGGTGCCCGGTCGGTTCTCGCTGGTTTACCTGGTGTACAACACAATCAGTAATGTGCTCACCCAGGGTGGGCAGGTCGACGTTTTCCGCAACGCGGCCGCGCACCTGCGTCCGGGCGGATTGTTCCTCGTCGAGGTGGGTCTGCCGGACCTGCGTCGCCTACCGCCCGGGCAGGACACGGTTCCGTTCACGGTGGCGCCCGGCAGCGGCGGCGGGGGCTATGTCGGGTTCGATCAGTACGACGTCGTCACGCAGCAGTTCACGTCGAACCACGTCACCGTGTCACCGGACGGAACGGGGCGCTTCCGCCGTATTCCCTTTCGATATGCCTGGCCGGCCGAGATGGACCTCATGGCGCGCATAGCTGGGATGAGCCTGAAGTACCGCTGGGCGGACTGGGACCGCTCCGAGTTCACCGCTGAGAGCACCAAACACGTGTCGGTCTGGGAGACAGACCTGAGCACGTGATGGCTCGTGCGTGACGGCCGAGTCCGCCGTCGGCGGCCGCGTTCGACGCCACCTCGGCCGTCCGCTCTTCGGCATGACAGGACGTTGGCTTGTGTCCTTCGTTTGGTTGACCGCTGTCGTTCACGGAAGGGACCGGTCTCGCCGGAGCCGAGCGACCGTGTACTCAACTGCTCATCCTGGCGAGTCGGCGATGACCGGCACACCAGGTCAACGGGACCGGCAGGCGGCGATCAGGCAATCCTGTAGGCGACGGCGCCGTTGTGGAGGAATTCGCCTCCGCGTGGGCGATCAGGTTCCAGGCTGCAGCCTCGAGGACTGCTCGGTGATGACAAGGTGCACGAAGTCGGCGGCGACGTCACGGAGTTTGACGTTGGTGTTCTGCGACTGGGTGATCAGCCGTTGCATCGCGGCCTTCTCGTCAAACTTGTGGATGAGCATGAGCATGCCCTTGGCTTGCTCGATCACGCTGCGGTGGCGCATCGCGGCATGCAGGTTCTCGGCGAGGGAGTGTGCCTGCCGGTAGCGGCGGTCGGTCCGCAGGGCCGACTCGACGCTCAAGATGTACAGGCGCAAGGTGGTCGCGTCGAACTGCTGATAGCCGTGCGTTCCGAACCCGAACAGGTTCAGCGCGCCGCGTGCGCCGTCCTCGACCTGCAGCGGTGCAGCCAGGAAGCTGCCGACGCCATGTTCTTTGGCTTCTCGAACGAAGTCGGGCCAGCGTCCGCCGGCTTCGGCGATGGTGACGCGCACGACGTCCTCGATCCGGGCGGCGTCGAGGCAGGGCCCTTCCCCGGTGCTGTACTGGGTGCGGTCCAGCAGGACGGCTCGCTCGTCGGTGCTGGCCGCGGTGGTCGCACGGCCGTCGGTGAGGGTGGTGATGCTGGCCATGTCGGCGTCGGGCACCAGCCGCACCGCCTCGGCGCACACGGTGGTCAGGACGTCGTCGGTGTCCGGCGTGTGGTCGAAAAGTCCGGACAGTTCGGCGATGGTGGCGCCGAGCTCGTCGAGCCGGTGGGCGAGGTCGTCGTTGTCGGCTGCCACGGCGGGCGCCTCCGTCCCTGGACGGCGAGCGCACAAGACGGCCTCGCCAGCGGTGTTGGGGGAAGACAACCGCTGGCCTTTCAACGGGTCAACAGCACCCTACAGCCCCGCCCGCAGAGATCGAAAAGTCGTGTTTGGCTCTTCAGCTGCCGGGTAACGGCAGGACACGGCCGGGAACTCCAGCGGGATGTTCCCGGCCGAGGTCTCGCCGGCTCCAGAAGAGAGGGCCGGCGGGACCGACCTCCAATCGGACTCCGGCATACTCGCCCGGTGACCCCACCGTTGCGCGACGTCGAGCTTCTGTTCTATCGATGCGCAACCGATGACTAATGCGTACCCGGGCTCGTGCGGACGTTCGGCAACGACAAGCTGGGGTGGATTGTGGCAGGCGCGTGCCGCCGTCCGAGCGAAGCCACCGGACGAGCGTCGTTCCCGCATCGGTTGCCGGCTAGGGTATCCGGTGGCTCGGCCATCCCCTCCCCCCTCGGTGGCCGAGCCCCTTCCTTTGCGGCCAGGCACCTTGCGAGGTCGTTATGGCGATCGCACTTGGGGTGTTCAGCGGCGAGCGCTGGATGCATCTGTTCTCTTGGTGGCGTGTCGCGTTCCCCGATTGAGTGGTGCTGCAGTTGGGCACGTCCCACATGTCCGGCGCCGCGCCACGATGCGGTAGGCGGACAACCAGTGATGACGTCTCTGGCGGCCTGCTTGCAGTCACGGGGTGCGAGCCTGGCGCGGTTCAACGCAGCAGCCGCCGAAACCCTCGGCCATGCCTGCCGGCGGTGGTGAGGCGGCCGACGCGATATCTCGGCGTTCCGCCCGTTGGACGAGGAGGGACACCATGTTCGACTCCGTTGCCAACTGCACGGACGCATGCGCCCTCACTCTTGGCCAGCGCACCCACATCCGGACGGTACCGACGTCGGACCACACCACCATCGCGGTCAGCGGCGATGTCGATCTGGCTGTGACCGCCGAGCTGCATGACCAGCCGCACCAAGCCCTGCGCCAGCGTCCCGCATCGTTGCTCATCGACTTCGCCGATGTCGGATTCTGCTCAGCCGACGGGCTGTCGGTGGTGCTCGATCTCGTCACCACCGCCCACGCCGCCGATGTTCCAGTCGCGATCATCACCGATCAGCACGCCGTGCTGCGCCCGATCCGCCTGCTGGAACTGGACCACGTGCTGCCGCTGCACCGCGATCGCGTCGACGTCGAAGCCTGGCTGTCGCTCCTGACCCGACTACGCTGACCGAACCAATCGGCTCTCGCTCCCGAAGTCGCGACGACGAACTACTGTTGCCCTCGAGCGCTGCTGGTCACGTGCCCGGCCCGTCCGAGAGCGTCCTGCTCGCGCTTCTCGATCTCCTCGGTGTGGGTCACCGGCGTGCCGCCGACCGCCGGGTCGGACCCGGTGGCCGTTCGGTCGTCGTGCCGGCAGTGGACGGATCTGTCAGCGCTGGACTGCAGCGGCCCGCGCGGCACGGTCATCTGGTGGGTGACGTTCACCGTCTCCGGGGTCGGCACACTACGGCACCGAGACGGACTCCACCGTCACGGCCGCGTCGCGCCGGGGTCGCCGACCCGGTCAAGCACGTCCGGATCATCGGGATCGTCGAACCAGTGGCCGTTCTCGCCGAGGTAGCGAAACTGGACCGCCACCCCGGCGGCGACCTCCACACTGGCGGAGCGGCGCCCCGTGGTCCGGGGTTCGAGGTGGTGCTGGCCAGGAACCCAGTTGTTGAACGAGCCGACGACGCTGACCCGACCGGGCGGCTCGTCGGCGGGCAAACTGAAGACGATGCGCCTGGCGCCGTTCCCGTCACGGCCCTGACAAATCTTGATCACTCGGCGGCAGCCCTCTCGGTGGTGTCGGCGGAAGACCCAGACACTCGACGCTGAGCACGTCCATGATGCCATCGCGTGCCTGGGAAACGCACCCTCGCAAACTCGGTGATCACCCCATCGATAACCCGCGCGGCTCAGAGGCAGCGGCCTCGACCAACCGACACTTCCCGTGTCGGACACACCAAACGCGCATTGCTGCAGGTGGTCGCGTTCGCAAGGCGAGTGGCTCACGCGACGATCGTGACCTCGGCTTGGAAGCGACTCGCTGTCAAGCCTTCGGTGTCGACAGCGACGTACCAATGCCCATCGACTGGGATGGTGATGTCGAATGGCCGTATTGTCGCGACTCCGCCGATCATGCGGTAAGCGATTCTTTTCGCGTATGCGTCGATGTTGGCTTTCGTCATCAGCCGGACGTTCGCCATGACGTCCAGGTTGACCCGGACGGTGGTGGCTCTGCTCAGCCAGCCGAGATCGAACACTGTCACGTCTGATGCCATGGCAACCTCCGGGAAGACGAAAGTCCTCCTCCGCTCGGCTTTTTCAACCGGAGGCTGGGCGAAAGATCACGCCTCAATAGGGTCGAGTCCGCTGAATCCACTGTTACAGCACCGAACGAGTGGGGAATTCACGGTCGAGTACGGCCACGTCTTCGCCGGACACCCTCGGTGCCTCTTGGGCGTGCCACGACGCTGACCGCGAGTGGTTCGCCGGATCGGGACTCCGCGTTGGTCGACGACGGCCCACTAACACCGATCCATGCGCCCGCTCGGGGCGTGCAGTGCACCGCCGGTCGCCAGACAGCCGCTGTTTGACCGAGTCCTCGCGGATGGTGCTTGGACGCCGTCGGGCTGACCCGGTTCTTACCGGGTTACCAATCTTCGTGGTCAAGCTGCGCGGCTACGGTTGGGCGCACCCTTGAGCCGTCAAGTGTCGCGTGAGCCGGCATGAGGTCCCGTGGCATCTGCTGCCCGCGGCAGTGGTCGGAAGACTCGTACCGCGAGACGGCTCGCAGTGGCTCGACGAGGTCATGATCGGGTTCGGCCGTTCGCTCCCGGCTGCTACCGCAACGAAGGCAGAAGGCGAGATGGTGCTCGGATGGACGACGCCTCGAACGAACCCGGCGCAGCCGCGGGCGAGTCCGCCCACCTCGCCGCCGAGCGCGTGAAACGCGCTTGCCGACGACGAGCGGACTTCGCCGCCCACCAGCGATCCGCTAAGGCCGACGCGCGAAACCAGGGCACAGATTCTGCGCTCCAGGAAGCGCAGCGTCGGGAACGAGCCGCGCATACCCGATCAGAGGCAAGATCAGGTGGCGCGACGAAAGGCTACGATCGGGCCGCTGTCCGACGCGACGACGCCGCGCAGGGCGATGGCGCGGCTGCGCAGAAGCATCGCCGCAAGGCCGAGGAGCATCGATCCGCCGCAACTACCACCCGCCAGCGCCCCGAAGACGTGATCTGAGGCGGCAATTCGCGGGAACCTCACACTGATTGGGTCGCGAGAGCACCGAGCCGGTATCCGTTTGTCAGATCGAGAATCGTCGCGGGCGTCCAAGTCGATCGCAGCCAGCGAGTGCAGCGCCTCAACACTGGCGCCATATCGCGGTCGTCAATGCGCTGACGGGAAATGGAACCGGCGAGACGAGGCCGTCTCCCGGCTGCGGGCTTCGGCTGGATGCAGTCCCACCGGTTCCTTCCCGTGGCGCTCCGTTCCGAGGCCATCGGAAACGAGCCCTGCGCGAAGACTATCGGCCAACCAGGCGCCCTGCTCCCATTTATCGGGTGGTTGCGCCCTGAACACATGAGCGATTACTGTCGTGCGCCCACGCCCACGCCCGCGGGAGTCCGGGCGGCTCCGAGCCTTCCCTGAGATCCGCTGATTCGGAGCCATTCCTGTGTCCGCCGGCTTCTCCACCGGACTGCGTCGCGATCTGCATGCCGCAACGGACACGAAGTCGCCTTGCTGCAACAGATACATCGAGGGCTCGGGCCGGCGCCGTCGGTCCGAGCACACAAGGGCCGGGGCGAAACTGCTTGCTGCGGCCAGCTCGACACAGGAGCGGTCGGCAGGATCTTGCGCGCACATTCATTGCGGCGCGTTCGCCGGCAGGACAGGCGAATCGCCGGCGCGCGGCAGGCTCCGCACGCCAGCGTTGTCCAGTGTCGCGCTGCACGTGCGGTGGCGGACTGGTGATTGCCGCGGTGAGTGTGAGCTACCGGTCGGGCATGGGAGGGATCTTCTGCGGTTATACCGATTCAGTCTCGCAGGAGATGGGACCGGCGCACGTCACCAGGTGCGTGGCCGGTCCCACCCGTGCCGGCGTCGCACGAGGTCGCGGCGTGCCCAGAACGGGGAACCGGAGTGTGCAGCTCGCTCCCGGTTCCGGGCACGCGGTACGACGCTCGTTCGCGACACCGGGTCCGCGCCGCCAGCCGGCTTCCGCACACACAACGGGCGGCCGCGGCGCGGGAACTTCAGTTGCCCTGGCTCGTGCCGCCGTCGGCAACGGCGCCCGAGGCGCAGTTGTACGGGTTCGCACCGTCGGCCTCGTTGGCACCCGGCGAGAGGATCGGCACGCCGATGCCGTTGAGCGAGTGCTGGATCGGGACCTGCACACCGAGCACGTTGACGTTGTTGCCGCAGATGCCCGGGGTGACGTTGACGTTGTGCAGCAGGTCGGTGTTGTTGAGGTTCAGCAGCCCGACCTGGCCGTTGTAGTCGTAGCCACCGTGGTGGTGACCGTGGTGGTGGCTGTGTCCGTCGGGCGTGTCGGCGGCGGCGACACCGCCGGCCAGGAACGCGCCCGCGGCCATCGTGGCCACGACGAAACCAACCTTTTTCAGCATGAGTTCTCCTCGAAATATGCAGTCTTGATGACCAAAGCGGCGGCGAGGTGTGTTCTCCGCTCCGTGCGATCAAAAGATACTGATGAACCGACTGCGACTTGGGATGCGATCCACCATCGTGTAGCCATGTCAAGCCTTTGACCGCAGGGCATATGCCCCATTCGAGTGCCCGTCCGTTTCGGATGCACGACACCGAAGTCGCGTTCCTGAATCTCCCTGCTACGTACCTCGTTGCATCCACGGTGTTGCGCCGGGTGGTCAGCGAAGTCCGGCGATTCGTTGATCGCCGGCTCGACGCGAAAACTCTAAGAGGTCACCGGAACAGGAGAGAAGGGTGATCCATCGCGTCCCGGACTCACCGGAGAATAACAACTTGACCGAGGCGCTCGGAGAGATCGCCCCTGTGCTGCAGGCCGAACCGGATGCCGACACCACATTGGCCGCGATCGTCAAAGCCGCGGTCGACCGCGTCGACGGTGCACCCTGTGCCGGCATTTTACTCGCCCACCGTAACGGTCGGCTCCGCACAGTCGCGGCGAGACAGCGAGCGGTAGTCCATTTCTGTCGCGGTACCGACCGGTGCGACGCTCGGTAGCAGGATCTACACCCAAATGGCCGCACGTTTCCCGGCGCTCACCCTTCTCCTGCTCCTCGAACCCACTGCCTGTGGAAGCGGAGGTCCAGTGAACCATTCTTTCGTGTCACGGGCGAAGTGCTCACAGACGTTACCGAAGTTGTTAGGCTGCCAGCCGGCGCGAACTTATTCTGCTTTTCACGAGATGCCGGAGGTGCTCGGCATGACACTCGCACCACCGCATGGCCTTTTCACCGCCCGGACGTGGCGGTTTCCGGTCGCCTCTCCGGCGCGAATCCACAACGCCGCCCACGGCGGCACCGACAACTACCAACTCGACCGCGAAGCGCTGGCAGCCCTGGAGCAGACCGCGCCCGGCTTCACCGAACTGCTGCGCACCACCCGCGACTGGCACGTCCGGGTCGTGCGCCGCCTCGCCACCAGCGGCATCGACCAGTTCCTCGACCTCGCCGCCGGCCTGCCCCACGCCCGCGACAACACCCACCAGATCGCCCAGCGCCACAACCGCGACGCCACGATCACCGTCCTCGGGTGACCCCGCGTCGGCCACTCGGCCAGATGTCGCTCCACGACCTGGACGGCCCACGCCTTCGACACCATGGCAACAGGTTATGGGAAAGTACGTGGACGCCGCGCCGCCGGTCACAGTCAACACCGAGGCTCAACGAGCGGACGCGGGACGTGCACGCATCCGCCACAGACGCGCCTCCGGTGCTCGCTCATGCCGACGAGCGGGCCCCACATCTCATGAGCTGGCGCTCGACACGCAGACCCACCGGGCCGCCGGTCGAACAGCTCCCACAGGCCCTCACCGCGCACACCACGCGACTGCCGGATCGGCACGGATGCTCAGCTCGTTGCACCAACATCCGCTGCCGACATCAAGTGTACAACCTGACGAAGAGGTGACATGAATTGTCAGAGGCGGTACGCGGCGCAGTCTACACGTAGCTGGTCGTACTCAGTGGTCTGCCGTCCTTCGACCGTCGGACGCGGGCCGAGTGCGTCGCATCCAGGAGGCACTCGGTAGACGATCCGGTAGCGAATCAGGCGGATGGCGGTGTCCAGCCAGTCAGGCCAGTCCCGCCCGGCTATGCCGCATCCCAGAGCGAGGTCCAACCAGAGAGGCAGCACTTTTCCGCCGTCGAGGACGGGATAGAGGTAGGCATCGATGTTCTGGTACAGGTCGCGCTCAGCGTGTTCACCCCGCTCGGCGCGGTGCTGGAGCTCGGTCCTTTTCTGCGAGGCGGTATCCAGGTCGTCCTGTGCCCGGCGCGCATCAGCCTTCACGTGAGGAAGCACTTGAGCGAGACGCGTTGCCTCCTTTCGGTTACCGGTCCACCGCTCCAACAGCTGGGCCAGCGCCCTTCTGCTCGTCGTCGGATCCACTATGGTCATTTGACGAGCGGCCGTGACGGCTTCGCGCAGATGGCGCCGATACGCGGCGTCCTCGTCGCGGTACTGTTTGATCCGGGCCACCGGCTCCTGGGTGTCCGTCTTGCGGCGCAACTGATGCGCTGCCTCCCTGCCCTCGGCCACCAGCACGCCGAGTGCGGCCTGGCCGGCCGCCCAATCGTCGATCTCGGCCCTCATTCCCGGCGCCTGGATCATACTGATCTGCCGTTTCAGGACAACGCACTGGCGCTGTGCGCTTTCCGCATCCTTCGCGACTGAGGTCACCTCTTGCCGCAACGCGGCGAAGTTCTTGTCCACAGAACTGCTTTGCTCGTCGAAGAGCGTCTTCCACGACTTTCCCGTCTTGTCGAGCCTGGTGTCTACCTCCTGGATCCGTTCGCTGACCGCGTCGGCCAGTTTTCGCTGCGATTCGGAGACGAGCGCTCTAGTACTGTTCAGCTCGACCCGCAGTTTTTCCGGTTCAAGCGCGACGACCTGGATCGCGTTCTCGAACATGGCCACGACTTTGATGAAAGATTCCTTGATCGGGCCGGTGATCCTCGGGTCGGAGATGCGCTGGACGCCCAACGCCCATTCGTGCAGACGGCGCATCGTGCTCGTCAGCTCGTCGCGGCCGTCAGACACGTCGGCCTCCCACGGCCAGCAGGACGGCGCCGGACGTCACGGCCACCACTGTCATGACGAGCAACGCCGCGTTCCACCCACCGAAGACCGCCAGCGCCAGGAACACCAGGCCGGCCACCAAACCGGCCCACCCGCCGAGCCGGCACAGCCGGGTGGCACTTGCCTTCGCCCGGCGCCGCTGCAGTTCTCGCAGCGCGTCCTCGAGTTCGTCGGCGACCACGGCGAGGTGACCGAAGTCCTTGGTCTCCTCGTCGATCTCGTCCCAGCGACCGAGGGCCTGCCGAAGTTTTTCCTGCAGTATCCGAATTCTTTCGAAATCTTCATGGGCCTCGTTGAGCTGCATGTGGCGCCCCCGGCTCGTCCTTCAGGGTGAACATCGAAATATACGCCCTGAAGGCGCGGCGCCGGTTTTTGTTGCTTCACCGATCCACTGGTGCAACATTGGTGGCGTGACCCCACCGCGGCGAGGCAGGCCGAACACCGTCCCCGACGACATCGAAAGAGATCTTTTCGGCACCGTGTCCAACCGGAGCGCAGCGCGGTGGCTATTGCGGACGTGCCGGACGCACTCGCCCGATCCGGCTCTGTCGACGGTGCGCGGGTTCGCCACGGCCCTTAACGGGCCCTCCCGCCCGGGCACGGATGCGAGCACGATATCCCGCTGGGAGCGGTTGACCACGAGGATGCCGGCGGCGGCCGTCGCTCGCTACGAAAAACTGTGCAACCTGCCGGCAGGACAACTCGCGGCAGTCTTGACGAGTTTGGGCCAGCAACCGCACCGCGCCGCCTTCGACCGCACGACGCCGGCCGTGCGATCCCGCATGGCGGACCTGCTCGACCGGTGTTTCGGTGCGGACGAACTGAGCGGCGTCGACTGGCTGGAGCTCATCGAGTTCCTGGTCACCTCCCAGAACCTGTTGCCGACGCGGCACTGGCACCTGCTGGCGACGCGGCTGCTCACCGAGATGTCCGTCTCCGTCGGCTGGCACTACCTGCACCGCCTGACCGCCCTCCACCGCCTCCACTGCCACCCGGAAGCCGGCCGCGTGCTCGTGCCGGTGATCGCCGAGTTCATCACCTCGCGGTCCTGCCAGGTGATCGCCGATCCCCTGGCCCTTCTGGCGGCCAGTCCGCAACCGTCGGCCCAGCCGGTGCTCATGCGGCCGCTCCGGTGCCCGCCCGACGAGCACCACCTGCGCGCGGCGATGGTCGCCTGGTCGGTGCGCACCACCCCCACGTCGGACGACGTCGTGCGCCGCATCGCCGCCGCGGCCGCCGGGCACCTGCTCGACCCGGGACAGCCGCCCGCGGTGCGGCGAGCAGCGGCCGACCTCCTCGCCACCTGCCCCGCCGACCGGCTCGACACCGGTGTGCGCCATATCCGCCGGGGGCTGCGGGTGGACCAGGACCTTCGTGCCGTCCTCAATCACCGCGCCCTGATCACCCCCACGTCGAACGCCTCCGTGGTCACCACACTCGCCAAAGCCGTCCAGGACGCCGACGACGACGGCTCAGCTCTCCCCGGTCTCATCCACCAGGCGTTGTACAGCACGAACAGCGACGCGAAGGTCAACGCTGTCAACGTGCTCGGCGCGTCACCGTTCCGCGCGACGCTCGTGGCGGCAGCCTGCCGACACCTCGCGGAGCTGGACAGCACCCGCCGGCCCGACGACGTGGCGGCGCTGGCCGATCTCGTGGGCAGTCTCGGCGACGCCACGCATCGACAGTCCCTGGAGTCCGTGTTGACCACCCCGGCTCCCGGCGCTGTCGTCGCGGCCGCCGAGGGACTGGCACACCTACCCGGTCGTACCGACTCCGCCACCTGGCTGCGGGTCTTGGCACTGCACCAGAGGCCGGACATCGTCAGAGCGGTCGCCTACGCGGCCGGTATGAACCAGGACCGCGCGACCCTCTGGACCCTGCGTGCCGACGCCAGAGTGAGCCAACGAGTGACGTGGTGGCTGCACCTGCCGGTAGCCGCCCAGCGCAGTGCGCGCCGATGACGGCCCGCTACTGCCTCGCGAGCGCCCAAGGCATAAGTTTTCCGGCGAGCGCCCGGCTGAACGGACGCACCAGATCCTGCAGTAACGCGTCTCGTGGGCGACGTGGACCCCCCGGCCTGCCCCTCCACATGAAGCTCGCCAGCGGCACGCTCGTGCCGTTGAGCGGCGGTAGGGTGACTGGATGGAACCGGAGGTGCGCCTGCGCCCAGCACCGCCCGCTTCCACCTCCACGTCATCGCTCGCTACGCAGGAGACGGCTGGACCATCAAGGCCGAGTCCCCCGGAACGCGAGAGGTCGCTCCTCGACAGCGCCGCGCAAGCGATCAAAGACGCCATCGCGTCGACGGACTGACGGGCGACTTCCGCTCATGCCGCTGAGCGTGCCTCCAGCCAGCTAGAGCGATATATGCCGGCTAAAGACTGACGGTGGCGACGTCAGGTGCTACGGCGCCCGACCGCGAGTGCTCGTGCGCGCTCTCCGATGCGTCCCGGGTCGACGCGGTCCGCGAGGCAGGTGCGGTGGGCGATCACCGTATGACTGCCGGGACCGTCATTGCTCCGGACATCCATAACCAGGCCATCTCCGCCCGCGCTCAGGACCGCACGCCGACCGCAGAAGTCACACGGCCAGCCGAACGACTCCAGATCCTTGGGCCGGATGCTCAGCCGAACCCACGCGGGAGGCGACCACCGCCGGACCTGCTCGACCACCGCGTCGATCTCCGTGCCGACCGCCGGGAACAGTGACCTCAGTTCCTCGTCGCCGACGGTCGTCCGGCTGAACTGCTCGATCATGTCCACCGAGGCACCCACCTGGTCGTAATCGGCAATCTGCGCGATCACGCCCCACGGGTGATGGCTGAGCACCGTGGCGCGGACGCGTTGACCGGCCATGATCGGCAGGCTCGCGGTCTCGAAACGTTCCATGGCACCGCCATCCTCGCCAAAATCGGCGTCCATGTCCAGAACAGGCTCCCTTGTTCTTCCGGTGAATCCAACAGATGTAATGAACTCCCGCTCCCCGGCGACATCGTGCTCGTGTCACATGGTGCGCTCCCCGGTGAGCCGGGGCCGATCCCGGTCACGGTGACGCGGTGGGTGGCCTGACTCCCTTCCGGTGCTTGGCCGGCAGGCTTCGCCTCCACCGGGAAGGTCTGGCACAGCGAGGTCTTCGCCCACGCCGAACACTGGCGTACCCGGGACGTCTCAAGCGTGCAGTTCGCGGCGGCCGTGCTGGCCTGGGGCCACAGGATCCACGGGTACGGGCCATTCCGGACCGGCCGAATCCTGGCCCGGGAGCCTGCTGTCGAACGGCTAGAAGCCTCGCTCGGCAGACTTCGTCCGGACGCCGTCAACCCGGCCACGCTCGGAGACTGCTACGAGCGGTTCACGACCACCGCAAAGCTCCCCGGCCTCGGAGCGGCCTTCTTCAGGAAGCTGCTCTACTTCGCCGGCTACCGCCGAGCCGAAGGAGGGATCCAGCCATTGATCCTGGATCGGGTCGTGGCTAGCCGGCTGCCCGCATCGGCCGGGCCGGCCGGGAAGTACCGGACAGCCTGACGAGTCGACACCTGGCTGGCCTACCTGCGCTGGGCGGCGGACCAGTCCACCCGTCCCGAGTTCGGCGACGAACCGGACCGCGTCGAGATGGCGCTCTTCACCGGCTCCTCAACACCCTGACTTCTCGCCCACAGCTTCAAGGTCGTGGCGACTGCCGCTACGCCCGCACGTGCCGACGAGCGGACGCGCGTCCGTCGGGTCAGCTCGCCTCCGCATCTTCCAACGTGGGGATCACAGGTGACAAAAGGTGGTCGGCGTGCTCAGTGACCATGCCCCGGGCCAGTCGGAAGACACGGAAGCTCAGCATGTGCTCGGGATCCTCGTCGTCGTGGAGGTACAGCAACCCATATGACCCGGGGGCGAGCTGACCGACCTTGGCGAACAAGTCGACCACCTCTGCTCCGTGCTGCCCGCGGCGATTCGGGTTCCCGCCCAGATGAATGTAGTAGGTGCCGTTCATCGGCTGGAAATCCATCAACGCGTATCCGGCGAGCTCGTCGACCAGGGTCCGGATTTCGTCGAGACGAAGGGGTGGTTCGTCATCGAGCGCTTCGGCAGTCGAGCGAAGCGTTATCCACCCGTGGTACTCGAACATGCCGAGAGTCTAAGAATTCAGGCTGCCGGGCCGCTGCACGTCGACCGCAGACATCCGCTCATGCCGCGGTGAGGTCATCTTTCGAGGTTCACTCACCCGCGCCTGACCAGCCGGCGGGAAGCCGGCCCTCCGGCTTGACTTGGAGCGCGCTCCAGGCCCTAGCGTCGCAGGCGTTCGTCAGCCTCGAAAGCACCGCCCGGTCCGCCGGGCAGAAGGAGTGTCCGCCCATGAACTCCCGAACCACGCTCGGCTCGCCCGGTCTCACCGTCAGCGCGATGGGCCTGGGGTGCATGGGGATGAGCGAGAGCTACGGCGCCGCCGACTGGGACGGCGGCCTTGCCACCATCGACCGGGCGTTGGGTCTGGGCGTCACGTTCCTGGACACCGCCGACGCCTACGGCACCGGGCACAACGAGGTACTGGTGGGCCGGGCCATTCACGGCCGCCGCGACCAGGTACAGCTGGCCACCAAGTTCGGCATCGACCGCAGCGCCGGCGACCGGGCCCGCCGGATCCGCGGTGCCCGGGACTTCGTGCTGCGCTCGTGCGATGCCTCGCTGCTGCGGCTGGGCGTCGAGGTGATCGACCTGTACTACGCCCACCGCCCGCCCCAGGACGTGGAGATCGAGGAGACCGTCGGCGCGATGGGCGAGCTGGTCGAGGCGGGCAAGGTCCGCCACCTGGGCTTGTCCGAGGTCGACGGCGAGCTGCTGCGCCGGGCGCACGCGGTGCACCCCATTACCGCGGTACAGAGCGAATTTTCGCTGTGGACCCGTGACGTCGAAGCGGTCACCCCGGTGATGGCCGAACTGGGGGTCGGGCTGGTGCCGTACTCGCCCCTGGGGCGGGGGTTCCTGACCGGCACCCTCGACCGCTCCACACTCGGGGAGAAGGACTTCCGGCGCACCAACCCCCGTTTCACCGGGAAGGCCGGCGAAGCCAACGAGAAGATCGCGCAAACCGTGCGCGAAGTGGCTGACCGGCTCGGTGCCGCCCCGGCCCAGGTGGCGCTGGCCTGGGTGTACGCATAGACCGAGCGGCTCGGGGTAGCGGTGGCAACCATTCCGGGCACCCGCAACCCCGCCCGGCTGGAACAGAACGCGGCCGCACTGGAGCTGGTCCTGGACGCCGAAGCGCTGGCCGGGCTCGACCCGCTCAGCAGCCAGGTGACGGGCGAGCGCTACACCCCCGCGCACACCGCCGAGGTCGCGAGGGGCTGAGGTGGTTCGAGGTTGGCCGGGGGGCTCGACGCGCGCCGGCGATCTCACCGGTCACGAACAACGAAACTCGTGCCGTGCGAACACCCGCTCATGCCGATGAGCGCGGTGATGCGGAAACCCCGACACCTCCCGTCGAGGCGTGAGTTTCCCGGACCCGGCCCGGCTCGAACGGGCAGCCACCCCCACCGTGCGACGGGCAGGACGCACCCTTACCGGGTAGATGCGCCTTGGGCGGGCTCGTCGCGATGGTAGGTCGGGGGCACCTCCCACAGCGACCGGATTTCGCCACTGGTGAGCACGACGCCAACCGCGATGCCGAACCGTTCCCCCGCAGCTTGCAGACCGGGATCGAACGGAGTCCTTTCGATACGAAACTGTAGCGTAGCGGAAGTGAGGTGCGAGGTGAGCGCGTCGGAGTCCAGCGGCACGACCCGGCCCTCGGCGATGGGACGGCCCCGGGATTCGCGCCGTGACCTGGCCATTCTCGACGCGACACTGGCACTGCTGACCGAGGTTGGATACGAGCAGCTCTCGATCGAGGCGGTGGCCGGGCGTTCCGGGGCGGCCAAGACGACGATCTACCGCCGGTATCCCGACAGGGCCGCGCTGGTCGCCGCCGCAGACGAGCACCGGGCGCCCGCGGAGCCTCCACAGCTCGCGGGAGAAGATCTCCGGGAGGACGTCCATTCCCTGGCGGCATGGCTCGCGCGGAGCATCTCCGAACAGGACGTGGGCCTGCTCGGGGCCGTGTTCACCGGCATGCGCAACGACGCGCGGCTCGCCCAGGCGATGCGGCGGATCCTGCGGCGGGACCAGACCGCGATGACGGACGGACTCGAGCGCCTGGCACCCGGGGTGGCAACGCTCTTCGCCGAGGTCGCTCCGGCGCTGATCGTGCATCGCGTCGTGGTCGTGGGCGAGCCGTGCGACGCCGCGTTCGTCGAGCATCTCGTCGACGACATCCTCCTACCGCTGCTGCGCCGTACCTGAGCGTCCTCTCCGAACCACTCGCAAAACCGGGAGACACGATGAAAGCCGTACGCTACGACCGTTCTTCGGGCTCGACGGGATTTACCTCGCGGACGTCCCCGAGCCCGTGGCCGCCCGGGCGAAGTCGTCGTGCGGGTCGAGGCCGGCGCGCTCAACCCCCGGGGCGCTGCCGGCGCTGCACGGCAGTGCGTACACGCCGGGCCGCGATCTCGCCGGGGACGTCGTAGCAGTCGGCGCCGACGTGCCCGGTTTCACCGTCGGCGACGCGGTGCTGGGCAGGCTCCAGAGCTGGGACGCCCACGCCCAGTTCGTCGCCATCCCCGCAGACCAGCTGGTCGGCAAACCGCAAGCCCTCTGCTGGGACGTCGCGGGCTCGCTCTACACCACACCGATGGCAGGCCTCGGCGCCATCCGGGCGGTCGAACCCCGGCCGGGCGAGACCCTCGTGATCTCGGGCGCATCGGGCGGCGTCGGATTCACCGCCGCCCAGCTCGCACTCCGTGCCGGAGCGAGGGTGATCGGCTTGACCAGCCGCGCCCATTTCGACCTGCTCCGGCACCACGGCATCGAGCCGGTCCAGTACGGCGACGGCGAACAGGAACGGATCCTCGCCACGACCGACCGAGCCGATGCCTTCATCGACACCGTCGGTGGCGGCTACCTCGACCTCGCTCTCGGCCTCGGCGTTGCGGCAGACCGCATCAACACCGTCGTCGACTACCGCGGAGCGAAAGAGAAGGGCGTCAAGTCCGTCGGGACGACCGATGCCGGCGGCCTCCCGGCGCTGGCCGACCTGGCCGCCCTCGCCGCGACCGGCGACCTGCACATCCCCATCGCCGCAACGTTTCCACTGACCGCCGTGCGCGACGCCTATCAAGCCTTGGCCGACCGCAAAACCCACGGGCGCATCGTGCTGCCCCCCAAGATCTCGCCTGAACCACCCTCGTCCCACGCCGCGCTGCCGACGCGGTCAGATCGTGTTGCTCATCGAGTTGGCGGCACGACCTCCACAACGTCGGCATGACCGACGATTCTGGCTCCCTCGTACACCGACAGCCGCAAACCCGAAGTGACCGGCGGCCAGAGATCGGGCACGAGCGGGTGAAGCCGCACCATCGCCTGTTCACCGGGCGAGAGCGTCTTGACCACCTCCAGCGTCAAAGGTGCGTCATGGCTGTCCGGATGGAGGTCCGGCGGGAAACCCCAGTGCGACCGATATCCGGAGCGGATCGGGCTCTGGCGACCACCTCGCCCCGCGGTCAGGAGCCGCAATCGTGCGCGGATGTACCCGCGCTCGGGTTCAGCCGCTGTCCACCGACTGTGCTCACTCTCAGCACTCATACCAAGACCATGTCATCCGTACCAGTGGAACTTCGAGCCCCTAGGACAATTCTTCACTGATCAGGGCTGCGGCTCGACCTCGAAAACGAGTACGGCGTACCCACTGGAGCGACCTCAACCCTCCCGACGTTGGCCCCGGAGGTCAGCCATCAGCCTTCGCCCGACCTTTGCCTCGATTTTCGTTCTGGACGTAGAAACTGATCCCGGCTGTCTCGCCGGTCAGCCCCGGTACCGACGCCCGGTCATGCCGAAGACAGCGTGAACGGCTCACATGTATTGCCTCGCGGCAGAGGGGCCTGGCGCGCCATGATGCCGGGATGCGGACAGGTGCGACGTTTCGGCTCACCAGCGATCACAGCGGAAGTGCTGCGGCTGTAACTCGGTTTCTCGACCTAGAGCCCTCGCAGGCATTCGAGGCCGGAGACCAGGTAGGAGGCCGTTCGAGCGCCACCCGCCGCGGATCGCTGTGGCTGCTCTCGTCGAAGCTGCCACCCAGCAGCGAGGTCACCGATCATCTTCACTGGCTTCTCGACCAGCTTGAGCCGAAGGCTGACGCCTTATGGCAGCTGACCGATCGAGGGTATGTGGCCGACTGGTTCTGCCTGGCGGCATCACAAGCGACCGAACACGCCATCGAACTCGATCGATTGCTTCTTCGCCGGCTGCTCGCGCTACCAGGTGACCTGCTCCTGGACGTCACGGGCGACGACTGACGCCAACAACCGCTCATGCCGATGAGCGGACCTCGTGTCCCTTGCGTGTACCGCAGCAACCTAGCCAGACGGCCGCTAACAGAACGCGTTGTAAGCACTCAACGACGGACGGAACCGGCCGCTGAATGGTCGGCGGAGGAACTCGCAACTGCACACCGGTCAATACGCCCCCTGATAGCCAAACGAGCGACGCAAGCCCGGCCTTACCCGAACCCCGACCGTGCCGACCTGCGATTCCGCCGCCGGAGGACATCGCCCACTTAGACGACTAGAGCCGGAGCCGACCGACACGACGGTGCCCCCGCAGGTAATCGCCCCTCGCGGAATCAAGATGCCGCCTAGATTGCGTTCCGCACCAAACAAACTAGTTGACCACACGAGGCTCACCCGGACAACTGATTCCGCGCCGCTCGGGCGAAAGCGACGATACAGACGTGACGCCAACGCCTCACGCTGCCCACCTAGACGAAGAAGTCTATCCCAGCGGCTCCACTGAAAGTAAAGCCAACCAAAATCAGTTGGCTAAATATTATAGAGCTCAAGCTCAAGATGCTAACCAATAATTCCCAGCTCTCCCCGAATCTTATTGACGTCCGCCTCCGGCGCCAAGCAAATTGTCCGGAATGAAATTTTCGAACCACCCGGCTTATTCAGAGGATTTTCCCAATGCTTAGCCGCTCGATCCAAGATTTGAAAGAAGTCCTTCCGGTAGCTTGCATCTTCAGCCAGCAGGTGCGACACGTTTTCAACGATAACCAAGTATCGATCTGCAGGCAGCCACGAAAGGTCGCGCAAGCAATCAGAGAGAGCGTTCCAATTCCATCCAAACCAAGTCGGGAACTTGAAATCGGTGGAAATCTGATCGAATACACCATCAGCATCCACCGCCTTCGTGCCGCTGACTCGTGCAGCAGCAAGGAGACCCGAGGGCGGCAACGCATCGACGATCGCCAGCTTTTCACTATCAGGCAGTACGGTTACACCCGAAGTCAGATCTTTCCACATTGTTGAGTTCCTCATCGTCCGGGTCGCGCCACAATGAAGGTCTGATAGTGCGTCGGTGTGTAGTAGATCGACCCGTCGGATCCTGTCACTATTCGTTCACCACCAGGCTTCGGATTTTGGGCTGATTGTACCGTACCCCACTCGCGATAGGTGATCGGGTTTCCCTTGCTGTCGATCAGCGGGAGTCGGTACGCGGTGCTTCCCGGCCTGCCGTTCTCGTAAGTTCTCGGAACAATCGGACCCATGTGCTGCGGGCCCGCGCCCTGTGCTTCAACGCCATAAGTCTCAATGTCGTTGATTACGGCGCGAGACTCACTGGGGATCTCTGTCGGTATCCAGCCTCCGAGACGCGATGGATCTCCGAGTATGTCACCGACTCGGCATCGGCACCCGCGAGCGCCAGCAATCGCGTCCCCGACGATGTTAGCCTCGGTAAGCTCTGTGTCGACGAACAGATCCTCGTAGATGCCGCCGATTCGCGCCGTAACTAATGCGTCGCCGGTTGCGATTGCCATCCAGGAGATAAAGACTGTGCCTTCGGGGATGATCGAGAGGGCCAGCACACCGCAGGGTTCGAACGCCGCACAAAGTGCGAGACCGAGAACACCTCCTTCTACGGTGGCCAGTTGACCATAGATGGCACTCAGTTCATTGAGCGCTTGCGCTGCCGTTGTGAAGGCGAGGTCAGTGGCGAAAGTGGGACTGGTTTCGGCGTCGATGCACGCATTTTTGAACGCCTGTCCCATGTTGTCGGTGTGCTGGCAAAGCGAGTCGTTGCTGAACGCCTGCATCACTCTATCGGCGTCGGACATCTGCGCGAATCGTATGCATTCGTCGTAGCCGATGCCGCCGGGAAGATTCTTGCAGTGCAGCAGGAGGATCGCGTTTGCTTCCTGCTTCTGGCGCTCCACCGTGGCGAGCGCTGCCGACACGGCGTCGTTTGCGGCAGTCCTTGCCTTGTCCGCACTGCCTCCGGCTGCCAAAGCCGCGTTGAAGGCGTCGCGGGCCGAACCGTAGGCGTCTGCGGCCATCCGCGCGGCGAGATTCGCTGAAGAGTTCGCCCACGCTGCTGACATCGCGGCACTGCGTGAGGACGTGCGCGCAGACGCCGCGGCTGCGTTGGCGGTCGCGGCCGAGTTCGCGGCCCGCGTGGCGGCGTCTTGAGCCGCCAGAGCAGACTGGTGGGCCTGTTGAGCGAAAACAGCTGCTTGCTGTCGGTCATTATCCGCTTGCTGAGCGTAGCCAGCAGCCTCGGCAGCCGCTCCGCGGGCTGTGGCGGCGACCTGTTGGGCCAGGTCCGCGTTCTGCGCCGCGGTCTGTGCAGTCTGCATCGCTTGGGCGAGGTAACCCGAGACCTGGGCGTCGTGAGCGGCGCTGTCCTGGTCCTGCTGGATTGCGGTGTACTGCCCAGAGACGACGAAGTCGTGGGCCATCGCCGGGGTGCCGTCGAGCGCAATCTGGGCAGCTGCGCGCAGCTGCGGTCCGCTGGTCTCGGCGGCGAGGATCTGATTGGCCTTGATCCGGTCGTCGTTGACCGCCGCGGTGGTGTTATCGGAACCGAGGAAGCGCCGAAGAGCCTGGTCGGTGTCGGCGTCCAGGGCCTTTTGCGCTGCAGCCTCTGTGGCCAAGTTTCCGGCTTGCTGAGCAGCGGCGAGGATGCGGTCCACCGCTATTCGGTCGTCAAGCTCCCGGCCGGGGTAGTCCTGACTGCGCAAGAACGCCTGAACGTCGGCGTCACTTCCGGCCAAGGCGGTGTCGGCTGCCTTCTTGAATCCATCGGTACCGGTACGTTCGAGGTTCATCAGTGTGACGCGGTCGTCCTGGCCGGCGGCGATGGCGAGGCCTGTGCGGACGAAGTCCATCGCGATGACGTCGGGACCGGCGAGCGCGTTCTGGGCGGCGGCTTGCGTCCACGGGCCACCCTCGGTAGCCAAGGCCAGAGCAGCCTTGCGGGCGTCCGCCAGGGCGAGAGCCGGATCAGTGCCGGATGCGGTCGCTTCGTTGATCAAGCGGTTCGTCTCCGCAGCACGCAGATCGGCCTGGGCTTCGTTCCAGCGGTCGGCGATGGACACTTGGTCGGCTGCAGCGGCTACGCGGAGTGCGAGTTCGTCGTCGCGTTCGGTTTCGGCGGCGAGGCGGGCGGCGTCGGCGGTCCTGGCTGCGTCGTAGACCTGTTTTGCCTGATTGGCTGCAGTGATGGCGGCTTGGGCTGCCTGAGTTGCGGCGTTTGCGTGGGTGGTGGCGAGGTTGGCGGCCTCGGTGGCGTTGTGGGAGTGGTTGGCAGCATCAAGCGCAGCCACCGCAGCGGCGTCGGCATCGGTGGCGGCTCGTTCGGCCGCAGATTGCGCGGCGTAGGCAGCAGTAGCTGCGGTATCGGCGAAGGCCGTGGCGGCTTGGGCCGCGCGCGTCGCGCGGGCAGCGTTCGCCGCCGCACTAGCCGCAGCCTGCCGCGCCTTGGCAGCTTGAGCCTTCGCGACCGCGGAGTTCTTGCTGGCAGCTTCGGCGGCCCGTGCAGCTGCTGCGGCATTGTTCCCGGCAGAGCCGGCTGCCGCGATTGCATCCTTGGCTGAGGTGACTGCATCACCCGCAGACCTGGCAGCTGCAGCTGCGTCTCGGGCGCCTTGAGCGGCCGTGCGTGCCGTTTCTGCGGCCTGGCGGGCGGTGTCGGCATTTTTCGCGTCGGTAGCTGCCGCGGCGGCGGAGTTGTATGCCTGGGACGCTGCCTCTCCTGCTCTGGTCGCTGCGGTCGCAGCGCGGGTGGCAGCGCCGGCGGCGACGCGGGCGGCGACGCTGGCGGCGTTCGCCGCGCCCACCGCTTCCCGCGCGGCCGAGGCAGCCTTGTCGGCGGCATCGGCAGCCTGCACGGCCGCGGCGGAGGCGGCGTTCGCGTCATTGTGCGCGTTCGCGGTCGCCGTTGCCGCCGCCTCGGCGGCTTGCTTGGCCAGCTGCGCCTCGGTCACGGCGCGGGCCGAGGCGTCCTTGGACGCCTGTGTTTCTCGCGCCGCTTCCTCACCTGCGTCTTTCGCTGCCCCGGCTAGCTGGGCGATCGTGGACGTCTCCAGGTCACGGGCTTCGGCGACCTCACGGTCGTGATTGAGGAACTGGGCGTAGGCGTCGGTGGTGTCGGCGTCGAGTGCCCGCTGCGCGGCGGCGCGGGTCTCCGGCCCTCCGACGGCCAATGCCTGATCGACCCGGATCCGCTGGTCAAGCGCGTAGGGTTCCTTCCACCCGGTGTCCAGGAAGTCCTGCACGGCCTCGTCAGTGTCGGCGTCCAACGCCGCTTGTGCAGCCTTTTGCAGTTGGGGACCACCGACGGCGAGCATCTGGTCAACGCGAATCCGTCGGTCCAGACTTGAAGGCTGCTGCAATCCGGACGCCAGGAATGTGGAAATCGCGGCATCGCTGGTCGAGTCGAGGGCCTGTTGGGCTGCATGCTTGACGGTCGGGCCACCCGAGGCCATGATCCGATTGACACTGGTCCGGTCGTCGACCTTGCGGTCTTGCGGCAGTTTGACGGTCAGGAAGGCCGTGATGTCGGCGTCGGTCCCGATCAGCGCCGTCGCCGCATCTGCCTTTACCGTGGCACCACCTAACCGCCACAGCTCCAAGACCCGATCGCGGTCTGTCATCGGCGGTGCTGGAGTGTTCGGCGGCGGCTCAGAGTCGGCCAGCGCTGTCGGCGCCATTAGCAATCCTGCGAGCAGCGTGATGACCATCAAGACCAGCCCGACGACCACCCGGGTCGGCTCTTGGCGCGCCAACATCACCCAGTTCCCCCTCATTTGAACCAAAGCTGTACGGCCGAATGGCGCACACAATTCGCGACAAGGCCGCCCGGTAGAGGCAGCGTCGTTCACGCTAGCTACCCGTCATCCGTCGGAAAATATGGCATAGATCACTCTCATTTTCGGTAAAGAGCTCCCCGCTTTATCCGATACGTCCGGCGGTGCATGCCACAAAAAGGCGCACGTAACGGACAGATAGGACATCGATGAGAAATCGATCGAAGGCCCTACCGAGCATCTTTGCCGCCGTCGTGGCAACGACGCTCATCGGCGCGGCGGCTCCTGCCATGGCAGACGTCGCACCAACGGATCTGCAGACCGCGCCTGTGGAGGATTTCGCCTATCCCGGCGCAGCCGACATCCTGGCGAATTACGGAGTCACCCTGATTTCAGGGGACGGCCATCTGATTTTCGCGGATTGCACCACGGCACCGGAGGGCAATCTTGGCCTGATCCGGGTTCGGACAACCGATGACCCTGTCACCACACTGAACAAAACCATCTGCTTCAAGGCCCTTGCGCCCACAGCTCAGCTCTCACTGAAAGTTCCCGCAGTCTTCGAGATCCGCGGGGACGGTCAGGTGTCGGGGACGGGACACCAAGTGACTGCGGACTTGACCACCGACACTGGCCAGCACACCTCCGTCGCGGTCAAACCCAGCGGGAGCACCCCAGTCGGAGTCGGGGCAAACCCCACCGGCCAGCCGACCACTCTGTTGCAGCTCGTCGTCACCGGGGTCTTGCCCGACCCCTCACAGCCGACAGATCCCGGATCCGGCAGCCCGTCGGGCACGTCCGGCTTCGCCGCAAAGATCAACATGGACGGCCGGGCCTGCAGCGGAGCCCTGGTCGAACCGACCCTCGTCCTCACCGCCGCCAGCTGTTTCCCCGAGAACCCCCAGGGCGGGACGCCGGCCAAGCAGACCACCGTCACCGTCGGCCGGCCCGATCTGTCCGGAACCGGCGGCCACGTGGCCAAGGTGACCAGTCTGATCGTCCGGTCCGACCGCGACGTCGCCCTGGCCCGCCTCGACACCACGATCACCGACGTCACCCCGCTGCCACTCCCGGCCACCGCAGGAGCGCCCGGCGCGACGGAGAATCTCTCGATCGTCGGCTTGGGCCGCACGCAAGACGAGTGGGTTCCGAACCAGGCCCACACCACCCAGTTCACGGCGCCCTCCACCACCGCGACCACCCTGGGACTCGAAGGCGTAAACGGCGCAGACGCCTGTAAGGGAGACAACGGCGCGCCGGTGTTCCGCCAAGACAACGCCGGCAAGCAGGTCGCCGTCGGTGTGGTCACCGCGTCCTGGCAGCACAACTGTCTCGCCGAGAAGGAAACCCGGCAGGGCACAACCGGGACCAGGGTCGACGACCTGGCGAGCTGGATCCGCAACCAGGCGATCGTCGGTACCGCCAAGGCAGTCGGCCACGGCGTCACGCTGTCCTGGACGCCGCTGGCCGCCTCCGACGACGCGACCTACTCGATCTACGCCAACTCGGCTGGTCCGGCGACCAACAGCGCGACTCAGCTCATCGGCACCACGAAGGCAGCCACCTTCATCCACTCGGCGACCGCGCACAAGACGTGGTCGTACCTGGTTGTCGCCTCGACCGGTGGCGCCAGCCCTCTGTTCACGGCGACCACCGGGGCGCGGTCTCTGACCGATTTCACCGGTGACGGCAAGGGCGACATCGGCACGTTCACCCGAGGTTCCACCGGAGACGTTTTCGTGGCGTCCTCGGATGGGACGAAGTTCACCGGCACCAGCGCGCTGTGGCACGACCGGTTCTCCGTCGGTGTCGAGATCCCGCTCTCGGGCGACTTCAACGGCGACGGCAAAGCCGACGTGGCAACCTTCAGCCGCGGCAGCACCGCCGACGTCTACGTCGCCCTGTCCGACGGCACCAAGTTCGACGGCAACGGCGTGATGTGGGACGACTATTTCGCCGCTAACAGCGAAGTACCTGCTGTCGGGGACTTCAACGGTGACGGGAAGGACGACATCGCCACCTTCACCTTGGGCAGCACCGGGGACGTCTACGTCGCGTTGTCGGACGGCACCAAGTTCGGTGCGAGCGCGCTGTGGCACGGTGACTTCGGCTACAACGCCGAACAGCCTTATGTCGGGGACTTCAACGGCGACGGGAAGGACGACATCGCCGTCTTCACCCGCGGCACCACCGGTGACGTCTACGTTGCCCTCTCCGACGGCACCAAATTCGTCGGCAGCGCCCAGAAGTGGCACGACGACTTCGCCTACAACACCGAGACGCCGGCGATCGGCGATTTCAACGGCGACGGCAAGGACGACATCGCCGTCTTCACCCGCGGCACCACCGCGGATGTCTACGTCGCCCTCTCCGACGGCACCAAGTTCGTCGGCAGCGCCCAGAAGTGGCAGGAGTACTTCGCGGCGAACGACGAACTGCCGGGAACCGGCGACTTCGACGGCGACGGCAAAGCGGACATCATCACCTACACCCGCGGCACCGCCGGAGACGTCTACGTCGCCCTGTCCACCGGCACGAAGTTCGACACGAGCGCGCCCTGGCACGGCAACTTCGCTTTCAGTCCCGAAGTTCCCGTCCCGCGCGCGATCGCGATCCAGTAGGACACTGCGGGCCCGGCCGGAGGTCCGGCCGGGCCCGCAGACCGGTTGATAAGCTGCGCGCCGAGCGACGAGTGATCATCTGCTGACATCTGACCGGTAAGACGGCATCAGCGGAAGACACATCTCGCAGTCGCCAGGTCCGCTTCGTGATCCCCATGCAATGCGGGTGCTCAGGACGGCTCAACCAGGCATCACCCACCGGCATGAGGAGCGTTCCGCAGATGAGCACGGTCGTCGACGACGCACCCGCCCCAGCGAGCGAGACCCCCGAACCCGGCACTCGACGGGCCACGCGGGGCACCTGGCTCCTGCTCGGACTCACCGTAGCCGTGTTCGCGGTCCTGGCCTGGAACCGGCGCTGGATGAGCGACGACGGCATGATCGTCTTGCGCACGGTCCGCCAGATCCTCGCCGGCAACGGTCCCGTCTTCAACGCCGGTGAACGCGTCGAGTCCAACACCAGCACCCTGTGGACCTACCTGCTGGTCGCGTTCGGCTGGATCCCCGGCCTGCGCCTCGAGTGGCTCGCCGTTATCCTGGGACTGCTCTGCTCCATCGGCGGCCTCCTGCTCGCACTCGACGGCACCCGACGACTGGTCAGCACCGCGCGTTCCGCGCTCGTCGTCCCGGCTGGGGCGCTTGTGCTGGTCGTGCTGCCGCCCTTCCTCGACTTCGCCACCTCGGGGCTGGAAACCGGCCTGATCACCCTGTGGCTCGGCTCCACCTGGTGGCTGCTCGCCCGCCACGCCCGCCGGACACCCGCCTGCCCGGTCACGGTTACCGCACTGGTCGTCGGACTGGGCGTGCTCGTCCGGCCGGACCTGGCGCTGTTCAGCGCCGTGGGCGGCATCGGACTGCTGGTGCTGGAATGGCGAGGCTGGCGCCGCGCCCTGCTGTGGATCGCTGCGGCCGCGGCTCTGCCGGTCGCCTACCAGGTCTTCCGGATGGGCTACTACGGCCTGCTCACCCCCAACACCGCCCTGGTCAAGGAAGCCTCCGGCGCATTGTGGAGCCGCGGCTGGGACTACCTGACCGATTTCACCGGGCCCTACTACCTGTGGATCCCCCTCGTCCTGTGCGTGCTACTCGGCGGCATCCGCCTGTGGCGAACCCGGGTAGACCGGACGGTCGCGGTCGTCCTGGCAGTGCCCCTGATCGGCGGACTGGCCCTGGCCACCTACGTGGTCCGGGTCGGCGGAGACTTCATGCACGGCCGCATGCTCCTGCCCGCACTGTTCAGCCTCTTACTTCCTGTGCTGGCCGTGCGGCTGACCCGGGCGACTGCCGTCCCCATCGTCGCGCTCGCGGTATGGGCGGTGATCGCCGGCGGGTGGCTGCGCACCGACACCGACCTGACCGGGCTGGCGAACGACACCATCGACGTCGCCGACGAACGGGCCGCCTACGTCGCCGCCAGCCACCACGAACACCCCATCCTGGCCGAGGACTTCGACGAGTTCACCGCGATGGCCGGCCCCATCAACGCCATGCTCGCCACCGGGCAGGAACCGGCCGTGCTCGTCCAGAACAAGCAGGGCGTCTGGCACCGCTACCCCACGACCGACGGACGCACCATCGTCCAGTTCTTCAACATCGGCGGGCCCGGCCTGCTCCTGCCTCTGGACGTGTGGGTGCACGACCCGATCGGCCTGGCCAACCCGACCGCCGCTCACTCCACTCCCTACCCGGAACGCCGGATCGGTCACAACAAATACGCAGGCAGCGTCTGGGACATCGCCGAGCTGAGCAACGAAACCTCGACCGAACTGACCCGGTACGGCGACGTCGTGGACACCAGCGTCGACGCGATCCGCGGCATCTTCGCCTGCTCACCTGATCGGGAAATGCTCGAGTCCGTCCGGGCGCCACTGACGCCCGATCGCTTCTGGCAGAACCTCATTCACGCCGTCGGACGCAGCAGCCTGCGCTACGACCACGACCCCCGCCAGGCATACCGCTGCAACTGATACCTCGGGTGGAGGACTTCTGGAAGAACCGGGTGCAGGTCGCCTCACACCTCAACGCACTCTCATGCCGACAAGCGAACATTCGACGCCACCGCAGGCGGTACCGAAACGGTGAGGCAGCATTGCATCGGTTGCACCCCTGTCGAGGTCCGGGCGGATGGTCCTGGTTGTGTGGTGATCGGATCCCAACACCCGCTCGCTGTCGGCAGTGGCGACCTCGGGCAGCGATCGCCGCTCCAGATCACTCGCCTCCTGGTAGGCGCCGACCAGATTATTCTGCGAGAGTGGAGTGCTCGGGTGGTCGGGTCCCAGTCCCGATGACCCCGGCGGGATCCGCCGATGTGGACATAGAACGGGCAATTCGCGCCTGCGCTGTGAGCACGGCCCGCATTTGTTGCGAATCGTGCTTGCGCAACACGAACACAGTGGCCATGGTGGCACTCAGCGTCGTGAAGATCGCCGGTAGCGCAACCTGGCCGCGGATACCCAGCAGGACAGCTCCGCTCAGCAGGGCGATGATGACCCGGGTGATGACCGGTGAACTGGGCAAGCACGACCGCACCGCCGCCGCGACCCTGCACAAAGTCCTCGCCGCCGTCTGAACGCTCTCCGGTCCCCGCCCTCGCTCGCTGTTCCGGCTCACGAAAAGGACTTCTGCCATGAGCACCAGCACCATCACGCCGATGGCGTGCGGCACGGACGGCTGCACGAACACCGGTCACGGAATCTCGATCGCGGTGTCGCGCCCGAGTATCTACCGTTGTCACGACTGCATCGCCTGCCTGGACGCGCTCGCCCCTCGCTGGATCCGCGGGTTGACCGACGAGCGTGCCTACGCCGACCGCAACACCGAACTCGGGCACCTGAACGCGACAGAACTGCGGGAGCAGGCCGTGCCGGCCCTGGCCGCGATCAGCGAGGCGCGGGAGGCGTTCACGATGCTGGCCGACCTCGTCGGCCCGGCGCTGGCCCGTGACGCGGTCAACCGCGATCGTCAACGCCGGCGACCACGTCATCGACTGCTCCGTCACCAACTGGTGGGCCGCCTACCGCTACCCCGAGCACCACCCGCGCACCGCGCCGGCCCGCGCGGCTTACCAGTTCGATCACGTCTGGACGGTGCGTGTCGACGGCCGCGCTGTCGGGACCGTCCACCATGTCACCGCCGGCGTGCTCGACCGCTACGAACCCCGCAACCTCACCGGATCCGTGCTCCGTCCCGACCTGCCCGACGACGAGCAGCCCCGCTACGACTCCGTCCACGCCGCCGCCGACGCCCTCATCGCATGGACCGCCGATCGCGCGCCCGCACCCGATGCCGTGGCTCCCGGGCAGCCGTGACCTCGCGGTGTCGTGCGGCCTCAATCACGCGACCAGGTCCCGCGACACCGGTCAAGGCCACACCTCGACACCTCGACGTCCGGCCGCAGGCACGAGACCTTGACCGGCGCCACGGCGGGACCTGGGTGACCGCGGTCGTCCGCACACCACCCCCACGCGAGGCCACCTGAATGAACCGGGAATCCCCGAGCGGCACGCCTTCCCCCGGGCGAGCCGGCTCGCGGTTCGGGGCTGGCCGGGCCAGCGCACGCGCCGCGCTGCCCGGCCAGCCCCCTCGCCTCGCCACCTGCCATCGGAGATCCGAGCATGTCCCAGCCAGCCACACTGACCGCTACCGAACAGGAAGTCCTCGACGACGTCGCCCGCGGCCTGAGCAACATCCAGATCGCGCTCAAGGAGTTCCGGTCACACGAGACCATCCGTACCCACGTGAAGAACATCCTCGCCAAGCTGACGGCCCGCAACCGCGCGCACGCCGTCGCTATCGCCTACGACACCGGTATCCTCCGGTGCCCGCTCCCGCACCTGCCGACGACGCAGGCGATACCGCGGCGGGTGTCGCCGCCGGGCCACGCCAGGTGCGAACCCGGGCAGCCGGGTCGGGCGGCGTCCGCACCTGCTCGTCGCAGCGTCCACCACGGGCGAGGGCCGCAATGACCGAGCCGGCGCTGTCTCGCTCGAGAACCTGCGCGGTCGCCGTCCGCTCGACGTGGTGTCCTGGGGTGCCGGTGTGGAAAGCTCCGCCTACCTCACCGAAATCCTCACCAACCCCACCCGGCACGGCGTCGCCCCCCCAGAATCTGGTCGTGCTGCACGCCGTCGTCGGCTCGGAGTTCACCGACACCCTCACCTTGTCGCAGCGGTTCATTCTGCCCCTTCTGGCCGATCGCGGTGTCCGGCTGGTTCAGCTCTCCCGCCGCGGCCGCCACGAGCGCGACGGCATCGAGATCCCCGACGACTCCACCACCCCGAAAGTCATGCATCACACCGGGCCATGGACGCTGGCGCAGCACAACACGATCATCGGAATCACTCCGCAGCTGTCGAGTCGACGACGCTCTCTGCAGTTCAAGGGTTTCGTGCTGGACCGCTTTATCCTCTCGGACTTCACCGGCCGCCCGTACCGGCATGTGATCGGATACAACAGGGACTTATGATGTGGGTTCGTCATCTGTCCACTGTCCATGGTCTAAGAAGATCGTTCGCAGTGACCGCCGGCGCATATGACGGCCCCAGCGCCGCGTCTGTCAGGAAGCGTCTTCCTCGTCGTTGGTGTCGACTTCGGGTTCGTTGTCGACTTCGGGTTCGTTGGAGTAGATCCTGGACTGCACCTTGACTGCCAGCCTCGAGACCTTCTCCCATTCGCGCTGCGACCCAAGAGCGTGAGCGACTCCTGCGTCCGGAGCATCACCCAGCTTCATGAGCAGCGTCAGAGCGTCGGTGAGGTTGCCAAGGAGCTGGCGCCGCAGGGCTGCCATCCGTTCAAGGACAGTCTTTTCCTCCGCGCCACCGTTACTTTATCGTTCGCCCTCCTCCTCGGCAGCCCTCTCGGGATTAGAAAGTCAAATTACCGTGCACTCACTGAGACGACGAAGTGGCGCCTGCATTATCACGAGCAATCCCATCCTCCTTGCCGGGATCGACATCGTTCACAGTATATCGATCGCCTACGCTCTGATCATCTTTCTTATCGCTCTTAACGGAGGGATGTTCCGCGACACCTCCGACTGATGCCACGCCGCCTCTTTCGTATTGCGATTGCTTCTCGATCTTCTGCGCGAATCATGGCCACTTCAGCGGGAGGTCGGCAGTGGTTCCGATATCGAACCTCATGACCTCGCATCCGTCATACTTGGCACTACCCAGGGCGGCGGCTCTGCGGATCTCTCTGATTCTATCGGGATCGGTGATGCCTTGAGCGGCGATGTACTCCTCGGCCGCGAGAAGGGCAGCCTTCTGGGCGGCCATGGTGAATTGACCCTGGGGGATTCCCCCGCCGTCGTGCTCGACGAGCGCACGGACATAGAAGGCAGCCACGCGATTCTTGTCGAAGGCCCCTTGGAGTTCGTCAAGAACCTCACCATAGAGCTTGGATTTGACCATCGCATCGATCACCGCGGCGAAATTCTCCCGGCGACCTTGTTCGTAGTCTTTCCCATCCAACCCCTGCCGCTTTCCCAGTGGCGCGCCCGGCCCCTTGTTCTCAAGGAGGACAAACCCAGCAGTCGAGCCAGTGGGCGCGATGACCTGATAGATGGCATCGAGGACGTCCCGGCCACTCAGTTTTCCCTCCAGCACCGGAACGAGCCGGTGACCGGGACTGAGATTTCCCTGGAGAACCGACGCAGCGTGCGTACCGCCGATCATTCCCAGCATCTCACTCACCTTGGTGATCATGAGGCTCCAACCACTCAGGTCGAACTTGTCGACCGCCGCACCCGGCCAGCGGGAGTCGGCGACGGTCTGACCGAGGACCACCTGCCGAAACGGATCGATGCGGTTCATCAATATGGAGTTCCGTCGCTGGCTGAGAAGGTCACCCATCGGCAGAAGCCCCTTGTGCGCGGTCGCGCGGTCGTGGTGCAGAACGATTCGTGCACCCTGCGCGTCCTTCACGTAGAGGGCTTTGGCAACGTCCCGACTTCCGACCTTCACGTGAACTATTCCGTCGCTGCCACGTTCGATCACCGGCAGAACATGGTTTCCTAGAAGAACATTGCGCAAACGAGGGATCGTCCTGTAAATCCAGGTGTCGCCCATCTTCTTGTAAAACCGGCCAAAGATTTGGGGGCCTATGACGGGATGGTTCAGGTAGTAGACCAGCATTTCGTTCCTGCTGGCGGTGTCGTCCATGTTCCCGAGGACGCGGAGCAGGTCGTTCACATCGATGATCGACTCCTGTGCCAACACGTTCGCGCCAGGGGGCGTGTACACGTCGGTCACTTGGCCCGGGCGCGCGGCCGCCTCTGCCACCGCATCGGACCGGACATCGTCGGTGACCACGGAAGTAGCGGTATCGATCATGGCATCTGTCGCGTCGGCCGCGGTCTCCGCCGCTTCCACCAGTTCCCTCGTCAGTGCCTCCGCCTGCGCACCGACCGGGGTTTGGCTCAGCTCGGCTGCCACCCGGTCCACGACATCGGCCTGGCGGGTCGCTTGGTCGACCGCTGTTCGAGCTGTCGCCGCCAGATCAGCGCTCCGTGTTCCGGACGGGGCAGCGCCGGCCGAGGGGTGCTCGACTCGACGGGCACCGTCGACCGTGCCCGTCGCGCGGCCCGGCGCATCCGCGGACGTCGCCGCGGGAAGTGGCTCGAGAGGCGCGGACCGGTTCGCCGAGCGGTCGGTAGCTATCTCCTCTGCGCGCACGACGTTCTCGGGCGCCACGCCGTGGTCTGGCGCCTGCGGAGGGGCGGCAACGACGGCGGCGATCGCCGCGATGTTCCGCAGGGCATTCGCGGTCATGGTAGCGGAGTCAACGGCCCGTTCTCCCTCACCGCGTGCTGCCGCGTCCGCGGCAGCGTTGGCGTGGGCGATCGCCTGATTCGCCGCCTCGGCCGCTCGAGCCACCTGCTGCAGTGAGGATGGCGTTCCCGTTGGGAGGCCCGCCCCGGGCTGGGATGTGCCGGTCACGCTGCGCGGGGTGGTCGCAGGCGCGCTCGCTGCGGGTGCGGCCGTGGTGACGACACGAGCCGTGCTAGCGGACACGCTGACTCGGGCCGCAGCCGCACCCGCCTTCGCGCCCGCGCTGAGGGCCCTCGCTGCAGCCGCCACGGCCGCGGCCGCGGCCGCGCCACCCACGGCGACAGCCCCGACGACCGCAGGCGGGGTGGCGCAGCCCTGGGGTGACGCGGGCTGGCCCGCCTGATAGGAGATGCCGCACGCCGAGGCGACCGCCGGATGCAGCAGAACCTCGAGCAGGACGAGCCCCACGATGGCCAGTACACGGGGCACTGCTGCGGTGATCATGCGGTCACCTCTGTCAGGAGTTTGTCGGGTTCGCTGGCCGTCCGCGCAGGACCGCTCTTGAAGTCGAGCACCCGTTCACGCAGTGTCTGTTCGTCGGGACTGCCCGGGGCGACCTCGTCGCGGGTGCGGTGCCAACGCAGGGTTGCCAGCTCGAGTTGGGCGGCGTGCAGCTTTCGCAGGTGGCGGGCTGCGCCGCGACCCTGTCGGCGGAACGTTCGGTAGCGCAGGAAGAACCGGCGTGCGGGGCTGAGCAGTATCGGGACCTCCTGCTCGGTGACCGCACCGTGCCCCGTGCGCGCTTCAGTGGCCAGCTCCACGGCGATCGCGCTGGCCTGGGTACGGTTGCCGCGCCACGACAGGAGTAGGTACAACACGACGAGCGGGCCCTGCAACAGGACGATCGTCATCGGGACTCCCAGCAGATCCCGCAGCCATACGTTGTTCCCGAACAGGTGGTGCCGCAGATCCGTGGTGTGAGGCTGCAGGGCGTTGTTGGCGAAGTGGGTGCCGGCGGCGGCGAGCAGGCCCGCGAACACGACCACGATCTTCTGCCAGCGTTCGCGCAGCTGGCGGGCCGCGCCGATGCCCGCGCCGACGAGCGCGGTGAACGCGACGTGGGAGGCGAACAAGCCGACGGACTGGCGGCCGAAGTACTGGTAGGCCGCGCCATCGAACACCGACATGTACAGCACGGTCTCGCTGAAGTTGAACCCGAGGCCGACCGCGGCACCGACGACGATCCCGGACACGACGTCGTCGATGTGCCGCCGGAACCCGAAATACAGCATGGCGATACCCGCTGCCTTGCCCAGTTCCTCGAAGAATCCGGTGTTGAGCGCTCGCAAGGTCATCAGCCGTCCCACGGTCGCACCCGGTTCCTGGAGCGCGACGCCCAGGTCGAGCAGGTAGGCGGCGCCGTACTGGTAGAACCAGGCGCTCATGGCTGAGGCGAACCCTGCCGCGATCAGACACCCCCATGCCAGTCCCGCGAGCGGCACCCAGCAAGTCATCCGCCGGTAGTGCTGCATCTTGGTCAGCGCCCACAGCGCGAACGCGGTGCTGGGGACGCAGATCGCCGTCGCGCCGAGATTGCGGGCCAGGACGACCACGGGTGTGATCACGAACGGGGCGAGCAGCACCCCCGCGACCGTCAACTGCCACACGCCCGCGCCGCGACCGGCCCCCTGCCGCTGCCGGACGAGGCCGACCAGCGACACCACCGCCGCGACTCCCCAGCTCACCAGGACGCACGCGCGCACCAGCGTGAACATTTCCGTGGGCGGCGGCGCGACGAACGTCATCCACGGTATCGGGCTTCGCAGGTCCGGCTTGACGAGGTCGAGCAGCAGGCCATGCCCATACGCGACGGACAACGCCGCCGCGACAGCAAGAATCTGGTTCGCTGCGCGGGTGCCCATTGATCAGTTCCCTCCCGGCAAGGTCGTCGGCCAATCCGGATAGGGCACCCGAACCATCGGCAGCACCGGCGGGCGCGGCAGTGCCAGCGGCGTGTCCAGTGAAAACGACAGCAGCAGACCGACAGACAAGATCACCAACCCCACTCCCCCACACCGCACCATGAGCCGGAAATGAGGTGCGCTCTCGTACCCCGACTGTTCCCGCTCTTCCTGCTCCGGACGCCGTCGCCGTGCGTACGCCACCATCGCGCTCAGAACGGTCACCGCGACGAAACCGATCGCAAATAGGAAAGGCACCACCCCGCTCCCGCCGCCGAGCGCGTCGTAGGGAAGTTCGGACGGCCTCGCCGAGCACAGAACCAGCCCTCCCAGGCCACGGCTGGTCTCACTGGACAGCACGTGCCCGTCGATGGCGATGCCGCAGCTCACGTACAGCGTCGGCAGCGGAGGTAGCAGGCCATCGGGCAAGTCGGGCAACTCGGCCGGTTCGGCCACCACCTGCACCGTAATATCCATCGCCGAGTTGAACTGGCCTCTCACCCGCTTCTGCCAGATCGGCGACCTTGACGACTCCTCCCGGGAGTCCATGCCCGCCCCGTGGTACTGAATCGTGTAACTGGGTAACGGCCCCAGCACCTGAACGGCGTACTCGACGGAATGCTGCTCCCACCCGTCTCCCGTTCCGCAGCCGGCAGCCAGCGCAAGCAGAACGGCTACCGCACCGACGGACCGCAGCCGGTGCGCACACCGCCGGCCGCGGCGCGGACCAGGACTGTTCTGGCGCCTCCACGCGTCCATGCAGGAAGTATAACGACGCCGATGTTCCCGATGTCCCGATCGCCGCAACTCGTTCGTCGAACACCTTGATGGCGCAGCAAATGTCGATCTCTCTCAACGCGACGACGACAGGCTGTAATCGGGCCGTCTCCTGTTACTTGATCTTAAGTGTCAGCGAAGCAGGCGTCGGAGCCGTCGGCGGGATTTGAGACGTTCCTTTATTCAGGCAGTTCGACCCGGTCCTCGACAGCGGCAAGCGTTGGCTGGTGATGGATTTGCTGGACGTCCTCAACCTCGCGGAGATCATCCACGAGGAAGGCTCGCTGCCGGAGCCGTTGGTCCGTCGTATCGGCGAGCAGTTCGCCGGCACCGCGGGGGTACGGCGCGCAAGAGGTCGCGGACTGGGCCGCCGCCACCACGGCGTCAGATGTAGCGGTATTGACTGCTCAGCTGACCCTAAGTTCATCAGGAATACGTAGTTAGTTACGCCAAGTCTTCGGGTCTCCAGCGAGAAATACTCCTCGATTGTCCTCGGGCGACCAGGGCGTATGCGATCCCAGCGTGACACAAAAAGAGCGGTGTCTACATCCTGGACCATTAGGATCATCGCGTTCACGCCTTCAAGTGCAGGTGCTTCAATATGACTTGGGAAACGCAGTCACTTTTGGATCGAGCAATCTGATCTAGCGTAACTTATAATCGGCATTCTTTGATTTGCGGCAAACGCAAAGCCTTTCGACCTAAACCTGGCGGCAGGCCAGGACGGTCGGCGAGAGCCGAACCCCGACCCCGGCAGGGCCACCGAGGCGGCGTCTCGCTCGCGGACCAGATCCGCGAAGCGGAGCGCAAGGGCGACCACCGAGAGGCGTTGCGGCTGAAGACCGCCCAGCTGCTCGACCGTTCCAAGACCAGCCGCTGAAGCGTGCGCCCGGGTGCCAAGCGTCGAAACCGCTACAGGAGTGATCACTGACTACCCGGCATCACCGGAATGCTCGACACATTCAACAGCCCGAACTATGTCGGGATCTGTTCGGCGTTACGCCGAACGACACCCCGCCGCTGTCCTCGATCCGCGGCCTGATCGGCGGCCAGTCGACCACAGCACGATCTTCACCTGGCAGCCGACGACCTGCGCGACCCGGACGCGAATCGGCAGCGCCTGGAGGGTGCCGACGCGCCCGCGCCCGAGGCCCGCAAACGGACCAACGCCTTCAACGTGGTGGAGATCCACCAGGAGGCGCTGGCCATCAGTGCTGCGGCTGTTGTCGGCTACTGACAGCATGATCGCGCGTCTGCCGGCCGCGCACCGCCGCCTACGTCACCGGTGTCGGCCTATTGGTTGCCGAGGAGCTGCATTCCCCGTGCTATTGGTACACCGCGCCGTTCTTCCTCGGCCAGCGCGCGTTCGTTCTGAGCGCCCTCGGCGACCGTATTGCCGCCGGCGTGGACGTTATCGGAGTGGGCATCCCGCCGTCGCGAACTCGCCGCGTTGACCTGATAGCCGGCTGGTGAATCCGGATAGGACAGTCCAAACCCGTGGGGTTCCGGAGTCTCGTCGCCGTCGCATAGCGGGTGTACAGTGGAAGAAACCGAATCTTGGTGTGACCTCCCCATGCGTCGAGTGGCGTGAGGACGGTGGACACGATGACGCTACTGCGGCAGAACCGCGAACTGAAACGGCTCGGGATCTGGAACTGGTCCCTACCCGCCTTCGCCGGGAAACTACCGGACGGCCGTAACTACAACGCCTGCCCCTCGGCCGGGGTGTGCGCACAAGCGTGTTACGCCCGCAACGGAACCTACCTCTTTCCTCAGGTGAGAGCGCGGCATCAGGAAAATCTGCGCTGGACCTTGGACGACTTGCCCGGCTGGCAGCACGCGATGCTGGATGAGCTGTCGCACAAGCGGTTCATCGACGCGTGGGTGCGGATCCACGACAGCGGCGACTTCTACTCCCGCGGTTACCTGTCCGCGTGGCTGGAGATCATGCGCGCCCGTCAGCGTACCCGGTTCTACGCCTACACCAAGGAAGTGGCGGCCTTTCGGGAGCTGGTCGAGCCTAATCCGCCGCGGAACTTCTGGTGGGTCTACTCCTACGGCGGCACCCAAGACTCCACATTGGACCCTGCAGCAGATCGGGTTGCGGACGTTTTCCCCGATGAGCAGTCGATCGCGGCCGCGGGCTGGCATTCGCAGGAGGACTCCGACTTACTGGCCGTACTCGGGCCGACACCGGTTGGGATCCCGGCGAACAACATCGCCCACTTCAAGGCCCGCCAAGCCGGGCGCCGCTGGAGCCGCTGGCAAGCCGGCGTCGATGCCGCACGCGCCGCCCGCCGCACCAGCGCCCGGTCAACCGCAGCGCCCGGCGTTGACCGGCCGGACACGTCCGGAGGCCCACGGTAGCGCTGCCCGGGACCACGGCGGCCGCCTGCTGCCTATCGGTGCCGGTCAGGTGCAGCGCCGCCGTGGCCGCGGTCCGCGCTGTCACTGGCTCCACGACGTGCCGCCCGGGGTCGCCGGTGCCGCGATCGCGGCACCGGCGACCGGACTGCACACCTCGCGATCGAAAGGAAACCCCGGAGATGTCGAACGACTTGATGCCGTATCTGCGCGCGGTCGCGGAGGTGATCGGTGAGCCGTGGCGTGCCGCCACACCCCGCTGTGTCGGTGAGGACGCCGCGCTGATCGGTCCGGAAGGCGGGTGGATCAGCGTGACCGTCGCGTCGGGCGCGGCGCGGGATCGGCTGGTTTTGGAGGCCTGGCTGGACTCCGAGCTCAGTCCCCACCAGCCCACCGGAATGGTCCGGCCGTCAGCGACCGTGGCGCGTACCCGGCCCGCCGCCGCGGTCGGCAAAGACCTCGCCCGACGGCTGATCCCCAACGTGGTCGAACTGATCGACGCAGCGAAAGACCTGGCACACCGGCGCGCATGCGACACCGCCGACCTCTCCAACCTTCTCGCCGCGATCGGCGCGGGCTTCGGCACGACCCCGGCCGCCGGTGCGAACACCGTGTCCGTCGGTGCCTACGGCCAGCCGCTGTTCGCGACCGCGCAAGTGCTGCAGCCGGTCTGGCGCGACCGCCAGCGCCGGGTCCGGTTCAGCATCGACGCCACCGTCGAGAACGCGCTCGCCCTCGCCGCGCTCGTCGGTCAACGCGCCGCCGCCCACACCGCGCCCGCCGCGCCCGACACCTGCTGCTGACCTTCGGCGCCGCAGCCGCCGCACGCCCCGACTCCGGCGCCCTACCGGCGCCGGAGTTCCTTTCTTATCTCTGGAAGGACGAAGTCATGGAAGCCCGTACCCGTGTAGTCACCCTCGACGATTCCCAGGCCCGGATCGTCGACATCCGCGCCGACCTCAGCGTCGGCGACGCGGGGCTGCGCGTGCACGGCCTCAGCCCGACGGTCTCGCGCGAGACCCGCGACCGGGTGCGCGCGGCCATCCGCAACAGCGGCCTGTCCTGGCCCGACGGCGGCGTGCACCTGACCGCCTCCACCGCACACCCGCGCTCCGACGTCGATCTCGCCGCCGCGGCCGCCGCACTGCTCGTCACCGACGCCGTACCGGTGCGGCGGCTCACCGCGACCGCGCTGATCGGCGAACTCGGCCTCGACGGCACGGTCCGGCCCGTTCCCGATGTGCTGCCCCGCGCGATCGCCGCCGACGCCGGATTCACCCACCTGGTCATGCCCACCGCCAACACCGAAGAGCTCAGCCACGTCCCCGGCCTCACCCTCGTCCCGGTCGCGTGCCTGGATGACCTGGTCACCTGGCTGCGCGACGAACCCGCCCCGGCCGCGCCGCCGGAATCGAGCGACCGAGGACGGTCACGGCCATCCTGGAACCCCGACCTCTGGGACCGGCTGGCGCCCGCGGCGGTCCGGGCGGCCGCAGTCGCGGCCGCGGGCGGCCACCCCATCCTGCACGTCGCGGCCCCCGGCACGCCGATCCTGCTGCTGCCGCAGTTGATCTGGACCCTGATGGCCGACCTCACCAACACTAAAGTCAGCGACGTCAGCACATGGCATTCCCTGGCCGGCGAACCACTCCCCGACAGCGCAGGCAGCACCCAGCCGCCCGGTGTTTCCCTGCGCCCCGACGACACGATCGCCTCGATCGTCGGATCCGCCAGCCGGCCGGGATCGCTGACCCTCGCCCACCGCGGTGTCCTGACCGTCGAGGACGTCCCCGACTTCTCCACCCGCACCATCGAGGCCCTCCGCCCGGCACTGCAGAACGGCGCGGTGACCGTCGCACGCGCCGGCCGCAACCGCGCTCTTCCGGCGGCGGCTCGCATGGTCTTCACCGCACGAGACTGCATCTGCGGCAGCACGCGGACCGAGGACTGCCGCTGCACCACACAGCAGCGTGCGTGGTATCTCGCGCGGATTCCGCTGTGGTTGATCGACCGCATCGATCTGTTCGTCCGCCACGTCACCGTCGCCGAGTCCGACTCGCCGCTGCCGTCGCTGGAATCGCTGCGAGACTCCGTCGCCCTGGCCCGCGAACGAGCACGCAGCCGCTGGGGTGCCGCACCGGAACCCGGAACCGAGATCAGCTACACCCAGGCCGTCGCCGACCTTCCCGACAAAGCGGCACAGCAGCTGGACGACGCGGTCCAGGAGGGCCGGATTTCGACCCGCACCGCTGCGCGCTGCCTGCAGCTGGCCTGGACACGCGCCGACCTCGACGACCGACCGCACCCGGACATCACCGACATCTGGCTGACGCTCGCACACCGCGACGGAATGCTCGGCCTGCTGCGGAACCCGTCTCCGCGCTAGCCCCACAACGGAAGAAGAACGTCCACTCCATTGCGGCAGTGTGCTGGTGCCTATGGAAACAGATCGTGAGCGAAAAGAGTTGCTGCGCTGAGAAAGCGGGCACGGGTGTTCCGGTCGGGCCGACGCACTCTAGCGGAACCTGGCGTCAGCGGAAGCCCGCCCGATCACGACGTCGGCGGCGGATGGGCAGGAAAGGGGCGGGCTTGCCGCCGACGCGGCGGCCCCGCTTGGGCGAGTGCGTCCCGACCGGGACGCCCGCACTCCGCTTCTCCATCACCGCGACGCGGTAGTGGAGAAGGAGGTGGTGCGGGGTTCGTGGCCGGTCACCGGATTCGTCTCCGGTGACCGGCCGGCCCGTGCAAAGGAGCCCTTCGTGACCAGCACGATGGATCTGCCGACCCAGCGCGACACCCCGGCGTCCACACCGGACACCGACCTCCCCACCAACGACCTGGGCGGTGCCGTCACCGTCGACACCGCCCCCGACGGCGACACGTCCTCCACCGACGTCGAGGAGAACCCGCTCGACGAGCTGTCCGACGAGGACCGAGCCGCGCTGCACGCGCAGTGGGACGCCGAGATCGACACCATCATCTGGGCCAAGCCGGACGAGGTGCTGCTCGCCGAGAACGTGCGCACCGAGAACGCCGAAGCCGACGAGGAAACGACCGCGAACTTCAAGACCCACGGCGTCAAGACCGCGGTCAACGGCTACCGCGACTACGACACCGGCGCCATCGTGGTCGCCGAAGGCCAGCGACGGGTACTCAACTCCCGTGAAGCCGGCTGCACGGTGCCGATCTGGATGAAGACCCCGCCGCCGGCCGACGAGCGCAAGGCCACCATCGAGCGGATCATCAACCAGTTCATCGAGAACGACCCCGCCCTCCGCAAGCCCCTGACGCTGGCCGACACCGCTCGCGGCCTGCAGCAGCTCGCCGCGTTCAACCTCAAGCCCGCCGGAATCGCCCGCAAGCTGGCGCTGGGCAGGCAGGGCAAGGCCTACGTCGAGAACGTGCTGCAGGCCGGGCAGAGCGAGCTGGCGCTCAAGGCCGCCGAGCGCTACGACCTCGATCTGCTGCAGGCCGCGGTCATCGCCGAATTCGACGAGGCCGGCGACACCGACACGGCCAAGGAGCTCATCCTCACCGCGCGTACGGCACCGAACAACTTCGCCCAGCTCGCCGAGCGCAAGCGCACCGAACGCGCCGACCAGCAGCGGCTCGCAGCCCTGACCGAGGACCTCACCGAAGAACTGACCGCCGCGGGCGTCACGATCTTCGACACGAGCCTGCCCGACAGTCACGGGGACGCCCGCTCCCTGGACCGGCTGCGCCCCACCCCCGAGGACGAGCCCAACACCGAGCTGACCGCCGAGGACCACGCGTCCTGCCCAGGACACGGCGCCTGGATCGAGACCGACCACCACGACCAGCAGGGCAACCAGATCCCGGTGGCCGTCTACGGCTGCGCCGACTTCCTCGCCCATCGTCACGCCCTCAGCCACGCCCCGGCCGGCCGCGCGGACTTCACCCCCGCGGCCGCCGACACCACCAGCACCGGCACATCCGTCGACCACGAGTCCTCCGACGACGAGGACGCCGCCGAGCAGGCGGATGTGATCGCGGCCGCGCGCGCCGCGCAGGCCGCCGAGGAACTCGAGCGTCAGAAGGCGCGGATCATCCGTAAGTGGGTGATCCAGAACAACAAGGACTGGGACGCCTCGCAGGCCCCGCGCCGGGAATGGCTGGCCGGGCTGCTGCAGCGCAAGACCGCGCCGCAGGGCGCGCAGCTGTTCCTCGCGCTGCAGAAAGCCCACGGCGGCTACGAGCTGCGGCGCGCGTTCGAGCGCAATCACCCGATGGCGATGAAGCTGATCGGCCTGCCGGTCGGTTCCACCCTCTACGACCTGATCGGCAAGATCGGCAAGGCTCCCACCGCGGGGAAGGCCACCCTCTACGACCTGTTCCTCACCCTCTGCGCGATCGAATCCGACATCTCCCGCAACACCTGGCGCAGCCCGTGGGGCTCGGCACGGGCGTACATGGCCGCAATCATCGGCTGGGGCTATCCCGCCTCCGATGTGGAGCGGAAGGTGATCGACCCGGAGACCGAGCAGGACGTGATCGCCGCGCAGCTCGGCGACCTCGCCACCGACGCCATGAGCGACGGCGGCACGACCGGCGAGTGCGGCGAGGCCGACGGTGCCGAGGCCCCGGACGACGACGTCTCCGACCACACCGAAGTCGAGGACCCCACCACCGGGATCGACGCCGTCGACGACGACGCGAGCGCGGACGGCCAGAGCGACACGGCGACCGACCACGCCGATGACGCCGCCGGCACCGATCAGGAGCCGGTCGAGCAGGACACCGAGGCCGGGGTGGAGCTGATCGGCGCCGCGGTCTAGCCGCCCGGACCGTCGCCGCACCCGTTTCTTCGCCCCGGGGGCGGCCCGCGCAATGCGCTGTCGGGCCCGCCCCGTTCTTGTCCACCCCGTCGTCCTCGCGTCCCGCCGGGCTCGCCGCCAGCCCCGCGCGTGAACGGAGTCGCTTCGATGTATCCGCACCTTCCGCCGGTCTTCAATCACATCCACCGCACCAGCACCTACGCCGCCGGGCACCATCTCATCTGGCCCCACGCCCTGCTACCGCCCGGCCCGTGCTGGACCCACGCCACCTGCCGCTGCGGCTGGGCCGAGATCGCCGAATCCCACCGCGACGCCCGCGCCCTGGTCCGCGACCACCGCCGCGACGCCGCCGACCACTCCGCTTACCTGCCCGGCAGTGCGCTGCGCATCGGCGATCGCACCCACCAAGCCGACGCCACCGGCACCCACGTCTCCCGCGCCGGAGCCCGCCACGGCTGGGCCGTCGCCGACGGCATCGGCGACTACCCGCTCGCCGCCCACGCCGCAGGCAGCGCGGCGGCAACCGCCGCCTACGCCGCCGCCGACCGCGGCGCCGTCGCCGGGCTGCTCGCCGCCACCGCCACCCTCGCCACCGTCCACGGCGGCGACACCGTCATGGTCGTCGCCGCCCCGCTCCCACCCGAACCACGTGACGGGTGGGACATCGCGTGGGTCGGAGACTGCCGCGCCTACGAATACGACCCTCTCGCCGACGTCCTCACCCAGCTCACCCTCGACCACACCGACGGCCCAGAACTCCGCGACAGCCTCGCCGAGCACTACCGCGACCGTCCGGACGAACTCGAGGAGCTGGCCGCCCGGCACGACAACGTCGTCACCAGCTCCGTCGCCACCGCGGATCACGGCTCCCTCGGCCACGTCACCACAACAGGGCCGCGCCGACGGTTGCTGCTGACCAGCGACGGCGTCCACAAACCCGTGCCCCACGCCTCCCTGACCCGCGCCTGCCGCACCTTCAGCGACCCGGCCGCGTGCGCAAACCGGCTGACGCTCGCCGCGCGGTACTTCGGCGGCACCGACAACGCCGCCGCCATGGTCATCGACCCCATCCCGGCCCCGATCGCCGCTGAACTGGTGCCATGAGCACGCCCACGACGACCGCGCGGGCAGCCACGCTCCTCACCCGCGCCGACGGTCTGCTGGGCGCCGCGCTGGACGCCGCCGGGCGTGGATGGCCGGTGTTCCCGCTCGCCCCGCGCGGCAAACGGCCCGCCATTCCCAACTGGCAGCAGCGAGCGACCTGCGATCCCGACCGCATCCGCCGCTGGTGGCGCCGCCACCCGAGGCACAACGTCGGCATCGCCTGCGGCCCGGCAGGGCTGCTCGTCCTCGACCTCGACGCCGCCCACGGATCGATCCCCCTACCGTGGGCCCGCCGCGGCGTCGCCCACGGCCGCGACGTCCTCGCCCTGCTGGCGCAACAGGTCGGCGAGCCCGACCCGGTCGACACATTCTCCGTCGCGACCCCGCGCGGCGGCGAACACCGCTACTTCGCCCGGCCACCCGGGTCGCGGCTGCGCAGCACCGTTGGCGGACGCGGCCGCGGGCTGGGCTGGCACGTCGACACCCGCGGACCCGGGGCGCTCATCGCCGCCCCGGGGTCCCTCGCCATCGTCCACGGCGTCCCGGTGGCTCTACGCCATCACCTGGGACCTTCCAGTCGCCGTGCTGCCCAGTTGGCTCGTCCGCGCTCTCACCCCGCCACCAGCACCCCCACCGGCAGCGCATCCGCCACCACCGCCGCTGCCGGGGACCAGCCGCCGGGTCACCGCCTACGTCCAGGCCGCCGTCACCGCGGAGTGCCGCAACGTCGCCACCGCCACCGCCACCGCCACCGAAGGCCACCGCCACATCGCCGTCTACGCCGCCGCAGCAGCACTCGGGGAACTGCACGGCAACGGCTGGATCAGCGCCGCCGCGATCACCCACCACCTCACCAACGCCGCCCGCCACCACCTCGGCGTCGCCGACTTCGACGCCCGCGAACTGACCAGAACCATCCGCGATGGCATCGCCGCCGGTCGCGATAACCCCCGCATCCTCACCGACCGCCCGGTACCTCGACCGCGACTCGCCATCCGCTGAGAAGGAGCAATCCGTCGTGCCCGACACCACCGCATCGGATCCTGCCGCCACCTCCGGCACCCAGGAGCTGGTCTGGCTCTGGCAACGGCAACCGGACAGCACCGACCTGGAAAAGGCCCTCATTCCCGCCCACCTGGTCCCGGCGGGCTGGCTGCCGTCGCTTCAGCACCGCAACACCGAAGGCGACCGCGTCGACTTCGCCTGGGACGGCCAGCAACGGCCGGGCACGGTCGTGCAAGACCAGGGCATGTGCGTAGCCATCGCCGGCGAACGCCCCGGCTCAGGCTTCACCATCCACAAACCGATGTCCGCCCGCACGACGCCGAACCCGCCGCACCGGCCGATCTGGCCATCGACACCGCGATCGACCCGCATCCCGACCCCGTCGTCCGCCGGGAAGGCCACACCGCGACCGCGTACTGGAACCTCGGCGGCCCCGACGACAACGGCTGGCTGTCCCGGGCGCGCCTGCACATCGCCTTCCAGCCCGACATCGGGTTCGTCGCCACGCTGTCCAGCGTCGAAGAACGCGACCACGCCGGCGAACACCGCGAACGTCAGCGGCAACTCGACCCGGTCGTCGTCCATCACCACCCGACGCCCCGCCCCAGCCACTTGGTGTTCCCCGGTGCGGACAACACGGCTTTGATCACGACGAACACCGCGAGCGAGGTGCTGCTGGTGCATCCGGACGGCGCGCACGAGACGGTCTTGACGGCTGCGGACGGCCTGCAAACCCGACCGCTGCCGCGTCGACGGGACGACGTTGTACGTGGCCAATGTCGCGTACAACACCAACGTCGACCCCAACTTGCTGACGGCGAAACTGCGTTGATCTGCTCTTGGGCGGGCGGCGGCGCTCCGGAGAAGCGCTGGCCGCTCGTTCACCCAGCGCGGCAAAACACGAGTGGCTCACGAGACGCCCTGGCGGCTGTCGAAATGGCCACGGAGTGTTCGCCATTTCCGTCGTGTCGGGTTGGACATAAAGAGGACAAATCCTGGGCGTCGCACAAGAGGCCGAACGGCACACGTGCATCGGCATGTGCATTTCCGCGCTCAGCACAATGTTGTCGAAGCGCCTACCATAGATTTGCGGAAATTTTCAGTATCAGGCGCCAGAGTCGTTCCTTCCGGCCGTTGCGCTCAGTTGGCGAAGAAACTGAGCCCAGCTCGAACGGCTGACATGCAGTTCACCTGCTTGGAGTGACTTGGAGTCGCGAACCCGAATGATCGTACCGGTGAGTGCTACTTCCGTGCACTTCGGATCGTTCGTGGGGTGACAACGGGAACTTCGTAACCATGATATCCCTCGGTTTTCGACCGTAATTGCGGGTGCATCAAGTCGTCCGGTCATCAGGCCCTCCCGACCCATGATCGGCCAGGAGATCGCCCCGGCCGATGGACGTGCTTCGAGCTACCCGATGCTACCCTCTTTTGTAAAGCTTTTGGTTCCACTCAAGAAACTACGCACGTCGCCAGTGGGCCGAACTGGCGACGTGCGCCAAGTGGTGCGCTATTCGGCTATCGCTGGGAACGGATGCGCCCAATCGTGGCTTCCAGTTCGCTCGCTGGGGAACTGTGTTTCGAGCTCTTCACGCGGTCGAAGGCGTCCAGGTACCGGCCGACCTCGTCGGGATCGGTCCGGGCCAGTACCACCGCGCCGGGCTGGTCAAGGTACACGACGTGCTCCTGGCCAGGCAGGTCGAAGATCGTGAATGAGTTCTGCATCCCGTCGGTCACGCCGCGGCCCAGCAGAGCCACTTGGATGGAGACATTCGACAGGCGGTTCAGCTCACACAGGAAGTCGAGCTGCTCCCGCATCACGTCCTCCGAACCGACGGTCCGGCAGATCAGCGCCTGGTCCAAGACGAACTTCGCGTCGAGAGGGTCAGCCGCGGTCAGCAGGCGCCGGCGTTCCGTGCGCATGACGACCGCGCGCTCGGTGGCGTCCTCTGTGGCGTCGAAGGCGGCGCCGATGGCGCGGATGTAGGCCGGGGTCTGCAGGATCCCGGGGACGACGAACGATTGGTACTCGCACATGCTCGCCGCGGCGGCTTCGACCGCGATGTAGTTGATCAGCTCCGGGGTCACATACGGCCGGTGATCGTCCCACCAGGCTTTTTCCCGTGACTCGCGAGCGGCGTCGGAGAGCCGCTCGATGACCGCGAGGTCCACGACCCCGTAGCGGGCGAGCAGGGCCTTCAGGTCGGTGATCGACAGGCCGACAGTGCCGCCTTCGATGCGGATCACCTTGGAAAGAGACCATTCGAGGTCGGCCGCGACCTGTTTCTGGGTCAGTCCGGCCGCGCCGCGCAGCCGGCGCAGTTCGGCCAGGAGGCCGCGCTGCGCGGCGACGGGATTGCGTCCCCCGGGCGTGCTCAACCGCTTCTCCACTAGTCTGAGATGGTCACCGCCTGCTAGCTTATCGACGTGTGAGCCCATTGCCAGTTGCAGGTCAGCCAGGTGGCGATCTGCCGTAGGTCTCTAGTAGTACCATCTGCTACTCGCAGTAGCAATAGTTGATCTCAAGCCACACGATCGGGGCATGGCGAGTGGGTGGTCGGAACGACGACCGTGACAGACGAACGCTGCAGTCGCCGTTCTCGGTGCTCGTCGTGGTCAGAACGTTCACGGAGCTCGACCGGGTGCGCACCCTCCGGGAAGCCTTGCACCCGGAGAGCCCGCATATCAAGTTCGTCGTCGAAGAAGGGTCGGATTTCGCCCGGGGCTTGGGGTCTCACATCGAGAAGATCGGCCACCACCTCCTAACCCGGGAAGAGGCCAAGGCCACACGATTTGACGTGATCCTGGCCGCCCACGCGACGGCGGCCCTCGGCGAGCTGAACGGGTCCGTGGTCGTTGCGCCGCACGGAGCCGGCTACAACCGGCTGGTGCCGTCGTCGACCGAGAGCGACGAGCACCCGACCGGCCTGGCGCCGATCCAGCTGACCACACCCTCCGGTGAGATCATCCCGCAGGTGATCGTCATGTCCCACGAGGACCAGATCGCGCTGCTGGCGGCGAGCGTGCCAGGCGCGGTCGGTCGGGCGGTGGTGGTCGGTGATCCGGTGTTCGACCGGATCGTCGCCTCGAAGAAGAGGCGGGAAGAGTTCCGGGATCGCTTTAAGGTCCGGCCCGGGCAGAAGCTCGTCGCCGTTACCTCGACGTGGGGCAAGAACGCCACTATGGCGACCGCGAAGCGGCTGATCCAGCTTCTCCTGGGGCAGCTGCCCATGGACCAGTACAGGGTGCTGCTAATCATGCACCCGAACATCTGGTCGGCGGACTCGCCAGCGGCGGTCAAGGACAAGCTGCGGGACGAACTCGACAGCGGGCTGGTGATCGTTCCGCCGCGGACCCCGTGGGAAGCAGGTCTGATCGCGGCCGACATCACACTGGGTGATCACTCGTCACTCTCGATCTACGCGGCGTCGATCGGGTGCCGTTTTCTGCTCGCTTCCGACGGGAGAGAGGAACTGGTGCCGGATTCGCCCCTGGCGCGGCTCTGCGCGCAGGCGACCATGCTCGACGTGGACGGCGACCTCCGCCGGCAGATCGAGGACCACCTCTCCCTGCCTCCCCGGTTTTCCGCCGATGAGATCGCGAGCACGATCTTTCAGGAGAAGGGGAAGTCCTGGGCGAACCTGCGTGCCGTCGTGCGAGGCGCGGCGGGACTTCCTGATCTCGCGGAGCCGCCCCGGATGACGCCGGTCGACGACCCGGAGCCCGACTTCGGCCGCCGGACGACGAACTGGCTCGCCACCGCGACATTCGGTGCGAGCGGCCGGACCGGAACCGACAGGGTCCACATCGAACGGTATCCCGGCGTCGTCGCCAGGACAGGGCTCTACCCTGAGGCCTGGCAAGTGGCCGATCACGCCGAAGTGGACAACGCGCGGACGCTCGGCTGCGAGATCCTCCTGCACACGCACCCGCTCGACCGGGTGGCGGGCGAGAAGTGGGCGGTCGAGGTCCTCGGGACCGAAGATGAGCACGGCACGGCGGGGGCCGAGGTGCCTTCCGTGGTACGCAGCGCCGGCTTGGCCGCCTACCGCCACGCGGGTGGATGCGCGATCCGGTTCGTCCGCGGGGTCTCCGATGGTCCGCGGCTCGAAACCGATACGGCGGACGTGTTCTCCGCGGCCGTGGTGCTGTACCGCCTGTGGTACGACGGGCATCCCCTGGACCGGCCGGGCACCATCAGCTACTGCTACCGGGACGGCGAGATCGAGAAGTTCTGCTACCGTCCGTCCCGGTGAACCCCGGCGCTCACGGCCGTTCCTCATCCAGCAGGCTCTTGGCCACGTGGACCAAGGGACTTCCAGCAGCCTCGTACAGCTGGACGAGCCGCTCGGCGGAGTCGTGCAGCAGTTCCCGGTCGTTGTCGTGCTGGGCGACCTTCACGAGAATCTCCAGGGCCTGGGCTTCCTTCACCGGTAGCTGGTTGCTGCGGGTCGTCAGCACCGCGGAGCCCAGCACCGACCGGGCGTCGTCGAAGCGCGCGAGGCTCTCGTAGGCGCTCCCGAGGGCGATCCCTACCTTCGCCGTGCACATGCTGTCCTGGATGCGCTCCGCGATGGTCATAGCCTCGGTGAGCGTGCGCAGGCCATCGTCCGTGCGACCGGCCTGGACCAGCATGTCCCCCAGCTGGTAGGTCTGGATGACCACACCGCGATCACTGCCCAGCTGGTGGTTGAGATCGCGTGCTCGCCGGAGGTTCGCTTCCGAGGCGTCGAACCTTCCCAGTGCTCGGAAGAGCAATCCTCGCGATTCGAGAACGACCGCTTCCGAACGCAGGTCGCCTTGGGCGACCGAGATCGCCGCCGCCAGCTGTTCGTCGGCGGATTCGAAATCGCGCAGGTCGATGAACGCTCTCGCGAGCTGGTTGCGAATCCGGGCTTCGGCCGGACGGTTACCGCACCGACGGGCTCCGTCCACGCCGAGCCTGTGCGTGTCCACCCAGTCCGAGTAGACCTTCATGTTGTAGTAGAAGGCCCACAGCGATTCGCAGAACATCCACACCGTCTCGTACATCTCGAGACGCCAGGCTTCGTGCACGGCGGCCAGCAAGTTGGACTGCTCGGCGGAAAACCAGGCCATGGCCGACTGACCGGTGAACTCCGGATCGGATTCGGCGCGATCACGATCGGAGACCCGCCAGCGGCCTTCGCCCATCACCGCCCGATCGGCTGCGGCGGCCGCTCGGGCGTACCACTCGACCATGAGCCGCACGGCGACGCCGACAGCCGGCGTCGATTCGTCGCGTTCGACCATGGTCCGCGCGTGCAGGTGGACCAGATCATGAAAGCGATAACGGTCGTCGCCGGATTCCTGGACGAGGTTCGACGTCAGCAGCACACCGAGCAGACCGTCAGCGGTGTTCGTGGTCAGACCGGCCATCGCCGCCGCCGTTTCCAGAGAAAACCGTGGACCGGGATGGAGCCCCAGCAACCGGTACAACCTGCGGGCTCCCTCGGGCAGTTCGCTGTATGCCGCGTCGAACATGGCCCGGACCCCGTCCTCACCCTCGAACGCCAGTCTTTCCAGCCGTTGCCGATCGTCCTGCAGGTAGCGTATCAGTCGTGGTATAGACCACTGTTTGCGCATTGTGAGCTGAGCGCCGGCCACGCAAAGGGCCAGCGGAAGCCCGCCGCACAACCGGACGAGGTCGCCGATGCACGCGTGGTCGTCGGTGTGCAGAGCGGGAAGTATCTCGGCGATCAGCTGCCGACCGTCCGGTGCCGTCAGCGGATCGACATCGATGAATTCGGCACCTTCGGTGATGAGGCCGCCGAGCTTGCGGCGGCTGGTGACCAAGACGACGCTCGCGCTGGAGCCTGGGATCAACGGACGCACCTGGGCGGCCTGGTCCGCATTCTCGAGCACGACCAGCAGCCGCTTGGTCAACGTCCGGGACCGGAACATGGCGGCGCGTTCCGGGAACGACGACGGCACGTAGTCCTCGCGGACGCCGAGGCCGCGGAGAAAGCTGCCGAGCACCTCGGACAGTTCGACACCGCCGGGACGCCGGTAGTCGGCGAGGTTGACGTACAGCTGACCTTCGGCGAAGCGGTCGCGGTAGTTGTGCGCCCACGTCAATACGGCCGCGGTCTTTCCGACACCGCCGAGTCCGCTCAACGCGATCACGGTCGCGCGGCCGTGGCTCGCTCCGGTCACCTTGTCCGAAATCGTCGACAGTTCACTGGTGCGGTTGACGAACAATGGTGGTGGCGGTGGAAGCTGCTGCGGGATCTCGCGCAGCTGCGCGGGTCCCGCTGGTCTGCGAGTACGATGAGTGATCGGTACTGGAAGCCTCTCCGGCTCCGTCTCAGCGCTCATTCGCTCGCTCCCCGCCGAGTGACTTCAACGCCGTCCGACGATCTGGAGCCTCCCACCCTACCGTGCTTCGGTGGTCGCTCTCCAGGGTCGATCCCATTTGCCGGAACATAACCCACCCTGGGTAGCACAACAAACAGAGATCCGCGCATTTGCGCCGGTCTCATTGCCCCATCGTGGTCACCGTTCAGGGCAAAAGGGGCAGCTGCGTGCCGACGGGCTGCGGTAACGCAGCGCTTCCCACCATGTCCGCCAGCCACTCGTGAGCGTTCACTTGAGTCACACCTCTGGCCCGGGCGTTCGTCGTCACGTCGCTCCAGGGTAACCCTTTTCCCTGAGAAGGTGCACGTGCATAGGCGTGAGCACGCAAACCGATGCGCGATGACGCACTCCTTTCGGGTGGACCAGGCCGCGCTATCGGCGGTGCGCGATCGCGGATTGCAGTGGATTAGTGCACACCATAGAGGCTGAAGAGGGGTCCCAGACGGTGGACGCGCTGACCTCGTTCGGGTGGCATCCATGGCGCTCACGCCTTCTGAGTGTCCTTCGGGGAGGGGATGGTGGTCATGAACCTGGAGTCGCGCCGCGTCCGGTTGTTGCTACAGCGATTACAGTGAGGAACCGAAGCTTGACTGCGTGGAGTCAGTGTCGCGCGGGGAAAGTGAAGTCCGGAACACCTCGATGAGAATCCCGGCAGACCCTAGATGTTATCTTATTGATACATGTTCGTGCCTTGAGCGTAATAAACAGTCGGGTTGGCGGCGACCAGTTCACAGCTTCGAAGTCACCGTACTCGAGGTGATCGAATCCGTCAGAAGGTTGATGACATTTCGCTTCGAAAATCGCGACTGCCGTGATCTGTCGATGAGGAGATCGCTGCTCGGTGAAGGAGCCCGCGCACCACCGGCTCGCCCGTCCCGACGTCTACATAGGACAGCTTGGTCACTTGAACGCCACCGCGTTCCTGGCCACCCACTCCGAGAAGGGACGCGGTGGGCGGCCCAGCACCCTTGCCACGTCCGGGCTCACCCGCTGCTCCGCCGGCGACGGTGTCCCCAAGATGTCCAGTGTTGCCTCCGCCACCTCGGGCGGCATGAACTCAGTGAATGAAGAAAGCGCTTCCGCGCGCGTTTGCGCGATGAACCGCACCGGCTCGCCCAGTGCCTCTCCGATTGCCGCCGCCTGGTCGCGAGGGGAAACCGACACCGGGCCCGTCAGTTCGTACGTGCGGCCTGCGTGCGAGGCGTCCAGGAGCGTCGCCGCTGCCACCTCTGCGATGTCCGACGGGTCGATCAGCGGCAAGCCCACGTCGCCGAACGGGGCCGCCAAAGAACGGGATGACCGCACGCTTTCCGCCCACTGCAACGCGTTCGATGCGAACCCACCCGGGCGCAACACCGTCCACTGAAGACCCGAGCCGCGCACTTCGTCCTCGAACAACGACGGGTGACGGCCGGTTCCGACACCCTGCGACGACAGCAGCACGACACGCGCGCCGTCGATCTGGTCCAGTACCGGCGCAAGCGGCCCCCGGAACCCCGGCGGCAGCAGCAAGAACACCGCCGACGCCCCCTCGAAAGCCGGACGCAACGTTGCCGCGTCCGTCAAGTCGGCCGGTACCGGCCCGCGGCGGGACACCGGCCGGACCTCCTCGCCCGCCGACTCCAAAGCCGCCACCAGCGGCCGTCCGATGTTGCCCGTAGCTCCCGTTACGACGATCATGGGAACGACGCTACATTCCGACGTATAGTAGGTACCTAGAGGAAAGTAATGGCTGGAGGCGCCGAAAGTGACCGGAACCACACCCGAGCTGGCCTGCCCGATCGCTCCCGTGGTCGACATCGTCTTCAGCCGGTGGACCACGCCGATCCTGTGGACGCTCAACGAATACGGGCGTCAGCGGTTCGTCGAACTCGAACGCCGCATCGCCACCATCACCCCGAAAGTGCTCACCCAACGACTTCGGCAGATGGAACGCGACGGCCTGGTCACGCGGACCTACCACGCCGAAGTCCCGCCGCGCGTCGAGTACGAGATCAGCGAACTCGGGCGCAGCCTCGGCCCGCTCTTCGCCAGCCTCGCCGACTGGTCGCCCAACCTCGACAAAGTCGAAGCCGCGCGACAGGCCTACGACGCCAAGTCGAGGTAGTCCAGGTTCGCCGGGCCGTCGGCCGTCGTCGCCGTCAAGCGGACCGTGTGCGGGCCCGCGCCCAATGCCACCGGACGCGACACCGTGCTCCACGTCGTCCACGCGCCGGTCGGTGGGAACGGCACACCCGTGGCGACGACCGTGCCGTCCACTGAAATGTCCACCGGGCGCGTCGCCGTTGTGCCGTTCGCATAGCCGAACGTCAGCGCCGAAGCCGGTCCCGTCACCTGCCACTCGACGTAGCTGCCGGCCGCGTTCGCGCCGTTCGCGAAGCCCGTTCCCGAGAACCCCGCGTGGTTCGAGTCGACCGTGCCGCCCGCCGACAGCGAAGCCGCCTCGGCCTCGTAGCGAGAAGTACCCGAGGAGACGCGGTACAGCACCGTCGCGTGCGAGGGCACCGACGCGCTGATCGTTCCCGACGTCGTGCGGACGGCCTTGCTCCACAAGTCCTTCAGCGTGTACGACGGCGCGCTGCCGATCCCCGTCGCCGACGCGGTGGTGCTGATCGTGGCCGTGGCGGCGGTTTCGTTGGACAGCGCCACCGCGCGGTCGCCGTTGGCCAGGACCTTGCTGTAGACGACGAGCCCGGCGTCGGCGCGCAGCACCGTCGCCTGCTTGCCCAGCGGGTCCTGGTCGAGCGCGATCACGTCGGTGTTCTTGAGGATCGAGAAGCTGTCGTCGGACGCCTTGCGCAGGTCGCTGCCGATGAGCAGCGGCGCGGCCATCATCGCCCAGAGGCTGAAGTGCGTGCGGTACTCCGCCGCGGTCATGCCGCCGTTGCCGACCTCCAGCATGTCCGGGTCGTTCCAGTGCCCGGGACCGGCGTACTGCGCGAGGCCGCGGTTGGCCTGCGCCTTGCCGATCATGCTCGACCACTTGTCGGAGATGTCACCGGTGGTGCGCCACAGGTTGCCGACCGGTGCGGCCCACGTCCACGGCTTGTTCTGGCCCCATTCGCAGATCGAGTACGCGATCGCGCGGCCGGACTTCGCGAGCGCGTCCCGCATCGCCTTGTACCGCTGCTGCGCGTCGACGCCCTGGTTGTTGCAGTTGTCGTACTTCAGGTAGTCGACGCCCCAGGAGGCGAAGAGGTTCGCGTCCTGCTGCTCGTGGCCGAGCGCGCCCGGGAAGCCCGCCTTGTTGCACGTGTGCGTCCCGGCGCTGGTGTAGATGCCGAACTTCAGCCCCTTGCCGTGGACGTAGTCGGCGAGCGCCTTGATGCCGTGCGGGAAGCGCGCCGGGTCCGGGACGAGGTCGCCCTTCGCGTCGCGGTCCGGCAGCGCCCAGCAGTCGTCGATGTTGACGTACGTGTAGCCGGCGTCCTTGAGGCCCTTGCTCACGAAGATGTCGGCGATACCTCTGATCATTGTTTCGTTGAAGTCGGCCTTGCACTGCGTGGAGTTCCAGTTGTTGAACCCCATCGGCGGCGTGCGCAGGAGCCCGTTCTCCAGCGCGGAAGCCGGGGTTTGACCGAGCACGGTGCCGCTGGCCGCGAGCGCGAACGCGGCCGCCGCGACCGCCGTGCGCCGAAGGAAGGACATGCTTGCTCCCTGGTGAGACGTCGGAGGTCTACACCAGTTAGTAAAGAGTCCTGCCTAACCGGAGGTCAAGAGATCATGTATCAGATATGAAATTCGGTTTCCGCTGGCCGGGACGCTAGTCCGTTACCTGCCGGGCGGTCGCCATCGCGCGCTCGGTCTCCCAGAACGCCCGCATCGATGTGATCAGCCCGTCTTCACCGACGCGGTAGACGAACACCCCGTCGGTGTCGACGCGGTAGCCGCCCGGCAGGTACGTCGTGATCGTGCCGACGTTGGCGCACTCGTCGCCCGCCGCGTGCGAGTCGCGGATCGTGAACTGGAAGCGCTCGACGTTGGCGATCGTCTTGTCCCAGAACGCGCTGATCCCGTCGCGGCCGTGGTGCCCCTTGCCCTCCTCGTCGAAGAACGACGGCCCGACGGGGTCTTCGACGACGCCGTCCGGAGCGAAGAGCGCCAGCCACGCCTCTTTGTCCCCCGCCGTCACCGCGGTCATCGACGCGAACGCCGCGCGCCGCGCGGGCGGCTGCTCCGCCGCCGTGTCCCAGCTGACCTGCACGCCCACGTCAGTCACCCCTCGAACTTCGCGATGATCTCGGTGCCGAACTTGCGGATCGCTTCGAGCTTCGGCTCGACCGGCGCGTCGAACCCGACGCCGTCGAACACCCACGGCATCGTGATGACGTCGGTGACGCCGACCTCGGCCTGCTCGCGGTAGCCGTTGAGGCCGAACTTGTCGATGCAGACGGCCTGGTACTCGAACGGGTCGTCGGCGCGGCCGCGCTCGGCCAGCAGCTCCTTGATGCGCGCGATGGTGTCGCGCAGTTCCTCGAGCTTCATCATCGCCGAGGACCAGCCGTCGGCGACGCGAGCCGCGCGCTTCAGCGCGACCTCGGTGTGGCCGCCGATGTAGAAGGGCACCCGCGACGGCGGCGCCGGGCTCATCTGGATCTTGTCGAAGTCGTAGAACTCGCCGTGGTACTCGACCATCCCGCCGTCGAGGATCAGCCGGAGGACGTCGATGGCCTCGTCGACGCGCTTGCCGCGCCGCTCGAACGGGACGCCGCAGTACTCGAACTCCTGCGGCAGCCAGCCGACGCCGAGCCCGAGGCCGAACCGGCCGCCGGTCAGCACGCTCGCCGAGCCGACCTGGCGCGCCAGCAGCACCGGGTTGCGCGAGCCGAGCTTGAGCACGGACGTGTAGAAGTGGATCCGGCTCGTGACCGCGCCCATCGCGGCGGTCGCGACGAGCGGATCCACCCAGGGTGTCTCCGCGGTCCAGAACCGGCTGCCGTCGGGGGTGTACGGGTAGTCCGTGTCCACCGTTTCGGCGTAGAAGAGCGAGTCCGGCAGGGCGATGGAGGCGAAGCCGGCCTCTTCGGCGGCCCGGGCGAGCTCGCCCAGCTGATCGAGGGGGTTCATCGCGATCGACAGGGTGAACTTCATGGTGTCGAACTATAACGTGTTCTAGTTTCTTCGGCCAGCTCTCACGGTGTGCCGGATCACTCGCCGGGAACCCTGCGCGTAGCGTCCGCGTTGTCCGGTTCAAAGGTGACTACCGGTCACCGAGCCCCGAACTTCTGGGAGTGGTCCATGGGCACCGCGATCTTCCTGATCGTGCTCGTCGTCGTGATCGTCGGTGGCGGCCTCTATTTCTCGCGGCAGCGCGCCGCGGCCCGGCAGCGGGAGCTCGACGACGCCAAGGCGGATGCCCGGCGCCTGGTCGAGCGGCTCGGCGGCCAGGTACTCAACCTCAGCGGCAACGACACCGCGTCGATGCAGGCGATGGCCGACGCCGCCGAGCGCTACAACGCGGCCGGTTCGCAGATGGAACAGGCCCGCACGATCGAGCAGGCCCGGCTGGTGAAGGACACGGCCGTCGAAGGCTTGTACTACGTCCGCGCCGCGCGGGTCGCGATGGGCATGGACCCCGGCCCGCAGCTGCCGGAGGAGGCCGAGCGCGAGCGCGCCGGCAAGGTCACCGAGCGCCGCGACGTCGACGTCGAGGGCCAGCACTACGCGGCCTCGCCGGACGCCGGTCAGGACACGCCGTACTACTACCCGGGCGGCCGCGTGGCCGGGCGGCCGGTGCCGCAGGGCTGGTACAGCGAGCCGTGGTGGAAGCCCGCGCTCGTCGCCGGTGCCTGGGGCCTCGGGTCGATGTTCCTCTTCAGCGCGATGTTCTCCGGCATGGGCGGCATCGCCAGCGCCTCGGCGTGGGAGTCGGGCTACGACGCGGGCCAGCAGGACGCGCTCGAATCCGGTGACGCGGGCGGCGACGGCGGCGGCGACATGGGCGGCGACGGTGGCGGCGACATGGGTGGCGGCGACTGGGGCGGCGGCGGTTTCGACGGCGGCGGCTTCGACGGTGGAGGCTTCGACGGCGGCGGTTTCGACTTCTGACGCGCGTCCGCACGTAGTGAATGACTCATTCATGTCGCCTGGCGACATAAATGAGTCATTCACGTCAGTTCTGGCAGCTGGGGCACCAGTACAAGTTGCGGCCCACCAGCTCCGAGTTCGCCACCGGCGTCCCGCACACCAGGCACGGCTCGCCGGCCCGGCGGTAGACGTAGACCTCGCCGCCGTGGCGGTCGACCCGCGCCGCGCGGCCCATCGCCTCCGGCAGGTGCTCGGGCCGGACCGTGTCGATGCGGCCGACGCGGACGCCGTCGCGCATCAGGACCACCAGGTCGGCCCACATGTCTTCCCACAGCCCGCGGTCCAGCGCGCGGCCCGGGGTCAGCGGGGCGACGCCGTGGCGGAACAGCACCTCGGCGCGGTACACGTTGCCGACGCCCGCCAGCACCGCCTGGTCCATCAGCAGCGCCGCGATCGACGTCTTCGAGCGTGAAATGCGCTCCCACGCCTGCTCGGGCTTCGCGTCGCGGCGCAGCGGGTCCGGCCCGAGCCGGGCCTTGATCGCGTCGGCCTGGTCCGGCGAAAGCAGCTCGCACCGCGTCGGCCCGCGCAGGTCCGTCCAGTGCGTCTTCCCGGCCAGCCGCAGCCGGACCTGGCCCACCGGCTCCGGCGCGGGCAGCGGCGATTCGCCGAACGTGCCGTAGAGGCCCAGGTGGATGTGCACGATCCCAACCGGGCCGTAGTCGTGGAACAGGTGCTTGCCGTACGCCTGCGCGCCGACGAACACCCGACCGTCCAAACGGGACGCCTCGGCGGCGAACCGGCCCTGCGGGCTGCTCACCGCGACCGGGGCGCCGGCGTACCGGCGCTTGTGCAGCCGCGCGAGCCGGTGGAGCGTGTGCCCCTCGGGCATCAGGCCTCCGGCAGCGCCGGCGGCGTCCCGGTGCGCTCGTAGTCCAGCAGCTGCTGCACGCGGCGGGCGTGCCGCTCCTCCGGCGAGACCTCGGTCGCCAGGAAGGCTTCGACGATCTCGGTGGCCTGCTCGGCGGTGTGCATCCGGGCGCCGACGCCGATCAGCTGGGCGTGGTTGTGCTCGCGGCACAGCTGGGCGGTCTCGACGCTCCACGCGAGGCCGGCGCGGGCGCCGGGGACCTTGTTGGCGGCGATCTGCTCGCCGTTGCCGGAACCGCCGACCACGATGCCGCGGCTGCCTTCGTCGGCCACGACGCGCAGCGCCGTCTCGACGCAGAAGGCCGGGTAGTCGTCGGCCGCGTCGTAGACGTGCGGACCGATGTCGGTGACCTCGTGGCCCTGCTTCTCCAGGTGAGCCACCAGGTGGTTCTTCAGCTCGTAACCGGCATGGTCGGATCCCAAGTAGACACGCACGGCTGGGAGTCTGCCACCAGGTCCGGTTTCGGGCATGCTCCGGGGGTGGGCATCTGGGAGCAATCCGGCTACGACGTCCGGCTCGACTGGGGCAGCGAAGGCGTGGCCGCGCTCGGCCGGGAATGCGCCGTGCTGGTCGTCGTCGACGTGCTTTCCTTCGGCACCACCACGGATCTCGTGGTCGGGCGCGGCGGGCGCGTGCTGCCGGTGCGGTGGCGCGACGAACGCGGGGTGGCCCAGGCGCGGGCGGCCGGCGCGGTCGTCGCGGGCGAGGGCGCGTTCACCCTCCGGCCGTCTTCTGTGACGGAGATCCCGCCCGGCACGCTGCTCGCGCTCCCCTCGCCCAACGGCGCCACGCTGTGCGACGCCGCCGCGGCGACCGGCGCGCACGTCCTCGCCGGCTGCCTGCGCAACGCCTCCGCCGTCGCCGCGAAGGCGCACGAGCTCGGCGGCCCGGTTGGGCTGATCGCCGCCGGGGAACGCTGGGGTGTGGACATCTTCGGCGACGGCGAGACGTTCGGGCCGCTGCGCCCCTGCGTCGAAGACCAGACGGGCGCCGGTGCGATCGCCGCCGCCCTGGCCGAGCTGGGTCTGAAGCTGTCGCCCGAAGCCGCGCTCGCCGCGCGGTCGGTGGACGTCGAAGCCCTGGCGACGTGCGTCTCCGGCCGCGAGCTGACCGAGGCGGGCCACGGCGGCGACGTCGCCCTGGCCTCCCGGCTCGACGTGAGCGATGCTGCCCCGATGCTGCGCGAAGGAGTACTGGCATGACCGGCCGCTGGATCGAGGTCGCCGACGGCGTGCACGCGCGCCGCTACGAGGAGCTGGACCTGACCGTCGGGCTGGTGCTCGGCGCCGACCGCTGCCTGGTCGTCGACACCCGCGGCGACCTGGAGCAGGGCGCCGAGCTGGCCGCGGCGGTCCGCGAGCTGACGCCGCTGCCGTGGGCGGTCGCCTACACGCACGCGCACTTCGACCACACCTGGGGCACCGAAGCGTTCGGCCCGTGCGCCGTCTGGGCCCACGAAGGCTGCCGCGCCGAACTGGCCGAGTCCGCCGAGGACGACCGGGCGAAGTGGATCGCCTACTACCGCGAACAGGGCAAGGCGGACACCGCCGACGCGATCGCGCGCACCACGTTCGTCGCGCCGGACCACCTGTTCACCGACCGGACCGAGCTCGACCTGGGCGGCCGGACGGCCGTCCTGCTGCACCCCGGCCGCGCCCACACCGGCCACGACGTCGTCGTGCACGTGCCGGACGTGGACGTCCTCTTCGCCGGCGACGTCGTCGAGAACGCCGAGCACGGCTTCAGCGCGTTCTCCTTCAGCGCCGGCTCGGACCTGACGGCCTGGCCGGACACGTTCGACCGGCTCCTCGAGCTGCGGCCGCGGGTGATCGTGCCCGGCCACGGCGACCCGGTGGACGCCGACTTCGTTCGCTACCACCGGCACGGCCTGCACGAGCTGATCGCGCTCAAGGCCGCCATGGGCCGCGGCGAGACGACCGAGGTGGCCGCCGTGGCAGCCTCCCGCTACCCCAGCGACGTCACCCTGGCCGCCCTCGCCACCCCCTGACGCGGCACTTTCACGTGAAAGTGCCGCCTGCGGGCCTCAGTCGAAGTTCAGCTCGCCCGTCCGGGTGCGCTTCAGCTCGAAAAAGTCCGGGTAGCTCGACAGCGCGACGGCGCCGTCGAACACCTTCAGGGCGTCTTCGCCGCGCGGGATCGAGTTGAGCACCGGGCCGAAGAACGCGACGCCGTCGATGTGGATCGTCGGGGTGCCGACGTCCATGCCGACCGGGTCCATGCCCTCGTGGTGGCTCTTCTTGAGCGCCTCGTCGTACTCGGTCGAGTTCGCGGCGTCGTACAGCTCGGCCGGCGCGCCGATGGCGGCCAGGGACTCCTTGATGACGTTGTCGAGGTCCTTGTCGCCCTGGTTGTGGTAGCGAGTGCCGAACTCGGTGTAGTAGTCGCGCAGCACCTCTTCGCCCTTGAGCTGCGACAGCGCGACCGCCACGCGCACCGGCCCCCAGCCCTTCGCCAGCTTCTGCTTGTACTCCTCGGGCAGCTCGTCGCGGCCGGAGTTCAGCACCGACAGGCTCATGATGCGGAAGTTCAGGTCGAGGTTGCGGTGCTTCTCCACCTCGAGGATCCAGCGCGAGGTGATCCAGGCGAAGGGGCAGATCGGGTCGAAGTAGAAGTCGACCTTCGTGGGCTGCTCGGCAGCGGTCATCAGGCACTCCTGTGCGAAGTCAGGTCCGGTCCCGGGGGCGGGCACACCCCCACACGACGGGCCAACACCGCCGGGCCCGGGCTTGTTCCCCATCGCCCGTCACCCCGTCCCCATGATTGGATGCGGGGAGTTGAAAACCGATACCAACGACCAGAGGTGCCTGTGCCCGCCCCCAACCTGACCCGCGACCAAGCCAAGCTGCGCGCGGACCTGCTCGACGTCACCGGATACGACATCGAGCTGGACCTCACCGACGGCCACGGCGGTCCCGGGGAGAAGACCTTCGCGTCGACGACGACCGTCCGCTTCTCGAGCGCCCGGGCCGGCGAAGACACGTGGGTCGACATCGTCGCCGACCGCGTGCACTCGGCCACCCTGAACGGCGCGGACCTCGACGTCGGCGCGTACGTCGAAGACAAGGGCATCGCGCTCGCCGGCCTGGCCGAGGCGAACGAGCTCACGGTCACCGCCGACTGCCGGTACATGAACACCGGCGAGGGCCTGCACCGGTTCGTCGACCCGGTCGACGACGGCGTCTACCTGTACACGCAGTTCGAGACGGCCGACGCCAAGCGCATGTTCGCCTGCTTCGACCAGCCCGACCTCAAGTCCGTCTACCGGCTCACCGTGATCGCGCCGAAGGACTGGAAGGTCATCTCGAACACCGCGGCCGAGTCCACCGAGGAGACGCCCGAAGGCGCCGTCCGGACGGTGTTCAAGGAGTCCGAGCGGCTCTCGACGTACCTGATCGCGCTGATCGCCGGGCCGTACGCCGAGTGGTGCGACGAGTACACCGACGAGCACAAGACCATCCCGCTGGGCGTCTACTGCCGCGCGTCGCTGGCCGAGCACATGGACGCGGACAAGCTGTTCACGGAGACCAAGCAGGGTTTCGCGTTCTACCACGAGAAGTTCGGCACGCCGTACCCGTTCTCCAAGTACGACCAGCTGTTCGTGCCGGAGTTCAACGCGGGCGCGATGGAGAACGCCGGCGCGGTGACCTTCCTCGAGGACTACGTCTTCCGCAGCCGCGTCACCCGCTACGCCTACGAGCGGCGCGCCGAGACGCTGCTGCACGAGATGGCGCACATGTGGTTCGGCGACCTGGTCACCATGCGCTGGTGGGACGACCTGTGGCTGAACGAGTCGTTCGCGACCTTCGCCAGCGTGCTCGCGCAGGCCGAGGCGACCGAGTACAAGAACGCGTGGACCAGCTTCGCGAACATCGAGAAGTCGTGGGCCTACCGGCAGGACCAGCTGCCCTCGACGCACCCGATCGCGGCCGACATCGTCGACCTGCACGCGGTCGAGGTCAACTTCGACGGCATCACCTACGCCAAGGGCGCGAGCGTGCTCAAGCAGCTCGTCGCCTACGTCGGGCTCGACCACTTCCTCGACGGACTGAAGGTGTACTTCGGCAAGCACGCCTGGGGCAACGCGACCCTGGCCGACCTGCTGGGCGCGCTGGAGGAGGCGTCCGGGCGCGACCTGTCGTGGTGGAGCGCGCAGTGGCTGGAGACGACCGGGCTCAACTCGCTGAGCCCGCGCTACGAGGTCGGCGCGGACGGGACGTTCACCTCGTTCGCCGTCGTGCAGTCCGGCGCGAAGCCGGGCGCCGGTGAGCTGCGCACGCACCGCGTCGCGGTCGGGATCTACGACGAGGACGGCTCGGGCAAGATCGTCCGGACCCAGCGCGTCGAGCTGGACGTCGACGGCGAGCGCACCGAGGTGCCGGACCTGGTCGGGCGGCCCGCGGGCAAGCTCGTGCTGGTCAACGACGACGACCTGACGTACTGCACGATGCGCCTCGACCCGGCGTCGCTGACGACGCTGATCGACCGCGTCGCCGACATCACCGAGCCGCTCCCCCGGACGCTGTGCTGGTCGGCGGCGTGGGAGATGACCCGCGAGGCCGAGCTGAAGGCCCGCGACTTCGTCACGCTGGTGCAGCGCGGCATCCACACGGAGACCGAGGTCGGCGTGGTCCAGCGGCTGCTGCTGCAGGCCCAGACGGCGCTGAACTCCTACGCCGAGCAGTCGTGGGCGGCGTCGACCGGCTGGCCGGCGTTCACCGCGCGGCTGCTGGAGCTGGTCCGCGGCGCCGAGCCGGGTTCGGACCACCAGCTGGCGTTCGTGAACTCGCTGTCGGGGTCGGTGCTGGACGACGCCACTTTGGCCGTGGTGGCCGGCTGGCTGGACGGGTCGGCGCCTTTGGAAGGTCTGACCGTGGACACGGACCTGCGCTGGCGCCTGCTGCACGCGCTGGTGGCGCACGGCAAGGCGGCGGCGTCCGAAATCGACGCCGAGCTGGCCCGCGACAACACGGCCACGGGCCGCCGCCAGGCCGAGCGCGCGCGTGCGTTGCGCCCGACGGCGGAGGCCAAGGCCGACGCGTGGCAGCGCGCGGTGTACGACGACGAGCTGCCGAACGCGGTCAGCGACTCGCTGATTTCGGGCTTCTCGCACCCGGGCCAGAAGGCGCTGCTGGGCTCGTACGTCGGGCAGTACTTCGAGGTGATCGACGAGGTGTGGCAACGGCGGTCCAGCGAGCGGGCGCAGCCGATCGCGATCGGGCTGTACCCGTCGTGGGCGGTGGCCCCGGAGACGGTGACGGCTTCGGACGAGTGGCTGAAGGGTGAGCACTCGCAGGCTCTGCGGCGGTTGGTTTCGGAGGGCCGGGCGGGGATCGTGCGCGCCTTGGCGGCGCGGGACTTCGACGCGCAGGCCTGAGTTCGGCCGGCCTGAGTTCGAGCGGCGGCGGGTCGTGCTCCGGCACGGCCCGCCCTCCCTGGGGGCTGCCCCCGCTTCCAGCGTATCGGCGGTGGCCGACGAAAAGGCCCGGACGAGCGCACGCGCGGCCCGGTTGTCCACATCACGGCGAAGATGTGGACAACCGGGCCGCTGGACATCAAAGAGCCCCGCACCAGCCGGTGCGGGGCTCTTCACGTCTACGTCAGCCGGGGTGCAGTACCCAGCGAACCACCGTCAGCGGGGCGCGGGGCCCGCCTGGTCGGACAGCATGCGCAGCGCGTTGACCAAGCCGTTGACCAGCCCGCGCACCAAATCGCCCTCCTTGAAGGACGCCACCATGCTCGCCACCGCCAGCTTGCACCCGCGGTCGGGCAGCCGGACGTACGCCGTCTTGCCCGTCACGATCTCGATCAGCTTCTCGCCCGGCGAGACCGCGATCAGGACCGAGTTCGCCGGGTCCGCCGTGGTCGAGTGCAGCTTCTCCGCCGCCACCCGGCTGTCCGCGCCCAGCTCGCCGAGGTACAGGCTGAAGTCCAGGCCCGTCTCGCGGCTCGCGAACGTCAGCGCCTCGTCGAGGCGGGCCAGCTGGCGCGTGTTGAACGGGCTCGTCGGCGCCTCGGGCTCGTACATCTTCGCGGCCGACACGCGGCCACTCGACGTCAAAGCCTCGCCGTATCCCAGTTCGGACTCGTCGACGCGCCTCGTCAGCTCACCAGTTGCCACGAGCGCCTCCCGCCGCGGTCGGGGCGCCCTCGGGCGCGCTGTTCTCGGCGCCGGCGTGCCGGTGCCCCGCGCCCACCCCTTCGGGGTTGGCGCTCCACCACATGGCCGGGTACTCCCAGGCCTGGCCGGACCGGTACCGCGGGGCGCCGGCGGACCTGCGCCGGAGCGTCAGCAGCCCGGCGAGACCGTAGATGGCCAGCGGGATCACGGCGAAGACCACGATCGTCTCGACAACGTTCACGGCGCTGAGCGTATCGGATGACCTCCGCGCCCACCGCGCGCGGCGCACTCGACCGTTCGTCGTAAGCCGAGTGCCGTCCGCCGCTTGGCTCGCGGCCACTGGAACGTTGGGGCGAAGACCGTCGGGCCGAAAGGTTGCAACTCAACGTACAGGCGGCCGCACCCGCCGCTGTCGTCTTGTCGCAGCCTTGAAATCCTCGTAGCTTTTTCACCTGTACGGGCCTTGCGCCCCGCTCCCCAGCCCCAGCAGGTAACGCACCGGTCCCAGGAGGCCTTGCCATGAACAGCGCCCACACCCCCGCACAGGCGATCACCGAGACCTTCTCGTCACCGAGCGACACCGAATTCGTGCCCGGCACCCGTGTGACGGCGGGCACAAGGGTTACCCGGGGTACACGCGTCACTCGCGGTACACGGGTGACGGCGGGCACGCGCGTCACCTGCGGCACCCGGGTGACGGCCGGCACGCGCGTCACGCGGGGTACGCGGGTCACCAGGGGCACCCGGGTCACGATGGGCACGCGCGTCACGGCGGGCACGCGCGTCACCTGCGGCACCCGGGTCACGCGAGGCACCCGCGTGACCCGCGGCACGCGCGTCACCATGGGGACCCGCGTCACCTGCCAGAGCGACTACGCGCTCGCTGCCTGAACCCGTACTCCAGGGCCGCACGCACTACCTGAACACGCGCAAGCACCCGGCTCGCCCCGGCCGCCGCACAGGCAGCCGGGGCGCCGTTATGCGTGGGCTCCGCCACCCGGAGCCCCCGAAAGAAGTCAGCGTTCTCCGGGGCTCCGCCCCGAGCCGGGGGCTCCGCCACCCGGAGCCCCCGAAAAACAGGTCAGCGTTCTCCGGGGCTCCGCCCCGAGCCGGGGGCTCCGCCACCCGGAGCCCCCGAAAGAAGTCAGGCGGCGGAGCCCAGATACGGACGCCAGAGCGGATCGGCCTCCTTGGAGTGCGCGAGCAGCCGCCAGTGCGGGCCGTGGGGCGCCCGCGGGACGACGCGCAGCCGCCAGCCGATCTCCGAGAGCAGCCGGTCCGCCTTGCGGTGGTTGCACTTGGCGCAGCAGGCGACGCAGTTGGTCCAGGCGTGAGGTCCGCCACGGCTGCGCGGGATGACGTGGTCGATCGTCTCGGCCCGCCCCCCGCAGTAGGCGCAGCGGTACCGGTCGCGGTGCATCAGCCCGGCGCGGGTGAGCGGCACCTGCGCCCGGTAGGGCACGCGCACGTACGTGCTGAGCCGGATCACCGACGGCACCGGCAGCGACACCTTGGCCGAATGCAGCTCGATGCCGCCCGGGTCGCCGTGCACCACCTCGGCCTTGCCGCACATCACCAGCACCACGGCCCGCCGCAGCGGTAGCGCGGTCAACGGCTCGAAAGTGGCGTTGAGCAGGAGCACGCGGCGCCGGCCCCAGGCCGGGGCGGCTCTACTACGCTGTCCGGGCGGGCGGTTGACTCCCCCTGGGCGGTTCCCCGCTCCGGCCGGGACGGGACCGCCGGATGCGGTACCCCCCGGATAGGCGCGCAGGACCACCTCTGGCGTCTCGTCGGCCATGGCTTGGCCGGAGGCGCCGCGGGGGCTGGGTTGTCGGTCTGGCACTCGACCACCTCCAGGGGCGTAGGCATAGTCGACCACAGAACAGGCCCCCAGCGCACGTGTGTTACAAGACGTGTCACATCCGCGCGACCCAACATCCACTTGAAGTTGGGCAGACCGACCTGATCGGAAGGATGATCGAACTCCCGTGTCCCCCTTGCTCCCCTCAGCCAAGCCGCCGTGCGTCGACGACGTGAGCACCTTCTGTCACCAGGTGTATCTGGCGACGAACAACGAGTGGCTGGCGGGTTCGGCGAACTGGCTCCTGACCAAGCCGCTCAAGATCCTGATGATCATCGTGATCGCGTTCGTCGTCCGCCTGCTCCTGCGGCGGCTGATCAACCGCGTCACCACCCTGCCGCGCGGCAGCGGGAAGCTCCCCGCCCTGCTGCGCCCCCTGCGTGAGCGCGCCCCCGAGGTGCTCGGCTCCGCCGTCATCGAACGCCGCCGCCAGCGCGCCCAGACCATCGGCTCGGTGCTCAAGTCGATGTCGACGTTCCTGATCTACGGGCTCGCGTTCATCCTCGTGCTGGGCGAGCTGGGCCTGAACCTCGGCCCGATCATCGCGTCGGCCGGCATCATCGGCGTCGCGATCGGGTTCGGCGCGCAGAACCTCGTCAAGGACTTCCTGTCCGGCATCTTCATGATGGTCGAGGACCAGTACGGCGTCGGCGACGTCGTGGACATCGGCGAGGCGACCGGCACCGTCGAGGCGGTCGGCCTCCGGATCACCACGCTGCGCGACCTCAAGGGCACGGTCTGGTACGTCCGCAACGGCGAGGTGCTGCGCGTCGGCAACTCGAGCCAGGGCTTCGCGGTCGCGGTCGTCGACGTCCCCCTCGGCTACACCGCCGACGTCGAGCGCGCGACGACCGTGCTCGGCGAAGCGGCTTCAACAGCGACGGAAAGCGACGCGCTGAAGGACAACGTCCTCGAGCCGCCGGAGATGCTCGGCGTGGAGAGCGTCAGCCCGGAGGGGCTCCAGCTGCGCCTGACCGTGAAGGTGCGGCCGGGCAAGCAGTGGGCGGTCCAGCGGGCGCTGCGTGCCCAGCTGCTGGCGGCCCTGGAAGAGGCCGGTTTCGAGCCCCCGCTCGGCCGCCTGTTCCCCAGCGCGGCGCCGGCCATCGAGAAGTGACGTCAGCCTGAGTGGTACTCGCGCAGCCCGGCGAGCCGGGCGGCCCGGTCGTGTTCGAGACCGGGGTCGTGCGCCAAGTGGTCACGCAGGTCGGCCACCACTTCGTCCCGGTCGGGGTGGTCGCTGCGCTCGACGTGCTCGAGCGTCGCGGCCACCCCGGCGGGGAACAGCAGGAAGGCGTCGAGCCCGCACGACGTGTCGAAGCTCGTGTACTTGGCTTCGCTGAGCTGCCAGACGTCCCCGGCTTCGCCGCACTCGTTCAGCAGCAGCGCCGCCAAGCCGAGGCTGTCCGCGTAACCCCAGTCGTCGTCGTGCAGCCGGATCTCCTGGTCCAGCAGGTACCGGAGGAACCCGGCGTCGGAGTCCCGGCGGTCCCGCAGCAGCAGGCCGAGGACGGCTTCCCGGGCCGCGTGGTGGGCGTCGCCGGGATCGCCGTCATCGTCGAGGACCCCGGCGAAGGCGAGCTCCTCCCACCGTTCCGGGTGGTCCCGCCAGGCGTCGAGTTCGGTGGTCACGGTCGGAAACCGTAGCCGGACGCCGTTACGCTGGGAAACGGGTTTGCGACCTACCGGAAGGAACGGGACCGGGCGTCGGGAACCCGTACCGGAAGGGCAAAATGGAAGGCGTGTCTGCAGTGAGCGAACCGGCGAACCTCTACGAAGCGGTGGGCGGCGAACCCACGTTCCGCCGGATCGTCGGGCGGTTCTACGAGGAAGTCGCGCGTGACGAGGTCCTGCGCCCGCTCTACCCCGAGGAGGACCTCGGCCCGGCCGAGGAGCGCTTCCGGCTGTTCCTGATGCAGTACTGGGGCGGCCCGCACACCTACTCCGACCAGCGCGGGCACCCGCGGCTGCGGATGCGGCACGCGCCGTTCAAGATCGGGCCGATCGAGCGGGACGCCTGGCTGCGCTGCATCCGGATCGCCGTCGACGAGGAGAACCTGGAAGAGCCGTACCGCGGGCAGCTCTGGGCGTACCTGGAGATGGCCGCGCACAGCATGATGAACAGCTTCGTATGAGACAGGACGCCTGGTGGCGAGAGGCCGTCTTCTACCAGGTCTACGTGCGCTCGTTCGCCGACTCGGACGGTGACGGCGTCGGAGACCTGGAAGGCATCCACTCCAGGCTCGGTTACCTCGAGCTGCTGGGCGTGGACGCGCTGTGGCTGACCCCGTTCTACCGGTCCCCGATGGCCGACCACGGCTACGACATCGCCGACCCGCGGGACGTCGACCCGATGTTCGGCACCCTCGGCGACTTCGACGTGCTGCTGACCGAGGCGCACAAGCGGAACATCAAGGTCACCGTCGACGTCGTGCCCAACCACACCAGCAACCAGCACGCCTGGTTCAAGTCCGCGATGGCGGCCAAGCCGGGCAGCCCGGAGCGCGACCGCTACATCTTCCGCGACGGCGTCGGCCCGAAGGGCGAGGACCCGCCCAACAACTGGGTCAGCGCGTTCGGCGGCCCGGCGTGGACGCGCGTGCCCGACGGCCAGTGGTACCTGCACCTCTTCGCCCCGCAGCAGCCGGACCTCAACTGGACCAACCCCGAGGTCGCCGCCGACCTCGAACGCACCCTTCGGTTCTGGCTCGAACGCGGCGTCGACGGCTTCCGCATCGACGTCGCGCACGGCATGGCCAAGCCGCCCGGCCTGCCGGACATGGACCCGCGCGCGAACGCGCTCGGGCCGAGCCACTACTACGACCCGCGCTGGGACCACGACGGCGTCCACGAGATCCACCAGATGATCCGCAAGGTGCTCGACGAGTTCCCGGACGCGATGGCCGTCGGCGAGATCTGGGTGACCGACGAGGAACGCCTGTCGCGCTACCTGCGGCCCGACGAGCTGCACCTCGCGTTCAACTTCCGCCTGGTGCTCACGCACTTCGACGCCGACGCCATGCGCACGGCCATCGAGCGCTCCCTGACGGTCCCGGCCCGCACGGGCGCGCCGGCGACGTGGACGCTCGGCAACCACGACGTCTGGCGGCAGGTCAGCCGCTACGGCGGCGGGGCGGCCGGCGTGCGGCGCGCGCGGGCGATGGCGCTCGTGGAGCTGGCCCTGCCGGGCGCGGTGTACCTGTACAACGGCGAAGAGCTGGGGCTGGCGAACGTCGAGCTGGCGCCGTCCGACATGGCCGACCCGCGCGCGAAGACGAGCGGCGCGGAGTTCGGCCGCGACGTCTCCCGCGTGCCGCTGCCGTGGGAGGGCGACCTGCCGCCGTTCGGGTTCTCACGCAACCCGCGGACGTGGCTGCCGATGCCGCCGGCGTGGTCCGGGCTGACGGTCGAGAAGCAGATCGAGGACGCGGATTCGACGCTTTCCCTGTACCGGCAGGCGATCGAGCTGCGCAAGACGCATCCGGCGTTCGGCGGCGACGAGCTGGAGTGGTACGGCGCCCCGGCCGGTTGCTTCGCGTTCCGGCGCAAGGGCGGTGGGCTGGTGTGCGCGTTGAACACGTCGGCGTCGCCGATCGCGCTGCCGCCGGGTGAGGTGCTGCTGTCGAGCAGCCCGCTGGTGGAGGGCAAGCTGCCGGCGGATTCGGCCGCCTGGCTGGTTTAGAGCGGCACCCACCGGCCGGGCTTGACGACGTCGGCCGGCTCGGGGGCGGGGCCGCGCGCGAGCTGGTTGACGCGCTGGTGCGACAGGCCGAGCAGGTCGGCGATCGCGCGCTGCGAGAGCTGGCCGTTCAGCGTGGAGACGAGCCGGGCGCGGACGCCTTCCCGCCACTCGGCGACGTCCTCGGCGATCCGGTGCGCCTCCTGGTACTGCAGGACGAGGTCGGTGGCGTCCTGGTCGTCGAACTCGTAGCGCCAGCGGAGGTAGAACCGCTCGGGTGGGAGGCCGGTCAGGTTCGCGATGATCTTGCGCATGCCCGGGTCGACGTCGGGGAACCGCTTGAACTCGCCCGCGGCTTCGACGCCGTCGGCCGCCTTCGCGATCCACTGGCCGGCCTCGCGGGTCACGGTCACGGTGAACGCCGGAAACCTCATCGCTCGCCTCTCGCCGTCCCTCCCACGGGAAGGCGCGGACTCTAGCACGTCAGCCGCTTTGGTCGCCCGAGCCGTCGTCGAACGCGCCGCTCGCGAGCCACGCGACGAGCGCAGCGGCCTGGAGGTAGGGCGCGGCTTGGGCGGCCGCCCGGCCCGCCGCTCGCGCGCGGCCCCACCTCTCAGGACGCTCGGCGCGCTCCGGCGCCTGCTCCCCCGGCGGACGGTCGCGCCGCCACGGCGTCTCCTCGGCGCGGACACCGTCGAGGAACTCCGCGGTCGGGTCGTCGTCCGGGGGCATGCTTCCAGGGTGCCACCGCCCGGTGAAGAGCGGTGGCCGCCGTAAGGAATCCGTCAGAACAACAACGGCAACAACGCGTGCCGCCGCCGCACGATGGCGCCGTACCGCGCGTCCAGGCGCAGCCACGAATCCGTCGCCGACACGCGGACGACGTCCTCGGTCAGGTCCGAATCCACGAACCCCATCCCGGACATCGCGAACAGGCAGCGCATCTGGACCTTGACCTCGGTCGCTTCGCCGGACACCGTCAGCACCGCCTGGTCCATCAGCGACGCCGGTGGGTTGCCGTGCGGACCGGCGTTGTCCCGGGCCAGTGTCACGCCCCGGTCGGCCAGCTCCGCGACGACGCGCGCCGGCAGCTCGTCGACCAGCGGCCAGCGGCCCGACGGGGGCAGCTCGCCGTGCCACAGCAGGTCACGGGCCGGGCCCGGGTCCATCTTCGGGCCGCCCGCCACCGTCAAGGCCGCCAAGAGCTCGTTGCCGGACACCGTGACGTCGCCGGGGGTGACGTCACCGGCGACCGCGCGCGTCGCGAAGCACTCGAACGGCGTCGCCGTCCATGCCTCGACCACGCCGTCACCGCGCTGGCGCAGCCGGACGGCGGTGGCGCCGTCCAGCCGGACCGCGCGGGCGACGAACGCGCCGAGGGTCTCCCGGTCGGCCGCGTCCGGCACGAACAACTCAGGCATCCGCGAACCCCTGCTTCAGAAACTCCGACTCGGCGGGGCTGAGCCTACGCGGCCGCAGCGCGACCGTGTCGTACGGCGCCAGCACCGTCTCCGCCGTCACCGCCACCGGGTCGTCCGCGGCCGGCCCGGTGTGGACCCGGTAGGCCAGCGTGAAGCTCGCCGCCCGCAGCTCCGTCAGGTCGATGTCCACGCGCAGCTGCTGCCCCGACACCACGATCGGCGCCTTGTAGGCCACCTCCAGCTTGACCACGACGATGCCCTTGGGCAGCTGCTCGAGCCCGGCCACGACGGCCCCTTCGAACAGCAGCGGGATCCGCGCCTCTTCGAGCAGCGTCACCATCTTCGCGTGGTTGATGTGGCCGTAGACGTCCATGTCCGTCCAGCGCGGGCGGACGTGCGAAACGTAGGTCACCGCACCGTGCTCCGGATCTGCCGCGCGGCCACCGAAAGCGTCGCCAGGTCGAGCCGGCCGGAGTTGTGGATCTCTTCCAGCGCGACGCGCGCCCGCTGCAGGCGTGAGGAGTTCGTCTTCTCCCACTGGGCGATCTTCGCGTCCCCGGACGAGCCGGGGTCGCTGTGCCGCAACGCGTCCAGCGTGATCGCGCGCAGCGAACCGTAGACGTCGTCGCGCAGCGAAAGCCGGGCGAGCGCGTGCCAGCGGTTGCCGCGTTCGAGCGCGCTGATCTCGGTCAGCATCTTGTCGACGTCCAGGTGGTCCGAAAGCGCGTAGTACAGCTCCGCGGTCTCGGCCGGGCTGTGCGTCGCGTCGACGCCGATCTGCTGCTCGGCGAGCTCGGCGACCTCGGTGACGTCCAGCAGGCCGAACGTGTGCAGCAGCAGCGAGACGCGGCGGGCCAGCCCGTCCGGCACGTTCGCGGCGATCAGCTCGCTCACGTGCTTCTCCACCGACTCCGCTTCCCGGCCGCGCAGCAGGTCGCCGATCTTCGGGACCAGTTCGCCCAGCACACGGCCGAAGCGCTTGATCTCCGACAGCGGCGCCAGCGGTTGCGGCCGGTTGGTGAGGAACCAGCGCGCGGCCCGGTCGAGCAGCCGGCGCGTCTCCAGCACCATCGCGTCGGCGACGTCGGTGTGCACGACGTTGTCGAGCGCGTCGATCTCCTGCCACAGGGCCGGCAGGTCGAACACGCGCGTGACCACGGCGTACGCGCGCACCGCGTCGGTCGCGGTCGCGTTCATCTCCTCCATCAGCCGGTAGACGAACGAGATGCCGCCGCCGTCGACCACCTCGTTGGCGATCAGCGTGGTGATGATCTGGCGGCGCAGCGGGTGTTCGCCGATCGCGGAGCCGAACCGCTCCTGCAACGGCTTCGGGAAGTACTCGGGCAGCCGGGCCGCGAACACCTTCGAGTCGGGCAGGTCGCTGGCCAGCAGCTCGTCCTTCAGCTCCAGCTTGACGTGCGCGAGCAGCGTCGCCAGCTCCGGCGAGGTGAGGCCCTTGCCCGCCTTCTCCAGCTCGCGGAACTCCGAGTTGCTCGGCAGCGCTTCGAGCTTGCGGTCGAACGCGCCCGCCGACACCAGCGCCTGCACCTGGCGCGCGTGCACCGACAGCATCGGCGCGGCGTGCGCCCGGCTGACGCCGAGGACGGCGTTCTGCCGGTAGTTGTCCTTGAGCACCAGGGCGCCGACCTCGTCGGTCATCTCTTCCAGCAGCTCGTTGCGCTGCTCGCGCTCCAGCTTGCCGGTCTGCACGAGGTGGTCGAGCAGGATCTTGATGTTGACCTCGTGGTCGGAGCAGTCGACGCCGGCCGAGTTGTCGAGCGCGTCGGTGTTGATCTTGCCGCCGCCCCGGGCGAACTCGATCCGGCCCAGCTGGGTGAGGCCGAGGTTGCCGCCCTCGCCGAAGACCTTGACGCGCAGCTGCTTGCCGTCGACGCGGATGGCGTCGTTGGCCTTGTCGCCGGCCGCGGCGTGGGATTCGGTCTCCGCCTTGACGTAGGTGCCGATGCCGCCGTTCCACAGCAGCTCGACCGGGGCCAGCAGGATGGCCTGGATGAGGTCCATCGGCGCCAGCGCCGTGACGCCTTCTTCGAGGCCGAGCGACGCGCGGACCTGCGGGCTGATCGGGATCGACTTCGCCGTGCGCGGGTAGATCCCGCCGCCTTCGCTGATCAGCGAGCGGTCGTAGTCGTCCCAGGAGCTGCGCGGCAGGTCGAAGAGACGCCGGCGCTCGGCATACGACGTCGCCGCGTCCGGGTGCGGGTCGAGGAACACGTGCATGTGGTTGAACGCCGCGACGAGCCGGATGTGCTCGGACAGCAGCATGCCGTTGCCGAAGACGTCGCCCATCATGTCGCCGATGCCGACGACGGTGAAGTCCTCGGTCTGGGTGTCCTTGCCCAGCTCGCGGAAGTGCCGCTTGACGCTCTCCCAGGCCCCCTTCGCGGTGATGCCCATGGCCTTGTGGTCGTAGCCGACCGAACCGCCGGAGGCGAACGCGTCGCCGAGCCAGAAGCCGTACTGCGCCGAGACCTCGTTCGCGATGTCGGAGAACTTCGCGGTGCCCTTGTCGGCGGCGACGACCAGGTACGAGTCGTCGGCGTCGTGCCGGACGACACCCGGCGCGGGCACGGTCTTGCCCTCGATCCGGTTGTCGGTCAGGTCGAGCAGGCCGGAGATGAACATGCGGTAGCAGGCGATGCCCTCGTTGAGCTGGGCGTCGCGGTCGATGCTCGCGTCGCCGGTCGCGGCGGGCGGGCGCTTCACGACGAAGCCGCCCTTCGCGCCGACCGGCACGATCACCGCGTTCTTCACCGCCTGCGCCTTGACCAGGCCGAGGATCTCGGTGCGGAAGTCCTCACGCCGGTCCGACCAGCGCAGGCCACCGCGCGCGACCTCGCCGAAGCGCAGGTGCACGCCTTCGACGCGCGGCGAGTACACGAAGATCTCGAACCGCGGCCGCGGCTCGGGCAGGTCGGGCACGCCGGCCGGGTCGAGCTTGATCGCCAGGTACTGCCGGGAGTTCCCGTCGTGGTCGCGGACGTGGTAGTTCGTCCGCAGCGTGGCCCGGATGACGGCCATCAGCCGGCGCAGGATGCGGTCTTCGTCGAGGCTGGTGACCTCGTCGATCATCGCGCTCAGCTCGCCGGCGAGCGCGTCGGTGGCCGCTTCGCGGTCGGCGTCGCCCAGGTGCGGGTCGAAGCGGGCCTCAAACAACCGCAGCAGCTTCGTGGCGACCTGGGTGTGGTTCACCAGCGTGTTCTGGATGTAGTCCTGGGAGAACGCGCTGCCGGCCTGGCGCAGGTACCGCGAGTACGCCCGCAGCACGGCCACCTGCCGCCAGGTGAGCCCGGCGCGCAGGACCAGGCCGTTGAGCCCGTCCACCTCGGCGTCCCCGCGCCAGGCGGCCTCGAAGGCGTCCTGGAACCGGCCGCGTAGCTGGTCGACCGCGTGGTCGTCGGTCTCGTCGAGCATCTTCTGGGCGACGCGCAGGCCGAAGTCGTAGATCCAGCAGGCGCCGCCGTCTTCGCGGTGCAGCTCGTACGGCCGTTCGTCGACCACCTCGACGCCCATGGCCTGCAGCACCGGCAGCACCTTGGACAGGGTCACGCCCTCGCCGCGCAGGTACAGCTTGAAGCGCCGTTCGCCCGGCTCGGCGTCGGACGGCCGGTAGAACGACAGCGCGAGATCGCCCTCGTCGGTCAGCGAGTCGAGGGAGCGGAGGTCGGCCAGCGCCTCGCGGGCCGAGAAGTCCTCCTTGTAGCCCTCCGGGAAGACGGTCGCGAAGCGCTGGCCCTGCTCGGTCGCCGACTCCTCGCCGAGGACGCCGACGGCCACGCCGCCGTCCGACTGCTCGCGGCGCTCGTCGAGGACCGCCTCGACCATCCGGTCGTCCCAGCTGCGGACGGCGTCGTTCAGCCGCTCCTGGATCCGCTGCGTGTCCGGCTCCAGCCGGCGCGCGGGATCGGTGTGGACCATGAAGTGCACCTGCGCGAGGACGGTTTCGCCGATCCGGGCGCTGTACTCGAGCTGGGTGCCTTCGAGTTCTTCGAGGAGGACTTCCTGCATCGCCAGCCGCGACCGCGTCGTGTAGCGGTCCTGCGGGAGGTAGACGAGGCAGGAGTAGAAGCGGCCGTACGGGTCGCGGCGCAGGAACAGCCGCAGCCGGCGGCGGTCCGACAGCGTGATCGCGCCGGTCGTCGTCGAGTACAGCGAGTCGGTGTCGGCGGAGAACAGGTCGGCGCGCGGCCAGTTCTGCAGCACCTCGAGCATCCGCTGGCCGGAGAACGACTCCATCGGGAACCCGGCGCGGTGGATGACCTCGCGGACGCGGTTGCACACCACCGGGATGTCGAGGACGTTCTCGTGCAGCGCGGTGGTGGTGAACATGCCGAGGAAGCGGTGCTCGCCGGTGACCTTGCCCTCGGCGTCGAAGGTCTTCACGCCGACGTAGTACGGGTAGACCGGCCGGTGCACGGTCGAAGGCGCGCTCGCCTGGGTCAGCACCAGCAGCGACGGCGCCAGCGCGGACGCGGCGGTGTCCGGGCCCGCGGTGAGGCCGCGGGCGGCGAGGCTGTCCTGGCGCAGCACGCCGAGGCCGGACGCGAGAACCGCGCGCAGGGCGGGCTCGTCGGCGTCCGGGTGCGGGTTCTCGACCAGCTCGTAGCGGCGGTAACCGAGGAAGGTGAAGTGGCCGTCGGCCAGCCACCGCAGCAGGCGGGCGCCCTCGGCGACCTCGGCCTGCGGCAGGTGCGGCGGCTCGGTTTCGAGCTCGCTCGCCAGCTGGCAGGCGGTCTGGGCCATCTTCTCGGCGTCCTCGACGACCTCGCGGACGTCCCCGAGGACGCTGGAGAGGCGGTTGTCGAGCTCGCGGGCCCGGTTCGGGTCGGTGACGAAGTCGATCTCGATGTACATCCACGACTCGGCGGCCGAGTTCGCGGGCGGCTCGGCCGGGTCGGCGTCGGGGTGGACGTCCTGCAGCTCGCCGGTCAGGTCGCGGCTGACGACGACGATCGGGTGGACGATCCGCTGCACCTGCACGCCGTCACGGGCGAACTCGGCGGCGATCGAGTCGACGAGGTAGGGCATGTCGTCGGTGACGACCTGCACGACGGTGGCTTCGCGCGCCCACCCGTCCTCGGCGACGGTCGGGTTCAGCAGCCGCACGGCCGGGCGGCCGGGCATCCGGGACTTGGCGAGCTGCAGGTGCGAGCGCACCGCGCCGACCAGGTTGACGGGCTCGTCGCCGACGATCTCCTCGGCCGGGATGTGCCGGTAGTAGAGCCGGATCAGCTCCCCGATCTCCGGCGCGAGCCCGGCGGCGGCGTCGATCAGGTCGTCCCTGATCTGCTCCGGGCTGGCCGGGGAACGCCGGCCGAATTCGGGTTCGGTGTCGGCTCCGGTTCCGGGTGGGGACGAGACTCCGGTCGAGCTCATTCGAGGCAACTCTCCAGTGTGCGTGGGTGGTACCGGTCCGGTTCGGCGGTGAACCGGACCACCCCACACTAATGCGCCGCGGCCGGGGATCGCAGGAAGACCCGGGGGTTCCCCAGCTCGGAAAAACCTTGCCCGGCCAGCGGATTCGCGTGATCGGTCAAGCTACTGACGGGTTGCCTTCCGGGGCGGTCCCCGGCGCTGACCAGCCGGGCTCGCCGGGCGTTACCTGCTGCGGAGCCGACGTGATCGGTTCAGACGAGCCGCGCGCGTGCCGTTCGGCGAAGGCTGTCGGCCGGTCGGCGACCCCGGAGTGCGACGCACGCCACTCGGTTCGGAGGTGCGGCAAGTCGGCGACGAATAGGGGTCCTTCGGCGCGCGGGTCCGGGTTCGGCGGAACGGGCGAACCCGCGTCAGTCGCCCGAACCGTGACGGCGGGAGTCCGGAACTCCGGCTCCGTGACCGTTGCGGCCGTGCCCGTTACGGCGGCCCGTGTCCTGCGAACCCAGCTGCTTCACGAGCGCGGCCGTGGCGCCCGCCTGGTGCTCCGCCGGCGCGCGGGTCCGGGTTCGGCGGAACGGGCGTCAGTCGCCTGAGCCGTGACGGCGGGAATCCGGGACCTCGGCTCCGTGACCGTTGCGGCCATGCCCGTTGCGGCGGCCCGTGTCCTGCGAACCCAGCTGCTTCACGAGCGCCGCCGCGCTCGCGGTGCCCGCCTGGTGCTCCGCCAGCGCGCGGGCGAGGAGGTCGGCGAGGCCCGCGTCCGGCGGGGGCTCGTCCTCCGCGATCGCGCGTGCGTAACTCTCGGGGAAGGGCGCCGTCGCCGGGGTCCAGTGGCCGAAGTCCTCCATCGGCTCCAGCGACGGCGGCATGCGCAGCCGCGGCAGCCAGGGCTCGGCTTCGTCGCGGTAGTCCGGCACCGACGGCGGTTCGTCCTCCGGACGCGGCGGCGGGGCCAGCTCCGGCTCGGGCCGCGGTGGCGGCTCCTCCGCGCGGCTCTCGGCGTCCTCGGCCCGGCGCCGTCCGCCGCTCGCGCCGCCCGACGAGGCGATCCCCAGCCGGTCCAGCACCGACCGGGCGGCCTCGGAACCGTGCTCGGCGTCGTGCCGCGTCGACGGCTGCGGTTCGCGCCGCGGCTCCCGCTCTTCGGCGGGCTCGGGCGCGAGCGGCAAGGCGGGCGTGACGCGCGTGGGCGCCGAATCCCGTTCGGCGGCGGTCTCCCGCAGCCGCGCTTCGGCGAGGGCCGCCCAGGAGAACTTGGGCTTTTCGCTTTCCGGCGGCGCCGGCTCGGGGGCGGGCGCCGGTTCGGAGCTGACTTCGATCGGCTCGTCGCGGACCTCCGGCGCCCGCCGGCGTCCGGACGCGGGTTCGGCGGGGATCTGCGGTGCCTGGCCGGGCGACTCACGCCGCCACGGCGGGTCGACGGAAGCCGATCGCGCCTCGATCGGCTCACGCCGGTACACGGGTTCGACGGGCTCAGGACGGCGTTCCGGCTCGACGGGAACCTCGATCGGCTCCAGCGCGGGCAGACGGGCCGGCTCCGACCGGACCTCGATCGGTTCCGGCTCACGCCGGCGCACGGGCTCGCTCGGAGCCGACCGCACCTCGACCGGTTCCGGCTCACGCCGGCGTGCGGGCTCGATCGGAGCCGACCGCACCTCGACCGGTTCCGGCTCACGCCGGCGTTCCGGCTCGGCCGGTGCCGACCGCACCTCGATCGGCTCCGCCGGGACCTCGGGCGCCCGCCGCCGCCCCGGCGGCTGGACCTCGGCCGGCTCGGGACGCCGCCGTTCCCCGACCACCGGCTCCGGGCGCACGCGCGGCTCGGCCGGTTCGTCCCGCACCGCCGGCATCACCGACGTCTCGGCGGCGTCCGCGGTCACCCGCGGCCGTTCGAACGACCACGCGGGTGCCGGCTGCCGCGGCTCCGGCGTCTCCTCGCGGCCGAACGACCAAGCCGGAGCCTTCGGTGCGGGTGCGGGCGAAACGACCGCGGGCTCGGCCGGAACCGGCCGCGACGGCACCCCGCTTTCGGCAGTCCGGGTGACGACGCCCCCGGCTCGAGGCGAAGCCCCGGAGGGCACCGCCTTCAGCACCTCGTCGAGGTCGATCGACGCCGGCTCGCCCGTGCCGAACTCGCCGGCCAGCACGTTGCACGCCTGCCGCCGGGACCGCGCGTGCAACTGCTCCGCGGCCCTCGAGCGATACAGGCACGCGATGGCTTCTTCGGCCTGCCCGAACCGTTCCTCCAGCTGCGCCAGCTCCAGCCACAACCGCGCGGTCACCGCGGACAGGCCGTGCCGGTCGGTGCTCGCGACGGCTTCGCGGACCTGCTCGGTGGCCGCCTCCCCGGCGCCCGCGGGCAGGTGGATGCGCGTCGCGACGGCCAGCCGCAGCCAGCCCATCGGCGCGACCCCGGCCGCGCGCACCGGCTCGGCCAGCACCGGCTCGGCGATCTCGTACGCCATTTCCGCGTCGCCGCGGTCGAGCAGCGTGCTGACCAGCAGCAAAACCAGCCGGATCCGGACGAGACCACCGTCGTCGGCCGGGTTGGCCAGCTTCTCCAGGAAGCCCAGCCCGGTCCGTGCGGCATCCGCCGCGGCCGTCAAATCTCCGTGGCGACGCCGGTGCGCCGCCGTGCCGACGCGCAGCAGCGCCCGCACCAGCAGCTGGGTGTCGGCGCCCAGTGACTCGTCGCCGAGGACGAGCTTGTCCGCCTCGACGAGCACGCGGTCCAGCTCCGCCTTGCGCCCCAGCAACCCGAGGCAGCCGACCAGGTGCGTCAACGCGGCGGCGCGGTGCACCGGCGAGACGACCGGGTCGGTGAGCACCGGCCGCAGCGCGGCGAGGCCGGTCAGCGGCACGCCCAGGCTGCGGGCGCAGACGGCGAGGTCGATGCGCAGCCGGGCGGCGATGTCGCCGTAGCCGGCGTGCTCGGCCGCGCGCAGGGCCGCGACCGCGCGCCCGACCGTGCCCGGGCGCATCCCGAGGCGGACGCGCGCGGAGACGACCAGGCTCTCGGCCCGGATCCACTGCTCGTCGGCGCCGGCGGCCTCCGAGAGCGCGGCCGCGCGCTCCCCGAGGACCAGCGCGAGTTCGGGCGCGCGCAGGTGCAGCGCGTCCGCGCGTTCGATCAGCCGGCCGACTGCGGAGAGGGTTTCCCCGGCATGGACGGAACGCCCGCCCTCCTTCTGGGAGAGCGGGCCCGTCCGGTGCTGTTCGCTGGCTTCCACGGGGAAACCCGCCCCCTCAGTCGCGGGTCAGCTTGCGGTGGGTGACACGGTGCGGGCGGGCGGCCTCGGCGCCCATCCGCTCCACCTTGTTCTTCTCGTACCCTTCGAAGTTGCCCTCGAACCAGAACCACTGCGAGGGGTTCTCGTCGGTGCCTTCCCAGGCCAGGATGTGCGTCGCGACCCGGTCGAGGAACCACCGGTCGTGGGAGATCACGACGGCGCAGCCGGGGAACTGCTCCAGCGCGTTCTCCAGCGAGCCCAGCGTCTCGACGTCCAGGTCGTTCGTCGGCTCGTCGAGCAGGATCAGGTTCCCGCCCTGCTTGAGCGTCAGCGCCAGGTTGAGCCGGTTGCGCTCACCACCGGAGAGCACACCCGCCGGCTTCTGCTGGTCCGGGCCCTTGAAGCCGAACGCGCTGACGTACGCGCGCGACGGCATTTCGGTCTGGCCGACGTGGATGTAGTCCAGCTCGTCGGAGACGACCTGCCAGACGGTCTTCTTCGGGTCGATCCCGCCGCGGTTCTGGTCCACATAGGACAGTTTGACCGTCTCGCCGATCTTGACCACGCCGTCGTCCGGCTCCTCGAGCCCGACGATGGTCTTGAACAGCGTCGTCTTGCCGACGCCGTTCGGGCCGATCACGCCGACGATGCCGTTGCGCGGCAGGTCGAACGACAGGCCGTCGATGAGAACGCGGTCGTCGAAGCCCTTCTTGAGCTTCTCGACCTCGACCACGACGTTGCCCAGCCGCGGGCCCGGCGGGATCTGGATCTCTTCGAAGTCGAGCTTGCGGTGCTTGTCCGCCTCCGCCGCCATCTCCTCGTAGCGGTCGAGCCGCGACCGGGACTTGGTCTGCCGGGCCTTCGCGTTGGACCGCACCCACTCGAGCTCGGTCTTCAGGCGCTTGGCGAGCTTCGCGTCCTTCTTGCCCTGGACCTCGAGGCGCTCGCGCTTCTTCTCCAGGTACGTCGAGTAGTTGCCCTCGTATCCGACGACGCGGCCGCGGTCCAGCTCCATGATCCACTGGGCCACGTTGTCCAGGAAGTACCGGTCGTGGGTGACGGCGAGGACGGCGCCGGCGTAGCGGGCCAGGAACTGCTCCAGCCACAGGACGCTTTCGGCGTCCAGATGGTTGGTGGGCTCGTCGAGCAGCAGCAGGTCGGGCGCGGACAGCAGCAGCTTGCACAGCGCGACGCGGCGGCGCTCACCCCCGGAGAGGTGCGAGACACCCTCCTCGGGCGGCGGGCAGCGCAGCGCGTCCATCGCCTGCTCGACGGTCGAGTCGAGCTCCCAGGCGTCGGCGTGGTCCAGCTCCTCCTGGAGCTGGCCCATCTCCTCCATCAGGGCGTCGCTGTAGTCGGTCGCCATCAGCTCGGCGATCTCGTTGTAGCGGTCCAGCTTGGTCTTGATCTCGCCGAGGCCCTCTTCGACGTTCCCCCGGACCGTCTTCTCCTCGTTGAGCACCGGCTCCTGCATGAGGATGCCCACGCTCGCGCCCGGCTGGAGGAACGCTTCGCCGTTGCTGGCCTGCTCGATCCCCGCCATGATCTTGAGAACGGTGGACTTACCGGCACCGTTCGGCCCGACCACGCCGATCTTGGCGCCGGGGTAGAACGCGGTGCTGACGTCGTCGAGGATGACCTTGTCCCCGACGGTCTTGCGCACCTTCTTCATGGTGTAGATGAACTCGGCCATACCGACGATCGTAGAGCGCACCTGATCGCGGCTCGACGCCGGTCACCGTCGGACTACCGAAAGTCAGTCCCGGGTCACCGGAAGCGCTGTTTTCCGCGCCCGGCCGAGCCCTCAACCTCAACTGGAACCCGAGGGTCGCTTCCCGTCCGCGAGGTTCTTCAGCATCGCGTTGTAGGCGTTCAGCTCCTCGTCGCCCGTCACCGCTTCGCGCCGATCACGCCGCTTCGCCTCGCGCTCGTCCTGGCGCGACCACTGCACCAGCAGCGCGATCAGCACGAGCAGCACCGGGAGCTCGCCGGACGCCCACGCGATGCCGCCGCCGAGCCGCTGGTCCGAGAGCAGGTCGGTGACCCACGGCAGGTGCAGCTGGCTGTAGAACGCCTGCCCGATCACCGTCTGCGTGCTCATCAGGATCACGCCGAAGAAGGCGTGGAACGGCATCGCGGCGAACATCATCCCGAGCCGGCCGAGGTACGGGATCCGCCGCGGCGAGGGGTCGACGCCGATCACCGGCCAGTAGAAGACGTACCCGGCGAGCAGGAAGTGCGCGTTCATCGCCAGGTGCGCCCAGTGGTAGTTCAGCGCGTTGTCGAACAGCCCGGAGAAGTACAGCGCGTAGAACGAGCCGACGAACAGCAGCAGCGCGACGACCGGGTGGGTCAGGAACCGCGACACCGGCGAGTGCACCGCCGCGACGATCCACTCGCGCGGTCCCGGCGGGGCGTCCTTGCCGGCCGCGGGCAGGGCGCGCAGCGCGAGCGTCACCGGCCCGCCGAGCACGAACAGCACCGGCGCCACCATCGACAGCAGCATGTGGTTGCCCATGTGCACGCTGAACATCGCGGGCGCGTAGCGGCCGATGCCCGACGACGTCGCGAGCAGCAGCACGACGCAGCCGACGATCCACGCGACCGTGCGGCCGACCGGCCAGGTGTCGCCGCGGCGCAGCAGCCGCCGCACGCCGGCCAGGTACAGGCCGCCGAGGACGAGCGCCAGCGTGCCGTAGACCAGGTCGAAGCGGGTGTCGAAGAGCAGCCGCCAGACCGTCGGCGCGCCGTCGAGGTTGTAGCCGATGAGCAGCTCGGTGGTGGACGGCTGGGTGACCGCGTCCGCCGGTGGCGGCGTCCTGGCCAGCCCGGAGGCGATCCCGATGGTGACGAACATGATCAGGATCTCGACCGCGGCCAGGCGCAGCAGCTGCGCGCCGCCCTTGCCGTCGACGAGGTCCTTGACGCCCTTCTGCCGCTGCTGGTGGCCGAAGACCCCGAGCAGCAGCAGCGCGACCGTCTTGGCGACCACCAGGAGGCCGTAATCGGTCGTGAAGAGGTCGTTGAAGCCGATCCGGACGAGCGCGTTGATCACGCCGGAGATCGCCATCACGATCCAGCACACCAGCGCCAGCCGCGAGAACCGCTGCGCGGCCAGGCTCAGGTGGCTGCCGCGGCGGTAACCCAGCGCCAGCAGGGCGACCAGGCCGCCGACCCAGAAGGACGCGGCGACGAGGTGGAACAGCAGGCTGTTGGTGGCGACGTCGTGCGAGCCGCCGCTGGCCGAGTGGCCGGTGACGGCGACCGGGATCAGCCCGCCGACGGCCAGGAAGAACAGCACGGCCGTCCAGCCCCAGGACAGCGCGAGCCGGCAGCCGAGAGCGACGAGGACGGCGATCAGCGCCGTCCACAGCCAGGCCTTCGGCTGCTCGATGGCGCCGACGAGGTCGAGCAGCGTCTGCGGGTCGAGGACGTCGCCGAACGGCTTCCCCGCGGTGTCGGCGGCGGTGAACGCGACCGAGAGCAGGGCCGCGCCGAACCACACCCAAGCGGCGACGCCGGCCGCGCGCAGGGCGCCGTAGCCCTCGGGGCCGAGCGTGCCCGACTTCTGCGGCGGCACCAGGAACGCGGCCAGCAGCAGCGAGCCGACGCAGATCACCGACGCGGCTTCGGACAGCACGCGCATGACCGTGATGCCGTACTTGGTGACCAGCCCCGGATCCGGCAGGCCGGCGATGACGTACCCGGCCCCGCCGGTGAGCGCGATCAGCCCGATCGCGACGACGGCGGCCAGGAGCACGCCGACCGCGAGCAGGGGCAGCACGCTGGCCCGGCGCTGGGTGGGGACGTCGGATTTCGTCGCGGACACGCCACTGAGGGTATGCCCAGCCCCGGTCAGGCCCGTGTGACGGGCAGGATGGGAGCGTGCGAATGATCCTCCTGCGGCACGCCGAGTCGCTCGGCAACGTCGACGAGCTCGCCTACACGCGCATCCCCGACCACGCCCTGCCGCTGACCGAAAAGGGCAGGCGGGAAGCGCTTGCCGCCGGTCCGGAGATCGCCCGGCTGCTCGACGGCGAGCGGCCCGCGGTGTACGTCAGCCCGTACCTGCGCACGCGGGAGACGTTGCGGCTGCTGGACATCCGGGCGTCGTGCGAGCGGCTGCTGCAGGAGCCGCGGCTGCGCGAGCAGGACTGGGGCAACCTGCAGGACCCGGCCGACCAGGAGGTCCAGAAGGCGCGGCGCAACGAGTTCGGGCACTTCTTCTACCGGCTGCCCTTCGGCGAGTCGGGCGCGGACGTCGACGACCGCGTCGCGGCGTTCCTCTCGGACCTCCGCCTGCGCGACGAAAGTCACCCCGAGACGGTCCTGATCGTGTCGCACGGGCTCACGCTGCGGCTGCTGTGCCGCCGGCTGTTCGGCTGGAGCATCGAGCTGTTCGAGTCGCTGTCCAACCCGGCGACCTGCGAGTACCGCGTCCTCTCCGAGTCCGACGGCAAGTGGTCGCTGGACCGCCCGTTCGCGCAGTGGCGCGACTCACCCGACGGGGAAACGCAGCTGTAGCGGCGCGGTCAGCACGACGCGGGTGCCCTGGCCGGGCGCCGAGTCGATCCGCGCGGTGCCGCCGATCTCGGCCATCCGGGCGTGGATCGAGTTCTCGATGCCGAAGCCGCCGCGGCGCGCGCCGACGTCGAAACCCGTTCCGTGGTCGCGCACGGAGACCGTCACGACGCCGTCGTGCTCTTCGAGGCACATGACGGCTTTCGACGTTTTCGCGTGCTTCAAGGTGTTTCGCAGTGCTTCGCGAGCGGCGTCGTGAAGTGAGTTGACGACGCTCTCGGGGACGTCGGACGGCTTCGCGAGCGGGACGAGGTCGACGCGCAGGCCTTCCGCCGTCATCTCGACCGCGAGCGCGCCGAGGCGGTGTTCGAGGCCGCCCGGCTCGGCGGGCGCGTCGCCGTCGAGGCTCAGCCGCAGGCGCAGGGCGTGCGCGCGGGCGATGCTGCGGACCTGGTCGAGGCTGCCGACCGGGTCGAGCGCGTCGCGGGGCGCCGGCAGCGCGAGCGACTCCATCACCTGCAGGACGGTGTCGTGGACGTCGCGGCGGTGCCGCTCGCGTTCGGCGGCCCGGCCGCGCTGCTCCCCCAGCCGGTGCGCGAACCGCATCGAGCCGGCGACCAGCATGACGATCGCCAGCGCCGTCGCGGCGGCCGCGACCAGGGCGAGCACGATCCACGTGGCGGGCGCCGCCGTCCCGGACACCACGGCCATGCCGTAGCGCAGGAGCACGGCGCCGGTGATCGCGATGGCCCCGGCGGGGGCGCCGCGCAGCAGCGTCCAGACCATGACCGTGCCCATGATGTTCGGCCAGGTCAGCGGAAGCAGACTCGGTGCGAACAGCGCCGCGGCGAAGCTCGTGACGAGCGTGTACGCGGTGTCGGCGGCGAGCACCGGCCGGATGCCGGTGCTGCGGTGGAAGACCCAGGCCACCTCGGCCAGGTTCGGCACGAGGTACAGCGCGATGGCCAGGCCGAGCACCGGCGCGCCCAGCGGGCCGCCGGCCCAGATCGCTTGCAGGAACAAGGCGAGCCGGAACGCGACCGGCACGAGCACGAGCCTCGGCACCGCCCCCTGCACGAGCGGGAGCCCGGCTCCGCCGGCGAGCGCCCCCGCGCCGCCGAGCAGCACAACCCTCACGACGTCCTCCCCGGGTCAAGGCCCCTACCCTGACCAGCCCACCTGAACTCGTAACGTCGGTTCATTCATTTCAGTTTACGACGCGCTCAGCTTGCCCCGCTTGGTTCCGCACTGTCAACGGGGCCACGGCGATAGGGGCCGCAATCGAAGAGACGTACGGGACGCCCGTCCGGATCCATGCTTTTTCCACGAGTTCGGGATGCGCCTCCCAGGGGAAATCCACACGGAAGGCAGCCGGCTCACCGGGAGATCCACAGGAGGAGAAGGGGGCCTGGCGGTGACGAACACGACAAAACAGCGCTCAGGCCCCCTCGACCTCCCACCGGTCTTCTGGTGGATCTGGGTCAGCGTCCTGGTCAACTGGGCCGGCGCCTTCACCCGCCCGGTGCTGGCGCTCTCGCTCACGGCGGGGCACGGCTACTCGGTGTCCTACGCCGGATTCGTGATCGCGCTGATCGGTCTCGGTGGCCTGCTCGGCACGGTCGTCGGCGGCGTGCTCGCCGACCGGCTGGGCCGACGGCCGACTCTCGTGCTGGCGCACCTGGTCACCGCCGTGGCGATGCTCGCGCTGGGCACGGCGGACGGACGCTGGCAGATCCAGGTGGCGGCTCTCGCGGTCGGGGCCGGCTCGACGGCCGCCCGGCCGGCGATGAACGCCGCACTGGCGGACGTCGTACCGCCGGCCGACCGGCCGAGGGCGTTCTCCCTCAACTACTGGGCGGTCAACGTCGGGGTCGCGGCGTCCGCGGCGCTCGCCGGACTGATGGTGACCCAGGGCTACACGCTGGTCTTCGTCGCCGACGCGGCGGCCACGGCGTTGTGCGCGCTGGTCGTGCTGCTGAAGGTGCCCGAAACCCGGCCCGTCCTGGCCTCGCGGGCACCACGCGAAGCACGCTCCCCGCTGCGGATCGACCGCCGCTTCCTGTTCTTCCTGCTCGCCACGCTGGCCGCCGCGTCGGTGTACGAGCAGAGCGCGACGACCCTGCCGATCGCCATGGTCGGCGCGGGGCTCGGCGCGTGGACCTACGGAGTCGTCCAGGCCTTGAACGGGCTGCTGATCGCGCTCCTGCAGATACCCCTGACGCGGTGGGCGCGCCGGCACTCCCGCCGGGCGATCCTCGTGGGCAGCGCCCTGCTGATCGGGTGGGGTTTCGGGCTCAACGCGGTCGCGGACGGGTTGCTCGGCTACGCGGTCGTCGCCCTGGTGTGGACCGTGGGAGAAATCCTGCAGATGCCCACCGGCAGCGCCGTGGCCGCGGACCGGGCACCCGGGCGCAGCCGCGGCCGGTACGCGGCTCTCTACACCGGAGCGTGGTCGGCCGCGGCCCTGCTCGGTCCCATCGGGGGCGGATGGCTGCTGGAGAGCGGCGGCCCGGCCTCGGTCTGGCTCGCCTGCGCCGTGCTCGGCGCTCTGGCCGCCGCCGGTTTCGCGTACGCGACCGGCAGCGGCACCAAGCTCCCGCGCGAGGTTGGCGCCTCTACCGCGCGGGACGGGGAGAACTCCCCGGCACCGGCCACCGAAAACGGTGGCGGGCAACCACTCGAAAGGATAGCACCATGATGCAGCAGCAGTACGTCGTCAAGACCTGCCGCACCGCCACCCTGACCCCGTCGAACTGCGTGCCGGCGAGCCTCGCGGTCAACACCTGCGTCGCGGCCCGCCTCGCGGTCAACACGTGTGTCACGGCCCGCCTCGCGGTCAACACGTGTGTCACGGCTCGCCTCGCGGTCAACACCTGCGTCGCGGCGAGCCTCACCGTGAAGACCTGCCGGTCGGCTTCGCTCCCGGCCGAGCAGCTGGTCGTCAAGACGTGCCGTTCGGCGTCCCTCTCCTGATGACCGCCGTTCACGAAGGGCTGCCCGGCCGGAGCGGCACTCGCCGCTCCGTGCCGGGCCCCGGCCCGATCGTCACGCAGCTGCGGTCCTTCGCCGGCTTCGCGGGCACCCCCGCGGAGCTGCACCTGGCGGTGGCCGACATCCGGGACGTGCGCGCGGAAGTCCCTTGGCAGGGCGACCTGCAAGGCTTCGGCACTTCCTGGGACGACCCCGGCCACGCCCGGCTTTCCGCCTGGGGCGAAGCGATCGAGCGCTACTGCGGCATCTGGCCGCCCGCCCCCGGGGAGCTGATCCACGGCACCTACGCCGACCTGGTCTCGCGCGGCTCGACCGCGCTCGCGCCCGACCGGCTGGCCCTCTACTCGGACCGCCAGTACGCCACCCCGGGGTTCCCCTTGACCCCGTTCTCCTCGTCGTCCCCGGTGCACTGGGTCCGCGCGACGTCACTGCGCGACGGCAGCGAGGTCCTCGTGCCCGCGTTCGCGGTCCACACGGACTGGCCGCACGTGGCCAAGCCCGTCGAGGAACCGGTCCACGCGTTTCCGGTGATCGGCGGCACGGCCGCCGGCCCGACCCTCGAAGACGCGATCCGATCCGGGCTCCAGGAGATCGTCGAGCACGACGCCACGACGATCTGGTGGCTCAACGGAGCGCCCCAGCCCACCCTGGCCCCGACCCCGCGGCTGGCCCGGCTCGCGACCGGTGAGGTCCACTTCTGGGCGATCGGCAACGCGTTCGACGTCCCGGTGCTCGCCGCCGCCGTCCGCTCCCCCGAAGGCTGGCTGACCGTGGGCACCGCGATGCGGCCCGACCCCGAAGAGGCCGCGCTGAAAGCGCTGGCCGAGGCGTACACGCTGCAGATCACGTGCCGGACGCTCGACGACCCCGACGCCGTGTCGGCGATGATCGCCGCCGGCAGTCCCCTGCGTCCGTGGCGGGCGGAACGGGACTACGCCGACCTGTACCGCGAGGACTCCGCCGACTTCGTCGAGCTGCTGTGCCACCAGCAGCTGCACCTCGACCCGCGCGCCGGGGAAGCCGCTCTCGCGTGGGCGACGGGCGGTCCCACCGTCGGCTGGGAAGCGATCCCGCGACCGGTCGACGACTCCTTGGCCGCCCTGCACGCGAAAGTCGCGGACGCCGGCCACGACGTCCTCTACGTCGACCTGACCACGCCGGAAGCGGCCGAGGACGGCGTCCGGGTGGTCCGGGTCCTCGTGCCGGGCACGGTGGGCACCGCGCCGGCCGCCTTCCCACCGCTCGGCGGGGGCCGCGTGCGGGAGCTGGGAGCCCGGCTGGGCTGGTACCCGCGGCCGCTGGGCGAAGACGCGCTGAACCGGCGTCCGATGCCGCACGGCTGAGGTTCAGCGAACACCCGCGGCCGCGTCTTCCCGGCGTCGGGCCCTCCGGGCACCGAGGGCGGCGGGCAGGATCAGCGCGGCGACCAGCGCGACGAACCCGAACGCCACGCCGTAGTCCGACACCTGCGCGATGCCGCCGACGATCGGTGGGCCGGCGAGGAACCCGGTGTAGGCGACGGCCGAGACGAAACCGATCTCGCGCTCGCCGCCGCCTCGTTTCCCGGCGTCGCCGGCCAGGCTCAGCGCCATCGGGAAGGACGCGGCCAGTCCCGCGCCGGCGAGCGCGAACCCGGCGTAGCCGACCGCGGCGACCGGGATCGCGGCCGCGGCGAGCAGCCCGACGGCGGCCAGGACCGACCCCGCGGCCAGGCAGCGGGTGGGGCCGAAGCGGCGTTGCGCGTACGTGCCGGCGAGCCGGGTCAGGGCCATGACCAGCTGGAAGCCGGCGAACGCGAGCGCCGCGGCGCCCTGGCCGACGCCGCGTTCGACCGTCATCAGCAGCGCGGACCAGTCCGACGACGCCCCTTCGGCGATCGCCGAGCACAACGCGACCCCGGCGAGCAGCCACAGCACCGGACGGCGGATCGGCGCCCGGCCCGGCTCGGGCTTTTCGCTGTGTTCGGGACGGCTGCCGGGGACCGCGCGAAGAACGGGCAGCAGCACCGCGACGGCGACGACGGCGGCCACGGTCAGGTGGCGCCCCGGGGACCAGCCGTGGCCGGCGGCGAGGCCCGCGGCCAGGGAACCGGCGAGCGCGCCGAAGCTGAACCCCGCGTGGAACTCCGGCATGATCGCGCGGCCGATACGGCGTTCGACAGCGACCGCGGCGACGTTCATCGCGACGTCGAGCATCCCAACGCTCGCGCCGATCAGGAGCAGGGCGCCGGCGAGCAGCGGCACGGTGGGCGCGAACCCGACGAGCACCATCGAGCCGGCCGCGCTCGCGGTGCTGCCGGCGACGACCACGCGCGCGCCGGCCCGTTCGATGATCCGGCCGGCCACCGACGCGGCGGCGAACATCCCGACGCTGGCGCCCAGCAGCGCCAGGCCGAAGACGCCGGGCGAGGCGTGCACCTGGGCCGCGAGCGCGGGGGTGCGCGACGCCCAGGACCCCAGCGCGAGGCCGTTGAGCGCGAAGACGACGAACACCGCGACCCGATCCCGCATGGCTCCCAGCGTGACTGAAGCGCTCCACGGCTGCACTGCGCGGATGAACCGGCCGCCGTCCCACGCTCGACGACGGCGCGTCCGCCGTGGGGGTCCCGCGGGCCACGGGCTCCAACGCGTACAACCGGCTGTCTTCCCAGCTGCGTGAGCAGGTCCTGCGGGCGGCCGCTTCGCTGGGTTGCGCCGGCCCGGACCCGACCGCGCGCACCCTCGCCACGAGCCGGACCTGGGCCGTCGCGGTGCTGCTGGACATGACGTTGTCGGCGGCGTTTTCCGATTCCGCGTCGCTGACGCTGGACGCGCTGGCCCGCGTGGTCGATCCACACGCGGTGCTGCTCCTGCCGGGCGGTGCTTCCGGCGGGCCGCCCGCTGACCGGGTGCTGACCGCCCAGGCCGACATCGCGGTGGCGTATTCGCTGGCCGACGGCGCCCCGGCGCTGGACGCGGTGCGGACGCGGTGCGGACGCGGGGGTTGCCGCTGGTGGTAATCGACCAGCCGCTGCTGCCGGGCTCGGCGCGGGTGGGCTGCGCCGCCCGGGAGGGGGCGGCGCTGGCGGCGCGGCACGTCGTGTCGCTGGGGCACCGGAGGGTCGGGATCTTCGCGGCTTGCAGCCGGGTTACGCCTGGTGGGGGCGCTTTGGCTGTTTCGGCCGCGCCTTCTGCTTCGTTCCGCGACACGCGCGAGCGCCTGGCCGGGTACCTGGATTCGCTGGCGCCGGCTTCGTTTCTGTCGAGGAAACGGCGGGGCTCAGCGTGGAGAGCGCGTTGCCGGGGGCGTTCGCGCTGCTGCGGGCGACGCCGCGGCCGACGGCGGTGCTGTGCATGTCCGACCAGCTCGCGCTGGCGGTGTTCGCGGCGGCGTGTCAGCTGGGGATCCGCGTGCCGGAGGAGCTTTCGGTGGCCGGGTTCGACGACAGCCCGCCGGCGTCGTGGTCGTCGCCGCCGTTGACGACGGTCCGGAAGGACTCGGCGGCGAAGGGCCGGATCGCCGGGGAGCTGGTGCTGCGGTTGCTGGGCGGTGGCTCGGTGCCTGCCGCCGCCGAGGTGCCGGTTTCGCTGGTGGTGCGGGGCAGCACGGGTTCGTGTAGCTCTGGTCCCGCGTAGCACCGTGTCCGGTCGTCCGCAAGACCGTTCGCGGATCTGTGGACAACCGCTCCCCGCCCGCCGACCTGTCCACAGATCCGAAATCGCGGGCTGACAAATCTTCCCCCGCCCGCCAATCTGGAATCACCAGTTCACCGCGGCCCGCAAGCCGCGAATCCAGAGGGGAAATCCACGATGTCCGCACGCCGTTTCCGCGCCCGCTTGCCGCACCTGCTGATCCTGGCCACGCTGGGGCTCTTGACCAGTGTCGGAACCGCTCAGGCCGCGTCCGATCCGGGATGTCAGAAGGGCGAATTCTGCCTGTGGTCGGCGAACGACTACGGCGGCGAGATCTCCCGATTCGACTTGCGCACGGCGAATCCGGGGGAATGCATTCCGTTGCCCGAGGGATTCGCAGGATCGTCGTTCGCGAATCTCCTGACGCGGGACGTGACGGTGTACCAGAGCGACGAATGCTCGACGGAGGGGGATTTCGTCACGTACCCGGGTGGAGGCACGTTCGTGCCGGACGCTCCGTTCCTGGTCCGCGGGATCCAGCTCTGGGAGTGAGGCCGCCCAGGCGGCACGAGGTACGCCACCGAACCGGCCCCAGGCCAACGCACCCTTACTGACCCGGACCACCTCAACGCAACCCGCCGATCCGGCCGGCACGGCAGCTCATTGACCCAGGCCATCTCACTTCAACCCACCGACCCGGGCCCGTACCGCTCGACAGGCGACCCAGACCTACCTCGCCCCAGCCAACCGACCGGGGTCAGCACCGCGGCGCCCAGTGACCCGAACCCACCCTCGGCACAGCCGGCCGACCCGGCCCGCACCCCGCAGCCCACCAAAACCAGACCCACGTCACCACAGCCCACCACCGACCCGGGCCCGCACCGCCGTCCGCTCCAAGGGAGGAGCCGGCTCGCGGCGGCGGCCGGACCCGACCGGGGCCGCTCCCCCGAAAGCGGCCCCACCCCGTGGGCGCGCCCCAGCGGCGGGGCGCGCCCACGGGCTTCCCAAAGCGACCACCAGCCGCGTCACACCCACCGGGCGACTTCAGAGGCCGTGGCGGGGTCCGACGCGGCCCTGGGGCGGCCAGCCGGGCTTCTTGGTCCTCCCCAGCCGTCAGGTCTGGCAACCACGCCAGGCAAGCCCACGGAAGGCCCACCTCAGCCCCAACCAACCACCGCGCTGCCCGCCCGCGCGGCGCAGGCCAGGTGCCCCTGGCCACCGCACCCAACCGGAGCAAGAGCCTTCTGATCTCTAGGTCGCAGATTCGAGTCCTGACGGGGCGCGCCGCCGTCGGCAACCGGCGTTTCGAACAGTGCAACACCATACACAGGCACCGCAAAACCGCAGGTGAGAGACCACCGCGCCGCCCGCCGCGGCGGGCAGGCAGCGGCGTGCGGACGCTCGCGGCGCTGCCTGCCCGGCCGCAGTGACGTGCGGGCGAGCGTGGTCGGGCTGGACACAGCAAGAGCCTTCTGATCGCCAGATTACAGGTTCGGGGCCCGTCCGGAAGCCCGTTCGGTCACCCTCAGCACCGCACCCGACACTCAAGGAGGTCTACACCACCCGGTCGACGCCGCTTCCCCCGAACTTCCGAATTCCGTCGAACGAGACCTGAAACGATTCGCCGGTGTCGAACGATCGAGAGGATGGCGACGACTAAGCTGCCAGTGCCGGGTTGCCGGCAGCAGCCGTCGGCGCGGGCCCTCGTAGCTCAGCTGGATAGAGCAAGAGCCTTCTAATCTCTAGGTCGCAGGTTCGAGTCCTGCCGGGGGCGCCACCAGGGAAGACGTCGTGCGCGGCTGCGCACGACGCCCCCTGAACATCCATGACCGGCCCCACGTCGGGGCCCTCTTCCGGCGCCGCGCGCCTACCCCCACTTTGGACGGTCGTCCGCGCCGGCGGACTCCGGAAGTCGCATCGTGCGAGCGGCCAGGTGGCCCAACGGTTCTGACCGAGCCCATCCCGAGACAACCTTGTTACCAACGGCGAGGCGCATCCGAGCCGCCACGCCCAGCTATGACACGCGTAGTGCGGCCCGCGCGCGAAAGACCACCCGATCGAGCGAATTACGAAGGAGGCGTACCACACCGTGGACCACCAAGAACCAAGCGGACGCCATCGGCGGCGGCGGGCCAACCGCGTCACGCGCGCCACCCTCGACGAAGCCCGGCGGGCAGGGCTCGTCCGGCGGCACCTGACGAAGCTGCGGCACCTGACCGAACGCGCCGCACGCGCACCCGCGCCCGAGCAGCCGGCCACCGACGGGCCTGCATCCACATCGGACGCCGCCTGAGCGCCGACGTGATGGCTGCGGGGAGGTGTTCGGAAACCCGCGAGTGCCTGACCGTGCGACCGCCTCGGGCGGGCGGCGGCCACCGGAAGGCAGCGACGGGCGCAAGTCGCGCTTTGGCCTCTCCACGGCCAGCTCGTCAGCCGGGGCCGGCCAAGCAGCCTCGGCGAGCTGTGTGACGAGCGCGGCGCTCAGACGCATAGCCCTACCGCCTCGTCGGCAGGTCTAGAGACCGGGCGGCTGTAGGCCCGGAGACCGTGCCGGATCGACTGAGCCGAACCGAACCGAACCGACCCAGTCGGGCCGAGCCGAACCGGACCGCCGAGTCGGGCCGAGCCAGACCGGGCCGGGCCGGGCCAGGCCGAGCCGGGCCAGGCCGAGCCGGGCCAGGCCGAGCCGGGCCAGGCCGAGCCGGGCCAGGCCGAGCCGAACCGGACCGAGCCGGACCGAGCCGGGCCGGGCCGAGCCGGGCCGAGCCAGACCGGGCGGGGCCGAGCCAGGCCGAGCCGAGCCAGGCCAGGCCAGGCCGAGCCAGGCCAGGCCGAGCCGGCCCGGGCCGGGCCGGGCGGACGCCATGCTGCCGTCGGGCGATCCTCACCGAGCTGCGCGACTGCGGTCGACGCCGAAACGGACGGCAACTCAGCCTCCCGCGCGGCGAATGCGGCCATTGTCGACGTCAGCGAACCGGCCGGCCATCTGCGGCGAGGCACAAGCACAGCCGCACGCACGACTTTCGGAAGCGCTTGCGGGTTACGACGTAAAGCCGAGACGCCCGGCGAGGCGGCTGCTTCCGCAGGGGACAGCCGCCGCCTCTGAGCCGAAACGACGCAGGACACCCGGTGGGCCGGCGGAGCCTTCGCTCGCGACGGCTCCGCCGGACCGGTCAGCGCCGCGCGGCGATGCGCTCGAGGGCCGGGACCACTTCCGACGGGTTGGGCATCGCGTCCCAGATCGCGTGGACCTTGTCGACGCCCTCGCGGTACGCCGGATCCGTCACCACCTGCAGGATGACCTTCGCGATCTCGTCCGCGGTCTGGGTCTGGTGGTCGAGCCGGGCTCCGGCTCCGCGGGCGATCAGGTAGTTGGCGTTGCGCGTCGCCTCGACCTTCTTTTCCGGAAGGACCCACTGGGTCGTTTCGGTTTCGGTCTCCTCGCGGACCCCGAACTCCTTGCCCACCTGGAAACTGCCCGCCGCCGGGGTGGTGTCGCGGACCTGGCGCATCAGAACCGACTCCTCCGTGTCGAGGATCAGCTGCGGCACCCGGAACGCGATCGCCGCCGCCGTCGTGCCCATGCCTCCGTGGTGGATGATCGCCGCACAGGTGGGCAGGAGCTGGGTGAGGTTCACCCAGTCGAGCACGCGGACGTTGGCCGGGATTTCCTCGATGCCCTGCAGCTGCAGCTCGTTCAGGGTGGCGACGACTTCGACGTCCAAAGTAGACAACGCCTCGAGGATCTTCGGGAGCCGGGCGTCGCCGGGAACGAAGCGGCGGGTCGACTCGCCGAGGGTGAGCGCGATCCGCGGGCGCTCCGGGTTCTCGTACAGCCACTCCGGAACTGCGGCGGCACCGGTGAACGGCATGAACCGCATCGGGATGGTCTTCGCGGCCAGAGGCGGGTTGAGGCCGGTCGGCATCTGATCGACGCTCCACTGACCGACCAGCAGCTCGTTGTCGATTTCGACGCCGTGGCGCTCCGCCAGCGGACGCAGGACATCGGCGAGGGGATTCTCCGACAGGCCCGCCGCGCGCAGCTCCGCGGCCCGTTCGGCCAGCTTGTCCACGCTGAACCCGAAGATGTCCGGCCCGAGCAGCAAGCGCACGTGCGCGGCACCGCACACCTTGGCCGCCACCGCACCGGACGCGAACGTGGCGTCCCAGACGACCAGGTCGGGCCGCCACGCCTCGGCGAACGCCACGAGGTCGCCGGCTTCCGGGAGGTCGGTGCGGAGGTAGTCCGACGTCGGGTTCAGCAGGTACTGGAAGAAGATGATCCACAGCTCGCGCTCGGCGGCGGTGAGGCCGAGCGCGTCGGCGTAGCGGAGGACCTCCTCGGGCGATGCGGGCTGCCGCGCGTCGTCGCGCATGCGTGGCTCGTTCGCGTCCGGGTCGCCCAGCCGGACCGGCGTCAGGCCCGTCTTCACGATGGCGTCGGCGAAACGGGCCTGGGAAGCCACCCGTACTTCATGCCCGGCGTTCTGCAACGCCCACGCGAGCGGGGCGATCGGCCACAGGTGGGCCAACGAGGGGTACGGGGTGAACAGGACGCGCATCGAGGCTCCTCATTCCGGTCGGTGGCGCCCGGGCGGGGCGAGCTCCCGGTCGTCGTGCGGGGGCAGCCGGCCGGCGTACCCGCACGGCGGTATCGTCCGCCCCATCGGGCCGGTGCCTCATCTCCCCCGTTGCGGCAGGACCGCTCCCCCGGCGCAAGACAGGGAACGAGCAACGTCGAAGGCGTGCCGCGATTGCTGGATTGTGCCTGTTCGTTCCACTTCGGACGGCCCCGTCACCTCGTCCGACCACGCCGGACCCTTCCCCGGTGCCCCACCGCAACACCGAAGATGCGGGGCCTGTGCCGAGGGACGATGGTGGCGTCCAGGGTTAGCGACGCCGGCACCGGGACCGTCTGGGGTGCGAGGAACTCGGCAAAGCCGAGGTCCATCGCGGAACCGGCTTCGGTACTCCTGCGAACAGATGTGACCGATTCGGGAAGAGCTCACGGGAACGGCCGGGCAGTACCCGGCAGACGGCGCGCCGGGGCATGCGGCGGTGAACGGTGCCGTCGGTGACCGCGAGGGCGAACTCTTTCCCGCCGGCGAATCCGGTGCCGCGCCGTTTCCCGGTGCGGCCGCCGGGCGGTACGGCGGGAGCCCCGGAACCGGCGCGGCCGTTGCGTCGCGGCGTATCGGCGTCCCTCCGAAGAACGCGAGAAAGAGAGTACAATGCCGGCTCCACACAGCGATGACAGCGACCTCGACGACATCTCGACGAACAAACCCGTTTCGCGGCGGGGTTTCGGGAAGACGACGCTCGGGCTCGTGGCCGCGGCCGGCGTGCTCGGCGCGGCGAGGAACACCGGTACGGCCGACGCAGCCCAAGCCGAAGGCGGCGAACGGCTCGTCCTCGACGTCTACGAAACCGCGCCGATCACCGGGGAAGGCAACAACAAGCAGCACCCGGAGTGGGGTGCCGCGATGACGAACTACCCGCGGGTGGCACCACCCGCCTACCCCGACGGCAAGTCCCAGATGCTCGACGGTCCCAACGAACGCTGGATCAGCAACCGCATCTTCAACGACGTCGGCGTGACGCTCTACTCGCCGCGCAACATCAGCATGTGGGGCTTCGTCTGGGGCCAGTTCCTCGACCACACCTTCGCGCTGCGCCTCGGGCGGCGGCAAACCGGTGAGGACGGCGAGAACGCCGACATCCCGACCGACGACAACGCGCCCCTGGAGCAGTTCCCCAACGCGCTCGGGGCCGTCCTGATGAACCGGTCCATCCCGGGCCCGGACAGCGGCGTGACGAACCCCCGCGAGCAGGTCAACCAGATCAGCTCCTACATCGACGCGGCCGCCGTCTACGGCAACTCCGATGTCCGGCTGAGCTGGTTGCGGGAAGGGCCTGCGGACGGCAACCCGCTGCACTCCGGCCCCAGGCTGTTCATGAAGGAGAACGGTTACCTGCCGAGGCGCAACAGCCGCGGGAACCAGGCCGCCGCGCCGTCGATGGTGTACGGCGCGATGCCGGACCCCGGTCTCGCGGCCGTTGCCGGTGATCAGCGCGCCAACGAAAACCCGATGCTGCTCGCCACGCAGACGTTGTTCGCCCGCGAGCACAACCGGATCGTCGACCGCCTCCCGAAGGAGCTGTCCGACGAGGACAAGTTCCAGATCGCCCGCGCGGTGGTCGTCGCCACGCAGCAGTGGATCACCTACGAGGAATGGCTTCCCGCCCTGGGTGTGCGCCTGCCCCGCTACACCGGCTACCGGCCGTCGGTCGACGTCGGTGCCACGAACGAGTTCGCCACGATCGGCTACCGGGCGCACAGCATGATCAACAACGCGCTCACCGTCGAAACCGAGGCGCGCCGATACGACCAGGACACCGTCGCCTGGCTGAAGACCCTGGGCATCACCGTGAACTACCACGGCGACAAGGTCGAGATCATCGCGCCGCACGGGTACCGCACGTTCTTCCAGCCCGATCTCATCGAGCGGCTCGAGCTCGGCCCGATGCTGCAGGGCGTCGGCCTGAAGCCGATGTGCCGGAACGACTCCAACATCAGCAACCTGATCCGCAGCCTCGTCGCCCCGTTCACGCCGGGCAAGCAGGTCATGAACGACCTCGCCGCGGTCGACATCGGCCGCGGGCGCGACCACGGCCTCCCGCGGTACAACGACATCCGCCGCGCGTACGGGCTCCGGCCGAAGACGTCGTTCCGCGACATCACCGGCGAGGACTCGGAGGACTGGCCCGCCGACCCGAAGCTGACCCCCGGCAAGGAGATCGACGACCCGGCCAGCCTGGACTGGGTCGCGCTCCGGGACATCCACGGCCGTCCGACGACCAAGGAGGCGGACAACGCGGTCGACGGCAGGCGCCGCACGCCGCTCGCCGCCCGGCTGAAGGCCGTCTACGGCGGCCGGATCGACGACGTGGACGCGTTCGCCGGGATGGTCTGCGAGCAGCACCTGCCGGGCCGGGAGTTCGGCGAGCTCCAGCTCGCCATCTGGCGCAAGCAGTTCACCGACATGCGCGACGGCGACCGGTTCTTCTACGAGAACAACCCGTTGCTGCGCTTCGTCCGACGGGCCTACAACATCGACTACCGCTCGTCACTGGCCGACGTGATCGCGCGCAACACCGACGTCGCGCGCCACGACCTCGGTCGGAACGTGTTCTTCGCCCGGGACAACGCAGGGAAGAAGAACTACGGTGCCGCAGCAGGCGGCGCGGCAGCGGCAGGCGGTGCGGCCGCCGCGGGCGCCGTCCAGGCGCCGGACCGCAAAGACTGGTTCTGCGGGCAGGCCGAGGTCTGAGGCCCGTGATTTCGGCAGCGGAGAGAGGAAGCACCATGCCCCAGCGACAGGACGGCGGCGGGTTCGCCTACCGCGGCGTCGGCTACGACACCGGCTCGACCTACTCGACGTACCAGGGCGACCTGTCCCGGAACGTCTGGAACACCGAACTCATGGAGGCGGAAGTCGGTCTGGTCAGCGACCGCCTGAACGCCAACTGCATCACCGTCTACGGCAGCGACTTCGGCCGGCTGACCGAGACCGCCACCGCGGCGCTCGATCGCGGCCTGCACGTCCGGCTCGACCCCCGGCTGGCCAACCACGGACAGGACGAGGTGATCGACCACATCGCCGGGGTCGCGCGGCTGGCCGAAGACCTGCGGACCAACGGCGGGGACGTCAGCCTGACGGTGGGGACCGAGCACTCGATCCTCACCAACGGGATCATGCCCGGCGACTCCTACCTCGAGCGCATGTTCGCCATCTACTTCGAAGGCGAGATGCGGTTCGGCGTCCGGGTGGGCAAACCGCTGACCCCGCAGGCGAAGGAGATCATCGCGGAGTCCGCTCCGCGGCTCAACGCCTTCCTCGGCCGGGCGGCCGCGGCGGCCCGCGGGGCCTTCCGCGGTGAGCTGTCGTACTCGGGTCCCGCGTGGGAGCAGGTCGACTGGACCCCGTTCGACCTGGTCGGGATCGCCCTGTTCCTGAACCCGGCCGCACTCACCCCCGAACAGCACCTCGCCGAGCTCGCGCGGTTCCGCGCGCACGGCAAGCCGGTCCTCATCGCGGGCTTCGGCGTCGGGAGCTACCGGGGCGCCGAGCGGAAGGGCTTCTTCAACTGGGACATCGTGGATCGCACCCAGGAGCCGCCGACCGTGCTGGACGGCTTCGTCCGGGACGAAGGCGAGCAGGCCGCCTACTACCGGAAGATGCTCGGCCTGTTCGAGGAGGCGGGCGTCCACGGGGTCGCGCCGGCGGACCTCGTCCACCCGACGCACCCGCATTCCGCCGACCCGAAGCACGATCTCGACATGGCGAGCATGAGCCTCGTCAAGTCCGTGCGTGACGACCACTTCGACCACGACTCGGCCTACCGCCGGGAGTTCAAGGAGTCGTTCCACGCCGTCGCGCAGTACTACGGCGCCGCTTCCGCGCGCGCCAGCGCCGCGTAGTCCGGGAGGGTCCCGTCGAGCCGCGCCCGGGTGGAAACCCGGGCGCGGCTCCCTTCGCGTCGGAGGACCACCGCGCAGCACTCGGGGAGACGCGCTCCGGCACGCGAAAACCTAGCCTGGGAACGGACGTCCGGGCCGGCGAGCAGCTCGGGTCGCGGGCCCGCGCCGGCGTGGCGGCGGCGCCCACCGGACGCCGGGCCACGGGAATTCCCGCTCAGCACGAGAGGACGGTCATGACCGCGACAGTCGAACCTGCGGCAGACAACGCGGACCTGCCGCACTACCCCCTCCAGCGGGAGTGCCCGCACAAGGCGTCGGCCAAGACGGCCGCGCTCCGCGAAGCCGGGCCGATCAGCAAGGTCCGGCTCTACGACGGCAAAGTCTCCTGGTTCGTGTCGGGCCCGGCGGAGGTGCGCGCGCTGCTGGCCGACCCCCGGATGTCCAGCCTGTCGACCTTCCCGAACTACCCGGTGATCGACGAGAGCCTGCTCCACATGCGGGCGACGCGCGAGATGGCGCGCGAGGTCGAGGGCGGGTTCCCGGAGGTGCTCTTCGGCGTCGACCCGCCGGAGCACACCCGGCAGCGCAAGATGCTGCTGCCCAGCTTCACCGTCCGCCGGATCGCCGGGCTCCGCCCCGAGATCCAGCGCATCGTCGACCAGCGCGTCGACGCCCTGCTGGAGGCGGGCCCCGGCGCCGACTTCATCTCGATCTTCGCCAAGCCCATCCCGATGATGGTGATCTGCCTGTTCCTCGGCGTGCCCTACGAAGAGCACGACATCTTCCAGGGCCCGATGCGCAACCTCCTGGTCCCCGAGCACGCGGACGAGGCGCTGGAGGAGTTCACGGCCTACCTGGACCAGCTGATCCGCGCCAAGGAGACCACGCCGGGCACCGGCCTGCTCGACGACATGATCGCCAAGTACGTCCACTCCGGCGACCTGCCGCGCGACGAGCTCGTCGCGATGGCGCTGGCGATCCTGATGGCCGGCACCGCGACGACCACCGGGGCCATCTCGCTCGGCACCCTGGCGCTGCTGGACACCCCGGGCCAGTACAAGACGCTGCACGCGGAACCGTCGCTGATCCCCGGCGCCATCGAGGAGATCCTGCGGTACGTGAACCTCGTCGAGCAGCTGTCGCGCGTCGCCACCGAGGACGTCGAGATCGCCGGGCACACCATCAAGGCGGGGGATGGCATCCTGCTCAGCTGCGCGGCGGCGAACCTGGACCCGGCGATCACGTCCCACCCCGAGGAGCTGGACGTGACGCGGCCGCCGACCGGGGCGCTCGCGTTCAGCCACGGCCTGCACCACTGCATGGGCCAGAACCTGGCGAAGCTCGAGCTGGACATCGTGTTCCGGACGCTGATCGAGCGGATCCCGTCGCTGCGGCCGGCCATCCCCGTCGTCGAGATCCCCTGGGAGTTCGACTTCATCGTGTCGCGGCTGCACTCGTTCCCCGTCACCTGGTAGCCGGGCACGGAAGCAGGGCCCCTCCGCGAACGTTCGCGGAGGGGCCCTGCTTCCGTCGCGGCCCGGCACGACCGCGGACGCGGATCGGCCCCGGCCTCCACGTCGGGAAGCCGGGGCCGGTGCGGCCGCGCGGTGGTCTCCGGATCAGGCGGCCTGCGCGTCACCCTTCTTGGCCGCCACGACGGCCGCGGTGAAGGTCGCCAGGTCGGGGTCTTCGAAGAGGATCCCGACGTCCACCGGCACCCCGAGCTCGTCTTCGACCCTGGCCACGATGCGCACGGCGGAGATCGACTGGCCCTCCAGATCGAAGAACGTGAGGTTCCCGCCGTCTTCCGGCACGCCGAGGACATCCCGCCAGATCTCCTCGACACGCTGTTCGATCGCGCGTGCGTCCTGTTCGGCCATCGGGTGCTCCCTTCCGGATTCGATGTCCTCCCATCGTCGGGAATCCGCCGCTCCGCGTCTTCCTCAGGCTTGCGCGCGGAAACCCTTGGCACAGCGAACCTTTCGCAGCTCTTGAGAAGCTTCGCGGCCCACCGGCGTGTGACGATGCCAGAGGAACGCACCGACGCGGTGGCGAGCGCGGCGTGGCCGGGCGCCGGGCAGGTCACGCCGACCTGCCCGCAGAACGGGAGGACGAGAGACGTGAGCACCGAGAATGACCCCGAGTTCGACGTCGTGGTGGTAGGCGGCGGCCCTTGTGGTTCGACCGTGTCGACCCTGGTCGCCATGCAGGGCCACCGGGTTCTGCTGCTGGAGAAGGAGAAGTTCCCCCGCTTCCAGATCGGCGAGTCGCTGCTGCCGGCGACGATCCACGGGATCTGCAAGCTGCTCGGGGTCTCCGAGGACCTCAAGAACGCCGGCTTCCCGATCAAGCGCGGCGGCAGTTTCCGCTGGGGCAAGAACCCCGAGCCGTGGGAGTTCTCCTTCTCACTGTCTTCGAAGTTCGTCGACGGCGCCTCCACCGCCTACCAGGTCGAGCGGATGAAGTTCGACCAGATCCTGCTGGAGAACGCGCGCCGCAAGGAGGTTGAGGTGCGCGAAGAGGCGTCCGTCGTGGACGTCATCGAGAACGACGGCCGGGTCGCGGGGGTGCGCTACACCGACGAGTCCGGCGTGACCCACCTCGTGCGCAGCCGTTACGTGGTCGACTCGTCCGGGAACAAGAGCCGGATCCACGGCCGGATCGGTGGCAAGCGCCACTACTCGGACTTCTTCCGCAACCTCGCGCTCTTCGGCTACTTCACCGGCGGCAAGCGGCTGCCGGCGCCGAACGAGGGCAACATCCTGGCCGTCGCCTTCGAACGCGGCTGGTTCTGGTACATCCCGCTGTCGGACACGCTGACCAGCGTGGGCGCGGTCCTGATGCCCGAGGAGCTGGACAAGGTCCAGGGCGACCGCGAGCAGGCCCTGCAGAACCTGATCAAGGAGTGCCCGCTGATCGCCGAGTACCTGGCCGACGCGCAGCGCGTCACCGAGGGGACGTACGGCGAGGTCCGCGTCCGCAAGGACTACTCCTACATCCAGGAGAAGTTCTGGCGGCCCGGCATGGTCCTGGCCGGCGACGCCGCCTGCTTCATCGACCCGGTGTTCTCTCAGGGCGTGCACTTGGCGACCTACGGCGGGCTGCTCGCCGCGCGGTCGTTGAACACCGCCCTCGCCGGCGAGGTGGACGAGACGGTCGCGTTCGACGAGTTCGAGACCCGGTACCGCATGGAGTACGCGCGCTTCCACGACTTCCTGGTCGCCTTCTACGACATGCACGAGGACGAGAACTCCTACTTCTGGAGCGCGAAGAAGGTCACCAAGAGCGGGGCGTCCCACGTCGAGTCGTTCGTCGAGCTGGTCGGCGGCGGCGCGTCCAACGAGGTCGCCCTGGTCGACTCCGAGCAGTACGTCAGCCAGCGGCAGCAGATGTTCGCCGAGCTGTCCGACGTGGTCGAGCGGCGGGCCCGCGGCGAGGCCGAGAACCACGAGCTGCTGAAGTCGAGCCTGATCCGTTCGGTGGCCCGGGAGGGGCACCGCGTGCAGATCCAGGCCGCGTCGGGCAAGAACGTCGACGAGGTCACGCCGGTGCGCGACGGTGGCCTGGTGCCCTCGCCGGACGGGTTCCACTGGGTCGAGCCGACCCGGCTGGCGAGCTGAGGCACGAGGCGAAGATGAGCGAATCGGACACCGGGACCGTGCGAGTCCCCCTTTCCCTCCAGCTGGACTTCCTGCGGATGATGGACGACGGGAGCGAGGGCGGCCCGTTCGGCCCGCGCTACACCCTCGCCGCCGGGTGGCGCGTGCGCGGCCCGATCGACCTGGACGCGCTGCGTGCGGCGCTCGACGACGTCGTCGAGCGGCACGAAGCCCTGCGCACGCGGATCGTGCTCGACGACGGTGAGCCGTACCAGGAGATCTGCCCGCCGGCGTCGCCGGACCTGGACGTCCGGGACCTCACCGCCGGCGCCGCCGGCCGGGAGGTCCGCACGGAGGAATTCATCAACGAGGTCGAAGAGAGCGTCTCGATCGGCCCGACGACACCGCGGTTGCGTGCCGTGCTGGGCCGGTTCGACCCGGAAGACGCGGTCCTGGTGTTCGTCGCCCACCACACCATCGTGGACGGGTGGGGACTGCAGGTCGTCTTCCGGGACCTGGTGCGGTGCTACACCGCTCGCGGCGCCGGCGAGACGCCGGACCTGCCACCCGCCCCGCAGTACCGCGAGTACGTGGCGTGGCAGCGCCGGCAGGCCGGCACCCCCGCCACCGCGCGGGCCCGCGCCTTCTGGCGCGAGCACCTCGACGGGGCGCGGGTGACCCCGGTGCCGACCGACCGGCCCCGGACCCACGACGGCTACGTCACGGGCTGGCACCGGTTCATGCTCGAGGACGAGTTCCGGACGGCCACCCTCGACCTCGCGCGCGAGACCCGCAGCTCGCCGTTCATGGTGCTGCTGGCGGCGTTCCTCGTCGTGCTGCGCGAGCGCACCGGGGAGACCGACCTGGTCGTGCCGACCCTGACCGCGGGACGGCCGGCGACGTGGATGCTCGACGTGGTGGGCGTGTTCTACAACTTCACGCCGCTGCGCACGGACATCGGGGGGTGCACGACGTTCCGCGAAGTCGTGGCCCGCGTCCGGACGGCCTGCCTGAAGACCTACCCGAACGAGCTGACCTTCCCCGAGGTGATCAGCGAAGCACCCGAACTGATGACGGCCGTGGCGGTGCCGGAGGCGGCGCCGGTCGCGTTCCAGGTCATCCAGCACGGCGTCGAAGCGGAGCCCGCCGCCGGGGTCCGGTTCGAGGCGGTGCGCCGGCGGGTGGTCTCGACGCCGGTCGGTTCGCAGATCCCCGACGGCATCCTGGCCGAGCTCGACCTGCACCCCGAGGGCGGCATGTTCGGCAAGGTCGCGTACACGAAACACATGTTCGACGAGAGCACCGTGGTCGGCCTGATGAGCGACCTGCGGGCAGTGCTCGTGGACGTGGTGATCGGCCGGGAGCAGGCGGCCTGACGACCGGACCCGCGGACCCGGCTCGGAGCTTCCGAGCCGGGTTTTCCGCCTGCCCGGCGCGTGGAGTGATCGAGCGAGCACACTGGGAGTTGCCGCGCTCACCGACGGCCGCGAAGCTGGGCGGGCAAGGGGCGGATGGCCGGCATCCGCCGTCACCCGAGCGTTTCAGGAGCAGCCCATGGCCACCGTCATCGCCGACGTCTCGATGTCGCTGGACGGCTTCATCGCCAACCTCGACGACAGCGTCGGCCCGCTCTTCGACTGGTTCCAGAACGGCCACGTCGACGTACCGAGCAAGGACCCGAGGTGGCAGTACAAGACCACCGAAGCCAGTGCCGAGCACCTGCGCGAGGGCTTCGTCAAGGTCAAGTCCCTCATCTGCGGCCGCACCCTGTTCGACTACGCCCACGGGTGGGGCGGCAACCACCCGGCCGGCGTGCCGCTGTTCGTCGTCACCCATTCGGTGCCCGACGGCTGGCCACGCGAGGACTCGCCGTACAGCTTCGTCACCGACGGCGTCGAATCGGCCGTGAAGCAGGCGAGCGAAGTGGCCGGCGACGACGGGTGGGTCGCCATCGCCAGCGCCAGCATCGCCCAGCAGTGCCTCAACGCCGGCCTGCTCGACGGGCTCCGGATCTCCCTCGTCCCGGTGCTCTTCGGCGAAGGCGTCCCGCTGCTCGCCAACCTCACCGGCCGGCACACCATGCTCAGCGACCCGATCGTGCGGGAGGGCAAAGAGGTGACCCACCTGCACTACACCGTCCTCAAGTGACTCCGGGCACGCGACGGCCCCGGCAGCGATCCGCCGCCGGGGCCGTCGTCGTACCCGGGTCTAACGGTGGGAACCGTCCTCGGCCGGAGTTCCCCCCTTGGAAGCGCGCAGCACGTCACGCACCATGCCCGGGCGCATGAGCGCCTGCGGCGGGTCGATCAGGCCGGCCACGCGGAAGAACGCTTCGGTGAACCGGGCGTCGCGCGTCGCGGCCGTGTGGAGCCGGGAGATGTAGGCGTTGCCCATCCGCACCTTCAGCGTCCGCTTGCCCTCCACGCCGGGGAACGCCAGGTCCGCGCTCGCCGAGGTGTCCCAAGGCGTGTCGATGATCGGCGAGATCGCCCGGAAGAACCGCCGCGGCCGCACCGAACCCTCGGCGAGGTGGTCGCGCAGCGCGGCGGCTTCCATCGCCGCGACCGTCATACCCTGCCCGTACACCGGGTTGAACGCGCAGACGCCGTCCCCGATGACGAGCAGCCCCTCCGGGAACCTCGCGAGCCGCTCGTAGCGGCGGCGGACGCTGGCGGGCACGTGGAAGGTGACCGGTTCGTCGATCGGCTCGGCGCTCTGCACCGACTCGAAGATCTCCGGTGCGGCGAGGGTCTTCACGAACTGGAGGAAGCCTTCGTCGTCCCGGGGCGGGTGGTCGCCCAGCAAGCCGGTCAGTGAAAGCATCGAGGTGCCGTCGCTCAGCTTGGGGAAGAACGCGCCGCGCGGGTTGTCCGGCGAGGCGACGGGGTTGATCGACAGGTCGCTGCCGTACGGGTCGTCGCGGAGACGGTAGTGCCGGGTCGTGTAGGCGAGGTCGATCTTCACCCGGTCTTCGGCGGGCCGCGGGTAACCGAGCTCCTCGAGCCAGGCCGGCGTCCGCGACCCGCGACCGGTGGCGTCGACGACGACGTCGGCCGTCAGCACCTCCGTGTCGTCGCCGGCGACGAGCCGGACGCCGGTCACCCGGGAACCGTCGGCCGAAGCCGTCAGGCCCTGGATGACCGTCCGCTCCCGAAGCTCCACACCGGACAGCGCGAGCACCCGGTCGCGCACGTGCGCCTCGAGCACCGGGCGGGTGGCCGAGACGCTCAGCAGCCCGGACTCCTTCTGCCGCAGGCGTTGCCCGTTGAAGTACCAGCGGAGGTTGCCGGCCAGGTCGCCGGCCGGGATCCCCGCACCGACCAGCTCCGCGGCCAGGCCGGGGAAGAGGTCTTCGAGGATCTGCTGACCGCGGGCCAGCAACGCGTGGGCGTGGCGCCCGTGCGGCACACCCCGCCGCGGGCCGCGCACCCCCACGAGCTCGTCGCGGTCGACGATCAGGACGCGTTCGTAGGACTCGGAAAGCACCCGCGCCGCGAGCAGTCCGGCCATCCCGCCGCCGAGGACGACGGCTGTCTTTCCCAGGTATTCGCCCACGTGGGACTCCTTTGCTCTCGATCCACCCGCCCGGGCCGGTCAGTCCAGATTCCAAGGTCGCGGCCGGGCGGGCGTCTCGCCCGTTGCGGTGCCGGTCAGGAGCCCGCCGGCTCGTCCTTGAGCCCGCGGGCGAAGGCGCGGATGTCCTCGGCCAGGAGCTCGGGCTGCTCGAGGGCGGCGAAGTGGCCGCCGCGGTCGAACTCGCTCCAATGCCGGATCGACGGCAGATCCCGGTCGGCGAGCCGGCGGATCGGCAGCAGGATGTCGTGCGGGAAGACCGCCACGCCGACCGGCACGGTGACCGGCGGCACCGCCGCCGCGCCTTCCTTGCCGATGTCCCGCAGGCTGTCCGCGTCTTCGTAGTACAGCTGGGCCGACGAGCCGGCGGTGGCGGTCAGCCAGTAGGTCGACACGATCGTCAGCAGCCGGTCGCGGTCGATCTCCGACGCCGGGTCGGTCCACTCGCGGAACTTCTCCGCGATCCACGCCAGCTGGCCCACCGGGGAATCGGTCAGCCCGTAGGAAAGCGTCTGCGGTCGCGTCGACTGGAGCTTCATGTACGCGGAGAGCTCGGTGTCGAACCGGGACATCCGGCCGAGCCGGGCCAGGTCCGCCTCGGCCAGCCCCGCCAGCTCCGCCGGGTCACCGGACGGGAAGGTCATGAGCATGTTGACGTGCACGCCGAGGACGTGCTCCGGGGCGACCCTGGCCAAGGCCAGTGAAATGACCGAACCGGCGTCACCGCCCTGCGCGACGTAGCGGTCGTAGCCCAGGCGGCGCATCAGCTCCGCCCACGCGAGGGCGACTCGCTGTGTGCCCCAACCGGTTTCCGTCAGCGGCCCCGAAAACCCGAACCCGGGCACGGTCGGCACGACGAGGTGGAACGCGTCGGCGGGGTCGCCTCCGTGCGCCCGCGGGTCGGTCAACGGCCCGACGAGGTCCAGGAACTCGGCGACCCCGCCCGGCCAGCCGTGGGTGAGCAGCAGCGGCACCGCCGAGGGCTCCGGGGAGCGCACGTGGACGAAGTGGACGTTCGCTCCGTCGATCTCCGTGACGAACTGCGGGTGGCGGTTGAGCTCCCGCTCCGCCGCGCGCCAGTCGAACCCGGTGCGCCAGTACTCGGCCAGGTCCCGCAGATAAGCCGCCGGCACGCCGCGCTCCCAGCCGATCCCGGCGGGCTCGGCCGGCCACCGGGTCCGCTCCAGGCGCCGGCGCAGGTCCGTCAGCTCGGCCTCGGGGATGTCGATTCGAAACTCTCGCATGAAAGGCCCATTCCTGTTCCGGGGCGGGGAAACGAGCCGCGGCAGCGGCGTGGGACATCGTCTTCCGCGCGCACCGCCGTCGACGTCTTCCCGGTTGCGGGCCGGCCGGGAGCGCATTCGCGGAGACGTCGGCCGGGTGACGGATCCCGATGATGGGAACGACCGCCGCGTCCGCGGGCGCGGCGGTCATCCGACACGAACAGGACGGGCCTCGGTCCGGTGGTCGCCCTCGCGAGCCGGCGGGACCCGCCCCCTCCAGGAAGGGCGGGCCATGACCATCTCCGAATCCCACGCACGGCCGGCGCGCGCCGATGCCGGGGCCGCCGCGTTCGCCGAACCGACGGCCAAGGTCACCGGCCGCTGGATCAGCCTGTGGTCACTGGCGAACTTCATGGTGACCGGCCTCGTCTTCGGTGCGAGCTCGATCCTGGGACCGCAGCTGGCCCAGGCGATCGACCCGGAGAACAAGGTCGGCACGATGGCCGTGGCCGGCATCCTCGCCGGGATCATCCCGGTCGTGGGCGGGCCGTTGTTCGGGGCGCTGAGCGACCGGACGACCGCCCGCCGCGGCCGCCGCCACCCGTGGATCCTGCTCGGCGCCTTCGGCACGGCGGCGGTGTTCGCCGTGCAGGCCGTGCAGACCACCGTGGCCGGCTACCTCATCACGTCGATCCTGCTCGGCTGCTTCATCGCGATCCTGACGACCAGCATCGTCGCCGTCATCCCGGACGACGTCCCGGTGGGGCAGCGCGCGACGGTCTCGGCGTGGGGCGGCGCGGTCGGCGGCTCGGTCGGTCTCCTGTTCGGCACGGCGCTGGTGGCGGTCGCCGTCACCGGCCTCACCGCCGGGTACACGACGATGGCCGTGCTGCTCGTCGTGGGGGTCGTGCCGTTCGCGGTGTTCACCCGCGGCGCGGCGCTGGACCGGGCCGACCGGCCGTCGTGGCGGTGGGGCGCGTTCTTCCGGACCCTGTGGGTGAGCCCGCGGCGGCACCCCGACTTCTGGTGGGCCATCGGGGGCCGGTTCCTGTTCTTCCTGGCCAACGGGTTGTTCAGCACCTACCTCTTCTTCTTCCTGCAGGACTCCGTGCACTACCCGGACCCGGCCGTCGGCGTGCTGATCCTGACGACGGTGTACGTCGTCTTCGCGGCCCTTTCCAGCGTCCCGGTGGGACGGTTGTCGGACCGGTTGCGCAAGCGGAAGAACATCACGATCGTCAGCGCGGCCGCGCAGGCCGCGGCGTGCGTCGTCCTCGCGGTGTCGCAGACGTGGACGGCGGCGATCGTCGGCGCGGTCCTGCTCGGCGTCGGCTTCGGGGTCTACTCCGCCGTCGACCAGGCCCTGGTGACCGAGGTGCTGCCGACGGCCGCCGGCCGCGGCAAGGACATGGGCCTGATCACGATGACCAGCACCCTCGCGACCCTGCTCACGCCGGCGATCGCCGCCCCGGTGATCCTGCACCTCGGCGGTTACGCGGGCCTGTTCCTGCTGGCGGCGGTGGTCGGGGTGCTCTCGGCCGTTCTGGTCCGGCCCATCAAGAGCGTGCGCTGAACCCGCTTCCAGCGGTACGGGACGAGCCCCGGCGGATGCCCGCCGGGGCTCGTTCGCGTGTGCGGCACCACGACTGCGGGCACCGGCCGGCCGGGGCCCGGTCGAACGGGCCAGGCCGAGCGCTGCTCCAAGGCGAAGGCGCGGCAGGCCGGCCACCGGCACCGACGGACCCGCACCGCGGAGGCTGCCGGCACCACGGATGCGCCGGCCTCTTGCGCTCGCCGAGGCACCCGAACCCGGCCGGCGCGTCGGCGAGGTCGCCCGTTCGAGCCGCCCGGCCGGCTCCGGCTGCTCGTCCGGCAGCGCCGCCGTCGGGACCGCGCGAACAGCTGCGGGTGCTGGTCCCAGCCCGCCGGCGCCTGGTTCCCGGACACGAAAAGAGGACCTCCCACGAGGAAGGTCCTCTTTCGTGCCGAACGCCCGGACGATCAGTTGATCGCTTCGGGTACCTCCGCGGCGGCAGCATCCGCCTCCGCCGCGGGAGCACCCTGGGCGGCGCCCGTGGGCGGCACCCGGCGCAGTCGCGACGCCGCGAACACGGCCAGTGCCGCCAGCACCACCGCGGTCACCGTGGCGACCACGTTCAGCCCCGAGGTGAACGCGTCCCGCGCCGCCGACAGCAGCTGCTCGCCGGCCGGGCCGGGGGTCTGCGCCGCCGTGGCGACGCCGCCGGCGACGCTCGCCTCGGCGGTCGCGGCCGCGTCCGGGCCGATCCCGGCCGGCACGACCAAGTCGCCGCGGTACACGGCGGTGCCGATCAGGCCGGCGATCGCCACGCCCATCGCCGCCCCGAACTCGCCACCGGTCGACTGGAGCGAGCCGGCCGAACCGGCTTTCTCCGGCGGAGCCGACGACATGATCAGGAACGGCGTGATCACGCCGACCGGACTGCCACCGATGTAGACCAGGATCAGGCCGGGCAGGATCAGGCCCAGTCCGGCCGACGTGCTCACGAAGACGAGCACGACCGAACCCGCGGCCGCGACCGCCAGCCCCGCGGCCACGACGAACGCGGGCCGGATCTTGCGGGCCAGCCCGGTCGCCAGGCCACTGCCGACGACCATGGCGAACGACGGGATCAGCAGCCACAGACCGACCACGACCGGCGTGAAGCCCTCGACCAGCTGCATGTGCAGCGAGGTCATGAAGCCGACGCCGCCCATGACGAACGAGAACAGCGTCGCCATCACCAGCGCGCCGGTCAGGACCGGGTTGCGGAACAGGCTCACGTCGAGGAGGGGGTTGGCCAGTTTCCGCTGCCGTTGCACGAAAACAGCCAGGAAGACGGCGCCGGCGACGATCGCCACCACGGAGACCGCACTCCAGCCTTCGCGCGCCAGCTCCTTGAACCCGTAGATCACCGGCAGGATGCCCGCCAGCGACAGCAGCACGCTGAGGAGGTCGGTCCGGCCGGCGTCGGGGTTGCGGAACTCCGACAGCAGGAACGGACCGGTCAGCAGCAGCAGGCCCATGACGGGAACGCCCATCAGGAAGATGGAGCCCCACCAGAACGAGCTCAGCAGCAGCCCGCCGACGACCGGACCGAGGATCACGCCGAGCATGATCGACGTGCCCCAGACCCCCATCGCGGCACCCATCTGCTTGGGGTCCTTGAACATCCGCTGGATCAGGGCGAGCACGTTCGGCGCCACGGTGGCCCCGGCGATGCCCAGCACGGCACGGGACGCGATCAGCAACGCCGTGGAGTTGGCGTACGCCGCCACGATGGACGCGACGATGAACACCGCCGCGCCGATCAGCAGGAGCCTACGCCGCCCGATCCGGTCCCCGAGGTTGCCCATGGTGATCAGGAAGCCCGCGATCATGAACCCGTAGATGTCGGTGATCCACAGCTGCTGGATCCCGCTCGCCCCGAGGTCCGCGCTCATGTGCGGCAGTGCCAGGATGGTGACGGTGATGTCCACCGTGGTCAACATGGTGGGCAGGCACAGCACGAGCAGTCCCACCCATTGCCGCCATCCGGCCTTGGCAGGAACGTCGACTGCGGTCATGTTCCTTGTCCTCTCTTCTCGCACCCGCCGCGGTGGCGGCCGGTGCTGGATCGCAGGTAGCGGCAGAAGCCGTATCCGAGGCCGAGCCGCCGACACGCGCATCACAATCAGGCGACTTGCCCTCACGTAGCGTGGCAGCGGGCGGTTACGCACTGCATCTTCTGACGTGCGCGGCTCTCGCGACGCGGCAGCTCAGGCGCGTGGGCGCCCGAGGTCCGCGCAACGCAGGAGAAGTCCGCCGTCGTGCCCGTGTGAGCCTTCGAGCCTGGGCCGGGGCGATGGCCGCCGGCGGTAGGGCAGCTTGCGAAAGGACCGCCGATCATGACCTCTCCCGCGCAGCCCGGCGACGGGTTCCCGCTGTCCCGTCAGCACGACTTCCTCCGCCTGCTCGATTCCGGCACCGAGTCCGGACCCTTCGGGCCGCGCAACACCATCGTCGGCGGCTGGCGCGTCCGCGGCCGGATCGACGTGGCCGCGCTGCGCGGCGCCCTCGACGACCTGGTCGTCCGGCACGAGAGCCTCCGCACGCGCACCGTGCTCGGCGCCGAGCCGAGGCAGCGGGTGCTGCCGCCGAGCTCACCGGAGCTGACGTTCGAAGACCTCGACGCCGCCCCGGGCGGCCGCGACGCGGCAGCGGAGCGGTTCGTGAACCGGATCGAGGCCGGCGAGTTCGACGCGGAATCCGTGCCGCAGCTGCGGGTGGTGCTCGGCCGGTTCGCCGCCGAAGACGCGGTGCTGTCGTTCATCGCCCACCACAACGCCGTCGACGGCTGGTCGGCGCAAATCGTGCTGCGGGACCTCGCCGAGCTCTACGCGGCCCGCCGCGACGGCCGCCCGGCGAACCTGCCGGTGATGCGGCAGTACCGCGAGTTCGCCGGCTGGCAACGCGACGAGCTCGCGAGCCCCTCGGCCGCCCGCGCCCGCGACTACTGGCGTGATCAGCTGCGCGGTGCCGCGGCCATGCCGCTGCCGGTCGACCGGCCCCGCCTCCCCGGCGCGGAGTTCCGCACCGGCTGGTACCGGTTCCTGCTGGACGACGGCATCAAGCGGGCGGTCGCCGCACTGGCCAAGGAGACCCGAACCTCGCAGTTCATGGTGCTGTACGCGGCTTTCCTGCTCCACCTGCGCGACCGCACCGGCGAGACCGACGTCGTGCTGCCCACCTTCTCACCGGGACGCGGAACGGCCGGGTTCCAGGACACCATCGGGCTGTTCTACAACTACCTGCCGCTGCGCACGAACCTGGCCGGTGCGCGGGACCTGGTGGACCTGCTCCCCCGCGTCCGCCGGACCTGCCTCGAGGGGTACCGCCACGAGCTCCCGTTCAGCGAGGTGCTCGGCCAGGCACCGGAGCTGATGCGCCGGGTGACCACCCTGGACGGCGCCGGCCTGGCCTTCCAGGTGATCCAGTCCCCGTACATGATGGCCGACACCGAGGTCGGCGGGCTGCGGTTCACCGCGATCCGCCGGCGGCTGCTGTCGGCACGCGTCGGCTCGCAGATCCCCGACGGGGTGTTGTGGACGCTCGAGCCGCAGCACGACGGCGGCATCGTCGGGAAGATCGGCTACACCGACAACATGTTCGGCGAGGCCGGTATCGAAGCCATGGTGGGCGAGTTCCACGAATCCCTGCGGCGGATCTTCTTCCCGGGTTTCTCCGCGGCCGCCGCCTGAGCCGGGCACCACCGTCCGCAAGCGACAAGGCGCGCCCGCACGGGCCGCCCCCGACCATGGCCGCTGACGCACGACAGCGCTGGAACGTTCGGCGCGGCACCGGAAACCGCAACCGAAGGAGATCCACCATGTCCGCAACCACCTCCGCGCCCGGCGCGGCCGAGCAGGCCAGGCTCGACGCCTACTACGGCCCGTTCACCAGCGACCGCGAGAAGGAGGTCCTGGGCCTGCCCCTCCGGCTCGTGGCCGCCTGGACCGAAAACGACGGGCAGGGCGTCGCGGACGTCTTCACCGAGGACGGCGTGCTCATCCTGCCGGGCGACGTCCTCAAGCGGGGGCGGACCGAGATCGCCGACTTCATGAAGGCGGCGTACGCGGGCCCGTTCAAGGGGACCGGTGTCACCGGGGCACCGGTGGACGTGCGGTTCGCGAACGACGACGTCGCGCTGCTGCGCACCCACGGCGGCATCCTCGCGCCGGGCGCGACGGAGGTCGACCCGGCCCTCGCGGTCCGGTCCACGTGGGTGTGCGTCCGGATCGGCGGGCAGTGGCAGCTGGCCGGATACCAGAACAGCCCCCGCGGAACCGGCGCGACGCTGCGCTGGTGACCCCCGACCGACCCACCCAGAAAGGGATTCTCCATGACCGCACAGGTTTCCCCGCCGAGCCGCGCCTCGGACATCCTCGCCGCCGCGGGCGTCGCCGAGGACTTTTCGTTCTACCGCGGGTTCACCGCTGAGGCCGAGAAGGCCGTTCTCACCGTGCCGCAGAAGATCGTGGCGGCGTGGGCGGCCAACGACGCCGACGCGTTCGCCGACGTCTTCACCGCCGACGGCAGCCTCCTCATGCAGGACGAACAGCTCGTCAGCCGCGACGAGATCCGCGCCCACATGGCCGCGGGCTTCGACGGCCCGTACGCGGGTGCCCGGGTGACGGGTTTCCCGCTGTCGGTCGAGTTCCTCTCCGAGGACGTCGCCATGGTCGTGACCGAGGGCGGGATCCTGCTCGCCGGGGACGAGGACCTCGACGCGAAGCGTGCCATCCGCGCCACCTGGATCATCGTCGAACGCGACGGCGAGTGGCGGCTCCTGTCCCACCAGAGCAGCCCGATCGCCGGCTGACCGCAGGAAGGTGACGACCATGAAGGCAGCGGTGGTCCCCGCAGTGGGAGCCCGGTGGGAGCTTCGCGAGGTACCGGCCCCGCGCCCCGGACCGGGTGAGGTCCTGATCCGGGTGCGGGCCAGCGGAGTCTGCTCCAACGACGTCCTGGCGACCACGGGTGTGCTCCCGTTCCCGTCGGTCGAGCCCGCGATCACCGGCCACGAGCCGGTCGGTGAGGTCGTCGAGACGGGTCCCGGTGTGCGCACCCGCGAAGTCGGCGACCTCGTCGGGGTGACCTGGATCCGCGGGGCGTGCGGGCGGTGCGCCTACTGCCGCGGGGGGTCCGGGGTGTCGGGTCAGGCCGGGATCCTCTGCGCGGCTCCGACGTCCACCGGGTTCACGGTGCCCGGCGGCCACGCGGAGTACCTGGTGGCGGCGGCCGGGGAGACCGTGCCGATCCCGGACGGCCTCGCGCCCGAGCTGGCCGCGCCGATGCTCTGCGCGGGCTACACGAGCTGGTGCGCGCTGCGGGCCGCCGAGCCGAAGCCGCACGAACGGATCGCGGTGCTCGGTGTCGGCCGGCTCGGGCACCTCGCCCTGCAGTTCTCGCGGGCCTGCGGGTTCGAAACGGTCGCCATCACCAGCTCGCCCGACAAGCACGAGGTCGCGCGCGAGCTCGGTGCCGACCTCGTCGTCGCCGACGGTGCCGAGCTTCGCGACGCCGGCGGTGCCGATGTCGTGCTCGTGACCGCGCCGGCCCACCGCGCGGCCGCCGACTCCCTGCAGGGACTGCGGCCCGACGGGCGGCTCGTCCTGGCGGGGATCGACCCGGCCGAACCGTTCACGCTGCCGCCGTCGACGCTGTACCCGCTCTTCGCGCTCCGGCACCGGATCCTCGGCGCCACGCACAACGGGCGCGAGTACCTGGCGGAAGCGCTCGACCTGGCCGCGCGAGGCGCGGTGACGCCGATGGTCGAGACGTTCGACAAGGAGCGCGTGGCCGACGCGGTCGACGCGGTCGCGAAGGGCGCGGCCCGCTTCTGCGCGGTCGTCAGCTTCTGAACCCGCTACGCACAGCGGAAAGCCCGTGGCACCGGTGCCACGGGCTTTCCGCTGTGCGGGGTGTGTCCGATGTGGTCGTCAAGCCGCGGCGGAGGCCGGGTGGCCGGTCCGCGGGCCGTCGGCGCGTTCCGGCACGGGGTCAGGCCGCGCGGCGGCCGGCGGCGCGCGCCCGGTCGGCCTCGTAGTACTCCGCGATCGCCCGGAACGACTCCTTCGGCTCCCAGTGGTACGCCGAAGCCGGATCGGCGAAGTCGGCCCGGATCGTCTTGACGATGGCCATGCTCGCCGTGTCCAGGTCGAGCCGTGGTTCCGGGGAGTGCGGGTGGGTCGGGTGGATGAACTCGCCGACGGCGACGCTGTGCACCCCGGCTTCCGCGAAGATGCCGAACATCTTGCGGTGGTAGGCCGCCTGGGCGTGCTCGTCGCGCTCGTAGCCGTCGAGCACGACCAGCTCGTCGCCCTGCCGGTCGACGACGTCCCAGAAGAAGAAGGCTTTCTCCTCCGCACCGCGGTAGGTGGCGGTGCCGAACTCCGCGATGACGAGCGGCTTGCCCCAGTGCGCGTACCCCGCAAGGAGCTCGAGGTGCCCGGCTCGCGACAGCGGACGCGGCAGGTACTGGTACATCAGCCCGACGAAGTCGAACAGACGCCAGTCGACGTCTTCGCTCGGCAGCGCCGAGTAGCCCACCCCGCCGCCGAAGATCCCGTGGGCGACCTGGCTCGCCTTGGCCAGGTAGGCGTTGAGGGCCGGCGCGGTCGCCGCCACGTCCACCGCGACCGTCGGCCGGAGCAGGAAGTGATCGGCCTCGGCGAAGATGTTCGCCATCCGCTCGTGGTACTGCTCGCCCGGCACGATGCCCGGGGTGAACACCGAATGCTCGCCGCCCACGGTCAGATCGATGGCCACGCCCTGGCGTCGCAACCCTTCGGCGAGCCGCGCGGCCTCGGCGAGGTGGTCGAGGACCTCCCGCTGCGGGCGGTCGACCAGGCGCGGCTGGAGCCAGACGTGCAGGCCGTGCGATGCCGCCGCGTGCGCGGTCGAGGCGAGCCGGCCGAGATCGGTGCCGTAGACGGTCACGGAGTCGCACCGCAGGTCGCCGGCGATCGCGGAGATGTCGTGCTCCATCGCCGCGGTGCTCCACACGGTGCGCGACAGCTCGCCTTGCCCGGTCTCGAAGTTCGAGCCGGTGTCGTAGGCGACGCCTCGGCGCGCGAAGCCGTCCCACGGCCCGCGGCGTCCGCCTTCGTCGTTGGGCATGGTCGGTTTCCTTTCGCAGGCGGGTCTCCTGGATGGTCACACCCGGTCCGCCGGTACGGCACCTCCTGACGTGCGGGTGACGCGCAATCGTGGAGGTGTCCCCGCGGGCCGGACGGTCCAGAATGGACGGTGAATTCTTCCCGCACCGAGGAGGCGGTCGCCGATGGGCGAAATCATCGGACAGCGCGCGGTCGTGCTCGGTGGCGGCATCGCCGGCCTGCTCGCCGCGCGCGTCCTGGCCGACGCGTACCGGCAGGTCGTGGTCGTCGACCGGGACCGGATCACCGACGCCGCCGGACCCCGCCGCGGCGTGCCGCACGACCCGCACGCGCACGCACTGCAACCGCGCGGCCAGCAGGTCCTCGAGGACCTGTTCCCGGGCTTCACGGCCGAGCTCACGGCGGCGGGCCGTCCGGTCGGCGAAATGGCGGGCGACCTCCGCTGGTACTTCCTGGGCCGTCGGATCCGCCCGGCCCACGCCGGCTTGCGCTTCCTCGGCGGGCCGCGGCCGGAACTCGAGGCGCACGTCCGGGCGCGGGTCGCCGACCTGCCCGGAGTGGAGTTCCGCGACCGCCGGATCGTCCGCGGCCTGGCGACCTCCGAAGGCGGGGCCCGCGTCACGGGCGTGCACCTGGTCCGGCAGTCGGGCGGCGCGTCCGAGACGATCGAGGCCGACCTCGTCGTCGACGCCACGGGACGCGGTTCGCGCACGCCGGCCTGGCTGGCCGAGCTCGGCTACCGGCGGCCGGTGGAGGACCGGGTGAAGGTGGACCTCGCCTACACCACGCGGCGGTACCGGCTCACCGCGGACCCGTTCGGCCGTGACCTGTCCATCAACTCGGTCGCCTCGCCGCTGAACCCGCGCGGCGCGTTCTTCATCAAGCTTCCCGGTGGCACGGCCCAGCTGTCGCTGACCGGTGTGCTCGGCGACCACCCGCCGACCGACCCGGAAGGCTTCCTCGCGTTCGCCGAAACGTTGTCGGCACCCGAAATCCACGCGGCGGTGAAGGACGCCGAGCCGCTCGACGAGCCGGTGATGTTCCGCTTCCCGGCCAGTGTGCGCCGCCGGTACGAGCGGCTGGAGCGCTTCCCGGCCGGACTGCTCGTCGTCGGCGACGCGGTCTGCACCTTCAACCCGGTGTACGGGCAGGGCATGACGGTGGCCGCGCTCGAGGCGCTCGCCCTGCGCCGGCTCCTGCGCGGCGGGGTGGAGCCGGCCCCCCTGGCCTTCTTCAAGGCGATCACCCCCGCCGTCGACGCCCCGTGGGACATCGCCGCCGGCGGCGACCTCGCCTTCCCCGAGGTCGACGGCCCGCGCCCGGCGAAGGTCCGGATCGGCAACGCCTACCTGGCCCGGGTCCAGGCCGCGGCGGTCCACGACGCCAAGGTGACGGAGGCGTTCTTCCGCGTCGCCGGGCTGGTCGACCCGCCCCAGGCGCTCTTCCGCCCCGGCCTCGTCTTCCGCGTGTTCCGCGCTCTGCGCCGCGACCGACGCAACGCACCGGTCGCACCCGCGGCCGCCGCGGTCCGCCCGGCCTCCCGCGAGGACCGCGCCGCCTGAGTCACCTTCCCGGAAGAGCCCCGCGGTTTTCGGCTGCGGGGCTCTTGCGCGTGGGCGGCACCCCGGGCAAGCCCTGACGATCGCCGGGATCGTCCCAGGCCGCTCACCGATGGCCGGGCCACGCCGAATCCCCTCCCCGGCAACGAAACCGGCCCGGCGACACGAGGTCGCCGGGCCGGCCGAGGGCACGCGCGGGGGTCAGCGCAGCTCCACCTCCGCCTGTGCGACCGCGGCGACGAACTCGCCGCGCGCCAGCGCGGCGGCGACCGTCTCGATGTCGTCCGACATGTAGCGGTCGCGGTCCAGGGTCGGGACCAGCGAACGGATGTGGTCGTAGGTCGCCTTGGCGGCCTTGCTCAGCCCGGCGTACCGGCCCGAGATGTCGACGGCCTGCGCCGCCGCGAGGAACTCGACCGCGAGGATCCGCTCGTTGTTCTGCAGCACCCGGCGGGCGTTGCGAGCGGCGATCAGGCCCATGCTGACGACGTCCTGGTTGTCGCCGTTGGACGGCACGCTCTGCGTGCTGGCCGGGCCGATCGTCCGGTTCTCCGCGATCAGCGCGGTCGCCGGGTACTGGGCGCCGGCGAACCCGCTGTTGAGGCCCGGGTCGCCGGACACCAGGAACTCGGGCAGGCCGTAGGACAGGTGCCGGTTCAGCAGCCGGTTCGTCCGCCGCTCGGAGAGCACACCCAGCTGGGTCAGGGCGATCGTCGTGTAGTCCATCACGAACGCGATCGGCTGGCCGTGGAAGTTCGCGCCGTGGAAGATCTCCTGGCCCTCGAAGAACAACGGGTTGTCGGTCGCCGAGTTCAGTTCGATGTCGAGCTTGGTGACCGTGTGGTACAGCGTGTCGCGCACCGCGCCGAGGATCTGCGGGATGGCGCGCAGCGAGTACGCCTTCTGCAGGTAGATCTTGGTCCGCTGGACACCGTCGTCGTGCAGCTTGCCGTCGCCCGCGCCGAGCTCGCCGCCGTCGGCGACCTGGCGGCGCAGCTTGGCGTGCTCCACCGTGAGCTCGCTGCCGGCCATCAGCGCGCGCATGTTGGCCGCGGTGTCGATCTGCCCCTGGTGCGGACGGGCGATGTCGTGGCCCTCGGCCAGGAACGGGCTGGTGGAACCCTGGAGGGTCTCGATCACGAGCGCGGTGACGATCTCGGCCTGCCGGACCTGGGTCATCGCGCGGCCCGCGACCAGTGCGCCGAGGCCGGTCATCCCCGAGGTGCCGTTGATCAGCGCCAGGCCTTCCTTGAACCGCAGCTCCAGCGGCTCGATGCCCTTGGCGCGCAGGACCTCGCCGGTCGGCACCTTCTTGCCGCCCTGCAGCACGTACCCCTCGCCGATCACGGTCGAGGCGATGTGCGACAGCGTGGCCAGGTCACCGCTGGCGCCGAGCGAGCCGATTTCGGGGATCGCCGGGGTGATGCCGAGGTTGAGGTACAGGGCGAGCCGGTCGAGCACCTCGGGGCGCACCGCCGAGTGCCCCTTCGCCAGCGCGTTCAGCCGGGCGCCGAGGATCGCGCGGGACTCGTCTTCGGCGAACAGCGGACCGACCCCGGCGCTGTGGCTGCGGACCAGGTTGGTCTGCAGTTCGGTCTCCTTCGACGTCGAGACCAGCATGTAGATCATCTCGCCGTAGCCGGTGGTGACGCCGTAGATCGGGATCTCCTGCTTGACGATGTCCTCGAACACCGCGCGGGACTTCTTCGCCCGGTCCAGCACCGCGGGCGGCACGAAACAGGGAGCGCCCTGCTCGGCGACACGCCGGATGCCCGGGATGTCGAGATTTTCGCCGTCGAAGACGACCGGCTGTTCGGTCTGTGCCTGAGTCACGTTCTCTCCTCGATCGTCACCTGGGTATGAGTCGTTCCGGACGGGTCGGCGCTCACGCCGCCGCCTCGTCCGGCTCGCCGAGCTCCGCCGCGATCGCCGCGGCCAGCCCGGCGACCGTGCTGCGGCCGAGACCCGCGGTCAGCGGGATCCCGGCTCCGAACCGCTGCTGGAGCCGGACGGCCAGCCTCGGCAGGGAGAGTGAGTCGCCGCCCGCGGCGAAGAACTCGTCGTCGGCCTTCAGCACGGGCGGGGCGGCGGGACCGAGCAGGTCCTGCCAGACCTCCGCGACCGCGGCTTCGAGCCCCGCCCGCGGGGCCCGGCCGGCCGTCTCCGGGCCGGTGCCCGCCGGCAGCCGTGCGCGATCGACCTTGCCCGCGACGTTGCGGGGCAGCGGTTCCGCGCGCGTCCGCAGGGTCACCAGCGCCATCGCCGCACCGAAGCGGCGCCGCAGCAGGGCGCGCCACTCCCGCGTCGCGACGGCCTCCGCGGGCCCGGCCGCGGCCGGGCCCGGAACGACGTGCGCGACCAGCCGGACCACCAGACCGTCGGCCCGGGTCTGCGGCACCACCGCGCATTCGGCCACCGCCGGGTGCCCGGCCAGCGCCGCCTCCACTTCGGCGAGCTCGATCCGGTTGCCCTGCAGCTTGACCTGGAAGTCACGCCTGCCGCGGAACTCGAGCAGGCCGTCCGGGCGCCACCGGGCGAGATCCCCGGTCCGGTAGCACGGCAGCCCGGCGGAGCCCGGCACCGGCTCGAACACCCGGGGCTCCTGGACCTCCCCCGCGTACCGGGTCACCGCGGCCGGGCTCCGGATGACGATCTCCCCGGTGACCCCGGCCGGGCACGGCCGGCCGGTGGGATCGAGCACCAGGAGCTCACGCCCCGGGATCGGCCTGCCGATCGGCACCACTCCGTCCACCGGTCCGGTGATCTCGTGCCAGGTGGCCGCGATCGTCTCGGTCGGCCCGTACATGTTGAAGAGCCGGACGCCGGGCAGCTGCGCGCGCACCCGGTCGACGAGCACACCGGGCAGCGCCTCGCCCATCAGGACCAGGTGCGTCATGGCGGGCAGCGAGCCACCACCGGCTTCGAGGGCGGTGAGCAGCTCGCCCGCGAAGCTGGGCACGGTCTGCAGGAACGTGATCCGCTCGGCGGCCAGCCACCGCGCGAACTTCTCCGGGTGCACCCGGATCCGGTCGGGCACCGCGCACAGGGTGCCGCCGCCGGTCAAGGTGGCGAACACCTCGCAGAGGCTGGGGTCGTGGTCGGGGGCGACCCACTGCGCCACGCGCGCGCCGGGCCCGAGGTCGAACGCGCCGGACATCCAAGTGGCGAACTGCGCGAACGCGGCGTGGCTCTGGGCGATCGCCTTGGGGCGGCCGGTCGAGCCGGAGGTGTAGGCCACGTAGACACGGCTGTCCCCGCCCACGGCGGGCAGCGGGCGGCGCTCGCCGACGCCGTCACGTGCCGGCCGCGCACCGGAGTCGTCCTCGGCGGCGTGGCGGACGGGCAGCACCCGGCCACCCAGCTCGTCGCGGAACCACCGGGTGAGCTCGTCGTCGAGGTCGGTCAGCAGGCAGGCGGGGCGCTGCTCGGCCAGGATGTACCGACCGCGCTCACCCAGGTCGGAGGGCCCGAACCAGAGCAGGTGGCCGCCGGCCCGCAGCACCGCGAGGGACGCGGCGAGCTGCCACGGCCCCGACGCCGTCCGGATCGCCACCGGAACGCCTTCGGCACCCAGCGCGGCCAGCCGGACGGCGAGGGCGGTCGTGGCCCGTTCGAGCGCGGCGTAGGTGAGCTCGACGTCCGCGTCCCGGGCGGCGACCGCGTCCGGCACCTCGGCGGCCCGGCGCCGGACCAGCTCCTGCACCGGCTCGGCCGGGCGCGCCGCGGCCAAGCCGTCCGCGGCCGCGGCGAGGGCCGCCGCCCGGTCCGGTCCGTCCACCCGGAGGTCCTCGATCGGCTCGTCGGGCCGCTGCAGCGCCTCACCCAGCACGGTGGCGAACTGGTCGAGGACCACCGCACCGGTGGCCGCGCCGAACCGCTCCCCCGACCAGGCGAGACTGCCGGTGACCGCGGGAGCGGTCGCGGTCACGGTCAAGGTGAGGTCGGCAGCCGGCCGCCCGGCGGGCAGCGGCAGCTCGAGCACATCGGCGTCACCGATCCGCAGGACCGGCCGGGACCGCGGGTGCGGGACGAAAACCGCCCCACCGAAGGGGAACCTGCCGGGTTCCACCTCGATGCCGGCCGAGCGCACGACGTCGCCGAGAGCGGGACCGCAGTGCTCGCCCGCCGCGCGCAAGGCGGCGGCCGCGGACCGGACGACGGTCCGGAAGCTCGCACCGGGCGCCGGGTCGCAGCAGACGACGGTGAGCGCTTCGCGCGGTCCGACGACATCGGCGTGGCGGACGAGCGCGAGCGGCCGCGGGACGAGGACCGGCACCGGTCCTTCGGCTCCGTACCGGCGCAGCAAGGTGTGGTAGGCGGCGAGCAGGACCGCGGTGGGCGTGACGGCTTCGGCCGCGGCGAGCCGCGCGAGCGGTGCGGCGAAGGCCGGCCACGCGAACTCCGCGACGCCGTCCGGCCCGGGCGGGGCCTGCCCATCGCGGTCACCGGGCAGCACGACCGGCGCGGGCGGTGGGGTCAGCTCCGCCCGCCACCACTCCGCCATCGCCCGGGAGGCCGGCCCGGCCGCGTGCGCGGCCAGCTGCCGGGCGAACTCCGCGTAGGGCAGGCCGGACCGCAGCGGCAGATCCGGGACCGCACCGGAAACGGAACGCGCGTACGCATCGGAGAGGTCCTCGACGACGCGTGACGCGGAATCCTCGTCGGCGACCGCGCGGTGCAGGACCAGCACGATCCGGTGGTCGGCCGCCCCGACCCGGTGGACAGCCAGGAAGGCGGGGGAACCGGCACCCAGGCGGGCGGCCGCGACGGCTTCGGCCGCGAGCTCGCCGGCGCGGGCCCGGCGCTCGGCGGGCGCGTGCGGGACGAGGTCGGTGAAGGTGAAGGACGGCTCACCGGCCGGGCGCGACCGCGCCCGGCCGTCCTCGTCGGCCAGGGTCGTGCGCAACACGTCGTGCCGAGCCAGGACTTCCCGCCACGCGAGGCGCAGGGCGGGGACGTCGCACGGGCCGAGCACCCGGAAGGCGCGGGAGATGCGCAGGGCGGGCGAGGCCGGGAAGAGCTGCTCCAGCAACCAGAACTCCTGCTGCGCACGCGACGGCACCACCGGTCGCGGCCCGGCGTCCGGGTGGGCGGGATCTCCGATGACTGGCACGATCGAATCGTCACACGCAGCGTTCGAGCGGAACGTCTCACGCCTTGCGGTGGTCAGTCCGGGGAAAAACGTTGTGGCACAACGAAAGAACGAGCCGTCCAAGCGGACGGCTCGTTCTTCGCGTCAGGTCGCCGGCGCGGCTCAGCGCACCGGCTCGGCGGCGCCGATCACGTGGAAGTAGTTGGCGACGTCGCGGAACGGCGATCGGTCCGACATCGCCAGCTCGAGCTCGAGCATCCGGTCGTAGAACTCGCCCCCGACGTCGGCTCCGTCGCGCGGCAGGAGGTCCCAGAACGCGCGCACCCCGTACGTCTCCACCACGCTCAACCCGGCGCCGTCCAGCAGCGGCAGCAGCTGGTCCAGCCGGAACGTACGGGACTGCGTGGCGAACACCGAGTTGGGCTGGTCGTCGCGGGCGGAAACGGCCAGTGCCTCGGCCGGGTCCCGGCTGACGACGGCGGCCTTGAAGACCCGCGCGACCGAATTGGACACCAGCAAGCTGAGCCGTCCGCCCGGCGCGAGCATCCTGCGGAGCCCGGCCAGCGCCGCGGGTACGTCGTCGACGTACTCGATGACGCAGTGGCACAGCACCAGGTCGAAGGAGCCCGCCGGGAACGCCCGGTCCAGCTCGTGCAGCTCCCCCTGCTTGAACTCGGCGTCGACCCCGGCGGCCGCGACCGCCGCCCTGGCCTGCTCGAGCATCCCCGGTGAAAGGTCCACACCGGACACTTCGTGGCCCGCCCGGCCCATGCGCGCGGCGAGCACGCCGGGACCGCAGCCGGCGTCGAGCACCCGCAGCGGACCGGCCGGCACGTGCGCGGCGATGTGCTGCTCGATCATGTCGGCGCGCAGGCGTCCCCACGGCGCGTTCATGTACGCCGCGAACTCCGCGGCGTGGTCGTCCATCTCCTGCGTGCGGTTCTGGGTTGTCATCGCGTTTCCCGTCCGGTCTCTCAGCGGGCCCGGTGCCCGTCGGCCAAAGCGGTGAGCACCGGCACGATGTCGGCCGGCGCCGGCGTGGCCAGCCACTGCTCCCGCAGCGCCGCCGCGCCGTCGGCGTAGGCGGGTTCGGTGACGACCGCCTGGATCTGCTTGGCGATCTCGGCCACCGACGAGGTGAGGTGGTTGAGCCGGGTGCCGGCACCACGGGCGATCACGTAGTCGGCGCACGGTGTCGCCTCGAGCTTCTTGGCGGGCAGCTCCCAGGTCGTCACCTTCTCGACGACGTTCTCGCGCTTGCCGAACTCCCAGCCGACGCGGTAGGTCCCGTCGTCCCGGCCCGTCTCCACCTCGACCTCGACCTGCCGCATCAGCACGGATTCCTCGCTGTCGCAGACGATCTGCGGCACTCCGAACGCGCTGGCCGCGGAGAAGGTGCCCATCCCGCCGTGGTGGATCAGCGTGGCGCAGGTCGGCAGCAACTGGGTGAGCGGAACCCACTCCTGCACCCGGACGTTGTCCGGCACGCGATCGATCTCGTGCAGCTGCAGGGCGTTCAGCGTGGCGACGACCTCGATGTCCAGATCGGCCACGGCCTCGAAGATCTTCGGCGAGCGGCCCCAGTCCCCGGAGATGAACCGCCGGGTGGATTCACCGAGCGAGAGGGCCACCCGCGGCCGCCGCGGCGGTTCACGCAGCCAGTCCGGAACCGGCTCGATCCCGGTGAAGGGCACCCAGCGGAAGGGCACGTGGTGCCGGCTGGTGGGCAGGCTCAGCCCGGCCGGCAGCGGGTCGACGGTCCACTGGCCCAGCAGCAGGTCGTCGTCGACGGTCAGGCCGTACTTCTCCGCGAGCGGCCGGACGACGTCGGCGAGCGGGTTCTCCGCCAGGCCGGCCGCGACGACGGCGTCCCGGTGCTCGGCCAGCCGGTCGAGGCTGAAGCCGAAGTAGTCCATCCCCGGCACCAACCGGGCGTGCGCGGCTCCCGACACCCGCGCGGCCACCGAGCCGGAGGCGAACGTCGGATCCCACAGCACGAGGTCGGGCCGCCACGACCGGGCGAAGTCCACGAGCTGGTCCACGGCGGGCAGGTCGGTGCGCACGTAGTCCGAGGCGGGGTTCAGCAACATCTGGTAGAACGCGATCCAGTGCTCCCGGGCCGCTCCCTCGAGGCCCATGACCTCGGCGTAGCGCAGCACTTCCGCCACGGGTGCCGGCGGTCGCGCGTCGGGCCGCATCCGCGCGTCGCCGTCGGTGCGCTCGCCGAGCAGCACGGGGGTCAGCCCGGCCGCGGCGACCGAGTCGACGAAGCCCCCGTGCGTCGCGACCCGGACTTCGTGCCCGGCGGACTGGAACGCCCACGCCAGCGGGACGACCGGCCACAGGTGCGCGTGCGAGGGGTACAGGGTGAACAGGATGCGCATCGAAGCTCCCTGAAAGTCTTGATACGCCGAAGAAAACGCCGGCGCTCCGGGCTCCGGTATGGTCTCGCCGGCCGCGCCGGGCGGGCAACTCCTCCGTTGCCCAGCGGAACCCGCGGCGCTACTTGCGGCGGGCGATGGTCAGCCCGTCGGCGATCGGCAGCATCACCGCGTCCAGCCGGTCGTCGGCGGCGAGGGTGGCGTTGAACTCCCGCAGCCGTTCGGCCGACCGGCGGGCGAGGCCCGGCTCCGCCGAAGCCGGGTCGACGACGAAGCCGTCCAGGAGGACGTTGTCGGCCATCAGCAGGCCACCCGGACGCAACAGGGGCACGGCGAGCTCGTGGTAGGTGGGGTAGTTCATCTTGTCGGCGTCGATGAAGACGAGGTCTACGGTGCCCGGACCGCCGGCCTCGGCGAGGGCGCGCAGTGTCCGCGTCGCGGGACCACGGCGGAACTCGATGCGGTCGGCGACGCCGGCCGCGGCCCAGTGCTCCTGGGCGATCTCCTGCCACTGGTCGGTCACGTCGCAGGTGACCACCCGGCCACCGGGGGCCAGCCCGAGCGCGAACGACAACGCCGACAGGCCGGTGAAGGTGCCGACGTCGACGACCGTCTTCGCCGCGAGCAGCGCGGCGAGCATCGTCATGAACGACGCCTGCTCGATCGGGACGGCCATCCCGGCCGCGTCCCCGACCTCGGCCGTCCGCTCGGCGAGCTTGCGCACCGCGGGGTGGGGCGGCGTGCACGACCGCACCAGGTAGTCGCGCACCGCCGCGTCGACGGTCACGTGCTTGACCTCAGCGTCACTCGGGCCGGTCATGACCCCTCCTCGGCTCTCGGCTCAGGGACGCGCCGACCGGCGCGTCCGGCGGAATCGTGCGCCTCCGGGGCCGCTCACGGCGTCCTCCCGGCTGCGTTGGCGACGCGCAAAATGCGAGACGCCCGGCCTGTTCCGCGCGGAGGATCCTTGGCCCCCTGTCCGAGATAGCCATGCCGAAAAGGGGCTGAGACACGTGACCTTCACCGATGTGCCCGGCACGTTCAGCTGCCGGATCTGCGGCGGCGCCGCCCGCGAGTTCCTCGATCTGGGGCGCCAGCCCGTGTCGAACGCCTTCGTCCGGCCCGAGGACGTCGAGGACGAGGTCTTCTTCCGGCTCACCGTCGGGGTCTGCGACGTCTGCTGCATGGTGCAGCAGCGTGAAGAAGTACCCCGCGAGAACATGTTCCACGCCGACTACCCGTACCGCTCCTCCGGTTCCGAAGCCATGCGGCGGCACTTCCGCGGCGTCGCCGAGCACCTGATCGAGACGGAGCTGGCCGCCGACAACGCGTTCGCCGTCGAGATCGGCAGCAACGACGGGATCTTCCTCGAAACGATCCACCAGGCCGGGATCCGGCACCTGGGGGTGGACCCGTCCGGCGGGGTCTCCGAGTCCGCCAAGGACAAGGGGATCCGGGTCCTCGTCGACTTCTTCACCGCCGAGTCGGGTGCCCAGGTCCGCGGGACCGAGGGGCCGGCCGACCTGATCTTCTCGGCCAACTGCATCAGCCACATCGCCTACATCGACTCCATCTTCAAGGGAGTCGACGCGCTGCTGGCGCCGACGGGGGTCTTCGTCTTCGAGGACCGCTACCTCGGCGACATCGTCGACCACCTGAGCTTCGACCAGATCTACGACGAGCACTACTACCTGTTCTCGGTGACCGCGGTGCGGAACCTGGCCGCCACGTTCGGCTTCGAGCTGGTCGACGTGGAGCACCTCGGCGTGCACGGCGGCAGCGTCCGCTACTCCGTCGCCCGGGTCGGCGCGCGGCGCGTCTCGCCACGGGTCACGCAGTACCTCGAGCACGAGCGCGAACGCGGTTACGGAACGCTGCCGACGTTGACCCGCTTCGCCGACACTGTCAAACGGATCTGCAGCGACCTGGTCGAGGTGCTCGAAACGCTGCGCGCCGAAGGCAAGACCGTCGTCGGCTACGGAGCGACGTCGAAGAGCGCCACCATCGTGAACTTCGCCGGCATCGGCCCCGGCCACGTCTCCTACGTCTGCGACTCGACACCGGAGAAGCAGGGCAGGCTGACGCCGGGGGCCCACATCCCGATCCGCCCGTCCGAGGCGTTCTCCGCGCCGTACCCGGACTACGCCGTGCTGTTCGCGTGGAACCACGCCACGGAGATCCTCGCCAAGGAGCAGGAGTTCACCGCGCAGGGCGGCCGCTGGGTGCTGTACGTGCCCGACGTCCACGTGCTCGAGCACGGAGAGCTGCCCGCCGTGCCGTGACCGGCGCGAGCACGACGCGAAAGCCGGGGCCGGTCCACTGTGGACCGGCCCCGGCTTTCGCGCGCTTCGGTCAGGCCGCGTCGACCACCTCGGCGATGACCTCGCAGACCCCCGAGATTTCGGCCGGTCCGATGGCCATGCCGTTCGGCAGGGCGAGGACCTGCTCCACGAGCGCCTCGGTCCGGGGCAGGGGCTGCGGGGCGTGCACGTGGGGCGCGGACCGGTACGGCTCGACCTGGTGACAGCCCGGGTGGAAGTACCGCCGCGTCAGGATGTTGTTGGCGAACATCTCGGTGTGCACCCGGTCGCGGTGCACACCGCTGACCGCCTCGTCGATCTCGATCACGATGTACTGGTGGTTGGCCCGCTCCCCCGGGGCCATCGGGCGGACCCGGACGCCGGGGACGCCGGCCAGACCTTCCTGGTACAGGCGGTGGTTGCGCTCGTTGACCGCGAAGAGCTCGTCCATGATCTCCAGTGACGTGAGCCCCATCGCGGCCGCGGCCTCGTTCATCCGCCCGGCCGTTCCGGTCCAGGTGTGCTCGTGGTCCACGCTCAGCCCGAGGTTGCGCATCCCCCGCAGCTTCACCGCGAGCTCGTCGTCGTCGGTGGTGATCGCCCCGCCTTCGAAGCTGTTGATCCACTTGGTGGCGTGGAAGCTGAACACCTCGGCGGCACCGAACCCGCCGATCGGCTTGCCCTGGTAGGTCGAGCCGAAGGCGTGCGCGGCGTCGAAGATCAGCGGCAGCCCGTACTTGTCGGCCACCTTCTCCAGCGCGTCGACCATGCACGGGTAACCGAACACGTGCACCGCGAGGATTCCCGCCGTGTCGGGCTCGATCAGCGCCTCGACGTGGGCGGGATCGGCGGTGCCGGACTTCGGGTCCGCGTCGCAGAAGACCGGGACGACGCCGATCCAGTCGAGCGCGTGCGCCGTGGCGACCCAGGTGAAGGACGGCACGATCACCTTCTGCCCGGCCCGGATCCCGGCCGCGCGTACCGCCATCTGGATGCCGGTGGTCGCGTTGACCGTCGCGATGCAGTGCTTCGCGCCGGTCAGCTCGCTGATCCGCTGTTCGAACTCCAGGGAAAGCGGACCGCTGTTGGTGAGGACGAGCCGGTCGAGCGCGCCGTCGAGGCGCTCGAACAACCGGGTGCGGTCGCCCACGTTGGGGCGGCCGACGTGCAGGGGTTCCGGGAACCGGGGTGTGGCGGCCATCTGGGTTGCGCTCCTTCCGCAGGCTGCGAACGCCCATGATCCGGCCCGTCGCGCCCGGCACTCGTCTCATCACCTGCGGTCCGGGACCCCGTCGCCACAAGGCACGCGGAGAGACGCCCGCCGAAGGCCGCGAGGAACAGATTGGTCCTGAACCGCTAGGAGGTCGAAGCATGCATCTCGCGGCCCCGGTCGCCCCCATCGCGGCCCACCCACTACTGGTCTTCATCACCACCGTCGTCGTCATGCTGGGCCTGGCTTTCCTGCTCGGCAGGCTGGCTCAGCGCGTCGGCCTGCCGGCGATCGTCGGCGAGCTCGTCACCGGTGTCCTGCTCGGACCGTCGCTGCTGGCCAAGGTCGCGCCAGGCGCGTACAACTGGATGTTCCCGGCCTCGGCACCGGAACAGATCCACCTGGTCGACGCGGTCGGACAGGTCGGAGTCCTCCTGCTGGTCGGCATCACCGGCACCCACCTGGACACGCGGTTGATGCGGCGCAACGGCCGGACCGCCCTCACCGTGAGCCTGTGCGGCCTGCTCATCCCGCTGGCGCTCGGCGTCGCGCTGGCCTTCGCGCTGCCCAGCTCGCTCACCTCCGGCGGCAACGGCGGCCGCGGCACCTTCGCGCTGTTCCTCGGGGTGGCCATGTGCGTCACGGCGATCCCGGTGATCGCCAAGACGCTGTCGGACATGCGGCTGCTGCACCGCAACATCGGCCAGCTGATCCTCACGGCGGGCATGATCGACGACGCCGTCGGCTGGCTGCTGCTGTCGGTGGTGTCGGCCGCGGCGGCCACCGGTGTCTCCGCGGGGAACGTCACCTTGGCCGTGATCTACCTGCTCGTCTTCCTCCTCCTGTCGGTCACCGTGCTGCGGGTCGTGGTCAAGAAGGCGATGACCGCGGCCGCGCGGGCCGAGGGCGCGGGCCCGTCGATCGTCACGGCCATGCTGCTGATGTTCGGCGGCGGGCTGCTGACGCACGCGCTCGGCATGGAGCCCATCTTCGGCGCCTTCGTCATGGGCATCCTGATCGCCCGCGCGGGAGCCGGGCAGCGGCAGCTCGCGGCGCTGCGGACGGTCGTCCTTTCCGTACTGGCACCGTTGTTCCTCGCTTCGGCCGGCTTGCGCATGGATCTGACGGCCCTCGCCCAGCCGACGGTCGCGCTGTCCGCCGTCGCCGTGCTGCTGATCGCGATCCTCGGCAAGTTCGGCGGCGCCTACCTCGGCGCCCGGCTCCGCAAGCTCGGCCGGGCGGAGGGACTGGCCCTCGGCGCGGGGATGAACTCCCGCGGCGTCGTCGAGGTGATCATCGCCCTCACCGGCCTGCGGCTGGGAGTGCTCAACACCGCGACCTACACGATCATCGTGCTGGTCGCGATCTTCACCTCGCTGATGGCGCCACCACTGCTGCGCCGGGCGGTCAACCGCATCGAAGTTCGCGAGGAGGAGCGCCTCCGCAAGCTCGACCACGACGCCTGGAACGGCCAGCTGGAGCCCGCCGAGCCGCGGCGCCCCGAGGGGGACGACGTGGACCGCGCGGCCTGAACGCGGTGGGGCCCGGGCGCACCGGGCCCCACCGCCTCGGGGCGGCCTCACCGTGGTGCGCGCCGGTCCAGCCGGGTCGACCGGCCGTGGAAACCCTTGTCCGCCAACGGAGTCGAATCATGGGTGGGCAGCTGCTCGTGAGCCGCTGCACCACCCCGATACCTTTTTCGTGCCGGCCACCGATACCCAACCCGGTGAGCACGTCGCGGCGAACGAACGGCATGGTGGATGAGCAGCAGCTTCAGCTCGTTCCTCGACCTGGACGTCGGCAAGGAAGCCCACCACGCAATCGGTCTCGACCCGGACGGCAACCGGCTGCACGACGGCCCGCCGCCCGACACCGAACCCGAGCTGCCCGGCGTCGGAGCCCTGAGCGCCGCTCAGATCCTGATCAGCTGATCTCGCCACGGCAGGCTCCACTCAGAAGCGGCGTTCGCCAGTCTCGCCGGCGCCGCACCGATCACCGCCTCATCGGGGCTGCCCGACCGCCATCGCCTCAACCGAGGCGGTGATCGTCAGCTCACCCGCCGACTGGCCGAAGGCAAGCCCCTCCGAGAAGTCAAACGCTGTCTCGAACGGATCATCGCGGGCCAGCTCTTCCGCACTCTCCAGCAACACCCCAGCACCACACCTGCAACCCCTTGACGCCACATAGCAGCGTCATAGGGAGACCCCCGTCCGCCCGCACCACCACGGCCGGCGACGACCACGGTGAACCAGCCTCCTTCAGGCCGCTGGTCGCATCGCGGCCCAGGTCACCAGCCCGGCCATCACCTCGGCGGGCGAGGCCTGGGCCGCGATCTCGGCCGCCACCCGCCTCGCGGACCGGCCGTAGCCGCCGTCCTCGAGCAGGGTTTCGCAGCGGATCGCGACGGCCTCGGGCGTCAGATCCGGTGCGGCGAGCCGGATTCCGGCACCCGCGCGCACCACGGCTTCGGCGTTGTCCAGCTGGTCGTCGAACACCGGCAGCACGAGCTGCGGAACGCCGGCGTCCAGCGCGGTCAGCGACGTTCCCTGGCCGCCGTGGTGGATCGCGACGTCGCACGTCCGCAGCAGCTGGGCCAGCGGCACGCGCCCGGCGTACCGGACCGAGCCGGGCAGCGGGGGCCAGTCGGCGGCGACCGCGTCGTCCACGGCGACGACGACCTCGGCGCCCACCGCACCCAGCCGGGCGAGCACCGGCTTCAGGAGCGGCAGCACCCCGTCCGGACCCAGCAGCGGGAGCACGGTGCCGAGGGTGAGCCCGATGCGCGGCCGGCGGCGCGGTGCCCAGAGCCACCGCGGGATGCGCGCGTCGCCGTTGAAGGCCACGTGGCGGAACCCCACGTGCCGCCGCGCGTGGGGCAGCCGGAGACCGGCCGGCCACGGGTTCAGCACGAGGCCGGGCGAGGGCAAGGCGGCGCCGGACAACGCGGGCCGCAGCGCCTCGGTGGCGGCGTCCCGGTACTCGGGCAGGGCCGGGACGCCCCAGTGGACCTCCGCGAACGGGATCCCCGCGCCCGCCGCGACCCGGCCGGCGAACTCCGCGCGTTCGCTGACCACGACGTCCGGGTCCCAGGTCTCGACGAGCTCGCGCAGCCCCGGCAGGCTCGCGACGGCCATGGCGGCGAACGTCTTCCCGTTGGCCCGACGGCGGGCTTCGACCGCGGAGACGTCCCAGTCGCGTTCGACCAGGCCGACGAAGTCGGGAACGGAACCGCTCGAAGCCACCGGAAGGCCGGCTCGCAGCACGGTCGCGGCGAAGTGGTCCGGAGCCGCGACGAGGACGTCGTGGCCCAGCGCGCGGGCTCCCCACGCGAGCGGGACCAGGGGGAAGAAGTGCCCGGACAGCCCCACCGTGGTGAACAGGATCCGCATGCCGAACCTCCCGTGCGGGGCGTCGCGCCCACGTCGTCGGCTTCGAGGATGCTCCCGGCCGCGCCCGGCTCCCTACCGCTGGCCTGCCCTCTTCGGGCCGCAATCGACGAGACGTCAAAGATCCACGCGGCTGGGATGCTCGGATCGGGCGGCGACCACCGGCGCGCACTCGTTCCCGCCGCGGTGGCGGCGCGCCGTCGCGGGCGGCGGGCCTCCGCCCGCCCGCTCATCGCCCAAGGAGGAAATGGTGTCCACGATCGAAGTTCCGACCCGTGACGAGATCGTCCGCCGCACGGCCGATCTGATCCCGCTGCTGCGGAAGAACGCGCAGTGGGCCGAGGACAACCGCCGGATCCACGAGGAGTCGATCGAAGCGCTCGCCGACGCCGGCGTCTTCAAGCTGCGCACCCCGAAGCGGTACGGCGGCTACGAAGCCGACACCCGGACCCTCCTCGAGGTCGCGACCCAGATGGGCATCGCCGACGGCTCCACCTCCTGGACCGCGTCGGTCTACTGGATCCCCACCTGGATGACCTGCGTGTTCCCCGACGCCGTGCAGGACGAGGTGTTCAGCACCCCGGACGTCCGCGTCTGCGGCACGTTGAGCCCGGGCGGGATGGCGGCGCCCGCGGACGGCGGCATCGTGGTGAACGGCAAGTGGAGCTTCATCTCCGGCGCGCTGCACGCCCACTGGCAGGAGATCATCGCGGTGCTGGTCGGCCCGGACCGCGAGCCGGAGCCGGTGATGGCGCTGGTGCCGATCTCCGACCTGCACGTCGTGGACGACTGGCACACCGCCGGGCTCAAGGGCACCGGCAGCGTCACGACGATCGCGCAGGACCTGTTCGTCCCCCAGGAGCGGGTGCTTTCGCTCGGCGCCGTGCTGCAGGGCCAGTACGCCTCCCAGGCCAACAAGGACACCCCGATCTACCGCAACCCGCTGATGCCGGTCGCGGCGGCGTCGTCGGTCGGCACCGTGGTGGGCCTGGCGAAGGCCGCCGAAGCCGCGTTCTTCGAGCGCCTGCCCAACCGGAAGATCACCTACACCGCCTACGAAAGCCAGCGCGAGGCCTCGATCACGCACCTGCAGGTCGCGGAAGCCAAGCTGAAGACCGACCAGCTCTCCTTCCACGCCGGCCGGCTCACCGGAATCGTGGACCGCAAGGGCGAGGACGGCTCGCCCTGGAAGCTCGAAGAGCGCGCGCAGACCCGCGTGGACAACGGCATCGTCTGCCGGCTGGCCAAGGAGGCCGTCGACATCTACGCGAGTGCCAGCGGGGGCTCGTCGATCTACTCGGACGTGCCGATCCAGCGGATCTACCGGGACGTGTACGCGGTGAACCAGCACGCGCTGATGAACCCGGCCACGAACGTCGAGCTCTACGGCCGGATCCTGTGCGGCCTCGAACCCAACTCGCTCTACATCTGACCCCAGCAGCGCCGACGAAGGGAGCTCCCATGACCGCCACAGCCGAGCAGGCCGGATCGGGCAGTCCGTCCGCGGACGACCAGGCCGCCGCCGGCGCGGTCCCCGGCCGCATCATCGCCGCGTGGGCCGACCACGACGCGGCGGCCTTCGCGGACGTGTTCACCGAGGACGGGACGATGGTCCTGCCGAGCGTATACGTCCAGGGCCGGGCGGCGATCCGGGAATTCATGGCCGGCGCGTTCGCCGGTCCGTACCGGGGTACCCGGGTCACCGGCGCGCCGGTGCACCTGCACTTCCCCCGCCCGGACGTCGCGGTCGTCGTCACCATCGGTGGGGTCCGCGCCGCCGGGGAAGACGAACTGCCGGCGGCCAAGACCGTCCGCGCCACCTGGATCCTCGTGAAGGACGACGGTGAATGGCGGCTCACGGCGTACTCGAACGCGCCCCGCGACTGAAAGACCATCACACAGGAGAAGGCTCATCGCCCGTGGGCGGTGAGCCTTCTCCCGTTCCCGCGGAGAACCGGGGAGCGGCGCCCGGCGCTGCCCGAAGCGGCTGGTCCGGATCAGCGTGATCGCGTCGAGAGCTCGGTCGAGCCGACGGTCGCCGCCGCTCCGGCAAGAATCCCGCAGGCACGGTGGATCACCACGATCGCGAAGGTCCGTGCGCCTTGGGGTCCTGACCCCGATGCCCGCGCATCGGAGTCAGGACCGCCGCGCGCGTCCCGCCCGGACCGGCAAGTGCCGGCCCGGTCAGCTCGCCAGCAGGTCGTCGCGGAACCGGCGCAGGGGGTCGAACGAGGACAGGTCCGGCACCGTCCAGCCGTCCAGGTCGTACTCGGCGAGACAGTCATCCACAAAGGACTTGTAGCCGGCCAGGTCGCCGTTCAGCACCTGGGCGGCGTACAGCTCGGTCCGGGTGTTCTCGTGGTTGCCCGCGTAGTTGCGCTCGTAGAGTTCGTGCCGGCCGCCGAACTCGGTGCCGACCGCGTCCCAGAGCAGCTTCATCACCTTGACGCGCTCGACCGCGTCCATCCCGCCCGAACCGCGGACGTAGGTGTCCAGGTACGGCCGGATCTCCGGGTTGGCGAAGTCCTCGGCGGAGGAGTTGAGGTAGATGAGCCCGCTGGCGACGTCCTGGAGGACGATCTCCCGGACCCGTGCGTAGCCGGCCTGCGAGAACCAGCGGTACGCCATCCCGTCGCGCGGGTTCGGCAGCACACTGCCGTTCTTCCACGGCACGGGGTTGCGGGCCGCCGAGTCCGACAGCGCCCAGAAGAGGTTGCGCCAGGCGAGGACCTCGCCCATGCGCGCCTGGACCCCGCGGAAGTCCTGCGTACCGTTGATTTCGAGCGCCTTCGCCAGCAGGCCGGCGATGAATTCGAGCTTCACCGCCATCCGGGTCGCGCCGTGGAAGGTGAACCGTTCCGTGAAGCCCGAGGCGCCCGGGAACATCTGCGCTTTCGCGCGGTCCCCGTAGACGAAAACGTTTTCCCACGGCACGAGGACCTTGTCGAACACCAGGATCGTGTCGTTTTCGTCCAGCCGGGAGGAAAGCGGGAAGTCGAACGGGCTGCCCATGACGGCGGCCGTCGCGGTGTAGGAGGTCCGGCAGATCAGCTTGACGCCCCGCGCGGTCATCGGCACGGTGGCCACCAGCGCGAACCGACGGTCCTTGACGGGGAGACCGTAGTGGGCGACGAAGTTGTAGTGCGCCAGTGGCGCGGCCGTCGCGACGACCTTGGCGCCGCTGATCACCAGGCCGGCGTCCGTCTCCTTCTCCACGTGCACGAAGACGTCGGCGACCTGGTCCGGGGGCAGGCTGCGGTCCACCGGGGGGTTCACGATCGCGTGGTTCCAGTAGAGGACCTTTTCCTGGGCCCGGCGGTACCACGTGCGCGCGTTCTCTTCGAAGGGCGCGTAGAACTCCGCGTTGGCGCCGAGCGTGCCCAGGAAGGACGCCTTGTAGTCGGGACTGCGGCCCATCCAGCCGTAGCTCAGCCGGGCCCACGTCGCGATCGCCCGCTGCGCGGCGACCAGGTCCTCGGCGCCGTGCGGGGTGGTGAAGAACCGGTGGGTGTAGCCGGGTCCGCCACCGGCGTCGGTCGGCGCGGTGAGCGCGTCGCGGTACTCGGGGTCGTGCAACGCGTCGTAGAGCCGGGCGGTCATCCGGACCGGGTTGCGGAACGCCGGGTGTTCGGTGACGTCCTTGACGCGCCGTCCGTAGACGAAGACCTCGCGGTCGTCCCGCAGGCTCTCGATGTACTCGTCGCCGGTCAGCGGCCGGGTGGCCGGCCGGTCGTGCTCGGCGGGAACCGCCGCGTCCTCGGGCATCGGCTTCCTTCCTGTGGTCGTCGGTGATCCGTGCGCGGCCGGGGTCAGGCCGGCAGGCCGGACGCCCGCCAGGCACCTTGCCAAGAACCGCCGTACCGGCCGCGCCGGGGCGGCCGCCGAACCGGCGCGCGCCGGCGTACCGGCAGGGAGAGCGCCAGCACGAGAGCCGCGCACTCGGCGTCGTCCGGGTGACCCCGTTCGATCCGGATCGCCCCGTTCACAGCGGGGGGTTTCCGTGCTTGCGGCGCCGTGGCTGCGTGCGTTTCTCGCGCAGCATCAGCAGTCCCCTGGCCACGGCCGCCCGGGTCGCCGCCGGGGCGATGACGTCGTCGACCAGCCCGTGCTCGGCGGCGAAGTAGGGGTGCACCAGCTCTTCGGTGTACTCACGGGTCAGCTCGGCCCGGCGGGCGGCCGGATCCGCCGCCTCCTCGAGCTGCCTGCGGTGGAGCACGTTGACCGCACCGGACGCGCCCATCACGGCGATCTCGTTGCCGGGCCAGGCCAGTGACAGGTCGCAGCCGATGGATCGGGAGTCCATCACGATGTAGGCGCCGCCGTAGGCCTTGCGCAGGATGACCTGGATCCGCGGCACCGTGGCGTCGCAGTAGGCGTAGAGCAGCTGCGCGCCGTGCCGGATGATCCCGCTGTGCTCCTGCTCGGTGCCGGGGAGGAACCCGGGGACGTCGACCAAGGTGACCAGCGGAATCCCGAACGCGTCGCAGAAGCGCACGAACCGCGCGGCCTTCTCCGAGGCCACCCGGTCGAGGACCCCGGCCAGCATCGACGGCTGGTTCCCCACGACGCCGACCGTCTCGCCGTCGATCCGGGCCAGCGCGCAGACGACGTTGCCCGCCCACGCCTCGTGCAGCTCGAAGTAGTCGCCGTCGTCGACCAGCTCCGCGATCACCAGCCGCATGTCGTAGGGCTTGCCCGGATCGGCGGACACGATCTCCGCCAACGCCGGCCGCTCGTCGCGCACCGCACCACGCCCACCCGCCGACGGCGCCGGCTCGAGGTTGTTGCCGGGCAGCAGGCCGACCAGGTACCGGACGTCGGCGAGGCAGCTGGCTTCGTCCTCGTGCACCACGGTCGCGACGCCCGACCGCGAACCGTGCACCTCCGCCCCGCCCAGCTGTTCGTGGGTGACGCGCTCACCGCTGACCGCCTCGACGACGTCCGGGCCGGTGAGGTACATCTGGGTGGTTCCCCGCACCATGAAGGTGAAGTCCGCCAGCGCGGGCGAATAGGCGGCGCCACCGGCGCACGGGCCGAGCACCACGCTGATCTGCGGGATCACCCCGGATGCCTCGACCTGGCGGCGGAAGATGCCGCCGTAGCCGTGCAGGGCCAGCACACCCTCCTGGATCCGGGCACCGCCGCTGTCGTTGAGCGCGATCACCGGGGAACCGGTGGCCAGCGCCAGGTCCAGCACCTTGTGGATCTTCGACGCGTGCGCCTCGCCGACGGAGCCCCCGAAGACGGTGAAGTCCTGCGCGTAGACGAAGACGCGGCGGCCGTCCACGGTGCCGGAACCGGCGATCACCCCGTCGGTGTGCGGGCGCCGGTCCGCCATCCCGGGCCCGGTGCTCTGGTGCCGGCGGTAGAGGTCGATCTCGGTGAACGAGTCTTCGTCGAGCAGCAGGGCGAGCCGTTCGCGGGCGGTCAGCTTGCCCAGCGTGTGCTGGCGGCGGACCGCCGGGCCCGCGCCGGCCACGATGTCGTCGCGCAGCTCCCGCCAGCCGGGCCGCACCGGGTCGCCGGGTGCCGCGTCGGGTACCGCCCGCAGCCCGCGCCGGTGCGAGCCGGCCTCGTTCGGAACAGCCGCTGTCATACCGTCTCCTGTTTCTCGGCCGCCGGCGGGCGGTGCCGGATCCGGCCCGTTCCAGTCTCGGCCGCGGCACCGCCGGGGGCGTCTCGCATCCTGCGAACCGGCGCACCGCGGTGCACCGGCCGTCCTCGGCCGGCCGTCGTGCGGCCATGGCGACGCGACCTGATTTCCGCATGAACGCACCCGTGCAAAACGCATGTCCGGACCGGGCGGAATCCATTTTGACTGGTGCATGAAGCACTTAGAAAGAAGCCACCGCCGCATTAATGTTGTAACGACCGGCGCACTCTCGTCCGCCGCGCCCCCGTTGCCTGGGAAGGACAGCACCACCATGGAAGATCCCGTCCGCCGCGCCGTCGAAAGATCGCTGGCCGCGATGCGGGAAAACCTCGCGGAATCGCTCACGGTCGACGATCTGGCGCGCTCGGCGATGTTCAGCAAGTTCCACTATTCGCGGTTGTTCCGGCGCACCACCGGGGTGTCGCCCGCCCAGTTCCTCGCCGCGCTGCGGCTGACCGAAGCGAAGCGCCTGCTGCTGACCACCGGCGGCTCCGTCGCCGACATCAGCCACCAGGTCGGCTACAACAGCGTCGGCACGTTCAGCACCCGGTTCACCACGAGCGTCGGTGCCGCACCGACGGTCTACCGCCGGTCAGGAGGGCGCGTACCCGGCGTCCTCGACGAAGACGGCGGCGGTGATCGCGGCGTCGCCAGCACGGTGCGCGGCCAGCTCACCGTGCCCCGCGCGGCGGGGCCGGTGTTCATCGGGGTGTTCCCCGGACGGATCACCGAAGGCAAGCCCGCGCGCTGCGCGCTCCTGACCGGTCCGGGGACGTACGCCCTCAGCGCGGTTCCGGAGGGTACCTGGCACGTCGTGGCCCACGCGGCCACCGCGCCCGGGACGGACGGGCCGGACCGCTTCGTCGGGCACGCCGGGCCGTTGACCACCCGGCCCGGTGTCGCCGCGAGCATCGCCGACCTCCGGCTCCGTCCGGCAGGTGTGTTCGACCCGCCGGTGCTGCTGGCGCTGCCCGACCTGAGGGCTCAACTGCCGAGCAACGTGGCCAAACCGGCGTAGCCGCCTTCCGCGAGACGAGTACCGGACGTCACCGCGTACGTCTCGTCGGCCCGGATGCCCAAGCCTTCGACCATGCGGTTCATGAAGTTGAACAACGCGCAGACGAGCACGGCGGAGTGCAGCGCCGACTCGTCCCAGCCGGCGGCGAGCACGGCGTCGGCGTCGGCGTCGGTCATCCGGGCCGGGGTGCGGGTGAGCTTGCCCACGAAGGCCAGGACCGGCTTCATCCGCTCGTCGACCGGTGCCGAACCCAGATCCGCCAACGCGGCTTCGAGCACTCCCTTGGCGAGCCCGAACGCCTCGGCCGTCACGGTGTGGACGCCGTGGCAGTAGCCGCAGCCGTTGGTCCCCGAAACGTAGGCGGCGATCAACTCCCGCTCCCCCGGGGTGAACGGGCCCGGTGCCCGCAGCACGAGCTCGTGGAAGTCGAGCAACGGCCGGGCCGTCTCGGGGTAGGCCTGGAACACCTGCAGCAGCGTGGTGTCAGTCGGCAGCGACTTCAGGTAGGACACTGGCTTCCTTCCGGTCGGCTCGCGCTCGGGCGAGCTCGTCGACGTCGTCACGGCGGAGCAGGCAGGCGGTCAAGTAGGCCAGGGACGCCGGCCCCAGCCCGGGTACGGCGGCTTCGACCAGCCGGCCGGCGGTGGCCCATTGCTTCCGCAGGGCCCCGGGCGCGAGCCGCACGTCGGCCAGCCGCGCGCGCAGAGCGAGCCAGCGAGCCGCGCCGGCGTCGGCCAAGCCGGCGAACCCGAGGCCGGTGAGGGCGTCGTGGCGGGCCTGGTCGACCGCGAGGGTGACCAGGGCCGGGTCGTCGGCGAGCCGCGCGAGGCCGACCCCCGCCAGCAGCCGGTCGGCCTCCAGGCCCAGCAGGATGATCCCGGCCTCGGTCGAGGCCGGTTCGTCGACCCCCGGCAGCGTGAACCGCGGATCGTGGGGGTCAGACACCGGTCATCACCCGCTCCCGCGCCGTCTCCTGCACGGGAGATCCCCGGCGCAGGAACGCGGTCACGGCGGCGGCGACCCGCGCGGTGGCCACCCGGTGCCCGTCGATGTTGCGTGCCGCCGGGCCGAGCACCATCGCGGCCGCGGCGCCCACCGCGGACACGCGCGGCGCCCGGCGGTAGCTCAGGTCCCGCTCGTCGAGGTCGGGCCACCCGTCCCGGGCGGCGGCCACCTCCGGCGGCAGCAGTGCGGCTTCGGCCGCCGGGGTGGTGCCGAGGGCGAGCACGACGTGGTCGGCCCCGATCCGGGTGCCGTCCGCGAGGCGCACCCGGGGCCCGGCGGCGATCCCCGCCACCGCGAGGCCGCGGTGCACCACCAGACGCCCCTCGGCCTCGGCCCGCTGCAGCGACGGCCGGAACTCGAACATGATCGACGCGCGCCGGTAGCGGGCCATCAGCTCGAGCCGGTCCCGCCGGCCCACGCTCTCGAACCGCGACCGGCCCTCCGGCCGGAAGAAGGCGGAGTTGACGTCGGCGCACTGGTAGCGCTCGCCGGGTTCCCGCACGATCCAGTGCACCCGGCGGCCGGCGGCCAGGCCGTCGGCGATCAGGTGGGCCGCGGTCAGCCCGGCTCCGATCACCGCGAGCCCGCCGGACCCGGCGGGGACCGGCTCGTCCCAGTAGCCGACTCCCGGCGGCGCGATCCCGCCACCCCACCAGTCGTCCGGCGCGTCCCGGCGCTGCTCGCCGGTGCAGAGCACGACGTGCCGGGCGGTGGTCGTGAACCCGGCACCGGTGACCGTCACGGAATCGGTGCCCGGCCGGACTTCGCGCACCTCGGCCCGCCAGAGCCGTTCGCCGATGCGGTGGCTCGCCACGAGGTGCCGGCAGTAGGCCTCGAAGACGTCGACCGGGACCACCGAACGGTGCCCGGCCTGCGCCATCCGGATCTCGCGCCGCTCGACCGGCGTCAGCAGTCCCCAGTGCAGGCGGGCGAAGTCCAGCAGCTCGCAGTCGCGGTAACCCTCGACCCCGGGGTGGTGCTCGTAGGGCGAACGCAGCACGCGCTGCCCGAGCCGGTCGATCCGGCGGAAGAACCGGTGCGCGGGCACGCCGTCCCGGTCCAGGAGCACCACGTCCCGGACACCGTGGTGCCACAACGCCGCGGCGACGGCCAGGCCGGCGGGGCCGGCGCCGACCACGACCACGTCCGCCGACTCCGGCGGGCGGCCGGCGGCGGAGCGGACGGCGGGCAGCACCGGCCAGTCCCGGCCACGGGGGGATTCGAGCAGTCCCGGATCCGGGACGAACGTGATCACGGTCGCTCAGCCGATTACGGTCACCGGCACGATGAGCTCGATCACCGGCCGCTGCGGCATGCCGTTGGTGATCAGCTCTTCGAGGGTCTGCTGCGACTGCTCCGCGGTGTCCGTCGCGATCGGGGTGTAGCGGGAGTACGAATAGTTCGGCTTCCGCCCGCCCGCTTCGAGGGTGTAGACCTTCAGCACCGCTTCGCCGGGACGGACTTCGCCGTCGTAGAAGGTCAGGCGACGCTGGTCCGGGGTCATGAACGTCTTCGAGAACTGACGCGAAAGCACGAGGGTGTCCTCGTCGCTCACGAAGGTGGAGTCCTCGTCCGTGGTGACCTGCATCGCGACCCAGGTCTGGTCGGTGAGGTTGGTCTCGGACTTGATGATCTGCCAGCGGCCCGGCTCCGGCAGGTTGACCGTGAGCGAGACGTCGTGGTCGGTGGTGTCGATCGCACCGGAGATCATCAGCACCCGGCGGCGGACGTCCGCGACCCCGGCCATCTGGATGTCCCGCGCACGGACCCGGCTCGCCACATCGAGACCGGGCAATTCAGGAGAAGACATCGGCAATTCCTCCCATACCCCAGAAGAGAAGAACTCAACTGATCCACCGAGAGGCAACCACGGGCACGAAGACCGTGTCAACATGACGAATGCACGTTCACCACCTGTTATGCGGCCTCACGATCGCGGACACTGAGGGCGAAATAGGCCAAGCGGCGGCAGAGCACTGCGACATCCGGCCGCGGTGGCGCGCTACTGAGCGTCGGACTCCTGGTGCACGTTCTCGTCCTTCGTTCCGGACTCCGGAACACCGACGTACAGCAGGTCGAACGCCGAGTCCGACCGGCGCAGCAGGATTCGCAGCACCAGATCGTTCTTGACGAATATGATGAAATGCGGCGGAACGCGGTCGTCGCCGAAGATGTCGTAAATCATGAATGCCGAGCCGTCCGCAATGGCGAAGAGGGCCTCGTAGATGATGTTCCGCTCGGCCTGACAAGCCGACTCGGCCCATTCTTCGAGCACCTCATGACCCGAGTCGAGCCGGAGGCGCACTGCCATCGCCCAGTCTCCTCACGCGGCGGACGCACCGGTGGTCGCCCGGCGGATCCGGTTTCACCGGTCCGGTCGGCCGGCAGGCGCCGGCGGGGTCCACGGAACCCACCGGCCACTCCCGAGTTTGTCGGGTTCCGGCCCACCGGGGCATCTCCGATCTTGCGACGCACACCCGAAGATGTGCGGAACGCACGGCTTCGGGGTGCACAACCGCAACCGACAAGGGGACGGACGCACACCCCGGCCCGGAAACTTGAGCGCACGGACCCATTCCACCGGACGCCGGAGGACGTGATGACGAAGACGGAAACGCCCCACGAGAAAGCGGGCGCGGCGGGGCGCCAGCAGACGTGCGCGGCCTGCGGCGCCCCGCTGACCCCGGCCGACCGCACGGGTCTGGAAGCGTTTTCCGACGGCGAGATCCGCTACGCGGCGGTGCACGCCGGGCACACGACCTTCGCGGTGTCCCGGGAGCGAGCGGTCGCGGAACGCCTGCACCGCGCGGCTTGACGGAAGGCACGCCGCCGTGGCCACCGATGCCGGAGGGCCGCCACGCCTTCCCGGCGAACATTTCCCAGCCGGCCCAACGGCACCGGCACGGACGAACCGACCCGGCCGACGCGTTCCCGCTGCCGAACCCGGGACGCGGACCCGGCCGGACGGCGACCGCCGCGGCCCGTCAAGCCGCGGCCCGTCAAGCCGCGGCCCGTCAAGCCGCGGCCCGTCAGGCCGCGTCGCGGTAGGCCCTGGTGACTGCGCGTTCCCGCTCGTCGCGCTCGATTTCGGCCAGCACGTCGCTCCAGCGGATGCCCCGGCCCAGCCGCGGCATCGGGCTCGTCACGACCACCTCGGGCGGCAAGGCGGCGCGGTCGCCGGTCGTAGTTTCGTTGTCGGTCGGCCGGTTCTGCGTCATCGTGCCCATCCCCTTCCGGCTTCGGCGGTCCCGGCGGGGCCGCTCGCTTTCGCGGTGGGTGGCGTCGCCGCGGCACCCGCCTGCCGCTCGGTCAGCTGGCCGGCTTCGCGCAGCCACCGGACGGTGTCGGTGATCGTCTCGCGCAGTGGACGCGCGGGCGGGCTCGCGCCGGGGGTGACCGGCGCGGCCACCGCGCAGACGTAGATCGCGCCGTACTCGGCCGGGATGTGCCACGGCCAGCACCGCTGCAGCAGGTCGGCCAGCCGGCCCACCGGCACCATCGCCCGCGGCGGGAAGAACAGCGCGGGCAGCGCCCGGCCGGTCACCGCCCTCAGCAGCGCGAGGTAGTCCCGCGCCGGCACCAGCCGGCCCGGCGCGAACCACCGCTGCCCGGTGACTTCGGCGGCGGTGAGCAGGTCGGCGTGCAGAACGGCGGTGTCGCGGACGTCCCCGAGCGGCAGGGCGCCGTCCGGCCAGAACGGCATCAAGCCGCGCAGGACGTCGCGCAGGCGTGCGTTCTGGTCGCCGACGCGCGGATCGCCCGGGCCGAGCAGCGCGGGCGGGTAGCTGATGAGGACGGGGGCCCCCGCGGCGGCGTGCCGCCGGGCGACCCGGTCCGCCGCGGCCTTGGCGGCGAGGTACGGCTCGGCCGGACTCCCCACCGGCGACCCGGGACCGACCTCCGCCGCGGGGTACAGCGCCCCGACCGTCGAGACGTGCACGACCCGGCCGGTTCCCGCGCGCCGCGTGGCCTCGAGCACGACCTCGGTGCCGCGCTCGTTCACCCGGCGCAGCTCCGCCCGGCGCCGGCTGTCGAACGAGTAGACGGCGGCCGCGTGCAGCACGGCGTCCGCGCCACGCACCGCGGCGGCCACCGCGGCTTCGTCGGTGACGTCGCCCGCGACGACCTCCACGGCGCGCGGGTCGGCCCCGAGCGGCTCCAGCGCGGCGGGCAGCCGGGCGGGGTCGCGGGCGAGCACCCGCACCCGGTGCCCGCGCCGCAGCAGCTCGCCCACCGTGTGGGCACCGACGAAGCCGGTGCCCCCGGTGACGGTCACGTCCATCACGCGCTCGCGCGGATGCGGCCGTCGATGTGGTGGTAGCCGCCGTTGTAGAACGCGAGCGAGCGCGATTCGTCGCTGCGCCGGGTGGCGACCACGTGGCCGAGGAAGATGGAGTGGTCGCCACCCTCGTAGACCTCGGCGAGCCGGCACTCGACCCACGCCAGCGCACCGGTGAGCAGCGGTGCGCCGGTCTGCCGGCCCGGTTGCCAGTCGACCGTGTCGAACTGGGCCGGCCCCGCGGGGCGCCGCCAATCCGCGAAGTACTTGGCCAGTTCGCGCTGGTCGGCGCCGAGCACCGAGACCCCGTACGACTGCGCGGCGAGGATCGCCGTGTGCATCCGGGCCGCCCGGGCGACGCAGCAGAGGACCATCGGCGGTTCGAGGGAAACCGACGTGAACGAGTTGGCCGTCATGCCGTGCGCCTGCTCCCCGCCGGCGGTGATCACCGTGACGCCCGTGGTGAACTGCGCCATGACCTCCCGCAGGCCGGCCTGTTCGGACAGCCGCGGCCGGCCCGCCGGGTGCAGCCGTTTGACCAACGGCCGTGGCGTGCCCTGCTCGGCAGCGGACATGTCAGGCCCCCCTGCCGTTCACCGAGCCGGACGCGCCGAGGGTCGAGTACGGCGCCAGCGCCTCCCGCAGCTGCTCGGGCACCCGCGCGGGGATGGTGTTCGTGTTGGGCCCGCGCATGCACGCGATCCGCTGCCGTCCGCGCGCCACCAGCCGCTCCTCCCCGGAGTCGGTGAGGTGCACGTAGTCGAAGGCGAACTGGATCTGCGTCTGGGTCAGCTCTTCCAGCCGCAGGCGGATGGACAGCTCGTCGAACGCCGTGATCTCGGCGAAGAACTCGCACTCCACCTTGAGGGTGAAGAGCTTGAGGTCCTGGCGGACCTCCTCGAGCACGGCCGGCGCCTTCTCCTTGAGGAACATCTCGCGGCAGCGGCCCTGCCAGCGAACGTAGTTCACGTAGTAGACGTTGCCCACCAGGTTGGTCTCCTCGAAGCCGACCGTGTGGCGGATCTCGTAGTAGTCGGTCATCTTCAGTTCCCCTCTGCGTGGAGCACGGCGAAAACCACGGGGTCGGGCCGGTCGTTGACGGTCGTCGACCAGGTGGCGATCCGGGCGTCGCCGCAGGCGAGCAGCGCCCAGCCGTCGGCGTCGACCTGGCGCACGGTGAGGGCCTGGGTCATTTCACCCGTCTTGCGAACGCACTCCAGCGCGCTCCACACCCGGGTGTTGGCCACCGTGACCGGCTCGCCGGCGTCGGCGGCCAGCAGCTGCCCGACCGCGAGCAGCTCCTCGCCCAGCAACCCGGCCCAGTCCTCGTCGGTGCGCTCGACCGCCGTTTCGATGTCGCAGGCGAGCCGGTCGGCACCGGCCACCACGAGCGTCAGCTGCGAGGTGTGCGAGGCCGTGACGCTCACGCCGTCGCACTCCGGTTTCCCGTCGGGGCGGTACCGGATGTCGACCGGGCCGTCGAGGGCGCGGCCCGCGGCGAGCGCGGTCTGCGCCCGGCGCTCGGCGATGCCCTCGGCCGGCCGGCCGGCCGGGTCGGGCTCGAGCACCACCGACCGCGTCCCGGTCCCACCGAGCAGGCGCTCACACGCACGCTCCACATAGGACCCGAGCATCGACGGGACCCAGGGCCCGGCGCCGTCGCGCTTGCGCACGGCGCGCAGCTTCAGCCCCTCCCAGCGCTCGACCAGCGTCCCGTCGGGGTTGCGCACGTCGAGGTCGTAGACGTAGCTGTCACCGTCCTGGGAGCGTTCCCTGGCGTCCAGCAGCACGTATTCCTCGTGCTGGACACCGGGTTCGGCCAGGTACAGCTTCTCGATGCCCTGCGGCAGCAGCGTCGCGTCCGGGACGCAGCACTGGATCGCGTGCATCATCGCGTCCCGGGTGCCCGGGTCGGCCAGCAGCCGGTCCTGCGGCAGGAAGGGCGCGAACCACGAGAAGTCCGCGCTGGTCGCGATCTCGGCGACCGCGTGCCGCGCGCTCGCCCGCCGGTAGCCGAGCACGCGCTGGAACCGCTTGCCCTGGAACAGGACGGAACCGTAGAGCTCGCTGATCGGCTCCACCGGGACCGGCGGCAGTGCGACGTCGCGGGTGACCCGCTCGCCGAGCTCCGCCGGCCGCGCGAAACTGAGCCGAGCCTTGAAGTGGTCGGCGCTGAAGCCGGTTTCCTCGCTGCGGATCACGACGTCGACGGTGTCGGCGTCGCGGGCCAGCGTGGCCAGCCGGATCGTGGTCGAGCCGCCCGGCGAGACGATGATCGGCCGGAGGAACTCGACGTCGGAGAGGACCGGCGCGCCGGTCCGGTCCAGCGTCGCCGCCGCGGCCTGCGTCATCGCTTCCATGCCCAGCACGGCCGGGAACAGCAGCTGCCCGTCGAGCAGGTGGTCGGCCAGGTACGGGTCGCTGCCGTCGGACAGGTCGGCCTCGGTGATCAGCTCGACGCCCGGGTAATGCACGACCGCGCGGTCGACGAACCGGGTCAGCGGCAGCTCGCGCCGCTGGATCGGCAGCGTCGCCAGGCCGGCCGTCCGCCCGCAGACCACCAGCACCGGCGGCGTGGCCGGGTCGGCCAGGACGCGGCGGAGGATGGCGATGCCCTCCTCGGTGGGGATCGGCGTGATGCCGTCGCGCATCAGGGCGCTGACCACGCCGAGCTTCTCCCCCATGCCGGTGCCGGACCAGACCGACCACTCGAGCGCGATGGCCCGGGCCTTCGGGTGCTCCCGGCCGAACCGCAGCGTCAGCTCGGTCATCCAGTCGTTCGCCGTGGCGTAGTGCGCTTCACCGCGCAGGCCGGCCCGGCCGATGATGGAGCCGAAGGTGACCAGCAGCTTGATCCGGTCCTGGTCGACGGCGTCGAGCACCGCCCGCAGCCCGCCGATCTTCGGAGCCAGCGTCCGCCGGAACGCGTCCTCGGTCAGGCTGAACAGGGCGGCCGGTTCGTTGCGGCCCGCACCGTGCAGCACGGCCGTGACCGGCCCGAGGTCGGCTTCGATCCGGGCCACGACCTCCCGCACCTGCCCGGCGTCGGTGACGTCGGCGCGCTCGTAGCGGTAGCGGATGCCCGCGGCTTCCATCCGGTCGAGGTTCTCGGCCAGCTCCGCGTCGTCTTCCGGGTCGCTGCGGCCCAGCAGTGCGAGCCGGGCACCCGAGTCCTTCGCCAGTGCCAGCGCGCTTTCCGCCGTGATGCCCTTGCCGCCGCCGGTGACCAGCAGCACGTCGCCCGGGTCCAGGCTCTCCGGGACCAGCCCCGCCGGGGCGGCGGGGAGCGCGCCGAGGCGCGGCACCGTCCGTCCGCCGTCGGCGCCGTAGCGGACCTCGGCGAAGTCGTTCGTGGCCGCGACTTCGGCGACCACGACCGAGACCGCCTTGGCGACCGCGGCCGGGTCGGCAGGCGCCGGGTCGGCGAGGTCGACGATGGTCGTCTTGGCCGACGGATCCTCCAGCCGGAGGGTCTTGGCCAGCCCGGACGCACCGAGGCCGTGCTGCACCACGACGAACCGGGTGCCGTTGGGAGCACCCATGACCGCGCGGCCCGCTTCGAGGAACAGACCCGTGTGGGACTCGTCGCAGTCGGCGGGCAGGCACAGCAGCACGCCGTCGCCGAGACCCGCGCCGGCCAGCGCGGTCCGCAGCGGCTCGGCGAGCGGGTGACCGTCCGTGGCGTACGCGGTCCACTCGGCCGCGCTCACCCCGGTCACCACCTCGACGGCCGGCCGGGGAGCCGGCACGTAGCCGACCGAGAACGGCCGGACCCACGGACCGACACCCGGTGCTTCACCCAGGCCGGCGTCGGTCGGCTTCGCCGTCTGGGCCAGCTCGTCGATCATCTCGGCGAGCTCGCCGAGGCACACCGTCGCGAAGTTGGGCATGCCTTCCAGGGCGGGGCGGCCCAGTGCCCGGGTGACGTCGTTGACCAGCTGCCCGACCGTGATCGACGACAGGTGCAGGTCGTCGAGCGGGTGGGTGTCGGCGGTGACCGTCTCCAGCGGGAGCTCGACGCGCTCGGCGGCGAGCTTGCGCAGCAGGTCCAGGGTCGTGCTGCCGGTGTCGGCGAGCGCGCCTTCGGACTCGTCGGCCTGGGCCTTCTCGGCGGCCAGCTCGGCGGCGAGTTCGCTGTCGATCTCGGGCGCGGCTTCGCAGGGGCTGGCGAGGAACGAGAAGACCCGGTCGGCCGGAAGCTCGCGCACCAGCCGTCCGGCGAACAGGCCGGCCACGTTCACCGGGGCTCCGGCGGCGTAGGCGGCACCGACGACCCGCAGCAGCGGGGCCAGGGAGGCGCTGTCGGAGTCGACGGCGAGGACCGGGGTGTCCGGGGCGATGTCCTCGAACAGCCCGGCCAGCACGCGGCCGGGACCGACCTCGACGACCAGGTCGCTGCGTTCGGCCACGCGGGCCGCCGCCTCGCGGAAGCGGACCGGCAGCACGATCTGGTCGCGCAGCAGCTCCGGCAGGTTCTCCGCGGTGTGCAGGAGATCGCCGGTGACGGTCGAGACGACCGGCCTCTCGAGCCGGGCGAAGGTGAACTCGCGGAGGCGCTCGGTCATCGCCGTCGCGGCCGGCTCGACCTCGGGCGAGTGGAACGCGTGCGACACCTTCAGCCGCGCGGCCGTGACGCCTTCGGCCTTCGCCCGCGCCACGATGCGGTCGATCGAGGCCGCGGGCCCCGAGATGACCGTCTGCTCCGGGCCGTTGTAGCCGGCGATGACGACGTCGGTGCCGAGCCCGAGCTCTTCCGTGCGGCCGGGCGAAGCGGCGATCCCCGCCATCGCGCCGTCGCCGTTGCCGTCGCTGGCCATCACCTTGCCGCGGACGCCGGCGAGCTTCAGCACCGAACGCTCGTCGAGCGCGCCGCCCCAGTGCAGCGCGGTCAGCTCGCCGAGGCTGTGCCCGGTCGCGGTGTCCCCTTCGACGCCGAGCGAGCGCAGCACGCGCAGAGCGGCGAGCGAACCGGTGACGATGCGCGGCTGGGCGACCTCGGTGGCGATCTGGTCGCCCGAGACCGGCAGCCCCGCGGCGCGGTGGATGTCCTCGGCCGCGGTGAACCGCCGCCGCAGGGCCCCCGCCCCGCCGCGCCCGGACCCCTGTCCCGGGAAGAGGTAGCCGATCCGCGGCGCGGTCCGGCCGGAACCGGCGAAGATGCCATCGGCGGCCTCGAACACCGAATCCGCGTCGGTGCCGAGCAGCTCGAGCAGACGGGCGAGCTTGCGCTCGGCCTGCTCGGGGTTCGCGGCGACGACCGCCGCGCGCACCGGGCGGCCGTCCAGGTCCCCGGCCAGCGAGCCGGCCAGGTCGGTGAGCTCGGCGAACGAGAGCTTCGGCACGAACGCGAGCACCTCGGCGACCTTGCTCCGCAGCTGGTCGGTGTCGGCGGCGTCGAACAGCAGCAGCTCGGCGTCCTGGCGGGCGGAGACGAGCGCACGGGTGTGCTCGTCGACCTCCTTGCGGCGCGGGGAGTTCGGCGCCTCGGTGACCGTGACGTGCGAGTTGATGCCGCCGAAGCCCATCGCGGAGACACCCGCGCGGACCGGCTGCTCCGGCGGCCACAGCCCGGCGTCGGCCGGCACGTACATCCGCGCGGAGTCGCCGGTCAGCGATTCGTGCGGTTCGTAGTGCCCGGTCGCCGGCGGGATCACCTGGTGGTACACGGCGAGCGTCGCCTTGATCAGCCCGGCGACGCCCGCCGCTGCCTTGGTGTGCCCGATGTTGCCCTTGATCGTGCTCAGCGCGGCCTGCTTGGCGAGCGGGTCGGCGTCGCGGCGCGCGGTGGACAGCGCCTCGATCTCCGTGGCGTCGCCCAGCGCCGTGCCGGTGCCGTGGCCTTCGAAGTAGGACACGGTCTCGACGCCGTACCCGGCGCGGTCGTAAGCGCGCTTCAGCGCCAGCCGGTGCCCGGCCGCCTCGGGCCGGGTGATGCCGCCCTTGCCGTCCGAGGAGACACCCCAGCCCCCGATGGAGGCGTAGATCCGCCGGTTCTGCGCGATCGCGTCGCTTTCGCGCATCAGCACCAGCATGCCCGAGCCCTCGCCGGGCCAGAACCCGTTGGAGCCGGCGTCGTACACCTTCATCTCGCCCTTGGCGAGCGCGCCGGTCTTCGCGAAGCCGATCACCTCGAACGGGTCGATCGACAGGTCGACACCGCCGGCGACGGCGAGGTCGAGGTCGCCCTGGGCGAGCGCGTTCGCCGCCGTCACGACCGAAAGCAGCGAAGACGAGCAGGCGCCGTCGACGGTGAACCCACCGCCGGCGAAGTCGAAGTGGTTGCAGACGCGGCCCGCGATGGTGTTGGCGAGGCCACCGGCGAGCGTGTCCTCGTTGATCTCGGGGAACGGCGCCTTGTACTGGGTTTCCAGGTCACGCAGGAAGGCCGCGGTCTCCTCGTCGCCCCAGCCGCGGCCGGCGAGTGCGGCCGCGACCGTGCGGCGGACGTAGGGCCAGCGCAGCCGCATGATGTTGGCCCGGGAGAACTCGCCGGTGAGGCTGTTGCCGATGACCACGCCGGTGGTCGTCCGGGGGACGCCATCCCCCTCCGGGAACCCGGCGTCGGCGAGGGCTTGGGCCGCGACGTCGAGGGCGAGCCAGTGCGTCGTGTCGGTGGCCCGGAAGGTGCTCCCGGCGACCTTGTAGCGCACCCGGTCGAACTCGAAGTCCCGCAGCACCGCCGCCTTCTGGGCGTAGAAGCGGTCCGGCGCCTTGGGGTCGGCCGAGTAGTAGTCCGCCCGGTTCATCCGCTCGTCGGGCAGCCTGCGGAACGCCCGGCGGCCCGCGAGCACGTTCTCCCAGAGCTCCTCCGGGGAACCCGCGTCCGGGTACCGGAGACCGATACCCACGATCGAAATCCGCTCAACGCTCATGCCACAGCGCTCCCACCAGCTCTCAAGCCCGTATCAGTGCTCTGTCTCACCACCGCCGCGCTCCACTGTGGACACACGGCGGCACCAGGGTCGGATCAGTCGGCGAACTGGCCGGGGCGGCGGCCTTCGCCCGCCGGTCCCCGGTACGCCTGCGCGATGTCCAGCCAGTGCCCGGCCAGCTCACCCGCCGCGCGCACGTCCAGGTCGTCGCGGTGCCGCCGCCGGGTCACCAGCAGGCAGAAGTCCTCGGCGCTCCCCGTCACCCGCTCGGTGGCGTCGTCGGGACCGAACGTCCACACCGCACCCGACGGCGCGGTGATCTCGAACCGGAACTCGACGCCGGGTGGCGTGAGTCCCCTTGCCTCGTAACCGAAGTCACGCACGCGGACCGCGAACCCGACGAGCGGGCCCAGCCGGTCGGTGCGCACCGGGCGCACGCCCAGCGCGTCGTGCACGTCCTGGCCGTGCGCGAAGACCTCCATCATCCCGGCGCACGCGAGCACCGCGGGCGGGAGCGGGTTCACCAGCCACGGCACCAGCTGTCCGGCCGGTACCGCGGCGAGCGCCTTGAGCCCCGCGTCACGCTCGGCGCGCCAGCGGGTGAGCAGCACTTCCGCCGGGTCGCCCAGGTAGTCGGCCAGCGCGGCGTTGACGGCCGCGTCGAAGCCGACCGCCTCGGTCTGCTTCGCCAGGGCACCGAAGACGTCGGGCTGCGCGGCGGCGAGGCCGGCGATGCGGAAGATGAACGCCAGGTGCGCGATCTGGTGGCGCACCGTCCAGCCCGGGGCCGGGGTCGGGGTGTCCCACTCCGCCTCGGTGAGCCCGGCCACGAGCGCGTCGAGCGCGGCAGCCTCGGCCTCCAGGCCGGCCAGCACGTTTGTTGTGTCAGTCACCCGTCTGTCCTCTCACCACTCGACGAAGGGCCGGGCCGCCGGGTCCGGCACCCGGGGATTTCAGGTGTGTCCCGGTCCTGCGGCACCCGGCGGTCGATCCGGCCCACCGATCATCGCTGGCCGGGTGGCCCAGCGTCTTCTCCTCGTGGGCGGACCGGCAGGCGCTCACCCAGCCCGGTCGCGGCGGCGTGGGCCGCCCACGCGGTCAGCTCGACCAGGCCGCCCTCTCCCAGGTCACGCAGCACGGGCGTCACGGCGGCAGCGTCGACCTGGTAGGGGGCCTTCGCCACGAGCAAGGCCAGGCGGCCCGCGGCGTGCTCGCCCCGCGGCAGACCGGCCAGCTCCTCCTCCACCCACGCCCGGCTCAAGCCGGGAGCCGTCCCGTCCCAGTTCTCGAGCGAACACCGGACCAGCTCACGCACGCGCGGCGGCACCACCCGTTCTCCGGCGCGGTCGAACGCCGCACCGGCCCGGGCGAACGAGTCGCCGACGAGGCCGGTGACCGACCAGGGTGGCGGAGCCACCGGCGAGGGCGGGAGGAGCCCCAGTGCGTCGCCCGGTGCGGGGGCGGGTCCCGGACGCAACAGCCGGGCCAGCACCGTCCTGACCCGGCCGCGCGCGCCCGGCGGTACCGCTTCGGGCAGCGGGGACGGCCCGAGGAACACGCTCACCACCCGGTTCAGGTAGTGGAACGCGACGGCGACGGCGGTGAACTCGGCCGCGGTCGCGCTCGGGAGCCCGGCGGGCAACGGTCCCTCTCCCCGCGCCCAGACCGCGAGGGCCCGGGTGCCGCCGTCCGGGATGGACCGCACGGCACCGCTCTCGATGGCGGCCGCCGCGGCCGGGTCGCCCAGCGAGCTCAGCGCCATGCCGTGCACTTCGACGCAGTACGGGCAGGAGTTCGCCGCCGACACCGCGGCCGCGACGACCTCCTTGTCCGACCGGCTCGCCGTGCCGGCCGCGACCAGCGACTCCCGCAGCACCAGCCACGCGGCGGCGAGCACCTCCGGCGCGGGCGAGTGCAGCGCGATCGGCGGGGCGAGCATCCCGAAGTCCCGCTCCACCTGCCGGTAGACGTCCCGCACCAGCCCCCGTGCCCGCCGCGGCCGCACGGCTTCGACGTACTTCACGTCCCGCAGCGTCCGCCGTAGGGCGAACCGCACCAGTCCGGGCGCCATCGTTCCTCCTCGGGAAAGGGCGAACTCGCGCTCCCGGGGTCTCGGGAACGCGAGTTCGAAGTACCCGTGCATCAGTTCCCGGCGACCAGGTCCAGTTTGGACACCGCACGCCGCCCCGTGATCGAGCCGTCGGGGGCGGGCGCGCCGTACTTGACCTCGACGTCCCGGGCCTGCAACGCACGGACGATGCCCGGGATCGACCGCTCCGCCAGCGCGGCGATGGTCATCGCCGGGTTCACCGTCAGCGCACCCGGCACCGACGCGCTGTCGGTGACGAAGATGCCCGGGTGGTTGCGCAGCTCGTGGTTCGCGTGCAGCGCGGACGTCGCCGCGTCGTCCCCGATCCGGCACGACGCCAGCGGGTGCACGGTGTACGCCCCGACGACGTCGTTCGTCCAGGGCGCGACCTTCGCGAGGCCGTCCTTCTCGATGATCGCCTTGCAGTCCGCGTCCGCGAGCGCCCAGCCGCGACGCGTGTTCGTCGTCGGGTCGTAGCGCAGCGAACCGCGCCCGAGCATCTGCTGGGAGATCCGGTAGGCGTTGCCGGTCGGCGGCGGAGCGCCGAAGACGCCTTCGTTGTCGTCCTCGGTCATCAGGAAGATCGTCAGCCAGTTGGCCCACTGGTTGAGGATCTCCTTCTTCTGCGCGCCGTACCAGCGCGGCTCGTCGCCGCCCGGCACTTGGGCGAGGATCGTCCCCAGCCCCGGTGGGAAGTACAGCTGCTCCAGCGAGTACCGCTCGTACTCCGGCAGCGACCCGTCGAGCTTGTCCCAGTTCGCGACGGTCGGGCCCTTGCCGATGTGGTTGGCGGAGTACACCGGACCGTCCTCTCGGGACAGTCCCAGCACCTCGCGGACGCGGTCCTCGTCGATGATCGCGGTGTTGAGCCGCTCGCCGTTGCCGGAGAAGTACCGGCCGACGCCGTGTGGCATGGCGCCGAGCGAGGCCTCCGAGCGCTGCAGGATCACCGGCGTCGCGCCGGCGCCGGCGGCGATGATGACGACCTTCGCCTCGATGACTCCGCTGCCGGTGTGGATCCGGTAGTCCTCTTCGTCGATCAGGTCGAAGTGGACGCGGTAGCCACCGTCCTCGGTCCGCTCGAGGCGCTGGACCTCGTGCAGCGGGCGGATTTCGGCGCCGTGCGCCAGTGCCGCCGGCAGGTAGTTCGTCAGCATCGAGCGCTTGGCGTCGAACTTGCAGCCCGCCATCATGAAGTTGCAGTTGACGCAGGTGCCGTTGTCGACGGCCACCGGCGCCGGGTTCGCGGTGCGCCCGGAGTGGTGGCAGGCCGCCGCCCACAGGCCGCCGGCGTAGGAGACGTCGTTCCAGTCCTGTTTGGACACGGGGAGCGATTCGTCGACCCGGTCGTACCACGGCTCCAGGGAGTCGCGGGTGATGACCGACGGCCACATCCGGCGCCCGATGCTGCCGTGCCGCTCGAACACGAAGCGGGGCGCCCGCGGCATCGCGGCGAAGTACACCACGCTGCCGCCGCCGACGCAGTTGCCGCCCAGCACGCTCATCCCGTCGCCGACGACGAAGTCGAACGCGCGCGTGTAGGACGAGCCGAGCAGGTAGTCGTGCTCGAAGTCGTCGGCCGCCAGCCACGGCCCGCGCTCGAGGACGGTGACCTTGGCCCCGCCCGCGGCGAGGTGGTAGGCCGGGATGGACCCGCCGAACCCGCTGCCGACGATGACGACGTCGGTCTGGTCGATGGCCGTCATGCGGGGCTCCCGGAAGGCGTCGTGTCGGGGTGGAGCTCGGCCAGCTTGCGGCCGTAGCCGAACTTCGGGAACCGCCAGAAGCCGTCGGCGTCCGGGGCCTTGTACCCCAGTGCCAGCAGGCCGGGGTGCCCGTCGCGGATGGCGTCGGCGGTGTGCAGGTGCGCGGCGCTGTCGTAGGCCATGTTGCAGAACAGCGCGAGGCTGACCCAGCCGTCCTTCTCCGGGTGACCGGGGGTGGTCAGCCGCCGCACCAGCTCGCGGCGGTGCTCGTACGGCAGCGCGACGAACGGCGGGACGTCGTGGTCGAGCTCCAGCTCGACCTCGCCCCCGTAGGACTTCGCGTGGTCGTTGAGCGACTGCGCGAGGTAGGGCAGGCCGGCCGTGACGCCGGTCGCGTCGAAGTTCAGCAGCTCCAGCGCACCCGCGGCCACCGCACCGGGCCCGGGCGCGGCCCCGGCGATCGCGCGATCGCCGGCCGAGCGCTTCTCCCCGGGCACGATCGTGTCCGCGTAGGCCTCCAGGGTCATGTTCTTCACGCGTTCTTCTTCGGTGGCCTCGGGTTGCACCGGCCTACCTCCTCATCGAATGTCCACAGTAGACGTCAGGCTGCTTCGGACCGGCGCGTCCGCTCCCGGCGGTGCACGGTCATCGGCAGCCCGCCACGCACCCGCAGCGAAAGCATCGCCTCGGGTTCGACGACCTTGCCCGCCACCTTGCGCAGCTCGAGGTCGCGCGCGGCCATCGCGAGCACGAACACCGCCTCCATCACCCCGAGGCTGTTGCCGATGCAGAACCTCGGCCCGGCCCCGAAGGGCAGGTACGCGTACCGCGGCGGCCGCTCCGCGGCGGTGAACCGCTCCGGGTCGAAGCGTTCCGGGTCGGTCCAGAAGCCCGGGTGCCGGTGCAGCGTGTAGGGCACCACGACGACGTCGGAGCCTGCCGGCACGTGGTACCCGCCGATCTCGTCGTCGGCCTGGGCGATCCGCGGCAGCAGCCACACCGGCGGGTACAGCCGCATGACCTCCTCGACGACCGCGACCGTGTAGGTCAGCCGCCGCAGGTCCTCGTGCTCGGGCAGCCGGTCGCCGAGCACCTCGACGGCTTCGGCGTGCAGCCGCTCGCCGACCTCGGGGTGTTCGTCGATCAGGTGGAACGCCCAGCCGAGCGTGCTCGCCGTGGTCTCGTGGCCGGCCAGCAGCAGGGTGATCAGCTCGTCGCGCATCCGCTCGCGCGACGCGCCTTCCCCGTTCCCGGACGCGATCAGCCGGGACAGCACGTCCTCGCCGTTCTCGACCGGGTTCGCCAGCCGCTGCTCGACCAGCTCGTCGGCGATCCGGCGCAGGTCCTCGCGCGCGGTCCGGAACTCCAGCTGCTTCTTCAGCGGCACCCACTGCGGGACCATGCTGAGCGTGACCGCCTCGAACATGGCCTGGTCCTGCACGGCCTCGAACGAGTGGCCGAGCGTCTCGTACCCGCCCAGCTCGGCGTCGAGCAGCGTCTTGCCGAGCACGCCGAGCGTCAGCCCGGTCATCTCGTGCAGGATCTCGACGGAACCGTCGTACTCGGCCAGCCGCTTCACCAGAGCGTCCACTTCGGACGCCACCACGGCGGCCTGCCGCGAGATCCGCTTGGGCTGGAACACCGGCTGGATGGTCCGGCGCTGCTGCTTCCAGGTTTCCCCGTCGCTGGTCAGCAGGCCGTCGCCGAGTGCACGGCGGGCCTCCTGCAGGCCGATGCCCTTGTGGTAGTTCGCGGCGTTGTCGGCGAGGACGTGCTTGGCCAGGTCCGGGTGGTTGACCAGGTACATCGCCTTCGGGCCGATGGCGATGCGGACGACGTCGCCGTAGGTCTCGGCGTTGTCGCCCATGAGCGCGAGCCGGTCGGTGAAGAGCTGCTTCAGCAACCGGAACGTCGCCCGGCGCGGCGGCCCGGGCGGCGCGGTGCGCGCCGCCCGTGCCTCGTCCGAGGGGACGGTCATGCCGCGACCGCTCCCGGCTTCTCGTCACCGGCCGGCGGTGCGGAGGCGAGTTCGAGCTTCGCCTTCTGCGCGGCCTGGTCGGCCTCGAACCTGATCCGTGCCTTGTTCGAGAAGTGCAGGCCCCACAGGAACATGCCGCGGATCAGGCAGACGGTCGCGGTGGCCAGGAACAGCCCGTAGGCCACGTGCACGGCGGTGAAGAAGCCGTACGCGAGCGCCACCCCGGATCCGAACAGGAACTGCGAGGCAGGCTTCGACGGCGACGTGCCCGGGTCGGTCACCATGTAGTTGGTGTAGAGCACGAACGCGACGCCGGTGCCCATCGCCAGCGCGCCGGAGATCGACGTGTCGAAGAGCCAGCCGCGGACGAAGGCCTGCACGACGAAGAAGCTCAGCCAGCCCGCGATCAGGAACATGCGGCCGGTCAGCAGCGCGTTGAGGACCGTGCCCGAAACGAGGATGATGCCGACGATCAGCCAGCCGCCCCAGGTGGGGATCTGCTCGGTGAAGTGGTACGGCGGGGCGATGCTGGCCCACGGGAACACGAGCAGGATGATCGTGATGCCGAAGTTCGACGGGTTCATGTAGTGCCGCATGCGCCCGTACACCGGCGCCTGCAGGACCCACTTGGCGCCGACCGCGACGACCACCCCGAAGATCATCACGAGGATGCGGTCGTTGACGTAGGTCAGCATGTTGAGCGCGAGACCGGTGATGTGCGCCGGCAGCAGGAACTCCATGAGCCCCTTGAACCCGTTGCCCTTGAACCGGACGTCCCGCTTGGTCACCCTGGCGTTGATGATCTCGAGCAGGATCTCCGTGGTGTACGCGGTCGCCAGCGCGACGAACGGGTACAGCCACGGCTGCTCGAAGCCGAGCACGGTGTAGCCGACGATGTTGAAGATCGTGATCGAGATCGCGAAGCGCCGCAGCGCGGTGATGACCTTGTTGGTCCGCTTCGGTGGCGCACTGTCCACCTTGGTCAGAGTCGGGGTGGTCATGTCACATCGCTTCCTTCGCCGTGGAGCCCAGCTGGTACATGTGGCAACCGGGTTGCAGCTTCAGGTCCTGCGTCCGCAGCTGCCCGGTCCGGTCCCGCCACTGCAGGTGCACGTCGAGCGGGCCGCTGACGTCGTGCCCGAGCCCGATCTGGATGTCGAAGCTGCGCCTGCCGGCCTCACCACTGCTGCCGTCGACCCGGCCGAGGTACTTCTTGCCGTCCGCGGTCGTCACGGTGGCCTGGGCGCCGATCGCGGGCGGACCGGCCGCGGGCAGCGGGCCGGGCGCCACCGGGGCGTCGGTGGCCAGCTTCAGCTGCAGGTACTTCCCGGGGTTCGGGCTGTCGTTGTGGTAGAAGATCGGCTCTTCCCACTGCCGCGCGACCGCGAACTCGGGCAGGCCGTCCCCGTCGGTGTCGCCGACGGCGATGCCGCGGGTGGGCACCGGCACCGCCAGGCCGAGCTTCGGCGCGAGGTCGGTGTACCGGCCGTCGGCGCTCTTCACGAAGAAGTGCAGCGTCTGGTCGCCGCCGATGTCGTCACCGGCGCGGGCGTTCGGCCACCAGAACGGGTTGGACAGCAACCCGTCGTGGGCCGTGGCGATCTCCTGCAGGTTCGGCCAGCGGTTGACCTGGCCCTTGACGAAGCCGGTGGCCTGCGCGATCTGGTTCTCGCCGCCGTTGTTGAAGTCCTGGATCTTGACGTCCCAGCCCCAGCCGGACCACGCCGTGCCCTTCGCGGCGCTGTCGTCGTGGAACGGCGCGACGCCGTTCTGGAACTGCTTGGTCAGGTCCGCGTTGTCCTTGGCCTCGTTCATGAACTGGAAGTTCGACTCTTCGATGCCCCACGAAGTCGTGATGTTGCTGACGAACAGGTCGTAGAGGCCGTCGTGGTTCAGGTCGCCGAAGTCGACGCCCATCCCCTTGAAGGAGTCGTGGCCCAGCACCTTCGACTTCGGGTCGGCGATCCCGCGAACCCCGGTGACCTCGGCGAGCTCGATCTTGCCCGGCGTGGACTTGTTGTACAGGAAGTGGTCGTGCCCGAAGTCGTTGGCGATGTAGAGCTCCGGCAGGCTGTCGCCGTTGACGTCGGTCGCGCTGGAAGCCAGCGTCCAGCCCAGCCTCGCGGACTCCGGGATGCCCTGGGACGCGTCGACGAACTTCGCGCTCGGGTTCGCACCGGAGGTGGCACCGGTCCACCGGAAGATGTACTTGGCGCCCGAGTTCTCCGCGTGCGACATCGACTGGTTCAGCGTGATGCCGCCGTCGGCGTTCGGGTCCAGGACCCGGCTGTCCGGGAAGTAGTTGCCGACGAAGACGTCGACGTGCCCGTCGCCGTCGAAGTCGCCGATGGTGACCGAGTCGGTGTTCCACAGTGGACCGTTGTACTTCCCGTCCGCGCCGCGGTAGTCGCCCGGCACCAGCTCGGTCGGCTGGAACGCGGAGGCGTCGAACTTCGTCGCGGTCGCCTTCTGCAGGAACAGCACCGGCGTCCGGCCCCAGTAGTAGGCCAGGACGTCCGTGCGGCCGTCTTCGTTGTAGTCACCGGGGACGCAGCCCATCGGCGCCATGTAGTCCCACGTCGGCAGCGCCGGCGCGGGGTCGAGCGCGAACGGCGCGTACCGCGGGCCCGAGTCCGGCGCCGGCGTGATGACGACCTGGTCGCTGCGCGGGTCGACGAGGCAGAGGTCGTTGGGCTTGCCGCTGCCGCTGATGTCGTTGATGGCGATCGCGGCGCCGACCGAGGAGATCCAAGCCGCGATCTTCTCGTACTCCTTGTTCACCGTGCGGATCGACTGCGACTTCGAAGCCGCGGGCAGCGCGATCGTCATCGGCGTGAAGTGGAACTTGTCCGCCAGCTGGTCCTGCTCGGCGGCGGAGACGCTGGGCAGCCGGGCGACCAGGAACAGGCCGAGGATCAGCGCCAGCGCCACGATGCCCGCCAGCTGCTTGCGCAGCCAGCCGAAGGTCGCGGTCATTTCTTCTTCCCTCCGTGGGTCAGCACTTCTTCGGCGATCCGCTGCCGCCAGGTCTCGAAGGCGGGAACGTCACCGCCGTCGACGACGACGGCCGGGCGCACCTCCTGGGTGATCGCCGCCGCGCGTTCGGCGGACATACCGCAGATCGCCCTGGCCGCCATTTCGGTCTCGGGGATCATCAGGCCCGAGCGCACCCGGCACTCGGCGGCGAAAGCGCTTCCCTGCGCCAGCGGCCCGTGGTGGATCCCGGCCCGGTCGACCAGGTCCGCCAGCTCGCCGGCGGTGACGCCGCACGCATACGTCGACGCCAGGCCGACCCCCGCGTACAAGTCGCCGTGGCGGGACTCGGGGAACTCCTCGATCGTCTTGGCCACCAGGTCGACGTCGGTGCCGCAGATGAACCACAGCGCCCGGCCGATGCCCTGGTCGATGGCGCGCAGCGCGTAGCCCTCGTACCGCTTGTCGGGCCAGGGAAAACTGGGCTCCTGGTACTGGTTCCGGATGTACTTGTCGGTCTTGAAGTAAGCCTGGTGGAACCCGTAGCCGTCGAGCACGAGCCAGCGCAGCAGCGGGTCGAACGCCGACGCCTTCGGCCACGCGAACCGGGGAAGCCGGCACATCGCCCAGCCGACCCCGACGTAGATGATGTAGTCGTGCTTTTCGCCGGGGCCCGCCAGGAACTCGGCGATGTTCGTGCTCTTGCCGAACGGCAGCCCGTCGAGGACGCCGTACCCCATTCCCGCGCCCTCGTAGGCGAACCCGCGGAACTGCGGGGGGATGCGCTCGAGCCACTCTTCGGCCTGCTCGACCGATTTCGCTTCGACGGCGTGCGCGTACCCGAGGAGGAACTTCTCCCCGATGGTCTCGAGCCGTTCCTGTGCGGCTGGGCTCTTCCGGTGGAAGCCCCGCTTCTCCAGCAAGGTTTCCGAGACGTTCGGTGTCAGGATTCGGCGTCGCAGCGTGCGCCAACCATTGCCCAACGCACTCTCCCCCTCAGGGTCGATTGAGACAGGTGAACTTTCTTCGCTCCACAGTCACAGGTTCGCTGGTCAGCGGTCTACTCCACGGTTGCGTGCGAGATCGCTCAGCCCGCGAGGCGCCGCGCGTCCGGGCGGAGCTCCGCCCGGATGCGCTCCCGCCACAGCTCGTAGGGCGGCTCCGGCCCGTCGTCGCCGTCGGCCCGCTCGGTGCGGTCGGCGAGAGCCTGGGCGTCCCGCACGGACAGGTCGGTGAGACCACCGCACGCCAGGTGGGTGTGGGCGGGCACGTACCCGGAATAGGTTCGTGCCTTCACCGCGAAGACCACACCCAGCGCCAGCTCGTCGCGGTGCTCGCCGGCCGCCCGGCGCAGCCTGGCCAGGCCGAGCTGATCGGTGCCGCCCGCGAACGTCGCGGCCAGCCCGACCCCGCTCCACAGGTCCGCGCGGCGATGCTCGGCGAACCGCCCGACCGCCGCGGCGACGGCGTCCGGGTTGCCGCCGTTGATGAACCACAGCGCGCGCCCGACGCCCTGGTCGAACGCCCGGCCGAAGTACTCCGGGCGGCCCGCCCACGGGTAGGGCTCCGGCTCGGTCTGCTCGTCGACCCACTTCTTCGTGTCGAAGTAGGCGCGGTCGAAGCCGAAGCCGTCGACGGCCAGCCAGCTCATCACGGGGTGGTAGGCCACCCCGGTCAGCTCGGGCAGGATGTTCTTCCACAGTGGACGCGGCAGCCGCGCCATCGCGAAGCCGATCCCGATGTAGGTCAGGAAGATGTGCGGGCGCCCGGGTCCTTCCAGGAGCTCGCGGGTGCGGTCGCGGCCGCCGCCCGGCATCGCGTCGAGGATCGTGTAGCCCATCGTCGCGCCCTCGTAGGCGAACCCGCGCTGCTCGGGCTCGATGAGCGCGAGCCGGCGCTCGATCTCCCACAGGGAGGCGCCTTCGATGGCCCATTCGAACCCGCACACGACCGCCTGCGGCACCGCCTCCAGCCGGGCCGTCGCGTCGGTGTGGGTGACCGGGAAACCGCGCTCGGCGAACCCGACCGACGCGAGTGAAGGAGCGAGAAAACGCTTGCGGAGCACTCCGATGACGGTAGGCATCGTTCTTCCGTCCTTGAGGTCGGCGGATCAGGCGACGGCGCGCAGGTGGGTGCGCATGGTGAGCGCCGCGCGCGGGGTGAGGGTCGACGGCCTGGTGGCGAGGGTGACCGCGATCGGCGGATCGGTCGGCTGCGGTGGCCGCATCGCGAGCGAAACGAAGGAGGGGTCGCCCGCGGCACCGGAAGAGCGGAACTCCTCGGCGGCCACCGAGAAGACCGGCTTCGCACCGCCGACCTGGTCGGCGACGGCGATCACGGTCCAGTCGCCCCTGGGCACGCCGTTCAACGTGATCGTGCCGCCGCGCGCGGCGGTGAGCCCCCCGAACGCGACCGGCCCGCACTGCGGTACCCGATCCGCGAAGACCCCGACCAGGACGTTGGCCGGCACGGCTTCGACCGGCAGCTCCAGGCGCACCGAGAGGCTGCCGTCACCGACGGGTTCCGTCCGCGCGCAGCCGGACCCGGCGGCACGCACCGCGCCGAGGGCCGGCATCCGCTGCAGGTGCGGGGAGACCGCGACCAGCAGTTCGGACACCTCCGGGTCGCGGTACTGCGTGGGCGTCATCCCCACCGCGTTGGCGAACCGGCTCGTGAACGTGCCGACACTGCTGTAGCCGACGCTGCACACGATGTCCGAGACCGTCAGCGAAGTGGTCAGCAGCAACCGCTTCGCCTCGAACAGCCGGACCGCGGTGAGGAACCGGCCCGGCGTCACGCCCGTGGCCTTCGCGAAGATCCTCGAAAAGTGGAAGGGGCTGACGAAGACCTCGGCGGCGAGGTCGGCCAGCGTGATCTGCTCGTAGTAACGCTCGCGGATGGAACCGATCGCCCGGAGCACCGCCGGGGGCACGACCGCCGGCGCGGTGCCGGCCCGCATCAAGGCCATCCGGTCCAGGTCCCACTCGCCCGTGTCGGGCACACGCCGAAGCACCATCAGTACAACCTCGAATTCCCCGTCGCCCAGATCGTTTGGTCCAGAAAAGACCGACCGGCTCGCAAGGCAGTAGACGAGCGCTCGAAGACCGGACGCGACGACCACCGCCGCCGGACCGAATCCGGGCCGGCGGGTAGGTGTTCGCACTACGGCAGCCGGGTGACGGCGAAGCCACCCGTCCAGGTGGATTCCCAGTCACCGACCGTGTTTTACTGTTCAGGCACCCGAGCCCGTGCGAAGAGCACTCCGGGGCGTCGCCTCCGCTTCCTCCGGCACTGCATGCGAAACACACGACTTGCCCGGTGAAACGCATGCCCCGCCTGGTGGCCGGTTCACTGGCCGCTCCGGAAGCGCTCTGTCACATTCGACCACACGAGGCCCCGCGGCCGGCTCAGTCCGCCGCGGGAGGCGCGCTGGGGGACTGAGCGGGACTGGAGGCTCGACCATGCACTCCGCGAGAGACGTATCGGAAAGGACTGTCGGGGAGGCAGTCCCGGACCCGCCGGCGGCCGACGTGCGGTTCACCGTGCTCGGTCCGCTCGAGCTCCTGCGCGACGGCTTCGACGTGGCGCCGTCGACGCCCAAGGTCCTGCAGCTGCTGGCCCTGCTGGTGATGCACCCCAACCGGGTCGTCCAGGTCGACACGATGGTGCAGGAGCTGTGGGAAAACGCCCCGCCGAAGACCGTGCGGACCACCCTGCACACCTACATCTACCACCTGCGGCGCTGCATCGAAGAGAACGAGCTGGCGCCGTCGGGTGCCGTGACGGTGCTGGAGCGGAAACCGCCGGGGTACGTCCTGCGCATCGACCCCGGGCAGGTCGACGTCTTCGAATTCCACCAGCTGCAACGGGAAGCCCGTGAACTGCAGGCGCAGGGACGCAACACCGAGGCGGCGCAGACGTACCGGACGGCACTCGCCCTCTGGTCCGGGCCCCCGCTGTCGAACGTGCCTTGTGGATCGATCCTCACCGCGTCCCGGGTCGAGCTGCTCGAGCAGCGCCGGAGCGCCCTCCACCAACGCATCGAAGCGGACATCGCGAGCGGGCGCCACCACGAACTGATCGGTGAGCTGCGCTCGCTCACCACGCGCAACCCGCTCGACGAAGCCCTGCACGGTCAGCTGATGCTCGCGCTCGGGCGCAGCGGGCGCCGGTCCGACGCGCTCCGCGTCTACCGCGACTTCCGCAGCCAGCTGGCCGGAGAGCTGGGGGTCGAGCCGGCCGACGAGCTGCAGACGCTGCACCAGAACCTGTTGACCGAAGGGGAAGCCCGACTGCGGCCGGGCGGTCCGCACCCGGGCCGGCCTGCCGCCGCACCAACCGGAGAAATGAGGCACGACGCATGACCAGCTCGCCCACGCGGACGCGCACCTACGGACAGTACTGCGGGTTCGCCCGCGCCCTGGAGATCGTCGGCGAGCGCTGGGCGCTGCTCGTCGTCCGCGATCTCGTCCTCGGACCCAAGCGGTTCACCGAACTGCAGCGGGGACTGCCGAAGATGCCGCAGAGCATCCTGTCGGCGCGGCTGAACGAGCTCGAGCAGTCCGGGGTGGTCCGCCGCCGCGTCCTTCCCAGCCTCGACGCCGGGGTCACCTACGAACTCACCGAATACGGCAGCGAACTGGACCAGATCGTGCTGCTGCTGGGTCTGTGGGGGGCGCGGTCGCTCACGCGCCCGCACCCCGAGGAGGTCTTCACCCTCGACACCGCGATCCTGTCGCTCTACACCACCTTCCAGGAGGAGGCGGCGGACGGCGTGCAGGTCAACTTCGAGGTGCGCTACCCGGGAATGACCGTGCACGCCCTGGTCGACGGCGGTGCGCTGAAGGTCGCCGAAGGCAGCCACCCGGACGCCGACCTGATCATCGAACCGGTCGGCCCGTACCTGGTGGACCTGCTGACCGGCCAGCTGTCCGCGGGCGAGGCCGTCGCCTCGGGAAAGGTGCTCATCCAGGGCGAGGCCGAGCACCTGGAGCTCTTCTCCCGGCTCTTCCGCATCCCCCCGGCCCCCGAGCCGTCGACCGGCACGGTCATCTCCTGAGAGCGGTTCCGGGGCCCGGCCGCGGCCGGGCCCCGGTGGTCACGCCAGCCGGTCCGCGCGCTCCGAAAGGTAGCGCCGCTCCGGCTCGCTGGCGGTGCGCGCGGCCGCACGCAGGTAACCGTCGCGGGCCGCGGCTCGCTCGCCCGCGCGTTCCAGCAGGTGCGCGCGCACCGCGTCCAAGCGGTGGCTCTGCAGCATCCGGCTGTCGGCGGCCAGATCGGCCAGCAGCTCCAGGCCGCGGGCGGGACCGTCGACCATCGCGACGGCGATCGCCCGGTTGAGGGTCACGACCGGGTTCGGCGTCAGCTCTTCCAGCACGTCGTACAGCTGCACGATCTGCGGCCAGTCCGTCGTTCCGGCGCTCGGCGCCTCCGCGTGCAGAGCCGCGATCGCCGCCTGCACCTGGTAGGCGCCGACCGGCCCCCGCCCCAGGGTGCGTGAGACGAGCGCGCGGCCCTCGTCGATCATCGGCCGGTTCCAGCGCGCCCGGTCCTGGTCCGCCAGCGGAACCAGCTCGCCACCCGGGCCCGTCCGCGCCTGCCGGCGCGCGGCGGTCAGCAGCATCAGCGCCAGCAGACCCGCGACCTCGCCGTCGTCCGGCTGCAGGGCGTGCACCGCACGGGTGAGCCGGATCGCCTCGTCGGCCAGCTCCGGCACCTGGAGGTCGGTGCCCGCCGTGGCCGTGTGACCTTCGTTGAAGATCAGGTACAGCACCTGCAGCACGACGCGCAACCGATCCGGTCGATCCGCCGGGGACGGCTCGGTGAACGTCGAACCCGCCGCCGCGATGCTCTCCTTGGCACGCGTGATGCGTCGCGCCATCGTCGCCTCCGGCACGAGGAAGGCCTTGGCGATCTGGGCGGTGGTCAGGCCGCCGACCGCGCGCAGGGTCAACGCCACCTGGGAAGGCGGCGAAACGGCCGGGTGGCAGCACAGGAAGAGCAGGGTGAGCGTGTCGTCCCGGTCGACGGCCCGGTCGTCGTCCCCCGGTCCGGCGACCGCGTCCGGCCTCTCGCTCGCGGTGATCGCCAGCTCGCGGCGACGCCGCGCGCTTTCGGCACGCCACTGGTCGGTGAGGCGCCGGGTGGCGACCGTCAGCAGCCAGGCACGCGGGTTGTCGGGCACTCCCGCGGCCGGCCACTGCTGCGCCGCGGCCAGCAGGGCTTCCTGCACCGCGTCTTCGCAAGTGTCGAACTGCCCGTACCGCCGCACCAGGACGCCCAGCACCTGCGGCACGAGCGGCCGGAGGACCTCGGCGACGGCTTCCCCGTGCTCGGGCACTAGCCCGTGAACTCGGATTCGGACTCCGCGTCGGCGAAGAACACCACCGGCCGGACCTCGATGCCGAGGCCTTCGATGCCGGCGTCCGGGATCATCGCGGCGACCTCGTACGCCCGCTCCGCGCTCGCGCACTCGACGAGGTAGAAACCCGCCAGGAACTCCTTCGATTCGGCGAACGGGCCGTCGGTGATCGCCGGCACTCCGTCCTTCACCCGCACCACCGCGCTCTTCGCCGGAGCGTCGAGGGCCTGCGTGCTGATCATCTCGCCGGACTCGCGGATCCGGCGGATGAACTCGCCGTGGCCCGTCATGACGTCGTCCTTGACCTCTTCGGGCAGCGCTTCCCAGACATCCGGGTCCATGTGCATCGCCAGCAGGTACTTCATCGTCGACCTCCCCGGTCCGGTGCCCTCGATCGGAGCTGAACATAGCCGATGACCGCCCGCCGGGTACCGGCCACCGGCTGCGCAAGACACGAGTGGTCGGCGGGCGCGGCCCCCGGGCAGCATCGACGCTCCAGCACCGATGAACCACCCGGAGGAACCGCAGATGGCAGACGTGCACACCGACCTCGAGACCGAGGCGGACGCTCTCGCGGACCTGGTCCGGGCGGTCGAACCGACCGTGCTGCTGCCGGTCGCCAGGGCGATCATCACCCAGCTCGCCGAGCTGACCGTCGTCGCCCGCCGGATCGTGCTCGGCATCGAAGGGTTCCACGGCACCGCCGCGCCCAGGATCGTCGACACCGGCATCCTGGGCGACGCCGTGACGGCCTGGCGCTCGGAGCACGCCAAGGCGACCGACTTGCTGGCGGCCCGGCAGGAAGACATCCCCTGGCCGGGCGGGCCGCTGCGCCCCGGGGTGCTCGCCGCGGCGCAGCTGACCGCGTTGTTCGCACGGGGCCAGGACATCGCCGACGCGGCCGGCGTCCGGATCACCCGCAACGACAGCGTCGGCCATGTCGCCTACTACGGGATCCGCACGCGCGACGAGGTCTACGCCGGACGCCGAGAACCCCCGGCCGAGCCGTTCCGGTTCGTGCTGACGGCGCCCTCGGGCGAGGTCTGGCGGTTCGGCCCGCCCGACGCCGCCGAGCGGATCACCGGGCCCGCCGCGGACTTCTGCCTGCTGTTCACCGGACGGCGCCCGATCGCGGAGCTCGCCGTCACGGCGACCGGCGCCGAAGCACGCGAATGGCTACGTCTCGCCGGCGCCCGGCGCGATCCACTGTGGACGTCCGAAGCGGACTGAATCAGGCGAACCGGTCCGGGTCGCCGGCGCCCCGCCGGACGACTTCGGCCTCCCCCGAGGAGAAGTCGACGACCGTCGTCGGCTCGATCCCGCAGTCGCCGGAGTCGACCACCGCGTCGAGGACGTGATCGAGCTCTTCCTTGATCTCCCAGCCCTGGGTGAGCGGCTCCGGCACGTCCGGCAGCAGCAGGGTGCTCGAGACGAGCGGCTCCCCGAGCTCGGCGACCAGGGCCTGGGCGACGACGTGGTCCGGGATCCGCACCCCCACCGTCTTCTTCTTCTCGTGCATGAGCCGCCGCGGCACCTCCTTGGTGGCGGGCAGGATGAACGTGTAGCGGCCCGGGGTGGCGGCCTTGATCGCGCGGAACACGGCGTTGTCGACGTGGACGAACTGCCCCAGCTGGGCGAAGTCCTGGCAGACGAGCGTGAAGTGGTGCCTGCGGTCGAGCCTGCGGATCGACCGGATGCGCTCGATCCCGTCCTGGCTCCCCAGCCGGCACCCGAGGGCGTAGCAGGAGTCGGTGGGGTAGGCGATCAGGCCGTCGCGCCGGACGAGCTCGGCGACCTGGCCGATCGCGCGTCGCTGCGGGTTGTCCGGGTGCACGTCGAAGTACTTCGCCACGAGCCGCAGCTTAGGGCCGGTTCGCCGGAGCCGCCGGGCGGGCCCGGCCGGGGCGTCTCCCAGCTTGCTGCCTTCCCACCGGAGCCGTGACCGGCCACCGCGGGGTACCGCACAATCCGACGTGCGATTCCGTACGACCACCCGGAGGCGAACATGACCGAACTGGTCCTGCCCGACGTCGTGCGGTCCGGGGTGTCCCGCCCCAGGGAGGTGCGCACCTCGGCGTACTGGTTCACGGGCCCGGAGGGCCGGGTGAGCCTCGGCGAGCTGTTCGGGGACCGGCGCCGGCTCGTGGTGCAGCACGCGATGCCCGACCGCAGCCCGGGGGAAGCCGTCGCGGACCGGGAGGAGATCGCGGCCGCCCTGCGGGCCGGCGGCACCCGGCTGGTCCTGGTCTCCGCGGCACCGTACGAAAAGCTCGCGCAGTACGGCCGGCACCTCGGCTGGGACCTGCCCGTCTACTCGGCCGCGGGAACGGCTTTCGCCGCGGACTTCCCGGCGCAGCGCCGGTTGGCCGGACTGGCACCCGAACCGCGCGGCGAGGAGCCCGGGCTGACCTTCTTCGAACGCCGCGGCCGGTTCGTCCACCACCTCGACTCGATCGTCCTGCCGTACCTGGACTTCCTCGTCCTCGCCGGGGTCGCCGACGCGTAGCGGCCCGGCCGCTGTTCGTCTTAACGACCGACCGTCGACATGAGATAGGATCGGCCGCAACGCATGGGAAGAGAGTCCAGCCCGGTCGCCGCGTCCAGGCGCGTCCCGCCGGCCCGTCGACCCGCCGGAGGACCGCCGCTGATGTCTCCGGTTCCGGCGTCGCACCCCAGGGCCGCGCTCCCCTCGAAGGCGGAGCCGCGCGGCACCAGCGTGGTCGATCGCCGGCCCCGGCTCGCCGCCTACCTCGCGGCGTCCATCATCGTCGTCGTGGTCGCCGGTTTCGGCAGCACGCTCCTCGCGAGCTTGCTGCCGTTGTCGGTCAGCGCGGCCGAGGCCTGGTACGCGGTCATCGCGGTCGGCCTCCTGCTGGTCGTCCAGCTGTTCCACTTCAGCCGGCCTTCGGCGAACCTCCGCTCGCCGGCCAGCCGGTGGCTGCTGGCCGTGCTCCTCGTGCTGGGCTACGTACCGGTGCTGACGTTCGACGCGTTCTGGGCGGCGATGCCCGCGTTCTTCGGCGGGGCCGTGCTGCTCGTCCTCGCGCCGCGGTTCGCGTGGCCGCTCTTCGCCCTCAACCTCGGCGGCGTGCTCTGGGTGGAGCTGCTCTACGACACCCCGCTGCTCGCTCTGTACACGCTGCTGGGCGTCACGGTCTACAGCCTGGTCTTCTACCTCTTGACCCGCCTCGCCCGGACGGTGCGCGAGCTCCACCACGCTCGCACCGAGATGGCGCGCCGGGCCGTCGCCGAGCAGCGCCTGGCGTTCGCCCGCGACCTGCACGACCTGCTCGGCATCAGCCTGTCCGCCATCGCCCTCAAGGGTGAGCTGGTGCACCGGCTCCTGGCCAAGTCCCGGCAGCAGGCGCAGGCCGAGCTCGCCGAGATCACCGCCACGGCGCAGCGGACCCTCTCCGACGTCCGCGCGGTGTCGCACGGCTACCGGGAACTGTCGCTGGAGAAGGAGTTCCGCACGGCCCAGTCCCTGCTGACGGCGTCCGACATCGCCGTGCAGGTCCACCTGGACCAGGGCAACCTACCGGTGCAGGCGCGCACGCTGCTGGCCAAGGTGCTGCGCGAAGGCGTCACCAACGTCCTGCGCCACAGCGAAGCCGAGCACTGCGGGATCGAGGTCCGGCAGCGCCACGGCGCGGTGACGCTCGAGATCGTCAACGACGGCGTGAGCGCCGAAGACCTTTCCCCGGAGTCCGCGGACCTGCTCACCCGGCTGCCGGACGAGGTCACCGCGCTGGGCGGCACGGTGAACACCGGCACCGGCGACGACGGCCGGTTCCGGCTCAAGGTGGAGCTGCCCCTGCCCGACACCGACGCCGGGACGGCCACCGGTGCCGAGGACCGCGATCCGCCTGCGGAGTCGAACCGGATCCGCCTGCTCCTCCCGGTCACCTTCGTGCTGCTGGGCGTCAGCGCCGTCGTCCACGAGCTGCTCCTGACCACGGACATCTGGCACATCACGCTGGCCACCGGGTCGATCGCCGCGTTGCTGGTGCTGCACTTCGCCTACTTCAACCGGCCCACCGCCCAGCTCCGTTCGGCGCAGGGTTACGGCATGCTCTTCGTGCAGGCGTGCTTGATCTACTTGCCCCTGATCCCGCTGCAGCACGACTGGGTCAGCCTGCCGGCCATGATGATGGGCTGCGCGCTGCTGGTGCTGCCGCCGGTGGCGGGCTGGCTGGTGTTCTTCCTGAACACCGCCGTCGCGGTCTGGGCCCAGTACATCGCCGGCCAAGCCGGGCAGGACACGCTGTACGCGGTGTTGTTCAGCGCCGGCACGGTGATGACGGGCCTGACGGTGTTCGGGCTGCTCTGGCTCAGCCGGCTGGTCGGGGAGCTCGACAACAGCAGGAGGCGGCTGGCCGAGATGGCCGTCGCGGAGGAACGGCTGCGGTTCGCGAGGGACCTGCACGACCTGCTGGGCATGAGCCTTTCCGCGATCGCCCTCAAGAGCGAGCTGACCGCCCGGGTGCTCCCGATCGATCGCGACCGGGCGGCGGTGGAGCTCGCGGAGATCATCGGCCTGACCCGGCAAGCGCTTTCCGACGTCCGCTCGGTGGCCAGCGGCTACCGCGAACTGTCCTTGGACAGCGAGTCCCGGTCCGCGCGGTCGGTGCTCGCCGCGGCCGACGTCCGGGTCCGGATGGAACTGCTCCAGGACGAGCTCCCGTCGGCGGTTCGCACCGTCCTGGCCGTGGTACTGCGCGAAGGCGTCACGAACGTGTTGCGCCACAGCAAGGTCGAGAGCTGCGAGATCTTCATGCACCGCACGGACGAGGGCGTGAGCCTCGAGATCGTCAACGACGGCGTCGGCCACGACGGCTCGGCACCGGCGGGATCCGGCGGCGCGGGAAAACCCCGGCCCGCCGCCGACGACGCGGGCAGCGGCATCGGCAACCTTTCCCACCGCCTGGCCGATCTCGGCGGTGAGCTGACGGCGGGTGTGGCCGACGACGGCCGCTTCCGGCTCCGCGCGGTGGTCCCGGTCTGAACCACCGCTTCCACGATCGGCACGGGTCGTCGAAGGCCCGCCGGACCGGCGGGTTTCACAGCCAGCCGGACTCGCGGGCGATGCGGATCGCGTCGACGCGGTTGCGGGCCCGCAGCTTGGTCACCACCATCGTCAGGTAGTTCCGCACGGTGCCCGCGGACAGGAAGAGCCGGGCGGCCACCTCCACCGTCCCGAACCCCTCCGCCGTCATCCGCAGCACGTCGAGCTCGCGACCGGTCAGGGGGCAGTCCACGGTGTCCCAGGCGGCCAGGGCGAGGTCGCCGTCGACCATCCGGCGGCCGGCGACGACGCCGCGGACCGCGTTCGCGAGCCGGTCGGGCGGCGCGTCCTTGAGCAGGAAGCCGCTCACCTTGGCGTCCAACGCGCGCCTGAGCGTGCCGGGACGGCCCAGGCTGGTCAGGATGAGGGTGCGGCAGCCGGGCAGCTGCTCGTGCAGTTCACCGGCCACGGTGAGGCCGTCCTTGCCCGGCAGGTCGATGTCGATGATGGCCACGTCGACGCCGGCGCGCCGGGCGGCGGGGAGGATCTCCGGGCCGGAAGCGACCTCGGCGACGACGTCGATGTCGGGCTCCAGGCAGAGCAAGGCGACGAGCGCTCCACGGACGATGTGCATGTCTTCGGCCACGAGCACTTTGATCATCAGGCGTCTCCCCGACGTCGAACCCCAGAACCTCAGTTAAACATTCTGACCGGAGACGGGGTTGCGCCATTCGGGGACGGCACCGGAAAAAATAGCCGCACGTTTACCTACTGGCCGCGATCCTCCACAGAGCACATTCGGGCAGCTACGACGAGTGATTCCGAAGTGCGGTGGCGGTAAGAAAATTTCCCGCCGCGAAACCGTGGGCCGCAAACGCCGCCAGGGCCGGCGTCCGGGGTGCGCACCGCACCCACCGACAGCCGGCCCCCAGTGCCCGGACCAGTGGCGGAGCTGGTCCGGGTGCGCGTCACGCCGCGGCTTCGAGCTCGCGCAGGTCGTCGATCCGGGTGACGCAGGTCGACGCGCGCACCGTGCTCGGGTCCTGGTTGACCCACTGGCTGAAACGGTCGATCACCAGCCCGCTTTCGACCTCACCGAATTCGATGCCCAGATCGACAAAAAGCGCACGGACGTCCGAGGAAAGCTGTGCAGACATAGTATTTGCTCCCAGTGGCGAAGAATGCTTCACGTGCCATAAATAGTCCATCGCGCGGGAGTCGGGATCCAGTGCCCACATCATCGAGCCACAGTGTTTTACACATACGCCGTGCAGTCCTGGGGTACGCCCGAACAGGCTATTCAGAGCCCCGGAACGGCGATCGGGGGGACAAACGCTCACTCATCGTGTCCGACACGCTCCGATCAGCGAGCGGCAACGGTGGTTTCGCCCTCGAAACGCTTACCCGCCTCGGCGGCGGAGAAACCCCTGCGGGCCGGATGTGCAAAACGCATATCGGCACCCTGCGAAACCCATCCCGAACGGTGCACAGAGCACTTAAGAAGTAGACGTGATCGGACCTAGAGTTCGGCCATACCGAAATCAACACCTGCCACGGATCCGTGCACGAAGAGTCGGCGGGTGCCGGCCGAAGGGAGGACCACCGTCATGGACATCATCGTGCGACAGGCCGTGGCGCGGGCCATCACGACCATGCAGGACAACCTGGGCGACCGCCTCACCATCGACGACCTGGCGCGGGCCGCGATGTTCAGCAAGTTCCACTTCACGCGCATCTTCCTCCGCGCGACCGGTCTGTCGCCCGGTCGCTTCCTCTCCGCGCTGCGGCTGGCCGAAGCCAAGCGACTCCTCGTCACCACCGGCATCTCGGTCGCCGACATCAGCCACCAGGTCGGCTACAACAGCGTCGGCACGTTCAGCGCGCGGTTCAGCGGCAGCGTGGGGCATTCGCCGAGCGCGTACCGCCAGCTCCGCGGCCGCTGCCCGGAGATCGCCGAACGCGCGGAGGAGCCGGCCTCCGAAGCCTCCTTGCGCGGCCACGTCCGCTGCACGCGCGGCGCCGACTGCGGGCCGGTCTTCCTCGGGTTGTTCCCCGCGAAGATCACCGAAGGCCACCCCGGCCGCCACGCGATCCTGTCCGGTCCGGGCACTTACGCGCTGACCGACGTGCCGACGGGCTGCTGGTACGTCATCGCGCACGCGTTCGGCTCGCTGGCGGAGGAGCGCGTCGCGCGGCCGTTCGTCGGGGTGTCCGGTCCGGTGACCGTGGGCCGCGGGGTGAGCGGCGGCGTGGTCGACGTGGGACTGCGGCCGCGCCACGGGTTCGACCCGCCCGTCCTGCTGGCCATTCCGGACCTCCGCGAGTCGGTGACGCGCCGGGCGATCGCGGTCTGACCGTCCGGTCGGGACGCCGGAAATCCCGGCTGTTCCGGTGTCGTGCGGTGAATCCCCCGGTCGCGGATATCCCGGGTACAATTCTTGTTCGGGGGAAGAACAAACTGGGGGAAGCGAGGAAGCGCCGTGATCAAGGTTCTGCTCGCCGAGGACATGGACATGGTCCGCGGCGCCCTCGTCGCCCTGCTCAACCTCGAGTCCGACATCGAGGTGGTCGCCGAGGTGGATTCCGGCGACGAAATCCTGCCAGCCGCACGGTCCACCCGGCCCGATGTCGCCGTGATCGACATCGACCTGCCGGGCAAGGACGGGTTGACGGCGGCGACCGAAATCCACGAACACCTGCCCGAGTGCCACACCCTCATCTTGACCAGCCTCGGCCGCCCCGGCACCGTGCGCCGCGCGCTCGACGCCAAGGTGAACGGGTTCCTGCTCAAGGACGCCCCGTCGGACAAGCTGGCGAACGCGGTCCGCTCGGTCGCGGTGGGCCGCCGGGTGATCGACAGCGAGCTCGCGCTGTCGGCGTGGGAGGCCGACGAATGCCCGCTCACACCGCGGGAACTGGAGATCCTGGACCTGGCCGCCCGCGGCCGCAACGTCGCCGACATCGCGGCGGACCTGTTCCTTTCGCCCGGTACGGTGCGCAACTACCTGGCAGCGTCGGTGACGAAGCTGAACGCCCGCAACCGGGTGCACGCGATCCGGATCGCGACCGAGGCGGAATGGCTTTGACGCACCCGGTCAGCCCGCGCGTCGCCGGCGGGTGACCGGCGGCTCCAACGGCACGGACGCCCGCAGGGCGTGCGTCCCGTCGGGGCGCACGCCGGCCGTCAGCTCCCCGCCGAGCGCCCCGACCCGGTGGGTGAGGTTGCGCAACCCGGAGCCGTGCGCCTCGCCGGACCCGTCGCGCGGTGGCACCACACCGTCGTTGGTGATGACCAGGTGCGCCGCCCCGCGCGCCTCGCGGATGGAGACCTCGCACCAGCCGGCCTCGCTGTGCCGGACGACGTTCGTGACGCTCTCCCGCAGCACCGCGGCCAGAACGGTGCCCACCCGCGTGGGCAACCCGTCGGCCAGCCGGTCGTCGAAGCGGGCGCTGACGCCGGCCGCGCGCAGCACGGCCGCGGCGGCGCGGCACTCGTCGGCGAGGCAGAGCTCCCGCTGACCGGCCGCGATCGTGCGGACGTCGGAGAGGGCCTCCCGGGACATCGTCACCAGCTCGGCCAGCTCGGCGTGCGCCTGCTCCGGCCGGTCGTCGACGAGCCGCCGCACCAGCTCCACCTTGAGCGTGATCGCCGACAGGCTCAGCCCTAGCAGGTCGTGGGTGTCGCGGCCGAACCGCATGCGCTCCTCGGCCACGGCGCGCGCGGCCAGCTCCCGCGTGCTGTCGGCGCGCTCGGCCGACAGCCGCGCGAACCACGCGAGCCCGAACACCGCGACGGCGGCGACCGCGGTGAGCGCGGTCCCCTCGACACCCGCCCAGAGCGGTGCCGCTTCGTCCGCGCGCGCGAAGACGAAGCCCACCCCGGCCGCGACGGCCACGAGCAAGGGAACCGACAGGGCCGGCCGTGCCACGAGCAGGACGCTGCCGGCCAGGAAGCAGCTCGACACGCTCCACGAAGGCCCCAGCACGAACACGGGGAGCACGCTCAGGACCGCCTGCAGGGCCAGCGCCGCCCCGCGGAACCCGGCCCGGCCGTACCCGATCCCGATCAGGTGCGCCGCGACCAGCACGACCGCGCACCCGGCCGCGGTGACCGCGAGTGGCCACGACGGATTCGACCGGACCGGACCCAGCGCGCCGAGCAGTCCGATGCCGAGGCAGACGGCGGCGTGCACGGCGCGGACCAGCTCGGCCGGCGCTCCTTCGCGAGACGGCGCACCGGGCTCGTCCGGTTCCGCGCCGGCCCCGCGGCGCGGACCGCGAAAGATCCAGCCGGAACGAAGCAGCCTGGTAAGCACCCGTGCCTCCCCCAAGAGCCGGTCATGCCCCTCCGGCCGAATCTAACAGGCCGTCGACGGAGTGCGCCCCTGGTAAGCGGGTAAATCCGGGTCGCCCCCGGCGTCACGGGAAGTCGAGCACGCACTCCCCGACGCTGACTTCGGCGGGCCATTCGAGCTTGAGCGCCCGGTCGACGCGGTCGCCCGCGTCGACCGGAACGGCGTGGGCCGCCAGCCCCATCGTCTTCGCCGTCAGGTACAGCACCTGCTGCAGGGCGCCGACGTGCACCAGGGTGTTGGCGTAGGCGGCACCCCCCAGTGCCCAGGCGACCCGCGCCATCCGCGCGGTCATCGTCAGCAGGGCGGACGGGCGGCGGTGGCTGCCCGCGGCGATCATCGCCATGTCCAGCAGGCCGTCGAGGATCACCGTTTCGTCGTTGATCAGCGTGAGCGTGTGCCAGAGCGGGTCGTAGTGGTAGATCCCCCGTGCGAGGTCGCTGCAGCGGTTGAGCCCGACGTAGATTTCCAGCTCGTACAGGCACGCGATGCTGAAGTACGGCCGTTGCGACGCCTCGTGGCTCGGGCCACCGGGCAGGTGGGCGGGTCCCACCGAGCGGACCCGCGCGGCGCGGTACAGGAATTCGCCGATCTGAGCGGCCGACAACGACCGCTCGCTGAAGTCCGGGCAGTAGTGGTCGGACTCCAGGAGGCTGGTCAGGTTGTCGGCGGTCCGCGCGGAGAGCGCGGCGAGGTCCGGCCGGGGCAGCGGGAACGTCGGCCCGGCGCTGACCTGCTTGACGACCGGGGGCGGGCTACCGGCCAGGACCGCGGGATCCGGTTGCACCCCCTTCCGCCAGGTCCGGCTGCGCGCGTGGAACATCAGGTCGTCGTGCGACCACACCGCGAGCTCCGGGTCGCCGGCTTCGGTGAACGCGCCGTCGTCGTCGGCCACGAGCACCAGCCCGGCCGCGACGAGGAAGGACACGACGTCGGCGACGACCACTTCGGACAACCCGGTCAGCTCGGCCAGGTGCGCCACGGTGGCCGGGGCGGCCAGCAGGGACGCGATGAGCACCGCCGGCGGACGGGACAGCACGACCTGGTAGCGCGCGCCGGGCGACTCGGCCAGCAACGAGCCGCGTTCGGGCCGCAGCGCCACGAACCGGGAGAACCGCACCCGCCGCCCGGGCGGCAGCGGGTCCGCCGCGAAGACCGGGAACTGGATCACCGGGATCGCCGAAAGCAGCGGACCCCGGCCGTCGTGGAGCGCGAGTGAATGCACGACGGAGCCGGCCAGCCCGTTGAGCACCCTGCGCAGCGACCGCCGCCAGGCCTCGACGTCGGTGCCCCGGCCGCTGACCGTGAGGTTCGCCATGGACACCGGGCCGAGGGCCAGCCGCGTGAGCGACTCGCGCACGCCGTCCGAGAGGTCGGGGAAGTCGAACTCGCCCCACCACGTGATCGCTACGAGCGATCCGTCGTCACCGGGCTCCAGGAGCGTGTCCTCGGTCAATGACCAGAGCCGGATCGTCTCGGCACGCCCCTCGGGGCCGGCGGCAGTCAACGCGAACTCCTCAACGCACGACAGGATGTCGTTCCAGGTGTCCCAGGTTCCTACAGGAACATCGGGAACGGATTGAGCTGTTCATAAGGCGTGGGCTCGGCCAGCCGCCCGAGCCGGACCGGGACGTCGAACAACCGGCCGGGCGCGAAGCGCGCCCAGAACGGCCGCAGGCCCGGTGCCAGCACTTTCACCACCGGGACACCGACGTCGGGCCGGGTCTGGTCGAGGACCAGGAGTTCGGTCCCGACCCCCGCCAGTGTCCTGGCGAGCGCCTCGACGTCGTCCTTCACGTCCGCGCGGTGGACGAAGGGGAAGTCGGCTTTCGTCCGCACGCGGCCACCTTCGGGGCGCAGGTACGGCTGGTTGGCCACCGTCGCGTACTCCAGCCAGCGGGCCGCGTCCGGGTCGTCCGAAGCGTGCCCGAGCTTCAGCACGTCCGGGATCATCTGGTTCAGCTCGGTCACCGCCCGGCGGACCGCGACGCGCGGGTCGAGGTGGGCGCCGAAGCCGAACATGATGTGCTCGTGCGGGCCGTCGGTCCGGCGGGAGAGCGCGACCACCACCGGCACGCCCACGTCCGAGCTGACGTCGAGCGCCCACAGCTCCCGCCCTATCCCCGCGTAGTTGCCGATCATCTCGTCGAGCCAGGGGTCACCGAACGAGCCGAGGTCGACTCCGGGCACCGGCGTCCGGTTGTACCACCACAACGCGACGGCGTCCCGTTCCACGAGCTCCAGGGCACCTTGCAGGATCGCGTCTTCGAGGCTGCTGCCGGCGGCCGCGCCGTTCGAGTCGGCGTGCAGGCCGCGCAGCCCGCACTCGACGGGTGCGCCGTAGTACAGGTAGCCCGTCGGCAGCAGCCGGCGCCGGCCGGTCAGGGACCACACCGGCGTCCAGTCGACGCGGGCGGTCGGGTCGAACGCATCGGTGACGTGCTGGAACAGCCCGTGGCCGGCGTTCCAGGCGGCCCGCTCCCGGTACTGGCGGTCGGCGAAGAGCATGCAGTCGTTGGGGTGCACGGCTTCCGGGGCCAGCTCTTCGAAGGAGCCCCGGATGCGCAGCTCGTCGCCCTGGTAGTTGCCGGAGAACCGCTCGGCGGCTTCGCACAGAGCACCCACTTCGGCGTCGAGCGGGCTCACTCCCTTGCCGCCGTTCTCCGCGCGCAGCCCGGCCTGCATCCCGCCGAAGCCGGTGATCGCGCGGGCGACGTTCATCCCCGACCGGTAGGCGTTCGCGAAGGGCGGCGCGGCGGGGTCGCGGCGGACCTCCTTGATGATGCCGGTCACGGGACTGACCAGGTGGCCGTGCCGGGCGAGCATCTCGGCCGGGCCGGCGGTGCGGTGCCCGCCACCGGTCGTGGTGGTCTTCCGGGCCGGGCCCAGCACGACGGGCCTGGCCGCGCGCGCGGCCATCAGCGAAGGGTCGCCGCAGGCCGGGCACTGCGGGCGGCGGCGCAGCTCGTGCAGCTTGCCCTGGAGGTCGACGGTGTCGAGCACCCAGACGCTCTCCTGGCCGCCGTGGCGGTAGCCCGCCAGCCACTTGCTCGCCTCGAGCGCGACGAGGTGGGCCGCCGCCGACGTGAGCGACGGCAGCGCGGCGGTCGGACGGGGCGCCGGGCCGTCGTGGCCCAGCAGCTCCTGGGCGCACGCCTCGGCGTGCCGGTGCCCCCACAGCCGGTTCGTCAGGCAGTGCCAGCAGGCCGACTCGCCGGGCCGGATGACCGGCCCGATCCAGACCTGCGCACCCTGCGGACGGGCGAGCAGCCAGGGCCGGCCGAGCCTGCGGTACTCGGCGTCGATTTCGCCCAGCAGCGGATCGAGGTAGTCGGCGCAGAGGACCACGCCCAGGTCGGCCCGGCCCGGTGTGCCGCCGGGCCGCACGTCGAGCGCGGCCCCGGCAAGGGCGTCCTCGACCGGGCCGGTGCCGACGTCGTCGCCGACCGAGAGCAGCTCGACGGTGCCGAGGGTCGGGCGCGAGGCGACCGCGCCGGCGTCGATGCCGCAGGCGTCCCAGTAGGCCAGCGCCCGCCGGTCGGCCGACGGCGCCGGCGCGGTCCCCACCGACACGAGGCCCGCGTCGACGAGCTGGGCCAGCAGCGCGGCGACCTCCTCCGGCGCCATTCCGTCCGGGCGGGCCTGCAGGACCTCCGCGAGCCCGCGGGTGCCGTCCAGCAGCGGAGCCAGCGACTCGATCCGAGCGCCGCGCAACGCGATCACGCCTTGTTCGGAGAAGAGGTACGCGCCCTTGCCCGCCCGGCTTTCGGCGCGGAGGTGGTGCTTGAACGCGAGGATGCGCGCACCGGGTGAGGGCGGCGCCGATCTCGGTGAAGCGGAGTACGAGGCAGGCTGCACGCTCATCTGAACTCCCACCGTCCGGTGCGCGCGATCCGAGAAGCCGAATTCTTCTCCGGCGCGCCGACCTGCGGCCAGTGCGCCGCGCACCGATCACCACATGCGAAACGCATGTCGTTTCCGCGCACAACACCCGATCAAGGGGTGAGGGCGGCACTGGCCGGTCTCCCGGCCGTTCGTCAACCTGGACTCCGAGGGCGCGCCGCAGGCACCGCCCGGCCCGTCCGACGAGACCCGTGGAGACCCATGATGACGTCCACTCGTACCTACGGCCAGTTCTGCGGCCTGGCGCGCGCCCTGGAGATCGTGGGCGAGCGCTGGTCCATGCTCGTCGTACGCGACCTGGTGCTCGGCCCCAAGGGGTTCACCGCCCTGCAGCAGGGGCTGCCCGGGATCCCCCAGAGCATCCTTTCGGCTCGCCTCAACGACCTCGAAGAGGCCGGCGTGGTCCGCCGCCGGGTACTGCCGCAGCTGGACGCCGGTCTCGTGTACGAGCTCACCGAGTACGGCAGCGAGCTCGACCACATCCTGCTGGACCTCGGGTTCTGGGGCGCCCGGTCGCTGGAGCAGCCGAAGGCGGGCGACGTGTTCACCACGGACGCCGCCATCCTGGCGTTGTACACGATGTTCCGGCCGGAGGCCGCCGACGGCGCGCACGTCACGTTCGAGCTGCACCACGGCACCTCGGTCGTCGTCCACGCCATGGTCGACAACGGGACGCTCAAGGTCGGCAACGGCCCGCACCCGGCCGCCGACCTCGTCTTCGAGCCGCTCGGCTCGGCATTCCTCGACCTCGTCAACGGCAAGCTGACCGCGGCCGAGGCGCTGGCGTCGGGTCGCGTGCGGACCGAGGGCGAGCCCGCGCACCTCGAGCTGTTCACCCGGCTCTTCCACGTGACCCCGAAGCCGGAGAACCCGGGCGGCATCGCTCTGCGGTGACGCCGGCGGGACCGCGGCGGGCCCGGCCGGGCGCAGGGGGCACCGGCCGGGCCAGGACGGCTGTCGGCCCCGCGAAATAGGCAATCCGGAGTAACGGACATCGGCCGTGATCGCCTTATCTTCGGAGAAGCCGATTTTCGGTTCTTCGAGAAGGGCAGCGCATGTCGACCTCCGAGTTCGTTCGGCCGGCCGGCTTCCTGGGGACGCTCAACGGGAAGTACCACAACCGGGCCTTGGCCGTGTTCATGCTCGTCGTGCTGGCCCACTGGGCCGAGCACGTCGTCCAAGCCATCCAGATCTACGGGTTCGGCTGGCCGACGTCACGGGCCCGCGGCGTGCTGGGGATGCCGTTCCCCTGGCTGATTTCGCAGGAATGGCTGCACTACGGGTACGCGCTGGTGATGCTCGTGTTCCTGTGGGTCCTGCGGCACGGGTTCGCCGGCCGGTCGCGGCAGTGGTGGAACCTCGCGCTGGGCATCCAGTTCTGGCACCACATCGAGCACCTGCTGCTGTTCATCCAGGCGCAGAGCGGGTGGCGGCTGGCCGGGCAGAAGGTGCCGACCAGCATCATCCAGCTGCTCGTGCCGCGCGTGGAGCTGCACCTGTTCTACAACACGATCGTCACCATCCCGATGATCGTCGCGGTCGTGCTGCACCGGCGGGCCTCGGTCGCCGAGCACGAGCTCAGCGGCTGCACCTGCGGCCTGCCCAAGCACGCCGCGCTCGCCGCGTGAAGCGCGCGCTGGCCCTGCTGGCCTTCCTCATCGGCTGGCTGGTGCTCGGCGCCCCTCCGGCTTCCGCCCACGTCGAGATCGTCTCGTCCGCCCCCGGGGACGGCGCCCGCCTGAGCGCGGCGCCGTCCCTGGTGTCGGTCACCCTCTCGGAGAACGTCGGGATCCAGCCCGGGTCGATCAAGGTCGTCGACCTCGCGGGCCACCAGGTCGACTCCGGGCCGGTGTTCCAGCCCGGGGACGTCGCCGAGCAGCTCGCCGTGCGCTTGAAGCCGGACCTGCCGGACGCCAGCTACCTCGTCGAATACGCTTTCGTGTCCGCCGACTCCCACCCGGTGCGCGGGACGTTCGCGTTCGTCGTCGGCACCGGGCCGCTGGTGACCTCGGCCGGCGCCGTGTCCGCCGCGACCGGCACGGACCCGGGTGTCGACTTCGCCTCGACGGCGGTGCGCTGGCTGGCCTACGTCGGGGTCGTCCTGCTCGGCGGGCTGGCGTTCGTCGTGCTGTGCCGTCCGGCGGCTCGCACCGACCGCCGCGCCCGGCGGCTGCTGCACTGGGGGGCGGGGCTCGTCGCGGTGACCACCGCCGCCGCCTTCGTGCTGCAAGGCCCGTACGCGGCCGGGCGGACCCTCGAAGCGGTGTTCGACACCGGGTTGCTGGCGGACACCCTGCGCGTCGCCTACGGGAAGCTGCTCCTCCTCCGCTTGGCCGCGGTGGCCGCCCTGGCGATGCTGCTGCCCCGCCTCCTGCGGCCCGGGCTGCCGGAGCGGCTGCGGTCCCGGTACGAGAACCTGGCCATGGTGACCGGCTTCCTCGTGCTGCTGACGTTCTCGGCCACCGGCCACCCGGTCACCGACCCGATCATGTTCGTCTCAGTCTCGGCCGACCTGGTGCACTTCGGCGCGATCGCCGTCTGGGCGGGCGGGCTGGTCCAGCTGGCCCTGAGCCTGTACCGGCCGGAACCCGGCGAGGACCTCACTCCGGTCGCGACGCGCTTCTCCCGGCTCGCGGCCGGTTCGGTGACGGCGATCGCGATCAGCGGCGCGGTGCTGGCGCTGCGCATCATGCCGTCGCTGTCCACCCTGTGGACCACCGAGTTCGGCCTGCTCCTGCTGCTGAAGATCGCCGGTTTCGCGGCGCTGCTGGCGGTGGCGAGCCGGTCACGCCGCGCGGTCCGCGTGGGCATGGCCCCCACGGCCGAGGGCACGACGATCACGGCGGACCTGCGCCGGCTGCGGCAGGCGGTGGCGGTGGAGGTGCTGCTCAGCGTCGTCGTGCTGGCGCTGGCGGCGATGCTGACGGTCCACGCCCCCGGGCGGGTGAGGGCCGTCAGGCCGCGGCTGCGCGGGGCGGGCTGAACGGGCCCCGGCGCCGCACCCCACTCCTGGGACGCCGGCCGGCCGAGCGCCCGGCGGCCCCGCGCCCGCGCCGTCGCGCCCACCGCGAGCCGCCGGGCGGGTGAGGCCCCTCAGACCCTGGGGTGCGCGGCCACGAACGGCCCGCAGGCACGCCCCCGGCGCCGTACGCCACTCCTGCGACGCCGGCCGAGCGCCCGGCGGCCCGGCGCCCACGCCACCAGCCACGGCCCCGGCGAGCCGCCGGGCGCATGAAGACCGTCAGACCCCGGGTGCGCGGGGCGGGCTGAACGGGCCCCAGCCGAACGCCGGCAGCCACGGCCCCGGCGCCTCGCTCCAGTCCAGGGCCGTGAGCTGGGCGAGCGACCGGCGGCCGGCCAGTGCGCGGTACAGCTCGTGCGCCGGGGCCGTCAGCGTCGCCGCGGGACGGCCCACACCGGCCGTCCACTGGGAGCCGCCCGTCGTGCGCAGGCTCAGCGCCGGGAGGCCGCGGCTCGCGACCGAACCCGAAAACCCGCGGACCAGCACCTCGAAGCTCGGCGCCCAGGCCGCGTGCTCGACCGGCGGCGGCACGCCCAGCGCCGCGCGCAGGTCCAGCTCGTGGGTGTAGGCGTCCATCACCATGACCTCGCCGCTGCGGCCGCCCGCCTCCGCGAGGCGCCGGTCGAGGTCCTCGCCGACGTCGTCCCAGTGGTCGAGCAGCTCCGGGACGGTCGACGCGGTCGAAACCGGCACCGGGCCGCCGTGGCGCTCGAGCACCCGCTCGGCGATCGCGGTGAGGTGGCCCAGCAGGTCGGCGACGGTCCACTCCGGACACGACGGCACCCGCCGCCGTCCGACGCCGGCGCGGCCGCCGAGCAGGGCGCGGACGCCGCGGCGCACCTCCGGGTAGCCCACGAAGTCCGGGGCCGGCCGACTCGCTGTCACGCGTCCCACCTCACCTGGCACGATCGGGGTTCCGGCCCAGTATCCCCAGGTGAGAAGCCCCGGCGAGTCTCCTCGCTTGCCGACACCGAAGACCCCGGGAGGTAGTGACCTTGCCCACTCTGTGGTCCACGCCGGCGCAGTGGGAACTGCTGCCGCCGGTCCTGCTCGCGCTGGTGCTCAGCGTCGCGATCGGGCTCGAGCGCGAAGCCGGCATGAAGGCCGCGGGCCTGCGGACGCACAGCCTGGTCGGCGTCGGCTCGGCCGTGTTCATGCTGGTGTCGAAGTACGGCTTCGCGGACCTGCTGGGCATCGACCACGTCTCGCTGGACCCGTCGCGGATCGCCGCGCAGATCGTCTCCGGCATCGGCTTCATCGGCGGCGGCCTGATCTTCGTCCGCCGCGACGCCGTGCGCGGCCTGACGACGGCGGCGACGATCTGGCTCACCGCCGCGGTCGGCACGGCGTGCGGCGCCGGGCTGCCGGTGCTCGCCGCCGGCACGACGATCGGGCACTTCGTGGTGACGCGCGGCTTCCCGCCGCTGCAGCGGTTCGTCGCGCGGCACCGCCGCGAGCCGCCGGTCGTGCGGCTGAGCTACCTCGACGGCCACGGCGTGCTGCGCGCGGCACTGGCCGCGTGCACCGGACGCGGGTGGAGCGTGCACCACGTCGACGTCGAGCACGAACCGCTTTCCGAAGAGGGGCAACGGATCGCGGTCGTGACGCTGCGCCTCGACGGCCGCGGTGATCTCTACGACCTGGCCGCCGAACTCGCCGAGCTGCCCGGCGTCCGGAGCACGTCCACCGGTCCGGGAGAACCGCTCGACGAATGATCACCCGCCCGGGCAGCGCGCGGGGGCGGGTTTGCGGCACACTGGGGTGGACGCGGAATTCCCCGGTGCCGCAAGGAAAACGTGCGGCCGAGGAGAAACCATCCAATTCGGAGGTGAGGCATGGCCCCCGGCGGTGGCGAGGACGTGGAGCGCACGCAGCCCGGATTCGACCTGGCGTGGCGCGGTTTTCACCGCGCGCAGGTCGCGGAGTACGTCGCGTGGGCCGAAGCCGAGATGAGCAGACTCGCCGCCGAACGCGACTCCGCGAAGCAGCGCGTGGCCGCGCTCGCCGAGGACAACCGTGAGCTCCGCGTGAAGATCGACCGGATCAGCCGCACCCCGATCGAGCCGGACGCGCTGCAGGAGCGGAGCCGCCGGATGATCGAGCTGACCCGCGAGGAAGCGAGCGAAATCACCGCGCGGGCAACGGAAACGGCCCAGCGCCTGGTCCGCGAAGCCGAGCGGGAAGCGGCCCGGCTCACCGAGAAGGAACGCCGCCTGGTCGCCGAAGCCGAGGCCGAGGCGGAACGCCGGCGCGTCGAGCACGAGGAGTTCCTCCGTGCGGCCGAGCAGCGCCGACGTGAGCTCGACGAAGCGGCCGCACACCGCCGCGCCCAGCAAGAAGAGGATCACACGCGCGCGATGACGCTCCGCCGCGCGGAGGCGATGCGCACGCTGGCCGAGGAGGAAGCCGCCGCGCGGGCAAAGGCGGAACGCCTGGTCAGCACCGCGCAAGCCGAGGCGAAAACGCAGGTCGAGACCGCGGAGGCCAAGGCGGCGAAGCTGGTCAAGACGGCCAAGACCAAATCCGAACGGCTGGTCACGACCGCCGAAAGCAAGGCCGGCCGCCTGGTGACGACCGCCGAAGCCCAAGCGAAGAAGCAGGTCGCCACCGCGGAAGCCGAAGCCGGACGCCTGGTCGAAGCGGCCCAACGCCAGGTCACCGCCCTCACCGAAGTCCGCGACAAGCTCCAGGCGAGCCTCACCGGCTGCCGGTCCCTGCTCGCCGACGCCGCCGTCGCCCTCGACGACCGGCCCGCGCCCTTCGACCCCGAAGCCACACTGCCCATGTCGAAGAGAGTGCCCGTGCAGCGGCGCTCGCCCGCGGACCTCACGGACGCCGTGGGCTGACGGTTGCCGACCGGCCGGGCAGCCAGCATGATCGTCGGGTGAGGCCACCGAGTATCCCGCCGGTCACGGCTCAGGCCACGACGCTCCGGCGCCTCGCCCCGCCGATCGACGCCGCCGTCCGGCCGCCGGCCCCGACCCACCCGCCGATGGTGCTGTCTCTGCCGACCCCGGCGTACCCGGCGACGGTGCAACACCCATCAGCCCCGACCCATCCGGCGACAGTGCAACGCCCGCCAGCCCCGACCCATCCGGCGACAGTGCAACGCCCGCCAGCCCCGACCCACCCGGCGACAGTGCAACACCCATCAGCCCCGACCCACCCGGCGACACTGCAACACCCGCCAGCCCCGACCCACCCACCAACGGCACAACACCCACCGACCCCGACCCACCCGCCGACCGTGGCCGCGAAGGTGCCGCCGGACTCCCGGGACACCATCCCTTGACACGGACGTTCGCCCTGGTCACCGCGGTCGTCGTGCTGGCCGCCTCGACGACGCTCGCCAACCGCGTGCTGCCGGGCTGGGCCTACCCGGTGTGCGGGCTGGTCGCGGCCGCCATCCTGATCGGCCTCGGCCGGGCCGCCGGGTGCACGTGGACCGGGCTCGGGCTGGGCACGCTCCGCCGTCCCGCGCTGGTCGGCCTGGCCGGGGCCGGGCTGGTCGCGGTGGTCTTCGGGATCGCGCTGGCGGTGCCGTCGCTGCGCACGGTGTACCAGGACGGCCGCGTCGGCGACCCCGACTTCGGCCAGCTGCTCTGGCTGACCTGCGGCCGCATCCTGTTCGGGACGGTGCTGATCGAGGAGGTCGCGTTCCGCGGCGTGCTGCCGGGCCTGCTGGGCGCGACGGACGACCGCTGGCGCTGGCCGCCAATCCTCGGCGCGGCGGCGCTGTTCGGCCTGTGGCACGCGCTCCCGGCGCTCGCGATCGGCCGCAACGCGGCGGTCCACGCGGTGTTCGGCGCGACGCCGGTGGTGGTGCTGCAGGTGCTGGCCATGGCGGCGGCCGGCGTCGCCGGGATCTTCCTGCACTGGTGGCGGCACCGGGGCCGGGGCGTGCTGGCGTCGGTGATCGTGCACTTCACGACCAACGCCGGCGGCCTCACGCTGGCCGTGCTGGTGCGCTAGGACCGCACCAGGCGCGCGATCGCGTCCGAGGCCTCGCGCACCTTCAGGTCCGCCTCTTCACCGCCGGCCGCGGCCGCCTGGACCACGCAGGTCGCCAGGTGCTCGTCGAGCAGTTCGAGCGAGAACGACTGCAGTGCCTTCGTCGCCGCCGAGACCTGGGTCAGGATGTCGATGCAGTACTTGTCCTGCTCGACCATCCGCTGCAGCCCGCGGATCTGCCCCTCGATCCGGCGCAGGCGCTTGAGGTAAGCCTCCCGCTCGGTGCCGTAACCCGTCATCGCCCACCTGTCCCCGTCGTCGCCCGTCCCTGACCACCGACTATACCCTCCGGGGGTTCAGCGGAAGCGGCGCAACCGGAGGCTGTTGCTCACCACGAACGCCGACGAGCACGCCATCGCCGCGCCCGCGATCATCGGGTCGAGCAGGCCGAGCGCGGCCAGCGGCAGCGCCGCGACGTTGTACGCGAACGCCCAGAACAGGTTGCCCTTGATGGTGGCCAGCGTCCGGCGGGCCAGCCGGATCGCGTCGGCGGCCACGCGCAGGTCGCCACGCACCAGCGTCAGGTCGCTCGCTTCGATGGCCGCGTCGGTGCCCGTGCCCATGGCCAGCCCCAGATCGGCCTGGGCGAGCGCGGCCGCGTCGTTGACGCCGTCGCCGACCATCGCCACCACGCGCCCTTCGGCCTGCAGGCGCTTGACGACGTCGACCTTGCCTTCCGGCAGCACCTCGGCGACGACCTCGTCGATCCCCGCCTCGGCCGCGATCGCCCGGGCCGCGCCGGCGTGGTCGCCGGTCAGCAGGATCGGCGTCAGGCCGAGTTCGCGCAGCTCGGCGACCGCGCGGGCGGACGTCGGCTTGATCTTGTCGGCGACGACCAGGCGCCCGCGGACCTCGCCGTCCCAGCTCACCCCGATGGCGCCGTCGGCGCGCCCGACGCTGACCGTGCGCCCCTCCACGACGCCGCTCACGCCGACGCCCGGGGTGCTGCGGAACTCCGTGACGGCCGGGAGCGCGCCGAACCGCTGCTTCGCGGCCTCCGCGACCGCGCGGCCGATTGGGTGCTCGGACGCGGCCTCGACGGCACCCGCCAGCCGCAGCGGCTCGCCGTCGCCCTCGACCAGCGTCATCCGGCCCGTGGTGACGGTGCCGGTCTTGTCCAGGACGACGGTGTCGACGCGGCGCGTGTTCTCGAGCACCTCGGGGCCCTTGATGAGGATGCCGAGCTGCGCGCCGCGGCCGGTGCCGACGAGCAGCGCCGTCGGCGTCGCGAGGCCGAGCGCGCACGGGCAGGCGATGATCAGCACGGCGACGGCGGCGGTGAACGCGGCGTCCTCGCTGCCGCCGGTCGCGAGCCAGACCACCAGGGTGGCCAGCGCCGCGAAGACGACCGCCGGCACGAACACCGCCGAGACCCGGTCGGCGAGCCGCTGGACCTCGGCCTTGCCGTTCTGCGCGGCTTCGACGAGCCGGGCCATCTGTGCCAGGCGGGTGTCGTCGCCGACGCGGGTGGCGCGGACGAACAGCCGGCCGCCGACGTTGACGGTGGCGCCGGTGACCGCGTCGCCCGGCCCGACCTCGACCGGCACCGGTTCCCCGGTGAGCATGCTGGTGTCGACCGCCGAACCGCCCTCGGTGATCACGCCGTCGGTGGCGATCTTCTCGCCGGGCCGGGCGACGAACACGTCGTCCACTCGCAGTTGCTCGACGGGGATCAGGTGCTCTTCGCCGTCGCGGACGACGGTGACGTCCTTCGCGCCGAGGTCCATCAGCGCGCGGAGGGCGGCGCCGGCGCGGCGCTTGGAGCGGGTCTCGAAGTAGCGGCCGGCCAGGATGAACGTGGTGACCGCGGCGGCAACCTCGAAGTAGAGGCCGTGCCCCGCCATCCCGACGAGGAGCGCGTACAGCGACCAGGCCACCGACGCGACGACGCCGAGCGAGATCAGCGTGTCCATGGTCGCGGTGGCGTGGCGCAGGTTGACGGCGGCGGCGCGGTGGAAGGGCCACGCGCCCCACGTCACGACCGGGGCGGCGAGGACGAGCAGGACCCACGGGTCGACCTGCCAGGCCGGGACCATCGCGAGGGCGACCAGCGGGACGGTCAGGACCACCGACACCAGCAAACGCTTGCGCAGCGTGGGCGTCTCGTCGGGCGCTTCGGGCTCCGGCAGCTTCGCGGAGTAGCCGGCGGCCTCGACGACGGCCTTGAGGTCGTCGACCGACAGGGCGTCCGGGTAGCTGACCTGGGCTTTCTCGGTGGCGTAGTTGACCGTCGCGGTCACGCCGTCGACCTTGTTGAGCTTGCGCTCGACCCGGGCGGCGCAGGACGCGCACGTCATGCCGCCGATGGCGAGTTCGACCCGGGTCGCGGTGGTCATGGCTCAGGCGACCAGCCGGTATCCGGCTTCGGTGACGGCCGCGGCGACGGCGTCGGTCGTCAGCGGGGTGTCGCTGGTCACGGTGACGCGGCCGCTCTCGACGTCGACGTCCACGCTCTGGACGCCTTCGAGCTCGGAGACCTCTTCGCGCACCGACGTGGCGCAGTGTCCGCAGGTCATGCCCTCGACGGTGTAGCTCGCCTCGGTCATCGGCGGCTCCTTTCGTTCTCCTTCCTTTATACCCATCGGGGGTAGGGGTTCACTCGCGACCCCCACCACACTCGCGGTATGCGCAAGCTCTACGCGATCGGGATCGGCGCCGGCGACCCGGAGCACCTGACGGTCCAGGCGATCGACCGCCTCAACCGCGTCGACGTGTTCTTCGTGCTCGACAAGGGGTCGGAGAAGGCGGACCTGGTCCGGTTGCGCCAGGAGATCCTCGACCGGTTCGTGACGCGGCCGGGCTACCGCGTGGTGCTGGCCACGGACCCGCCCCGCGACCGGACGCCGTCCGACTACCGGGCGGCGGTGGCCGACTGGCACGAGGCGCGGGCGGCGGTGTACGAGCGGCTGCTGTTGTCGGAGCTGGGGCCCGACTCGGTGGGGGCGTTCCTGGTGTGGGGCGACCCGTCGCTGTACGACAGCACGATCGCGCTGATCGAGGCGGTGCTGGCGCGGGGAAACGTCGAGTTCGAGTACGAGGTGGTCCCGGGGATCAGCAGCATTTCGGCGCTGGTGGCCCGCCACCGGACGACGATGAACCAGATCGGCCGGTCGGTACAGCTGACCACGGGCCGCCGGTTGGCCGCCGGGTGGCCTGCGGAGGTGGACGACGTGTTCGTGCTGCTGGACGCGCACACGACCTTCGACCGGTTCACGGACGAGGGCTTGCAGATCTTCTGGGGTGCGTACGTGGGGACGCCGGACGAGGTGCTGGTGTCCGGGCCGCTGACGGCGGGGTTGGCGGAGGAGATCCGCCGGGTTCGTGCCGAGGCCCGGGAGCGGCACGGCTGGATCATGGACACGTACCTGCTGCGCCGGCCCGCGGAGTAGCCACGCCGGCTCGGCTGGATGCGGGCATGCGAAAAGGCCCCGGGAGACGTTTCCGTCTCGACCGGGGCCTTCCCGTAAGTAAGTTCGGCGGTGTCCTACTCTCCCACAACCCTTCGGTTGCAGTACCATCGGCGCTGTCAGGCTTAGCTTCCGGGTTCGGAATGGGACCGGGCG
>NZ_JBIWAI010000011.1:0-129012 GCF_044759945.1 Amycolatopsis sp. NPDC098790
CTCCACTTCACCTCCGGAGGCCTTCACCTGTCTGTGCGACAGGCCGTCACCGGTCACCTCATCGCGGAACAACGTCCTTGGACATCACAGCTAGCTGATGGAGACGCGCGAGGTCGAGTCGTTCCTGGCGCTGGCCGAGGAGCTGCACTTCGGCCGGACGGCGGAGCGGCTGCGCGTGTCGACCGCGCAGGTCAGCCAGACGATCCGGAAGCTGGAACGGCGGATCGGCGCGCCCCTGTTCACCCGGACCAGCCGCCGGGTCGAGCTGACGCCGGTGGGGCGGCAGTTGCTTGCCGACCTCGCGCCGGCGTGGGCGGCGGTCGTGTCGGCGCTGGACGGCGCGGTGGCGGCCGCCCGCGGGGTCACGGGCACGCTGCGTGTCGCGTTCGGCGACGCCGCGGGCGGGCAGCTGCTGGCCGGGGTGGCCGAGCTGGTCCGGCGGCGGGTGCCCGGTTGCGAGGTCGAATTCCGCGAGGTCCGCCCGGCGGAGGTGCTGCCGTGGTTGCACGAGGGTGAGGTGGACGTGGTGCTGGCCGGTCTCCCGCTCGATGCTCCGGGGCTGGTCACCGGCCCAGTGCTGGTGCGGGAGCGGCGGTTCTTGGCGATGGCGGCGGGTCACCCGTTCGCGCGGCGTGACACGGTGTCTGTCGCGGATTTCGGACGGGTGACGGTGTTGCGGTGTGCGCTGCCGGACCCGTGGCTGGACGAGCACGCACCGGACGCGGTGACGCGGCCGCGAGCTGGGCTGCAGGAATTGCTGACGTTGGCGGGTGCGGGTGCGGGCGTGCTGCCGGTGGGCGCGCACATCCGGAGGTACTACCCGCGGCCGGACGTGGCGTACGTGCCGTTGGACGACGCGCCGCGGCTGGAGTGGGGCCTGGTGTGGCGGGAGGGTTCGGCGACGGCGCGGGTGCGGGCGTTCGCCGACGCGGCGGCGGAGCTGGTGCGCGAACCGGCTTGACGGACGGTCAGGAAGCCGGCTCAGCAGCAGGGCACCGCCACGGCCAACCGCAAGGAGGCCGGTGAGGTGGGCCCAGCCGACCGCAACCGGCGGCCTGGCCGGCCCGACAGCCCGCGCACTGCCGCCGGCTGTCAGCCGGGCAGCCAGCGCACCGCCACCGGCTGGCTGGCCGCGATTGCGGACAGCCGGTTCGGGAACACCCGAACCCGCTCGCCGAGGCTCGTCATCCGCACCACCCGGTCGGCCACACTCCCCGGCGTCACGATCAGGCAACCGGCGATTCCGCGGTCCCGACAGCACTCCACGGCCTGAAGCAGCCCCCTCGCCCCGCGCGCGGAAAGGAATTCGAGCGTCGCGAGGTCCAGCACCAGCAAATGCGGGGCCGGTAATTCACACAGGGCCGCTTCGATCAGCGTCGTCCACCGCAGCACCGTGTCGATGTCGAGTTCGCCGCGGATTTCGATGACCAGCACCCCGCTGGTGCGTTCCGAGACGGCTCCGTCGTGCTCGCGCATCGCGCGCCTCCCCGGGGCCGGTTCGGGGGCGGCCCCGGCTCATCGTCCCACCGGCACCCGGCAGTGGCCGTGTGGAGCGGGAAGAAACCTCGCGCCGCAAGCGAACGGACCAACGCGGCCCTCCGTCCGGCTCAGCGTCCACTGTGGACGCTCAACCGCCCCAGCCACTCCCGCAGCATCGTCACCTCGGCCTCGGACAGCGACGTCGACCCGTTCAGCCGGGCGGCGAGCGTCGTCGCCGCCACGGCGACGCCACCCGGCTCCGGCGCACCCTCGGCGAGGATGCCGGCGAGCACGCTTTCGCGCACCCGCACGGAAAACTCCGGATCCGGGTACAGCTCCGGCCGGGTGACCATCGACAGCGCGACGCCGGCGTTGGCCGCCATCACCATCTGCGCGGCGAGCGGCGGCGGCACCTTCAGCCGCCCGGCCGCCGCGCAGCGCTCGAGGACCGCGAGCAGCAGCCCGTGCGCTTCGGCCGCCGCGCCCGGCGGGGTCGACAGGCCCGCGTAGAGCACGCGGTAGTGGTTGGGGTGGTCCAGCGCGAACGCGACGTGGTTGTCCCAGCCGTCGCGCAGGTCGCGCACCGGGTCGTCGGACCGCCGGGCGGCCCGCTTCCCGGCCAGGTACGCCTCGAAGGCGTGGTCGACGACGGCGGCGAGCAGGCCCTCCTTGTCGCCGAACTGCCGGTACAACGCCGGCGCGCCGACCCCCGCGGCCTCGCAGACGGCCCGCGTGGAGAACTCGCCGGACCGCGCCAGCAAGGCTGCCGCCGCTTCCAGAATTCGCGTCCGTACGTCCACCACACCGAAGCTACCAGCGGATACCATCGATATCAAGTTGAGGGTAGCGATGATCCGCAGCACGTGTTAGCGTCGATCACGTCAAGTTGAGAACATCGATACCGAAGGACACGTCCATGCCGTTCGCCAATTTCAAGGTCCCCGCCGGCACCCTCACCGCCGAGCAGAAGGAGCAGCTCGTCACCCGCGCCACCGACCTCTACGCCGAGATCTACGGCGACCGCGCCCGCGCGAACACGATGGTGCTGGTCGAAGAGGTCGCCGACGGCGGCTGGGGCATCGGCGGGGAGGTGCTCACCCTCGCGAAGCTGCAGGCGGGGTGACGTCACGCTCTCGTAAGACTCCCGTGGAATCATCGGCTGAGCACCGAAGTTGTACAGGTGGCAGCACCACACGAGGAGAAGGAGTGACGCCGTGACCACGTCAACCGAAAGGGCCGTCCTGGCCGGCGGCTGCTTCTGGGGCATGCAGGAGCTGTTCCGCCGTCAGCCCGGGGTGATTTCGACCCGGGTCGGTTACAGCGGCGGCGACGTCCCGAACGCCACCTACCGCAACCACGGCACGCACGCCGAGGCCATCGAGGTGGTCTACGACCCCACTCAGACGACGTTCCGCGACCTGCTCGAGTTCTTCTTCCAGGTGCACGACCCGACGACGAAGAACCGCCAGGGCAACGACATCGGCCTGAGCTACCGGTCGGCGATCTTCTTCGAAAACGACGAGCAGAAGCGCGTCGCCGACGACACCATCGCCGACGTCGAGGCATCCGGGTTGTGGCCGGGCAAGGTCGTCACCGAAGTCAGCCCCGTCGGCGACTTCTGGGAGGCCGAGCCGGAGCACCAGGACTACCTGCAGCGCATTCCGAACGGGTACACGTGTCACTTCGTGCGCCCGGGCTGGAAACTCCCGAAGCGCGAGACGACCGCCTGACACAGTCGTACCAAGAAGGCCCCTTCACCGATTCCCGGTGAAGGGGCCTTCTCCGTTCGGACGCGGAAAAGATCACCCGAACGGCGGTGATCCGCATCTAGTCCTAAGTGGACCGACAGCCCGGGAATCCCAATGGCGGGAAATGTCCTTTTTGGGAAGTATTGCGGTCAGTGGACAAGACCGTACGTTAGTCGCTTGTTCACGAGGCTCCGGCACCGGATTCTGATTTCCGTTCCACGGCACCACCTCTCGTCCCCTTGATCCGGCCCGGCCTCGAACCCGGGCCTGGTTCACCCTGCCCGGAGGGAATCCTCGATGGATCTGAGACGTCCTGTCGTCTTGGCAGCAACCGGCGTGCTCGTCGGCGCGCTGTGCATCACCGGCACCGCACAGGCACAACCCACCCCGAACGCCGCTCCCGGCGCCGCCCCGAGCGCCGTGGCCCAGGCCGCGACCGCGGCCGCCGGTCTGGTGGCGAGCAGGCCGGCCGCGCTGCACGCCAGCGCGGACGACGTTTTCCTGGCCCAGAAAGCGATTTCCGCCACCAACGGGTTGCAGTACATCCCGTACGAGCGCAGCTACAAGGGCCTGCCGGTGGTCGGCGGCGACTTCGTCGTCGCGACCAACTCGACGGGCCAGGTGCTCGGCACCTCCGTCGCGCAGGACCAGACCATCGACCTCGCCACCACCGGCGCCAAGGTGACGAAGGCCGCGGCCGAGGCGACCGCGCGGCAGCAGCTGTCCGCCGTGGACAGCGTGAGCCCCGCGCAGCAGGTCGTCTACGCGCTCGGCACGCCGACGCTGGCGTGGAAGAGCACCGTCGTCGGCCGCGACGCCGAGGGCCCGAGCCGCCTCGACGTCATCGTCGACGCCGCCAGCGGCAAGGTGCTCAAGACCCAAGAGCACGTCATGAACGGCGACGGCACCAGCGCGTACAACCGCCCGAACCCGGTGCACCTCGACACCACCCACTCGGGCAGCACGTACACGCTGAAGGACCCGGCCATCACCAACACGTCCTGCCAGGACGCGGCCAGCAACACCACCTTCAGCGGGCCGGACGACGCCTGGGGCAACGGCAACGCGACCAGCCGCGAGACCGGCTGCGTCGACGCCCTGTTCGCCGCCCAGACCGAGAACAAGATGCTCTCGCAGTGGCTGGGCCGCAATGGGTTCGACGGCAACGGCGGCGGCTGGCCGATCCGCGTCGGCCTGAACGACGAGAATGCCTACTACGACGGCACGCAGGTCCAGATCGGCCACAACACGCAGAACCAGTGGATCGGTTCGATCGACGTCGTCGCGCACGAGCACGGCCACGGCATCGACGACCACACCCCGGGTGGCATCTCGGGCGCGGGCACGCAGGAGTTCGTCGCGGACGTCTTCGGCGCCTCCACCGAGTGGTTCGCGAATGAGCCTTCGGGCGGCGACGTGCCGGACTTCCTCGTCGGCGAGTCGGTGAACCTGGTCGGCTCCGGCCCGATCCGCAACATGTACAACCCGTCGGCGCTGGGCGACAAGAACTGCTACGACAGCTCCGTCCCCAACGGTGAGGTGCACGCGGCCGCCGGCCCCGGCAACCACTGGTTCTACCTGCTGGCCGAAGGCACCAACCCGACCAACGGGCAGCCGACCAGCACGACGTGCAACAGCTCCACGGTCACCGGCATCGGTGTCCAGAACGCGGTGAAGATCTTCTACAACGCGATGCTGCTCAAGACCTCCAGCAGCTCGTACCTGAAGTACCGCACCTGGACGCTGACCGCGGCGAAGAACCTCTTCCCGGGCAGCTGCACCGAGTTCAACACCGTCAAGGCGGCGTGGGACGCGATCTCCGTCCCGGCGCAGTCGGCCGACCCGACCTGCTCGGCGACCGGCACCGTCACGGTTTCGAACCCGGGCAACCAGTCGACCGTGACCGGCGCTTCGGTCAACCTCCCGCTCTCCGCGAGCGGCGGCACCTCGCCGTACACCTGGACCGCCACCGGTCTCCCGGCCGGCCTGTCCATCAACGCCTCCACCGGCACGATCTCGGGCACCGCGACCACCGCGGGCACCTCGAACGTCACGGTGACGGCGAAGGACGCGGCCAACAAGACCGGCACGGCGTCGTTCAGCTGGACCGTCGGCACCACCGGCAACTGCACCGGCCAGAAGATCGTCAACGGCGGCTACGAGTCCGGCGCGGCGAACTGGACCGGCACCACCGGTGCCATCGGCCAGTGGGCGTCCTCGGGTGAGGCCGCGCACGGCGGCACCTACTCCGCCTACCTCGACGGCTACGGCTCCACGCACACGGAGTCCGTCGCCCAGTCGGTGAGCATCCCGGCCGGCTGCCACGCCAGCCTGACGTTCTACCTGCACATCGACACGGCGGAAACCACCTCCACCACCGCCTACGACAAGCTGACCGTCACCAACGGCAGCGCGACGCTGGGCAGCTACTCCAACCTGAACAAGGCGACCGGGTACACCCTCCGCACGATCGACGTCTCGTCGGCCGCCGGCGGCACCCTGGCGCTGAAGTTCACCGGCACCGAGGACAGCTCGCTGCAGACCTCGTTCGTCATCGACGACGTGGCCGTCACCCTGAGCTGACGCTTTGACGATCGAAGCGGGGAGGCCGGGATTCCCGGCCTCCCCGTTTTCGCGTCCCCGGGGGGCAGAATCGGCGCATGGACACCGAAGAGCTGCGCGCGACCCAGGCCCCGCTGAAGGACAAGTACCGCGAGCAGCCGGAGAGCGCGCTCGTCACGCTGCACGCCGACGCCGAACTGGACGGCCTCGGCATCTCGTGCAAGGTCGAAACGGGCCGCGCGGTCGTCGAAGCCGGCCTGCACCCGGCCACCGGTGGCGACGGCAGCCTCGCCTGTTCGGGCGACATGCTGCTCGAAGCGCTCGCCGCCTGCGCCGGGGTGACGCTGCGGGCCGTGGCGACGTCGCTGGGGCTCGAGGTGCGCGGCGGCCGCGTGCGCGCCGAAGGGGACCTCGACTTCCGCGGCACTCTCGCCGTCGCGAAGGACGCCCCGGTGGGCTTCCGCGCGATCCGGCTGTCGTTCGCGCTGGACACCGACGCCTCCGAAGAGCAGCTCGCCACGCTCAAGAAGCTGACCGAGCGCTACTGCGTCGTCTTCCAGACGCTGCGGACGCCGCCGGAGTTCGCCGTCACGCTTTCGGCGAACTGAACCGGCTCAGGGAGAAACCCGGAGGACAAACCGGACGCACTTGGCCTAGCTTGGCGGGGTCACCGAGAGGGGAAACCGCCATGCCGGAACCGGACAGCGCCGTCCAGGTGCGCGGGCTCGTCAAAACCTACGGGTCGACCCGCGCGCTCGACGGCGTCGACCTCGACATCCCGGCCGGGCGCGTGCTCGGCCTGCTCGGCCCGAACGGCGCCGGCAAGACCACCACGGTCCGCATCCTGACCACGCTGCTGCGGCCGGACTCGGGCTCGGCGCACGTGGCCGGCTACGACGTCCTGGCCCAGCCCGACGAGGTCCGGCAGCGGATCGGCCTGTCCGGGCAGTACGCGGCCGTCGACGAGAACCTCACCGGGTTCGAGAACCTCTACATGGTCGGGCGGCTCTACGGGCGCGGGAAATCGGCCGCCCGCACACGCGCCCGGGAGCTGCTGGCGCGGTTCGCGCTCGAAGAGGCCGCCGACCGGCCGGCGAAGGGCTACTCGGGCGGCATGCGACGGCGGCTCGACCTGGCCGGCGCGCTGGTCGCCGAGCCGACCGTCGTCGTCCTCGACGAGCCGACCACCGGCCTCGACCCCGGCGGGCGGCTCGACACGTGGGGCGTCATCAAGGAGCTGGTCGCCGACGGCACGACCGTCCTGCTGACCACCCAGTACCTCGAAGAGGCCGACCAGCTCGCCGACTCGATCGTGGTGATCGACCACGGCAAGGTGATCGCGCGCGGCACGGCCGACGAGCTCAAGGCCCAGATCGGCGGCGAGCGGCTGGAGCTGGTCGTCGCCTCGCCCGCGGACCTGCCGACGACGCTGGCGGTGCTGCGCGAGGTGGGGACGGGCGAGCCGTCCGGCGACGACCACACGCGGCGCGCGGAGATCCTCGTCGACACCGGCCCGAAGGCGCTCATCGAGGCCCTGCGCCGGCTGGACGCCCAGGGCATCGCCGTCCAGGACGTCGCCCTGCACCGGCCGACCCTCGACGACGTCTTCCTGTCCCTGACCGGCCACGGCGCCGAAGCCCCCGAGGAGGCCGCGAAGTGAACGCGCTGGCGAAGGGCATTTCCGACGGCGGCATCATCACGTGGCGCAACCTGATGAACGTCCGCCGCAACCCGGACTGGCTGATGGCGGCGACGCTGCAGCCGATCATGTTCGTGCTGCTGTTCGCGTACGTCTTCGGCAACGCGATCGGCGGCGAAGCGGGCGGCGCGGCCTACCGCGAGTTCCTCATCGCCGGGATCTTCGCCCAGACGGTGGCGTTCAACTCGGCGTTCACGGTCATCGGCTTCGCCAACGACCTGCAGAAGGGCATCATCGACCGGTTCCGCTCGCTGCCGATGTCCCGCATCGCGGTGGTCCTCGGCCGGACGACGTCCGACCTGGTGGTCAGCGTGGTGGCGCTGGTCGTGATGTCGGCGTGCGGGCTGATCGTGGGCTGGCGCATCCGCGGGAGCTTCTGGGACGCGCTGCTGGGCTACCTGGTGATGCTGATGTTCGCGTGGGCGCTGTCCTGGGTGGGCGCCCTGATCGGCCTGGCGGCGCGCAGCGTCGAGGTGGCGCAGAGCCTCGGGCTCATCTGGATGTTCCCGCTGAGCTTCATCTCCTCGGCGTTCGTCCCGACCCAGACGCTGCCGGCGTTCCTGAAGGCGATCGCGGACTGGAACCCGTTCACGGCGGTGATCAACGCGACGAGGGACTTGTTCGGCAACCGCTTCGGCCCGGCGCAGACGGGCTGGCCGGCGGAGAACGCGGCGCTGTACTCGATCCTGTGCTGCGTGGCGATCATCGCGGTGTTCGCTCCCCTGGCGACGGCCAAGTACCGCCGGGTGGCGAGCAAGTAGGAGTCCGTCCGAAGAGGACTGGCTGCGGTCAGTCCTCTTCGGACAGCTCCACGATCGGGATCACCCGCCTGGCCTGCCGGGCCTTCGCCTGGTGGTCGGCCAGGAACGGGTAGAGCTTCTCCAGCTCCGTCCACGTCCGCACGTAGTCCGCCCCCAGCAGCGGCAGCGCCTCCCCGTCGAACTCGTGGCCGTCCACCTCCACCTTGACCCGGGAGTCGGCGATCAGGTTCAGGTACCAGCCCGGGTGCTTCGGCGACCCGATGTTGGACGCCACGACCAGCAGCCGGTCGCCGTCGCGGTGGTACATCATCGGGACCGTGCGCGGTTTCCCGGAATTGCGGCCCGTCGTGGTCAGCAGCACCAGCCGTTCGCGGTGCATGCCCTCGACCTCGCCGCCCGCCCGGAACTGCTCGATCACGCGGCGGTTCGTCGCCCGCACGTCGGCCGTGTCCACGGTCACTGGTCGTAGTAGCGGGTCGGCGGCGGCTGCTGCTGCGGGTACTGCCGGGTCGGCGGCGGCGCGGCGTTCTGCTGGCTCGTGCGGCGCCGGTGCAGCGTCCGGGCGCTGGCCGCCATGCTGTTCACGACCGCGGCGATGACGAGCCCGATGACGAGGTTGATCGCGGCCGTGGCGATCTTCGCGCTCGGTGCGACCGTCAACGTCAGCGGCAGGACCACCGCGATCAGCGTCACCAGCACCATGATCCAGCCGAAGAACTGGGACGGCGCCGGCGTCGCGACGCTCAGCAGGTGCATCAGCCCGGTGGCGAGCAGGGCCACCGCGGCGGCGACCAGCGCGTACGTCGTGGTGCTCGCGTTGCCCCAGACGCCCTCGCCTTTTGGGGCCAGCACTTCGACCTCGAAGACGCCGCGCGCGATCAGCAACCCGACCACCGCGAGCAGGGCCGCGATCACCGCCGTCGCCACCCCGCCCGCCCACAGCCGGCGCGCGTCGATCCCCGGGCGGACGTCCTGGGGCTGGTTCCCGTAGTAGTCGGACATCAGAGCCTTCCTGGGTCGGCTGCCTCTCCCCCGCGATTGTCCCCTCTTTCGGCCGCGTCCGCGCGACTTGCGCTGGAGCGCACTCCAGCTCGTAGCGTCGGGGCATGACCACCGCACAGCACAAGATCGGTTCGGGTTTCGGCGCCGCCACCACGGCCGCCGAAGCCGTCGCAGGCGTGGACCTCACCGGCAAGCTCGCCGTCGTCACCGGCGGGTACTCCGGGATCGGCCTCGAGACCACCCGCGCGCTGACCGGCGCCGGCGCCCACGTCGTCGTCCCGGCCCGCCGCCGCGAGACCGCCGAAGAGGCACTGGCCGGCCTGGAGAACGTCGAGGTCGGCGAGCTGGACCTGGGCGACCTCGACAGCGTCCGCGCGTTCGCCGAGCGCTTCCTCGCCACCGGACGGCGGATCGACCTCCTGATCACCAACGCCGGCGTGATGGCCTGCCCGGAGACCCGCGTCGGCCCCGGCTGGGAAGCCCAGTTCGCCACCAACCACCTCGGCCACTTCGCCCTGGTCAACCGCCTGTGGCCGGCCGTCGCCGACGGTGCCCGCGTCGTCGTCCTGTCCTCGCGCGGCCACCACTACTCGCCGATCCGCTGGGACGACGTCCAGTTCGAGCACGGCTACGAGAAGTGGGCCGCCTACGGGCAGGCCAAGACGGCCAACGTGCTCTTCGCCGTCCGGCTGGACGAACTGGGCGCGTCCCGCGGTGTCCGCGCGTTCGCGCTGCACCCCGGCGGCATCATGACGCCGCTGCAGCGGCACCTGTCCCGGGAGGAGCACATCGCCCGCGGCTGGATCGACGAAGCCGGCAACTACCTGGTCAAGTTCAAGACGCCGGAGCAGGGCGCGGCGACGACGGTCTGGGCCGCGACGTCACCGCAGCTGGCCGGGCTCGGCGGGCTGTACCTGGAGGACTGCGACGTCGCCGAACTGGCCCCGGACGACGCCGAAGGCCTTGCCGAGTCCGGAGTGCGCCGGTACGCCGTGGACCGCGACGAGGCCCGTCGCCTGTGGACGCTGTCGGCCGAACTGACCGGGGTGGACGCTTTCGCGTGATCTTTTGACGTTTGCCCGGCACGTGATCGGGGTACATCGCGGCCGTGGCCGACGAAGCCGGCAGAACGGGGAACGCGCCGATGGGCGACGCGGACGACGTCACGTGTGCGCGTTTCACCCTCGACGAGGTTCCCGCCACCCCGCGTTCCCTCGAGGACGACCGCCCGCCGGGCTTGCTGGCCGGGCGGTACGAGGTCGGCAGGCTGGTCGGCAGCGGCGGGACGGCGCGGGTGTACCGGGCCTACGACCTGCGGCTCCAGCGCGAGGTCGCGGTCAAGATCTACGACCGGAACGCCGTCGCGCTCGACCAGCGCCGCCGGCTGCGGGAGATGAGCATCCAGGGCAGCATCACCCATCCGGGCGTGGTGGCGCTGCTCGACAGCGGCACCGACCACGGCCGCACGTACCTGGTGATGCAGCTGGTCGAAGGCGAGAACCTGGCGGAGCGGCTGCTGTCCGGGCCGCTGCCGGTGGCCGAGGTGACGGAGCTGGCGGACGGGCTGGCCGAGGCGCTGGCCCACGTCCACGCGCGGCGCGTCGTCCACCGGGACCTCAAGCCCGCCAACGTGTTCGTGTCCGTGGACGGCCCGCTGATCGGCGACTTCGGCATCGCGCACGCCCTGGACACGACGCACATCACGGGCACGGGCGTGGTCCCGGGCACGGCGGCGTACCTGGCGCCGGAGCAGGTCGGCGGCGAGCGGGCCGGGCCGCCGGCGGACGTGTACGCGCTGGGGTTGATCCTGCTGGAGTGCGTGACGGGCCGCCGCGAGTACCCGGGCACGATGGTCGAGGCGGCGATGGCCCGGCTGACCCGGCCGCCGAGGATCCCGGAGGGGTTGCCGCCGTCGCTGGCGCACACGCTGCGCCGGATGACCCGTCGCGAACCGGGAGACCGCCCGACGGCGGCGGAGGTCCGGGAGTTGCTGCACGCACCGGTCCCGACGCGGCCGTGGCCGGCGGGTCGGCTGGGTGAGGCGTTGAGGCGCCACCGCGCGGCACCGGTCGGCGGTGCGAAGGGCTGGCGCCTCGCCGCGGCGAGTGGTGCCGGCCACGCTGACTCGCCCGCCGCCGCGGGTGGCCACGGCGCAACCAGCCACCCCGACTCACCCCGCGCCGCCGCGAGCGCAGCCACCGATTCCCGGCACAGCCTGCCCACCGGCTCAGCCGACCATTCCACCCTCCCCCCTACGGTCGGCAACACCAGCCGGCCCCACCCGGCCGCCCCGCGGAAAATCCTCTCCGCAATCGGCCTCACGCCAACAAGCGAGCCCGCGAAACGCCGCCGTCTCACCGCGACCGCCGGGCTCACCGCCGCCGCCGTGGCCGCCGCCTCCGCTCTGCTCCTGTCCACTCACGACGCCAGCACCACCACCCCGGCCCAGCGGCCCACGCCCAGCTCGCCCGCGCCCGCGGCTCCTTCCCCGGCTCCGCTCGCCGTCTCCGGCACCCCCGATCCGGGCCCCCGCGCCACCGAGTCCGCCGAGCTCGAACCCGCCGCCGTGACCCACGACGACAAGCCGAAGCCCGCGAAGCCCGCCAACCCGCAGCGCACGCGCAACCACGGCAAGGGCAAGGGCTCCGGGACCTCCGGCCGGGCCTGACCCGGGTCCAACGGCCCTAGTAGCCGAAACCGAATCGGAATAGCGCGGAATTGTTTTCCCGAATTCGGACTCGAACCAATAACGAGCCGTAACCCGAACCCGCCGCACCCCGACACACACCACGTGTCCGCCCGGCTGCGTTCCGGCTCCGGCACTCCCGCCGGGAAACCCCGTACCCGACTCTTCGGAGGTCCTTGATGAGCGTCCACGCTGCCCTCGCGCGGCCGGTTTCCGGAACACCCCGCGGGCGGCACGCCAAGCCGCTCCCGGCGTGGCCCCGCGTCGTCGCCAGGACGCTCTTCCTCGCGTTCGCCCTGATCTCCGTCGGCCTGGTCGTCGTCGCCGAGTGGCCGCCCGTGCTGCTCGTCGTGCCCGCCGCCGTCCTCCTGCTGCTCGTCGCGAGCGTCGCGAAACTGCGGACCGCGTCCCGGAAGATCGATACGATCTTCGCCGAAGAACTGCCGCGGGAAACGGTTCCCGAAACCGGCGGCAGCATCGAGATCTCCTGACTTTCCCGCGCCACAAAACTGCTCCTCGGCAAAGGGATGACAACCCTGGTGACCTCGCCGCGCCCCGGCGTACAACGGGTCGGGCACAGCGCCACCCGACTTTGGGGAGTCACCAATGGCCGATCCCGCTACCCCCGCCACGCCGGTCGAACTCGACCGCGTCCGCACCGAACTGGCCGCACAGGGCCACCCGTGGGTCATGGGCGAGAACTCCATGACCATTCTCGAAGAAGACCAGCGCCGGCACCGGCTGGGTGTGCTGCTGCCGCCGGAAGGCGACCGCCGCGACCTGGAATCGCAGGCGAAGTCGCTCGCCGCCGGGGAAGCCGGCCGCGCGTCGGCCGTTTCCGGCGCCGGCGCGCCCGCGCAGTTCGACAGCCGCAGCGCCGGCGGCGCCAACTACGTCACGCCGGTCAAGGACCAGGGCGACTGCGGCTCGTGCGTCTCGTTCGGCACGGTGGCCGCGATGGAGACGGTCGCCGCGTTCACGCGCGGCCAGCCGGGCCTCAAGCTGGACCTGTCCGAAGCGCACCTGTTCTACACCCACGGCGCGAACGACGGCGCGACCTGCGACACCGGCTGGATGCCCGACCGGGCGCTCAAGGCCTGCCACGACGTCGGCATCACGTACGAGGACTACTTCCCGTACAGCCCGCGCAACCGCTCCGGCGCCAAGCTGAACGCCGACTGGCCGAACCGCCTCGCGACGACGCCGTCGTACACCGCGCTGACCGGCAACCCGGCGGCGATGAAGGAGAAGCTCGCCGCCTGCGGCGCGCTGATCGCGTGCTTCTTCGTGTACCAGGACTTCTTCTCCTACCGGACGGGCGTGTACCGCCACGTCACCGGCGGGCTGGCCGGCGGTCACTGCGTCACGCTCGTGGGCTACGACGACGCCCAGGGCTGCTGGATCGCGAAGAACAGCTGGAACACCACCTGGGGCGACGCCGGCTTCTTCCGGATCGGCTACGGCGAGTGCGGCATCGAGACCTGGCAGGTGGAGCAGGTCGGCGCGGTGAACCTGCGCTCGTGGACCGGCTCGACGTCGGTGCTGGGCCTGTGGGGCAACGACCAGGACCGCAACACCTGGGCGTACCTCAAGGACCTCGGCTGGCTGCACCTCGCGTCGGACGACGAAGTGGTCAACAAGGCGATGCTCACCGAACTCGTCGTCGCGAAGCAGGGTGGCCGTCCGGTCAACGCGTTCAACAACAACGGCACGATCGTCGAAACTTACGTCTTCTAGGAGCCGCGAGATGGCCGCATCGACCAGCCCGTCCGCCGCGCCCGCGGCGGTGGCACCCGGCGCCAGCCCGGACAACGCGCCCCAGCCCCTCACCCCGGACCAGCTGACCGCCGCCACGACGGCCGTGACCGCGGAGCCGAGCGTGGCCCCGGTGCTCAGCCCGCCGGGCGCGCCGCAGACGTCCGCCCCGGCCGCGACCGCCACGGCCTGGCAGTCGAACAAGAAGGTCCTGGCGCTCTGGACCAACAACTCCGACCGCAACGGTTACGCCTACGTCGACGGCGTCGGCTGGAAGCGCCTCGCGACGAACAGCGACAGCGTGCACGAGGCACTGCTGGCCCTCTCGTCGTCGGGCCGGCTGGCCGGCTCCATCACCTACCCCGAGGCCGCCGACGGGTTGATCCACGAGATCTACCTCTGGTGAAGGTCCTGACGCTCGAAGCCGACGGCGCGGCGGCCGACGTCGCGCCCGGCGAGCGGCTGGAGCTGCGCCTGCCCGAGAACGCGGGCACCGGCTACCAGTGGGTGCTGGACGGCCCGGAGCCGCCGCTGCGGGTGGTGGCGGAGACCCGCCACCCGGCGGCGGACCGGGCCGGCGCCACCGGCGAGCACCGGTTCGTCCTGCACGCGGACGCCCCGGGCGAGACGACGCTGGTGGCGCGCCACGCCCGCCCGTGGGCGCCGGAAACCGAGCTGCGCCGGTTCCGCCTGACCGTCCGGGTCCGCTAGCCCGCGTCCCGCCAGGGCTCGAAGCTGCGCAACAGCAGCCTGACCTGCGCCGGGTCCTTGATCTCGGCCTCGACGCCGCGCGGCATCGCGATGATCAGGTGCGTGTCCCGCGCCGCGCAGCCGGCCGCCGTCGCGGCCAGGACCGCCGCTCCGCCGCCGTCGACCGCCGTGGCCATCGTCAGGTCCACGACGAGCCGGCGGACTCCGGCGGCGAACGCGTCTTCGACCGCGCGGTGGTAGGTGGGGGCCAGACCGCCGTCGAAGAGCCCGTCGACGGACACGATGACCTCGTCTTCGAGGAGAACGCTGCGAAGTGTCATCCTGGCCTCCTGCCGACCGGGTTTTTCCCACCGGTCCGGGTTCTTCGTAAAAGGTTACGTCAGGCCCCGGTACGGGTGCAGGCCGAAAGCGGCACGGCTCGACGTCGAGGAGGACGCACGACGGGTGGTTCTCTCCCGCGGTTTTCCCTTTTGATCAACGGAAAGGCGGCCGGCGGCCGTTCGGGCCGGACGTTCGCACCCCGGAACTCGTACATCGGCGAACGTGGGCGGGTGGTCCCGGAGGGCAGTCCGGAAGACGTCGGCGACGCGGTCGCGGCCGTGCGGTCGAGCCGAGTTCCCTCTCCCCACTTCAACGTATAGCCGACCCCTGGGCTTGTGGCAAGACCCCGGTGCGGGTCCACAATCCGGGCTCACCATTTTCTGCCGAGGGGATTCTCCATGCGTGTGCTGCTGTCCACGATCGGCTCGCGGGGCGAGGTGCAGCCGGTGCTGGCGCTGGTCTCGGAGCTGAGGGCGCTCGGGCAGGACGTCCGCCTGTGCGTGCCGCCCGACTTCCGGGACTGGCTCGACGGGCTCGGCTTCGACGTCGTGCCGATCGGTCCCGAGCTGCGTTCGACGGCGTCGGCGCACCGCGGGAAGCCGACGCCCGGACAGATCCGGAAGTCCACTGAGGACACCGTCACCACCCAGTTCGAGACCATCTCCGTGGCCGCCGGGGGCTGTGACGTCCTCGTCGCCGGCGGTGCCCTGCAGTTCGCCACCCGCTCGATCGCCGAGCGGATCGGCGCCGCCTACGTCTACGCGAGCTTCTGCCCGATCACCTTGCCGTCCGACTCGCACGCGCCACCGCCGATGCCGTGGCGGACACCCGGTGAAACGGACAACCGCGCGATGTGGGCCGAAGACGCGCGGCGCTGGAACAGTTTCTTCGGCGGCAAGGTCAACGAACACCGCGCGGCCGCCGGCCAGGCCCCGGTCGACGATCTGCCGGGCCACGTCTTCACCGACCGGCCGTGGCTCGCCGCCGACGCCGCGCTGGCGCCGTGGCCCGAGCCGGGCGACCCGCGGGTCGTCCAGACGGGCGCCTGGATCTGGCCGGACGAGCGGCCGCTGCCGGACGAGCTGCGGGAGTTCCTCGACGCGGGCGAGCCGCCGGTGTACTTCGGGTTCGGCAGCATGCGGGCGCCGGGCGAGGTCGCCGAGGCCGCGCTCACCGCGGCTCGGGCGCACGGCCGCCGCGCGGTCGTCGCGCGCGGGTGGGCGGACCTCGTGGCCGCCGGCGCGCCGGACTGCCTCGGCATCGGCGAGGTCAACCAGCAGGCGCTGTTCAAGCGGGTGGCCGCGGTCGTCCACCACGGCGGCGCGGGCACGACGACGGCGGCCGCCCGCGCGGGCGCGCCCCAGGTGGTGGTGCCGCAGATGTACGACCAGCACTACTTCGCGGGCCGGGTCCGGTCGCTCGGGCTCGGCGCGGCGACCGACCCGGGCGTGCCGACGGCGTCGACGTTGACGTCAGCGCTCGAAGCGGCGTTGCGGCCTGAAGTGGCTTCGCGGGCCAAGGCGTTCTCCGGCAGGGTGCGCGCGGACGGGGCGAGCGTCGCGGCCCGCCACCTGCTGACGACGGTGCCGCTCGCGTCCGCCTGAGCCTGTCGGTTTCCCGGGGTGCCGTTCGTCGGTGGGGTGACCAGCACCCCGGGAAAGGGCTCCCCCATGACCGTGATCATCGCCGGACCGGTGTACGTCGAGCCGGCCGACCGCGACCGGTTCGTCGACGGCCACCGGACCATCGTCGAGCGGGCGCGGCGGCACCCGGGCTGCCTCGACGTCTCGATCTCACCCGATCCGGTCGAGCCGGGGCGGGTGAACATCTTCGAGTACTGGGAGTCGGAGGAGGTGCTGGACGCCTGGCGGGCGAGCGCGCCGCGTCCGACGGTGCGGCTCCCGTTCGAGGACGGCGGGGTCCGCAAGCACGTCGTCGCGCGGACGAGCGGCCCGTTCGACTAATTGAGCGCGTAGAAGTCCTCGAGCACGGCACGGGCCTCGTCGGTGTCGGGAACCGCCGCGTCCCACCGGATTTCCCCGGCGCCGGCGGCGATGTCGAAGCCGAAGAAGGGGCAGCACGCCTTTTCGCGGGCGGCGAGGTCGCGGATCCAGTCCTCGACGCCGGGGTCCGCGCGGAACCGGAACCGGATGCCGATGGCGGTCCGCTCCCGCGCGACCAGCGCTTCGGCGAACAGCCTGCGGTACTCGGCCAGCCGTTCGTCGGGGGTGTCGCGGGCGTTCGACATGTCGCAGGCGATCGGGGTCGACGCGGGCGGGATCTGCATGACGGCCTCCTTGTGGTCTCGGAGTGCCGAGCCTAGAGTCTGGACTCGACTCCAGAGTCAAGGGAGAACCGGCGTGAAGATCGGCGAGGTGGCCCGCACGGCGGGCGTCAGCGTGGACACGGTCCGCTTCTACGAGCGCCGCGGCGTGCTGCCCGCCGCGGACCGCCGCCCGTCGGGCTACCGGGAGTTCCCGGCGTCGGCGGCCGACCGGATCCGCTCGGCGAAAGCGTTGCAGGACCTGGGTTTCACGCTCGACGAGGTCGTGGACGCGTTGCGCGCGCACGACACCGGCGACGCGACGTGCGAGACGGAACGCTGGCGCCTCGAGGCGGTGGTCGCGCGCCTGGACGAGCGGATCGCCCGGCTGCAACGGGTGCGCCGCACGGCGGCGGACTGCCTCGCCGACTGCCGGGCGGGCTGCTGCCGCCTGGTCGGCGACTCGGGGCTCGCGTGATTCACCTCGACCCGAAGCCCTCGCGGGCGGGGCGTAGAACAGCAGCAACCAGCAGCGACCGCGCATGCCGTCCGGTGGTAGGGAGGGCGCTCAGCGCAAGTCCAGCCACAGGATGCGCAGCCCGACGTCGCCGTGGTCGGGGTGGCGGAACGCGCCCGGCGCCGTGCCGAGCGTGACGAACCCGAGGCTCTCGTACAGCCGGATCGCCGCGGTGTTCACCTCGACGACGGCGTTGAACTGGACGGCCGCGAACCCGCTCCGCCGCGCCCAGGCGACCATGTCCGTCGCGAGCGCGCGCCCGACCCCGGTGCCGCGCGCCTCCTTCGCGACCATCAAGCTCCCGGACGCGACGTGGCTCCCGGGCCCCGGCCGGTTGGCGTACATGTTCGCGGTGCCCGTCACCCGCTCCCCCGCGACGGCGACCACCACCCGGGCCGGCGGTTCCAGCAGCCAGAGCCGCCGGGCCTCGGGTTCGGTCATGGCCGGGTCGTAGGCGAACGTCCGCTGCTCGGTGACGACGTCGTGGACGATCGGCCAGATCCCCGGCCAGTCGCCGTCGCGGGCCTCGCGGATCACGCGCGGACCGCCGCGCACAGTTCCGGGACCACCGTTTCGATGTCTTCGCGCAGCACGAAGTCGGCGTCCTCGTCGTACGGCGTGGGCTGGCGGTTGACGATCACGAGCGTCGCCCGGGCCTGCACGGCGACGGCGCACAGCGACGCGGCCGGCTCCACCTGCAGCGAGCTGCCGACGGCCAGGAACACCTCACTCGCCGCGGCGACCTTCCGCGCGCGCCTGAGGACGTCGGCGTCCAGCGTCTGTCCGAAGAGGACGACGTCGAGCTGCAGGATGCTCGCGCACTGCGGGCAATGCGGGTCGTCGTCGCCCCGCTCGAGCACTTCGACGGTCGGGAACCGTGCCGCGCAGCCGGTGCACCGCGTGGTGTGCATGCTGCCGTGCAGTTCGAGGACCTTCCGCGCGGCGAGGCCGGCTTTCTGGTGCAGGCCATCGACGTTCTGGGTGAGCACGCGCACGGCAACGCCGTCCCCATCCAGGCCGGCGAGGGCCCGGTGAGCGGCGTTCGGCTCGGCGCGCCAGGCCGCGTGGCCGCGATAGCTGCGCCAGAAAGCCCGGCGCACGTCGGCATCGGCCATGAAGTTCTCGAGGGTGAAGGCGTTGACGGCACTCGGTTCGCGCGTCCAGACCCCATCGGGGCCGCGGTAGTCGGGAATGCCGGAAGCGGTGGAGATCCCGGCCCCGGTGAGCACGCCGACGAGCCGGGCACCGCGGATCCGGTCGATGAGCTTCATGGAGCGGAGGGTAACGACCGATCGGGCACCCCGACGAGCGGTTTTCCCGTCCCGATGTCACACCGAGGCCTCTCGCGGCGACTCACCGGGAAAGCCGAGGAGGAATTCTGTGAATGCGGTATCGGTCGGCGTGCTGACGGCGCTGGTCTCTCTGTCCGGAGTCCTGGTCAGTGTGCTCACCACCCGGCAGGCGAATCGCCGGCTTCGCCAGGAGCACGCCGACGAGGAAGCGCGGTTGCGGCTGGACGCGGCGATGCGAGCCGGAGAATTGTTCTCGGCGAAGGAGGACAATCCGGCCGATCCCGCCGCGGTGGTGTCCGGTCTTCTCGCCCTCACGAAGCTCGACAACGCCGAACTCGCGGTCGCGCTCCTGGTGAACCTGTGGTCGGAAGAAGAACCACAAGTGGCTCCCGAGACGGCTGTGCTGGTCATCGATGCCGCTTTGAAGTCGACCGGCAACGCCCAGCTGGTCGCCGCGGAGCTGCTGTGCCGAAACGCGCATCGGCTGAACTCCTGCCATTCCTTGCATTGGCCAAGCGCCGTGGACGGGGACTGGAATCCGGATTTCTGTCCCAAGACGAAGCTACTGTTGATCGATGCGCTCATCGGGATGACTCTCGCGCACCCGAGCACCGAGGACGCCCTGCGGTCCATCGCGGTCCGGCTCTACGGTGTTTGGAGCCGCGACGAAAACCCGCGCGTCCGGGGATGTGTCGGTCGGCTCATCGGCGCGGTGATCCCGGCCCTGCGAACGCTCGGATACGTCGACTTCATGCAGGGCAAGAAGACGGTGCTGCTGAGCGAGTTGGAAAAGGCCGCCGCGAGCGGAACGCACAACCCGGACGGCTATCTCGACCGCATGGTCGATGACCGGTGCAAGAAGCTGTGCTCGTGGGCACACGCCTGCGAACAAGCGAACCCGGCCACCAGCCTGGCGACCGCCGTCTGAGGGGTCAGTCCTTCCGCAGCCGCAACGCCAGCGCCGGGCAGGCCGCCGCCGCTCGGCGGGCCTCCGCCGCCAGCTCCGGCGGTACCGGCCACGGCGCCACCACCGGATAACCCCACTCGTCCAGCCGGACGGCCTCGGGCAGCAAATCCGCGCACAACCCGTGCCCACGGCACCCGATCGGGTCCACTGTCACCCTCACGCGACACTCTCCAGGATCCGGCACCGGCCACCGGCCGAATGCGCCGAGACGTCGGCGTCGAACACCCTCAGCGCGCTCGCCGCGAGGCGGGCCGCGCCGTCCGGGTGCGCGCACGCCCCGCGGCCGGTCAGCAACGGCAACCTGCGGGCCAGCCGGTCCGTCGCGGGACCGCCGCGCAGCAGCTCCGCGAAGTCCGCCGCGATCGCCGGGAGGCCGAACATGCACGGTCCGCACTGCCGGGCCGACTCCGCCGCCAGGAACGCCAGCACCTTCGCCGTGTACTCGAGCCCGCACGCCCGCGCCGGCAGCGCGTACACCGCCGAAATCCCCGACAGCCCGGACCGGAAGTCCGACGTCCACGTCCCGCCGTAGCCGCCGACCAGCACCGCTTGCACCGGCTCGGTCTCGCCGCCCGCCGCGGCCAGCACGCCGGCGAGCGAGACACCGGACGCCACCTCCACCACCCCCGGCCGCCGGACCGCGCCGGTCACCGTGACCAGATCGGCCCGCGCCGCGCGGTAGTGCTGCGGGCCCTGCAGGACCACCAAAGCCAGGTGCGCCAACGTATCGACGTTGTCCACCAGCGTCGGCCGGCCGCGCACGCCGCGTTCGTCGGGCCGCGGCGACTTGCCGAGCGGCCGCGCGTCCCCCGACGTCAGGTGGTGGACCAGCGCCGTCTCCTCACTGGCGACGTACCGGCGCGGGACCTCCTCGACGCGCACCGGCACGCGATCGTCGCGTTCGGCGAGCGCCGCCCGGACGCTCGGCAGCACCGGGCTCCCTTGGTGTACACAAAGGACGGTCTCCACGGCCCCGATGGCGTGCGCGGCGAGCTGCAGGCCGTCCAGCACCAGATGCGGCGACAACGTCAGCAGCGCGGCGTCCTTGTGGCTGAGCGGGTCGCCTTCACACCCGTTCGCGACGACGATCGAACGCGGTTTCCGGGCGGCACGCAGCTTGCGAGCGGTCGGGAAGCCCGCGCCGCCGCGGCCGCGCAGGTCCGCCGCGGCGACGGCGTCGATCAGCCGGTCGCGGCCGTCTTCGCCGTGGTAGGCGACCCAGGGCACGACGCCGTTGCGGCGCCGGTGGCCTGCCAGGTCGAGGCGGTGGGGCGGGAGGATGGTCATCGGGTGCCTCCGAGTGGCGAGAGCTTGCGGGTCGCGGTGTCGGCGTCGTGGCGGGTGGCGCGGTAGGCGACGGCGCCGAGCACGGCCAGCACGCACACCACGTCGAGCGCGACGATCCAGCCGTACGCGGCGTCGTCTTCGGCCATGCCGAAGCCGTGCGCCAGCGCGACCGGCCAGCAGAGGTAGGCCAGCCAGTGCACCGCGCGCCAGGCCCGCGCCGGGATGCGCGTGCGCAGCAGGCTGGTGACGACGATCGCGAGCAGCAGGTCGATCGCGACGGCGCCAAGCCCGACCCAGAGCGGCCGGTAGTCCGAGCCGAACGGGACGAGCACGTCGAACCAGCTCAGCGGGACGTAGCCGTCGAGGATCGCCGACGCGATGTGCGCGGCGAGGAACGCCAGGCTGGTCAGCGCGAGGTTCCGGTGCACGGCGGCGACGGTGAAGCGCGGCCACGCCCGCGTCGCGAACCGGCCGGCGCCGAGCGCGCCGAGGACGACGACGGCGGTGAAGAGGACGAGCGAGACGATCCCGGTCCCGCGGCTGAAGTACCACATCAGGCAGCTTCCCCTTCGGTGGGCCAGCCGGGCGTCGTGACGACGTCGCCGCCGACGCCGACGAGCCGCGCGGGCAGCCGTCGTGCTTCGAGCCAGCCAGGAGCTTCGGCGCCGAGGACGACGGCGGCGGTGCTCGCGGTGTTGGCGTCCACAGTGGACTTCGCGGCGACGGTCACGGTGCGCCACCGGGGTTCGGCGGCGTCCCCGGTGCGCGGGTCGACGATGTGGTGCACGGTCCGGCCGCCGCGGCGCCACCGCCGCCGGGTGGTGCCGGAGCTGGCGAGGGCGCCATCGCGGTGCAGGGCGACGGTGGTGTCGGGCCGGACGACGGCCTCGGCGTGGTCATCGCCGAGCGCGATCTGCCAGCCGCCGGCGGGTTCCGGCCCGGCGGCGCGCAGATCGCCGCCGAGGTTGACGAGGACACCGCAGCCGAGCGCGGAGTGGATCCGCCGCGCCGCCCGATCGGCCGCGAGGGCTTTGGCGGTGGCGCCGAGGTCGAGGTGCACCCCGCGCGGGAGAACGACAAGCCGCTGGGCGGGGTCGAAGAGCACGCGGTGCCAGCCCGGCGCGGGAACCGGTCGTGGGTGAGAAAAACCGGTTTAAAACAGTGTTTCAATAACGCCCCCCCCCGCCCCCCTCCCCGCGGGCGGCGGGGGGGCCCCCCCGCCGGGGCCCGCCCGGGGGGGGGGTGCGGGCGGCCGCGCCCCCCCCCCCCCCCCACCCCACCCCCCCCCCCCCCCCCCCCCCGCCGGCGACCAACGCGAAGTCGCGGTCGTAACCCAGCGCCCGGATCGCCGCCCCGACCGTCGGATCGACCAGCCCACCCGTCAACCGGGCCGCCCGCAACGCCGCCCCCAGCGCCTCCGCCAGCAACTCCCCCACCCGGACCTGCCGCCCCGCCGTCTCGTGCAGCCGCGAAATCTCCGAATCCGCCCGGAACCGGCTGCACGCCGAGTCGATCGCGGCCAGTTCCGCCGAAAGCAGGTCCACCGCCGCGCCGAGGTCGCCCGGCGAGGTGACCAGCACCTCCGCCGTCGTCCCCAACGCCGGGAACGCCCGCGCCGCCGTCGTCACGACGCTCCCGAGCCCGTGTGCGCGCTGCCGGAACCCGAGCTCAGCCCGCTGTCCGAAGACTGCAGCTGGTCTTGGGTGCCGGACGTGGTCGAGGTGGTGGTCGAAGAGTCCGCGGAAGCCGTCGAGAGGCCGAAGCCGATCGCGCCCGCCGTGGCCGCGCCCAGCACCGCCACCGTGGCCGTGACCAGCGCGGCCTTGCGGCGGCCGTGCTCGCGGCGGGCCGCGCCGCCGGTCGTGTAGGGGTCCATGGGACCTGAGTCTCGGCGCCGTTCCTTTGAACGGCCTGGGAGTGACCTGTCAACTCCCTGACGGTCCACAGTGGACACCTACCAAAGGAGGTTGACACCGGAAAACCGCTAACCCACTCTTCTTGTTGTCCGCCGGAGGTTCCCAGGTGTTCACGAACCGGACCACGACACGGCACGCACCGGCCCTCCGGCGTCGGCATCATGAGGCGCCCTCACCCACCACACGCTGGAGGACCCATGATCCGCAAGCGGATCTTCGCCGTGTTCGCCGCCGCCGCGCTCGTCACGGCCGGGGCGATCACGACCACGGTCGTCACCCGGACGGCGGAGCCCGCCGTGCAGCCGGCGGCGGCCACCGTGCCGGCGTTCGACCACATCGTCCTCGTGATGTTCGAGAACAAGAAGTACTCCTCGATCAACGGCAGTTCCAGCGCGCCCTACTTCAACACCCTCGCTTCGCAGAGCGCTAAGTTCACGAACTCCTTCGCGATCACCCACCCGAGCCAGCCCAACTACGTCGCTCTCTTCTCCGGCGCGACGCAGGGCGTCACCGACGACGCCTGCCCGGCCAACCTCGGCGCGAAGGCCAACCTCGGCCGTCAGCTGATCGACGCGGGCAAGAGCTTCAAGGGCTACTCCGAGGCCATGCCCTCGGACGGCTACACCGGCTGCTCCAGCGGCACCTACCGGCGCAAGCACAACAGCTGGGTCGACTTCTCGAACGTCCCGGCCGCGAGCAACGTGCGCTACTCCAGCTTCCCGTCCGACTTCACCCAGCTGCCGACCGTTTCGTTCGTCACGCCCGATATGTGCAGTGACATGCACGACTGCTCGGTCGGCACCGGCGACACCTGGCTGAAGAACCACCTCGACGCCTACGCCCAGTGGGCCAAGACGCACAACAGCCTGCTGATCACCACCTTCGACGAGGACAGCGGCACGTCGGTCAACCAGATCTTCACCAGCTTCACCGGCGCGCACGTCAAGGTCGGCAGTTACAGCGAATCGATCAACCACTTCACCGTGCTGCGCACGATCGAGGCGTCCTACGGCCTGCCGGGCATCGGCGGCGCCGCGAGCAAGTCGCCGATCCTCGACGTCTGGCAGTAACCGCGTGTACCTCGCCACCATCGGCCGCCGGGAGCACACCTCGAAGGGCAAGCTCTCGGCGGTCGGCGCGAACGTCTTCGCGCTCGGCGCCGTCAGCCTGGTCACCGACGTCTCCTCCGAGATGGTCACCGCGGTCCTGCCGGTGTACCTGGTGCTCGGGCTGCACCTGAGCCCCGCCGCATACGGCCTGGTCGACGGCCTCTACACCGGTGCGACGGCGCTCCTGCGGATCGTCGGCGGGTACGTCGCCGACCGGGTCCGCCGCCGCAAGGTCGTCGCCGGCGCGGGCTACGCGCTGTCCGCGGTGATGAAGCTCGGCCTGCTCGCCGCCGGGTCGTCGGCGGGCGCGATCGGCGCGGTGATCACGCTCGACCGCACCGGCAAGGGCCTCCGGACGGCGCCGCGCGACGCGCTGATCACGCTGTCGACGCCGGAACCGCTGCTCGGGCGCGCCTTCGGCGTGCACCGGGCGATGGACAGCATGGGCGCGTTCGCCGGGCCGCTGGTCGCGCTCGCCGTGCTGGCCGCGGTGGGCGCGACGAACCCGGAGGCGTTCGACGCCGTGTTCGTCGTCAGCTTCTGCGTCGCCGCGATCGGCGTGCTGCTGCTGGTGCTGTTCGTCCGCGATCACCGGACGCCGAAAGCCGCGGCGCACCCGGTTTCCCCGAGGGCGGCGGCCGACCTGCTGCGCGGTAGCGGCGTCCGGCGCCTGCTCGTCGCGGCGTGCGTGCTCGGGCTGGCGACCGTCGGCGACGGGTTCGTCTACTTGTTGTTGCAGCACAAGGAGGACATCGCGACGGGCTGGTTCCCGCTGCTCGCGGTGGGCACCAACCTGAGCTACCTGCTGCTGGCCGCGCCGCTGGGCGCGCTGGCCGACCGGGTCGGGCGGCTGCCGGTGGTGCTCGGCGGCTACGGCGCGCTCGCGCTCGTCTACCTGCTGCTGGCCGGGCCGGTGTCCGGCTGGCCGCTGTTCGTCCTGTCGCTGGCGTTGTACGGCGCGTTCTACGCGGCGACCGACGGCGTCCTGATGGCACTGGCCGGTCCGCTGCTGCCGGAGTCGTTACGCACCACGGGAATCTCCCTGGTGCAGACAGCGCAAGCGCTCGCGTACTTCGCCTCCTCCGTCCTTTTCGGACTGGCATGGCAGTTCTGGGGCCCCGGGCTCGCGATCGGCGTCGCCGCCGGTGCGGCGGTGCTCGCGATCGCCGTGACGTTCGTGGTCCTCTCCCCCAGGAAGGTCGCCGCGTGAAAACCCGGATCCTGATCGCGGTCGCCGGCGTGCTCGTGCTGGCCGGGGCGGCGGTCGCGTACGTCGGGCTGGCGAGCGCACGCAGCCACGACGTCACCGCGACCGGCGTGGTGAGCCTCTCCCCCGGCCCGCGGCTGCTGTTCCGCAGCACCGCCGACGCCGACCGCGGCCACGTCGCCACGGTGTCGGCCGCGGACCCGGGCGGCGCGCGGACGGTGTCGCCGCTCTCGTGCAGCCGGGTCTACGCCGCCGGCGGCACCGGGCTCTGCCTGCGCCCGGACGGCGACCTGACCACCTACCAGCTGGTGGTGCTCGACGCCGGGCTGACGTCGAAGCGCGAGATCCCGCTGGTCGGGCTGCCGAACCGGGCGCGGGTGTCGGCGAGCGGCCGGATGCTCGCGTGGACGGTGTTCGTCACCGGCGACTCCTACAACGGCGGCATGTTCTCCACCCGCGCCGGCATCCTCGACACGGCGACCGGTGACCTGGCCGGCACCCTGGAGGACTACGCGGTGACGGTCGACGGCCGGCCGTACCAGGCGGCGGACCTCAACTTCTGGGGCGTCACGTTCACCCGCGACGACCGCCACTTCTACGCGACGATGTCGACGGCGGGCCACCGCTACCTCGTCGCCGGCGACTTCGCCGCGCACACCGTCCGGACGCTGCGGGAGAACGTCGAGTGCCCTTCCCTTTCCCCGGACCAGACGCGGGTGGCGTTCAAGTCCGCTGTGGACGGTGACCCGGCGCACGGGTGGCGGCTGTCGGTGCTCGACCTGGCGGCGGCGAAGGTGACGCCGCTGGCCGAGACCCGCAGCGTCGACGACCAGCCGGCGTGGCTCGACGACCACACGATCGGCTACGGCGTGCCGCGCGGCCCGGGCCACTCGGACGTCTGGTCGGTCCCGGCGGACGGCTCGGGCGCGCCCCGGCTGCTGATCCCGGAGGCCGAGTCCCCGGCCGCGCTCAGCGACGCCGGTAGTGGGCGATGAGCACCCCTTTCGGGGTCGTGACGCTGCGGGTGAGCGTGAACTCGGTGAGCGGCGCCGGTCCGTTGAAGAGGCGGTGGCCTTCGCCGAGCGTCAGCGGGCAGATGACCAGCGTGTAGCGGTCGACCAGGCCGGCGGCGTGCAGGCTGCGCACGAGCGACGCGCTGCCGACGACGGACAGGTCTCGGCCGGGCTCGGCCTTCAGCTCGGCGACGGTCTTCTCGGCGTCACCCGGCAGGAGGATGGAGTTCTGCCACGCGCCGGCGTCCTCGAGGGTGGTCGAGGCGACGTACTTGGTGACGGCGTTCAGGTGGGTGGTGAAGGGGTTGCCGTCATCGCGGTGTGCCCAGGCGCCGATGAAGTCTTCCCAGGTCCGGCGACCGAAGAGCATGTCGCCGGGGCGGTTCATGCCCGCGGCCATCTCCTGGGCCAGGACGTCGTCCTGGTAGCGGGTGCCCCAGCCGCCTTGGGCGAAGCCGCCGCGGGTGTCTTCATCGGGGCGGCCGAGGCCCTGCACGACGCCGTCGAGGGTGACGTTCATGGTGACGTGGATCGAGCGCATCCGGGTGTCCTTCCGTTCGTGGTTACCTCCCACACGAACGGCGGATGCCGGGATCGACAGCGCGGTCAGTCCATTTTGCGCAGACCGTCGAGGATGCGCCGCATCAGCTCGTTGTCCGGGGCCGCGAACGCCAGCTGGGGCATCAGGAAGCGGCCCGACGGCGGCCGTGGCGGCGGGAGTGTGCGCGGTGTCCGCCACGGCAGCCGGTCCGGGGACGAGTCGCGGCGCGTCTGCTCCGGGATCGGCAGGGTCGGCAGCGCGGCCGTGCCCGATTCGGCGGCCTGCTCGAAGCGGAGGCGGGCCTGGATGCCGGCCACCGTCCAGTCGGGCTCGAGGTCGGGCGCCGGGTCGGCGCGGCGCGGACGGCGTTCGAGCGCGACGGCCCACGCCGCGGCGGCGAGCACCGGGAGCAGCAGGCCGGCGACGATGGCGAAACCGGGCAGGTCCGCGGCCATCAGCAGGCCCCGGCGACGGGTAAGAGCATGGCGTTCACTTCCGGACTTGCGGTTCTTCCGAAGCATGACCGACACCTGGATATTCGACGTGAACGAATGTTTCGCGGACCCCGGAGCCCCATCATGAACGAGGGGCAACGCTCCCGCAAGCGGCCGAACGGGGTGCCCCGTCCGGGTGGTGAAACAGCAGGTCAAGGCCGGTTTTCGGGTAGCCTCGACGAGCCCCTCACCTGGTAGCACGGACCCCGGCCGCATCCGGTTCAGATCCTTTTGTACATCTCCTGTACGCCGGCGCGGCAAGCTCGCCGAATGCGCACAACGACCCTCCTCGTGGCCGCCGCGCTGGCGCTCACCGGGCTCGCATCCCCGGCCGTCGCCGCCGACGGCAACCCGCTCGAGAAGACGAACGGCTTCTACGTCGACCCGGACTCGAACCCGGCGGTCTGGGTCCGCGACCACCCCGGCGACAGCCTGGCCGGCCCGATCCGGACGTCGATCGCGACGAAGCCGGGCGCCCGCTGGTTCGGCACCTGGAGCGGCGACATCCGGACGTCGGTGGACAGGTACACCTACGCCGCCGACGTCGCCGACAAGCTGCCGGTCCTGGTCGCGTACAACATCCCGGGCCGCGACTGCGGCGGCGAGTCGACGGGCGGCGCGGGCAGCCCGCAGGCGTACCGCGACTGGATCTCGGCGTTCGCCGACGGCATCGGCGGCAAACCGGCGGTGGTGATCATCGAACCGGACGCGCTCGCCCAGCTCGACTGCCTCCCCGGCGACGCCCGCCAGACTCGCCTCGACCTGCTGAACTACGCGGCGACGCAGTTCGCCGCGAAGGCGCCGAACACGTGGGCGTACCTGGACGGCGGCAACGCGACGTGGATCCCGGCGGCGACGATGGCCACGCGCCTGAAGTCGGCGGGCGTGCAGTCGATCCACGGGTTCGTGCTGAACACGTCCAACTTTTACACAACGGCCGACTCGACGACGTACGGCAAGGCTGTCGACGCGGCGCTGGGCTACGCGGCCCCGTTCGTGGTGGACACGAGCCGGAACGGCGCCGGCCACGGCACGGACACCGAGTGGTGCAACCCGCCGAAGCGCAAGCTGGGCGCGCCGTCCCAGCTGGGCGGCGGCCCGGAGATGCAGTTGTGGATCAAGGTCCCGGGCGACTCGGACGGCGACTGCGGCTACGGAACGGGCATCCCGGCGGGAACGTTCAGCCCGACGCTGGCCACCCACCTCATCAAGGGTGACTGACCCAAGCGCCCCAATGTGGCCTTCGGTGCGTCAGACGCACCGAAGGCCGCCTTGGGTGCGTCAGACGCAACCAAGGCCACATTGGGGCGCTTGGGACTCAGCCCAGTGAGCAGCTGCGCGCGAGATCGGCCGGACTAGCACCACCCGGACGGGCGATCGTCGACGACGCCGGCGGCCGCACCCCGCGCAACCACCCGCCCAAAGCGTCGAACGCCGTGCGGAAGCACGGGCCCAACGGCCGCAGCCGGTCCGGGTACGCGTCGACCAGACCGTCCACGTGGTTGCCGCCCTCCACCCGGTAGTACCGGTGCAACGCTCCACGGCCCGCCGCCGTGATCATCCGGTCGTACACGTCAGAATCGCGAGTGATCGGCAGCAGCGTGTCGAGCGTGCCGTGCAGGGTCAGCAGCGGCTTGCCGATCCGCCCGGTCAGCGAGATCCGCTCCACCGCCCGCGTCACCGACGCCGGCCGGGACGCATATGCATAGTCGGCGTCACACGACGGCGTTCCCGAGGCACAGAACGGAACCCCGGCCGACAGCGAGCCGTCGAACGACGGGTCCACCTCTTCCCGGTAGATCCGCTGGGTCAGGTCCCAGTAGACGCGGTAGTGGTAGTCCCACAGGAACTCCGACCCCGGCGCGAACCCCGCGTCCAAAATGGACTGGTGCGCCGAAGCCGACCCTGCCGCGTAAGCCGGGTACGCGCGCAGAGCCGGCGGCAGGAACGTCAGCAGGTTCGGCCCATCGGCACGCCACAGCGTCCCTTCCCAGTCGACGCCGCCGTCGTAGAGCCACGGCCGGTTCTCCAGCTGCCACCGCACGAGGTAGCCGCCGTTGGACAGCCCCGCCGCCAGTGTCCGCGTCACCGGACGGCCGTAAAACCGAACAGCAGCCGCCCGCGCGGCCAGCGTCAGCTGCGTGACGCGCGTGTTCCACTCGGCCAGCGCGTCGCCCGGCCGGACGCCGTCGTCGTAGAAGGCCGCGCCGGTGTTGCCCTTGTCGGTCGCGGCGAACGCGTACCCCTCGGCCAGCGCCTGGTCGCCGATCGCGCGGTCGTTCGCGTACTGGCGCCGCACCCCCGGCGAGCCGGAGACGACCAGGCCGCCGTTCCAGTGCGCGGGCAGCCGGAGCACGAACTGCGAGTCGTGGTTCCAGCCGTTGTTCGTGTTCGCCGTCGACGTGTCCGGGAAGTACCCGTCGACCTGGACGCCGGGGACGCGCCCGTACGTCGGCAGCCCGGCCGACGTCAGCCCGGCCCAGTCCGCCTCGACGGTGTGCCCGGACGCGACCGTGCCCGTCGTCGTCAGGTCGTCCAGGCACACGGAAACGGACTTCGCGGCCCCGGGCACGTTCACCCGGCACCCCCCGGCCGAAGCCGACGCCGAGGCGGGCAGCCCCGCCGCGAGCGCCCCCGCCAGAACCACAACCAGCCATCTGCGCACGGTTCACCTCCGGTCTCGATGAAAGAGAACCCAAGCGCGTGCGCCCGGGGAGAGCCACCCCGGCGGTCACCATGAATCGCCGCCGGGATGTGGTGGACGGCCACATGGTCCAGGCCACCGGACCGACCTAGCGTCGCTGGAAACCCCTCTCAACGACGAGAAGGACTCCCCCATGCGCAAGCTCGCCTTCGCCGGACTCGCCGCGATCACCGCCGCCGTGCTCACCACCGTCGGGGTGGCGAGCGCCGACCCGCCACCGTCGTCCCTGGTCCAGGTCTCGAACTTCGGCGCCAACCCCGGCGCCCTCGCGATGTATACCTACACGCCGTCCGGGCTCGAAACCGGCCGCCCGGTCGTCGTCGCCCTGCACGGCTGCACGCAGAGCGCGTCGGACTACTACGCCCACTCGGGCTGGCCCCAGCTGGCCGACAAGTGGCGGTTCGAGGTCGTGTTCCCCCAGCAGTCGACGTCCAACAATTCGCTCAAGTGCTTCAACTGGTTCTCCACCGCCGACGACACCCGGGGCAACGGCGAGGCCGCGTCCGTCAAGTCCATGGTGGACAAGGCGATCGCCGACCACGGCTCGGACCGCTCGCGCGTGTACGTCACCGGCTTGTCGGCGGGCGGCGGCATGACGGCGGACCTGCTCGCCGCCTACCCGGACGTCTTCGCAGGCGGCGGCATCAACGCCGGGCTCCCCGCGCAGTGCGCCACGAGCGTCACCCAGGCGACGAACTGCCAGCAGAACAACCAGAACCTGACGCCGGCGCAGTGGGCCTCGAAGGTCAAGGCCCAGTACCCCGGCTACAGCGGGCCGTGGCCGCGCGTCGCGATCTGGCAGGGCACCGGCGACTACACGGTCTACCCGGTCAACGGCACCGAGCTGCGCGACCAGTGGACCGCGGTGCACGGCGTCTCCCAGACCCCGACGAGCACCCAGTCCCTGCCCGGCGGCACGACGTTGACGAACTACGCCGACAAGGTTCAGCTGTACTCGATCGCCGGCATGGGCCACGGCACGGCCGTCGACCCGGGCACGGGCGCGACGCAGTGCGGCAGCACCGGCGCGTACTTCCTCGCGGGCATCTGCTCCAGCTACTACACGGGTGTGTTCTGGGGGCTGGACAAGGGATCCGGCGGCACCACGACCACGCCGCCGACGACCACGACCACGACGTCCACCCAGCCGCCGGGCACCTGCGTGAACGCCAGCAACTACGCCCACACGCAGGCGGGCCGCGCGCACCAGAGCGCCGGCCAGGTCTACGCGAACGGCTCCAACCAGGCCATGGGCCTGTGGAACACCTTCACCACGCACGCCCTGCGCGAAACGTCCCCTGGCTACTGGGTCCTCGCCGACGGGCAGTGCTAGAGGAAGATCGGGAAGGGGTTGAGGTCTTCGTACGCGGTCGGCTCGGCCAGGCGGCCGAGCCGCACCGGCACGTCGTAGAGCCGGCCGGGTGCGAACCGCGCCCAGAACCCCCGCATGCCCGGCACGATCACCTTGACCACGGGCAGGCCGATGTCGGGACGCGTCTGGTCGAGCACGAACACCTCCAGCCCGGCGTGCTCCAGTTTTCCTTGCACCAGCTGAAGATCCGCCAGCAGGTCGGCCGAGTACGCGTAGCCGTGGTCCGCCGGTCCGACCGCCCGCCCCGCCGGATCGGGCAGGAGGTACGGGTGCCCGGCCACCGCGGCGTCGCGCAGCCACCGGGCCGCGTCCGGGTCGTCGCCGCCGTCCCACCCGTCGAGGACGGGGGGCATCATCTGGTTCAGCTCGGTCAGCGCGCGCCGCAGGGCGACGGCCGGGTCGAGGTGGGCGCCGAAGCCCAGCATGATCCGCTCGTACGGCCCGTCGACGCACCGGGACAGCGCGGCGAAGACGGGTACCCCGATGTCGGACGTCACGTCCAGCGCCCAGACCTCGCGGCCCAGCCCCGCGTACGCCTCGCGAAGCTCGCCGATCCAGGGATCACCGAACGCGTCGAGGTCGACGCCCGGCTGACGGGTGCGGTTGTACCACCACAGCGCCACGGCGTCGCGCTCCACGACCTCCAGCATCCCTTGCAGCGCCGCGTCTTCGAGCGTGCTTCCCGCGGCGTTGCCGTTGGAGTCGGCGAACAAGGACACCGGCCCCGGTTCGGCGGGCACCCCGAAGTACAGCATCGCGGTCGGGAACAACCGGTGCTCGCCGCGGGTGAGCGACCACACCGGCGTCCAGTCCTGCTCGGCGTCGTCGTCGAACGGGTCGCAGACGAACTGGAACGGGCCGTGGCTCCCGTTTTCGTGCGCCCGGCCGGGGTACTGGCGCTCGTGGAAAAGCTGGCAGGTGTCGGGGTGCACCGCCGCGTCGCCCAGCGAGCGGAAACTGGCCCGCACGCGTTCTTCGTCGCCGTCGTAGTGGCCGCTGTGCCGTTCGAGGGCCTCGCACAGCGCTCCCACCTCGGCCTGGACCGGGGTGACGCCCTTTCCGCCGTTCTGGCTCCGCAACGCCGTGCGCAGCCGGTCGGCACCGCGGCGGCCCAGCGCGATGTTGGGCCCGGAGCGGTAGGAGGCGAACAGGGCCGGACCGCGCGTGTCGCGCCGCAGCTCCTTGACGACGCCGGTCAGCGGGCTGACGAGGTGCCGGTAGGTCCCGAGCACCTGCTCCGGCGGCACCGCGCGGTGCCCGCCGCCCGCGGTGTCGGTCTTCGTCCTGGGTGCCAGGCGCACGGGCCGGCGGGTCCGCTCGCGCACCAGCTCCGGGTTCCCGCAGGAGGCGCACTGCGGACGGGCGCGGACCTCGTGCCGTTCCCCGGTCAGGTCGCTGCTGTCGAACGTCCACAGTGCACGTTGGCCGGGATTTCGCTGTCCCGCCACCCATTTGACCGCTTCCAAGGCGACGAGGTTCACCGCGACGGCGGCCAGCGGGGCGAGCGTGGCCTCCGGGCGCGGTAGCGGCCCCGGCAGGCCGAGGGTGTCCCGGACGTGCGCTTCGGCGGGCCGGTTACCCCACAGCCGCGTGGCCAGGCAGTGCCAGCAGGGCCCGTCTCCCGGGGTGAAGAACGGACCGATCGACAGCCGCGCCCCGGCCGGCTTGGCGAGCAGCCAGGGCCGCCCGGCCGCCCGCTGTCGTGCGTCCACTTCGGACAGACGGGCCTCGAGGTAGTCCTGGCACAGCACGACGGAGAGGTCCGCGTCCTCGGCTCGCTCGACCACCGTGAGCCCCGACGCGCGCAGGGCTTCCGCCGCGGCCGGCGCGGAAGCCGTGCCGGCCAGTGCGACGCGGCCGCGCGCGACGGCGGCCGTCGCGGCTTCGCCGTCGCCGCCGATGGCGTCCCAGTAAGCCAGCGCCGGCCGATCCGCCGCGGAACCGGCCGCGGAGCGCAGGCCGACCACCTGCGTCTTCGCGAGGTGGGCCAGCAGGCCGGCGGCTTGCTCGGCGGGGACGTCCTCGGGCAGCTCGCGGCGCACCGCGGTGAAGTCCCGGGTGCCGTCCAGCAGCGGGACCAGTGACTCCAGGTGCGGACCGCGCAGGGCCGCGGCCTCGTCTTCGGACAGCACGTACACCGCGTCGCCGGGCACCACCGCGACGCTCAGGTGGCGCTTGAACCCGACGAGCGGCCGGGGCGGTTCGGTCACCCGTGGATCGCGGCCACCGGCGCCGGGTGCTCGACGCGGCAGATGCACCGGGTCGAGAACACCGGCGGCTCGGCTTGGCACATGCACTCCGGGGCCGGGTGTTCCAGCCGGCAGGGGCTGACCGACGGCCGCACCGGGTCGTTCCCGCCGAAGCCCGCCGCCGTTGCGCAGAGCCGCGAACCGCCGGATCCGGTCACCGCCCGGCCGTCCAGCCGGTCGACCGTCAACTCCGCCGACCCGGCCGGCCCGGCGCCGAACGCCGTCTGGAGCGCGCGCGTGAATTCGTCCACGAGATCCCCCTCGATGTCGTTTCCGGCAACTCCCATCGTGCCCAGTTCCGCGAGCACTTCACCAGGGCCAGATGGAGGCAATCACGTCAGCAGCCCGGTGAGCAGCACCGCGGTCAGCCGCCGCGCCGACTCGCCCGTCCGCGCCGATGTCAGGGCGGTCAACGCGAGCCGGACGTCGTCGACCGTCACCCCGGGCCGCAGGACGCCGTCGTTACCGGCTCGCTCGACCAGCCGCTCGAACGCCGAAGCGTGCGCGTGGCGCCGTCCCGCGAACTCCGGCCCGGCGAGGACACCGGTCAGCCCCGGCTCCTCGGCGCGCCACTCGCCGAAGCGGTGGAACGTGCGGGTCAGCGCGCGGCGGCTGTTCGGGTCGGCGAGCGCGGCCCGCAGCTGCCGCTCACAGCGGTCCACCTGGCCGTCGAGCACGGCCGCGAGGAGGTCGGCGCGGGACGGGAAGTGCCGGTGGACGGTCGCCGTCGCCAGGCCCGCGCGCCGCGCGATCTCCCGCACCGGCAGGTCCGGGCCGTGGCGCGCGAACGCCGTGTGCGCGACCGCGACGAGGTGCCGGCGGTTGTGTTCGGCGTCCACCCGGCGTTTCCGAGTCGGTTCGTCGGCCACGGTTCTCACTTCCCGTTCGGCTCCGGTGATCTTTCCTAGCGTAGGCGCGGTCAGCCTGTCCGATGTGGAGGAGTGATCGTGTTCGCAACCCGGTTCGAGCGGTTCGGGCCGCCGGAAGTCCTGGCGGCAGGCGAACTCCCGGAGCCGCACGCCGGTCCCGGCGAGGTGCGGATCCGCGTCCGGACGGCCGGGGTTTCCCCGGTGGACCTCGCGATCCGAGCCGGGAAGTCGCGGTCGCCGATCGCCTTGCCGCACATCCCCGGCGTCGACGCGGCCGGTGTCGTGGACGAAGCCGGCCCGGGAGCCGACGTCGGCGACGAGGTGTTCGGCGCGGTCGACGTCGCCCGGCTCGGCGGGGCGACCGCCGAGTTCGCCGTGCTCGCCTTCTGGGCGCCCAAGCCGCCGTCGATGCCGTGGGCGCAGGCCGGGGCGGCGGCCTCCGGGATCGAGACGGCGACCCGCGCGCTCGACCTCCTCGACGTCCGGGACGGCATGACCCTGCTGGTCGACGGCGCGTCCGGCGGCGTCGGCAGTCTCGTCGTGGGCTTGGCGCTCGCGCGGGGCGCGCGGGTGCTCGGGACGGGCGGCGACCTGGAGTTCGTCGAAAGCCTGGGTGCGACGCCGGTTCCGTACGGTCCCGGCCTGCCCGCCCGGGTGTCCGGGGTCGACGCGGCCCTTGACGTCGCCGGGAAGGGGTCGCTGCCGGAACTGGTCGAGCTGACCGGGACGCCGTCGTCGGTCGTCACGCTCGCCGACTTCAGCGGACCCTCCCACGGCGTTCGCGTCTCGGTCGGCGCCTTGGCCGGCGAACCGGACGGGCGCCACGGCCTCGCCATCGCGGCCCGGCTCTTCGAGGAAGGCCGGTTCCGCGTGCCCGTCGAGGCGGTCTTCACCGACGCGGCCGCCGCGCACGCCGCCGCCGAACGCGGGCCGAGGCGGGGAAAGCTCGTCGTGAAGGTCAGCGAGTAGACGCCCGGACCGTCGTCGTCCACTCCGCCGGCCGGTCGGGCACCCGCGAGCCGAGCGCGATCAGGGCGCAGTCCCGGCCCTGCTCGAACAGCGACTGCGCGACGGTGGTGAGCCCGGCGCGGCCGGCGTCGGGGTCGTCGTCCCACCCGGCGACCGCCAGGTCTTCGGGCACCCGCAGGCCGCGGCGGCGGGCGGCGTCGAGGACGGCGAACGCGAGCTGGTCGCTCATGCCGATCACCGCGTCGGGCTCGGTGTCGAGGAGCGCTTCGGCCTGCTTCGCGGCTTCGTCACGGTCGTTGCGGGCGACGACGGCCACCGGCAAGCCGCCGGGGTCGCCGAGGTGGTCGTAGATGCCCAGAAGCCGTTCGCGCGTAACGGGGAAGGCGATGGTTTCCGCCGCGGGCGCGGTTTCCAGCCGGGGACGGCGGTCGCGGTCGAAGGGGAAGCTGAGCACGGCGGGCCGGCGCGCCCCGGCGAAGGCGCGCTCGGCGAGTTCTCGCGCGGACGCCCGGTTGTCGATGCTGACGACCCGCGCCCCGGCGAACGCGGGGCCGCCGTGGATCGCGACGGGCTTGCCGAGCCCGCTCACGACGTCGAGCACGGGATCGCCGTCGACGGTCGTCCACACGATGTAGCCGTCGACCGACGCCGACCGGACGCGCTCGACGTCGTCCTCCGCGCCGGTCGTCGGGATCAGGTTGAGGCCGCTGCCGCGCTCCCGGCAGACCTCGGCGACGCCGGCGAGGAACCGACGGGCCTGCGGGTCTTCGAAGGCGTACGCGAGGTGTTCGCCGAGCACGACGCCGATGGCGCCGTTGTGCCGGCGGCGCAGCGACCGCGCGGTGGGGTCCGGCCCGCGGTAACCCAGCTCGGAGGCGACCTCAAGGACGCGGCGCAGTGTCTCGGGCGCGACGCGGTCGGGCTGGTTGTAGCAGTACGACACGGTCATCGCCGAGACCCCGCACCGGCGCGCGACGTCGGCCATCGTCGGTCTGGACATCGCCCCACCCTAGCTGTGTATCGTTAAACAATGCTCGTCGAACCCCGGACCCGGCTGGCACTGGGAGCGCTCAGCGCCGCCTGTTTCGTGTCTGTGACCTCGGAGAACCTGCCCGTGGCGCTGCTGCCGCAGCTCGCGTCCGGGCTGGGGGTGAGCGACTCCGCGGTCGGGCTCCTGATGACCGGGTACGCGCTGGTCGTGGCGGTCTCGGTGGTGCCGCTGGTCGCGCTGACGTCCCGCTGGGACCGCCGGACGACGGCGCTGGTCACGCTGGGCATGGTCGTGGTGTCCAACGTGGTGCTGGCGGTCGCGCCGAACTACGGCGTCGCGATCGCGGCCCGGCTGGTGGCGGCCGCGGGCCACGGCGTGTTCTGGTCGGTGGTCGCGTCGATGGCCGCCCGGCTGCTCGGGCCCGGCCGGGGCGGCCGCGCGACGGCGGTGGTGTTCGCGGGCAACTCGCTGGCGTTCCTGTTCGGGCTGTCGGTGAGTTCGTGGCTCGGCACGACCTTCGGCTGGCGGCTCGCGGTCCTGGTGGTGGCGGCGGTCGCGGCGGTGACGGCGCTGGTCATCCGCGTGACGGTCGTCCCGATGCCCGCCGTCGCCCCCGCGTCCGGCTCCCGGATCGCCGTCGACCGCGCGCAGTTCCCGGTCAACGTGACGACGTTGCTGGTCGTGACGGGGCACTTCGCGGCGTTCACGTACATCACGGCGATCATCGCGCGGTACGTCCACCTGACCGGGCCGTCGACGTCGGCATTGCTCTTCGCTCACGGCTTGGCGGGCTTGCTCGGCCTGGTCCTGATCGGCAGGCACATCGACCACCACCCGCGCGCGACGGCGCTGGTCACGACGGCCGGCCTAGCGGTCTGCATGCTGGCGCTGCTGGTGTCCCCGGGCCCGGTGGTCGCGGGGACGGCGATCGTGGCGTGGGCCGGACCGGCGGCGGGGATCGGGGTGGTGCTGCAGGCGGCGGTGCTGCGGGTGGCGAAGGACCGGCCGGACCTGGCGTCGGCGGTGTACATCGTGGCGTTCCAGATCGGCATCGCGCTGGGCGCCGCGCTGGGTGGACTGGGCTTGGACCACGGGATGTTGCCGCTGGCGGTGCTCATCGCGACAGTGGGTGGCCTGACGTCGGCACTCGTGGTGTGGCGGTCGAAGGCGTTCGCCTCAACCGCCTAACCGGTGCACCCGCAGGGCCAGCTGAATTTCCAGCGCCCGATCCGGGGCCTGCCAGTCTTCCCCCAGCAGCGACGCCACCCGCTCCAGCCGCTGCACCACCGTGTTCACGTGGACGTGCAGCACGTCCTTCGTCCGCGCCAGCTGCGACCCGCTCGCGAAGTACGCCCGCAGCGTCGCCACCAGCTCGGTCCCGCGCCGCGCGTCGTAGTCCAGCACCGGCCCCAGCGTCTGCCGGACGAACCCGTCCAGGTCCGCGTGGTCCCCCAGCAGCTGCCCGAGGAACCCCAGCCCCGCCATCGCCGCGCCCTCGCCGGTGCGGCCCAGCGCCAGCAACGCCCGGACGCACCGCGCCGCTTCGCCGTGCGCCGACGCGATCGCCGACGGGCCGCTCGCCGGGCCCGCCGCCCCCACCGTCACCGGGCGGCCGGTCGCCGCACCGAGGTCGGCCGCGACGCGGCGGGCCAGCTCGTCCGGGTCGCCCGCACCCAGCAGGACGACCTCTTCGGCATGGACGCCCACCAGCGTCGCGTGCCGGGCGGCCGCGCTCGCCAGACGTCGTCGCGAACCGCCGTCCGCGTGCGCCACCAACACCGCGTGCGGCGCCGACAGATCGATCCCCAACCGACGGCCCCGCGCGAGCAGCGCCCGCGGATTGCGGTCCGGCGCGGTGAGCAGGTCGGTCAGCAGCTCACCGCGGACCTCGTCCTCCGCCCGGACCACCGACCGCCGCAGCATCAGCAGCAGCGCCGTCACGACGCCGGCGCGTTCGAACAGCCGCCGGTCGGGGTCGCTGAGCCCGTCGGGACCCGTCAGCACCAGGCTGCCGAGCAGTTCGGGACCGGCCTGGACACCGCACACCCAGCTGTCCTTTGTGGACACGGCCCGGCCGGCGGTGCGGGCCGCGAACAGCGCGTCCGGATCGAGCGGCGCGGGGTAAGCCGAACTGGCCAGGAGTGTGCCGTCGGCGTCGTACACCGTGAGGTCGCCGTGCAGCACCCCGGCGACGGCCGCCGCGACGTCCGGCAGGTCGCCGCCGCGCAGCACCAGGTCGGTCAGCCGGTCGTGGGCGTCCTGGGCGCGTTCCATCGCCTCGGTGTGCGCGCGGATGGTCGCGTTGGCCTCGTTCAGCTCGGCGACGGCCCGGCGCGTCTGGTCCAGGAGGTTCGCGCTGTCCAGGGCGATCGCCGCGTGGTCGGCCAGCGAGGACAGCAGCGCCACCTCGTCCGGGCTGAACTCCCGCGTCGCGCGGTCGGACGCGAACAGCACGCCCAGCACCTTCGGCCCGATGGCCAGCGGGACGCCGAGGATCGCGGTCAGGCCCTCGTCCTTGACGCCGGAGTCGATGTGCCGCGTGTGCTTGAACCGCTCGTCGTTGAAGTAGTCCGCCGTCGCGTACGGCCGCGCGGTCTGCGCGACGAGCCCGCCGAGCCCCTCCCCCATGCCCAGCACGATCTGCTGGAACTCCGCCGACACCGACCCGTCGCTGACCCGCACGTACGTCTTGTTCTCGGCCTCGCGGTTGAGCGACAGGTACGACACGTCGACGTTCAGCAGCGCCCGCGCCCGCCGGACGATCGACCGCAGCACGGTGTCCGGATCGGACAGTGCGGCCAGCTCGCTCGCGGTGTCGAACAGCGCGCCGAGCTGGGCCTCGCGGCGCCGGTGCTCGGCGAGGGTCTCGCGGATCCGCAGCGCCAGCTCGCCCGCGCTGGCGAGGGCGGCCAGGTCGGCCGCGCCGAGCGTGCCCTCGGCGCGGGCGGCCACGACGACGTGCGCCAGCTGCTCGCTGCTCGCCCCGGAGGCGAGCAGGTCGAGCAGCCGGCGCAGCGCGTCGGAAGGTGCGGTCACGGCCGTCATGCTAGGGCGAAACGGCCGCCGTCTCCGCCTGGACGTCGTCGTCGTGCAGCGATTCGCCGCGCGTCTCGCGGGCCGACAGCAGCGCGATCACCGTGAGCACGCACATCGCGGCGACGTACAGCGACACCGGCACGGTGCTGCCCCACGCGGAGAACAGCGCGACGGCGATCAGCGGAGCGACGGCACCCGCGGCGATCGACGACAGCTGCCCGCCGACCGACAGGCCCGTGTAGCGCACCCGCGTCGGGAACTGCTCGGCGAAGAACGCGGCCTGCGGGCCGTACATCGCGCCGTGCAGCACCAGCCCGACGGTCGCGGCCAGCACGATCACCGGCGACGACTTCGTGTCCAGCAGCGCGAAGAACGCGAAGCCCCACAAGGCCATCCCGATCGCGCCGAACAGGTAGACCGGGCGGCGGCCGACGCGGTCGGACAGCGCGCCCCACAGCGGGATCGTCACGAAGTGCACGGCCGAGCCGATCAGCACCGCGGTCAGGCCGACGCCCTTCGGCAGGTGCAGCCCGGTCGTGACGTACACGAGGATGAACGCGGTGATCACGTAGTACGAGACGTTCTCCGCCATCCGCGCGCCGATCGTGATCAGCACCTGGCGCCAGCTGTCGCGGAAGACCTCGACGACGGGCACGTGCTTTTCGGTGCGGCTCTCGGCCTGCTTCTGCGCGGCCAGGAACACCGGCGACTCCGAGACGGCCAGCCGGATCCACAGCCCGATCAGCAGCAGCACGCCCGAGAGCAGGAACGGGACGCGCCAGCCCCACGACATGAACGTCGCATCGGACTGCGTGGCCGAAAGGATCGCCAGGACGGCCGTCGCGAGGAGGTTCCCGCCGGGCGCGCCGCACTGCGGCCAGCTCGCCCAGAACCCGCGACGGCGGTCGTCGCCGTGCTCGGAGACGATCAGGACCGCCCCGCCCCACTCGCCACCCAGCGCGAAGCCCTGCACCAGGCGAAGCAGCGTGAGGAGCAGAGGCGCCGCGACGCCCGCGGACGCGTACGTCGGCAGGACGCCCATCAGGCACGTCGACCCGCCCATCAGCACCAGGCTGACGATCAGCAGCTTCTTGCGGCCGAGCCGGTCGCCGAAGTGGCCGAAGACGAGGCCGCCGATCGGGCGGGCCAGGAACCCGACGGCGTAGGTCAGGAACGCCAGCAGCGTGCCGGTCAGCGGGTCCGCCGTCGGGAAGAACAGCTTGTTGAAGACGAGGGCGGCGGCCGAGGTGTAGAGGAAGAAGTCGTACCACTCGATGGTGGTGCCGATCAGGCTCGCGCCGACGATCTTGGCGATCGCCGACCGGTGGGGTTGGCTCACTGCGGGCTCCACTTCCTTGTGGTTTGGCGGGTTCTTGGACGGCGGTTCCAGGCGGCGGCTTAATGCGGCGGCTTTTATGCGGCTGTCCAGCCGCCGTCGAGCGGGATGGACGCCCCGGTGACGTGGCCGGCGTGCGGCGAGCACAGCCACGTCACCAGGGAAGCGACGTCGTCGGTTTCGATGAGCTTCTTGATGGCGGCGCGCTTGAGGAGGACTTCGGAGACGACGTCCTCGCGCGGGATGTCGTGCTCGGCGGCCTGCGCGTCGATCTGGTTGTCGACCAGCGGCGTGCGGACGTACCCGGGATTCACGCAGTTGCTGGTGACACCGTGCGCGGCCCCTTCGAGGGCGGCGACCTTCGAGAGGCCTTCGAGCCCGTGTTTGGCGGCGACGTACGCGGCTTTGTAGGGCGAGGCCCGCAGCCCGTGGACGCTCGACATGTTGACGATCCGCCCCCAGCCCCGCGCGTACATCGACGGCAGGACGTGCCGGATCAGCAGGAAGGGAGCGGTGACCATGAGGGACTGGATGCGCGTGAAGACGTCCGGCGGAAAGTCTTCGAGCGGCGCGACGTGCTGGATCCCGGCGTTGTTGACCAGGATGTCGACCTCGGCGGGCAAGGCGTCGATCGTCGAGGGATCGGTGAGATCGGCGGCGTGCGCCCAACCCCCGACTTCAGTGGCGGCGGCTTCGGCGCGGTCCCGGTCCAAGTCGACGACGCGCACCTTCGCCCCGGCCGCGGCGAGAGCCCGGACGCAGGCCAGGCCGATGCCCGAGGCCCCGCCGGTGACGAGGGCGGTGCGCCCGTCCAGATCGCTGGTCATGGACGGGAACGGTAAGCGTGCCCCGGGTCGCGGGCTATGTGCGCGGGAGCTACAGCTCGCGAAGATCCGATGGGGTCGAGCGACATAGGCCGATCACGAAGGCATCCCACGATCGGGTGGAGATTTCGAGGGTGCCGCCGGCGCGGTCCTTGGTGTCGCGGATTTTTGCCGCAGGTCCGAGCGCGACCTCGACGCAATTGTCCTCACCTGAGAAGCGGGAAGTCCGCCACTCACCCATCCGAGCCTCCGAGTTCGGCGATCACCTCCCCGATGAGCGCGCAGCTCTCCTGCTCACTCAGGGCCAGCGCCGCCAAGGTCTGGGCGGCCGACCGGTAGTCGGCCACCTGATCGGCAGCGTAGAGGTAGGCACTCGACCGGTACTGCTCGATGAAGACGATCGGCGGCAGGTTCGGGAACCCGAGGATCACGTACGGCCCGCACAGCCCGGGGTGAAACCCCGGGCTGTGCGGCAGGACCTGCAGCGAAACGTTGCTCCGCCGGGAGAAGGTGCGCAGGAAGCGAAGCTGCTCGACCATCACCGCCGGTTCGATGAAGTCGGGCCGCAGCACCGCCTCCCCGACCACCGCCCGGAACTCCGCAGGCCACGGGTTGGTCAGCAGGCCCCGCCGGGTCTCCCGGGCCAAGGCCAGCCGCTCGATCTCCGCGCCGACCACCCCGAAGCCGGCCAGCACTGTCCGCGCGTAGTCCGGAGTCTGGAGCAGCCCGGGGACCAGCGCCGGTTCCCACCCGAACAACTCGTTCGCTTCCCGCTCGTACTGCACATACGTGCCGGGCTTCAGCGAAACGCCGGGCATCACCTTCTCGAGCCAGCTCACCTCGGCTGCGTTCTTGGCGAGGTCCAGGAGCCGGGCCCGCTCCCGCGGCTCCACGACCAGCACCCCCATCAGCAGCCCCACCTGCTCCACCTTGGGAATCCGCTTCCCGTACTCCCAATTGGACAGTTCCTGCGGAAGCACATCGATCAACCTCGCCAGCTCGCGCACGCCGAGGTTCCGAGCCGTCCGGCAAGTCCTGAGCCCGAAGCCGAGCGCTCTCGCCCGGGGTGTCGCGAAGGGTGTCGCCATGAGCGCATTCTGTCACCGGGGTCCGACATTTCCCGCGCCCGCTCATCGGCTGGTGTCACAAATCCGCGTCAGGTTTCCTGCAGGTCATGGACCCGGACCACGCCCTCCTGACCCGTCTGCGCGACCTGGCCGCGACGCTCCCCGGCGACGTCGCCTGGCTCGCCGGCCCGCCCCTGCGCGCCGACGGCATGCGCGACCTCGGCGAGCGCTTCACCTGCCTCGGCGCCGACCTGATCTCCCGCGCGGGCGTCCTCGACGACATCGCCGCCGCCCGTCTGCCCGCCCACGGCTGGATCCCGGAGTGCGGGCCGGAGCCGCGCCGGCGTCTCGCGCACTACGTCGGCCGCGGCGAGGTCCGCCTGGGCCTCATCTACTTCGCGAGCTGCGGCGCGGGCTGCTTCCCGTTCTACGGCACCGATCCGGCCGAAAGGACCGTCCGGCACGAGCGGTGCGACAAGTGCGTCAAGGAGGCCTACCGCCTCACGAGCGTTCCTTCAGCACGTCCAGGTAGTGCACGTTCGTCATGATGCCGAGGACGTTGCCGAACGGGTCGACGACGGTCGCCGTCACGAACCCGGGTCCGCGTTCGATGATCGGCTCGAACTCCTTCGCGCCGAGTTCGAGCAGGCGGGCAAGGGTCGCTTCGAGGTCGTCGACGTGCCAGCGGACGATCTCCCCGCCCGGCTCGGTCCGCTGCCCCGGCGCGTACCGGGCGTCGATGACGCCGAGTTCGTGCTGGTAGTCGCCGATCCGGAACTCGAAGTACCCCGGCCGTTCGAAGTACGGCTCGATCCCCAAGAACTCCGTGTACCACGCCTTCGCGGCTTCGTGGTCCTCGGCGTAGTACGTCACGGTGGCCATTCCTCGCAGCATCTCTGCTCCTCTCAAGCGGTTCTGGAGCCATCATGCGGAGGCAAAGTGCTCATCGACTGAGCACTTTGTTTGCGACACTCCTCCCATGCGCGCCGACCGCCTTGTCGCCACCTTGCTGCTGATGCAGGCGCGCGGCCGCGTCACGGCCGCCGAACTGGCCGCGGAGCTGGAAACCTCCGTCGCGACGGCTCGCCGTGACCTCGAAGCGCTCTCGACGGCGGGCGTGCCCGTCTACCCGCAGCCGGGCCGCGGCGGCGGGTGGCAGCTGGTCGGCGGCGCGCGGACCGACCTGTCCGGCCTGACCGCGCGCGAGTCGCAGGCGCTGTTCCTCCTGGCCGGCCCGGCCGCGGCCGCGTCCCCCGAGGTGAAGTCGGCGCTGCGCAAGCTGATGGGCGCGCTGCCGGGCACGTTCCGCTCCGACGCCGAGGCGGCCGCCGACGCGATCGTCGTCGACCCGGCCGGCTGGGGCGAACGCGTCAAGGACCGGCCGCCGACGGTCGAACTGCTGCGCGACGCCGTGATCGCGCGCCGGCGCGTCCGGTTCACCTACAGCGGGCGCGAGCGGCTCGTGGACCCGTGGGGGCTGGTCGACAAGGACGACGTCTGGTACCTCGTCGCCGGGACGCCTGCCGGGCGCCGGACGTTCCGGGTCGACCGGATCGTCGAACCCGCCGCGACGGACGACCCCGCCGACCGCCCGGCGGACCTCGAACTGGCGAAGGTGTGGGACGAGGTCGTCGAGGAGATCGAGAAGCGCCGGTCACTGCTCACCGCGGACGTGGTGCTGGAGCGCCGCTACTTCGCCGTGCTGCGCGGCCGGTTCGGCCGGCACTGCGAGCGGGTCGCGGACCTGCCCGGCGACCGGGTCCGCGCGCGGGTGGCCGCGCCGGCGCCGATCATGATCGCGCAGGAGCTGGCCGGGTGGGGCGCACTCGTCGAGGTGGAGGGTCCCGAGTCCGTCCGATCCGAACTGGCCCGGCTCGGCGGCGAGCTGGTCGCCCGCTATGCCCCCACATGTCCTGAATGAGTCATTCAGGACCCCGGAGGTCTTGAATGAGTCATTCAAGGCGTCAGCGGTCCTGAATGAGTCATTCAAGACCCGGGCGGAGGGCCTGCACATACTCCCCGTGGCCGTTATCCTCGGTGAACGGCGTTAATCACTCCACAGTGGACACTAGGAATACCTACTACGAGTGTCCGTTACTCTCCGGTATCTGGCCGTTCGGAGTATCCCGGATCACCCGTTTGCTGTTACTGTGACGTCTCCGTGACCTGAACGTGTGTTCGGTGACACTGCGGTGAGGGCAGAAGATGCGTGACGATGTGGTCGAGGCGAGTGCCGTGGTCGGGCACACGCCGGATGTGGTGTGGCAGATCGTCGGTTCGCCGGAGTGGTATCCGCGGTTCGTGCCCGAGATCGCCGGGTGCGAGATCGTCGAGCACGCCGCCCGCGGCCGGGGACCCAAGGGCGTCATCCGGATCGTCCCCGAACGGGGGCCGTTGATCGAGGCGCAGGTCCAAGCCGTCGTCTACCGGCCGGGCGAGCACGTCGTGTGGTGCGGCGTCCCCGACGAAGGCACGTGGGTCTCGCTCGAGCTGAGACCGCTGGCCGGCGGCAAGACCGAGCTGTTCGTCCGGATGATGCTGCCGCCGTCGCACGTGGATCTCGTGTCGTCGGTGAAGAAGGACGTCCGCGCCCTCGCGCGGCGCCTCGACCTGCACCTCTCCGGCAAAGCCGACCCCGACGCCGACCGCGACGGCAACAAGGCCACCAAGCTGCGCACCACGAGCGTCCTGGTGCGCGCCGGCGTCCTGTCCGCGGGCCGCCCGGACAAGATCGCCCGCCAGCTCAGCTCGCTCGCCCAGTGGGGCGCCACGATCGCCGGCGGCTACCAGGCCGCCGCGGCCCGCGTCCCCGACGAGCCCGCCCTGCACGACGAGCGCAACCTCCGCACGTTCCGGCAGGTCCAGGAGCGCAGCGACCGGCTCGCGAACGGCCTGAGCGAGCTCGGCGTCGGCGAACGCGACCGGATCGCGCTGATGTGCCGCAACCACGCCGCGATGGTCGAGTCGTTCGTCGCCGCCAGCAAGCTCGGCGCCGACCTGATCCTGCTCAACACGGGCCTGTCCGCGGCGTCGGTCAAGGACGTCATCGCCGAGCACCAGCCGTCGGCCGTGCTGGCCGACGACGAGTTCGCGCAGACCATCGCGAACGTCCCGGGCGACTTCGCCCGGATCAGCACCTGGCCGGACGCCGAGACCGGCTACCCCACCGTCGACGAGCTGATCCACGCCGCGCCCGCCGACCCGCCGAAGCCGGTCGACCGGCCGGGCCGCGTCGTCGTGCTGACGTCCGGGACCTCCGGGACGCCGAAGGGCGCGCGGCGGCCCACGCCGAAGGGCATGGGGACGGCCGCGGCGATCCTCGACCGCATCCCGCTGCGCGCCGGCGACCGGATCCTCGTGGCGGCGCCGCTGTTCCACAGCTGGGGCTTGGCCGCGATGCAGCTCGGCATGGCGCTGCGGGCGTCGCTCGCGCTGATCCGCAAGTTCGACGCCGAGGAGACGCTGCGGGCGATCGCCGAGCAGAAGTGCGACGCGCTGTTCGCCGTGCCGATCATGCTGCAGCGCATCATGGACCTGCCCGAGCGGGTCCGCGCGCGCTACGACCTGTCGTCGCTGCGGATCGTCGCGAGCAGTGGCTCGGCGATGTCCGGGTCGTTCGTCACGCAGTTCATGGACACCTTCGGCGACGTCCTCTACAACTTCTACGGCTCGACCGAGGTGTCGTGGGCGAGCATCGCCGCCCCGGCCGACCTGCGCGCGGCGCCGACCACGGCCGGCCGCTGTCCGCTCGGCACGCGCGTCGCGATCCTCGACGAGGACCGCAAGCCCGTCCCGCCCGGCGGCGAAGGCCAGATCTTCGTCGGCAACGACATGCTGTTCGACGGCTACACGAACGGCAAGGACCCGGCGCGCGCGGCGGACCTGATGGCCACCGGCGACGTCGGCTACCTCGACGCCGCGGGCCGCCTGTTCGTCACCGGCCGGGCCGACGAGATGATCGTGTCCGGCGGCGAGAACGTGTTCCCCCGTCCGGTGGAAGAAGCGCTGGTCGCGCTGCCGGGCGTCCACGACGCGGCGGTGGTCGGCGTGGCGGACGCGGAGTGGGGCCAGCGCCTGGCGGCGTACGTCGTCCCGCGGCGCGGCGCTTCGCTGCACGCCGAGGACATCCGTGCGTACATCCACCAGCGCCTGGCCCGGTTCGCCGTGCCGCGTGACGTGTACTTCGTGCCGGACCTGCCCCGCAACGCGACGGGCAAGATCCTCAAGCGCCTGCTGCACGACGACACCTGGCCGGTCACCAGCGAGTACTGATGCCCGAGCACACGCCGGACGGCCGGTACATCGTGGTGAACGGCCGCCGGTGGCGCGCGACGGACCCGGAGATCCCGGACGACGTCCGCGACCGCCTGCAGAAGCACTTGATGGCGGCGCGGCGCGTCCAGGACCGGGCGCGCACCCAGACCGCGAAGGTCGCGTTGGGTGAGCGCGGTGAGCCGTGGTGGGAGCAGACGTCCGAGCAACGCCGTGCGCGCTGGGAAAGCGGCTTGGCCGAACTCGATCAGCCGACCGGCTGACGCAGCACGGTCTTGAGCTTCGCGGGCTCGGTCTTCCGCGGGTCGCCGAGGTAGATCTCGTGGTGCAGGCCGGTTTCCTTGAGTCCTTCGCGCTTCAGGAACTCGTCGTGCAGGCGGGCGAGCAGCGGGCCCTCGTCGTCGTACGAGCCGATGTGGAGCGCCTGCGCGCAGCGGCCTTCGTGCAGCTTTTCGAGCCGGACCGGCGCGTCGATCTTCTTCTTGCGCAGGACGGCTTCCCGGGCTTCTTCGACGGCTTCCTCGCCGATGTGTCGTGGCAGGGAGATGAGCATCGTCCACTGCCAGGAGTCCTTGGCGCGCACGGTGAACGCGGCGTAGTCCTCGGCCCACCACAGGCCCTCCAACGGACCTACTACGAAGTCCTCGCCGGTGCGCTTCGCCGTCATCTTGATCGTGTACGCGAAGGAGTAGAGCGCTTCGACGGCCTTCTTGTAGCTGTCCGCGGTGTTGGGGTTGCCTCGGCCGTCGATCGCGAGGAACTGCTGCTCGGGCACGTCCAGCAGCGCCCAGTCGGTGTTCTTCGGCGCGTAGAGCTGCTTCAGATCCTTCTTGATGTCGTACGGCATCAGGCCAGTCCTTCCAGCCAGGCGGCTTCCGCTTCCAGCTGCTTGAGGGAGTAGTCGAAGATCGCGCGGACGAACGGCGGAGCGTCGGCTTGGGCGGCTCGGCGCACTTCTTCCAGGCGTTCCGCGACGGCTTCGGCGCGGCGGGCGAGCGCGGCCGCGAGCCTCTCGGGTGGGATGGCCGGGCTGTTGGCCAGCCCGACGAGCACCGGCGGGTGCACCGGGCGCAGTTCGGCGACGGCCGCCTCCGCTGCGGCCGCGCAGGCTCGCCGGCCCGCGTCGGTGGCCGTGTACGTCTTCTTGGCCTTGGCGTGCGCGCGTTCTTCCGCGACTTCGGTGACCAGGCCGCGGTCGCGGAGTTTGCCCAGGACGTAGTAGATCGAGCTGAAACCGAGGGCGGTCCACTCGCGCATGCCGCGTTCCGACACGACTTCGTCCAGCTCGTAGCCGTGCCTCGGCCGCTCGACGACGAGGCCGAGGACGGTCAGCTCCGCGTCGGTCAGCACCCGACTATTCTAGTGCTGGAATAGCCCGGTTCGTCAAGGCTGCCGGAAATTGTCGGTGGGTGCTGGCATGCTTCAGCGAGTACCGGAAAGCGAGGTCGGAACAGTGGGGGGACAGGTGGTGACGGCGGTGCCGTGGACCGCGGAACGCGTGGCCGGGCTGGCGCCGGATCCCGCTTCGGAGAAGGCGGGCCGGGCGCTGGCCGCGCCGGCGAAGTGGTCGGGCGCGGGTGCGTCCGAAGACGCCGTGTGGGGCTTCTGCCAGGGCAGTGGCAAGAAGCCGTACCAGACGTGCGTCGAGCTCGCCGAGCCCGCGTTCCGGTGTTCCTGTCCCAGCCGGAAGTTCCCGTGCAAGCACGCGCTCGGGCTGTTGCTGTTGTGGGCCGCTGGTCGGCTGGACACGGCCGAGCCGCCCGAATGGGTGCACTCGTGGCTGGCCGAGCGCGCCGACCGGGCCCAGCGCGCGGAGAAACGCGCGGAGGCGGCCGGACCGAAGGACGAAGAAGCGGCCGCCCGCCGTGCTTCGGAGCGTGCCGCGCGTGTCGAAGGCGGCGTCGCGGAGCTGAAAGTCTGGCTGACCGACCGGATCGGCGCGGGTTTCGCCGGCTTCGAGCGCAGCGGCGGTGAAGAGCTGCGCACGGTGGCCGCGCGAATGGTGGACGCGCAGGCGTCCGGCCTGGCGGGCGGGTTGCGCCGGGCGGCGGGGATCGTCGGCCGTCGCGACTGGCCGGAGGCGTTGCTGGGCGAGCTGTCGCTGGTGTACCTGCTGGCGGATTCGGCGACCCGGCTGGATTCCTTGCCTTCGCCGTTGGCGGAAACGGTCCGCACGCGACTCGGGTTCTCGGTGGAGACGGCCCGGGTGCTGGAAACCGGCGAGCGGGTCTCGGACGAGTGGCTGATCACGGGCGCGGCGGACGAGGAGAACGACAGGTTGCTGACGCGCCGCACGTGGTTGCGCGGGCGCGACACGGGCCGGGACGCGCTGGTGCTGTCGTTCGCGCCACCGGGCCGTCCGCTGGATTCTTCGTTGCCACCAGGGCATTTCCTGACGGCATCACTGGCGTTCTACCCGGGAGCGGCCCCGCTGCGCGCGTTGGTGGTGGAGAGCGGCATCCCGCTGGCGGCCTCCGCGGCGTCCGGCGGATCGATCGCGGAGGCGCTGGGCTCGTACGCGCGGGCGATGGCGGCGGACCCGTGGCTGGAGCGCTGGCCGGTGCTGCTGTCGGGAGTGACGCCGGCGGAACACGCCGGCGGCTGGTGTCTGTCCGAAAAGGACGGAACGGCGTTGCCGCTGGTCCCGTACGCGTGGCCGTGGTCGTTGCTGGCGATGTCGGCGGGCCGCCCGCTGACGGTGGCAGGCGAGTGGAGCCCGGCAGGCTTGAGGCCGTTGACGTGCTGGCACGAGAACCGGGCGGTGCGGCTGTGAGCGAAGCACTGTCCGGCCACGCGGTTGCCCTGGCCACGCCACCACCGGCGCACCCCGGCGACGCACACGCGCCGGCTACCTCGCGCCCCGCGGACCGCGGCCACACACGCCCCACCCCCACTTCGCGCCCCGCGAGCCACGGCCACACACGCCCCACTGCCACATCGCGCCCCGCGAACCGCGACCGCACACGCCCCACCGACACTTCGCGCCCCGCGAACCACGGCCACGCGCGCCCCACCCCCACTTCGCGCCCCACGAACCGCAGCCAGGCAAGGCTGCCCATCACCTCGCACCCGGCCGAACCCGACCACCCAAACCCACCCACCACCTCGCGCGGGACCGACCCGGCGCCGAGCCGCGCCACCCGAGCGCACCTTCCCGCCGGCCCCACCTCCAGCCCCCGCGGCACCCCCAGCCGCCCCACCCTCCGACTCCGAAAGGCGGTGCGACCGTGAAAGCCTGGGAAGACCTCGTCGGCACCGCGCTGCTCGGCACCCGCCGTCGCACGCTGGACCCCGCGACGCAGCCGCCCGCGGTCCAAGACCTCATCCAGGACCGCGAAGACCCCGCCGAACAGCTCCTCGCCGCGGCGGCCGTCCTCACGACCTACCGCCGGGCCGGCCGGCAACCGCTCCACGACGTCCGCCCCCTGCCCGTCGCGGCGCGGGACGACCGGCCCTTCGTCCCGCCCCTCGCGCGGGAACGCCTGGCCCGCCTGCTCGCCGCCAGCCATCCCGATCTCCTCCTGGAATGGCTCGGCATCGTCGCCGGCACGGACTACCGCGTCCCGCCCGAGACGCTCCCCCTCCTCGCCGAAGCCGCGCGGAGCAAGGCCGCCCTGCGGGGGCCGCTCGTCGCGGTCGCCGGGCCCGTCGGGGCGTGGCTCGGGCAGCGGAACCCCGACTGGTCGTTCCTCTCCGCGCCCGCGGAAGAGCACGCCGACGTCTGGCAGTTCGGCAGCCTCGCCCAGCGCCGCCGGTGGCTCGCCGCCCAGCTCAGCCAGGACCCCGGCAAAGCTCGCGAAGCCCTCCACGCGTCCTGGAAGACCGAACCCGCCGAAGTCCGCTCGGACTTCCTCGGCGTGCTCGCCGGCCACCTCGAACCGCGGGACGAAGACTTCCTCGAAGCCGCCCTCACCGATCGCGCCGCGGCCGTCCGCGAACGGGCCGCCGAACTGCTCGGCCGGCTGCCCGGCACGCGGTACGGCGAAAGCATGGCCGAACGCCTGCGGCCGCTCGTCCGCCGCCGGGGCCGGGTCCTCGAAGTCACCGTGCCGCAAGGGGAACGCGGCGAGGGCACCGTCCGGCTGCGCACGCTCGCCGCCGCCGCTCCCCTGGCCTTTTGGACGGAGTTCGGCCCACCCGCCGAGGTCGTCCGGATGACCGTCGAAGGCTGCCCGGCCGGTGTCCTGCGCGACTCCTGGGCGACTGCCGCCCTGCGTCAGCGCGACGAAACCTGGGCGCAGGCCCTGATCGGCGCCGACCCCGGCGGTCGCACCACGCCGCCGCTGCTCGGCGTGCTCAGCCCCGCGAGCCAGGCCGCCACCGTCGGGCACCTGATCAGCCGGCTGCCCGTCGAATCGTTCGCGCGGCTGGTGCACGAGCTGCCCCGGCCGTGGACGAAGGAGCTCGGCACCGCCCTGCTCGACTGGATCGCCCGCCAGGACGACCACCGCCTGGTCTCGCACGCCGCCGTCGTGATCGCCCGCGCGGTCCCGCCGGAGTGCCTGCGCCACCCGCTCGCCACCACCCGCCTGACCATGGACGCCGGGCCGTGGCGCCGGGCGCTCACCGAAACGCTGAACTTCCGCCGCGAAATGTACGAGGAGCTCGCATGACCGCCCCCACCGTCCTCCGGCCGCACGCCGAACAGGACCACGCCGCCGAGCTGGCCGCGCTGGCCGCCGCCGACGAGCGGGCCAAGCCGCCCAACTGGCACCTGTCGCCGTGGGCCGTCGTCGAGTACCTGCTCGGCGGCACCCTGCCGGACGGCACCGTGATCACCCCGAAGTACGTCGGCCCGCGACGGCTGATCGAGGTGGCTGTCGCCACGCTCGCGACCGACCGAGCCCTGCTGCTGCTGGGCGTGCCCGGGACGGCGAAGACGTGGGTGTCCGAACACCTGTCCGCCGCGATCAGCGGGGACTCGACGCTGCTGGTGCAGGGCACCGCGGGTACGTCCGAGGAGTCGATCCGCTACGGCTGGAACTACGCCCGGCTGATCGCCGAGGGCCCGAGCGCCGCCGCGCTGGTCGAAAGCCCGGTGCTGCGCGCGATGCGGGACGGCAAGCTGGCCCGGCTCGAGGAGCTGACGCGCATCCCGGCCGACGTCCAGGACTCGCTGATCACGATCCTGTCGGAGAAGACGCTGCCCATCCCCGAGCTGGGCACCGAGGTGCAGGCGCGGCCGGGCTTCAACCTGATCGCGACGGCGAACAACCGCGACAAGGGCGTCAACGAGCTGTCGAGCGCGCTGCGGCGGCGGTTCAACACCGTCGTGCTGCCGCTGCCGGACAGCGCCGAGGCGGAGGTCGAGATCGTCAGCCGGCGCGTCGCCGAGCTGGGCACGTCGCTGCAGCTGCCCGCCGAGGCCGCCGAGCTGGCCGAGATCCGCCGGGTCGTCACGGTGTTCCGCGAACTGCGCTCGGGCCGCACCGAAGACGGCCGCACGGCGGTGAAGTCGCCGTCCGGCACGCTGTCGACGGCGGAGGCGATCAGCGTGCTGACCGGCGGGCTCGCGCTGGCGGCCCACTTCGGCGACGGCGTGCTGCGCCCGCACGACATCGCGGCGGGCATCCACGGCGCCGTCGTGAAGGACCCGGTGGCCGACCGCGCAATCTGGATCGAGTACCTCGAGACGGTCGTCCGCGAGCGCGACGGCTGGGCCGACTTCTACCGGGCGGGCCAGGAGATCTCGTGACCACCCACCTGCTCGGCATCCGCCACCACGGCCCGGGGTCCGCCCGGGCCGTGGCGACGCGGCTCGCCGAACTGGAGCCGGACGTCGTGCTGATCGAGGGTCCGCCCGAAGCCGACGCCCTGGTCGAGCTGACCGAAGACCCGGCCATGCAGCCGCCGGTCGCGCTGCTGGCGTACGCGACCGACGACGTCTCGCGGGCCGCGTTCTGGCCGTTCGCCGTCTTCAGCCCCGAGTGGCAGGCGCTCACGTACGCACGCGAAGCCGGGATTCCCGTGCGGTTCTGCGACCTCCCGGCCGCGCACACGTTCGCCGCGGGGCCCGACGAACACGCGGGCCCGCCGGTCGATCCGCTGGCGCTGCTGGCCTCGGCCGGCGGCTACGACGACCCCGAACGCTGGTGGGACGACGTCGTCGAGTCCCGGCGGGACAGCGAAAACCCGTTCGACGTGATCGCGGACGCGATGACCGCGGTGCGGGAGGACGAGAAACCCCCGCAGGGCAACGAAGCGCGGCGCGAGGCGTACATGCGCTCGGTGCTGCGCCGCACCCGTAAGGACGGTTTCGAGAACATCGCCGTCGTCTGCGGCGCCTGGCACGTGCCCGCGCTGGCCGACCCGCTACCGCCGGCGTCGCACGACCAGACCGTCCTCAAAGGACTGCCGAAGCGGAAGGTCGCGTGCACCTGGGTCCCGTGGACGCACGGCCGGCTCGCGACGGCCAGCGGCTACGGCGCGGGCGTGCGCTCCCCCGGCTGGTACCACCACCTGTTCACGACGGCCGACGACGTCACCACGCGCTGGCTGGCCGGCGTCGCGGCGGTGCTGCGGGAGGAGGACCTGCCCGTCTCGACCGCGCACGTCATCGAGGCGGTCCGGCTGGCCGAGACCCTGGCCACGCTGCGCGGGCGGTCGTCGGCCGGGCTGGCCGAGGTCACCGAAGCCACCCGGTCGGTGCTGTGCGGCGGCGACGAGGTGCAGGTCGAGCTCGTCACGCGGCGGCTGGTGGTCGGCGAACGGCTCGGCGAGGTGCCCGACCGGGTGCCCCAGCCACCGCTGGCCGCGGACCTGACCGCGACGGCGAAACGCCTGCGGCTCAAGAAGGACCCCGTCGTCAAGGAGCTCGACCTCGACCTGCGGACGCCCGGCGGGCTCGACCGCTCGAAGCTGCTGCACCGGCTGCGCATCCTCGGCATCGAGTGGGGCAGCCGGGAGGCGTCGGCGCGGCGGAACAAGGGCACGTTCCGGGAGACGTGGGCGCTGGCCTGGGAACCGTCGTTCGAGGTCGACCTGGTCGCGGCGGCGGTGTACGGCACCACCGTGCCGTCGGCGGCCACCGCGGCGGTCCGCGGCACCGTCGAGGGCACGCCCCCGCTCGACGAGGTGACCACAGCGGTCGAGAACTGCCTGCTCGCCGACCTGCCGGAGGCGCTGCCCGAAGCACTGGCGGCGCTCGACGCGCGAGCGGCGGCGGACGCGGACGTCGCGCGGCTGATGTCGGCGCTGCCCGCGCTGGCCCGGGCGACGCGCTACGGGAACGTGCGCGGCACCGACACCGAAGCACTGCGCGCGGTGGCCGACCGCATGCTCGACCGGATCTGCGCGGGGCTGCCGCCGGCGACGCACGGCATCGACGACGACGCCGCGGCCCGGATGGCCCAGCTGGTCGACGGTGTGCACGACGCGACATCGCTGCTGGGTGAGGAACCGAAGGAGCGCTGGCTCGCGGCGCTGGCCCGGCTGGCCGAACGGCCGTCGCTGCCGCCTTTGCTGGCCGGGCGTCTCACCCGGATCCTGCACGACGCCGGGCTGCTCGACGCGCTCGACATCGAGCTGCGGCTGGGCCGAGCGCTCACGCCGGGGATCGCACCGTCGGCGGGCGCGGCGTACGTCGAAGGCTTTTTCGACGGCGGCGCGCTGCTGCTGGTGCACGACGAAGGCCTGCTGCGGGTGATCGACGCGTGGCTCGCGGCGATCCCCGCCGACGTCTTCACCGAGGTGCTTCCGTTGCTGCGCCGGACGTTCGGCGCGTTCAGCGGCCCCGAGAAGCGAGCGATCGGGCACCGGGCGTCGGGTCTCGACGGCACCGCGGCGGTCGTCGCGGCGGCCGAGGAACTGGACGAGGACCGGGCGGAGCGCGTCTTGCCCGTCTTGGCGACGCTGTTGGGGGTGGGGGCGTGAGTGCGGAGGCCGAACGGGCGCGGCGCTGGCGGCTGGTGCTGGGCGCCGAGGGCGCGGGCGAAGGGTCGGGGCTGGCCGACGCCCCGCTGTCCGATGAGGACAGTGGCGTCGACGCGGTGCTGGCCGCCCTCTACGACAAGCCGGACGACGAGGCGACGGGCGGCCCGCGTAGCGCGAACCTGGGCGCGTCGGCGCCGCGGGTCGCGCGCTGGCTGGGCGACATCCGGCGGTACTTCCCGAGCACGGTCGTGCAGGTGATGCAGCGCGACGCGGTCGACCGGCTGGGGCTGACCCGGATGCTGCTGGAGAAGGAGCTGTTGTCGGCGGTCGAGCCGGACGTGCACCTGGTCGGCACGCTGCTGTCGCTCAACAGCGTGCTGCCGGAGGAGACGAAGGAGACCGCGCGCGAGGTCGTCCGCAAGGTCGTCGAGGAGCTGGAGGAGCGGCTGGCCGAGCGCACGCGCGCGGCGATCAAGGGGGCGCTGGACAAGGCGTCGCGCACGCACCGTCCCCGCCCGGGCGACATCGACTGGGCGCGCACGATCCACCGCAACCTCAAGCACTACTCCCCCGAGCTGCGCACGATCGTCCCGGAGCAGCTGATCGGCTACGGGCGGCGGCAGCAGGCGGTGCAGCGGGACGTGATCCTGGCGGTCGACCAGTCGGGGTCGATGGCGGAGTCGGTGGTGTACTCGGGGTTGTTCGGGGCGGTGCTGGCGTCGATGCGGGCGTTGCGGACGTCGTTCGTGGCGTTCGACACGGAGGTCGCGGACCTGACCGAGCACCTCGCGGACCCGGTCGACGTCCTGTTCGGCACCCAGCTGGGTGGCGGCACGGACATCAACCGCGCGATCGCGTACTGCCAGGGCCTGGTGGGCAGGCCCGAGCAGACGCTGCTGGTGCTGATCAGCGACCTGTACGAGGGCGGCGACGAGGAAGAGCTGCTGCACCGGATAGCGGAGCTGGTGGGCGCGGGGGTCCAGGTGGTGACGCTCCTGGCGCTGTCGGACTCGGGGGCGCCCTCGTACGACCACGAGAACGCGGCGGCGCTGGCCGAGCTGGGAGTACCGGCGTTCGCGTGCACACCGGACCAGTTCCCCGAGCTGATGGCAGCAGCGGTGCGGGGTGATGACCTGCAGTCCTGGGTGGCGCGCGAGACCAGCTGAGTTGCGGAATGAAACTGATTGGCGGGTGGTTGACGGGGATGTGGGACGCAGATCCCGCAGGAAGGACGGCTCGCCATGAAGGTCCGCAGCTCGATCCGCTCACTGGCCCGCCAGCCGGGCGCCCAGGTCATCCGCCGGGGGACAAAGGTGCTGGTGATCAACAAGGACAACCCGCGCAACAAGGCCCGCCAGGGCTGACGCCCGGAGGGGAACGCGCGGCCGAGCCGGGTGGCCCGACCCGACTCGGCCGCGCGGCAATCCCAGCAACCGGCCGGACGCAAGGGGGCGGCTCCGCAGGGCCAGTGTCCGATCCTCGCGCGCCGGCCGGGCTTGACTCGCCGCCCGGCAATCCCACCAACTGGCCGGCGGCGAGGCGCGGCCCACCCGCGGCGGGAACGCCGCAGGGCCGGGGCCCCCGGCCAAGCAGCCGCTGTCCGATCCTCGCGCGCCCGCCGGGCTTGACTCGCCGCCCGGCAATCCCAGCGACTAGCCGGCGGCGAGGCGCGGCCCACCCGCGGCGGGAACGCCGCAGGGCCGGGGCCCCCGGCCAAGCAGCCGCTGTCCGATCCTCGCGCGCCCGCCGGGCTTGACTCGCCGCCCGGCAATCCCAGCAACTGGCCGGCGGAGGCGAGGCGCAGCCCGCCCGCCGCACCTCGCGGGTACACCGGAGGGCAGGTGTTGCCCGGTTACCGCGCCGCGGTCACCCGATCCTCCGCGCGGCCGAAGCGCATCACTCCGTCGTCGACCCGGCCCAACCTCATATCCGCGAAGTCCAGCAAGTAGTTCTGCCGCATCATCCAAGGCCGCTTCTCACCCTGCTTCGGCAGACCGGGAGCGGCCCTCTTGATGTACCCCGAAGCCAGATCAACGATCGGCCGCGGCCGGCCCGCCCCCGAAGCCGACTCCGCGTCCGGCGCGCAGAACGCGAAACCCCGCCGATCCAGGTACGCCAGCAACCGGCACACGTACTGCGACGTCAAATCCGCCCGCAGCGTCCACGAATTGTTCGTGTACCCCACGCACCACGCCAGATTCGGCACACCGCCGAACATCATCCCCTTGTACGCCCGCTGGTCGCCCGGCTCGACAGCGCGGCCGTCGACCGTCAGCGCGATCCCGCCGAACGCCACCAGCCGGAGCCCCGTCGCCGTCACGATGAGGTCCGCGTCCAGCGAACGGCCCGAAGCCAACGACACTCCGGAAGCCGTAAAGCGCGAGATCTCGTCCGTCACGACGTCCGCCTTGCCCGAGCGCAACGCCCGGAACAGATCCGCGTCCGGCACCAGGCACAACCGCTGGTCCCACGGGTCGTACGACGGCACGAAGTGCGGGTCCACCGGGATCGACGCCGGCAGCTGCGCCGCCACGCGCTTGCGCAGCGCCAGCGACGCCCGGCGCGGCAGCCGCCGCATCAGCTGGAAGAACAGCGTCCCCAGCACGACGTTCTTGCCGCGCACCACCCGGTGCGCGAGCTTCTCCGGCAGCAGCGCCCGGAGCCGGTCGGCGAGCGCGTCGCTGCCTGGGCGCGCCACGATGTACGACGGCGACCGCTGCAGCATCGTCACGTGCGACGCCCGCGCGGCGAGCGCCGGGACCAGCGTCACCGCCGTCGCGCCGCTGCCGATCACCACCACCCGCTTGTCCGTGTAGTCCAATTCAGCAGGCCAATGCTGCGGGTGCACGATCTCGCCGGCGAAGTCCGCGCGCCCCGGGAAGTCGACCACGTGCCCGGACTCGTACGAGTAATAGCCACTGCACAGGTACAGGAACCGGCAGGTGAACGTCGCCCCGTGCGCCGTCGACACCGTCCACAGCGCCGACGCGGACGACCACGACGCCCGCACGACCTGGTGGCCGAAGCGGATCCGGTCGACGATGCCGTACACCGACGCCGTCGAGCGGATGTACGACAGGATCGACGGCCCGTCCGCGATTGCTTTCGGGTCCTTCCACGGCCGGAACGGGTAACCGAGCGTGAACATGTCCGAATCGGACCGGATGCCCGGGTACCGGAACAGGTCCCAGGTTCCGCCGATCGTGTCACGCGCCTCGAGCACCGCGTACGTCTTGCCCGGCAGCCGCTCCTGCAGCCGGCAGGCCGCGCCGATCCCGGACAGCCCGGCCCCGACGATCAGGACGTCGACGTGTTCGGTCATGGCTTCCAGCGTAACCGAGGTGGGGACCCCGCCGGACCGGGTCGGGGCACCGGTCCGGCGGGGAGAACCACTACAGCCGCACCACCGTCGTCGCGCCGAAGGTGCCCTTCAGCGGCACCGTCACGGCCTTCCCGTGCACGGTCACCGTGACGCTGTCCTGCGTCTGCGTCGGGTCCGACACCGCCAGCTGACGCCGCCCGACCGCCACCGACGCCGGCCCGGACACCCGCACCCCGTCGACCGAACCGGCGGTGAAGAAGTTCGCCAACAGCGCTTCGCCCACCCGGACCGCCTGCACCACCGGCGTGTTCGCGACCACCCGCCACGCCCACGACGCCGTCAGCGTGCCGATCACCGACGCGCCCGGCAGCACGGCGTACGCATAAGTCGCGTCGACCGGCTTGACGCCGTGCTCCAGCACCAGTTTCTGGTACCGGCGCGTGTTCGGTGTCGTCGTGCCCTTCGTGTTCGCGCCGGTGTCGATGTCGCGCCACGCACCGGTCCGGTCCTCGCGCAGCGCCGTAACCGAAGCGTCGTCCAGGAGCACGTACCCGCCGACGTTCTCCAGGTGCAGCCAGTGCGAACGACGCAGCGCCGACGCCTTGCCGAGGTCGGTCGGGACGCGCCGGCCGTCCGCGAGCAACGAGCCGCGACCGCCCTCGCCGAGGTTGCGGTTCTCGATCGTCGTGCGCACCGCACTCGCCGACGTGCTGGTGATCCCGGCCCCGAGGCACACGATCCCGGACGGTGTGAAGAACCACGACTTCTTCGCGACCAGCGAGCCGTCCCAGGACGTGAAGTCGAACGCGTACGCGCCGGTCCGGGCGTCCCAGCGGACGCCGCCCGTGTGCGGGTTCGGGCCGACGGGCACGCCGCCGAACTTCGGGTCGACCGGGCCGTCGTTCTCGGTCGTGCCGGGCAGCAGCAGCGGGTCGACCGTCGGCCAGTACGCGTCGGTGTAGTGGCCCTTGGCGTTGGGCAGGAACGTGTAGAGCACGCCGTCGCCGACGTGGAAGCCTTTGAGGTTCTGGCCGTTGATGGACTCGTAGCGCGAGATGCGCGTCGAGCTGACGCCGAGGGACGCCGACCAGTCGTCGGTGACGTGCACCATCCGGTCCTGCTGGCCGAAGTCGCGGTGCGTGGCGACGACCCGCGCCGGGCGCGCGCCCGAGGCCAGCATGTCCTGCGCGAACTCGATGCCGGGTGTCGCCACCAGGTCCGGGCCGGGCGCGAACCGCTCCGGGTCGGGGATCTTCAGGAACGGCGCGTATTCGCCTTCCTTGATCCACTTCGCGGCGAGGGCGTTGAGGTCGGTCTTCGTCTTGCCGGACGCGGTGCGCGCCAGCACCAGCGTCGCGACAGTCAGCTGGTGGCCGATGTCGTGCCCGGTCTCGCCCTGGCGCGAAAGCATCCGGCCGCGTACCGGCTCCATCAGCGCGCCCGCGTAGACGAACGGCGCGAAGCTGTCCGCCACCAGCGCGTAGATCTTGTCCTTCAAGGGTTGCGGCAGCGCGTACTCGGTGCCCGCCGTGACGTGGATGGCGCCGGCGAGCGCGGTGAGCAGGACGATGCCGTAGTGCCCGGGGTACGGGATGGTGTCGTGCTGGATGAACGAGCCGTCGACGTGGAAGCCGTCGCCGGCCGCGCGGTCCAGCTTGGCGACGACGCTCGCCGCTCCCCCGCCGGCGACGTCGGTGAGCGCGTCGATGCCGGTCTTGATCCAGGCGGTGTCGCCGAGCATCGCGCCGGAGACGATGGAGATGAGCGCCTTGTCGGCGCGGTTCGCGCCGGTCTCGATGACCGACGCGTTGTTGGCGCGCAGGTTCGGGTTGCCGACGAACCGCTTGACCGGCGCGAGGTAGCGGGCGAGCTGCTCCGCGGTGAGCTGGTCGGCGACCACCGACAGCGTGTGCAGCAGGTAGTACGGGATGCCGATTTCGTAGGTGTACCAGTTGCCGATCTCGCCGACGTTTTCGTTGTACTGGCTCGCGTAGATCAGCTCGAGGGCGGCCTTGATCCGGTCGAGCACCACGGGGTCTCCGGACAGGGCGCCGCCCGGGGTGCCCCAGTCGACGGCGATGGCGCGCAGCCGCGCGTACATCGACGTGGTGTAGTCGCTGCCGGGACCGAGCGGCAGGTCCGTCCACAGTGGAGCACCCCCGCCGGCGACGGACAGGCTGGCGTTGTAGGCCTTGGCGACGCGGCCCAGGTTGGCCAGCGCCGCGGTGCGTTCCGGCGACGGCCGGTTGATACCGGTCTGCAGCTGCCGGTACGCGGCGACGATCGGCGCGGTCGCCGCCGGCACCCCACCCGCGGCCGGGGTGGCCACGGGTGCTGCGGAAGCGAAAGTGGGACGGGTGAGCAACACGGTCGAAGCGGCCGCCAGCGCGCCGCCGCGCAGGGCGTTTCTCCGGTTCACGGGCATGGCAATGCCTCCCAGGAAGACATCCTCGGCTTACGGGGAACGGGTTTTCAGTTGTGCGGCGGCGGATTCGGTGCTCGGCTCCGAAAACTGTCGGTGCCGAACGATAGACTGGAAACGGGGGGCGCCCCCGCGGCGATCAGCAGGTTCCGGTTCGGTGGCGCCGAAAACTGTCGGTGGCAAACGATAGAGTGGAACCGGGGGGCGCCCCCGCGGGCTCTGGTCAGTGGGCTCAGCGGGCTCTGGTCGGTGGCGCCGAAATTGTCGGTGCCGAGCGGTAAAGTGGAACCGGGGGGCGCCCCCGCGGTCCACCGGCGCCGGATCACCGGCGCCGAAAATTGTCGGTGCCAGACGGTAAAGTGGAAACCGGGGGGCGCCCCCGCGGGAAGCGCCTCCCGGGATCAGCGGGTCAGCGGGAGCCGTCGGTGCGGCGGGGCAGCTGCCAAGGGTTGGCCTCCTGGAGGGGTTCGGGCAGCAACGCGTCCGGGAAGCCCTGCCACGCCAGCGGGCGCAGGAACCGCTCGATCGCCGCGGTGCCGACGGACGTCGTGGTCGGGGCCGTCGTCGCCGGGTACGGGCCGCCGTGTTCCTGGGCCCAGCTCACCGTCACTCCGGTGGGCCAGTCGTTCCACAGCAGCCTGCCGGCGATGCGGGCCAGCGCCGGCAGCACCGGCCGGATCCAGTCCACATCGGACTCCTCGCCGTGGATCGTGGCGGTGAGCCCCGGTTCGATCACCTCCAGCAGGCGCAGCAGCTCGGCCTGGTCGGCGTAGGTGACGATCAGCGACGCCGGCCCGAAGCACTCCTCCAGCACGGTGTCGCCGCCCTCGAGGAACTGCTTGCCGGTCGTGGCCAGCAGCGTCGGGGTGAACGCCGGCGCGGAAGAATCCGACGACGACACCACCTCGACGCCCGGGACCTCCATCAGCGACGAAAGCTTGGAGGCGTAACCCGAAGCGATGCGGTCGTTGAGCATCGGCTGGGCTGCCGCACCGTCCAGCGCGTCCCGCAAAGTCGACGTCAGGCCGTGGTCCTCCGGCAGGAACACCAGGCCCGGCTTGGTGCAGAACTGCCCGGCCCCGAGGGTGAACGACCCGGCGTACCCCTTCGCGACAGCCTCCCCGCGCGCCGCGATCGCGGCCTCGGTAACGACGACCGGGTTGACGCTGCCCAGCTCGCCGTAGAACGGGATCGGCCGCGGCCGCGCGTTCGCGATGTCGAACAGCGCCCGCCCGCCGGGGATCGAGCCGGTGAACGACGCCGCCGCGATCCGCGGGTCCTTCAGCGCCGTGACGCCTTCCTCCTGCCCGAAGATCACGTCGAAGATGCCCTCCGGCGCGCCCGCGCCGACCAGGGCTTCGCGCAGGATCCGGCCGGTCAGCGCGGACAGCTCCGGGTGCCCGGGGTGCGCCTTGAGGACGACCGGGCAGCCCGCGGCGAGCGCGGACGCCGTGTCGCCGCCGGCGACGCTGAACGCGAACGGGAAGTTGCTCGCCGCGAACACCAGCACCGGGCCGATCGCGGTCTTGACGCGGCGGATGTCCGGCCGCGGGCCCATCGGCCAGTCCGGGTCGGCGTGGTCGACGGTCGCGCCCAGGTACTCGCCGTCGGTGAGCACCTCGCCGAACAGGCGCAGCTGGAACGTCGTGCGCTTCAGCTCGCCGGCCAGCCGCGGAGTCGCCGGCAGGTGGGTCTCGCTGTGCGCCAGCGGGACGAGGTCGTCGGCGGCGGCGTCGAGGGCGTCGGCGGCCGCGACCAGCCAGCGGGCGCGCTCGGCCGGGGTGGCCGCGGCGGCGGGACGGGCGGCCGCGGCGGCCCCCGCCAGGATCTTCTCGAGCGTGGCGGCGTCGGTGGCCTGGCTCATGGGTGGAACAGCTCCTCAGTTTTCATGGGCGGCGGCGGTGGCCGTGGCCAGGTCGCTCCAGCGACCCGGACCGGCCAGTCCGAGGTGGTACAGGTGCAGCTCCGCGGCACCCGCCTTGGCCAGCTCGCCGGCGTACGCGGCGATGTCCGGCACCGGGGCGGCGGCGACCGCGGTGATGTAGCTGCCGATCGCGACCCGGTCGGGCAGGGCCTCCCGGGCCGCCGCGACGGCTTCGGCACCCGTGGCGGGCGCCCAGCCGAACAATACGACCGCGTCGACGTCGTCCGCAGCGGACGGCGTGAGGCCCGGCAGCGCGCCGGTGACCCACGGGTCGAGCGCGCCGTGCAGCACGACCCGGATGCCCGCCGGCAGCGTCGCCAAAACCGCGGCCCGCAGGGCATCGGTGGCGTCCTGGCGGACCCGCAGCAGCATCGAGGTCAACGACGGCGGCAGACCGTCGGCCGTGACGCTCAGGTCACCGGTCGCGACCAGCCGCCGGACCTCCTCGACGAGCTGGGCGCGGACGGCGTCCGCGTCGAGGTCCCACGAAGCAGCACAGGCGTCGCAGCAGCAGATCGACAGGAGCCGGGCCACCGCGGGCGCCCAGACGCCGTCGGTCTTCTCGTGCTGGTGCTGGTGCACCGCGCCGAGCGGCCCGCAGGCTTCGAGGATCACCGAGGACAGCTCCAGCCCGGCAACGGCCTCGGCGGTCAGCGTCGCCGCGTACTCACGCACGGCGGGCTGCGACGGGCACAGCGCCCACGGGTAGGACTCGCCGAAGCAGTTGCGCACCACGACGTCCGGGTGCTCGTAGCCGAGCTGGGAGTTGTGGGTCAGCACGATCCACGCGGCCGCCGGGATCCCGGCTTCATTGAGCAGCCGGACGGCATCGCCGCCGGAATCTTCCGAAGTCACCCAGTCCGGAGTGGACGGACGCAGCGCACCCCACCCGTCGGCAACCGGCCGGTAGAACGCCGCGTGCCGCGCAACGACCGAAGTCCGCGAAGCCGACCACGGCGTCGCCGCCCGGGCACTGTGGTACGACAGCGCCACGGCCACCTCGTCGACGCCGAGGTCCCGGACGCGCGAGACGAACCCGGACTCCAGGACGTCCCAGGGGTAGGCGTATCCCGTCACCTTCACCGGATCACCACCTCGCCGTGTTGGGCTCGAACCCGGCAACGTACTTGCGCATGTAGGTCACGTCGTCCCGTTTGGTCAGTCCACATCGGACGTAGTTCTCGTGTAGGCGCGCCAGGGCGTCTTCGTCCAGCTTGACGCCGAGACCCGGCGTCGTGGGCACCTCGACGGCCCCGTCCCGGAACGAAAGCACGCCTGGTTCGATGACGTCCTCGACCTTCCACGGCCAGTGCGTGTCGCAGGCGTAGGTCAGGTGCGGAGTCGCCGCGGCGACCTGCACCATCGCGGCCAGGCTGATCCCGAGGTGGCTGTTCGAGTGCATCGACAGGCCGACGCCGAAGCTCTCGCACGTCGTCGACAACGACTGCGTCGCCCGCAGGCCGCCCCAGAAATGGTGGTCCGACAGCAAAACGCCGATCGCGCGCGCCCGGAAGCCCGGCTCGATGTCGCCGAAGTTCACCACGCACATGTTGGTGGCCAACGGCATCGACGCCTCGGCGGCGACCTGGGCCATGCCCTCGATGCCCGGCGTCGGGTCTTCGAGGTACTCCAGGACACCGTCGAGCTCACCAACGACCCGGATGCCGGTCTGAGGAGTCCACGCGCCGTTCGGGTCGATCCGCAGCGGGTGCCCGGGGAACGCCTCGGCCAGCGCGCGGATGCCGTCGACCTCCTGCGCCGGCTCGTAGACGCCGCCCTTGAGCTTGATCGAGCGGAAGCCGTACTCGTCGATCATCCGCTTCGCCGAGCCCACCAGGGTTTCCGGCGTGGTGATCTCGCCCCACGTGTCTTCGCGGCCGTCGACGTGCTTGCCGTACTTGTAGAACAGGTACGCGGAGAACTCGACGGCGTCGCGCGCCTTCCCGCCAAGCAGGTCGGTGATCGGCCGGCCGAGGTACTGGCCCTGCGCGTCCAGGCACGCGACCTCGAACAGCGAGTACACGCTGGCCACGGTCTTGCGGATGGAGAACCCGCCGATCAGGCCGTGCGCGTCGGTCAGGACCGTGTCCGACAACGCCTGCGCGACCAGCCGCTGCAGGCCGGGCAGGTCGAAGACGTCGTGGCCACGCAGCCGCGGCAGCACCTTGCGCACCTCGCCGAGGAACGCCGAGTCCCCATAGGACTCGCCGAGCCCGACGATGCCGTCCTCGCACTTGACCTGCACGACGCTGCGCAGCGCGAACGGCTCGTGCACGCCCATGACGTTGAGCAGCGGCGGGTCGGCGAACGCGACCGGCGTCAGCACCACATCGAGGATCTTCATCAGCCGAGCGCCTTCAGCGTGACGAAGCCGTCCTCCACGATCTTCTCGAGCCGGCGGATCTGCTCCGGCGTCGGTTCGACCAGCGGCGGGCGGACCGGGCCGACCTTGTCGCCACGCAACCGGGCGGCCGCCTTCACCAGCGAGACGGCGAAGCCGGGCGTTTCGTCCCGCAGCGCCACCAGCGGCAGGTAGAAGCCGGTCAGCAGCGCGTCCATCACGCGGGTGTCGCCCTCGCCGAGCGCGCGGTGGAAGCGGTGCGCGATCTCCGGCGCGAAGCAGTGGACGGCCGACGAGTAGCGGGCGACGCCGATCGAGGCGTACGCCTTGGCCGAGACCTCCGCGGTCGGCAACCCGTTGAAGAACAGGAACTTCCGCGCCCGCTCGGTGTCCAGTGCCCGGATGGTGGTGACGATCCGGGTCATCACCTCGACGTCGCCGTAGCCGTCCTTGAGCCCCACCACCGAGGGGATGTCCAGCAGCGAAGCCGCGGCCGGCGCGCCGAACACGCCGGTGCCGCGGTGGTAGACGATCACCGGCACCGTCGAGTCGCCGACGGCGTAGCGGACGAAATCGACCAGTCCCGCCTGCGGCCCGGAAACGAGGTACGGCGGCAGCAGCAGGACGCCGTCCGCGCCGCCCGCCTGGGCCGCCGCGACCCCGGCCCGCGCCGACGCCGCGCCGCCCCCGGCGCCCACCCAGACCGGGACGCGGCCGGCGGCCACCTCGCGGGTCCGGGTGAGCACCGAGGCGTGCTCGGCGGGCGAGAGCGAGCTGAACTCGCCGGTGCCGCACGCCACGAACAGCGCACCGGCGCCCGCCGCGATGTGGCTCTCCACGTTCTCCGCGAGCGCGTCGAGGTTGACCTCGAGGTCCTCGGTGAACGGGGTGAGGGGGAACGCCAGCAGGCCGTCCAGCTCGATCTCGTTCTGTGCCATCAGTTTCCGCTCTCTGTCCTTTTTCGGTTTCGGCCGGGTGTGGCCATCGTCAGGCGGGCACGGTCGTGCCTTCCTTCGGCGTGGTGTCGACGTCGTCGGCGGCGTTCACGGTGTCGACGATCTCATCGGCGGCCGCGCTGCGCTCGGGGGCGAGCAGCCCGAGGCCGATGTACAGGGCGAGCGAGACCAGGATCGGCGTCGCGACCAGCACCGTCTGGTTCGCGTTGAACACGTAGTACACCAGCGCGTAGTCGATCAGGCCGCCCGCCCAGGAGATCAGCGCCGCGCGCGGGCCGCACTTGCGGAACCACGGCAGCATGCCCAGCAGCAGCGGGATCGAGATCGGGCCCATCAGCGCGGCGACCCAGTTGACGACGATCTGCAGCACACCGCCGAGGTTCTGCGCCTGGGTGGCCACGAGCATGGTGAGCGCCACGAAGATCACGGTGGTGATCCGGGCGGCCTTGAGGCCCTGGACGTCGGTCCACTGCCGGGTGCGGCGGACCATCGCCGGGATCATGTCGCGGGTGATCACCGCGGAGATCGCGTTGGCGTCGGAGGAGACCATCGCCATGGTGTGCGAGAAGATGCCGGCCAGCACCAGGCCGATCAGGCCCGGCGGCAGGAACGTCGTCGTCATGATCGCGTAGGACTGCGTCGGGTCCTTGATGCCGGGGATGAGCAGCGGCGCCGCGAACATCGGGAACATCAGCACCAGCGGCCACAACAGGTACAGCGCGGACGAAAGCCGCGCGCCGCGCTTGGCCTCGTGGGTGTTCGGCGCGGCCATGTACCGCTGCGCCAGGTTCCACATACCTCCGTTGTACTCCAGCGTTTTCACGAGCACGTAGACCAGGAGGAAGATGGTGGTGTACTTGGACGTGACCGGGTTCACGTGCCCTTCGGGCAGCTTGTCCCAGATCGTCCAGAGCGCCGAGATCCCGCCGAGCTTGCCGAGGACGACGACGATCATCACGATCGCCGCGATGGCCTGGATGACGAACTGGCCGAAGTCGGTGAGCGCGTCGGCCCAGAGCCCGCCGATGGTGCAGTAGACGAGGGTGACCGCGCCGGTGATGAGGATGCCGAGGTTGTAGTCGAGCCCGGCGAAGACGTGCAGCAGCGTCGCGACGGCGAACCACTTGGCCGCGATGTCGAAGATCTTCAGCAGGCTGCCGCTCCAGGCGAGCGCCTGCTGCGTCGGCACGTTGTACCGCTTCGCCAGGTACTCCAGCGGCGAAGCGACGCCGAGCTTCGAGCGCAGCCGGTTCCAGCGCGCGGCGAACAGCCAGCTGCCGATGCCCACGCCGATGCCGATGCTGGCGAAGCCCCAGAAGTACACGGTGACGCCGCTGGTGTACGCGACGCCCGCGTACGCGACGAAGAGCACGGCGCTGTAGCCGGACATGTGGTGCGAGATGCCGGCCAGCCACCAGGGCATCTTGCCGCCGGCCGTGAAGAAGTCCTTCACGTCGCTGACCCGTTTGTGCGACCACCAGCCGATCACGATCATCAGCGCGAAGTACGCGCAGACCATCGTCCAGTCGAGTGCGTGCACCGCAGGCTCCTTTCCGCGTCCACGTCGATGTGGTTTCACTGTTCACACCTATGAACGGAGTCTGTTATAGTGATTATGTTCATCCATAAGAACGTTGTTCGGGACGCTAATATGGCCGGAGTCACAAGTCAACGGCCGGACGGAGGAGCACAAATGCCGCAGAAGGTGGACAACCCGGTAGCGGCCGACGGCGCCCCCGCCGAGTCGTCCGGCGTGAAGTCCGCGCGCCGGGCCGTGGACCTCATCGAGACGTTCGCGGCGAACGACGTCTGGCTGTCGCTGTCCGACCTGCACGCGCGCACGGGCTTCCCGCGCTCGTCGCTGCACGGCCTGCTGCGGACGCTCCTGGAAGCCGGCTGGCTGGAAGCCGACACGAACACCGCCCGCTACCGCCTCGGCGTCCGCGCGCTGATCTGCGGCACGGCGTACCTGGACCGCGACGCCGTCGTCCCGTTCGCCACCGAAGCCCTGGAGCGGATCCGGGAGAAGACCGGCTTCACCGCGCACTTCGCGCGGCGCAACGGCACCGAGGTCGTCTACCTGGAGACGCGCGAGTCGCAGCGGTCCACGCACCTCGTCTCCCGCGTCGGGCGCACACTTCCCGCGCACGCGACCGCGCTGGGCAAGGCGCTGCTGGCCGAGCTGACGCACGACGAGATCGAGGCGCTGATGCTGCCGGCGTCGCTGACCGCGCTGACGCCGAACACCATCACCACGCTCGAAGGACTGCACGCCGAGTGCGCGGCAACCCGCGAGCGCGGGTACGCCGCCGAGGTCGAGGAGGGCACGCTGGGCGTCCGCTGCGTCGCCGCGGTGATCCCCTACCGGATCCCGGGCACGGACGCGATCAGCTGCTCGATGCCGATCGCCCAGGTGACCGACGCCGACGCGCAGCGCGTCGGCGAGCTGCTCGCCGAAACCACCGCCGAGCTCGGGCAGCAGCTGCGCCGCGCCGGTATTCGCTGACCGCCGCCATTCCCTGTTAGGAGAGGAACCCCATGACGGACCAGCGCGTGCTCATCACCGGGTCGGCGGGTGTCGTCGGCACCCTGATGCGCCCCCGCTTGAAGCGCGACGGGCGCGTGCTGCGCCTGCTCGACCTGGCCCCGCAGACGGCGTCGGACGACTCCGAAGAGGTCGTGACGGCGTCGGTGACCGACCCGGAAGCGATGGCCGCGGCGTGCGAGCGCGTCGACGCGCTGATCCACCTGGGCGGGCACAGCCGCGAGAACTCGTGGGAAGCGACCCTGGACGTCAACATCAACGGCACGCAGACGGTTTTGGAGGCCGCGCAGGCAGCGGGCGTCTCGCGAGTGATCCTGGCTTCCAGCAATCACGCGGTGGGTTTCCGCCGCAACGACTCCGACCTGCCGGCGGACTCGTCACCGCGCCCGGACACCTACTACGGCGTCTCCAAGGCGGCGATCGAGGCGCTGGGCAGCCTGTACCACTCGCGGTTCGGCATGGACGTGATCGTGATCCGGATCGGCTCGTGCTTCGAGACGCCGTTGCCGCTGGGACCGCGCGGGTTGACGACGTGGCTGTCCCCGGACGACGGCGCCCGGCTGTTCGAGGCGTGCCTGTCGGCGCCGTCGCCGGGGTACCGGCTGATCTGGGGCGTCTCGGACAACACGCGCCGGATCTACTCCCTCGCCGAGGCGGAAGCGCTGGGCTACAAGTCGCTGGACGACGCCGAGGTGTACGCGGAGCAGCTGGCCTCCAAGCCCGCCCCGACCGGCGCGGCGGCCGAGTACGTCGGCGGCCCGTTCTGCACCGCTCCCCTGGGCGTCTTCAACCCGCTGTGACGGTTTCCGGGAAGCCGCGGAGGTACTAGTACCTTCGCGGCTTCCCGCGTTCCCGTGTCGTCGCCAGGGTGGCCGCATGATCTTGAAATCCCGCCGCGCGCGGAAGTGGACCATCGTGGTGGCGTGCGTGCTGGTCGTGCTGCTCGCCGGCGCCTTCACGCTGTTCGAAGTCTCGAAGTCGCGGACCTTCCAGTTCTTCGGCACCCTCGTCAACCGCGTCGAGACGACGGAGAAGGTCGTCGCGCTGACCTTCGACGACGGCCCCGACCCGGCCGGCACGCACGCGATCCTGGAGACGCTTCGCGCGCGCGAGGTGCCGGCGACCTTCTTCCTCATCGGCCGGGACATCGCCGCGCACCCCGATCTCGCGCACGACATCGCCGCGGCGGGCCACGAACTCGGCAACCACAGCTTCAGCCACGAGCGGATGATCGGCGTGACGCCGGCGTGGGTCGCCGACGAGGTCGAAGCCACCGACGCCCTCATCCGCACGGCGGGCTACACCGGCGAGATCCTGTTCCGGCCGCCGAACGGCAAGAAGCTCTTCGCTCTGCCGCACTACCTGGCGTCGCACGACCGGACGACGGTCACGTGGGACGTCGAGCCGGATTCCGACGGGACGCCCGACACCGCGAGCGTCGTTTCGACGACCGTCAGCCAGGTCCGGCCGGGCTCGATCGTGCTGCTGCACGGGATGTACGCGAGCCGCGAGCAGACCCGGCAGGCGATCGGGCCGATCATCGACCGGCTGAAGGAGCAGGGCTACCGGTTCGTGACGGTGTCCCAGCTCATCGCCTCCCGGTAGAGAGCGGCGAGCGCGGCGTCGATCGGATGCGGCTGCGGCCGGCCCGACTCGTCGAGCCGGTTCCAGCGCTGCGCGTTCACCGCGATCGCGAACTGCCGGCGGCCGTCCGCCGAGGCCGCGGCCAGGGTGCCGCCGCCCCAGACCGTGCCGCCGTGGCCCCAGAACTCCGTCGACTCCACCGGGTGCAGCCCGAGACCGTAGTCGATCAGCTTGCCCTCCTGGGAAACGATCCGGACCGTGCGCCGCATCTCCGCCAGTGACGCCGAGGAGACGATCTCCCCCGCCAGCAACGCCTTGAAGAACCGGTTGAGGTCCGCGACTGTCGAGATCAGCGAAGCGGACGGCCCGACCCAGGACATGTCGAAGACGCTGTAGTCGCGCGGCGGGTCGATCATGCCGAACCACGACTCGTAGAGCTTCGAGTGCGGCCCCTCGACGTGCGTTCCGGTGGGGAACCCCGTGTGCCGCAGCCCGGCGCGGTCAATGACGTCACGGGTGATGCACTCCTCCGCGCTGCCGCCGGTCACGTGCTCGATGAGTTGGCCGAGCAGCAGGTAGTTGGTGTTCGAATAGACCCCGGGAGGGCCGACCGGCGGCGCGCCGAAGCCCAGCGCGATCAGCTCGACCGGGTCGAACCGCGTGAACCGGTGGTCGTCGAGGCTGTCCGGCGTGGTGGAAGCCAGGTCGGGGAACGCCTTGAGGCTCGGGTAGGCGTACGGGAGGTACTCGGCGAGCCCGCTGGTGTGGTCGATCAGCATCCGGACGGTGATCGTCTGGCCTCGGTCGCCGGGCACGAGCGAAGGCAGGTAGTGACCGATCGGGGTGTCGAGCCCGATCCGGCCGGCTTCGACCTGGCGCAGCACCGCGGCGGCGGTGAACGTCTTCGTGACGCTGCCGACGCGGTGGCGCAGGCCCGCGGTGACGGGGTGGCCGGTCTCGACGTCGGCGACCCCGGCGGCGCCGCACCAGACCTCGTCACCCGCCCGCACCTCGGCGAACACGCCCGGCACGCCGGCGCGGTGGACCGCGTCCAGGGCGGCGTCCAACCTCGCGTGATCCATGGGAACTCCTTTCGGGAAGGGAAGTGTCCTCATTATGCACGCGGTGCGTGCAACGGCAAGTGTATAAGCTATGCTGACGGCCGGCGAAGGGACGAGATGGCGAACCGAAGGCGTTGGACGACCGAGGAAATCCTGGACACGGCGGCAGATCTGCTGCGCCGTAGCGACGCCGAGTCGTTCAGCGTGCGCAAGCTCGCCGCGGAGCTGGGGACCGACTCGTCGAGCCTCTACCGGCACTTCCGCACCAAGACCGAGCTGCTGCGGGCGCTCGCGGACCGGATCCTCGTCGGCGCGATGGCCGGGTACCGCTCCGAAGGCGACTGGAAGCAGCGCCTGACCGCGCTGGCCCTGCGCCTGCGGGAGGCGTTCGGCGAGCAGCCGCAGATCGCCGTGGTCTGGGGGCGCTACGCCTCCAGCGGCGCGGGGTCCCGGCTGGTGATGGAGGAGGTGCTGCAGGCCCTGCGCGCGTCAGGCCTGCCCGACGAGCGGATCCCGGCGCGCTACCACCGGATCGCGATCCTCTTCGCCGCGCTGATCGCGTCGGAGGCCGGCGTCAGCACCGTCACGCCCGAGGAACACGAGCAGGGCATGGAGCTGTTCCGCGTCGCGGTGCTGGGTGCGGACCCCGAGCGCTTCCCCGCGTTGGCCCACTTCGCCCGCGAGGTCCGCCCGCTCGGGGCCGACCGCCGCGCGGCGTTCGAAGATCTCATCGCCGCCCACCTCGCCGACATCGAGGCCGAACTCCCCCGTCCTCGTGAGTGAGAAACAGTGTTCTAACCCGGTTTCTCACTCACGAGGGTCCGGCGGCCGGCGGGCAGGGCGAGGGTGGCCACCCACTCGCCGTCGTGCGGGCCGTGCGTCACCGCTCCCCCGGCCGCGGCGGCCTGCTCGGCGAGTCCGGCCAGGCCGTACCCCGTGCCGGTTCGCGGCGTCCCCTTCAGGGTGTTGCGCGCGGTGATCGTCACGCCGTCGACGTCTATTCGCAGCCGGACGCCAGGGCCGTTGTGCCGCAACGCGTTCACAGCCGTCTCCGCGACGAACCGCTCGGCCAGCTCACGCACCGGACGCGGTAAGGCCGGCAGCACCGGATCGCGGTCGAGGACCAGGCCCGCGGTGCGCAGCCGGGCCAGGACTTCCGCGAGGTCCGGCGGGCGCTCGGCGTCGTCGCGCAGGTCGTCGAGCGTGCGGCGGACCAGCGTGAGCGCGCCGCGGCCGGCGGCCAGCAGCGTGTCGAGGCGCTCGCGGTCGGCGTCGGTCAGGTCACCGACCGCGCGCAGCGTCTCCGCCTGCACCAGCATCACGGCCGTCGTCTGGGCGAGCGTGTCGTGCAGCCGACGGGCCGCGCGCTCGGCCCGGTCGGCGAGCGCGCGCCGGCGTTCGGCGCCGAGCAGCCAGGCGACCGCGCAGATCGTGAGGGCCAGGAGCGTGCCGTCGAACGGGCCTTTCGCCGGGTACACGGCGATCCCCACCGCCAGCGCGGCCGCCGCGGCGAGCCACCGCTGCGGCGTGCTGTACAGCGCGAGCAGCACCGGCACGTACATCGTGTTGCGCGGCTGGTCGAGCAGCAGGTGCCCGGCGGTGGCGAGGCTGACGGCCACGAGCACGACGGCGGGCGCGCGCCGCGACCACAGCAGCGGCACCAGCTGGACCGCGCTGAGCACCGCCGCGACCCAGCCCTGGTGCGGCGTCCAGGCACCGCTGGCGAAGAACACCGCGGCGGCCGCGGCCGTCGTGACGAGGGACTGGCGCATGCGCCCGACAGTAGAGTGCCGGCATGATCCGGGTTCAGGTCGTCGACGACCACGCGCTGGTGCGCGAGGGCATCGCGCTGATCCTGGACGCGCAGCCGGACCTCGACGTCGTCGGGCGGTACGCGAGCGGTCCCGAGCTGCTCGGCTCGGCCGTCGAGGCGGACGTCGTGCTGCTGGACCTCTACTTGCCGGGCATGGACGGCCTCGAAGTCCTGCGCCGCTTGCCGCCGACGGCACCGCGGGTGCTGATGGTGACGACGGTCGGCCGGCCCCGGGAGATCCGCGAGGCCTTGGCCGCGGGAGCCGCCGGGTTCGTCCTGAAGGACTCCTCCGGGGACGAACTCGCGGCCGCGGTCCGGGCCGCCCACCACGGCGTGACGGCGCTGAGCCCCGCGGCGGCATCGGCGTTGAGCGCGGGCGGCTCACTCACCCCGCGCGAACGGGACGTCCTGGAGCTGCTGGGCGAGGGACTGTCCAATAGGGACATCGCGGCGCGGCTGCGGCTGGCGGAGCGGACGGTCAAGGTGCACGTGGGCAACGTCTTGGCCAAGCTGGGCGTCACGAGCCGCACCCAGGCGGCGCTCGTGGCGAGGGACCGGTGATCCCGTCGTGGTGCGCGGAGCACCTCGGGAGCGTCCCGGTCGAAGTGCTCTTCGAGCGCCGTTCGCTGTCCGAGGTGGTCGGGCTGCGGCTGGCGGACGGCCGCGAAGTCGTCGTCAAGGCTCGCGAAGCCGAAGGCCGGGAGGAGTCCTGCGTCGCCGCCCAGGCCCGGCTGGCGGAGCGGGGGTTTCCTTGCGCACTACCGCTGACGGACGTCGTCCGCGTCGGCTCCCTGGCCGTCCACGCGGAAGAGTCGCGGCCGGGTGGCGAGCTGCTGCTCGGCGACACCCCGGACATCGCCGAGCGCTACGCGGCGGTGTTCGCGCGGCTGATGACCGAACTGGCCGACGTCGTCGTCGCACCGCCGTTGCCGAACCCCCGCTGGGCACGCTGGGATCATCGGGATCCGGGGCTGTGGCCGGCAATCGGGTTCCTGGACGAGCGGGACCAGAGCGCCGTGCCGGAGTTCGTCGTCGAGACGGCGGTCCGCGCCCGCAAGCGCCTGCTGGCCACGGAACTGCCGTGCGTGCTCGGCCACGCCGACTTCGAAGCCCAGAACCTCCGCTGGCGCGACGGGGAGATCCGGGCGGTCCACGACTGGGACAGCCTGGCGTGGCAGCCGGAAGCCGCGCTCGTAGGAGCAGCCTCCGGGACGTTCGCCAACGCGTCGCCGCCGACCCTCGCTCCCATCGCGAGTTCCGCCGCGTTCTTGGCCACGTACCAAGAACTCCGTGGCCGCCGGTTCACCGCGGAGGAAGAGGAGATCGCGTGGGCGGCGAGCCTCTGGACTGCCGAGCACAACGCGCGGTGGGAGGCGCTGCACGGTGATCCCCGGGTGTGCGGTGAGGCAGTTCGCGCCCAGGCTGCCGAACGCCTGCGCCGAGCGAACGCCTGACTCGCCCGCGTTCACCCCTTGACGTACCGCGTCAGCATCGCGACCATCTCGTCCTCCAGCCGCCGGGCGTCGAGGGGGTCGGGCTCAGCCAGCAAATCGTGGACGGCCAGCTCGACCGTCGCGATCACCAAGCGGGCCGCCGTGGCCGTGTCCGCGACGCGGACCTCGGGGTGGCCCTCCAAGAGGTCCTGGGTGTGGCCGACCATGGTTCGCTTCACCCCGCCGATCCGCTCGAGCAGCTCGTTCGACCGCGGGGCCTGCTCCAGCAGCATGCGCAGCAGGTGAGGGTCGTCGAGGTGGGCTTCCACCGCGAGCCGGACGAAGACGCGGAAGATGTCCTCGATCGAGTCCGGCAGGGGGCCGGTCAGGACCTTCGCCGCGGCCGCCGTGCCGTCGTCGAGGTGGCGGACCAGCAGCTCGGCCAGGATCGCGTCCTTGTTCGGGAAGTACTGGTACAGCGAGCCGATCGAGATGCCGGCGCGCTCGGCGATGCGGTTGGTGGTGCCGGCGGCGTAGCCGTGGTCGGCGAAAACGTGAGCAGCGGCCGTCAGGATCCGCTGCCGGGTCAGCTCGGCGCGGACCTGGCGCGGCTGTTTACGTGGCTGGATGCGGCGCTGGTCCGGCGTCACGGCCCCTCCTCGGTCGAGCGTGGAAAGCGAGTAGTCAAGATCTGAGTATTTGCTCATAATTATGTCATGACCAGCACAAACACGCTGACCCGCCGGTACCGGCGGGTGTCCATGGACGAAGTCAGGAGCCGGCTGGGAGCGCCCGAGGAGATGCTCGAGGGCAAGAAGCTCGACCACGTCGACAAGCACGCCCGGCGCTTCATCGCCCACTCGCCGTTCCTCGCGCTGGCCACCTCCGACGCGTCCGGCCGCGGGGACTGCTCGCCGCGCGGCGACTACCCCGGCTTCGCCAAGGTGCTCGACGAGCACACGCTCGCCCTCCCCGACCGGCCCGGCAACAAGATCGCCGACTCGTTCCGCAACATCGCCGAGAACGACGGCGTCGGCCTGCTGTTCCTCATCCCCGGCATGCGGGAAGTGCTGCGCGTCAACGGAAGCGCGTACGTCACCGACGACGAGGACGTGCTCGCCCGGATGCGCACCGAAGCCAAGGCGCCCACGCTCGCCATCATCGTCGAGGTCGCCGAGGCGTACTTCCACTGCGGCCGCGCGCTGCTGCGGTCGCGGCTGTGGGACCCCGCCAGCCAGGCGCTGGCCGCGGAGATGCCGTCGGCCGGCGAGATCGTCACCGACCAGCTCGGCGTGGCCGTCGACCCGGCGGTGTTCGAGCAGGTCCTCGAAGAGAGCTACCGGAAGCTGTACTGACCATGCAGAAAACGATCCTGGACCGCGTCGAGCGCGTCGCCGACGACGTCGTCTCCCTCGTGCTGCGCGGCGACGAAGGCGACCTGGCCCCGTGGGAGCCCGGCGCGCACATCGACCTCGCGCTGCCGAACTGGCTGACCCGGCAGTACTCCCTGTGCGGCGATCCCGAAAACCTCTCCGCCTACCGCATCGCCGTCCGGCACGACCCGCTGAGCCGGGGCGGCTCCGAATACGTCCACCTGTACCTGCGTCCCGGCCGGACACTCGAAGTTTCGTTGCCGCGCAACCACTTCCCGCTCGTGCCCGCGCCGGAGTACCTGTTCGTGGCCGGCGGGATCGGGATCACGCCGATTCTGCCGATGCTGCGAGCCGCCGGTACCGGGGCGACGCTTGTGTACGCGGGCCGCTCGCCTTCGGCCATGCCGTTCGCCGCGGAACTGCGGGCCGAGTACGGAGATCGCGTCCGGCTGTTCGACCACGGCCGCCCGGATCTCGCGGCGCTGGCGGCGGAGTTCCCGGCGGCGGAGGTCTACTGCTGCGGCCCGGCGTCCATGGTGGACGAAGCCGAAGCCCTGTTCCCGCGCGTGCACACCGAACGCTTCCAGCCCACCCAGCGCGTGTTCGGGCCGGACGCGCCGTTCGAGGTCGTGTGCGCCCGCTCCGGGCAGACCCTCCAGGTGCCGGTCGACGAGTCTCTGCTGGACGTGCTGAACCACGCCGGGAAGCCGGTGCCGTCCGGTTGCCGCGAGGGCGTCTGCGGGAGCTGCGAACTGTCCGTCCTCGACGGCGATCCCGAGCACCGCGACGACATCGGCGCGCCGGACGGGCGGATGTACCCGTGCGTCTCGCGCGCGGTGTCGCCCCGGCTCGTGCTGGACGTCTGATGATCCCGAAGGTGCGCCGCCCGGCTGCCCGCCGGATGATCACGCTCGAGGTCCTGGCCACCACCGCGCCCAGCCCGGCGTTCCGGACGATCACCCTCGGCGGCGCGGCGCTCGAGGACCTCGACGTCGTGGGCGACGACCAGGCCGTGCGGCTGTTCTTCCCCCGGGTGGGCCAGGACGCGTTGCGGATGCCGACCCGGAACAACGAGGGCTGGATGGCCGAGGTGCTGATGATGCCGAAGTCGCGGCGGCCGTGGGTGCGCAACTACACGATCCGGCGAGCCCGCCCGGGCGAGATCGACATCGAGTTCGCGCTGCACGACGGCGACGCCCCGGCGGCTTCGTGGGCACGGCGGGCGCGTCCCGGCGATCCGGCGGGCGTCTTCGACCTGGGCGTCAGCTACCTGCCGCCGGCCGGGGTGTCCTGGCAGCTGCTGGCCGGTGACGAGAGCGCGCTGCCGGCGATCCTGGCGATCCTCGAGGGCGCCCCTGCCGACCTGGTGGCGGAGGTGTTCCTGGAGGTGCCGTCGACGGCGGACGTCCGGGCGGTCGAGGCGCCGCCGGGAGCGCGGGTGCACTGGCTGCCGCGCGACGAGCCCGGCCGCCGTCCGGGCACGCTGGCACTCGAGGCGATCGCGGCCGCGGAGCTGCCGGACGGACGCGCGTACACGTGGGTGGCCGGCGAGAGCGGGCTCGCCACCGGCGTCCGGCGGCACCTCGTGCGCGAGCGCGGCTGGCCGAAAGCCGACATCGCGTTCCTCGGCTATTGGCGCCACGGCCGCTCCGCCCCGGGTTGAGCACCGGTTCGCGTACCATCGCGGGCAGCCTCGACGTCGAGGAGGCAGGCGTGGGCGAACTCGGGCTGGGCGACACCAACGGCATCCTCGCGCTGCCCTGGGTCCGACCCGAACGCACCAGCGCCGGGCTCGGCTGGGATCGGGTCTACGTCTCCAAGCAGCGGGAACGTCCGTACCGGGCCGAGTTCGCGCCCGCCGGCAGCCACCAGCTGATCCTGCACCTCGACGGCCCGGTGACGGTCCGCCGCGGCGTCGGAACCCCGCGCGAGCGCAGCCGCCGGATGCCGGTGGGCGGGTTGTTCCTGCAGCCGTCGCACGCGGACCTGTCGGTCGAGCTGGGCGGTGAGCTCGAGACGGTGCACGTGTACATCGCGGACGACGCCGTCCAAGAGGCGGCGGGCGAGCACGCGCCGATCCGGCTCGCGGAGGAGCTGGGCAGCACGGACCCCCTGCTGGAGCAACTGGTGCTCAGCCTGGACGGAGTGGTCCGGGACTGGGAGCCGAGCGCGCGCACGTACGCGGACCAGCTGGGCGCGCTGGTGGCGGCGCAGCTGGTTCGCCGCCACCACGCGGGGCCGGTCCCCCAGCCGGCGGCGGCGCGGGGGCTGTCCGACCGCCAGTTCACGCGGGTGCGGGACTTCATGGCGGAACGCTTGGCGGAGGCGGTGCCGCTGGCCGAGCTGGCGGCGTTGGCGGGGTTGAGCGTGAGCCAGTTTTCCCGCCAGTTCAAGGCGCGCACGGGAGTGCCGCCGCACCGGTACCTGTTGAGGTTGCGGGTGGAGCGGGCGGGCTTGCTGCTGCGCACGGGGGACGACCCGATCGCGGAGATCGCGGCCCGGTGCGGGTTCTCGCACCAGGAGCATTTGACGCGGGTGCTGCGGGCCCAGCTGGGCACGACGCCGGCGGCCCTGCGCCGAACGGGCTGAAGGGCACCTTCGATGCATGAGACGCGCTGAAGGGCACCTTCGGCGCATGTGACGTGCGGAAGGTGCCCTTCAGCTCGCGCTTTTCGTGCCGCCCCGCAGCAGGAACGTGCAGGACCGCCGCCCTCTCCGCCCGGATACTCCCCCGCATGACCTCGTTCACCTACGCCGCCAACCCCGTCCGGGTGATCTTCGGCCGCGGCACCCTCGGCTCCCTCGGGGACGAGGTCCGCCGCCTCGGGATGAGCCGCGTCCTGCTCGTCGGCACCCCACGTCACTCCGACCGGGCAAAGGACGTCCTCGGCCCGCTGCTGGCCGCCCGATTCGAAGAACCCGCCATGCACACCCCCGTCGACGTCACCGAGCGCGCCCTCAAGGTCGTCGCCGAGCACGACGTCGATGGCGTCGTCGCCGTCGGTGGGGGCTCGGCCACCGGGCTCTCCAAAGCCATCGCCCTCCACACCGATCTGCCGCAGCTCATCGTCCCCACCACCTACGCCGGCTCCGAACTCACCGCGGTCCTCGGGCAGACCGCCGACGGCCGCAAGACCACCCAGAAGACCCCGAAAGTCCGGCCCGAAGCCGTCCTCTACGACGTCGACCTCACGCTCGGCCTGCCCGTCCCCCTCTCGGCCGCCAGCGGGCTCAACGCCCTCGCCCACGCCGTCGAGGCCCGCTACGCCCCGGACGCCAACCCGATCACCGACCTCCTCGCGAACGAAGCCATCGAACTCCTCACCGGCGCCCTCCCCCGCATCGCCGAAGATCCGTCCGATGTGGACGCCCGCACCGACGCCCTCCGCGGCGCCTACCTGGCCGGTACCTGCCTCGACGCCGTCCAAATGGGCCTGCACCACCGGCTCTGCCACCTCCTCGGCGGCAAGTTCGGCCTGCCCCACGCCGAAACGCACGCCGTCCTCCTCCCGTACGTCATGGCGCACCAGGGCCTCGACGACGCCGGCGACGTCTTCGCGCTCGCCGAGAGCCTGCCGATCCCGCACTCGCTGGCCGAACTGGGCCTCACCGAAGCCGACATCGCCGACGAGCCGGAAGCCGACCTGCTCCGCCAGGCCCTCACCGGCATCCGGCCCGCCACCCCACCCAGCCTCAAGGCGCTCACCCAGCAGGTCGTCGACAGCTTCGCCGCCGCGCCGGACCGCGTCCGCACGCTCCTCACCGATCTCGTCGAGACGCTGCACGCCTACGCCATCCGCACCGACCTGACGCAGGACGAGTGGGACTACGCGATCGGCTTCCTCACCCGCGCCGGTCACATCACCACCGACACGCGGCAGGAGTTCATCCTGCTGTCGGACACCCTCGGCGTGTCGAGCGTCGTCGACGTCCTGACCAACTCCCGCACGCCGGACACGACCCCGTCGGCCGTGCTCGGACCGTTCTACGTAGACGGCCCACCGGAGACTCCGCAGGGCGCGAACCTCGCCGAAGGTCTGCCCGGTACTCCACTGTGGACCGACATCAAGGTCACGGACACCGAAGACAACCCCGTACCCGAAGCGGTCGTCGACGTCTGGCAGTCCAATGAGGACGGCTTCTACGACGTCCAGCTGCCCGATGTGGACGGACCGGTCCTGCGCGCCCGCTTCCGCACCGACGAGCACGGCCGGCTGAAGTTCCGCACCATCGTCCCGAGCGCCTACCCGATCCCCGCCGACGGCCCCGTCGGGCAGCTGCTCGACGCCGTCGGACGGCACCCCTACCGGGCGCCGCACGTGCACTTCATGATCGCCAAGCCCGGCTACCGGACGCTGATCACCCAGCTGTTCGTCGCCGGCGGCGACTACCTCGACTCCGACACCGTGTTCGGCGTCAAGGACGGCCTGATCGCCGATTTCTCCCGGCAGCGCCTCGAGTTCACCTTCCGCATCTCAGGGAGCAGCAAATGAGCTACGACACCGACGTCATCGTCGTCGGCAGCGGCCCGGCCGGCGGCTCCGCGGCCCTGCTGCTCGCCACCTACGGCGTGCCCACCGTGCTGGCCACCAAGTACGGCTGGACGGCCAACACGCCCCGCGCGCACATCACCAACCAGCGCACCATGGAGGTGCTGCGCGACCTCGGCGTCGAGGACAAGGCCCTCGCCGTCGGAACACCGCCGGAGCTGATGGGCGACACCGTCCTGTGCACGTCGCTGACCGGGCCCGAGATCGGCCGCATCTCCAGCTGGGGCACCGGCGACGCCTCGGCCGCCGAGTACGCCGCGGCGAGCCCGTGCCACATGATCGACCTCCCGCAGACCTACCTCGAGCCGATCCTGGCGAGCGAGGCCGCCGCGCGCGGCGCGAAACTGCGGCTGGACACCGAGTTCCTCGACTTCACCCAGGACGCCGACGGGGTCACCGCCCGGTTCCGGGACAGCGTCCGCGGCGACGAGTTCACGCTGCGCGCCAAGTACCTGGTCGGCGCGGACGGCGCCCGCAGCCGCGTCGCCGAGCAGGCCGGCCTGCCGATCGCCGGGCAGACCGGCAAGGCGGGCAGCATGAACATCACGTTCACCGCCGACCTGGGGCCGTACGTCGCGCACCGCCCGAGCGTCCTCTACTGGGTGATGCGGCCGGGCGCGCACCTCGGCGGCATCGGGATGGGCCTGGTCCGGATGGTCCGTCCGTGGAACGAGTGGCTGCTGACCTGGGGTTACGACATCGAGCAGGCGCCGCCGGAGGTCGACGTCGAAGAGGCGACGCGGCTGGTGCGCGACCTCGTCGGCGACCCCGGCCTCGACGTCGAGATCACCTCGACGTCCCTGTGGACGGTCAACCACAACTACGCGACGGAGTACCGCAGCGGCCGGGTGTTCTGCGCCGGTGACGCCGTCCACCGGCACCCGCCGTCCAACGGGCTCGGCTCGAACACCTCGATCCAGGACTCGGCCAACCTCGCGTGGAAGCTCGCGATGGTCCTTCGCGGCGAAGCGGGCGAAGGGTTGCTCGACAGCTACACCGCCGAACGGGCACCCGTTGGCAAGCAGATCGTCGACCGCGCGAACCTGAGCCGCGACCAGTTCGGGCCGATCTTCGCCGCGCTGGGCATCACCGGCGAGACCGACGCCGACGGCATCACGGCCGGGCTCGAAACCTGCCTCGCGCCCACCGCCGAGGGCGCGCGCAAACGCCGTGAGCTGGAGAAGGCGATCGAACTCAAGCACTACGAGTTCAACGCCCACGGGGTCGAAATGGACCAGCGGTACGCCTCGGGCGCGGTGCTGCCCGACGGCGTCGTCGCCGAGCCGGACCGCGACCCCGAGCTGTTCCACCGGCCGAGCACCGAGCCGGGCGCGAAGCTCCCGCACGCGTGGCTGGTCGGCCCGCACGGCCGTCGCGTGTCCACTTTGGACCTGGTGGGCGGCGGCCGCTGGACGGTGCTGACCGGGCTGACCGGCACGGCGTGGCGCGACGCCGCGGCCAAGGTGGCCGCGGAGCTGGGCCTCGACCTGCGTGCGGTGCGCGTGGGCGATCCGGAAGGCCGCGACGCGTACGGCGACTGGTCGCGGCTCAGCGGCATCGACGAGGACGGCTGCCTCCTGGTCCGCCCGGACGGTTACGTCGCCTGGCGCCACCGCACGGCGTCGCCCGAAGCGGCGAAGTCGCTGCTCACGGCGTTGCGGAAGCTGCTCGACCGACCCTGATCACGGCGTGGTGACCTGGGTGAAGGTGACCGGGGTCTTCGGCGGGCCGCTGCCGTCGCCGATGGTCGACTTGGCCGTGTCGACCCCGCCGCGGGCGACCTTGTCCAGCACGGCCAGCCCCGGGTCGTCGATGCTGCCGAACACGGTGTACTCCGGCGGGATCCGCGTCGCGCCGAAGACGAGGAAGAACTGGGAGCCGCCCGAGTCGGGCTGGGCCGTCTTCGCCATCGCGAGGACACCGCGGCCGTACGTCAGCTCGGGAAACACCTCGTCGCGGATCGTGTAGCCGGGGCCGCCGGTGCCGTCGCCCGCCGGGTCGCCGCACTGGAGCATCTGCAGCCCGGCCGTCACGGACAGCCGGTGGCACGAGGTGCCGTCGTAGAACCCCTGCTTCACCAGGCTCAGGAAGTTGACCACGGTGCACGGCGCGAGCGCGCGGTCGAGCGTGAGCCCGATGGCGCCCGCGCTCGTCGCGAGCCGCACGGGGGTGGTGCCGGACGACGACGCCGGCCCATCGGGCGGCGGCGCGACCTTCTTCGGCGCCGGCGACGTCGGGTCCGGGGTGAAGGCGCAGGTCACCGGGTCGGCGAGGGGCTTCGGCCGCTGCGGCATCCGGGCCCGGCCGATGGTGGGCAGCGTGTACGCGGTGGTGGTCGTCGACGACGACGGGGGAAGGGGCGGCGGCGGTGCCGCGGGCCCGGTTTCGGTGGCGGCCCTGGGGAGGTCGTCGCGCAGGAACCCGGGAGCGCCCCAGGCCAGGAAGGCCAGCGCCATCACGATGACGACGACGACCGAACCGCTGATCAGCACGACGGCCGCGGGCGAGGTCTTCTTCGGCGGCACCGGCGGCTGCCACTGCGGGTACTGGTGGGACGGTGGCGGCTGCTGGAACCTCTCGGCGTGGTTGTGGCCCGGCCGATCCCCCGGCTCGCTCATCCGCGCTCCCCTCGTCAGCCGCCCATTGTGCCGCGAAGACCTCCTCCCCGGGGCAGGATTGGCGCAAAGGAGGGTCTTCGGGGCAGGAAGAGGGGGTGCTCAGCTCACGGCAGCCCCCACGGCGTGCTCGCCCCACCCGGCGCGACCGGCCGCACCGCGAAGTCCGGCCGGTCCCCCTTCCGGTACACGAAGGCGTCCTCACCCCGGCCCAGCTCGACCTGGACGTCCCCGGTGGCCAGCCGGCGCCAGCGCCGCGACCGGCCCCGCGCGTCCGTCACCGCCAGGTCACCCTCGATGCCCGGCCGCAGGACGCACGGCGCCCCGGCCTCGCTGTGCACCTTCAGCCACCGCGTCTTCCCCGCCGCCCGGGACGCGCTGAGCAGGAACGCCCCCTCGGTCCGGAAGTCGCGCAGCGCGATGTCGCCCCAGGCCGCGGGCACCGCCGGGAACAGGCGGAGCACGCCGCCCCAGCTCTGGACCAGCATGTCCTGCATCGACTTCGCCGCCGACAGCGGCGTCTCGATGACCGGCCCGGACTCCTTGTACATCGTGTTCGGCTGGATGAACCGCTGCTGCAGCTCGCCGAGGTAGAACGCCGCCTGCTCGCCGCGCAGCATCTGCGCCGAGATCGACGCCGCCCCGGTGAACGTGTAGCCCTGCAGCGCGCCCTCGAAGCCGACCCAGCGGTTCAGCGACGTCTCGATGATCTGCCGGTGCTCCGGCTGTTCCCAGGTGACGTCGTACAACGGGTAGATCTGCAGCAGGTGCGAGTAGTGCCGGTGCGACTTCGCGAACGGCACGCCGGCGCCGATCATGTACCCGTTCGCGTCGGCCGGGTAGTCCACCAGCGTCGCCAGGACGTCCCGCCACTTCGGCGCCAGCGGGTCGCCGGGCGCGTGCTGCAGGAGCGTCTTGCAGCCCCAGCGGATCAGCGACAGGTCGTAGTTGCAGTCGGGCGCGTTGACGCCGTACTCGGGTGAGAACGTCGGCGGCAGGTGCAGCCTGCCGTCCGGGCCCGGGGCGAGGAAGTGCAGGTAGTAGCTGATCGCCTTGCGCAGCAACGGAATCAAGGTTTTCTGGAGCAGCGATCGATCCATGGTGTGCCGATAGGACAGCCACACGTTGTGCAGCGCCCAGGTCAGGTTGCCGACCTCCGGCGTCGGCGTGTCCTGCCCGGGGATGCCGACCGGGAACCCGCTGGTCGCGTTCGAGACGCCGTTGAGCAGCGTCATGTCGGTCGTGCGCGGGATGCCCGCCGAGTCCGCCTGGTACGGCTCGGCCACCTGGCTCGTCAGGTTGGCCCGGTACTTGTCGAGTGCGTAGCTGACGGCGTCCAGTTCCAGGTGGTTCGAGCCGTGGATCAGCCAGTATTCGAGCTGGACGTTGAGGTTCCACCACGTCGCCGGCCACGGCGTGTTCTCCAGCCACGGCCCCGACGTCGCCATCACCGGCGCCTCGCGCCTGGCCGCCGACGCCACCTTGTACAGCTGGATCCAGTAGAAACTCTGCAACCGGGTGTCCGGAATGGACACGAAACTGCGCCGGTAGTAGTCGTGCCACCAGCGGCGGTGGTCCTGGGTCAGCGCACCGAACGGTTCCGCGTGGCGGACCGTCGAGAGCGCCCGTGCCACCGACGTCTTCGCCGGGTGCGACCACGCCACCGACGTGTACAGCGTCCGCGCGCCGCCGCGGGTGACCTCGCGCCACGCCGTCACGTGCTCGCCGCCAGCCAGCAGCGGCTGAACGGCGAGCCGGGCGTCGCCGCTGTTCGTCAGGTTCACCGGCGGGTTCGCGGTGTAACCGGCGGGCGGCGGCTTGTTCCACACCGGGTCGGCGCGCGGGCTGACCGCGACCGCCGGGTGGAACACCCACTTGAACCCGCGTTCCCCTTCGGATGGCCGGATTTCGACGGCGAGCAGCGACTGTCCGGTGTGGACGATCGCGCGCAGGCTCAGGCTGCCCGCGGCCGTGGTGATCGTGCCGGTCAGCTCGGCGTTCCAGAGGTCCATCCGCCAGTCGATCGCGGTGATCGCGCCGACCGGTTCGAGGGTGAAGTACCCGATCGGCAGCCGCGCCAGGCCGAACAGCGAACCGAACTCCGGGCGGTGGTCCTGGACCTGGCTGTGCTGGACGTTGAACCGGATCGCGTTCTGCCCCGGCTCGGCGTAGATGCCGGAGCCGAGGAAGCCGTTGCCCAGGAACGGTCCCTCGTACCAGGTCTTCGGCAGTCGCCGCCAGTGCAGATCGGCGGTGCCGAGGAAGCCGGCCCAGCCGAAGTCGTCGGCGCCGGGTGCCGTCGCGGCTTCGGCGAACGCCGGGGTGAGCCCGGCCGCGGCGATCCCGGCGAGCGCGCCGCCGAGCACGGTCCTGCGGGTGATGTCCATTCCGACCTCCTTGTCGAAAGCGGTTTCAGCCCGGCAGCCCCCACGCCGGTGCCGGGCCGAGAGCGGGGACGTCGCGGGGCGCGAAGTCCGGGCGCGCACCGCGTGGCGTGACGACTGCGGTGCCGCCGCGACGCAGCCCGATCGCGATCCGCCCGGGTCCGGCCGGGCGCCACGGCAGCCGGCGGCCATGCTCTTCGCGGACGTCGACGTCGCCGGGGACGCCGTGCTGGAGGACCAGGGGCTCGCCGGCTTCGCTGTGCACGCGGACGAATTCGGTCCGGCCGTCGCGACGGGAGGCGTCCACGAGGAACGCGCCTTCCGCGCGCAGCCCGGCGATCGAGGCATCCCGCCAGGTCCGCGACACCGAGGGGAAGACCTTGAGCACGCCGCCGGAGCCCTGCATCAGCATGTCCACAACGGACTGTGCAGCGGTGATCGGGCTCTCGATGGCGAAGTTGGAACCCTCACGGTACACGGTGTTCGCGGTCAGCTCGGTGTCGGCGACGACGTTGCGGTCGAGGAAGAACTTCAGGTAGCGCAACGCTTCCTCCGGTGAGTCCATTGCGGACTTCATCGAGGACGCGGCCGCGTAGCTGTAGCCGTGCCAAGCGGACTGGTCGGCGGCCCAGTGGTCGAAGGTCCGCGTCATGAGGTCGCGGTCGGCCGGCCGGTCCCAGACCTTCTCCCGCAGCGGGTAGAGCCAAAGCAGGTGCGAGAAGTGCCGGTGCGACGCGGCCAAGGGGACACCGTCGCCGATCAGCACACCGTTCGCGGGATCTTCGTGGTAGGGCACGAGTTTCGCGCCGATCTCCCGCCAGATCGGCACGCGCGGCTCGTCGAGGCGCAGGATCCGCGCGGTGTCGACGAGCGTCCGGGCGGCCCACCGGATCAGCGACAGGTCGTAGGTGCAGTCGGGCGCGTCGGCGTACTCCGGCGAGCGGGTCAGCGGCAGGTGCAGGAACCCGTCCGGGCCGGTGACCAGGAAGTGGCGGTAGAAGTTGAGCGCCTTGGCCAGCGTCGGGTACAGGACGTCACGCAGGACGCGCCGGTCGAGGTGGTGGCGGTAGGCGAGCCAGACGTTGTGCAGGCCCCACAGCAGGTTTCCGGTCTGGTCCGTCTTGGACGTCGTCCCGGGGACGCCGACCGAGCGCGTTCCGCCGGGCCGCAGCCGCCAGTCCCCCGGGTGCGAGAGCGCGTAGGTGTCGCCGTCGCGGTAGGCGGGCGGCACGGACGTCTCGAGGTTGGCGTGGTCGCGCCGGAAGGTCTCGGTGACGGCGTCGAGTTCGGGGTGGTTGCTGCTGTTCACGATCGGGTAGGTGACCTGGACGTTGAGGTTCCACCAGACGGCGGTCCAGCTGTTGCCGACCTCGGGGAACCACGGCCCCCACTCGGACACGACCGGCCCGTCCGCGCGGGTGGCGGCGGCGATCTTGTACAGCTGGATCCAGTAGAACCGCTGGACCTGCTTGTCCGGCACCGAAACGAAGCTGCGGCGGTGGTAGTCGTTCCACCAGCGGCGGTGGCGGGCCAGCAGCGCGTCCGGGCGGGCGGCAAGCGCTTTCTCGACGCTCTCGAGGGCGTCCGCGGTGTGTGTGGTGCCGGGGAAGCTGTAGGCGACGGTCGCGGCGAGCAGCCGTTTCGTGCCGATCGCGCGTTCACGCCACGCGGTCGTGTAGCCGCCGCCGGCGAGCATCGGCTGCGCGCAGTGGCCGTCGGCGACCTCGGGAGCGGGGTTGGCGACGTACTCGGGCGGCTTGCGGACGGTCCGGGTGGTCGCGGACTCCAGCGGCTGGAACGCCCAGGCGGCGTTCTTTTCGCCTGCGCTCGGGGTCAGCGAGAAGAGCAGCACGCCGAGGTCGTTGTGCACGACGGCGGAGAAGGCGACCGAGCCCCGGGTGGTGGTGATGGTGCCGCCGAGCTCGGCGTTGTAGAGGTCGAGCGTCCAGTCGACGGCGGTGATCGCGCCGGCGAGGGTGAGCGTGAGGTAGCCGATCGGCAGGCGGGACAGCCCGATGCCGGCTTCCCACTGAATGCGCTGGTCCTGCACCTGGGTGTGGCTCAGCATGACCTTGAGGGTTTCCGGGGTCTTGCCGGCGTAGACCTGGGCGCCGAGGAAGCCGTTGGCGAGGAAGGGACCTTCCTGCCAGTTCTTCGGGAGCCGCTTCCAGACCATCCGCGCATCGGCGGCGACGTCCCGGTGCGGGTTCCCACCGTCGCCGCCACCAACAGCGAACGCGGGCGGGGCGGCGCTCGCCCAGAGGCCTCCGAGCGCGGCGGCCCCCAGGGTGACCGAAGCAGAGCGAAGCACCGCACGCCGCGACACTGCATCCATGAAGCGTCCTCCGAATTCATACTACGTTTCGGCGAGATCAGCAGGCGGCGTGCGGCCATACTTGCAGAGAGCGTCCCGAAACGCCAGGAGGATTCACCCGGAAAGCGGAAGAGACATCCGATGTCTGAGATCAGGCGCCGGGCAGCGGGGGCAGCGCCGGGGTGAAGAGCCACTGCGAGAAGAACGTGTCCAGCGACCGGGCCGCATAGGCCTCGGCCATCGCGACGAACTGCTCGGTCGTCACCAGTCCATGCCGGTGATCCAAGGTCCACGCCTTCAGCAACGCGAAGAACGCCGGGTCCCCGATCTCCGCCCGCAGCGCGTGCAGCGTCAGCCCGCCACGCTTGTACACGCGCTCGTCGAACATCCGCGAAACCCCGGGGTCCGCGATCCGGACGTCCGCCGGCCTGGTCTTGATCCGGGTGTGCCAGCCGCGGGCCGAAGCCGAAGCCGACTGGCCGCCTGACTCCTCCGACCACAGCCACTCCGCGTACGTCGCGAAGCCCTCGTTCAGCCAGATGTGGCGCCAATCCGCGACTGTCAGGCTGTTGCCGAACCACTGGTGGGCCAGCTCGTGCACCACCAGCCGCTCGTACGTGCGGCGGCCGTCGACGTGGTTGGCGCCGAAGATCGCCATCCCCTGGGCCTCGATCGGGTCGTCGAGGTCGTCGTCGGTGACGACGACGACGTACTCGGCGAACGGGTACGGCCCGAACAGCCGCTGCAGCATCTCGACCATCCGGCCCTGCCGGCCGAAGTCGCGCTCGAACGCCCGGCGCAGCCGCGGGGGCACGGCGGCCCGCTGCGGCACGGTCTGCAGGACCGAGTCGACGTGCCCGCGGCCGAAGCCGAGCGTGAACCGGCGCGTGCCGACGCCGGTGTGCGGGAACCAGCCGCGGCCGGTCAGCTCCAGTTCGTCGTAGCGGCCGATCTGGACACCCATCAGGTATGTCGCCGTCGGCTCGGGCCGCTCGAACACCCACCGCGTGGTGCTGCCGCCGATGACCCGCTCGACCAGGTTGCCGGTGACGGCCACCAGGTACGGCGACGCCGTCGTCAGCGTCACGCGGTAGGTGGCCTTGTCCGACGGGTGGTCGTTGCACGGGAACCACGACGGCGCGCCGACCGGCTGGCTCGCGACGAGCGCGCCGTCGGTCAGCTCGTCCCAGCCGACGTCGCCCCAGCGGCTGCGCACCGGACGCGGGTTGCCGACGTAGTGCACCTCGACGAGGAACACCGCGCCCGGCGCGATCGACCTCGCCGGCCGGACGTGCAGCTTCGCGCCGCGCTTGAGGTACTTCGCGGGCTTGCCGTCGACGAGCACGCGGTTGACCCGGAACTCGCCGAAGTCCAGGCTGACGCGGGAAAGCGCCTGCGTCGCCTCGGCGGTGAGCACCGCGGACGCCGACAGCCGGTTCGGCCCGACCTTGTAGTCCAGGTTCAGCTCGTAGTGCCGGACGCGGTAGCCGCCGTTGCCGTGGGCCGGGAGGTAGGGATCACCGGAAGTATCCGCGCCGGGTGCCGGAGCCGGAGCCGGAGCCTTCGAAATCACCCGTGCCGAACCTTTCCTCGTACCGACGTACCAAACCAGGCTCGCACGGACGAGTGAGTCCGGCGAGCCAGGCGGGTACTTCGTGACCTTCTACTTACCCGTCCACGCGGAGATCGGGTTGCCGAGCCAGCGCGTGTCGGCCGGCACCTCGTCGCCGCGGGTCACCAGCGAGCCCGGACCGACCGTGGTGCGCGCCCCGATGCCGGCGCCCGGCAGCACGATCCCGTGCGGGCCGAGCGTCGCGCCCTCGCCGAGGGCCACGCGCGACATGCTCATGATCCGGTCGTGGAACAGGTGCGTCTGCACGACGCAGCCGCGGTTGATCGTCGCGCCGTCGCCGAGTTCGACGAGGTCGGCCTCGGGCAGCCAGTACGTCTCCAGCCACACGCCGCGGCCGATCTTGACGCCCATCGTGCGCAGCCACGCGCTCAGCAGCGGGGTACCGCCCACCGAGCCGATCAGCCACGGCACGGCAAGGGCCTCGACGAAGGTGTCGGCCAGCTCGTTGCGCCAGACGAACGAGCTCCACAGCGGGTGGTCGATCTCGCGGAACTTGCCGACCAGCAGCCACTTCATCGCGGTCGCGGTCAGCGCCGCGACGACGCCGGCGGCGAGCAGGGCGGGCCCGGCCAGCAGCAGCGCCACGCCGAAGCCGAACGTCGACGCGGCCCACAGCAGCCCGAAGGCGACCGAGACGGTCAGCGCGACCCCGCACATCACCGGGATGATCCGGCACAGCTCGACCAGCGCCCGCGCCGCCTTGAGGTGCAGCGCCGGGGTGTAGGTGCGGCTGGTGTCGGCCTCGCCGATCGCGCGGCGGACCGGCAGCGGCGGCATCCCGAGGTACGACGAGCCCTTCTTCGCCTTCAGCGGCGTCGAGGACAACACACCCACGAGTCCGCGCTTCGGCACCGAACGGCCGGGCGCGGTCATCCCCGAGTTGCCGAGGAAGGCCTGCTTGCCGATCCGGGCCGGGGCGACGTGCAGCCAGCCGTGGCCGAGCTCGTAGGTGGCGACCATGGTGTCGTCGGCCAGGAACGCGCCGCTGTCGACCTTGGTCATCTTCGGCAGCGCCAGCACCGTCGACGCCTCGACGTTGCGGCCGACCTTCGCGCCGAGCAGCCGCAGCCACACCGGCGTGAACAGGCTGGCGTACAACGGGAACAGGCCTTCGCGGGCCATGTTCATCAGCCGTTCGGTGGCCCAGACCTGCCACGCGACGCGGCCGTGCACCGGGTGGTAGCCCTCGACCATGCCGATGCTCAAGCACCGGACGCCGACGAGCACGAGCAGCATGTACGCGAGGAAGTACGCGGCCGTCGCGGCCGGGACGAAGACCAGCGCGCGGGTGAACGCGTCGAGCAGCGTCGGCGCACCGGCGATCGCGTAGCCGAACACGGCGACGCCGGCCAGCGCGGCCACGCCGGGCATGAAGCCGAGCGCCAGGGAGGTCGCGCCGTAGACGGCGGCCCAGAAGTGCGACCGCGGCGGGCGGCTCGACGGCCACTTCAGCGCGTCGCGCTCGTCCTTGGCGACGCGGGCGGCGGGCGAACCGGCCCAGCGCTGCCCGGCCGGGACGGCGCCGCGGACGGTCGAGCCCGCCGCGATCTCCGCGCCCTTGCCGATGCGGACACCCGGGAACAACGTGCTGCGCGCGCCGACGCGGGCTTCCGCCCCGACGCGGACCTTGCCGATGTGCACGACGTCGCCGTCGACCCAGTGGCCGGTCAGGTCGACCTCGGGCTCGATCGCGGCACCGCGGCCCAGCTTGAGGAAGCCGGTGACCGGCGGCGGCGAGTGCAGGTCGACGTCCTTGCCGATCCGCGCGCCGAGCGCCTTCGCGTACGTCGTCATCCAGGACGCGCCGGCGACGCTGTCCGCGCCGGAGAACTCGGCGAGCTTCTCGGCCGTCCACAGTCGCAAGTGGACACTGCCGCCACGCGGGTACGTGCCGGGAGTCACGCCCGACAGCAGCACGCGCGCGCCACCTGCGGCGATCGCGATGCGCCCGGCCGGGCTGAACAGCACGACCCAGGCCAGGCCGATCCACGCCCAGCTCAGCGTCGGCGCCCAGGCGACCCCGAGCAGCGCCATGACGTTCGACAGCGCGGCGGCGAGCGTCGCCCAGCGGAGTCCGACCAGGCCCATCAGCGGGACCGTCAGCAGCGTCTGGACGACTCCCGCGCGGCGCGGGGTCGGCGCGATGTCGCGGCGCTCGGTGGCCTGCCCGTCGAGCGCGTCCAGCATCGCGGCCAGCGCACCCAGCTTGGGGTGGGCGTAGATGTCGGCGACCGACACCTGCGGGTGCCGGGTGCGGATGCGCGCGACGACCTGCGCGGCCGTGAGGCTGCCGCCGCCGTGGGTGAAGAAGTCGGCCTTCGGGTCGTCGACCGACACGCCGAGGATCTCGGCCCAGCCTTCGGCGAGCCACGTCTCGGTCGGCGACAGCCCGGCGGCGTCCACAGTGGACAGCGGCCAGGGAAGCGCGGCGCGGTCGACCTTGCCGGACGTGCGGGTCGGCAGGTCGTCGACGACGGCCAGCAGCGGCACCAGCGCGGCGGGCAGGTGCTCGCGCAGCCGGGTCGCGGCTTCGTCGTGGTCGAAGCTCTCGCCCGTCGGCACGACGTACCCGACGAGGACCTGGTTGCCGGCCTTGGTGCGGCGGATCGCGGCGGCCGCGCCCTGCACACCCGGCAGGGCCTGCAGCGCGGCGTCGACCTCGCCCAGCTCGATGCGGCGGCCGCCGAGCTTGACCTGCTCGTCGAGGCGGCCGAGGAACAGCAGGCCCTCTTCTTCGGCGCGGACCATGTCACCCGAGCGGTAGGCGCGCTGCCAGCCCAGCGACGGCAGCGCCGCGAACTTCTCGGCGTCCTTCTGCTCGTCGAGGTAGCGGGCCAGGCCGACGCCGCCGATGACCAGCTCGCCGGTCTCGCCCATGGCGACCGGCTCGCCCTCGTCGTTGACGACCGCGAGCTGCCAGCCGGACAGGGGCAGGCCGATCCGGACCGGGCCCTCGCCGGTCAGCTGCGCGGCGCAGGCGACGACGGTGGCCTCGGTCGGGCCGTAGGTGTTCCAGACTTCGCGGCCTTCGACGGCGACGCGCTCGGCCAGCTCCGGCGGGCACGCTTCGCCGCCGAAGATGAGCAGGCGGACGTCTTCGAGGGCGTCGGCGGGCCACAGCGCAGCCAGCGTCGGCACGGTCGAGACGACGGTGATGCGCTGCGCGACCAGCCACGGGCCGAGGTCGACACCGGTGCGGACCAGCGCGCGCGGTGCCGGGACCAGGCAGGCGCCGTGGCGCCAGGCCAGCCACATCTCTTCGCAGGAGGCGTCGAAGGCGACGCTCAGGCCGGCCAGGACGCGGTCGCCGGGGCCGATCGGCTCGTCGGTGAGGAACAGCTCGGCCTCGGCGTCGACGAACGCGGCGGCGGAGGCGTGCGTGACCGCGACGCCCTTCGGCTTGCCGGTGGACCCGGAGGTGAAGATGATCCAGGCGTCGTCGGCCGGGCCGGGGACGCCGTCACGGCCGCCCGGGGTGCTGTGGACCTCGATCTTGCCGTCGGTGGCGACGGCCGCGACCTGGGCCTCTTCGAAGACCAGTTCGGCGCGCTCGTCCGGGTCGTCGGCGTCGACCGGCACGTAGGCGGCGCCGACGGACAGCGTGGCGAGGATCGCGATGTACAGCTCGGCGGTGCCGGAGGAGATCCGGATGCCGACGCGGTCGCCGAGGCCCACGCCGTAGCCGCGCAGGCGGCGGCCGTAGGCGTCGATCTCCTCGAGCAGCCGCCGGTAGGTCAGCGTGGTGGTGCCGTCGTCGATCGCGGCGGCGGTGGGGTGCTGCTCGGCGGTCGCGGCGAGGACGTCGAGCAGGGTGCGCTCGCTCGCGCCGAGGCTGGACCAGAACAGCGCGCGGTCGGCGACCGGGGCGAGCGTCACCTCGGCGGCGGATTCCGCGGGTTCGATCGTGACGGTCATCGACCGATCACCTCGACCGTGCCGAAGACGTGCAGGGACAAACCATGGGCGCGCAAGCCCATCACTCACCTTCCGGGAGCCTCAACCGGGCTCGCTCTCCTGGTTGAGGCGCCCGCGACGACCTTTCACCATACCCGCGGATGACGAAAAGATGTCCACAGGGTCACGAGGGAGTGTCGGACCTCACGCGGGTCCGCCACGGGGGGAAATCACCGCGTCCGGGCGGCCTTCCCGCCGATCTTCGGTTTCGCCTTCTTTTCGCGAACCCGCACATTCACCCGGACGGGGCTGCCCGCGAAACCGAACTGTTCGCGGAACTTACGCTCGATGAACCGGCGGTAACCCGCCTCGAGGAAGCCGGTGGTGAACAGCACGAGCGTCGGCGGCCGGATGCCGGCCTGCGTCGCGAACAGCACCTTCGGCTGCTTGCCGCCGCGCACCGGCGGCGGGGTGGCCGCGATGAGGTCGGACAGCCACGCGTTGAGCTGGCCGGTCGGCACCCGCTTGTCCCACGACGCCAGCGCCGTCCGCAGCGCCGGGGCGATCTTGCGCACCGAGCGGCCGGTCAGCGCCGAGACGTTGACCTTCTCCGCCCACGGCACGCGGACCAGGCCGCGCTCGAGCTCGCGGACCATCGCGTGCCGGCGGTCCTCGTCGACCAGGTCCCACTTGTTGAACACGAGCACGCAGGCGCGTCCGGCCTCGACGACCATGGTCAGCACCCGCAGGTCCTGCTCCGAGATCGGCTCGGCCGCGTCCAGCAGCACGACCGCGACCTCGGCCGCGTCGATCGCGGTCTTGGTGCGCAGCGAGGCGTAGTACTCGGCGCCGGCGGCGAAGTTGACGCGCTTGCGCAGGCCGGCCGTGTCGACGAACCGCCAGGTCTCGCCGTCCAGCTCGACCAGCGAGTCGACCGGGTCGACGGTGGTGCCGGCGACCGAGTCGACGACCGAGCGCTCCTCGCCGGAGAGCTTGTTGAGCAGGCTCGACTTGCCGACGTTCGGCTTGCCGACCAGCGCGACGCGGCGCGGGCCGCTCGAGACGGCTCCGCCTTCGCGCGGCGCCTCGGGCAGGGCCTTGAGGATGGCGTCGAGCAGGTCGCCGGAGCTGCGGCCGTGCAGCGCGCTGACCGGGTGCGGCTCGCCGAGGCCGAGCGACCACAGCGACGCGGTGTCGGCGAGCAGGCGGTCGTCGTCGACCTTGTTCGCGGCCAGCAGCACCGGCTTCTTGGAGCGGCGCAGGACCTTCGAGACGGCCTCGTCGGTGGCGGTGGCGCCGACCGTGGCGTCGATGACCAGGAGCACGGCGTCCGCGGTCTGCATGGCCAGCTCGGCCTGCGCGGCGACCGAGGCCTGCAGGCCGGTCGCGTCCGGCTCCCAGCCCCCGGTGTCGACCAGGGTGAACTTGCGCCCGCCCCAGTAGGCGTCGTAGGCGACGCGGTCGCGGGTCACGCCCGGCACGTCCTGCACGACGGCTTCGCGGCGGCCGAGGATGCGGTTGACCAGCGTCGACTTGCCCACGTTCGGGCGGCCGACGACGGCGAGCACCGGCTGCCCGAGGGCGGCCTCCTCGGCCGCTTCCGCCGCCTCGATCTGCGCGTCGAGCGCGGCGAACTCGGTCTCGTCGGACCAGGTGCCGTCGATCTCGCCGACGCTGTCTAGCTCCGCCGACGCACTCTTTCCCGCGGAGGCGGAATCATACACTGCCATCAGAACCCAATTTCCCTTATGGCGAGCCGAATCCGTTTTCGGAACGCCAATCGTCCAAAGTCTTCACGAGCGCCGCGAGCTCGCCGCGGAGCTCTTCGGTGCCCTGGTCGAGCCCGGTCTTCCCGGGTCCGACCTTCGGCGTGAACGGCTCGCCCACGAGGATGTCCACCCGTGGCCGGAACCGCCGCTTGCCGTCGGCGGGTTTGCGCGTGCCCCGCGTCGCGACCGGGAGCACGGTCGCGCCGGAGGCCCGGACGAGCCAGGCCGCGCCGCGTTCGGCCGCGCCGACGTCGCCCGCCCCGCGGGTCCCCTCGGGGAAGATGCCCACGACACCGCCGTCCTTCAGCACGCCGACCGCGGTCAGCAGCGGTTTGCGGTCGATCTCGCCGCGCTTGAGCGGGATCTGCCCGATCGCCAGGAAGAACTTCCCGACGATCCCGGTGAACATCTCCGCCTTGACCAGGAACGCCGAACGCCGGGGAAGCATTCCGAAGATCAGCTGCGGTTCGATCATGGAGCTGTGGTTGGCGATCACCAGCACCGGCCCGGTGGCGGGCATGCGCTCGCGGCCGTGCACCCGGATGCGGAAGGCCGACCGCAGATGGTACCGGGCGAAAATCCGCCCGGCGTCGTGGAGTGCGCCGACGGATCCCGCGGGGAGTCCGTCAGCGGTCATCGAACGACTTCTTCTTTGCAATCGGCCAGGATGCCGCGGTGGCTGGCCAGCTCGGCCAGTGCGGTGATCACCTGGTCGATCGACAGCTCCGAGGTGTCGACGTGCACGGCGTCGTCGGCCGCGCGCAGCGGCGAGGCGGCACGGGTCGAGTCGAGGTGGTCGCGGCGCTCGACGCTCGCGAGGGCGTCGGCGACCGACGACTTCCGGCCGGCGGCGGTGTCCTGGGTGCTGCGGCGCGACGCGCGGACGTCGGCGGACGCGGTGAGGAAGACCTTCAGCGGCGAGTCCGGCGTGACGACCGTGCCGATGTCCCGGCCCTCGACGACGATGCCGCCGCGGTGCCCGACGACGTCGTCGATGATCTCCCGCTGCCGGGCGACCAGCAGCTCGCGCACGTGCGGGACGGCGGAGACGGGCGAGACGGCCTTGGTGACCTCGGGCCCGCGGATGTCGGCGGCGACGTCCTCGCCCGCCAGCCGGATCTCGGGCCGGTCGGGGCTGGTGCCGATGGCGAAGTCGGCGCTGTCGGCGAGCCGGGCGACGGCGCCCGCGTCGGCCGGGTCGACCCCGGCCCGCAGCACGGCGAGGGTGACCATCCGGTACATGGCGCCGGTGTCGAGGTAGCCGGCCCCGAGCCGCTGGGCGAGCTTGCGGGCGACGGTGGTCTTCCCGGTCCCCGACGGGCCGTCCAGCGCGACCACACCACGTAGGGCTCCCGTCACCGGCACTCTCCTCGCGTTCTCGACATGGCTGGGCCGTCCCCCATTCTGCCGGTCGGGCCGCGGGGGAGATCAGTCGGCCCGCGCGCCGAAGCGCTCCACCACCAGCGCGAGGCGCTCGTCACGGTGGACGGGCGACAGCCGATGGCCGCGGTCCAGGGTCACCAACCCGTGCAGCGTGCTCCAGAACACCTCGGTCAACGCGCCCGCGTTCCGCTCGCTCGCCGTCGGCTCGATGACCGCGTAGAGCTCCTCGAAGCACGCCTTCATCACGTCCGGGGTGTCGTCCCGGGCGAACCGCAGTTCCGACGCGTGCGTGAACATCGCGTCGTAGAGACCCGGTTTCACCTCGGCGAAGGCCACGTACGCCGCCGCCACCCCGCCGAGGCCGCCGGGGCGGGCCGCCACCAGCGTCGCCGCCAGCTCGGTGAAGCCCTCCAGCGCGGCCGCCGCCATGATCGCGTCCTTGCCGCCGGGGAAGTGGCTGTAGAGCACCGGCTGGCTGTACTCGATCAGCGCCGCCAGCCGCCGGGTCGTGACGGCGTCCCAGCCCTCCGCCTCGGCCAGTTCCCGGGCCGCGGTGACGATCCGCTGCCCGCGTTCGGTCCGGTCGCGCACACGCCGCTGTCGCTGGGTCATACGTCACATGCTAGCACCGCTAGACAAACTAGCGTCGCTAGATTAGCGTTGCTAGCAATCTTAGCGATGCTAGAAAACTGGAGGGAACACCATGCTCGTCGCCGGTTACGTCCTCGTCGGGCTCGTCTCGCTCGGCATCATCTACGTCGGTCTCAACTACCTCTTCGCGCCGAAGAAGATCGCCGCGGGCTTCGGTTTCACCGACGTCCCCGAACACGCCGAGAGCTTCCTCAACGTCAAGGGCGGCCGGGACGTCGGCGCCGGCCTGGTCCCCCTGGCCCTGATGGTCTACGGCGACCCGCACGCGCTGGGCTGGGCCATCCTCGCCGCGGCCGTCTGGCCCGTCTTCGACATGCTGATCGTCCTGCGCCACCGCGGGAAGAAGGTCATCGCCTACAGCGTCCACGGTCTGACCGCCCTCGTGATGGTCATCGCGGCGGGCCTGCTCCTGCTCGGCTGAACGTCGCGAATCGGACACGTGGGTTACGGTGGTTGGGTGAACGTCGAAGTAACTCCTCTGCCCGGCATCGGGGTCCGCAAGGACTTCAGCACCCGGACCGGCCGCCGCATCGGGGTCGTCACCCAGCGGGACGGCCACACCGAGCTCATCGTGTCCAAGGCGGACGACGCCGACGCCTGCGCCGCCTCGATCCCGCTGACCGCGGACGAGGCGGGCACGCTGGCCAACCTGCTCGGCGCGCCGCAGCTGGTCGCGCAGCTCACGGAGGAGCACCGGGACCTGCCGGGGATCAGCACCCGGCAGCTGCCGATCAAGCCGTCCGGCCCCTTCGACGGCCGGACGCTCGGCGACACGGCGATGCGCACCCGCACCGGCGTCTCGGTGGTCGCGGTGGCGCGGGCAGGCCAGGTGCACCCCTCGCCCACGCCCGACTTCACGCTCACCGGCGGCGACCTGCTCGTCGCGGTCGGCACCAGCGAGGGCCTCGAAGCCGCCGCCAAGATCCTGAAGTACGGCTGATCCCACGATGGACCACACCGCGCTGTCCCTGATCGAACTGGGGGCGGTCTTCTTCGTGCTGGGCGCGCTCGGGCGCCTGGCCGGCAAGATCGGCCTCTCCCCCATCCCGCTCTACCTGCTCGGCGGCCTCTGCTTCGGCTCCGGCGGGCTGATCCCGCTGACCGACATCGGCGGCTTCACGCACCTGGCCAGCGAAATCGGCGTCGTGCTCCTGCTGTTGCTGCTGGGCCTCGAGTACTCGGCGGCCGAGCTGTTCACCGGGCTGCGCCGGTCGTGGATCGCGGGCCTGCTCGACATCGTCCTCAACGCCGCCCCGGGCGCGGCGGTGGCGCTGCTGCTGGGCTGGGGCCCGGTCGGCGCGATGGTGATGGCGGGCGTCACGTACATCTCGTCGTCCGGGATCGTCGCGAAGGTCCTCGGCGACCTGGGCCGGCTCGGCAACCGCGAGACGCCGGTGGTGCTGTCGATCCTCGTGTTCGAGGACCTGGTGATGGCGCTCTACCTGCCGATCCTCACGGCGGTGCTGGGCGGGGTGTCGCTGCTCGGCGGCATGGAGGCCGTCGGGATCTCGCTGCTGGTGATCACGGTGGTGCTGGTGATCGCGCTGAAGTTCGGCCGCTACGTCTCGGCGGCGGTCGACAGCCCCGACCGCGAGGTGTTCCTGCTCAAGGTCCTCGGCGCGGCGCTGCTGGTGGCGGGGGTGGCGTCGGCGATGCAGGTGTCGGCGGCGGTCGGCGCGTTCCTGCTGGGCATCGCGATCTCGGGTTCGACGGCGGAGAACGCGACGCACCTGCTGGAACCGTTGCGCGACTTGTTCGCGGCGGTGTTCTTCGTGGTGTTCGGCCTCAACACGAACCCGGCGTCGATCCCCCCGGTGCTCGGCTGGGCGATCGTGCTGGCGGTGGTGACGACGTTGACGAAGGTCGGCACCGGTTGGTGGGCGGCGCGCAGGCAGGGCATCGGGAAGATGGGCCGGGCCCGCGCGGGAGCGGCGTTGGTGGCGCGAGGCGAGTTCTCGATCGTGATCGCGGGGTTGGCGGTGACGGCGGGAGCGGTGGACGGCGAACTGGCCGCGCTGGCCACGGCGTACGTGCTGCTGATGGCGATCCTCGGCCCGACGGCGGCACGGGTGGTGGAGCCGATCGTCCGTGCGGTGCAACGGAAGTCGGCCACCCGGACCGCGCCGGCCGAGGCCAACTAGCGCAGGTCGGCCCGGCCCGCCGACGGCACGTGCTCACCGCCGGCGAGGGTCGGGTGGGTCGTCGCCGCGGGCACCACGCCCGCCAGCGGCACCGATGCCGACGTCCGCGACAGGTCCAGCGTCACCCGGCCCGGCTGGGCCGGCCCGCGGATGAAGCTCCCGTCCGTCCCGCCGATGATCAGCGCCAGCGCGTGCCCCTTCGGCACGATGTGGTCGGTCGACGCCAGCCGGAACGTCATCGTGTACGGCGTGCCCGGGGTCAGCGGCCGCTCCTGCGACAGCGACGCGTAGTTCGCCAAGTCCGCCCAGCCCCGGCTGAGGATCGTGTAGTTCACCTTCTTCACGTCCGCCGACGCGATCCGGTAGCAAGCGTCGTCGCCCGAAGCCGACGAGCCCCAGCAGCTTTCGGAAGTCCCCGTCTTGATCCCCTCGCCGCTGCCGGCGAAGTTGCGGATCGTCGCCGGGCCGAGGTCCACGAGCAGCGCCGACAGCCGGGCCGACGACGTGCTCGGCGTCGCCGTCACGGTCAGCGACGTCGTCCCGGAAACCTGCAGGTCCGACGCCAGCGTCCCGGTCGAGTACGTCAGCGCCGCGCCGCCCGGGTTCGTCACCCAGGTGTCCTCGCCCAGATTGGGGTTGTCGGTGAACGACGCCGTCCCGGACGCCGGCGAAGTGCCGAGCGTGCCACCCGCACGAGGCCGCAACGTCGTCGCGATCGCGTTCGCCGCCGGGTACGCGCTCTGGTCCACCCACTGGTCCGGCTGCCGCTCGACGCTCGCCTGCGGCCCGTTCTGGACGCCGTTGTCGAGGCCGAGCAGGTAGTGGTCGAACCACCGGTGCAGCAGGTCCACCCAGTCGGAGCGCCGGTAGTCGAACGGGTCGACGTGCCCGGTCTGCGCCAGCCAGATCTTCTTCTCGACCTTCAGCCCGGCCCACCACTGTCCGAAGTGGATGGTCTTGACGTTGAGGTCGTTGACGCCGTGCGAAAGCAGCACGCTCGCCCGCACGTTGCCCGCGTTCTTCACGTAGTCCCGGTCGGCCCACAGCGGCCCGTAGTCGCCGTTGGCCGTGGCGCCGGTGGTGAGGACCTGGTTCTGCGCCGAGCAGTTCTGCCCGCTGTTGCGCGCCTCGACGGTCTGCGCGAGGCCCGCCGGGTTGAAGCCGAACGTCGCGCCGTCGGAGCGGTAGTAGTCGTACCAGGAGCTGATCGCCGAGATCGGCACGATCGTCTTCAGCCCGGCGACGCCCGTCGCCGCGACGCCGTTGGCGATCGTGCCGTCGTAGGACTTGCCGATCATCCCGACGTTCCCGGTGCTCCAGCCCGCCGTCACCGCGCTGCCGCCGGTCTTGGCGCTGTAGCCGGTGGCGCGGCCGTTCAGCCAGTCGACGACCTTGCGCGCCGAGTCGACGTCGGAGCCGCCGCCGACGTCCGCGCAGCCGGCCGAGCGGTTCGTCCCGGCCAGATCGACGAGCACCACGGCGTACCCGCGCGGCACGAAGTAGTTGTCGTAGAACAGCGGGAACTTCACCGGCTTCCCGGCGCTGTCGTACGACTTCAGCTCGCTCTCGTTGCCGCGCCCGCAGCACGAGTAGTACGGGCTGGCGTCCATGATCACCGGCACGCGCGAAGTCGCCTCGCTCGGCCGCACGATGTCGGCGGCGACGCGGTCGGAGCGGCCGTCGCCGTCGCCGTCGTGGCCGATGTCGACCCAGACGGTTTCGCGGATCGCCTTCGCGTAGTCGTAGACCGGTTCGCTCGCCGCGGGAGCCGCGGCCGCCGGGGCCACCGCACCGGACAGGAGCACCGCCAGGACCCCGCACACCACCCCGAGTCGCATGCCCGTCACGCTAGCGAGCCGGCGCGGGCGTCCACCACGGCGGAAAGTCGGGCGTACGTTGGAGATCATGACCGAGTCGCTGCCCGCCGTGAGCGTCACCGCCGTCGGGGTCGCCGCGCTGCGCGCGTACGAAAGCCGCCGACCGGACCGGCTGTTCGACGACCCGTACGCAGCGGCGTTCCACGCCGCCGGGAGCTCTCTGCTGCCCGTCGCGCCGGGCGAGACCCCGCAGGGTGGCCTCGGCGCGCTCTTCGCCCGGCAGGTGGCGATCCGCACCCGGTTCTACGACGACTACCTGCTGGCCGCCGGGTGCGCGCAGGTCGTGGTGCTGGCCGCGGGCCTCGACGCCCGCGCGTTCCGGCTCGGCTGGCCGCCGGGCGTGCGACTGTTCGAGCTCGACCTGCCCGAGGTCCTCGCGTTCAAGGACGAGGTGCTCGCCCGCCAGGACGCCGTGCCGTCGTGCGAGCGCGTGGTGGTCCCGGCCGACCTGCGCGGCGACTGGGCGGCCGCGCTGCGGGCGGCCGGGTTCGACCCGGGCGTCCCGACGGCGTGGCTCGCCGAGGGCCTGCTGGTCTACCTGTCCCGCGAAGACGCCGGAAAGCTGCTTTCGACCGTGACCGAGCTGTCGGCGCCGGGCAGCCGGGTGTCGTTCGAACACCGGTCGGCCGAAACGCGGGACGGCCTGCTCGCCCGCGCCAAGGCCACCCCGGGTGCCGAGCGCGTCACCCGGCTGTGGCAGGGCGGTCTCGGCGGCGGGGCACCGGAGTGGCTGCGCGGCCACGGCTGGGCCCCCACCGTCGTGTCCCACGCCGAGCTGGCCGTGGAGTACGACCGTCCGGGCGACGAGACACTCGACGGATTCGTGACGGCCGTGCGTCAGAGCTCCACGTTCCGGTAGAGCGCCCCGACCTCACCCTTCGTGAGCCGCCGGATCGAGCCGACGCGCTGGTTGCCGAGCTGGACGTCGCCGACCGCGGTGCGGACCAGCTTGAGCACCGGGTGGCCGGTGTCCTTGAGCAGGCGGCGCACGATGTGCTTCTTGCCCTCGTGGATGACCAGCTCCACCAGCGACTTGCCGGAGTGCATGTCCTTGACCCGGAACTGGTCGACCTTGATGATGCCGTCCGGCAGCTCCCAGCCGTTGCGCAGTTCCTTGCCCAGCCCGCGCGGCACCAGGCCGTCCACCTCGGCGAGGTAGGTCTTGAGCACCCGGTAGGACGGGTGCATCAGCCGGTGACCGAGGTCGCCGTCGTTGGTGAGCAGCAGCAGGCCCTCGGTGTTCTCGTCGAGCCGTCCGACGTGCACGACGCCAGGCGTCTCCTCGTAGCGGCCGGCGAGGTAGTCGCCGACGCACGGGCGGCCGCGGTCGTCCGACATGGTCGAGTGCACGCCCTTGGGCTTGTTCAGGGCGAGGTAGATCAGGTCGTCGCGCAGGTTCACGCGGGTGCCGTCGACGTGGATGATCGCCTCGTCGGGGTGGACGCGGCGGCCCAGCTCGGTGACGACCTCGCCGTCCACCTCGACCCGGCCGGCCGCGATCAGGTCCTCCGCCGCACGCCGGGAGGCGACCCCGGCCTGCGACAGCACCTTCTGCAGGCGGATGCCGTCGGGGTGTTCACTGGATGTCATCGATGGTGTCCACTTCGGGTAGCAGCGGAGCGATCGGGGGCAGGTCGTTCAGTGACGACAGCCCCAGTCGCTCCAGGAACAGCTCGGTCGTCACGTACAGCGTGCCGGTCGTCTCGGGGTCGGTCCCCATCTCTTCGATGAGGCCGCGCGCGAGCAGCGTCCGGATCACGCCGTCCACGTTCACGCCCCGCACCGCGGCGACCCTGGCGCGGGTCACCGGCTGCCGGTACGCGATCACGGCGAGGCTCTCCAGCGCGGCCCGGGTCAGCTTCGACCGCTGGCCGTCCAGCAGGAGCTTCTCCACGAACGGGGCATGGACGTCCCTAGTGTAGAACCGCCACCCTTCCCCGACGCGCCGCAGGTCGATCCCGGAGGTCCGGTCGGTGAGCTTCTGCGCCATGGTGCGCAAGGCGACGACGATCCGCGCCTTGGGTTGTTCGAGGGTGTCGGCGAGGAGTTCCTCGCTGGCCGGCGAGTCGACGACGAGGAGAAGCGCTTCGAGCGCGGCTTCGAGGGCCTCGTCGGAGGTGACGTCGGGCAGCAGGCTGATGTCCCCGGTGGCGACGAGGTCGGATTCGGGATCGTCGGCATCGAGCGCGGCGGCCGCGGCTTCGGACTCCGCGGGCGCGGAGCTTTCACGTGAAAGCTCCGCCTCGGGCTCGGGCTCGGGCGGCACCGGCGCGGGCAGCGGCTCCTCCGGCTCACCTTCCTCGGTGACCGGCTCGCCGGACAGCGCCTCCTCCAGCACCATCTCGGCCGCGGCTTCAGACTCGGCCGGCGCGGCACTTTCACGTGAAAGTGCCGCCTCGGCTTCGGGCTCGGGCTCCGCGGGTGCGGAGCTTTCACGTGAAAGCTCCGCCTCGGCGGCCTCCGGAACCGGCTCCGGCGTCTCGTCTTCGGGGCTCACCCGTACTCCTCTTCGTCTCCGGCGGACCGGTCCAGCTCGGCCGCCGCGGAGGCGTCCGCCATCGAGCCGCCCGTCCAGCGGACGTGCAGCTCCGCCAGCGCCTCCGTCTGCTCGAACTGGACCGTCGCCTCGCGGTAGAGCTCCAGCAGCGCCAGGAACCTCGCCACGATCTCGACCGTGTGCTCGCAGTCGTCGACCAGCTCGCCGAACGTGGCCTGCCCACGGGCAGCCAGTTTCACCCGCAGCAGCGCCGCGTGCTCGCGGACCGACACGCGGCCCATGTGGATGTGGGCGATCGACACCGTCGGCGGCGGCTTCGGCCGGAACACCGCCACCGCGATCTCCGCGAACTTCTGCGGCGTCACGCCCAGCATCACCTCGGGCAGCAACCCGATGAACCGCTCCTCCAGCGCCACCGACCGCGGGTAGCGCCGCAGCGCACCCTGCTCCAGCTCGCCGAACAGCGCCGCCACCTGCTTGTACGCGCGGTACTGCAGCACGCGCGCGAACAACAGGTCGCGGGCCTCCAACAGCGCCAGGTCGTCTTCGCTCTCGACTTCGGCCGCGGGCAACAGCCGCGCTGCCTTCAGGTCCAGGAGCGTCGCCGCGATGACCAGGAACTCCGTCGTCTCGTCGAGGTTCCAGTCGGTGCCCAGCGCCCGCGTGTACGCGATGAAGTCGTCGGTGACCCGGTGCAGCGCGACCTCGGTGACGTCGAGCTGGTGCTGCGAGATCAGCTGCAGCAGCAGGTCGAACGGTCCCTCGAAGTTGGCCAGCCGCACCTTGAACTTCGACGTGCTCAGCTCTTCGGTGTTGACGCCTTCGGGGATCATCCCGCCGTGCACCGTCTGGTGCTCTTCGGGGACCTCCGGAGCCGGTGCCGGCTCGTCCATCAGCCCTCGGTTTCGCCGCCGTCTGAGCCGACCACCCGCAGCCGCTGCACCAGCACCGATTCTTCGCCGTTCTGGTCGAAGTCGGCCAGCAGCACGGCGACCGCCTCGCGGACCAGCCGGCCGCGGTCGACGACCAGGTCGTGCTTCGCGCGCAGCGTCAGCCGGGCCTGCTCCATCGCGACGAGCTCGTCGCCGGAGACGTACACGGTGATCTTCGCGTCGTGCTTGGTCCGGCCCGAGCCGTGCGGGGCCGCGCTGCGGGAGAGCTGTTCCGCGCGGCCGTCGCTCGCAGGCTTGGGCTTCTCGGCGGGAGGCTCGGGCGGGGCCTGGGGAGGGAGATCGAGGGCGGGGTTGGAGGTGATGCGGAAGAGTTCCGACGCTCCGGGCAGGGAGGCGCGCCTGCTCACCGAGCGATCACCTCGCGGGCCAGCTGGCGGTACGCCGCCGCGCCGGCCGACTTGGGCGCCCAGGTCGTGATCGGCTCACCCGCGACCGTCGTCTCGGGGAACCGCACGGTGCGGTTGATGACCGTGTCGAACACGGTCTCGCCGAATGCCTCCACCACGCGAGCCATGACCTCCTTCGAGTGCAGGGTTCTCGGGTCGTACATGGTGGCGAGAATCCCGACTATGTCCAGTTTGGGGTTGAGGCGTTCCTGCACCTTCTCGATCGTGTCGATCAGGAGCGCGACGCCTCGGAGACTGAAGAACTCGCACTCGAGCGGGATGATCACGCCGTCCGCGGCGGTCAGCGCGTTCACCGTGAGCAAGCCGAGTGAGGGCTGGCAGTCGACAAGAACATAGTCGTAGTCGTTCATGACCGGACGCAGGACCCGTAACAACGTGTGCTCGCGCCCTACCTCAGCGACGAGCTGGACCTCCGCCGCGGACAGGTCGATGTTGCTCGGCAGCAGGTCAACGCCGTCGACGCGGGTTTTCATCAACACGTCGGTGGCGCTGACCGACCGCTCCATGATGGCGTTGTAGACCGTGTGGTCCAGTTCGTGCGGCTGGATGCCGAGGCCGACCGCGAGCGCGCCCTGCGGGTCGAAGTCGACGAGCAGCACCTTGCGGCCGTACTCGGCGAGCGCGGCACCCAGGTTGATGGTCGACGTCGTCTTGCCGACGCCGCCCTTCTGGTTGCACATCGCCATGATCTTGGCCGGGCCGTGGGTCTCCAGCGGCGCCGGATCGGGGTGCTCGCGGATCGGGCGGCCGGTCGGCCCGATGCCTTCGAGCTTGACCTTCTTGCCGTTGCGCTCCTGCGGCTCGTCGCCGTCGTGGATCTCCGGCGTCGCGATCTTGACGTCGTTGAGGTTCGCCGCCGCCGACCCGGCGGACTCGGCCGGTACGGCCGGCTGGTTCGGTGTCGACATGGCGAGAAGACTCCTTGTTCGTCGCGTCCGACGCAGCCTATGCGCGGAGCCGGAGCCCCGGCAAAGCAACGCGCCGGACTCGACGGGGCAATGTCACTCGACCGTCGGTGCAGCGTATGAAGGCCCTTGACCCCCTATAGGGCCATCTAGCCCAGTGCTCGCGGGTGCGCCGTCGCGTACACCTCGCGCAGGGTGTTGACCGTGACCAGCGTGTACACCTGCGTCGTCGTGACGGAGGCGTGGCCGAGCAGTTCCTGCACGACGCGGACGTCCGCGCCGCCCTCGAGCAGATGCGTGGCGAAGGAGTGGCGGAGCGTGTGCGGCGAGACGGCGGCGACGATCCCCGCTCGTTCGGCGGTGTCCTTGAGGACCTGCCACGCGCTCTGCCGCGAAAGCCGGCTGCCGCGGGCGTTGAGGAACAGCGCCGCGGTGCCGCGGCCGTGCGCGGCGAGGGCCGGCCGCGCCCGGACGGTGTAGGCGTGCACCGCGGCGAGCGCGGGACGCCCGATCGGGACCAGCCGCTGCTTGCCGCCCTTGCCGTCGAGCAGGACGGTGCGTTCGGCGTCGTCGACGTCGTCGACGTCCAGCCCGACGGCCTCCGAGATGCGGGCGCCGGTCGAGTACAGCAGCTCCAGCAGCGCCCGGTCGCGCAGCGGGCGCTCGCCGTCCGGCGGCGGGGTCTCGAGCAGCCGCAGGACGTCGTCGACCGGCAACGCCTTGGGCAGCCGCTTCGCCGGCGTCGGCGGCCGGACCTCGCGGGCCGGGTTGTGCTCGGTGAGGCCCTCGGCGTGGGCGAACTTGTGCAGGCCGCGCACGGCGACGAGCGCCCGCGCGGCCGAAGACGCCGCCAGGGGCCGGTGTTCCTCGTCGCCTTCGCGCAGCGCGGCACCGAAGGACGTGACGTGCGCGGAAGTGACGTCGGCGATCTTGGCGACGCCGGCGCCGTCGAGGTGCGCGGCGTACCGGCGCAGGTCACGGGCGTAGCTGTCCAGCGTGTTGCGCGCGGTCCCGCGTTCGACGGCCAGGTGGTCGAGGTACGCGGCGATCACGCCGTCCGTGCTGTCCGGGCTGGAGGCCACGCGGCACACCTTAGGCCGCCCGGGGCTCGTGACCCGGCAGAAACCCCGTTCTCAGCTTCGCGCGGTTACCTTGGATTCATGGAGTCGGACCAGCTCCGCATCGGCACGGCCGAGCGGGAGGAAGCGGCGCGGCTGCTCGCCGACCACTTCGGCATGGGCCGCATCACGCCGGACGAGTACGAGACGCGGGTGACGGACGCCTACGCGGCGACGACGCTCGGCGACCTGCGGCCGCTGTTCCGCGACCTGCCACCACCGCACCCGGGGTTCTTCGGACCGCCGCCGTCGTACGCGCAGCAGACGGTGCAGATGCCGATGCCGTACGCCCCGCCGCCCCCGATGCCGTACGCGCCGGTCCCGTACTCCTACCGGTCCAAGACCGTGGCGGGCGTGCTGCAGATCGTGCTGCCGTTCGGCGCCGGGCGGTTCTACACCGGCCAGGTCGGGCTGGGCCTGCTCCAGCTGTTCGTGGTGCTGGTGACCGGGATCGGCATCCTGTGGCCGATCATCGACGGCATCATGCTGCTGCGCGACGGCGGCCTCGACTCCCAAGGCCGCCCCCTGCGCCCCTGAACTGACGTGAATGACTCATTCATGTCGCCTGGCGACATGAATGAGTCATTCACGTCAGTACTCGGTGGTCAGGACTGCTTGCGCTTGGCGAACGCCGTCGGGCGGTCCTCCCACGGGGCATCCGCCGGACGCGCCGTGCCCGCGCCGGTGAGCACCGCGTGCGTCGCCAGCACCCCCGACACCGTGGCGCCGTTCAGCAGCTCGCCCGCCAGGGCCATCCGGACCGCCTCGGCGAGCGGGAACTTGCGGATGACCAGGTCCGCCTCCTCCTCGCCGAGCACATCCCGGTCCACATCGGACAGTCCGCGGGCCAGGAAGACCCGCACGACCTCGTCGGTGAAGCCCGGCGACGCCGCGACGTCGACCAGCGTCACCCAGTCCGACGCCGCCAGCCCGACCTCCTCGACCAGCTCGCGCTTGGCCGTGCCCACCGGGTCCTCGCCGAGGTGGTCGATCAGGCCCGCCGGCAGCTCCCACAGCCGGTGCCCGATCGGGTGCCGGTACTGGTGGATCAGCGTGACCTGCTGCTCGTCGTCCAGCGCGACGATCGCCACCGCGCCGAGGTGCTCGATCACCTCGCGGACCGCGGTGTCGCCACCCGGCATCACGACGTCGTCGACGCGCAGGCCGACGACGCGTCCGATGTGGACGTCCCGGCTCGAAGCGACGCTGAACTCGTGCTCGCCCGGCGCGGTCATCGGGCCGCCACCGGCGCCTCGGGCAACTCCACCGGCAGCCGCTCGGCGACCTTGCGGTCCACGACGGCCTTGACGAACGCGCTGAACAGCGGGTGCGGCCGGGTCGGGCGGCTCTTCAGCTCGGGGTGCGCCTGCGTGCCGACGAAGAACGGGTGCTTGTCGGCCGGCAGCTCGACGAACTCGACCAGGTGGTCGTCCGGCGAGGTGCCGGAGAAGACCAGGCCCGCGTCCGAGAGCTGCTTGCGGTAGGCGTTGTTCACCTCGTAGCGGTGGCGGTGGCGTTCGGACACCTCGGTGGTGCCGTACGCCTTCGCGACCTGCGAACCCGCCTTGAGCTTCGCCGGGTAGGCACCGAGCCGCATGGTGCCGCCCATGTCCCGCTCCCCCGCGACGACGTCGCGCTGGTCGGCCATCGTCGAGATCACCGGGTGCGTGGTGTTCTCGTCGAACTCCGACGACCCGGCGTCCTTGATCCCGGCCAGGTGCCGCGCGGCCTCGATGACCATGCACTGCAGGCCGAGGCACAGGCCCAGCAGCGGGACACCGCGGGTGCGCGCGTACTCGATCGCGCCGACCTTGCCCTCGATGCCGCGGATGCCGAACCCGCCCGGGATCAGCACACCGTCCACATCGGACAACACCGAAGCCGCGCCGGACGCGGTCTGCGCGTCGTCGGAGGCGACCCAGACGATCTCGACCTTGGCGCGGTGGGCGAACCCGCCCGCGCGCAGGGCCTCGGTGACCGACAGGTAGGCGTCCGGCAGGTCGATGTACTTGCCGACGACCGCGATCCGCACGATCTCGTTCGGGTTGTGCACCCGGTCGAGCAGGTCGCCCCACACCGTCCAGTCGACGTCGCGGAACGGCAGCCCGAGGCGGCGGACGACGTAGGCGTCGAGCGCCTCGCCGTGCAGCACCTTCGGGATGTCGTAGATCGACCGCGCGTCCGGGCAGGCGATGACGGCCTCGGTGTCGACGTCGCACATCAGGCCGATCTTGCGCTTGAGGTCCTCGGGGATCTCCCGGTCGGCCCGGCAGACCAGCGCGTCGGGCTGGATGCCGATGTTGCGCAGCGCGGCGACCGAGTGCTGGGTCGGCTTCGTCTTGAGCTCGCCCGACGGCGCCAGGTACGGCACCAGCGAGACGTGCAGGAAGAAGCAGTGGTCGCGCCCGACGTCGTGGCGGACCTGGCGGCAGGCCTCCAGGAACGGCAGGGACTCGATGTCGCCGACCGTGCCGCCGACCTCGGTGATCACGACGTCCGGGGCGTTCCCGGCTTCGTCGGGCTCGGCCGCGGCGGTGATCCGGGACTTGATCTCGTCGGTGATGTGCGGGATGACCTGCACGGTGTCGCCGAGGTACTCGCCGCGGCGCTCCTTGGCGATCACCTCGGAGTAGACCTGACCGGTCGTGACGTTGGCCTTGCCGTCGAGGTCGCGGTCGAGGAAGCGCTCGTAGTGCCCGATGTCGAGGTCGGTTTCGGCGCCGTCGTCGGTGACGAACACCTCACCGTGCTGGAACGGGTTCATCGTCCCGGGGTCGACGTTGAGGTACGGATCGAGCTTCTGCATCGTGACGCGAAGCCCGCGCGCGGTAAGGAGTTGTCCCAGGCTCGAAGCCGTGAGTCCTTTACCCAGAGAGGAGGCGACGCCTCCGGTGACAAAAACGTACTTGGTAGCCCGTGACTGAAGTCCCACGGGCCGCCAGCATATCCCAAGTCCGCGGATCCGCGCGCTGTGACTCGCCCGAACCGTCTTTTGTGCTCCTGACCACCCTTTCGGGGGCGGATCAGGCGGCGGCCTTCGCGGGCCGCAGCCGCGGCCGTCCGGTGAGCGCGCGGCTGCCCGGGAGGCGGCGCAGGGCCTCGACGATCAGGATCGTCGACACGATCGTCGCCAGGTAGATGACCACGCTGAGCCAGGGCGCGCCGAAGTGCTCCGCCACGACCGGGATCACCGGGCCGAGCAGGGCCAGGGCGAGGGGGTGGACGAGGAAGATGCTGAACGACCGGTTCGCCGCCCAGGAGACCAGGCGGGCGCCCCGGCTGCCCTCGCGGCGACGGCCCGACCACCAGGTGGCGAACGCGTAGATCGCGGCGATGACGGTGACGCACCACGGGATCAGGTACGGCTGGAACGGGTCGCTGGCCACCTGCGGAAACGTTCCACTGTGGACGGTCCGCAGGTAGACCCACTCGGTGCCGGCCAGCACCGCCACGAGCAGGCCGCCGAGCAGCAGCCGGTGCCGCCCGACCCAGGCGTGCACGGCCTCGAAGTGCATGGCCACGACGGCGCCGAGCAGTGTGTAGAACTGGTACGGCAGGACCGTGGCGTACAGGTGGGTGATCGTCTCGTAGCTCACGCCGAACGGCTGGTACGTCATGAAGAGCGTGACGCCGACCTGCAGCCCGGCGCTGCCGAGCAGCAGCCACTTGTGCTTGCCCTCGGTCGCCCGCAGCAGCTTCATGATCCACGGGAACAGCAGGTACACCTGCATCGTCACGAGCAGGAAGTACAGGTGGTACCAGGCGCCGCCGGTGACGAGGTCCTTGAGCAGCAGGCGCATCGACGCCTCGAGCGACCCCGGCTGCTGCGTGCCGGTCACCAGCGAGAACGCCCAGAAGAACATCGACCACGCCAGGTAGGGCGTCGCGACGAGCGGCAGCCGCTTGCGCCAGAAGTCCGACGGCGTGATCTCGCGGCCGCGGTTCTGGAACACCAGCACGAACCCGGTGAGCGCGAAGAACGCCTCCCGCGTGAAGTGCAGCGGGGTCTCGACGGCGTTGGCGCCGACGTCCTGCGGGAAGTTCGTCGCGCCGACCACGTGGATGAGGATCACGCAGGCGAACGTGACCAGCCGGAACAGGTCGATCTGGTGCAGGTACGGCGCTTTCCCACCCGGTCTCGCGATCCGGGAGGGAGCTTCGAGAGTGGCCTGGGCAGTCGTCATCGTGCCGCCGTTCCGGCACCGTCGTCGGCGTGGTTCACGTTGTCAGACTTGCCACCCATTCTGTGAATTTCCCATGAAGGCACTGGGAAGCGCCTGTTGGCAGCGGGTCAGCGGGCTGTTGGATATGCCACTTCCGCTCATGGAGCGCGGACCCGTGGATCATGTTAATACGTGAGTGCTCCGGTACGCAGCGTGACCTTCGTCATCAAGCCGTGATCAGCGGTGAACATCCCGCTCGACCTCCTCGCGGACCGCTTCGAGCCCGGCGCGCAGTTCGGCGTGTCCCACCGAGCCGAGCGCCAGCCGAAGCGCCTGCGGCACCGACGAAGTCGTCGCGAACGGCTCGGCTGTGGCGACCGCCACCCGCCGCCGGGCCAGTTCCGCCGCGATGCGGTCCGGCCGGGAGTCGGGAGCGAGCGGCAGCCACCGGAAGTACGACGCCGGGTGCCCGGTCCACGGAAGCCCCGCCAGCACCTCGGAAGCCAGCGCCTGACGCTGCCGCGCGTCGTCGCGCTTCCGGGCCTCCAAGCGTGCGACGGTACCGTCCTCGAGCCAGCGGCGCGCGATGGCCGCGGTCAGCGCCGGGGTGTTCCAGGTCGTCGCGCGGATCGCGGTTTCCAGAGCCGGGACGAGTTCGGGCGGCGCGAGGACGAACCCGACGCGCAGCCCGGTCGCGACGCTCTTCGACAGCCCCGAGACGTAGACGGTCGCCTCGGGCGCGTACTCGGCCAACGGCGGCGGCGCGTCCTCGGCGAGGTAGGCGTAGGACGCGTCCTCGATGATCGTCACGCCGTGCTGCCGGGCGATCCGGACGAGCCGCACCCGCTGCTCGGCCGAGAGCACCCAGCCCAGCGGGTTGTGCAGCGTCGGCATCGCGTAGACCGCGCGGACGCGTCGACGCCGGCACAGCCGCTCGAACGCGTCGAGGTCGGGCCCCTCGGCGGTCACCGGCAACGGCGCGAGGTCGAGGCCGAGCGTGCGCGCGAGCACCCGGAAGCCCGGGTAGGTGAGCGCGTCCACCGCGACGACGTCGCCGGGCTTGAGCACCGCCATCGCCGTGACGGCCAGGCCGTGCTGAGCGCCGCTGACGATCAGCACGCGCTCGCGGCCGGTGTCCAGCCCGCGCGAACGGAGGTGACCCGCGACGGCGGCCCGGTCGCCGGCGCGGCCGCGGTGCGGCTGGTAGCGCAGCAGCGCGTCGAGGTCGCCCGCCGAGGCGAGGTCGCGCAGCGCCCGGCGCAGCTGCTCGGCCTGCCCGCCGACGGCCGGGGAGTTGAAGCTGAGGTCGACGGCGTCGGCCGCGACCGCGCGCTCGTCGACGCCCTCGCCCGCGCCCAGGTCGCGGACGAACGTGCCGCGCCCCTGCTCGGAGCTGACCAGGCCCATCGCTTCCAGCTCGGCGTAGACGCGGGACGCCGTCACCACGGCGATACCCTCGTCCGCGGCCAGCCGCCGGTGGGTGGGCAGCCGGGTGCCGGCCGGCCACTCGCCGTCGCGGATCTTCGCTGCGAAGGCGTCCACGACGGTCTTGTACTTCGGCACTCGCACCCGGCGATTGTAGGCAGGACAATTTGTGGACTGTCCTGGATCGGCCGTCCTAGCGTGCGGTCCATGCACACCGCGATCCTGACCTTCGACGGTTACAACGAACTCGACTCGCTCATCGCGCTCGGCGTCCTGAACCGGGTGACCGAGCCCGGCTGGCGCGTGTCGATCGCGAGCCCGGCCCCGCGGGTGACGTCGATGAACGGCGTCACGATCGACGCGGTGATCGATCTCGAGGAGGCCTGCACGGCCGACGCCGTGATCATCGGCAGCGGTGCGAAGACCCGCGAGGTCGTCGAGGACCCGGCGATCATGCGCACGCTGGCCCGGCTCGACCCGGCCCGGCAGCTGCTCGCCGCGCAGTGCTCCGGCACGCTCGTCCTGGCGAAGCTCGGCCTGCTCGCCGACGTGCCCGCGTGCACCGACCTCACGACCAAGCCGTGGGTCCTCGCCGCCGGCGTCGAGGTGCTGAACCAGCCGTTCTTCGCCCGCGGCACGCTGGCCACCGCCGGCGGCTGCCTGGCTTCGACGTACCTCGCCACCTGGGTCCTCGCGCGGCTCCGCGGCCTCGACGCGGCGGAGCACGCGATGCATTACGTGGCACCCGTCGGAGAGAAGGACGAGTACGTCTCGCGGGCCCTGCGGAACGTGACGCCCTACCTCGAGCCGGCGGCGGCTTCCGCCTGATCGGACCCGAAGAGCGACTTCAAGGTCACCTCGCGGTTCACCCGCACATGCTCGACCGCTTCGAGGTGCGCCCGGTCCGCGTCGCCCGACGCGATGGCCTCGTACAGACGGCGGTGCTCGTCGAGCAGTTCGGCCCAGTGCTCGTTCTGGCTGGTGAGCCACCGGAGCCTGCCCTGCAGGGGCTGCAGCATCGTGGTCAGGAGCGCGTTGCCGGCGATGGCGACGATCTCGTCGTGGAAGCGCGAGTTGAGCGCGGTGATCCGGGCCGCGTCGCCGCGGGCGGTCGCGCGGGCCGCGTCGGCGAGGACCCGCTCGAGCCGCTTCAGCTCCGCCGTGCCCGCCCGTTCGGCGGCGCGCCCCGCCGCGAGCCCTTCGAGGGCCTCCCGGACGTCGAACAGCTCCTCGACGTCGACCCTCGCCAGCTGACGGACGACGATGCGGCGCGCCGACTGCTCGACGAGGAAGCCTTCGGCCTCGAGGCTGCGGATGGCCTCGCGGACGGGCACCCTGGACACGCCGAGGTCCTCGGCCAGCTCGCGCTCGACCAGCCGGTCGCCCGGGCGGAGACGGCCGGTCAAGATCCGTTCGCGCAGCTCGTCGCGCACCCGCTGCCGGGTGGCCGCGAGGGGCTGCCGCTCGCTCGCCGTCGTCACCGGTCCCCTCTCCTCAACAAGCTCGTAACACGAGTTTACGGGCCAGAGGGTTGACGGCGGCTGACCCGAGGGTGATATTTGGGATGCCAAACTTTGGTATCCCAAATCGCCGTCGCTGCACGTCGATCGTCGATCGGAGGCACGCATGACCGCAGCCCCGCTCACCGAGACCCAGCAAGAGACGAGTCCGCCGGATCCCCGGCTCTGGAACGAAGACCTCGCACCGGCGAAGGAACGCCGCTGGAAGGTCTACGACATCTTCGCGCTGTGGATGTCCGACGTGCACAACCTCGGCAACTACACCTTCGCCGCCGGGCTGTTCGTGCTCGGCCTGTCCGCCTGGCAGGTGTTCACCGCCCTGCTGTTCGGCTTCGTCATCATCTACGTGGGCATGAACCTGATGGGCCGGATCGGCCAGCGCACCGGCGTCCCGTTCCCGGTCGTCGCGCGGATCAGCTTCGGCACGTTCGGCGCCAACCTGCCCGCGCTCATCCGCGCCATCATCGCGATCTTCTGGTACGGCATCCAGACCTACCTCGCGAGCGTGGCCATCACGCTGCTCGTGCTCACCATCGACCCGGGCCTGAAACCGTGGACCGAGCACGGTTTCCTCGGCCTGCACGCGCTCGGCTGGATCTGCTTCATCGCGCTGTGGGCGGTCCAGGCGCTCATCCTCACCCGCGGCATGGAGTCGGTGCGCAAGTTCCAGGACTGGTGCGGCCCGGCGATCTGGGTCGTCATGATCGCCCTCGCCGTCTGGATCCTCGCCGCCGGCAACTGGCACATTTCCCTGACGAGCAGCCCGAAGCAGCTCTCGACGGGTGAGCAGATCCGCCAGTGGTTCGGCGCGGCCGGGCTGATCCTCGCCACCTACGGCACGCTGATGCTGAACTTCTGCGACTTCTCCCGCAACGCCCCGGACCAGAAGACGGTGAAGCGCGGCAACTTCTGGGGCCTGCCGATCAACTCGACGGCGTTCGCGCTGCTGTCGGTGATCGTCACCGCGGGCAGCATGCAGGTGTTCGGCGAGGCCATCACCGACCCGGCCGAGCTGCTGGCCAAGGTGCACAACACGCCGGTGCTCATCATCGGCGCGCTGACGTTCGCCATCGCCACCATGGGCGTCAACATCGTCGCGAACTTCGTCTCCCCCGCCTACGACCTGGCCAACATCTGGCCGAAGCGGATCACCTTCACCATCGGCGGGATGATCAGCGCGGTCGCCGCGCTGTGCGTGCTGCCGTGGAAGCTGTACTCCTCGCCCGCAGTGGTCAACTACTTCCTCGGCGGCCTCGGCGCGTTCCTCGGGCCGCTGTTCGGAATCATGATCGTCGACTACTACCTGATCCGGCGCGGCAAGGTCGACGTCGCCCAGCTGTTCGTCGCCGACGGGATCTACCCGCGCGTCAACCCCCGTGCCCTGGTGACGTTCTTCCCGACCGCCGCGCTGTCCGCGGTGATCGCGCTGGTGCCGTTCTTCGGGCCGGCCGCACCGTACTCGTGGTTCATCGGCACGGCGTCGTCGGCCGCGTTGTACTTCGCGGTTTCGAGGAAGCACCGATGAAGATCGTCGTCACCAACTGCAACACCACCGAGGCGATGACGAAGGAGATCGAGGCCGGGGCCCGCGCGGCCGCGAGTCCGGGCACCGAGATCCTCGCCCGGACGCCGCGCTGGGGCCCGGAGTCGGCCGAGGGCTGGCTGGACAGCTTCCTGTCGGCCGCGGCCGTACTGGATCTGTTGCGGGGCTTGCAAGAACCGTTCGACGCCGTCGTGCTCGCCGGGTTCGGCGAGCACGGCCGCGAAGGCGCGCGCGAGCTGCTGGACGTCCCGGTCGTCGACATCACCGAAGCCGCTGCGCACCTTGCCTGCCTGCTCGGCCGCCGCTACGGCGTAGTGACCACATTGGACCGGACGTGCGGGCTGATCGAGGACAGCCTGCACGCCGCCGGAGTCGCGCAGAACTGCGTCACGGTCACCGGCGCCGGGCTCGGCGTGCTGGAGCTGACGGACGAGCGTCGCACGGAATCGGCGTTGCTCACCGCCGGCCGGCGCGCGCGGGACGCCGGCGCGGAGGTGCTCGTGCTCGGCTGCGCCGGGATGACCGGCCTGGACCGGAAGATCGCGACGATGCTGGACATCCCGGTCATCGACGGCGTCGCGGCGGCGGTCCGGCTCGCGGAGTCGCTGGTGGCGTTGGGGTTGAAGACGAGCCGCGCGGGTTCGTACGCGCGGCCGCTGGACAAGCGCCGCACCTGGCCCGATTGACACTCGCCGCGCCGAGACGTCAGAATCCCTGCAGCCGTACCGCCGCCCGGTGACGACGTGGGGATTTCGACGTCCCCGGAAGGCGGTCGACGTGCGCAGAACCCTAGGCGCGCTGGCGGTTTCCGCGAGCATGCTCCTGGTCCCGGTGAGCGGGACGGCGGTGGCCGCGGCGCCACCGCACACCGTCGTCACCGACGGCGCCAAGCTCGCCGGGATCAAGCAGGCCATCCGCAGCGGCCACGCGACCAAGGCCCAGCGGGACGCGCTGAAAGCCGTGCTGGACAAGGCGAACACCGCATTGACCGACGGCCCGTGGTCGGTCATGGACAAGCCGTCCGCGCCGCCGAGCGGCGACAAGCACGACTACATGAGCCAGGCGCCGTACTGGTGGGCGAGCCAGCCGAAGACGCCGGAGAACCCGCAAGGCTGCCCGTACGTCAGCAAGGACGGCCAGCGCAACCCGGAGGCCGACGCAATCACCGACCACACCTACCGGATGTGGGCTTGGGACGCGATGTACTACCTCTCGCTGGCCTGGTACTACACCGGCGACGCGAAGTACGCGAACCGGGCGGCACTGGACATCCGGACGTGGTTCCTCGACCCGGCGACGCGGATGAACCCGAACATGACGTTTTCGCAGATCATTCCCTGCAGGGACACGGTCAGCGGCACCGGGATCATCGACTCGACCCAGTCGTTCAGCCAGCTGATGGACGCGTTCGCGTTGCTCGACGGCGGCGCGCCGGGCTGGACCGGGAAGGACCGCTCGGGCATCAAGGCGTGGCTCACGCAGTATCTGACGTGGATGCAGAGCAGCCCGCAGGCGAAGCTGGAACTGGCCGCCACCAACAACCACGGCACGTTCCTCGACATGCAGAACGCGACGATCGCGTCCTACCTGGGCAAGCGGGACACCGCGCGGAAGATCGTGCTCGACGCGGAGCGGAAGCGGTTCCCGGTGCAGTTCGCCGCCGACGGCAGCCAGCCCCTCGAGCTGTCGCGCACGATGTCGTGGCACTACGTCAACTTCAACCTCACCGCTTGGGGCCGGATGGCGGAGGTGGGGAAGAACCTCGGCGTCGACGTCTGGAAGTACAAGGCGCCGAACGGGGTGACGCTGCGGAAGGTCGTCGACCAGCTGATCCCGGGCGCGCTGCAGGGTGCAGCGGGTTGGCCGCACCAGCAGATCGGCGTGTTCGACCAGTCGATCGCGGCGGACATCTTCCACGCCGCGGCCGAAGAGGCACACGACACCGACGCGGCGGCCGCGTTGAAGAAGATGCCGCTGCCCGCGGGCGGGGACACCTGGCCGGTGCGCGTTTCCTGCTTCCCGCTGGACCCGCCGCTCAGGTAAGCGGTCAGTTGCCGTTGGGGGCGCCGACTCCCGGTGCGGGGGCCTGGGCGTTGCCGGCGATGCCGTAGCGCCCGGCGCCCCCGTCGAGCTGTTCCTTCAGCGCCAGCACGGTGCTGACCCGCCCAGCCGACGAGTCTACGTTGTCCACAGTGGACAGGATCGACGTCGCCGAGGTGTCCGCGCGGACCACGCCCAGCGCGCCGGTGCCGTCCGCGGAACCGGCGTCGCCGGCGAGGACCGTGCCCGCGCCGGAGCGGTCGAGCTGCGTGGCGAACCGGGCGATCGTCGCCGCGCGGTCGCCCGCGCCGTCGCCGGTCGCCTGCGCGCCGGTCAGCACGATCGCCAGCTGCCCCGGCTTGACGTCGCCGCCCGCCTTGGCGAACCCGCCGTCGGTGAGCCCGCCGATCGCGGCCGCCAGCTCCTCGGGCGACGACTGCGGCTTCGCCGTCGTTTTGTCCAGCAGCAGCACCGAACCGAGCAGCGCGCCGGCGAGCGTGCCGGAGTCGCCCGCGGTCGGGAACTTCGAGCCGGCCGGCTGCAGCCGCGTGACGACGTCACGCAGCTGGTCGGCCTTCTCCGGGTCGGCGAACGCGGACGTCAGCTGCACCTCGCCGGTCACCGCCGCGCCGGACTGGCCGATCAGCTGCTTGAGCGCGTCCCGGTCGGCCGGACGCGCGTCTTCGGTGGTCACGAGCACCACCGACCGCTTGTCCAGCGCGCCCGCGACGACCTTCGGCCCCATCGAGCCGGCGAACGCGTCCGCGTCGGCCAGCCGAGCGTTGAGCGCGTTGCGCTGCGCCTCGAGGTCGGAGACCTGGCTGCCGAGGTCCTTCTTCTCCCCCGCGAGCCCCGACAGGAGCGTGCCGTTCAGCGCCGTCGAGCCGAGCACGACCCCGACGGCCAGCGCGAGGAAGCAGGCGGCGATGGAAACGACGTGGTAGCGCAGCGAAATCACGTGAACAATCCCTTGACCCAGGCGGCGAACGAGTTCCAGGTGGCCTTCAGCCAGTCCAGGTAGACCGAGCCCACGTCGGACACGAGCAGGGCCGCGCCGACCACCACGACGGCGGCGAGCACGAGCAGCACGACCGCGCCGATCGACACCCGGCTGCGGTGCAGCGTCGCCACCGCCTTGCCGTCGACGAGCTTCGTGCCGAGCTTCAGCCGGGTCAGGAACGTCGACGGGTTCGAACCGGAACGGCCGTGGTCGAGGAACTCGCGCAGGGTGGCCTGGAACCCGACCGTGACGACGAGGCTCGCGCCGTGCGCGTCGGCCAGCAGCAGCGCGAGGTCCTCGGCGTTGCCCGTTGCCGGGAAGGTCACCGCGCCGATGCCGAGGTCCTGGATCCGCTCGACGCCGGGGGCGTGCCCGTCCGGCTGCGCGGGCACCACGACCTCGCCGCCGCCGCGCAGGGTGGCGGTGCCGATGCCGGTGGGGTCGCCGACGACGACGTCCGGCTTGTAGCCCTGCACCCGCAGCGTGTCGGCGCCGGCGTCCACGCCGACCATGACCGGCCGGTGCTCGGAGATGTACTTCTTGAGCTTCTTGAGGTCCTCGGCGTGCCCGTTGCCACCCGCGACGACCAGCACGTGCCGGTCGCGAATGGCGACCTTCAGCTCCGGCACGCCGACGCCGTCGAGGATCAGCGTGCGCTCGCGGCGCAGGAACTCGATGGTGTTGGCCGAAAACGCTTCCAGCTGCGTCGACATCCCGGCCTTGGCCTCGATCATCTGGTCCGCGACGCTGTCGGCGGTCTGCTCGATCCCGGAGGCGACCTGGCGCTCGCCGACGTACACGACGCCGTCGTGCAGCCGCAATTTCGTGCCGTCCTTGATCGACCGCAGCAGGTCGCTGCCGACCGAGTCGACCAGCGGGATGCCCGCACCGATCAGGATTTCCGGGCCCAGGTTCGGGAACCGGCCGGAGATCGACGGCGACGCGTTGACCACGCCCGCGACCTCGGCGTCGACCAGGGCGTCGGCCGTCTGGCGGTCGAGGTCCAGCTGGTCGAGCACGACGATGTCGCCGGGACTGATCCGGCGCAGCAGCTCCCGCGTCCGGCGGTCCACGCGGGCGACGCCGGTGATCCCCGGGAGGGGTTCTTGGTTCCGCGTGAGCAAGCCGGTGAGCTTCATGTGGCCGATGGTGACAAATTTGCTCGTGGGACGATGCTCGCCACGCCGTAGCCGGGGTGACCCGTTGTGGTGACCTCCCCCGCACGGGTCAGGCGTCCGACTCCTCCGAAAGAGACCCGAAATCGAGGTTCACCCACGGGCTGCCCGGGTCCTGAAGGAGCTGGTGGTGGACCCGCACGGCCGCCGGGTACCACTCACCGAACTCGTCGTCCTCGGCGTGCAGCACACGGCCCATGAGGTACCCGGCCGACAGGTCGGCCCATGACTGGTGGTAGCGACGCGCGAGCGATCCCGCCTCGAGCACCATCAGCTCGGCGGTCAGCGCGTCGCAGTACCCGGCCGCGAGCCCCCACCGCGCGATGTTGACCGCGCGGCCGACGTCCCAGGAAAGCGCCGTCGTGACGAAGCCGTCCGCGTCGACCAGGCCGTCGGCCCGGAAGCGCTGTTCGCAGCGCGAGACCCGGCGGACGGTGTGCCGCAGCTCGTCGGCCTGGTCGGCCGCGTCGTTCTCCGCGCACCACCGGTCGACCAGCTCCGCCCAGGTCAGCGGGTCGAACTCGCCGCTGGTCAGCCCGAACTCCGCGGCGAACCGCAGCCGCAGCATCAGCACGAGGTTCCCGGGCGTCAGCGCGTAGCCGTCGCCGATCAGGTCGGCCATCGTCGCCCGCCAGGCCGGCGGGTCCGGCACGCCCCACCAGTCCCGCAGGCCGCGCACCTCGGCGACGTAGTCGTGCCGCCGCGCGTCGAGGACGTTCCACGGCGCCGCGTTGAGCACGGCCAGGTGCGCGCCGCACGCCAGCGCGTGCGCGATCGGCCCTTCGAGGTGCCCGTACGGCGCGGTGATCAGCCGTTCGACCTGCTCCTCCAGCGGGACGACGTCGTCGTGGTGCGCGTCGAGCCACGGCTGCAGGGTCGCGCCGGGCAGCCGCCACTCGCCGCGGGTGCCGCGGTTGAACACGACCCGCTCGTGCCGCCCGACGCCGTCGACCGCCCAGTCCAGCGCGCCGCTCATGGCGACGACGTCCGGGCCGAGGTCGGGCAGCGCGCCGCGGGTGAAGACCTGCAGGAACTCGTCGCCGCCCGTCTCGAAGTAGACGTTGGGGAAGGTCTCCGCCCGCTCGTCGAGGATGCTGTGGGCGTCCACCCGCCGGATCGGGACGAAGAGCTCTTCGCCGGCGAGCAGGCCGAGGTAGCGGTCCAGGTCGCTGTCCCGGCGCGCGGCGGCCAGCTGCGCTTCGACATCGGCGGGCGGCGGCAGGATCACGGGGCGGCTCCCTCCGCTCGGCCGGTCAGCACGACGAGCTTGCCCGCCGTCCGGTTGTGCTCCAGGTCGTCGTGCGCCTGCCGGATCTCCGTCATCGCGTACACCTCGGCCGGGCCGAGGCTCGTTTCGCCGGCGGCGATCCGGTCGAGGTGGCGCTGCAGGACGGAGGCGGGCAGGTCGTCCGCCTCACCACCATAAGCGGTCAACCGCACCCCGGCGGGAAGGTAACCGATCGGATAGAAATCTTTGACGATCCACTGGTTGGAGAGCATCCCGGCGAAGCAGACGGTGCCGTGCACGCGGGTGGCGTTCAAGGTGTCCGGCAGGGTCGGCGTCCCGACGAGTTCGAGGGCGGCGTCGACGCCTTCCGAAGCGATCTTCCGGACCTGGGCGGCGATGTCGCCGTCGTCGAGGAGCGGGTGGTCGACGCCGTGGTCGCGCAGGGTGCCGAGCCGGTCCTCCTGGCGCGTGGTCGCGAAGACGGTGGCACCGAGGTCTTTGGCGAGGGCCGCGGTGGCGAACCCGAGCGCGGACGTCCCGCCGCGGATCAGCAGCGTCTGGCCTTGCTTGAGGTCGAGGCCGGTGGTGAGCGAGCCGTACGCGGTCTGCAGCGTCTCGGGGACCTGGCCGATGACCTCCCACGGCAAGCCGCTCCGGAACGGGATGACCTGCCCCTTCGGCACCACGGTGTATTCGGCGTAGCCGCCGTCGAAGGTGCGGCCCATCCCGCCCATCATGGTGGCGACCTGCTGCCCGGGTGTCAGTTCTCCGTCGGGGTCGGAGTCGACCACGCCCACGGCCTCGATGCCGGGCACGCGCGGGAACGTGACGCCCTCGCCCAGGCCGAGGCGCGTGTGCAGCTCGGACCGGTTGAGCCCGAACGCCTTGACGGCGATCCGCACCCAGCCGGGTTTCACCGCGGGCAGCGGGAGGTCGGTGAGTTCGAGGTTCTCGACGGGACCGGGCTCTCGGAGTACCACCGCGCGCATCGGGGTCCTTTCTTCGCAGGCGATCAGCCCGCACAACACCCGCCGGCGCGCGAAGTATTTCCTCCGCCGCTACTTCTTCTTTCCCCGCTTGGGCTTCGGGGCCGGCTCGGCCTTGGCCTTCTCCGCGGTAGCCAGCAACTCCTCGGCGTGCGCCCGCCCGGTCTCGGTGTCGTCCATCCCGGCGAGCATCCGCGCCAGCTCGTTCACCCGCTCGGTCTGGCTCAGGTTCTTCACACCGCTGCGCGTGACCCCGCCGCTGTGCCCCTTGTCCACCACCAGGTGCTGGTCCGCGAACGCGGCCACCTGCGGCAGGTGCGTCACGACCAGAACCTGGTGCGTCCGGGCCAACCGGGCCAGCCGACGGCCGATCTCGACCGCCGCGCGGCCGCCGACCCCGGCGTCGACCTCGTCGAACACCAGTGTCTGGACCGTGTCCGCGTGCGCCAGCACCACCTCGATCGCCAGCATCACCCGCGACAGCTCACCGCCCGACGCGGCCTTGTGCACCGGCAGCGGCGGGGCGCCGTCGTGGGCGCGCAGCAGCAGCTCGACGTCGTCGACGCCGTCCGGACCCGCGTGCACCGCGCGGCCGTCGAGGGTCAGCGCGTGCGTGTCGCCGTGCTCGGCCGGGCGCTGCTCGACCGTCACCTCGATCGCGGCCTGCCCCATCGCCAGCCCGGACAGCTCGCGCGTGATCTCCTCCGCCAGCGACGCCGCGGCCTCGACGCGCGCGGCCGACACCTCGACCGCGTGCGCGGCCAGCTGCACCGCGAGCTGGTCGCGCCGCAGCGCCAGCTCGGCGAGCGCCTCCTCCGACGTGTCCATCGACTCCAGACGGCGCCTGGCGTCGTCGGCCCAGGCGAGCACGCCGTCGACGTCCGCCGCGTACTTGCGGGTCAGCCGCTTCAGGTCGGCCTGGCGGGCGAGCACCTTCTCCAGCAGCGCCGGGTCGGCGTCCAGCGTCTCGACGTAGCTGCCCAGCTCGGACCCGACGTCGGTCAGCAGCGTCGACGCCTCCTCCAGCCGCGGCGCCAGCTCGCGCAGCACCGCGTCTTCGGACGTCGAGAGCCGCCGCAGCGCCTCGGAAACCATGCCCATCGCACTCGGGGCGTCCGGGTCGCCGTCCGGCGAGCCCGACAGCGCGATGTGCGCCTCGGTCGCGGCAGCGCGCAGTTCGTCGGCCGCCGCGAGCCGCTTGATCTGCGCGGTGAGCTCGACGTCCTCGCCCGGCTCGGGCGCGACGGCGTCGATCTCGGTGAGCCCGTGCTTGAGCAGGTCGGCCTGCTGGGCCATCTCCCGCGAGCGCGTCGACCGCTCGGTCAGCTCCGCGATCACCGCGAGCCACTCGGACCGGACCTCCCGGTACGCGGTCAGCGGCTTCGCCACCGCGTCGCCGGCGAACCGGTCGATGACGTCACGCTGCTCGCTCGGGCGCAGCAGCCGCAGCTGGTCGTTCTGCCCGTGCACCGCGATCAGCTGCTCGGACAGCTCCGCGAGGACGCCGACCGGCACCGACCGGCCGCCCAGGTGGGCGCGCGAACGCCCGTCGACCGCGACGGCCCGCAGCGCGATGACGCTGCCGTCCTCGTCGACGTCGGCGCCCGACTCGGTGACGATCCGCTCGGCGCCTTCGACCCCGGAGTAGGTGAACCGCCCTTCCACGAACGCCTTGAGCATCCCCGTCCGGACCTTGGACACCTCGGCGCGGCCCCCGGACAGCAGGTGCAGCCCGGTGACGACCATGGTCTTTCCCGCACCCGTCTCACCGGTGACAACGGTGAAGCCCGCGTGCAGTTCCAGCAGGGCGTCCTCGATGACTCCGAGGCCCTGGATGCGCATCTCGGCCAGCACGCCGCCTACGGTAGCGGCCCCCACCGACACTCTGCGCGCGCGGGCACCCGGCGAGTCGCCGATATGTTCGAACGAAGCGCCGAGTGGTCAGTCTTCGCAGGGCCGCGCGTGGCGCTCACGCCAGCTCTTCACCGGCAACGAGAACTTCTGCACCAGCCGATCGGTGAACGGCCCGTCCCACAGGCGGACCAGCCGCACCGGCGTCTTGCCGTTCGTGACCCGCACGCGAGCGCCCGGCGGCAGCTCGATGAGCCGACCCCCGTCGCAGGTCAGGACGGCGGGCGAGCCGTCCGGGTCGATCCCGACGGTGATCACCGAGTCGCGCGAGACGACCAGCGGCCGCGAGAACATCGCGTGCGCGTTGCTCGGCACGACCAGCAGCGCCTCGACGTCCGGCCAGATGATCGGGCCGCCCGCCGAGAACGCGTACGCCGTCGAACCGGTCGGTGTGGCGCACAGCACACCGTCGCAGCCGAAGGCGGACACCGGACGGCCGTCGACCTCGATCAGCGCGTCGAGGACCCGTTCGCGGGTGCTCTTCTCGACGCTGGCCTCGTTGAGCGCCCACGCGCGGGCGACCTCTTCGCCGTCGTGGGTGACCGTGACGTCGATGGTCATCCGGTCTTCGACCTGGTAGTCGCCGTCGACGACGCGCTGGACCGTGTCGGCCAGCGCGTCCGAATCGGCCTCCGCGAGGAAGCCGACGCGGCCGAGGTTCACGCCGAGCACCGGCACCCCGGCCGGGCGGGCCAGCTCGGCCGCGCGCAGCAGCGTGCCGTCGCCGCCGAGGACGAACACCAGCTCGACGCCGCCGGCGGGGTTGTCGTCCGGGTCCACGACGGTGCAGGTCGACCCGACGCCGTGCTCGTCGGGGTTGATCAGCGCGCAGACGTCGTGCTCGATCACCCGGATCCGGATGCCGGCCTTGGCGAAGCGCGCGGAAACCTCGCGCGCGGCTTCGCCCGTCGCTTCGCGATCGGGGTGCACCATGAGGAGCACTTCACGTTCGGTGGTCATGCGGGCCCTTCCTCGACGGCGGTTCGGACGAGCCGCTCGGCCTCAGACCTGTCTACCGCGTCCACAGTGGACTCGGCCACGTGTTCCTTCTTCAGCCACACGAAGTACTCGACGTTCCCGGACGGCCCGGGCAGCGGGCTCGCGGTGACCCCGCGCAGCGCGAGGCCGAGCTTCGTGGCTTCGTCGATGACGGTGAGCACGGATTCGGCGCGCAGCTGCGGGTCGCGGACGACGCCGCCGCTGCCGAGCCGGTCCTTGCCCACCTCGAACTGCGGTTTCACCATCGGCACCAGGTCGGCGCCCTCGCGCGCGCAGGCGGCGAGCGCGGGCAGCACGAGCTTGAGCGAGATGAACGAGAGGTCCCCGACGACGACGTCGACCTGGCCGCCGAGGTCCTCGGGAGAGAGGTTGCGAACATTGGTGCGGTCCATGACCACTACACGTTCGTCGGTGCGGATCCGCCAGTCGAGCAGGCCGCGGCCCACGTCGGCGGCGATCACGGTCGCGGCGCCGGCGCGCAGCAAGACGTCGGTGAAACCACCGGTCGACGCGCCGGCGTCGAGGCAGCGCGTGCCTTCGACGCTGAGGTCGGTGAACGCTTCCAGGGCGCCGAGCAGCTTGTGCGCGCCGCGGGAGGCCCAGCCGGGGTCGTCCTCGTCCTTGACGACGATGGGCGCGTCGGACTCCACGCCGGTGGCGGGTTTGCTGGCCACCATGCCGCGCACGGTGACCTTGCCGCCGGTGATCAGGGCCGAGGCCTGCTCACGCGACCGGGCGAGGCCGCGCCGAACCAGTTCCGCGTCGAGGCGCGCCCGCTTGGGCACCGTGGTCAGACCTTGTCGATGCTGGAGAGGGCGACCGTCAGCTCGGTGTGCACGGCGTCGAACCGCTCGACGTGCTCCGCGAGCGGCAGTGCGTCGAGGTCGTCCAGCCCGGCGACGGCTTCGTCGATGCCGGCCCGCGGGTCGGTCGCTTGCGAGAACGAACCGGGCGGCGGGCCAGGGACGGGGTAGGGATGATCCTGCACGTTACGAACGGTAGCAGTCAGGCCAGCCGGGCCTTCGTGTCCTCGCCGAGTTCGGTGACGCCGGTCTCCCAGGCCACGTGGCAGAGCGCGCGGAGCAGGTCCAGGTCGTCGCCGTCGCCCTTCGCCGTCAGGGTGTCGTTCTCGACGGTGACGGTCCAGCCCGGGCGCGGCCCGATCTTGAGGTCATCGGCTTTGTCTTCGAGCGCGGTGAGGTCTTTCGCGAGGTAAGTCGCGCGCTCGGCCGGGACGGCCTTGATCAGCTGTTCCGGCGTCGCGACACCGGAGAGGACGACCAGCGAGTCGATGCCCGCGGCGACCGCGCCGGCGATGTCGGTGTCGAGCCGGTCGCCGACGACGAGGGGCTTTTCGGCACCCGCCGACCGCGCGGCGGTCTCGAACAGCAGCGGCTCCGGCTTCCCGGCGACGAGCGGCTCGACGTCCGTGGCGGTCCGCAGCGCGGCGACCATCGAGCCGTTGCCGGGCAGCAGCCCGCGTTCGCTGGGCAGGGTGGCGTCGACGTTGCAGGCGACCCAGAGCGCGCCGGCGCGGATGGCCAGGCAGGCTTCGGCCAACGCGGCCCAGGTGTTGTCGGGTGAGTGGCCCTGGACGACCGCTTGGACGCTCTCGGCGTTCTCCCGGACGGCCTTGAGGCCGGCCCCGGTGACTTCGGCCGCGAGGGACTCGGTCCCGACGACGAGGACCTCCGCGCCGGGCTCGAGCCGTTCCTTCAGCAGCTGGACACCGGCTTGGGCGCTGGTGTGCACCTCGCCGGCGTCGGCGGGCATGCCGAGGCCGGTGAGGTGCTCGACGACCTCGCCCGGGGCCTTGGACGCGTTGTTCGTGACGAACCGGACGGGCGTGCCGTGCTCACGTGCGGCCCGCACCGTTTCCGGGGCACCCGGGATCACCCGGGTGCCGTGGTAGACGGTGCCGTCGAGGTCGAACAGGACCGCGTCGTAGGCCGCGAGCAGGGCGTCACTCATCCGAGTCGTTCTTCTCCTCGTTGCTCTCGTTCTTCTCGTTCGCCAGGTCGGCCGCGCGTTCGGCGGCGTCGGTCTCGTCTTCGGCGTCGGCCTCGGCGGCGTTGAGGAACCACTGGACGGCTTCGTCCTTGCGCCCGGCGGCGGCGAGGTTGTCGGCGTAGGCGTAGAAGAGGCGAGCGCTCCACGGGTCGCGCTTCTCGGCCTTGAGGTCCTCACCCTGCAGCGAGACGACGGCGGCGTCGAGCTGCCCGAGGTCCCGCCGCGCCCCGGCGGCGACGATGGCGAGCTCGACCTGCGTGGCCTTGTTCAGCTTCGCGGTGTCGGCTTCCTTCGCCAGGTCGAGGGCGCGTTCGGGCCGCCCCAGCGCGCGCTCGGCGTCGGCGATGATGGCGATGTGATCGTCGCTGCGGGTCATCCGCCGGACGGCCCGCAGTTCCGAGAGGGCTTCCGACCAGTTGCCGGCGTGGTAGGCGACGAGCCCGAGCGCCTCCCGCACGATGGGCACGCGCGAGGCCTTGGCCTTCGCGTACTTGGCGTGCTCGAGAGCGGCTTCGGGATCGGAGTCGACGAGCCCCCCGGCGGCGACGAGGTGCTTCCCGACGGTCTCGGCCAGGCCCTTGGGCAGGGTCCGCAGCTCGCGGCGGGCGTCCTCGTCGAGGTCGGAGAACTCGATGTCCTCGGGGAGTTCCGGGGCTTCGAGGAGTTCCCTGGCGAGGGCCTCGTCGTCGAGGGGGGCACCCACGCGCGGCTGGGGCTCGCGGCGGGGCCGGTCGCGCCGGGTGTCGTCGCGCTTGAAGCCGCCACGGTCGCTCCGGTCGCCACGGTCTTCGCGCTTGAAGCCGCCGGTCTGGCCGCCGCGGTCCTCGCGACGGTCGGAGCCACCGCGGTCGTCCCGCTTGAAGCCGCCGCGCGAGTCCGAGCTGCTACGACGGTCGTCGTCCCGACGCTGGTAACCGCCACGGGAGTCCGAGCCGCCACGGTCGCGGTCGTCGCGACGCTGGTAACCGCCTCGGGAGTCGGAGCCACCACGGCCCCGGTCGTCGTCGCGACGCTGGTAGCCACCCCGGTCGTCGCGACGGTCGGAATTACCGCGATCGTCCCGCTTGAAGCCGCCGGTCCGGCTGCCGCGGTCATCGTCGCGACGCTGGTAACTGCCGCGCGAGTCGGAGCCACCACTACGGTCGTCCCGACCTTGGTAGCTGCTCCGCGAGTCCGAGCCACGGCGGTCATCGTCGCGGCGCTGGTAGCTGCCGCGGGAATCCGAGCTGCCACGGCGGTCGTCGTCGCGCCGCTGGTAACCGCCGCGGGAATCCGAGCTGCTACGACGGTCATCGTCCCGGCGCTGGTAGCTGCCCCGCGAGTCCGAGCCGCGACGGTCATCGTCACGGCGCTGGTAGCCACCCCGCGAGTCCGAGCCACGACGGTCGTCGTCGCGGCGCTGGTAACCGCCGCGCGAGTCCGCGCCGCGACGGTCATCGTCGCGACGCTGGTAGCTGCCGCCGGAACCCGAGCTGCCACGGTCGTCCCGGCGCTGGTAGCTGCCGCCGGAACCCGAGCTGCCACGGTCGTCCCGGCGCTGGTAGCTGCCGCGGGAGTCGGAGCCGGCGCGGCCGCGGTCGTCCGAGCGGGCGCCGCCGCGGTCCTCCCAGCGGGGCTTGCGGTCGCCGTACGAGGACTTGCCCTGGGGGCGGCCGGCGCGGTCGTCCTGGCGCCCGCCGGCGCGGTTGGTGTCGCGGTCCTGGTAGCGGCCGCCGCCCGTCCGGCCCGGGCCGCCCGAATACCGGCTGCCACCGGAGTCGCGGCCGCCGTCGCGGAAGCTGCCGCGCCGGTCGTCGCGGTCGCTCGTGCCGCGGCCCTGACCTGCGTATCCTCCGCGCTGGTCGCGGTCACGGGGACCGTCGCCGCCGCGGAACGGCTTGCCGCCGCCGCGGACCCCGCGGTCGTCGCGGCGCGGCCGGCCCTGGTAACCGCCGTCGCGGCCGCCGCGGTCCTGCCGCGCGCCACCTTGGTTCTTCCGGGGTGCGTCCGACCGGCCCCGGGAGCCTTCGTCCCGTGCCGATCGGCCGGACCCATCATCCGCTGAGTCTCGTCGACCGAACTCGGACACCTGGCCTCCTGCCGTGCAAAAAATCTTCTTCCGGACATACGCGTACGGCCCGCTAGGGCAGCCAACTGGCTATCCTAACGGGCCGTACGGAAGGTAAGTTCGGCGGTGTCCTACTCTCCCACAACCCTTCGGTTGCAGTACCATCGGCGCTGTCAGGCTTAGCTTCCGGGTTCGGAATGGGACCGGGC
>NZ_JBIWAI010000012.1:0-109762 GCF_044759945.1 Amycolatopsis sp. NPDC098790
ATTTAATGCTCTCAAAGGAACCTCATACGAGGTTCAATACATAAGCTCTACTGGCTTAGTTCACTAGCACACTGTTGAGTTCTCAAGCAACACACTCCGGACTCACCGCCTTATCAGCGGCTTTGTCCTCGGCAGTTGTTCCAAGCGATATTCAAAGCTTTTGGTCGAGCATGCCTCAGCCTACGGTGTTAGTCGTAGGGATTCGGCGGCCGCTCGTGGGCCGACGCTGAACATTACCCGGTCCGATCCGCGGTGTCAACCCGCTCGGCCCGGCCGGATCTTCGGGGCTTGCGGCCCCGGGGCGACCCGGTGTTCCTGGCGACGAAGAGAAGATTACATGCCCCGAAACCGGTCCCGAACAGGGGGGTCACTTAACGCCATTGCTGCAGGTCAGAGCGTGTCCAACGCCCTACGACGGCAAGGTCGCCAGGTAACGCGGCGGGACGCGGGCCGGAGCCACCCGCGAGAAGTCCGCCGCGAGCGCCAGCATGCGGGCGTCCGACCACCGGGCGCCCATGAACGAGATACCCACGGGCAGCGGTCCGGCAAACCCGGCCGGCACGGTCACGTCCGGGTAGCCCGCGACCGCGGCCGGGGTCGACGACGGGATCACGTCGTTGTCGCCCACCGCGCAGTCGGTCTTCCACGCCGGCGGGTTGGTCGGCGACGCGATCGCTTCCAGGTGGTACTTCGCCAGGGTCTCGTCGAGCGAACGCCGCGCGAGGTCCGACAGCTCGGCGCGGCCGGCCAGGTAACCCGGGTCGGTCGGCGGCGGCGCGGCCAGTGCCTGCTCGAACAGCTCCTGCCCGGCGAAGCACGTCCGCTCGAGCGGGTCCGCGCGGTTGTAGGCGATCAGGTCGGCGAGGTTCCGCGGACCGGTCGGGCGGGTCGCGAGGTAGGCGTCGATGTCGCGGTGAAACTCCGTGAGCAGCGCCGGGAACTCCAGTTCCAGGAGCCGGTCCTGGTACGGCGGGGTCACTTCGACGACCGTCGCACCAGCCTTGACCAGGGAGTTCTTCGCCGACGTCATGATCGCGTCGGTGGCCGGGCCGAGCACCGGGAGGCGCCACAACCCGATCCGCGCGCCGCGCAGCACGCCCGGCCGGAGCAGCTTCGCGTAGTCCGTCGGCTGGGAACTCGGGTACTTCAGCGTGGCCGGGTCCGAAGGGTCCCGCCCCTGCAGGACCGACAGCGTGAGCGCGACGTCGACGACGTTGCGGGCGATCGGCCCGGCGGTGTCCTGCTCGGCGGAGATCGGCACCACGCCGGTGCGGCTGACCAGGCCGAGGCTGGGTTTGTGGCCGACCGTCGCCGTCATGCCCGCGGGGCAGACGATCGAGCCGTCGGTCTCCGAACCGATCGCGACCTGCGCCAACGACGCGGCGACGCCGGCCGCGGACCCGGCGGACGACCCGCACGGGTTGCGGTCCAGCACGTACGGGTTGTTCGTCTGCCCGCCCACGCCCGACCAGCCCGACGTCGGCTTCGCGGCGCGGAAGTTCGCCCATTCGGACAGGTTCGCCTTGCCCAGGATGACCGCTCCGGCGTTCCGCAACCGGGTGATCAGCGTGGCGTCCTTCGCCGGGTAGCTCCGCAGGGCGCGCGAGCCGGCGGTCGTCCACTGGTCGCGCGTGTCGACGTTGTCCTTGACCAGCACCGGGATGCCGTCGAGCGGTCCGCGGAGGCGGTGCGCGCGACGCCGGGCGTCGCTTTCGGAAGCCTGTCGCAGGGCCGAGGGGTTGAGCGCCAGGACCGCGTTGACCTTGCCGTCGAGCCGGTGGATCCGGTCGAGGTACGCGCCGGTCAGGCCCACCGCGGTGAGCCGGCCGGCCGCCATCCGCGTCTGGAGTGACGGGATGTCGGCGGAGTCGAGGTCGAACTTCGGCGGCGACGCCACCGCGGGCGCCGCGGGGACGAGCACGAGTGCGGCGGCCAGGATCGCGAGGAACACCGGCCGCCGCCCCATCAGAGCACCGGGAGGAGCGTTCGGAGTTCGTACGGGGTGACCGCGCTGCGGTAGTTGTCCCACTCCACGCGCTTGTTCCGGAGGAAGAAGTCGTAGACGTGCTCGCCGAGCGCTTCCGGCAGGAGTTCGGACTTCTCCATCTCGGCCAGCGCCTCCCCCAGGTTCTGCGGCAGCTGGGCGTACCCGGCGGCGCGCCGCTCGGCGTCGCTCAGCTGCCAGATGTTGTCCTCGGCGGGTGGCGGCAGCTCGTAGCCCTTCTCGATCCCCTTCAGCCCGGCGGCCAGGATGACCGAGTACGCCAGGTACGGGTTGCACGCCGAGTCCAGGGTACGGATCTCCACCCGTCGGGATGACGCCTTTCCGGGTGAATACATCGGGACGCGGACCAGCGCCGAGCGGTTCGCGCGGCCCCACGAGACAGTCGTCGGGGCTTCACTGCCGCTGATCAGGCGTTTGTAGGAGTTCACCCACTGGTTCGTGACCGCGGAGATCTCCTTGGCGTGGTGCAGCACCCCGGCGACGAAAGCCTTGCCGGTCTCCGACAGCTCGTGCGGGTCCTCGGCGTCGTAGAAGGCGTTGCGGTCGCCTTCGAACAGGCTGACGTGCGTGTGCATGCCCGAACCGGGCTGGTCGGTGAACGGCTTGGGCATGAACGTCGCGCGCACGCCCTGGGTCAGCGCGACCTCCTTGACGACGTAGCGGAACGTCATCACGTTGTCGGCCATCGTCAGCGCATCGGCGTAACGGAGGTCGATCTCCTGCTGGCCCGGTGCCCCTTCGTGGTGGCTGAACTCGACCGAGATGCCCATCGCCTCGAGGGTCTCGATGGCGTGGCGGCGGAAGTGCGTCGCCGTGGCGTGGCTGGCCTGGTCGAAGTAGCCGCCGTTGTCCGCGGGCTCCGGCTCGCTGCCGTCGTCGGGCATGGTCGAGAGCAGGAAGAACTCGATCTCGGGGTGGACGTAGCAGGTGAAGCCGGCTTCGGCCGCCTTCGACAGCTGGCGGCGCAAGACGTGCCGCGGGTCGGCCCACGACGGCGAGCCGTCCGGCATCGCGATGTCGCAGAACATGCGGGCCGAGTAGGGGCCGCCGTCGGGGGTTTCCCACGGCAGGACCTGGAAGGTGGCGGGGTCGGGCTTGGCGACCATGTCCGATTCGTAGACGCGCGCGAAGCCCTCGATGGCCGAGCCGTCGAAGCCGATGCCGTCGTTGAAAGCGCCTTCGAGCTCCGCCGGCGCGACCGCGACGGACTTGAGGAACCCCAGCACATCGGTGAACCAGAGACGGACGAAACGGATGTCGCGCTCCTCGAGCGTGCGGAGCACGAATTCCTGCTGGCGATCCATGGCCGCACCCTAACGACAGCGTGTTAACGGGATGTTTCACGACGCGCCGGGGGTGGCGAAGTCACGTCGCGAGCACCGGGACGGGCTTCTTCGCGCGGGCGATGGTGGGCTGAAGGTGCCCTTCAGCGCGCCCGATGCGGTGAAGGGCACCTTCCGCGCGTCACATGGGAGGAAGGTGCCCTTCAGCGCACCGCGAGACGCGCCGGGGGTGGCGAAGTCACGTCGCGAGCACCGGGGCGGGCTTCTTCGCCCGTGAGATCGCCAGTGACGCCACCGAGGCGAGCACCGCCAGGACCGCCGCCGAGTACCAGGCCACGTTGTAGTTCCCGAGCTGGTCGCGGACCAGGCCGGCCGCCGAGGCCGCGAACGCCGCGCCCAGCTGGTGGCTGGCGAAGACCCAGCCGAACACGATCGGGCCCGCGTCGCCGAAGGCTCGGACGCACAGCGCCACCGTCGGGGGGACCGTTGCCACCCAGTCGAGGCCGTAGAACAAGATGAACGCCCACATGCTCGGCTGCACCGAGTCCGTGAACAGCTGCGGCAGCAGCGCCAGTGACAACCCGCGCAACGCGTAGTAGACGCCCAGCAGGATCCGCGGGTCGACGCGGTCGGTGAGCCAGCCCGAGAAGATCGTGCCGACCACGTCGAACACGCCGACCAGGGCCAGCAGGCCCGCCGCCGTCGTCTGGGGCATGCCGTGGTCGTGCGCGGCCGGGACGAAGTGGGTTCCGACCAGGCCGTTCGTCGTCGCGCCGCAGATCGCGAAGCCGATCGCCAGCAGCCAGAACGTGCGTGTGCGAGCAGCCTGGCCGAGCACCGAAAGCGCCCGGCGGGCCGAGCCGGTCTTCGACGCCGGGCGTGCGACCGCCGCCTCCGCCGGTGCGCCGTACGCCGTGGTGCCGATGTCGGCCGGGTGGTCGCGGATGACCAGCAGGACCACCGGGACCACCGCCAGCGCCGCGATCGCGATCACCAGCGACGCCGTCCGCCAGCCCGAGCCCACCGCGAGGTTCGCGATCAGCGGCAGGAAGATCAGCTGGCCGGTCGCGCCCGCCGCGGTCAGGACGCCGGTGACGACGCCGCGGCTGCGGACGAACCACCGGGTCGCGACCGTCGCCGCGAAGCTCATCGCCATCGAGCCCGTGCCCGCGCCGATGAACACGCCCCAGCAGAGGATCAGCTGCCAGCTCGCGCTCATGAAGACCGTGCCGGCCGCGCCGACGGCGATGACGAACAAGGCCGTCGCCGAGACGCGGCGGATGCCGAACCGCTCCATCAGCGCCGCCGCGAAGGGCGCGAAGAGGCCGTAGAGGACGAGGTTGACCGAGACGGCCGAGCTGATCGTGGCCGTGGACCAGCCGAACTCCTGGTGCAGCGGGTCGATGAGGACGCCGGGGGCGGAGCGGAAGCCGGCGGAGGCGAGCAGCGCGACGAACGCGGCACCGGCGATCAGCCAGGCGCGGTGCAGCTTCGGGGCGGGACGGGTCTCAACAGTCACCCAGGCAGTCTCGCCGCGCGCGCGAGACGTCGAAAGTGGCCGGAAGGACAGCGCTCGAAAGGATCGGGCCAACAGTAGGCTCGGGGGATGTCCCGCTTCGCCCTCCTGCTCGTGCTCCTGCTGACGGCCGGCTGCACCGGATCACCGGACACCCGCGGGCCGTTCCCGGCGGGGTCCGAGCTGATCCGCGACGCGGCGACGTCGTTCGCCGAGGTCCGGAGCGTGCACTTCGCCGCCGGCGTCAACGGCGTGCTGCCCGGCTTCCCGCTCCGGCTGATCGAGGGCGACGCGACCCTCGACGGCGGCGGGGCCGCGACCGGCACCGCCGACGTCCAGGACGGCGAAGGCCACACCAAGTACCGCTTCACCGTGCGGGACGGCCAGGTCAGCACCGAAGCCGGGAACGCGCCGCTGCCCGAGATCTACGCGGTCGGCCGCTTCCTCGGCCCGTCCGCCGGCTTGAAACGGCTGCTCGACGGCGTCACCGACGCGAAGACCGAGGGCCGGGAGAACGTCGACGGCGCCGCCGCCCTGCGCGTCGGCGGCCGGGTGCCCGCGGCCGTCGCGCACGGCGTGCTGCCGCAGGTCGACGCCGACGTCATCGTCAAGGTGTGGGTGTCGGCCGAGGGGCCGCGACGGTTCGCGCGGCTGTGGGTGCAGATCCCGCCGGCCGGGGACCACCTCAGCCCGGTGATGATCGAACTATCGCTGACCAGGCAGAACGAGCCGGCGGACCTCGGCTAGCAGGGGGTCTCGGCGGCCGTTCCGCCTACTGCGCGGTGCACCGGGTCCCGTCCGGCGGCAGCGTCCCGTCGACGAGGTAGTCCGCGCCCGCCTCGTCCACGCACTTCACGCCCTGCAGGAACACCGTGTGCTGGGTGCCCTCGAAGGTCAGCAGCGCGCCCTTCAGGCCCTTCGCGAGGTTGACGCCGGCCTGGTACGGCGTCGCCGGGTCGTTGGTCGTCGAGATGACCAGCGTCTTCGCCAGGCCTTCGACGTTCGGCACGTGCGGTTCGGAGGTGTTCGGCACCGGCCAGAACGCGCACGCGTCACGGGCCGCCGACGCCGGGCGGCCGTCGTCGAGGAACGGCGCCACCTGCACGTACTCCTCCTGCGCCTTGAGGATGACGGCCGGGTCCGTGACACGCGGGTCGTCGACGCAGCGGATCGCCGTGAAGGCGTCCTGCGTGGTGCCGTACTTGCCGTCGGTGTCGCGCTCGTTGTAGACGTCGGCGAGCTTCTCCAGCGTCGCGCCGCGCTGCTGGCGCAGCTCGTTGAGGCCCGAGTTGAGCGTGTCCCAGAGGCTTTCCTGGTAGAGCGCCTGGATAACGCCGGTCGTCGCGTCCTCGTAGGAGAGCTTGCGGCCGTCGCCGACCGGGACCGGGAACTCGATCAGCGGCCGGACGAGGTCCTGGAACGCCTTGACCGCGCCGTTCGCGTCCTGGCCGAGCGCGCAGTCCTGCTGGGCGGTGCACCACTTCGCGAACTGGGTGAACGCCGTCCCGAAGCCCTGCCCCTGGGCGACCAGCGACTCGACCGCGTCCTGCTCGGGGTCGACCGCGCCGTCGAGGATCATCGCGCGGACGTTCTTCGGGAACGCTTCGGCATAGGCCGACCCGATCCGGGTGCCGTAGGAGTAGCCCAAATAGGTCAACTTTTCGTCGCCGAGGACCGAGCGGAGGACGTCCAGGTCCTTCACGACGTCCCGGGTGCCGACGTTGGCCAACATCCCGGTGCCGTCGTCGGTGCGCTCGGCGCACTTCGCGGCGAAGTCCTTCTCCTGCGCTTCCTGCTTGAGGACGCCGGCCGGCGAGCCGTCGGTCTCGCTGTCGTCGGCGCGGTCGGCGTCGCGCTCCTGGTCGGTCAGGCAGTGGATGGCGGGCTGGCTCGCCCCGATCCCCCGCGGGTCGAAGCCGACCAGGTCGAAGCGCTTGGCCAGGCCGGTGCTCGCGGCCGGCTTGGCCAGGCCCGCGGCCGCGACCATGCCCGACGCGCCCGGGCCGCCGGGGTTGACCACCAGCGAGCCGATCCGGTCGCCGGTCGCCTTCTGGCGGAGCAGGCCCAGCGTGATCGTGTCCCCCGCCGGCTTGGCGTAGTCCAGGGGCACGGTCAGCCGGGCGCACTGGACGTCCTTCGCCTGGAACGCCGACCTGCTGTCCTCCGACGTCGCGTAAGGTGCGCAGTCGCCCCAGCTCAGGCTCTGGCCGTAGAACCGCTCCAGTCCGGCGGGGACCGGCCCGGACGGCGGGTGCGACTCGGTCGTCGGCGCGACCGGTGCCGGCTTGCCGGTGGACGTGCAGGCGGCCAGCGAGGCCGCGATCAGCACGGATGTCGCAATTGCGGTGATCCGGCGACGTCCGGACCTGGCGCTGGGATGAGGGAACACGGTTGGATCGTCCCATCCGGCCGCGGAACTCGAACGCACCACCGCCACGTTGGGTGGGGCAGGCCGGTCGAGCGAAGAGAGAACGGGAGACCAGGGGTGGCAGCACTGATCAGCCGGGTGGGCAAGAAGCTCCGCCGGATCATCCAGCGGCCGGGCAGCGTCGAGCTGACCCGCTACGAAGCACTGCTGCCCGCGGTCGAGAAGCTCGAACCCGAGCTCGAGAAGCTCTCCGACGCGGAGCTGACCGAGCGGGCGGGCGAGCTGCGCGAGAAGCTGAAGGACACCGCCTTCGGCGACGACCAGCTGGTCGAGGTGTGCGCGCTGGGCCGCGAGGCCGCCCGCCGGGCGCTGGGCGAGCGCGCGTTCGACGTCCAGGTGCTGGGCACGATGGGCCTGCTGACCAAGCACGTCGTGCAGATGGAGACCGGTGAGGGCAAGACGCTCGCCGGCGCGCTCGCCGCGGCCGGGTACGCGATCCGCGGGAAGCGCGTCCACGTCGTCACGGTCAACGACTACCTGGCCCGACGCGACGCCGAATGGATGGGCCCGGTCTACGCCCTGCTCGGCGTGTCGGTCGGCTGGGTCGAGCCCGCGCACTCACGCGAAGAGCGTCGTGAGGCCTACGCCAAGGACGTCACGTACGGCGCCGTCGCCGAGATCGGCTTCGACGTGCTGCGCGACCGGCTGGTCACGAACGTCGACGACCTCGTCCAGCCGGCCCCCGAGGTCGCGATCGTCGACGAGGCGGACTCCGTGCTGGTCGACGAGGCCCGCGTCCCGCTGGTGATGGCCGGCTCGATCGACCACACCGACGCCGACGAAGAGGTCGCCAAGGTCGTCCGGCGGCTGCGCCTCAACCTGCACTACGAAACCGACAGCGAGGGCCGCAACGCCTGGCTGACCGACGCCGGCGCGTCCGTCGTCGCGAAGTCGCTCGGCCTGGAGGTCGACGACCTCTACGGCGAGACGGCGTCCGACCGGCTCCCCGCGGTGAACGTCGCCCTGCACGCGCACGCGCTGCTCACCCGCGACGTCGACTACCTCGTGCGTGACGGCAAGGTCCAGCTCATCAACGCCGCCCGCGGGCGCGTCGCCGAGCTGCAGCGCTGGCCGGACGGCCTGCAGGCGGCCGTCGAGGCGAAGGAGCAGGTCACCGCGACCGACCGCGGCGAGATCCTGGACTCGATCACCGTGCAGGCGCTGCTGGCGCGCTACCCCGAGGTCGCCGGCATGACCGGTACCGCGGTCGCCGTCGCCGAGCAGCTGCGCGAGTTCTACGAGCTCGAGGTCGCGGTCATCCCGCCGAACACCCCGAACATCCGCGAAGACCAGGAAGACCGCGTCTTCGCGTCGCCGTCGCAGAAGCTGCGGGCGATCGAGGAGGAGATCCGCACGGTCCACGAGACCGGACGGCCGATCCTCGTCGGCACCCAGGACGTCGCCGAGTCCGAAGAGCTGGCCGAGAAGCTCGCGAAGGTCGACCTCGAGTGCGTCGTGCTCAACGCGCGCAACGACGCCGAAGAGGCCGCGATCATCGCCGAGGCCGGCAAGAAGGGCGCGGTCACCGTGTCCACGCAGATGGCCGGCCGCGGTACCGACATCCGGCTGGGCGGCACCGACGGCGCGTCCCGCGACGAGGTCGTCGAGCTGGGCGGGCTGCACGTCATCGGCACTGCGCGGTACCCGTCCAGCCGCCTCGACGGCCAGCTGCGCGGCCGCTCCGGCCGCCAGGGCGACCCGGGCAGCGCGATCTTCTTCGCGAGCCTGAACGACGAGCTCGTGCTGTCGAACGCGCCGGACGTGCCCGAGGGCATCGTCGACGACGAGGAGACCGGCGAGATCACCGACAACGCGGCGCTGCGGCAGCTCAACCACGCCCAGCGCGTCGCCGAGGGCGTCGACCTGGAGATCCACCGCAACACCTGGCGCTACACGCGGCTGATCGAGCGGCAGCGGCGCGACCTGCTGGTGCACCGCGACAAGGTGCTTCGCACCGCGTACGCGGCGGAGCAGCTGGAGAAGGCGCACCCGGAGAAGTTCGCCGAGCTGAAGGAGAAGCTCGGCGACGGCGAAGAAGGCCAGGAGAAGCTGGAGCAGATGTGCCGCGAGGTGCTGCTGTTCCACGTCGACCAGCTGTGGTCGGACCACCTGGCGTACCTGACCGACGTCCGCGAGAGCATCCACCTGCGCGCGCTGGCCCGCGAGACGCCGCTGGACGAGTTCCACCGCGCGGCGATCCCGGAGTTCCACAAGATCATCGGCGAGGCCGACGCGCGGGCGGCGAAGACCCTCGAAGAGGCCGAGCTGACCGACGAGGGCATCGACCTCGGCGAGGCGGGCGTCCGGCGGGCCAACACGACGTGGACCTACCTGGTGCACGACAACCCGTTCGACTCCGACTTCGAGCAGACCATCAAGAAGGTCCGGAGCATGATCAAGCGGAAGTAGCCTTTTTTCCGCGAAAACCCCCGTCCGGTTAGCCCGGGCGGGGGTTTTCTCGGTTGCCCGGGCCGGAAGAATCGGGGCATGCGCAAGATCCCGACTCTGTTCCGTCGCGACCCCGAAGACCTCCGGCGCGTCACCCGCGAAGTGCACCCCGAGTGCCAGTGGGTGCTCGACGGCCAAGGCGTGGCCACCCGCAAGTACGACGGCACCTGCGTCCGGCTCGACGAGTCCGGCACCTGGTGGGCGCGGCGCGAGGTGAAGGCGGGCAAGGACGCGCCGGACGGGTTCGAAGCCGTGCAGACCGACCCGGAGACGGGCAAGACGGTCGGCTGGGAGCCGGTCGGGCAGTCGCCGTTCGCCGCGTTCTTCGACGAGGCGCTCGACGGGCTCTTCGGTGCGGCGCCCGGCACCTACGAGCTGTGCGGGCCGAAGGTCAACGGCGATCCGGAGAAGCTCGGCGCGCACCGGCTGGTCCCGCACGCGACCGCGCAGGAGTTCGCCGGCGTCCCGCGCGACTTCGACGGGCTGATGGCGTGGCTGCTCGCGCACCCGGAGTTCGAGGGCGTCGTCTGGCACCACCGCGACGGGCGGATGGCGAAGCTCAAGCACCGGGACGCGGTCGCGTCCACCTAGCGTGGCGTTTCGCCCACATTCGCTCGGCCTCCCGGGTGACGGTGGGACAGAATGGCGGCATGCCGCAACTGCGCATTGCGCTCGCCCAGGTCAACCCCACCGTCGGCGACCTCGACGGCAACGCCGACCTGCACGTCTCCTGGACCCGCCGGGCCGCCGAGGCCGGCGCCCACGTGGTCGTCTTCCCCGAGATGTCGCTGACCGGCTACCCCGTCGAGGACCTTTCGCTGCGCAAGACGTTCGCCGCCGCGTCCCGGGAGGGCCTCGAGTCGCTGGCGCGCCGCCTCGACGACGCCGGGTGCGGTGAGGTGCTGACCTACGTCGGCTACCTCGACCTCGACGAAGTCGGCCCGCGCGACGCCGCCGCCGCGCTCTACCGCGGCGAGGTCGTCGCGCGGCAGTTCAAGCACCACCTGCCGAACTACGGCGTCTTCGACGAGCACCGCTGGTTCAAGCCGGGCACCACGCTCGACGTCGTCCGGTTCCACGGCCTCGACATCGGCATGGTCGTCTGCGAGGACATCTGGCAGGACGGCGGGCCGATCTCGGCGCTGGGCCGCGCCGGTGTCGACCTGGTCGTCGCGCCGAACGCGTCGCCCTACGAGCGGTCCAAGGACGAGCAGCGGCTGCCGCTCATCGCGCGCCGCGCCGCCGAGGCCGGGGCGCCGCTGGTCTACACCAACCAGGTCGGCGGGCAGGACGACCTCGTCTTCGACGGCGACTCGCTCGTCGTCGGCGCGGACGGGACGCTGCTGGCGCGCGCACCGCAGTTCGTCGAGCACCTGTCCGTGCTCGACATGGACCTGCCGAAGACCGGGTACGCGGGCGACGGTGCGTACGAGGGCCTGGAGGTCCGACGGCGCGTCCTGAGCGAAGAACCGCTGCCCGCCTATGAGCCCACCGCCGAGCCGGTGATCAGCGAACCGCTGTCGGACGAGGCCGAGGTGTGGCACGCGCTGGTCATCGGGCTGCGCGACTACGTGCACAAGAACGGCTTCTCGTCGGTGACGTTCGGGTTCTCCGGCGGCATCGACTCGGCGGTCTGCGCGGCGCTGGCGGCGGACGCGCTGGGCGGCGACAACGTCTACGGCGTCTCGATGCCGTCGAAGTACTCGTCGGGCCACTCGAAGGACGACGCCGAGGACCTCGCGCGGCGGATCGGGGCGCACTACCGCGTCGAACCGGTCGAGGACATGGTCCGCGTGTACGTCGAGCAGCTTTCCCTGACCGGCCTGGCCGAGGAGAACATCCAGGCGCGGACCCGCGGCATGCTGCTGATGGCACTGTCCAATCTGGATGGTCACCTGGTGCTGGCCACGGGCAACAAGACCGAGCTGGCGGTCGGGTACTCGACGATCTACGGCGACGCGGTCGGCGCGTTCGCCCCGATCAAGGACGTCTTCAAGACGCACGTCTGGCAGCTCGCGCGGTGGCGCAACGCCGAAGCGGCCAAGAACGGCGAGACCCCGCCGATCCCGGAGAACTCGATCTCGAAGCCGCCGTCGGCCGAGCTGCGGCCGGGTCAGGTGGACACCGACTCGCTGCCGGACTACGCGCTGCTCGACGACATCCTCGACGACTACGTCGAGGGCGACCGCGGGTACGCCGACCTGGTTTCCGCGGGCTTCGACCCGGAGACCATCGACCGCGTGGTGCGGATGGTCGACAAGGCCGAGTACAAGCGGCGCCAGTACCCGCCGGGCACGAAGATCACGTTCAAGGCGTTCGGCCGCGACCGGCGGCTGCCGATGACCAGCCTGTGGCGCGAGGGCAAGGCCTAGCTCAACGCGACCTGGCGGCCCTCCGGGGTGCGCAGCGCCGCGGTCAAGGTCGCCTTTTCCGTGCGGCGCACCAGGAACTCCAGGCCGAGCGCGTCGGTCGCCGTGTGGACCCAGGACGGGTCCGGGTGCGTCGCCGTCACCATCAGCAGCGGGAGCGACGGCAGGCCGCGCGTCGTCGGGTGCGGGGTCGTGCCCCAGTCGATGAGGAACGGGCGGAGCGTGCCCGGGGCGCTCGGCGGGGTCAGGCGCCAGTGCAGCGTCTCGCCCTCGGCCGTCGCGCGGGACATCTCCAGCGCGTCGCCCGGGTCGAAGCCGTGCGCGCGGGCCTCGGCGATCGTCGCGTCGAGGTCGGTCGTGCGGACCGCCCAGGCGACCAGCGCGGGCTCGGCCAGGTCGTCGATGCCGAACGGCCGGGGCACGTCCGGGTCCGGCTGCGCCGGGTCCGGGCCGATCACCTCCAGGTACATCCCCGCCCCGAGGTCGGCGAGGTGGTTGGCGGTGCCGAGGCCGACGTGGCTGCCGCCGGGCGCCGGGGTGACCCCGGTCAGCTCGGCGACGCGGGCGACGGCGTCGGCCAGATCGGGACCGGCGTAGACGAGGTGATCGAGCACGCCGTCATCATCCCGCGCCGACCGCGCTCGCCGCATCGACCACCCCGTGGCCGTAGTACGTCGTGCCTGCCGGGGTCGCCCGGCACACGGCGTCCGGGCACGGCAGCGGCGTCGCGGACGCGTAGAGGGCACGCTTGACCCGCTCGGCGCTCCACCACGGGTGTTCGCTCGCGATCAGGGCGGCGACGCCGCTCGCGTGCGGCGCGGCCATCGACGTCCCGCTCGCGGAGCGGTATTCGCCGTTCGGCCACGTCGACCAGACGCGCGCGCCGGGTGCCGCGACGCTGATCCGGGACGCCGAATAGTTCGAGAAGCTCGCCTTGACCAGCTTCTCGTCCAGCGCGCCGGTGCCGACGACGCCGGGCAGCTCGTGCGGCAGCCGGGTGCACGTCGGGTCGATCGCGCGTTCCACCGGCGTGCTGTCGGCCGGGCTTTCGCGGTCGACCGAGCGCGTGTCGAGGTCGATGCCGGCGTTGCCCGCCGAGGCGACCACGAGGACGTTCCGGCGCTGGGCGTAGGCGACCGCGCGGCCGACGGCCAGCTTCGCCGCGGCCTGGTCGGGCTGGTCGTCGCAGTTGTAGCGCCACGGGATCGAGCGGTAGCTGTTGTTGGTGACGGCGAAGCCGTGTTCGGCGGCCCAGACGAACCCGCAGACCATGCTCTCGGCCGTCTCGGTGTCGTCGAGTTCGGCGAGCTTCACCGCGGCGATGCGGACGCCGGGGGCGACCCCGACGACGCCGGATCCGTTGCGCGCCGCGGCGATCGTGCCGGCGACGTGCGTGCCGTGGCCGTCGAGCGTCGGCCGCCAGGCGCCGGGACTGCGGTCCGCCCAGCCGGACAGGCACGACACGGAATCCCCGCGGTCGAAAGCGCCGGCGAGGTCGGGGTGGGTGTCGTCGACGCCGACGTCGAGCACGCCGACGACGGTGCGGCGGCTGCCGTCGGTGACCTCGTGCGCTTCGGGCAGGTGCAGCGCCGGGACGTCCCACGCGGTGCCCTCGGGCGGGACCAGGCCGGTGTTCGGCGAGTTCGGCCCGGTGTAGCGGACGTCCTTGCGGGGCGCGAAGAACTCCTTCGGGATCTTCGCGGTGCGCGTCGCGCCGACGGCGTCGATGCCCGGCGTTTTCCGGACCTTCGCGGCGAAGTCGTCCTTCGCCGTGTACGCGACGACCACGCCGATCTGCGGGTACGCGGCGACGACCGTGCCACCGGCCTTCTGCACGGTCAGCGCGGCCCACCACGCGTTGTGGGCGACGACGACGTGCGGCATGACGAGCGGGTCGGCCGCCGCGGACAGGCCGAGCAGGACCGCTGCCACCAGGATCGCGCGTCGCACCGACTGCCTCCTCGAACTCGGCAATTGCCCCAAACCGAACCTAGCGGTCCGGCGCCTCCGGGGGACCCCTCTTCGGTCGTAGGCTGATCGCATGACAACGGGGTTCACGGTGTTCGCCACGGCGATCGGGCCGTGCGGGCTGGCGTGGCGCGACGACCTCGTCGTCGGGACGTCGCTGCCCGGTACCGACCTGCGCGCCCGGCTTGCGAAGCGCTTCCCGGACGCCGTCGAAGGCCCTCCGCCGCCTTCGGTGCGGACGGCCGTCGACGGCATCGTGGCGCTGCTGGCCGGCGCACGCGAGGACCTCGCCGCGGTTCCCCTCGACCTCGCCGGCGTGCCGGAGTTCCACCGCCGCGCCTACGAGGTCGCGCGCGCGATCCCGCCGGGCAAGACCCTCACCTACGGCGAGATCGCGCACCGCCTCGGCCTGCCCGGGTCGGCGCAGGCCGTCGGGCAGGCGATGGGGCACAACCCGTTCCCGATCATCGTGCCGTGCCACCGCGTCCTCGCCGCGGGCGGCAAGGACGGCGGCTTCTCGGCGCACGGCGGGGTCGCGACCAAGCGCCGGATGCTGGTGATCGAAGGCGCGCTGGCCGACGAGCCGACCCTGTTCTGACCGGCTAGGCCGGCGTGGTCGCCGCCTGCCACGGCTTGATGAACGGGGACTCCGGCCAGCCTTCGGCCGCCGCCATCAGGGGCATCGCCGTGCCGCCGTCGACGTGCTCGCGGACGATGTCCGCGTGACCCGCGTGGCGGGCCGTCTCCTGGATCAGGTGCAGCAGGACCCAGCGGACCGACCAGGCGTCGACGTCCCGCGGGAACCACGGCACGCCCTTCGGCACCGGGACCGCCTGCCCCAGGTCCTCGATCCCGCCGATGACCTCGGCCGTCCGCGCCGCGACCTCGTCGTAGCGGGCCAGCACGCCCGCCAGGGTCTCGTCCGGGAGCAGGCGGTGCGCGTCCTGGTACTCCGCGATGCTCTCCGCGAACGGCTTCTGCGGCACCTGGAGCACCGTGTCCATCCAGCTGTACTCGGTCGCCGCGACGTGCTTGATCAGCCCGCCCACCGAGAGCGAGCTCTTCGTGGACGCCGCTCTCGCCTGATCGTCGGTCAATCCGTATGCCGCCAGCTTCAGCACGTACCGCTGCTGCTCCAGGAAGCTCAGCAGCCCGTCCCGCTCGTCGGCCACCGGACGCACGTTTCCCGCCATGTCGATCCACTCCTTCGCGTTCGTTGGATGGATCGTGCCACCCGGCACCGACGATCCGGGCGCGAACGGCGCGATCAGAGGCCGCCGCGGGGGGTGTGCCGCGGCGCGGGCTTCACGAACGCGTACGCCCCGCCGACGCCGTAGAGGACGGCCCGCACCACCTGCTCGAGCCGGCTGACCACCCCCTCGGCGGTGTCCAGCTGCCGCGCGAGCACGAGGGCGGCCCAGGTGCCGAGCACGACCACGAGCCCGGCGACGGCGAGCGCGCGCCAGCCCGGCGGCCACCACAGGATCAGGCTGATCACTCCGACCACGAGCACGACGGTCGCCAGTGACGAGAACGCGGCGCTCTGCTCGGGGTAGGCGGCCTGCAGCAGCGCGACCAAGCCGAACGCGCTCACCGAGATCGAGCTGAACCGCGCCGTCCACTGGACCGGGCCGAGCCGGTGCAGCGGCGGCCCGGCGAGCAGGAACGCGACCCCGGAGACGGCCAGCAGCACGCGGAACACCGGAGGCCCGTTCAGCAGCGCCTCGACCGGGTCGTGCACCGGCGAGACGCCCGTCGGGACGAAGAACTCCAGGAGCCACCCCGAATACGCCAGCACGGCCAGTCCCATGAGGAGGGCCGAGGTGATCCGAGCCGTGCGCACGAGGCACACATTAAGCGACCCCGCCGGTTCCGGCGGTACCAGCGTGATCAGATCGATCGACTCGTTATGCCTGCGGACGGACGAAGGGGAACAGGACCGTCTGGCGGATCGAGGCCCCCGTGAGCATCATCAGCAGCCGGTCGACGCCCAGTCCGAGCCCGCCGGTCGGCGGCATCCCGTGCTCCAGGGCGAGCAGGAAATCTTCGTCCAGCTCCATCGCCTCGACGTCGCCGCTGGCCGCGCGCAGGGACTGCGCCTCCAGCCGCCGCCGCTGCTCGACCGGGTCGGTCAGCTCGGTGTAGGCCGTGCCGACCTCGGAGCCGAACGCGATGAGGTCCCAGCGCTCGGCCAGCCGCGGGTCTTCGCGGTGCTGGCGGGTGAGCGGCGAGACGTCGGTCGGGTAGTCCGTGTAGAAGGTCGGCAGCACGGTCGCGCCTTCGACGAGGTGCTCGAACGCCTTGAGCACCAGGTCGCCGTGGCTCGGGTCCTCCCCCACCGGCACGCCCGCCGCGTGGCAGAGCCGGCGCAGGTCGGCCACCGGCGTCGCCGAATCGACCTGCTCGCCGAACGCCGCGGAAACGGCGTCGTGCACCGTGATCACCGGCCAGTCGCCGGAGATGTCGTGCTCGGCGAGCTTGCCGTCGGCCCCGGGCCGGCGCACGATCTGGGCGCCGTACGCCGCTTCGGCCGCGTGCTGGACCAGCTCGCGCGTCAGTGTCCGCATCGTGTCGTAGTCGGCGTAGGCCTGGTACGCCTCGAGCATCGTGAACTCGGGGTTGTGCGTCGCGTCGACGCCTTCGTTGCGGAAGTTGCGGTTCAGCTCGAAGACCCGCTCGACGCCGGCCACGCACAGCCGCTTGAGGTACAGCTCGGGCGCGATCCGCAGGTACATGCGCATGTCGTAGGCGTTGATGTGGGTGACGAACGGGCGGGCGTTCGCGCCGCCGTGGACCGTCTGCAGCATCGGCGTCTCGACTTCGAGGTAGTCGGCGTGGTGCAGCCGGTCGCGCACCGCGCGGACCACCGTGGACCGCAGCCGCAGCATGTTCGTCGAGTCCGGGTTGACCGCGAGGTCGAGGTAGCGCTGCCGCACCCGCGTCTCCGGGTCGGTGAGGCCCTTCCGCTTGTCCGGCAACGGGTGCAGGCACTTCGCGGTGACCGTCCACTCGTCGACGAGCACCGAAAGCTCGCCCCGCTTGGACGTCACGACCTGGCCGCCGACGCCGACGTGGTCGCCGAGGTCGACCCCGGTCCGCCAGCCGTCGAGGTCGAGCGCGCCGGCTTCCAGCATCAGCTGGATCTCGCCGCTGAAGTCCTTGACGCGGGCGAAGCACAGGCCGCCGAAGATGCGCAGGTTCAGCACGCGCCCGGCGACCCGGACGCGGTGGCCGGTGGCGGTGTCCGGGGCCAGGTCGCCGAACTTGGCGACGACGTCGCCGATGTGGTCGTCGCGGCGGAAGCCGACCGGGTACGGGTCGATCCCGGCCTCGCGCAGCTTGGCCAGCTTCGCCATCCGGACGCGGACCTGTTCGGGCCGCCGCACCGGCTTCGCCGCCGGGACGGCCGCGGACTCCTCGATCTCCCGGACGTGCGCGACGAAGTCGTCGCCGACCGTCTCCAGCCGCAGCGACCGCGACCGCCCGGTCGGGACGAACCCTTCGAGCGCGCCCGCGACGATGCCGACGCGCGGGAGCCGCCGCGCCGAGGAGTAGCAGAGGAACCGCGGTTCCCACTCCGGCCCGTACTTGGCGTTGGACCGGTACAGCGACTCCAGCTGGAAGAACCGCGAAGCGACGCTCAGGATCCCCTTCCAGGCCCGCAGGACCGGGCCGGCGCCGATGCGCTCGCCTTCGGAGAAGACCGCGCGGAACATGGCGAAGTTGAGCGAGATCCGTTGCGCACCCAGGTGCGGCCCGGCCGCGACGACCTCGGCGATCATGTACTCGTTGAGGCCGTTCTCGGCGTCGCGGTCGCGGCGCATGAGGTCGAGCGAGAGCCCGCGCCTGCCCCACGGCACGAACGACAGCAGGCCGCGCAGGTCGCCTCGGGCGTCGTAGGCCTCGACCATCACGCTGCGGCCGTCGCTCGCGTCGCCGAGGCGGCCCAGCGCCATCGAGAAGCCGCGTTCGGTCTCGGCTCCACGCCAGGCCTGGGCGCGGGCCAGCAGCTCGGCCATCTCCTCGTCGGGGATCTCGCCGTGCCGGCGGACCTTCGACGTGTAGCCGGCGCGCTCGATGCGTTTGACGGCTTGGCGGACCGAGCGCCGCTCCGGCCCGGCGAGGCTGAACTCGCGGACGTCGAGCACGGCTTCGTCGCCGATCTCCAGGGCACGCAGGCCCGCGCCGGTGTACGCCTTCGCGCCGCGCTCGCTCGCGCCGAGCACGCCGGGCGTCCAGCCGTAGGTGCGCGTCTCGTCGAGCCACGCGCGCACGGCGTCCGGCCACGCCTCGGGGTCGCCGATCGGGTCGGCGCTGGCGACGCTGGTGCCGCCGAGCACGCGGTAGGTGACCGCCGCGCGGCCGTTCGGCGAGAAGACGACGCTCTTGTCGCGCCGGGTCGCGAAGTAGCCGAGGGAGTCGTCCTCGCCGTGCTCGGCGAGCAGCTCGCGCACGCGAAGCTCTTCTTCGTCGGTACGCAGGCGACGGCTGCGCACGCCGCGGAAGAGCATGTACAGCGCCGCGGTGGCGACGGCGGTGGCGCCGAGGTCGAGGAAGACGTCGAGCCAGGCCGGCCCCTCGCCGACGCCGATCCGGCGCAGCTGCAGGTTCTCGCCGGTGGCGTGGTTGACGACCCAGGCGAACCGCTCCCACGAGTCGCCGAGGTGGCCGGGGAACGCCTCCGCGAGCGCCCAGCCGACGAGGATGAGCGCGGTGAACCCGCCGAAGAGCATCGCCAGGCCGTCGCGCCAGGCGCTCGGCGCGAGCCGGGCCGGGAACGCCGGGCGCAGGGCGAGCAGGAAGAAGATCAGGACGACCGACAGGACGTCGGCGACCGTGAGGGCCCACAGCTGGACCGGGATGTGCCGGACCTGCCGCGACCCGAGCGAGAGCAGCTCCGGCGACCACAGCAGCGTCGCCTGCAGGGCCAGGGTGAGCACCAGCCCGACACCCTGGAACAGCACCAGCGTGTACAGCGCGGCCTTCTTGCGGCGGCGCAGCGCCCCGCCCAGTACGACCAGCAGCAGCACCATCACCAGGCTCGCGCTCGTCGGCACGCTCAGGCTGGAGAAGGCCATGTCGACGCCGTTGAGCAGGCGCCCGTGCGGGCCGTTCGTGAACAGGAGGAGCACCGAGAACACCGCGGCCAGCTGGACCACGGTCGCGACGATGCCGCCCGCCTTCGCCTTCCAGGCCGGCAGGCGCGGGCGCGTGCTCGCGAGGGTTCCCATCGTTGCTTTCGTCGCCTTTCGCGGCCGATCGGTGGTCATGCCTGCTTATTGACGTAAGTGAACACAGGTTGGTTGTCCCCGGGCATCAACCTGAAGGCTGACGACCCCTGCTACCCGGGGGTGTGAAGCTGGTCGCACGGGGTTGGGGCCGCTCCGGGGCCGTGTCACGCTTTGAGACGCCTCTGCTCCACGACCCGGGGACCTCGCCGAGGCCTCGAGGGAAGGACGGTCGACGACGATGTCTGCCAGCGCCGAAGAACCCGCCCCGTACGGCACCGGATCCGGCCCCAAGCCGGCGACGGGCCGGAAGGTCCGCGTCCACCACCTGCGTGAGCTCAAGGAACGCGGCGAACCGTGGCCCATGCTCACCGCCTACGACATGTACACCGCCGCGCTGTTCGACGAGGCCGGGATCCCCGTGCTGCTCGTCGGCGACTCCGCGGCCAACAACGTCTTCGGCTACGACACCTCGCTGCCGGTGACGGTCGACGAGCTGCTGCCGCTCGTCCGGGCGGTCACCCGGTCGGTCAAGCGGGCCCTCGTCGTCGCCGACCTGCCGTTCGGGTCCTACCAGCTCTCGCCGCAGCAGGCGCTGGAAACCTCGGTGAGGTTCATGAAAGAGGGCCGCGCGCACGCCGTCAAGCTCGAAGGCGGACGGCGGTTCGCCGCGCACGTCGAGGCGCTGACGTCGGCGGGCGTGCCGGTGATGGGCCACATCGGGTTCACCCCGCAGAGTGAACACAACCTCGGCGGCTACCGGGTGCAGGGGCGCGGCGAAGCGGCGGACGTGCTGCTCGCCGACGCGCTGGCGCTGCAGGAGGCCGGGGCGTTCGCGGTGGTGATGGAGATGGTGCCCGCCGAAGCCGCCAAGCGCGTCACGGCGGAGCTGAAGATCCCGACGGTCGGCATCGGCGCCGGCCCGGACTGCGACGCGCAGGTGCTCGTCTGGCAGGACATGGCCGGGCTGCGCCGCGGCAAGGCACCGCGGTTCGTCAAGCGGTACGCCGACGTCGCGACGGTGCTGCAGAACGCGGCGACGGCGTTCGCGGAGGACGTCCGCCGCGGTGAGTTCCCGGCCTCGGAGCACGCTTTCCACGACTAACCCCGGTTCCGGAACCGCTCGGCGAGGTCCGGGTCGTTCTCCCACCACAGCCCCGATGTCGTTGCGGCGCCCGAAGCGGCCTCTTCGTCCAGCTGGACGTCGATCTGCTTCGCGCGCCGCTCGTCGTCGCGGGCCCAGCGGACGAACAGCGCCACCACGAACGGCAGGCCGGCGACGTCGCCGCCGATCCACAACACCCCCGCGCCGATGATCTGGTCGGTGCGCGGGTCCGGGCCGTGGCCCGGGTGCGCGGCCGCGTAGTGCGCGGGCGCGAGCAGCGGGCCCAGCCACAGGACCAGGCCGAGCGCGCCGTCGAAGATCACCTCGGTGAACGCGATCCACACCGACACCAGGTGCGGGTCGCGCCGCGGGGTCGGGTCAAGGCCGAGCCGGGTCCAGAAGTAGACGAACCCGGCCAGCACGAGTGCCAGCCGGACCAGGCCGTCGACGAACGACGACCGCAGCACCAGGTCGTAGAGCGGGGTCAGGTACAGCACGAGCACCGGCACGACCAGGGCGAGCGTGACGACCGGCGGGAACGTCAGGGCGCGGGCGAGCGGGCCGCGGCCGTGCCTGCGCAGCCAGGGGGCCGCAACGGTGTCGAGGAGGAGCCGGATCGGCGAGCCCAGGGCCAGCAGCAGCGGCGTGATCATCAGCAGCGTGACCGTCTGGACCGCGCGGACCCAGAAGTACGTCGTGTCGTAGACGGCCAGCGGCGAGCAGGTGACCAGCAGGATCGTCGCGAGGCCGGCGACGAACGCCGTCGTGCGGCCGCGCGGCCACCCGCGCCCGTGCGCCGCGCGGACGTAGAGCGTGCCGAGCACGAGGACGGCGAGCAGCGCGGGGACGTCGAGCACGTCAGACCGCAAAGAAGAGCAGGCTGCCGATTCCGGCGACCACGCAGTAAATGGCGAACGGGGTCAGAGTGCGCGTTTCGAAGTAACCGGTGAGGAAACGGACGGAAATGTACGAAGCGACCCCGGCGACGACGCTGCCGACGAGCGCCGGGCCGAGCGACGCGTGGTTTTCCGGGGCGAACAGCGTCGGCATCTTGAGCACGCCGGCCGCGAGGATGACCGGGGTGGCGAGGAGGAACGCGAAGCGCGCGGCGTCCTCGTGGCCGAGCCCGCGGCGCAGGCCGGCGACCATTGTGATGCCGGATCGGCTGATGCCCGGCAGCAGCGCGAGGATCTGCGCCGCGCCGATCAGCACCGCCTCGCCGACGCGCAGTTTCGCCAGCCGGACGTCGGTCCGCTCCTCGACGGTGACCGCCCGCATGACGAGCGTCTCCTCGGTCGAGAAGTCCACTGTGTCCGCTTCTTCGGCCGGCTTCGCGCGCGAGAACTTCTCGGCGGCGTAGAGGACTCCGCCGTTGAGCGCGAGGAAGATCGCCGACGGCACCGGCTTGCCGAGGAAGTCGCGCAGCAGCCCTTCGAGCAGCAGGCCGGCCAGCCCGACCGGAATGGTGGCGAGCACGAGCAGCCACGCGAGGCGCTGGTCGGGCGTGCGGACTTCGCGGTGCCGGATCGACGTCCAGAGGCCGCGGATGATCCGCACCCAGTCCTTCCGGAAGAACAGCACGAGCGCCAGCGCGGTGGCGACGTGCATCGCGACGAGCACCGCGAGGTACGGCGAATCCTTGCCGATCGACAGGTCCCGCTGCCACGATCCGCCGAGCCAGGCGGGCAGCAGGATGCTGTGGCCGAGACTGGACACCGGAAACAATTCCGACACCCCCTGCAAGGCGCCGACGACAATCGCCTCGAGATAGGTCACCGCGGACATTCCGTGCCTTTCCGTACGGCTTTTCGAAACCCCGACACCGGAAAGTACCGGCCCATTCGTTAACGACCAGCAAGCGACCCCGGCGCGCTCAGCGTCCTCTCAGCGCATGTTCACGTATATGAACTTCAATCATGTCCTTGACTAGTGTTCGAGGTGTGGCTTAGCGTTTAGCCCGTCGCCGCCACGACGAAGATTCGGACCCTCGACGAGGAGGACGGGAATGCTGCGTGTGCGGATCGTCATCAACGCCCCCTTCTCGCCGGACCCGGCCGCTTCGGGCGGCTGACCCCCGGACCGGGAGCCCGCTCAGCCCGGCGGCGGGGGCGGGCTCCCACCTTTCTTGGTCGTCGTCCCGGCTCTCGGCGGCGGGGTGTCGGGGCGACGGCCAGGACCCTCCGGCAAAGTGTCGGGCATGGACGAGCTGTACCCGCCGATTCCCGCGCGTGCCGAAGGGTTCCTGGACGTCGGCGACGGCCACCGGATCCGGTGCCAGGAGGCGGGCAACCCGGCCGGGAAACCGGTCGTGGTGCTCCACGGCGGGCCGGGCAGCGGGATCGCGCCGATGGCCCGGCGGCACTTCGACCCGGCGGCCTACCGGATCGTCCTGTTCGACCAGCGGGGGTCCGGCCAGTCGACGCCCGGAGCGGACGACCTGCGCGCGAACACGTTGTGGCACCTGGTTTCCGACATGGAGAAGCTGCGCGAGCGACTCGGCATCGAGCGCTGGCAGCTCTTCGGCGGTTCCTGGGGTGCGACGCTCGCGCTCGCGTACGCCGAGACGCACCCTTCGCGCGTCAGCGAAATCATCCTGCGAGGCGTCTTCACCGTCCGGCAGAGCGAACTCGACTGGATCTACCGCGGTGGCGCGGCCAACCTCTTCCCGCGCGAATGGGAAGCCTTCCTGGCGCCGATCCCGGTCGCTCTCCGGGACGACCCCCTCGCCGCGTACGCCTCCCTGCTCGAGGACCCCGAAGTCCGCCACCGGGCCGCGATCGCGTGGAGCACCTGGGAAGGCGCGACGGTTTCCGTGCAGCCGCAGGACTCCTTCGTCAGGCAGTACGCGGACCCGGCGTTCGCGCTGACGTTCGCGCGGCTCGCGGTCCACTACTTCCGCCACGGCGCCTGGCTGGAGGACGGCCAGCTGATTCGCGACGCCGGAAAGCTCGCGGGCATCCCGGGCGTGCTCGTCCAGGGCCGCTACGACACGGTGTGCCCGCCGACCACGGCGTACGAGCTGCACCGGGCGTGGCCGGGTTCGGAGCTGAAGCTCCTGGAGGGCGCCGGGCACGCGGTGACGGACCCGGGTGTGCTGGCCGCGTTGCGCGCGGCGACGGACTCATTCCGCGAGTAGCACCGCGAACACCCGCTCGAGCTTGGCCTGCAGCACGGCTTCGTCGGCGTGCGCGAGCGCGGTGCTGCCGAGGAGCGTGCGCATCACCCAGAACCCGGCGATCACGGACAGGGCCAGCGCCGGGCTCGCGTCCTCCCGCCCCGGGAGCCGGTCGACCAGGTGCTTCTCGACGTGGCTTTCGATGCCGGCCCGCAGGATTTCCGCGGCCCGCGGGTTGGGCGCCGAGCGCAGCATCAGCAGGAACGGGTCGAGCCGCTCGGCGTCCGGAGCCGTCCGGCGCACGAGCGACGCCGCGAGGTCCGCGGCGAGCGTCGCCGGGTCGTCGGTGAGCACGGTCCGCTCGGCCATCGCCGCCTCGACGACCTCGGCGAAGAGGCCTTCTTTCGAGCCGAAGTAGCGGTTGACGAGCATCGCCGTGACGCCGGCGGACTCGGCGATCTCGCGCACGCCGACGCCGTCGTAGCCGGCGCGGGTGAACGCTTCGAGCGCGGAGTTCAGGATCGCTTCCCTGGTCGCGGCGGCGTTGCGGGGTCTCATGTATACGAGTGTAGACTTGAACTAAGTCTACAGGTGTATACCTCTTGGGAAGGTTCCTCATGGATCTCGAAATCGCTGGTAAAAGGGCTCTCGTCACCGGATCCAGCGCAGGTTTGGGCGAGGCGATCGCGCGACTGCTGGCCGCGGAAGGCGCGTCGGTGGTCGTGCACGGCCGGGACGTCGCTCGCGCTTCACGGGTCGCTTCGGAGATCGGCGCGTCCGCGGTGGCGATCGGCGACTTGTCGACCGACGCGGGCGCGGACGCCGTGGCTTCCGCGGCGGGCGACGTCGACATCCTGGTCAACAACGCCGGCTCGTACGACCACCTGGGGTGGACCGACGCGACGGCCGCGGACTGGACGGCGATGTACGAGGCGAACGTCGTCTCGGCGGTCCGCATGATCCACCGGTGCGTCCCGGGCATGCGCGACCGCGGCTGGGGCCGGGTGATCCAGATCGGCGGCGGGCTGGCGATCCAGCCGATGGCGATGCAGCCGCACTACACGGCGACGCTGGCCGCGCGGCACAACCTCGCGGTGTCGCTGGCCCGGGACCTCGCGGGCACGGGCGTGACGTCCAACGTGGTCTCCCCGGGCGCGATCCTGGTCGACTCGGTCCGTGAGCTGCTGACGTCGATCGCCCCTGCCCACGGGTGGGGTACCTCGTGGGAGGAGATCGAGAGCGCGGCGGCCCGCGACCTGGTGCCGAACGACATCGGGCGGCTGGGCCGTCCGGAGGAGATCGCGGCGGCGGTGGGCTACCTGGTGAGCCCGGCGGCGGCGTACGTGAGCGGCGCGACGATCCGCGTGGACGGCGGCACGATCCGCTCAGCGCACTAGTCACAGCAGCCCGGCCTGGTGCAGTTTCAGCACTGCGCCGGCCAGGGCGGGTGCGGCGCCGATCAGCAACAGCCTCAACACGCGCACCGCGCGGTCGGCGCGACGGTGGTTGCGGTCGAGCACTGCCACTGCAACGACGAACGAAAGCAGCAACAGCAGGTAGCCGGCAGCCGCCGCGATGAGCCAGTCCCGCATCGCACTCCTTCCTCACCTGAAAGATCAGGTGAGGGCACGACTTTCGGGCCCGCTTCGCTTCCTATCCGATCAATTACAATCTGGCAAACCTGAGTATGCATATCCGCCATGCATCATGCGCATCGATTCGACGATATGGCTCACGTACGCGTCCGGGCTCAGCGCACTAGAGCCGACCGCCTGAAGCTGTGTCGCCGGACAGGCGCTGTGCCAAGTACACCGGGACCGTCGACACCACGATCAGCACCGCCGCGACGACGTTCACGATCGGCGCCTGGTTGGGCCGGAACAGGTTGTTGTAGATCCAGATCGGCAACGTTTCCATGCCCGTGCCCAGGGTGAACGTCGTCACGATGATCTCGTCGAACGACAACGCGAACGCCAGCAGCCCGCCCGCCAGCAACGCCGAGCGCAGCATCGGGAACGTCACCAGCCGGAACGTCGTGAAGCCCGTCGCGCCGAGGTCCATCGACGCCTCCTCGAGGCTGCCGCCCATCCGGCGCAGCCGCGCGACGACGTTGTTGAACACGACCACGATGCAGAACGTCGCGTGCGCGATGATCGCCGTCAGCAGGCCCAGGTTGATGCCCAGGATCGTCCGGAACGCGTTGTTCAGCGCGATGCCCGTGACGATCCCCGGCAGCGCGATCGGCAGGATGATCAGCAGCGACACGGGGTTGCGCCCGAAGAAGCGGTAGCGCTGCAACGCGAACGCCGCCATCGTGCCGAGCACCAGGGCGATCGCCGTCGCCGCCAGGCCGGCCTGGACGCTCGTCCACAGCGCGTTCAGCGCTCCTTCGTTGGACGCCGCCCGATTCCACCACTCGAGGGTGAACCGGGTCGGCGGCCAGCCGAACGTCGTGTCCGCGTTGAACGAGTTGAGCAGCACCACGACCAGCGGGAAGTAGATCACCGCCAGGCCGAGCCCCAGCGCCGTCCACAGCACCACCCGGGAGGTACGCACATGAGCTCCTAGAGGTTGTCGAGCGCGCCGGTGCGCCGCACCGCGGCCAAGTAGCCGAGCATGATCACGACCGGCACCGTCGCGACCGTCGCCGCGAACGGGAGGTTGTTGGCCGCGCCGATGTTGTCGTAGACGACGTTGCCGAGCATCTGGGACGTGCCGCCGACGATCTTCACCGCGATGTAGTCGCCCAGGGACAAGGAGAACGTGAAGATCGAGCCGGCCACGATCGCCGGGAACGTCAGCGGCAGGATCACCGAGCGGAACGTCCTCAGCGACTTCGCGCCCAGGTCACCCGAAGCGTCCACAAGGGAGTCCGGCAGCCGGTCGAGGCCCGCGTAGATGGGCAGGATCATGTACGGCAGCCAGAGATACGACAGCGTCACGATCGTGGCGGTGACGCCGTACCCGGGCGAGATCGAGCTCAGGGCGCCGTTGCCGGAAAACATTGAGCGCCACGCGTACGCCTTCACGAGGTAGCTGGCCCACAGCGGGGTCATCACCAGGATCACGAGGATCCGTTGTGCCCGCGGCGAAGCGAGCTTGGCCATCGCGTACGCCATCGGGAACGCGACGACCGCGTCGATCACCGTGACCAGCGCCGCGATCCCGACCGTGCGGAAGGTGATCGTGCGGTACACCGCGTCGGTGAACAGCGTCTTGAAGTTGTCCAGCGACCACTCGATGACGACCTGGCCGGTGAAGCTGTCGGTGTGCCAGAACGCCGTGACGAACAGCGCGGCGAGCGCGCCCAGATAGGCCAGGCCGAGCCACAGCAGCGGCGCCGAGAGCAGGAAACCCAGGCGCAGCTTGGGTTTCCGGTAGAAGAAGGCCGAGACGGCGGTCATCACACCTCGCAGGGAAAGGTCCGGGGCGGCGGGCGGAGTGGGGGGACACAGCCCGCCGCCACCGGGGTTCGGAGGGTCAGCCCTTGATTTCGGTCCAGGCCTTCGTCCACTCGCCGTAGTCCTTGCACTTGACGTCCGTGCGGCCGTCGAGGCACTGCTGGATCGGCGTGGTCCAGTACGCGATCTTCGCCGCGTACCCGGCGTCGTTGGCGTGGTAGGTGTCGCAGAGCGTCTTGTCGGTCATCTCCGCGCACGCCTTGGGGTTGGCCGGCGCCTCGCCGAAGTACTCGGCGACCTGGGCGTTGACCTTCGGGCTGATGATGTAGTCGAGCCACTTGTACGCGCACGTCTTGTGCGCCGACTTCGCCGCGACCATCCAGGTGTCCGACCACCCGGTCGCGCCTTCGCTCGGCACCGACGCCTCCAGCGGCGCGCCCTCGCCCTTGGTCAGGTTGACCGTGACCTGCCAGGCGGTCCCGACGACGGCGTCGGCGTTCTTCAGCGCCTGGGATTCTTTCAGGTAGTCCGACCAGTACTCGCTCACGAGCGGACGCTGCTGCTTGAGCAGGTTGACCGCCGCGGTGAACTGCTTGTCGTCCAACGCGTACGGGTTCTTGATGCCCAGATCCGGCTGGTGCGCCTGCAGGTACAGGGCAGCGTCGGCGATGTAGATCGGCGAGTCGTAGGCGATCACCTTGCCCTTGTAGGGCGAGTTCGCGTCGAACATCACCGACCACGACGTCGGCGCCGGCGTCACCTTGTCCGTGCGCCAGGTCAGCAGGTTCGCGCCCCAGCCGTGCGGAATGCCGTAGGAGACGCCGCCGACGCTGTTCCAGGACTTGTCCTTCAGGAACGGCTGGACGTCGGCGTAGTTCGGGACGAGCGCGGTGTTCACCGGCTCGGCGTCGCCGGAAGCGACGAGCCGCAGCGACGCGTCACCCGACGCGGAAACGACGTCGTACTGCCCGGTCTTCATCAGCGTGACGGCTTCGTCGGACGTGCCGAACGGCTTGACGTTCACCTTGCAGCCGGTCTGCTGCTCGAACGGCGTCACCCAGTTGACCTTCGGGTCGTTGGAGCCGTTCTCCGCGTACCCCGGCCAGGCCAGCACGTTCAGCTGGCCTTCCGGCTGCCCGAGCGCCTTGAGCGCTTCCAGCTTCGGCGGGGTGAACCCCTGCGCGCCGGGCGGCGCGGACGAACTCGTGCCCGACGTGCCACATGCAGCCAACAGCAGGCTGGCGCCGAGCAGGCCGGCAAGCCGCGTCTTCCTGTTCTTCATGGCAACCCTTTCGAGGACTACTGGACCTGGAAGCTGTGTTCGTTCCGCCAGCTCAGGCGGACGCGGCCGTCCGCCAAAGCGCCTTCGGTGTTCTGTTGGACGACCGAAAGCTGCCCGCCGGCGTCGAGCGCGACGGCGTACCGCACGGTCGCCCCGGCGTAGACGACGTCGGTGACCGTGCCGGTCGCGCTGGTGTGCCCGGCCGCCGCGGGCTCGGACAGTTCACCGTCGATGCGGATCTTCTCCGGCCGGATGCTGAACAGCCCCGGCCGGCCGATCACGGACTCGGCGCCGCGCCCGCCCAGCAGGTTCGACGTGCCGACGAAGCCGGCGACGAACGCGCTGGCCGGGCGTTCGTAGACGTCCTCGGGCGTTCCGAACTGCTCGATCCTGCCGTCGTTGAACACCGCGATGCGGTCGCTCATGGTGAGGGCTTCGTCCTGGTCGTGGGTGACGAAGACGAACGTGATGCCGACGTCCCGCTGGATCTGCTTCAGTTCGAGCTGCATGGCCTGGCGCAGCTTGAGGTCGAGCGCGCCGAGCGGCTCGTCGAGCAGCAGCACCTTGGGCCGGTTGACCAGCGCGCGGGCGAGGGCGACGCGCTGGCGCTGCCCGCCGGACAGCTGCGCGGGCTTGCGCGAGCCGTAGTCGTCCAGCCGCACGGTCTTCAGCGCTTCGAGCGCGCGCTCCCGGCGTTGCTGCTTCGGGACGCGCTTGACCTTCAGGCCGTACTCGACGTTCTGCTGCACGGACATGTGCGGGAACAGCGCGTAGTCCTGGAACACCGTGTTGACGTCGCGCTCGAAGGGCGCGAGGCGGCTGACGTCCCGGCCGTCCAGCTCGATCGTGCCCTCGGTGGGCAGCTCGAAGCCGGCGATCATGCGCAGCACCGTCGTCTTGCCGGAGCCGGACGGACCGAGCATCGAGAAGAACTCGCCGGGCGGGATGTCGAGGTCGACGCCGTCGACCGCGTGGACGTCGCCGAAGTGCTTGCGCAGCCGGGAAAGCCGGATCGCCGGGCGCGTGCTTTCCGGCGCCGCGGGCTCTTCCCGCGTCTCGGACGGTGCTTGGTTGGGCATCGCGACCCTCACAGTGCGCTCATCACGTGCTTGACGCGGGTGTAGTCCTCGAGGCCGTACAGCGAGAGGTCCTTGCCGTAGCCCGACTTCTTGAACCCGCCGTGCGGCATCTCGGCGACCAGCGGGATGTGGGTGTTGATCCAGACGCAGCCGAAGTCGAGCTTCGCCGCGAGGCGCATCGCGCGCTGGTGGTCGCGGGTCCAGACCGAGGACGCGAGGCCGTACTGCACGGCGTTCGCGGACTTGAGCGCTTCGGTTTCGTCGGCGAACCGCTGGACGGTGATGACCGGGCCGAAGATCTCGTTCTGGCTCAGCTCGTCGTCCTGCTTGAGCCCCGAGACGACGGTGGCTTCGTAGAAGTAGCCCTCGTCGCCGGCGCGGTGTCCTCCACAGTGGACGGTCGCGTGCTCCGGCAGCCGGTCGATGAACCCGGACACCTTCTCCAGCTGGGCTGCGTTGTTGAGCGGACCGTAGGCGACGTCTTCGTCGTCGGGCTTGCCGGTCTTCGTGCTCTCGGCCTGCCGGGAGAGCGCCGCGACGAACGTGTCGTGGACTTCGTCGGCGACGAGCACGCGGGTCGCGGCGGTGCAGTCCTGGCCGGCGTTGAAGTAGCCGGCTACGGCAATGGCCTCGGCGGCCGCTTCGAGGTCGGCGTCGCCGAAGACGATCACCGGCGCCTTGCCGCCGAGTTCGAGGTGGACGCGCTTGACGTCGTTGGCAGCACTGCGAGCGACTTCGATGCCGGCCCGGACCGAGCCGGTGATCGACACCATCGCCGGGATGTCGTGCTCGACCAGCGCCCGGCCGGTGTCGCGATCGCCGCAGACGACGTTGAACACGCCCGGCGGCAGGAACTCGCCGGCGATCTCGGCGAGCAGCAGCGTCGACGCCGGCGTGGTGTCGGACGGCTTGAGCACGACCGTGTTGCCGGCCGCGAGCGCGGGCGCGATCTTCCAGATGGCCATCAGCAGCGGGTAGTTCCACGGCGTGACCTGCGCGCAGACGCCGACCGGCTCGCGGCGGACGAACGACGTGTGGCCTTCCAGGTACTCGCCCGCGGACCGGCCTTCGAGCACACGCGCGGCGCCCGCGAAGAACCGGACCTGGTCGAGGATCATCGGGATCTCTTCGGCCATGGTCAGCGCGATCGGCTTGCCGGTGTTCGCGGACTCGACCCGGACGACCTCTTCGGCGCGGGCCTCGAGGGCGTCGGCGATCTTCAGCAGGGCGAGCTGGCGCTGGGCCGGCGTCGTCGCGCGCCAGGTCTCGAACGCGGTCGCGGCGACCTGCAGCGCGTTGTCGACGTCCTCGGGCCCGGCGATCGGCGCGGTGCAGTAGGGCCGCCCGGTGACCGGGTCGATGATCTCCGCCGTCCGGCCCGACTTGGACTCGACGTACGCGCCGCCGACGTAGTGCTTCAGCTCCTGCACGGTGCCTCCTGGCTGCGGTCGGGAGCTAAAACATATGAGTTCATATGTAATAGGACAAGAGGATCAGGCAAGATTGGTGCGAACGGGTTGCCGGCTAGGCGAAGGGTCACGATGCGCAAGGGCATGTCGCACAGCGCGCGGTCCGCCATGTTCGCGCCGCTCGGCCAGGTCGGCCGGGCGGAGGCGGTGGCGGCGCGGCTGGCCGACGCCATCACGCTCGGCCTGCTCGCCGACTCCGAACAGCTGCCCAGCGAAGCCGACTTGAGCGCGCAGTTCGGCGTCTCGACCGTGACGGTCCGGGAAGCGCTCGTGGCGTTGCGGCAGCAGGGGCTGGTCGAGACGCGGCGGGGACGCAGCGGCGGCAGTTTCGTCCGCGCGCCGGCCAACCCTCCCCCGGACGAGTGGCGCTCGCGGCTGCGCGAAGTGTCGCTGTCCGATTTGCGGGACGTGGGCGACCACTACCTGGCGATCGCCGGGGCGGCGGCGAAACTCGCGGCCGAACGCAGCTCGCCCGAGGACATCGAGCGGCTGCGCCTGGCGGCCGACGACCTCCGGACGGCGCACGGCATCGACTTCACGCGGGCGGAGCGGCAGTTCCACCTGGAGGTCGCGGCGGCCGCGCAGTCGCCGAGGCTGACGCACGAGGAACTCCAGCTGCAGACCGAGCGCGGCGGGCTGCTGTGGTTGCCGCTGGGCGCGCATCCGCACGAGGAGCACGTGGCGATCACCGCGGCGATCGCGGCCGCGGACGGCGAGCTGGCCCGCAAGCTGACCGAGGAACACATCCTCGGCGCGCTCGACCGGCTCGCGGACGTGCACCTCGACCTGCTCGCCCCCTAAACTCCGCTTTACTCCGCGCATCGAGGTGAGCACCGTGAACGACACCCGCACGCTGGCCGGCGACGAGGTCGTCGAGCAGGTTTCGGCGCTGGTGGAAGGGGTCTTCGAACGGCTGAAGCCCCTGCTGGCGGCGGCCGAGTCGGTGCTGGCCGAGGCGCCCGCCGCGGCGGCGTTGCACCGGATCCGCCCGCAGGTCATCGAAGCCCTCGGCGGCCTGGTCGTCGGCGCGGGCTTCGTCAGCGCCCCGCGCGTGCTGGCCGACTCGGAGTTCGGCTTCGAGTGGTGGACCGCGGGTTCGCCGCCTTCGCAGCTGTTCATCAGCCTGGACCCGGCCGCGGAGAACTTCCTGGACTACACGCGCCAGTCGTGGTTCACGGTCCCCCGCGACACCGGCCGGCGGCACATCAACGGCCCGTACGTCGACTACCTGTGCACCGACGAGTACACGCTGACGTTCACGATTCCCGTGTCCCGCAGGGGTTCCTTCGCGGGAGTGGTGGGCGCGGACGTGTACGTGCGCGAGTTCGAGAGGGCGGTGCGTCCCCGGCTGCGGTCGCTGGGGCGCGGGGCCGCGTTGCTGAACGCGCAGGGGCGGGTGATCGTCTCCAACAGCGTGCGCCAGCCGACGGGGTCGCTGGTGCGGGAGGCCGACGTCCCGGCGTGGTGGTCCGCGGGCGCGGAACCGGGGCCGTCCTTGCGGCGGTGCGGGGATTCGCCGATCGTGCTCGTGAGTGAGAAACAGGGTTAGAACACTGTTTCTCACTCACGAGCCTGCAGCGCCACCCAAAGTTCCGCGCGCACACCCGGCGAGTCCAGGTCGCGGCCCAGCAGTTCGCCCGCCTTGCGGATCCGGTTCCGCAGCGTGTGCCGGTGGACGCCCAGCCGGGCCGCCGCGACGTCCCAGTGGCCGTGGTGCTCCAGCCAGCAACGCAACGACTCGAGCAGGTCTCCGCGCCCCGACTCGTCGTGCTGGCGCAGCGGGGCCAGCAGGTTCTCGCCGTAGATGCGGGCCACCACCGGGTCGATCAGGGACAGCAAGCCGCGGGCCGAGTGTTCGGCGTAGGTGACCAGCGGCTTGCCTTCGGCCTCCGCCGCGCGGGCCGCGAGGTCGGCTTGCTCCGCTCCCGCCGCGAAGTTCTCCAGCGACACCGGATCGGCCAAACCCGCGTACATCGGCCCCACCGTCGCCGCCGCGGCGAGCGCGCGGTCCAGCACGTCGCCGCCCGACCGGCCCGCCACGAGCACGGCCGAGCCCGACTCGGCGAAGAACAACGACGGCTCCCCCTCCAGCGCATCGCACACCCGCCGCCGCTGGCCGGGACCGCCGGCCAGCGCGACCAGCGCCCACGGCGGCTCCGGCGGCTCGCCCCACACCGTCGTCATCACCCCGAACGCCAGCTCGTGCTGCCCCGCCGCCAGCAGGTCGACCAAGCCGGTCCGCAGGAGCCGCCACGCGTGCGTGAGCTTCGAATCCTGTTCCAGCGCCAGGGAAAGCAGGGCGACGGCGGTGTTCACGACGTGCCGTCCGGCGGTGTCGAGCGGCACGGCCGTGCCGACCGCGAGCGCCCGCCGCGCCCGCGTCGGAAGGGTCTGCAGCACGACTTCGTGCCCGTCGAGCTCGAAGACCCGCGTACCCGAGCGAAGCTGCTTCAGCTCTTCGCGCACTTCGTCGGCGTAGGACATCCCGTGGCCCGCTCCCTCGGCGCCCGCGGTGTCGAGGAGCAGCACCCAGCCGTCGACGAGCTTCGCCAGCTTGCGCAGCACCCCCGACGGGCCGCCGCGACCCACCGCTGTACGCGTCAGCTCCTGCTGGGCGCGGCCGATCCGGACCGTCGTCGCGTACTCGTCGGCCGCCACCGCCCGGGACACCGCGCGCGTGATCGCGATGAACGGCGTCTCGCGCGGCACCTCCAGCACCGGCAGCCCCACGGACGCCGCCGTCTCGACGAGCGAGCGCGGCACGGACTCGTGGCTCAGCCCGACGCCGAAGCCGAGCGCCGCCACCCCCGCGTCGACCAGCCGGCGGACGTACGCCGGCGACGTCTGCTCGTCCAGGGCCAGCCCGGTCGTGAGCAGCAGCTCGCCGCCTTCGAGGAACGCTTGCGGGTCGGTCAGCTCCGTCGGGTGGACCCAGCCGATCGGGCGGTCCAGGAGGTCGTCGCCGGTCAGCACCCGCAGCCCGAGCGGGCGGTCGGCGGCCAAACCGGCCAACGTCAGTGCCATAACGGCCAACTATACGCGCCGATATCGCCAGAACGGCCACCTGACGACCGTCCGGTAACCGCTCATCCTGAGGACGTCCACCGACTTCAGGAGCACGCCGTGACCGCAAGCACCACCGCCGAGCCGCAGGCCCCGGCGCCCCGGCAGCGCAGGCTGCGCACCGAGATCCCCGGCCCCGCCTCGCGCGAGCTGCAGGAGCGCCGCGCGAACGCCGTCGCCGCCGGGGTCAGCTCGGTGCTGCCCGTCTACGTCACCTCCGCCAGCGGCGGGCTGCTCACCGACGCCGACGGCAACGTCCTGATCGACTTCGGCTCCGGCATCGCGGTGACCAACGTCGGGCACTCCGCGCCGGCGGTCGTCGACCGCGTCCGCAAGCAGGCGTGCTGGTTCACCCACACCTGTTTCATGGTCACGCCGTACGAGGGGTACGTCGAGGTCTGCGAGGCGCTGGCCGAGCTGACGCCGGGCGACCACGCGAAGAAGTCGGTGCTGTTCAACTCCGGCGCCGAAGCCGTCGAGAACGCCGTGAAGATCGCCCGGACGGCGACCGGGCGCCAGGCCGTCGTCGTGTTCGACCACGCCTACCACGGCCGCACCAACCTGACGATGGGCATGACCGCGAAGTCCGTGCCGTACAAGCACGGCTTCGGCCCGTTCGCGCCCGAGGTCTACCGCGTGCCGGGCTCGTACCCGTACCGCGACGGCCTGTCCGGCCCCGAAGCCGCCGCGCTGGCGATCGACCGGATCGAAAAGCAGATCGGCGGCGACCAGGTCGCGGCCGTCGTATTAGAGCCGATCCAAGGCGAAGGCGGTTTCATCGAGCCCGCGCGCGGCTTCCTGCCCGCGATTTCGGCGTGGTGCCGCGAAAACGGCGTCGTGTTCGTCGCCGACGAGGTCCAGACGGGCTTCTGCCGCACCGGTTCGTGGTTCGCGTCCACCGACGAGGACGTCGTCCCGGACCTCATCGCGACGGCCAAGGGCATCGCGGGCGGCCTGCCGCTGTCGGCGGTCACCGGCCGCGCTGAGCTGCTGGACGTCGTCGGGCCGGGTGGCCTCGGCGGCACGTACGGCGGCAACCCGATCGCGTGCGCGGCGGCGCTGGGCTCGATCGAGACGATGAAGACCGAGAACCTCGCGGACTCGGCCAAGCGCATCGAAAACGTTGTCCTGCCACGGCTTCGCGCGCTGGCTTCCGAGACCGGCGTGATCGGTGACGTCCGCGGGCGCGGCGCGATGCTGGCCGCGGAATTCGTCAAGCCCGGGACGACCGAGCCCGACGCCGACCTCACCAAGCGCGTCGCGGCGGCCTGTCACCGGGCCGGCGTGGTGGTGCTGACCTGCGGCACCTACGGCAACGTCGTCCGGTTGCTGCCGCCGCTGTCCCTGTCCAACGACCTGCTCGACGAGGGCCTCTCGGTCCTCGAGCACGCTGTCCGCACGGAGGCTCGCGCATGACTTTCCCCTTCTGGGTCGCCGGAAAGCCGGTGACCGGCGGTTCTTCGGTCGACGTCCGCCACTCCTTCGACGGCTCGACGGCGGGGTCGCACTTCGTGCCGTCCACTTCGGACGTCGAAGCCGCGGTGCAGGCCGCGCACGACGTCGCCGACGAGTTCGCGACGCTGCCCGCGCACGTCCGCGCCGGCGCGCTGGACCACGTGTCCCGGGCGTTGGGTGAGCGGTCCGAGGAGATCGCCCAGCTGATCACGGCCGAGTCCGGCAAGCCGCTGAAGTGGGCCCGCGGCGAGGTCGGGCGCGCGGTGTCGACGTTCCGCTGGGCCGCCGAGGAGGCCCGCCGGTTCTCGGGCGAGCTGCAGCGCCTCGACACCGACCCGGGCGGCACCGGCCGGCTGGCGCTGGTCCGGCGCGTCCCGCGGGGCCCGGTGCTGGGCATCACGCCGTTCAACTTCCCGCTGAACCTGGTGGCCCACAAGGTGGCGCCGGCGATCGCGGTGGGCGCGCCGATCGTGCTGAAGCCGGCGCCGGCGACGCCGCTGACGGCGTTGCTCCTGGGCGAAATCCTGGCCGAGACGGACCTCCCGGCGGGCTCGTGGTCGATCCTGCCGGTGGACAACGAGACGTCGTCGCGGCTGGTCGAGGACCCCAGGCTGCCGGTGGTGTCGTTCACCGGCTCGGTCCCGGTCGGCTGGGCGATCCGCGACCGCGTCCCGCGCAAGCACGTGGCGCTGGAGCTGGGCGGCAACGGCGCGGTGCTCGTCTGTCCGGATTGGACAGATCTCGACTTCGCGGCGCAGCGGATCGCGACGTTCGCGATGTACCAGGCGGGGCAGTCGTGCATCTCGGTGCAGCGGGTCTACGTGCACTCGGATGTGTACGACGCTTTGGCTTCGAAGGTCGTCGAGCAGGTCGCGTCCTTGCGCACCGGCGACCCGCGGGCCGAGGGTGTGGACGTCGGCCCGCTGATCAACTCCGCTGCCGCCGAGCGCGTGGAATCCTGGGTGTCCGACGCGGTTTCGGCGGGCGCTCGCTTGCTGACCGGCGGCGGGCGCTCGGGAGCCACCGTGGAGCCGACGGTGCTGGCGGACGTCCCGGAGGACGCGTCGGTGATGGCCGAGGAGGTGTTCGGGCCGGTGGTCTCGCTGGTCCGGGTGTCCTCGGTGGCCGACGGGGTGGCGCGGATCAACGCGTCTCGCTTCGGGCTGCAGGCGGGCGTGTTCACCCGCGACCTGCCGACGGCGTTCGAGGTGTCGGCGGCATTGAAGGTGGGTGGCGTGCTGGTCGGTGACGTGCCGAGCTTCCGAGCCGATCAGATGCCGTACGGCGGGGTGAAGGACTCCGGAGTGGGCCGCGAGGGCCCGGCGTCCGCGATGGCGGACTTCACCGAGGAGCGCGTCACGGTTCTGACGGGATTGACGCTGTAAGAGCCGCGTGGGCCTCGACGAGTGATGGTCCGTACCACGTGAGGTGGCGGCCCGAGACCAGGACGTACCGCGCGTCCGGGAAGTGGTCCGGGCCGTCCTCCTCCGTGAACAAGTACGGCTCGTCCGGCAGGACCAGCAGATCCGCGTCCGCCGTGAAGTGCGCCCGCAGCTCCTCGATCTCCGGTCGCGGGTACCGCTCGTCCGAACCCGCGTACACGTTCGCCACGCCCACGCGGCGCAGGACGTCGCCGCCGAAGGTGTCGCGGCCCAGGACGATCCACGGCTTGCGCCACACCGGGACCACCGCGTGGAACCGCACCGGCCGGGTCTCGCGCCAGAGCTCCTCCGCCGACACCAGCCACTCCGGCTCGTCCAGCTCGTACGCCTGCGTCAGGATCCGCCGCAGCGAGCCCAGCGCGGCCGGCACCGACGCCGCCGCGGCCATCACCCACACCGGGATCCCGTTGGCGCGCAACCGTTCCACGTCCTCCGGGCGGCTCTCCTCCGAGTTGGCCAGCACGAGGTCGGGCGCCAGGTCCAGGACCCGGTCGAGCTTCGGGTACTTCGACCCGCCCACCCGCGGCACGTCCAAAGTGGACGGATGCGTGCAGTAGTCCGTCGCACCGATCAGGCGGCCTGGCGCGCTCAGCTCGACCGCTTCGGTCAACGACGGCACCAGCGAAACCACGCGCGAAGCCGGGCCGGACAACGGGACCGGCTCGCCCAGATCGTCGACGAGAGTCATGCGCGTTCGAACGACACCTTCCGCTTCTCGACGTCCACCGCGGTCAGCCGGACGCCGATCCGCTCCCCCGCGGTCAGCTTCTCCCCCGCGCACTTCGCCATCACGGTCGGGTCCTCGACCAGGATCTCCGCCTTGTTCTCGTCCGCGCGCAGCACCACCGCGCTGAACTCGCCGCCGATGTGCTCGGCCAGCACCCACGCCTCGACCTGGTCGATGCACGCGCGCTCGACCTTCGCGGCCAGCGTGTCCGACGCCGTCATGCGGTCCGGGACGTCCGCGAGCGCCGCCCGCACCCACGCCGGCACGTCGCGCCCGGCCGAGACGGCCAGGCAGATCTCCGTCGCGAACCGGTCGACCAGCCGCCGGATCGGCGCCGTCACGTGCGCGTACGCGCCGCCGATGCCCGCGTGCGTCGTCAACGCGGGCAGTTCGCCGTCGAACGCCGTGTAGCCCGCGCCGCGCAACAACCGCGTCGTGTCCGCGTAGAGCGCCATCGACGCCGGCTGGCCCGGGTCCAACCGGGACAGGAACTCCGAGACGGTCGTCTCCGGCGCCCACGCGATGCCCAGCGCCTCGGCGGAGCGGCGCAGCCAGTCGACGGCCTCGGGTTCCGGGTCGGGCAGCGTGCGCAGGACGCCGACCCGCGCGTCGATCATGATCTTCGCCGCGGCCATCCCGGTGAGCAGCGAGATTTCGGCGTTCCACGCGTCGACGACGGTGCGCGGCCGGCGCGCGAGGACCCAGCCGCCGTCCGGGTCGCCGCTGATCTCCTGCTCCGGCAGCTGCAGCTCGACGGCGCCGCGCCGGACGGCCAGTTCACGCCGCCGCCGGCCCAGCTCGGGCAACGCGGCCACCGACGGGTGCGGGTTCCCGGCGTCGAGCGCGGCCTGGACGGTCTCGTAGTCGAACTGCTCGGTGGACCGGACCAGTGCGCGGCGCACCCGGGTGGCCGTCGGCTCGCCCGCTTCGTCGGTCTCGATGGTCCAGAGCACCGCGGGCCGGATCTCGCCGGGCAGCAGGCTCGCGGCGCCTTCGGACAGGACCGGCGGGTGCAGCGGGACGTTCCCGTCGGGCAGGTACAGCGTCTGGCCGCGCAGGCGCGACTCGCGGTCGAGCGCGCCACCGGGCGGGACGAACGAGGCGAGGTCGGCGATCGCGTAGTGCACGCGAAAGCCGTGCGCGGTCTTCTCGACGACCATCGCCTGGTCGAGGTCCTTGGCGCCAGGCGGGTCGATGGTGACGAACGGCAGGTCCGTCGCGTCTTCGCGGCGCTCGGCCAGCGGATCGAGGACCGCCGCCTCCGCCTCGGCCAGCACGTCGGGCCCGAACGACTCCGGCAGCGAAAACTCGGCGCGCAGCGGACCGAAGTCCCCGCCCGCCGAGTGTGTCCTGATCACCAGGGGAGGCACCCCCCAACCCTAACCCCGGAAGGGGCCGATGATCGCCCGATCGGGCGCGGGCCGGTCGGGTGTACGTTGACTGTCAATAATGAAAACCGTCTTCATTCTCATTTTCGGGAGGGGCTCCTCGTGAAGATCGCGTTCGTCGGCAAGGGCGGCAGCGGCAAGACCACGTTGTCGTCGCTGTTCGTCGCGTACCTCGCCGACGCCGGCCGTCCGGTGCTGGCCATCGACGCCGACATCAACCAGCACCTCGCGGTGGCGCTCGGCGCGACCGAGGAGGAAGCGCTGGCCTGGCCGACGCTCGGCGACAACATGGCGCTGATCAAGGACTACCTGCGCGGCGACAACCCGCGGATCCCGGACGCGGCGTCGATGATCAAGACGACGCCGCCGGGCCGCGGGTCCCGGCTGGTCCGGCCGTTCGAGGACAACCCGGTGTTCTCGGCGTGCTTCCGGCAGCTGGGCGGCGTGCGGCTCGGCGTCACCGGGCAGTTCGACGAGGACGACCTGGGCGTCAAGTGCTACCACTCGAAGGTGGGGGCGGCGGAGCTGCTGCTCAACCACATGGTGGACGTCGAGGACGAGTACGTCGTGATGGACATGACCGCGGGGGCGGACGCGTTCGCGTCGGGGCTGTTCACGCGGTTCGACGTGACGTTCCTGGTGTGCGAGCCGACGGTCCGCAGCGTGGGCGTGTACCGCCAGTACGCGGACTACGCACGCGACTACGGCGTGCGGCTGGTGGTGGTCGGCAACAAGGTGACCGACGCCGACGACGTCGAGTTCCTGCAGGACCAGGTCGGTCCGGCGCTGCTGGGCTGGATGTCGGCGTCTGGGCACGTGCGGGCGGCGGAGCGCGGCACGGCCCGGCCGATCACCGAGCTCGAGCCGCGCAACCTTTCGACGCTGCGCTCGATGCAGGCGGCGGTGGACGCGGAGCACCGCGACTGGGCGCGTTACCAGCGCCAGGCGGTGGAGTTCCACCTGCGCAACGCGCGCGCTTGGGCGGGCGCGGACTTGGCTGCGCAGGTGGATCCGGAGTTCGTGCTCAGTCCGGAGTTGGCGGTTTAGCCGCCGTCACTCGTCGTTCCACGAGGCATCGGCGGCGTCGGCCTGCCGGGTCCGTTCCTTGGCGATGTCGAGCGCCCGCCGGGCGGTGGCTTCATCGGGGTACGGGCCGAGCAGGTCGACGCTGCGGCTGCGTTCGAGGTGCTCGACCTGGTGGGTGCGGGTGTTGTAGTACCACCCCTGGTCCGGGTTCGGGTCTTTGGACATGGACTCAGGTTCGCACTCCCGGGCCGTTTTTTCAGCGCTTGTACCGGTAGGGGATTTCGGTCGGCTGCCCGGTGGGGCCGAAGTCCGGCGGTTCTTCGGGGTCTTTGGACTCGGCGAACTCGTCGAACCACCCGCGCGGGGTCCCGCGTGGTGGGGTCGGGGGGTCCTGCTGGTCTTTGGAGGGTTGCGGGAGGGGGGTGTCCGGACCGGGGAAGACGGGCCGCGCGGTGGGTGGGGTCGGCGGCATGGTGCCGGGGCCCGGGAAGACAGGGCGCGCGGGGGCGGCGTGTCGGGTCGGGAAGGGCTGGGGGGTGGACTCCGGGCCTGGGAAGACGGGTTTGGCGGGCCGAGCAGGCGGAGTGGGATTGGCCTTCCACGGCGGCGCGGCAGGTTGCTGCGGCAACCCGCTGGGCGGTTGATGCTGAGCCGCAGGCGACTGCCGCTGAGCCGCGGCGGGCTGCTGCTGTGGGGCAGGCTGTTGCTGAGCCCCAGCAGGCGACTGCGGCGAGGCAGGCGGTTGCTGAGCCCCAGCAGGCGGCTGCTGTGGACCAGGCTGTTGCTGAGCCGCAGCGGGCAGCTGCTGCGAGGCAGGCTGCTGCTGAGCCGCAGCGGGCAGCTGCTGCGAGGCAGGCTGCTGCTGAGCCCCAGCGGGCTGCTGCTGCGAGGCAGGCTGTTGCGACCCGGCAGGCTGCTGCTGGGCAGGCTGTTGCGACCCGGCAGGCGGCTGCTGCGAGGCAAAGGGAGCCTGTTGCGACCCGGCAGGCGACTGTTGCGAGGAAGGCTGCTGCGACCCGGCGGAAGGTTGCTGCGGGGTGCCGAGCGACTGCGCCCCAACAGGCGGCTGAAGGCCCTTGGGCCGCTGCGGGGCAGGCGACTGGAGGCCGCTGGACGGTTGCTGCGAGCCAGACGGCGGCGGCCCAATGAGCGATTGATGCTGAGCCGCAGCAGGCGACAACGGCGGAGCAGGCTCCTGAGCCGCGGCGGGCAGTTGCGACTGCGGCTTCGGCCCAACGGGCTGCTGATGCCCGGTCGGACGCGGTTCGACAGGCGGCGCCGGCTCGGCAATCGCCTGCGGAGCAGGCTCCTGAGGCCGCTCCGCCGACTCAACATGCGAGTGCGGCGAAGCCACGACAGGCAACTCAAGAGGCGGTTGCGACTCCACCACCGACTCGGCAACCGGTCGCGGCTGATCCTCGACCACCGGCTTCGACTCACCAGGCCGCTGGGGCGCCACTTCCGACTCGGCAACCGGAGGCGGCTGGTCAGCGGCCGCCGAAGGCGGCTCCGACGCGGCAGGCGATTGCTGGTCTTTGGCTGTCGAACCCACTTGAGATTCACCAGACGACTGCGGCTGCGCCGCCGACTCGGCAGGCGGTTGCCCCTGTTCCGTGGCCACGGACTGCGGCTCCGGCTCGACAGGCTGAGCCCCACCAGGAGACTCCGGCTGCGACTCAACAGACGGCCGCGACTCCACCGCCGATTCAGTGGGCGATTGCTGCTGATCCACGGCCTCCGGCGGCGGCTCAACCGGCCGATGCGGCTGGGCCGACGGCTCGACGATCGGTTGCTCGTGAACCGTGGCCGACGATTCCGACTGCAAGTCGACGGGCAGTTGCTGCTGCGCCGGCGCCTCGGTGACCGGTTGCTCCTCGCCCTCGGCAGCCGGCTCCAGCCCCTTCTCAACGGGCAGTTCCGGTCGCAGGTCCGACTCCGCGACCGGTCGCGGCTGGTCAGTGGCCGCCGACGGCGACTCCGGCTCGACACTCGGCTCCGGTTGCGCCCCCGACTCGGCAGGCGATTGCTGCTCGCCCGCGGCCGCCGGCTCAACCGGCGGCACAGGCTGCACCGTCCATTCGGCTGGTGATTGCTGCTGAGTCAAGCTCGACGATTCCGACTCAACAGCCCGCTCGCGCTGTGCCTCCCACTCGGCGACCGGTTGCAGCCGGTCATCGGCCGCCGACTTCAGCTCGAAGGTCGGCTCCGGCTCCGGCTCCGGCTCCGGCTCCGGCTCCGGCTCCGGCTCCGGCTCCGGCTCCGGAGGCGATTGCCGCTCATCCGCGGCGTCCGGCCCCGGAAGCGACTCCGGCTCGGCAGCCAGCTCCTGCCGCGCTTCGGACTGCGCGGACGATTGCTGCTCGCCCGCGGCGGCCGACTCTGGCTCCGGCTCGACAGTCGACGCCAGCTCCGTAGGCAATCGCCGCGGCTCCGCAGCCGCGGACTCCGGCTCGACAGCCGACGTCGGCTCAGCAGCCAATTGCCGCCGCTCCGCAGTCGCCGACTCCGATCCAACGGGCGAACGAGGCTGCACCGTCGACTCGGCCGGCGACTGCTGCGGGGCCGCGTTCGGCGATTCCCGCTGCAGGTCAGGCGCCAGCTGAGGCTGCGCCGACTCGGCTGGCGACTGCCGCGGATCCACGATCGGCGACTCCGGCTGCGACTCGACAGGCCGCACCTCCGACTCGGCGGCCGCTGACCCCTCACCGGTGGCCGCCAATTGCTGCAACTCAGCAGGCTGCACCGCAGACTCGGCGGTCACTGACCCCTGGCCGGTGGCCGGTGACCGCCGCGGCTCAGCAGGCTCCACCGCCGCCTCCACCGGCGATTGCCGTTGCTCCGCGGCCGCCGACTCCGACCCAACAGGCGGTCCAGGCTCCACCGCCGCCTCCACAGGCGATTGCCGCCGCTCCGCAGCCGCCGACTCCGGCTCAGCAAGCGGCCGAGGCTCCACCGTCGACTCGGCCGGCGACTGCTGCGGAGCACCAACGGACGACCGCCCACCGACAGAGGGCTGTTCCCCGCTCACAGGAGAAAGCTGCTCCTGCCCGACAGCCGAAGCCCCCGTATCGACAGAAGCCGGCGCGACAAAACGCGGCAGCTGCGCTTCACCAGCAGGGACCTCGGGAGCGGCCGTCGTCGGCCCCTCGGAAGCCGCCGGCGGCGCAGCAAAAGCCGCCTCCGGTGCACGCGCGGCAGAAGCTTGCGGCGCACCCGGTTCCGGAGCCGCATGGCGAGGCGACCCAGCAGGCGAACCCTCCCCCGGCCGCCCCCACCGCTCAGGCGTCCCCGGGACCGACTGTCCCGGAGGCGGCTGCGGCACCGTCCGCCAAACCGGCGCCGGCCCGATGTTCATCGGTGCGGGCGCCTGACCAGGCGCCGGCGGCGACCCCACCGGCGGCGCAGGACGCGCAGCCGGCCGTGGGATCGGGTCGAGGCACGACACCAAAACCGACGTGTTCTCCGGGTCCTCCACCTTCCGCCCGCTGCGTTCGCGGTAGACCATCTCGCCGTCGGCGTCCATCTCGACCAGGTAACCCGCCTCGGCCAGCTGTTCCTCGTCCAAGTCCGCCAGCCGCTCGTACCTGGACGGCACCACCCGGTAGATCGGCCACGCCAGCGACGCGTGCTCAGCGTGGAACTGGGCCAGCAGCGCCGCCATCTGGTGCTGCCACGGCAGCGACATCCCCTCCGCCAACGACCTGGGCAACACCACGTACCCCGGGTCCACACCCGGGTAGCCCTGGGCCAGCTGGTCGGCCAGCGGCGTGCTGGACGCGGGGCGCGCCGACTGCCTCGGCGGCTGGGGTGCGCCGAACAGCGCCGCCGGGTCCTGGGGCGAGCCCGTGCCGGGCTTGCCTCGTTTGCCGAATTTGCGTCCCACGTGCTCATCCTCTGCCAGTACGCGGTCACCTGCTCGTGGAAGCGGCCGCGACGTCGGGTGAATCGGCCGGCCCCGTTCGGGTCAAGGGCCCTCAACCCATGCTAAACGCCGGGCCGGACCGCCTGCGGTACGACTTCGGCCTCGTCGAACGAGAACGCGCGCGTGTGCACCGGCACGCCCGTCTGCTGGGCCTCGACGACCTTGCCGTCGCCCAGGAACATCATCACGTGGTGGATCGTGTCCGGGTTCGACGGGTCGTTGGCCAGGAAGATGAGGTCACCGGGCTGCGCCTCGCGCACCGGGAGCAACGCGCCCGCGTGGTACTGGTCGCGCGACACCCGGGGCAGGATGATCCCGGCCGATTCGTACGCCCGGAGCATCAGGCCCGAGCAGTCGTACGAGCTCGGGCCCGTGGCGCCCCACACGTACGGCTTACCCTGCTCGCCCAGCGCGAAACTGATCGCCTTCCCGGCGGCCTGGCTCGGCGGCAGCAGCTGGCCGAGCCCGGTGCCGCACGCGACGACGTCGACGACCTGGCCGACGTTCTCCACCAGCGTCGCCGCCATCGGCTCCCACTTGTGGTACCGGTCCGGGAAACCCGAGCGCTCGACGGCCTGCGCCGCGTCGCCGGGGCGCTTGTTCTCCCAGTCCGGCACGCCGAGGAGCACGTCGTAGAACTTGTTGACCGCGTACGTCGGGTCGGTGACCTGCGCCACCGTCCCCCAGCCCATCGACGGGCGCATCTGGAAGATGCCCTGGGAGTCGCGGTCGCCGTAGGTGAGGTTGTGCAGCCCGGACTCGGTCATCCCGGCCTGGATCGCGACCTGCCACGCGCGCGGCGCCAGCGACCGCTGCTTGCCGACCGAGATGATCAGCGCGACGGTCCCCTTCTGCTCGTCGTCCAGCTTCGACGCGTCGACGGTGCCCCGGTCGCCCTCGCCGGGCTGGGTCGGCCCGACCGAGGCGTCGCAGCTCATCAGCGACACGCCGTGGGCCTGCGCCTGCTGGTTGTCGATGACCACCTTGGCGGCGACGGCGGTGACGATGAGGGCGCCGATCGCGACGAACACGACCAGCCCCAGCCACAACCCCAGCCGCCGCACGGTCAGCTCGCCTGGTCGTAGTCGGCGACGCGCCAGCCGGCGTTGGTGTTCACGACCGTGATGGCGAGCTTCGGCCCGTCCGTCGGGATGGTCAGCTGCACCGAGCTGGTGTACGACGTCCCGACGACCGGCTCACCGGTGACCTTGGTGGCCGGGATGTTCGCCGGGTCGACCGACGCCATCACCGGCAGGTACTCCTCGGTCGTGAACGGCTTCAGCTGCGCCAGCCACTGCTCCGACGTGATGCCGGCGGGGTGGTTGACCCACGCCGCGGCCCACTCCTTGGCGACGCGGACGGCGTCGCCGTTCGGCGCGGCGATCGTCGGGGTCGCAAGGGGCGCGGACAGCCGCGTCGGCAGGTTGGACGTCGGGACCGGCGCCGCGACGCCCGGCGGGGTCGTCGTGACCGACGTCGTCGGCCCGGTGGTGGGCGACGCCTTGGCCTGTGGCTTGCCGACCACCTTCGGCAGCACGATGCCGAGCGCGGTGACCAGGATCGCGAGGACCACCAGCGTCCCCATCAGGTGCCGGGGCGAGCGCAGCGGCCAGCCCCACAGGCGGCGGTAGACCGCGGCGCGGCCGCGGTTGGTCCGGATCGGCATCGGTCACCGCCCCATGGCTTGGTCGGTGTCGCGCTCTTCGCGCACCTCGATGCCGCGCGACGGCCGGTACAGCACGAAAACCGGCTTGCCGGCGACGACTTCGGGGTCGACGCGCCGCGGTTGCGCCCGCACGCCCGGCGTCCGCGGCACGTCCTGCGGCGCGTAGTCGCTGAAGCCGGACTCCGGCGTGCGCAGGTCGGACGGGACGACGACGGGTTCCGGCTCGTCGTTCCAGCGCCGGTCGGCGACCGGCGAGGTGTCGACGCGCCGGCTTTCCCCCCGCGTGGTCGGCCGCCCGCCGGCCCCGACGACGACGTAGTCGCCGGGGTCGCCGTTGGCCGGGTTGTACTGGCCGAACACGGGGGCGCCGGGCCGGCCGCCCGCGGGCAGCGCGCCCGCGGAACCCCCGCCGCCGACGGCTCCCGGCCAGGCACCCGACCACGCCGCGGCCGGCCGGGACGCACCGGAGCCGTTGTCGAGGCGCTGGGCGTTGGCGAAGATCGTGGCCTCGGGCCGGAACCGGCCACCACCGGCGGTGGCGCCGAGCGGGCCGCGCTGCTCGCCGTCGACGACGTCGTCGGTGTCGCGCACGGTCTGCCAGAACTCGTCCTGCGGGGTCGGCCCGTTCTTGTTGCGCCGGAACCGCGAGAAGATCCCGCCCCCGGGCGACGGAACGGCGGCGCCGACCATGCTGACCGACATCTCGACCATCTGCCACAGGCGCCGCACCGGGCGACCGACCATGAACAGCAGCACGGTGATGAGCCCGGCGAGGACCATCTGCGTGAGCATGTTCAGCGAGTTCCCGGCGTCGAAGATGGCTTGCAGCAACAGGGCGTGCACCCCGGCGAGGACCGAGAGCACGACGAGGTTGAAGGCGACGCCACCGGCGACCTTGAGGACGCGGCGGAGGATTTCCGGGTGCAGGAGGGCGACGAGGCCGATCAGCGGGGCGGTGAGGGCGAAGAGGCGGATGAGGACCTGGGCCAGGAGGACACTTGCCTTGGCCAGGAGCTGGAAGAGGGAGTAGACGAGGGCTTGGCCGAGCGAGAGGAAGCCTGCGCCGGTGCGGCCGCCCGCCTCGCCGGTGAAGTAGCCGGTGGCGGGGCCGAGCTTGGTGGAGATGTCCTTGTAAGCGTTTTTCTTGCCGTCGATGACACCCTGGTTGCCGTCGTCGCCGTTCACCAGCTGGTTGCGGGTGAACGCCTGCGCGTCGAGCAGCGGCTTGCCGAACTGCTCCGCCTGCGGCGCCGTGGGCGTGCCGAACTCCCCGCGAAGCCAGTTGTTGTAGACGATCTGCGTGTGGAGCTGCGTGGGCAGGATGTCGCGGATGATCCGGTCGCCGCTGTCGTCGACGAAGCCCGCCTGGATGTTCGTGGTGGTCTGGACGATCGCTTTGTCGATCGGGTCGAAGTAGCGCAGCATCGCCAGTGACGACGCGGCGAGCCACACCCCCGCCAGTGCGTAGAGCGCCCGTTTGCTGACCGCGGCGAGGTCACCGCGCCAGATGTTGCGGAACATCATGATCGACAGGATCAGCGCGACCAGGCCGAACAACTGGGCGTAGATGTTGTTGTAGACCTTTTCGGCGCCCGACTTCACGGCGGCGTAGATCGGGTTCAGCAGGCCGCCCTCGAGCACCGTGTAGTGCAGCGAGTTGGTCGCGCCGACGATGTTCTTGCCCAGGTTGAACAGCTGGTTGCCACCCCAGGTGTCCAAAGTGGACCCGGCCGGGGTGAGGTTGAGGCCCGAGCAGTTGGTCTCGAAGGTGTTCCAGACCATGCCCGCGTAGCTGTAGTCGATGTAGGCGCTGTTGGGTTCGCCGTGGCCCTCCGGCGGGTCGATCGCGCCGACCATGCCCGCGCCCGGCCGCTCCGGGTTCGGCGCCTCGCCACAGGCGGCCGCGCTGGCCGCGGGGGCCGTGGCGATGGCCTGCAGGCCGAGGACCAGCATGACGGCGAACATCGTCGCCTTGCGGCTCGGGACGCGGCGCGCCTTCGGGCCTTCCTTGATCCGGCGCTTCAGCGCGTGCCACGCGGCGGCCAGCGTCAGCAGCACCGCCAACGTCAGCAGGGTGTTCATGCGGCACCCTCCGCGGTCGCCCGCACGGACACCGGGAGACGGAAGACCCGCCCCTGGGTGCCGGAGGCGCGGCTGCTTCGGGCCCGGGCGGCGCTCATGCGGCGTCCCGGCCGGTGCCGCCCTTTCCGCCCGTGCGGGCGTGCTGCTGCCCGCCGTTGCCGTTGCCGTTGGCGGACACCCCGCCCTCCACCTCGCCCGTCTCGGACGCCAAGGGATCCGGCGCGCCCAAGAGGTTCTCGTCGGCGAGGCCGACCTCCAGTTCCGCCGCCAGCTCGAAGTCCTGCTCCAGCTCGATGTCGTCCTCCGGCGGGACCGCGACGTACGGCTTCTTCTCCTCCGCCGGCAACGCCAGCTCGTTCCCCGGCCGGCGCGATGGCGCCGCGTCCTTGGAACCCGGGGTCGTGTCCATGACCGCCCGCAGGTGGTCCAGGTGCGGACCCGAGAAGTCGACGCGGATGCGCTCCACGCCCCCGGCACCGTCGCCGAAGATGAACTGGCGCGGCTCGACGTCCCGCTCGAGACCGCTTCGCTGCGCGCCGGGACGACGGCCCAGAGCCGCGACGACCTGCTCGTAACCGACTCCCACCGGGACCTTCAGCAGCCGCAAAGCGTCGGCCTGGGCGTCGTCGTCGTCCAACCGCCCGACGAACACCGAGTCCAGCAGGGCCACGAAACCCTGGATCTTCAAGAAGTCCGCCGGGATCTGGGACGACAGCAGCACCCGGACGTTCCACTTCCGCGAGTCACGCGCGAAGCGGTTCATCAGCACGCGCCCGGTCGGGACCTCCGACAGGAAGAACGCCTCGTCGATCCAGACGCCCTTGCGCATCTCCTTCGGCTTCTCGTACACCGACCGCTGGGTCAGCCACGCCGCCAGGTTCAGCATCTCGACGCCGAGGGACTCCGCGTCCGTCCAGTACTCGCGGGGGACGCCGTCCTTAGGGAGCGTCAGGCCCGCCATCGTCAGGACCGTCAGCCGGTCGTCGCGCGTCTCCGAATACGGGTCCGCGTCCGTCTCCGGGATCAGCAGCGCCATCCGCTCGCGCATCTCGTCGAGGAAGTCCGCGACGACGCCCGCGTGCTCGTGGTGCTCCGACGAATCCCGCCGCAGCGCATCGATCACCTGGCCGGGATCCGCGTCGAAACGGCCACCGACGGCCCGCACCGCGCGCAGCAGCACGATCCGCGTCTGGGCCATCCGCGAGACCTCGTACGGCAGGACACCGGTCAGGACGTCCAGCACGAGACGCCGTCGCGTCGCGCCCGCAAGGGCTTTCTCGCGGCGCCAGGAGCGCTCGGGGTCGTCCTCGTCCATGAAGTGCTCGATCAGCGGCTCGGCGACCACCCGGTACGGGTTCAGGATCCCCGGCTGCGCGTTGAGCAGGTTGATCGGCCGCGCGTACGGGCGCAGCTCCGGCAGGTCGCACAGCCGCGACAGCGGCCCGGACGGGTCGAGGATCGTCCAGTTCGCCCCCGCGCGCAGCGTCTTGTAGACGATGCCGCCGCCGAGGAACGACTTACCACCACCCAGGCCCGCCACCATGGCCGTCAGGCCGGAGCCGTCCCGGATCTCCTGGGCCATCCACGGGTCCCAGGCCACCGGGCGCCGCGTGGCCGTGCACGTCTCGCCGAGCAGGATGCCGCGGCGGTCGCCGACCTCGGCCGTCGCCGTCGGGACCGCCGAGGACGCCCAGACCACCGAGCCGCGGCGCATGTACGCCGCCGAGGCCAGCGGCTCGCCCGGGATGAACTCCCGGGCCAGCGCGTACTGGGCCTCGGGGTGCTCGATGGCGATCTTCGGCTTGTAGAGGTCGAGCAGCTGCTGGGCCAGGCGCAGCGCGTCGCGCTCGGTCGGGCCGGACACCGCCAGCCGCCACCACGAGCGCACCCGGGTGGCCAGCGCGGTGAAGCCCGACGTCATCTCGTCGTCGATCTCCAGCACCCGCCCGGCCTGCCGCGACAGCGACTGCGGGGGTTCCAGCTCGTGCTCGTCGGTGTAGTGCTTGACCTGCGAACGCACCTTGTTCATCTGCCGCTGCAGCTCGCCGGCGACCTCTTCAGGCCGCCGGACGTAGATGCGCGCGGACACCTCGACCGCGGCCGGCAGCCGGTCGGCGTGCTGGATCCACGGGTCGTCGACCTCGGGGATCTGCAGGCCGTGCATCTGCCCGACGGTCAGGACGGCCAGGTGCCGCGAGACACCCGCGTTGGAGCCGGTGCGGCCGCGGACGGTGACCGTCGGCGCGTACGGGTCGGCGTAGTAGTCGGCGGCGTCGGTGAAGCTGGCCAGGTCCTCCGGCTCCCAGGCCGCGCCGGGCACGGCGGGCATGTTCCGCGGCGCGGGCAGGCCGAGGGAGCACGAGCGGTGCATCAGCCAGGACATCTCCTCGGCGTGCACCGGACGGCCTTCCAGCCCCGCGCTGCCGATGACCTGGTCGAGGTGCTCGACCTCGGAGTCCAGCGCGGTCAGCTCGGCGTCGACGGCCTCGGGCAGGATCTTGCGCAGCACCGGCGCGGCCCGCTCGACCGCGCGGTCGACCATCCGGCGGGTCTGCACCTGGACGCCCAGGTAGACCTCTTTTTCGGCCATCGAGCGGCCCATCAGCTGCTGCTGCTCGCCGATCAGGTAGTCGTCGAACGACAGCGCGCCCGGGACGTCGCCGGGGCGGCCGTGGGCGTTGTAGACGTGCGCCTCGGCCCACATCCGGATCGGGTACGGCCGGTTCGTCACGCGCAGGTGCAGCCAGCGGCCCTGCAGCTCGGCGTACTGGCCGGCGATGGCCGCGACGAGGTCGCGCCGCTGCGAGTCCGACCGGAACGACCAGCGCTGCGGCGCCAGCCGGTACCAGGCGTAGACCTCGACGCCGGTGCGGACCAGGTGCCCGTCGATGCTTCGCACCGCGATCGACGGGGTATACGCGGGGATCGCCTGCTCACCGGTCAGGCGACGGCCCTTGCCGCCCGCCGAACCGTTGCGCGGCGCGCGGACCTGCTCAGGCGGTTGCCATGCGCCCGAGTGCGTCTCCCGACCCCGTTTTCCTCGGCTACCGCCGCGACCGAACAACGACTACCTCCCGGCCCGAGCCGTGCTGCCACGGCTCCGGCGCGCTCGTGGTGTTCCCTGGGTGAACTGTGCGCCGTGGTGCTGGTACTGCCGCCTCCGCTTGTGCTTCGGCAGCGGGCGCTCGGCCCGTACCCGGACGCGGCTGGCGCTGACCGCGCCGCCCGTGCCCGTGGTCACCTCTCTGGGGGTGTTGAGCTCGCGCCCGGCCATCGTGACCACGGTGCCCAGCGGGCGTTCGTGGCTGATCTTGGCGGTGAGCAGCCGCGTGATCACGATGGTGGCGACGAACGCCCAAGCCGTCGAGAAGAACCCGAAGCTCCACCCCGCCCAGCGTTCGATGCCGAGGACGACGAAGAACGCCGGGATGCCGATGAGCCACGCGACGTAGCGGGCTCGCCAGGGAAAAGTCGCTTTCGGCGGGCCGAGCCACACGGCGTCGACCCGGTAGACCTCGTCATCAGTCCTGATCCGCACGCCGCCGCCTCAGCCGGTGAACAGGCCGGCGATCCACTGGCCCACGTTCACGCCCGCGCCGCTGACCGCGAGACCGATGATGGCGAGCGCGATGACCACGCCGGCGAGGCGCCGCATGACACCGGCGTTGTCGCCCTTGCCGCCGCCCAGCCACAGGAGCAGGAGGGCAACGGCCAGCAGCACCAGGGGGATGACGTTGTCGAGGAGCCACTGGCGCACGTTTCCCGTGCCCAGTTCGCCGGCGGCCAGCGTGTCGAGGGTGGTCAAGGTCATCATCGCGATACTCCCGGTGCGCGGTGGGGCCCGCGCGGCTGTGGCTCAGGCGGTGCTTCGAACATAATGGGGGCTACGAGGGGTAGTGGTCAAAGCGCGCTGCGTAGATGACGGCTGGCTTGTCAACCGGTGTGGCGGGCAGGGCACACGAAACTCCACGCCCACCATCATCGCGGCAAGGGCCCTCGGGTTAAAGACCGGGCACCCATCATTCTCAGTGTGCTGACGAACTCACCCCATTGCCCGGGATTTGCTCACTGTGGGTACTGACAACCGAGCCGTTGTGCGGCCCGGAACAGTGTGACATGACCCGAACGGACCCGTCGCGCGAGTCCGTTCAGTTACAGCCTCTCGGCCGGTCGGCGGCCATGTCGATCTTGGAGCCCCCGGTTGTCCGTCACCCGGCGCTCAAAACCTCACACGCTTTTCACTACATAGCGTGATCTTCGCAGTCAGGAGCGGCGCTGGGCGAAAACGCCCTTCGGGAACGCCCCGGCGGCGACCACGCGGCGCGTGAGGTCCCGGCCGAGCTCCTCCAGCCGGGCCAGCTTCTCCGCCCCGAGGTGGTCCCACGGCCCCCGCGCGGCGGCCTCGGTGGCCGCCTCGACGCGGTCACGGACTGCGACGCCTTCGTCGGTCAGCGCGCCTTCGCCGTCGAGGAGCCCGCGGTCGCGCAGGCCCTGCTGGGCGGCGGTCCACTGCTCGTCGCTCCAGCCGCGCGTCAGCTTGGCGGAGTCGACGGTGAACCCGGCCCCGGTGGCGACGTGGGTGACGAGCGCTTCGACGCCGCTGAGGCCGTTGAGGAGGAGGGCGGCGATGTGGCCGTCGCCGCGGTGCTCGCGCAGCAGCGTGATGGCGTGCCAGAGCGCGAGGTGCGGCGCCTCCGGCCAGTCGAGGCCGGCGTGGGCGGCGTAGAGGGGCCGTCCTTCGACGGCGCACCCGGCGGTCGCCTCGCGGGCGAGTTCGGCGGCCTCGACGACGTGGTCGCTCTTGAGCTCGCCTTCGCCGAGGAGCCGGGTCAGGGCCTGGTCGACGCCGTCGAGCCGGGCTTCGAGGATCTGTTCGGGCGACGCGAGGGTCCAGGCGCGCGGGATCACGCGCGCGACGACCTCGGGGTTGAAGTTGTAGAAGGTGGCGGCGACGACCTCGGGCCCGACGGCGCCCATGGCCGCGGACCGGCTCGCGAAGTACGGCATCCGGCCGGGCCGCAGCCCGATGCCGGTGAGGGCCTGGTCCACCTCGGGCGCGAAGTACGCCAGAGCGTGAAGGGAGTCGAACGCCGACTTGAACCGCTTCTCGTCACCCGCCATGGGCGCACCCTACTACCGGGTAACCACGCATGGACAGGCCGACGGGGACGTTCGCCGCAGCGAACGTCCCCATCAGCGCTTGGCGCGGACGAGCGGGCATGTAAGCCGGATCCTGTTCCCCGGTCGCCTCACGGCTCCCGGGGCGGCGGCCATCCATCTCGGCCTGCCGTCGCCGGCAGGCTCCAGCGGCCTACCCGCAGGCTCGGACGGGCCGTCCTCGAACGCCTGCGCAGAAGCCCGAGGGCTCCCTCTTGGCCTTGCTCCGGGTGGGGTTTACCCAGCCGTCCCGGTCACCCGGGACGCTGGTGGTCTCTTACACCACCGTTTCACCCTTACCCCGGCCCTCGTGAAGCACAGGGGCCGTGGCGGTCTGTTTTCTGTGGCACTGTCCCGCGGGTCACCCCGGGTTGCCGTTAGCAACCACCCTGCCCTGCGGAGTCCGGACTTTCCTCGGACCGGTTCCCCGGCCCGCGACCGCCCTGCCTGCTCGTCCGCGGAGGAGATCGTAGCCCAGCCGGTCCGGACGTCGCGAAAGAGCCGTTCACCGCGCCGGACGCGCTGAACGCCGGTTCAGTACCCGGCCACCGCCCGGCTGTGCGGCCTGGGCCGCTCGGATTCCGGAGGCCGCTGCGGCGGCACCACCGACGGCGCGGGGTACTGCCGGGCCAGCTCCGCCGTCCAATGCAGCACCGCCGCCGGGCTGTCCAGCCCGATCAGCCCGACCAGCCGCCCGTCCCGGACGAACCCCGTGATCGGCCGCGTCCCCGGCACCGGGGACTCCAGCAGCACCGTGTCCGACCCGAGCATCGGCCGGCCGGCGACCTGGATGCGGACGCCGTGCTGCTCCGACCAGTACCGCGGCACCGGGGTGTAGGCCGGCGCCCCGGCCGGCCCCGTCAGCAGGTTCTCCGCCGCCGCGCGGCTCATCTCCACCGCGTTGAGCCAGTGCTCGTCGCGCCGGGGCGTCGCGTCGTAACGCAGGTTCGGCCAGCGGGCGACGTCGCCCGCCGCCACGATCGTGTCCGAGCCCAGCACGTGGCACGTCGGCCCGCAGACGACGCCGTCGTCCAGCGGCAGTTTCGCCCCGCGCAGCCACGACACCGCCGGCACGCTGCCGACCGCGACCACCACGCACGCCACGTCGATCGCCCGCCCGTCGGCGAACTCCAGGCCGACCGACCTCGTTCCCGGGCGCCACCGGCGGATCGTCGTTCCCAGCTCCAGCCGGACGCCGCGGGCGGCGTGCAGCGCCGTGAGCCAGTCGCCGATGTCGGGCCCGAGGACGTCGGCCATCAGCGCCCGCGCCCGGCCGATCAAGACCACCTCGCGGTTCATCTCGCGCAGGCTCGACGCGACCTCGCAGCCGATGAACCCGTCCCCGACCACCGCCACCGGGCCACCACTGGTTGCCAGCGCGCGTTGCAGCGCCGTCGTGTCGGACAGCGTCCGGACGACGACGACCCGCGGGTGGCCGTGCGGCGCGCCGGGCATCCGGCGGGGCTCGACGCCGGTCGCGATGACCAGGCCGTCGTAGCGGACCTCTTCGTCGCGCAGGTGCACGACCTGCCGGTTCGGCGACAACGCCGTGACCGGGCTGTCGAAGTACCACTCCGCGTCGACTTCGAGGGGGTCGGCGAGCAGCGTCTGCGCGCGGCTGACCGCGCCGGTCAGCAGGCTCTTGGACAGCGCCGGGCGGTGGTAGGCGATGTCGGGCTCGGCGCCGAGGACGACGACTTCGCCGTCGAACCCGAGTTCGCGCAGCCGTTCGGCGGCGCGCAGGCCGGCGAGACCGGCTCCGGCGATGACGATGCGTTCGCTCATCGGGTCGCTCCCAACACGTGGATGGCTCTCATCGGACAGGCGCGCGCGGCCGCGCGGACGTTCGGCGTTTCCCCGGCACCCGGCCGTTTCTCGTACTCGAGCAGCCCGTCGTGGCCGAGCTGGAAGACCCCGGGCGCCTCGGACTGGCAGACGCCGTAGGAGTGGCAGCGCTCGCCGTCGACGTCGACGCGCAGCGCGGCGACCTCCGGCTCGGGCTCGACGAGGCCGGCCCGGACCAGCGCCGACGGGGGCAGCACCCGCAGCGCCGACAGCAGCACCGGCGGGACGAGCAGCGTGATCCCGGCGAGCCAGACGACCGAAAGGTGCCCGCTCGAAACCGCGCCGAGCCACGCGTGCACCGCCAGCAGCGCGATCGCGAGGTAGCCCAGCTGGTGGAAGCGCAGCCAGCGGCCGCGGCGCAGGCCCGCGGTGACCGACACGGCGACGACCAGCTCCAGACCGGCGATGCCCAAGGCGTGCCGCGGCGAGCCGTCGTAGAAGGGCAGCAGGAGGTCGGCGACGCCGAAGGGGTCGTCCTCGAGGAAGAGGAACGTCAGCCCGTGCACGGTGCCGGTGGCGAGGGTGAACGCGGCGAGCAGGCCGTGGCCGGTGCGCAGCGCGTCCCGGCCGCTGAACCGGCGGACCCAGCCGGTGGCGGCGAGCACGCCCCAGCACAGCGTCAGGCACATGCAGAGGTAGGTGAGGCGGCCGGACAGCGCGGCGGCCTCGGCGATCCCGGTGTCGTGCGGCGACACCGGGAACAGCGCGGCGGACGGGGACATGGACGGGCTTACCTCCGGGTGCGCGGCGGGGTCCTGCCGGGGGTTCCGAGCAGGCGGAGCAGGCCGAACGTGGCGACGGCGGCGACGGCCACGAAGCCGGCCCCGAGTGCGAAGTCCCCGGCGCCGAGCGTGTCGTCGGTGCCGTCTTCGGTGCCGGAGACGAGCAGGGACGTGGTTTCGGCGAGCCCGGTGCTTTCGAGGAGCGTCAGGTGGCCGAGCGAGGTGTCGACGGCGGTCTGGGCGAACGCGCGGACGTCGTCGTCGCGGGTGCCGGCGCGGACGGCGGAGGCGAGGGCGAAGAGGGTGCCGTACTCGGCGCGCAGGCGGTTGACGTAGGCGTGGTCGAACGCGTCGCCGGAGTCCGCGGCGAGCTCGCCCGCCCAGGCGCGTTCCTGCTCGGTCGGCTCGGACGGGAGGGTGATGGCGAGCCGGTCGGCGACCGCGCGCAGGGCGACGCCGAGGCGGGCCTGGTCGTCGGCGATGCGGACGGCGACCGCGCGGACGCGCCGGTTCGTCGCGCGCTCGGCGGCCTGCCTGCTCGCCGGCGTCGCCCACAGCGCGTGCTGCTTCAGGCGCGTCAGCAGGGTGCGGTCGGTCTGCTGCAGCTCTCCGGCGGAAGCGGGGAGAACGCAGCCGAGCACGAACGCGGTCGTGGCGGCGAACAAGGCCACGAATCGGAACGGCATCCGTTGTCCCTTCGCGAAGTAGTCCTCACTGGGGGTTACGGGGAAAAGGCGTTCAGCGGTTCTCGCCGTCACCTTTTAGTGACTGTGACGTGCGTCACAGGACAGAATTTGAACCAGTCCGGTTTTGGCCACGGCTAATGGGGCACGAAAACTAATGCATATGGCCTATTAAGTGTTTGTGCGCTACGCTCCGAAGGCCCCACGGTCCGCCACTCAGGTGAGGTTGCGAGCTTTATGGAAGCACCGGGCAGAGAACGTCACGGCCACGTCGGCCTCGCCTCGTCCGCGACCGCGGTGCGAACGCGCCCCGACGCGGGAGACGACCTCGTCCCGCTGCTCTACAAGGACTTCCGCGCGACCCTGTTCGCCCAGGTACTGGCCCTGACGAACCACGACCGGCAGTGGACCGAGGATGTCGTGCAGGAGACCATGATCCGCGCGTGGCAGCACTCCGGCACGCTCGAACGCGAGCCCGGAATGCTGCGCGGCTGGCTGCTCACGGTGGCGCGCCGGATCGTCATCGACGGCTGGCGAAATCGCCGGGTCCGCCCGCAGGAGGTCGCTCTGGAGATCCCCGAAAACGCCGAGCCCACCGATCGCACGGACAGTTCGTTAGCGGCACTAACGATTGGCCGGGCATTGTCGGAACTGGACGAGAAATATCAGGCCGTCATCGTCGAGACCTACCTCGCCGGAAACACGGTCCGGCAGGCGGCGACAATTCTGGGAATTCCCGAGGGAACCGTCAAATCGCGGTTGTACACGGCGATGCGGCAATTGCGGAAAGCGCTCGGGGAAGTGGCGGTCGGATGAGGGCGGAGCACCGGGCGGCGGCGGCCTACGAACTGGGTGTCCTCGACGACGCGGAAGAGTTCGAAACCCACCTGCGCGGTTGTCCCCGGTGCCGGGAACTCCTGGCGGAGTTCCACCCGGTGTCCGAGGCACTCGGGGAGGCGGTCCGGCTCGGGTACCTCCCGGGCGGCGGTTCCCCCGGCGGCGGGGCTCCGGAGTCAGGCGGCTCCTCCGGCGCCGGTTCCCCGGTCTCCGGTGGCTCCTCCAGCGCCGCCTCCCCGGGCTCGAGTCGATCCGCCGGCGCCGGCTCCCCGATGCCTGGCGGCCCCGCCGGTGCCGGTTCCCCGGTCTCCGGTGGTTCTTCCGCCGTCGACCCGGCTTCCGGCACCATCCGGCAGCCTGCCGCCGGCTACCCGGCGCCGAGCGGCGGCGCGGCCCGGCACCGGAAGCCGGGTGCGTTCTCGCGCCGGCGGGGGATGGCCGCCGGCGCGTTCCTGCTGCTCGCGCTCGGGGCGATCCCGGTGGTCGCCCGCGCTGCCCGGCCGGCCACCGCGAGAACCTGGTTCGCCTCCGCTGCGTCCATCGTCTCCCCTGCTCACGTCGTGGCCGGAACCGGCCGTGACCTGCGGGATCCCCCGTGGCGGGCCGGTTTCCAGTAGTCTGCCCCAACCCAACATGAAAGTCCTTACGGTGGATACCGAAGTAAATCCCGAGCACCCCGTCAGCGGGGCTTCGGTACCGAAGCGCCCCGCCCCGCGGCTCCCCGGCCGCGAGCCCGAGATCGGCCGCCTGACCAGCCTGTTCCCCGTCGCGCTCGACGGCACGGCCGCGAGCGCCGTGCTGGTCGGCGAGTTCGGCATGGGCAAGAGCGCCACGCTGCACACCACCGCCGCGCTGGCCGCGGACGCCGGCTTCACCGTCGCGATCGCCACCGGGTCGCGGCTGGAGAGCCACCTGCCCGGCGGGGTCGCCCGCCAGCTGGCCGACGCGCTGGACGAGCCCGGCACGCCGCGGCCGCCCGTCAAGGACCTGTGCGGGCCGGCCGGCGAGAGCGAGGCCCTCGACCTCTTCTTCCGGATCGTCCGCGAAGCGACCGAGCGGGGTCCGCTGTTCCTCGGCATCGACAACGTCCACCTCGCCGACGCCTGGTCGATGCGGTGCCTCGCCTACATCCGCCACCGCGTGCTCGACCTGCCGGTGTTGATCATACTGACGTCCTTGATCGGCCACCCGCCGCACCGCGAGGTCGCGCTGCTGGAGATGGCGGGCTGCACGCCGGCGACGATCACCCTCAACGGCCTCGGCGACGCGGGCGCGGCCGAGATCCTCGGCCTCGCCCAAGGCGAGCTCGCGACCGCGTGCCGCGAGGCGACCGGCGGCAACCCGTACCTGCTGCAGGCGCTGCGGCCGCGGCTGCTGCCGGGCGCCGATCCGCAGGAGCTCGGCTCGTCGCTGATCGGGCAGGTCCTCCACACGCGGATGGAGGAGTTCCCGCACGCGCCGGCGATCCTGCAGGCCGCCGCCATCCTCGGCGAGGACGCCGGTTTCGACCTGCTGGCGCAGCTCGCCGGCGTCGACGAGTCCGACGCGCTGCAGGCGATCGACACGATGGTCCGCCTGCACGTGCTGAACAACAGCAACTCCCCGACGCTGACCTACCCGTTCGTCCGCAACTCCGTCCTCAAGGACATGCCGAAGACCACGCGCGCGGTCAACCACGCGCGGGCGGCGAAGCTGCTGTCGGAGGCCGGCGCGCCCGCCGAGCGCGTCGCCGCGCACCTGCTCGACGCGACGTCGATCCGGATCCCGTGGGGCGTGGACGTGCTGCGGCTGAGCGCGCGCAACGCCGTGTTCTCCGGCCGGTCCGAGCTGGGCGCGCGGTACCTGCGGCGGGCGCTGGAGGAGCGGCTGACGTCGGGGCGCCGGGTGGCCGTGCTGCTGCAGCTGGCGCACGCGGAGTTCCAGGTCGACCCGCCCGCCGCGGCGCAGCGCGTCCGGGAGGCCGTCGACACGATCGGCAACCGCGACACGGCCGCGTTCATCGCGTCGGCGATGCTGCTGTCGCTCTGCGGCGGCCAGGACGCGCGGCTGGCGATCAGCGCGGCGGGCCAGATCGCGGCGCGGCTCGACGCGGGCGGGCCGGACGCCGTCTGGCCGCTGCTGTGCATGACCTACCTCGCCGAGGCCGGCAGCCGGCTCGGCCCGCCGCCGGAGTTCCGCGACTTCGAGGAGCAGTGGGCCCCGCTGACCGACCCGGCCGCGCAGCGCAGCCGCTCGGCACTGCTGGCGCTCGACGCGGTCCGCAGCGGCGAGTCCGCGCAGGACGCCGTCGGGCACTTCGCGGACGCGTTGACCGGCGACGACGGCGAGCTGTTCGAGCAGCACTACTTCTTCACGCTGGCGACGTCGGTGCTCGCGGACGAGCCCGCGCACGTCGACCGGCTGTGCCGGGTCCTCGACGTCGAGCGCGAGCCGTGGGACGTGCACATCCCGCACGGCGCGCTCCCCACCCTGGCCCGCGGGATCGCGCTGCAGGCCAGCGGCGACCTGCAGCGGGCGAGCGTCCACTTCGAGTCGCTGCTGCGGCGCTTCGACGAGCGCGGCGGGACGACGACGTGCCCGGTCGGCGTGCTGTGCGCGGCCAAGCTCGTCGAATGCTGGGTGGACCTGGGCCGGTTCGAGGCGGCGACGTCGCTGCTGGACCGGATGGACTTCGTCGCGAGCCAGGGCCTGTTCACCCACACGTACCTCCTGTACGCGCGCGGCCGCCTGCGCGTCGCGACCGGGTACACGCGGTTCGGGTTCGAGGACCTGCTCAGCTGCGGGCGCCGGCTCGCCCACCACGGCATGCGGTTCCCGGGTTTCGTGCCGTGGCGCGCGCACGCGGCGCGGGCGGCGTTGGCGCTGGGCCAGGCCGACGACGCGGCCCGGCTGGCCGAAGAGGACATGAACGCCTCGGCGCGGTGGGGCGCGGCGCGGCCGCTGGGCACGGCGTTGACGACGCTGGGGCTCGTCCGCGAGGACGACGAAGCCGAGCGCGCGCTGACGAAGGCGATCACGACGCTGCGCTCGTCGCCGGCCCGGCTGCAGCTGGCGACGGCGCTGACGGAACTGGGCACGCTGCAGGCGCGCCACGGCCAGTCCGAGAAGGCCATCGAGACGCTGCGGCCGGCCGTCGAGCTGAGCGAGCACTGCGGCGCGCGTCCGCTGGCCCGCCGCGCGGCGGAGGAACTGCGCTCGGCGCGGCGGGCGCTGACCCCGGCGAAGGACAACGAGCACGGCTTGACGCGGCAGGAGAACCGCATCGCCGTGATGGCCGCGCAAGGGCTGACGAACCGCGAGATCGCGACGGCACTGCACCTCACGCGGCGAACGGTGGAGCTGCACCTGTCCGGTGCGTACCGCAAGCTCGGCATCCCCGGCCGCGCGGAACTCGGTGGCGCGCTGGCGAAGTCACAGCGCGGCGGGTGAGTTCCCACCGCGTGGACGCGCGTTGACCGCCCCCGGCGGCGTTGCTTTGCGCGGCCAAGCGAAGTTCACCGCCGGCTCACGATCAGTCCGATGTGGACTCGGCGAGCGGAATTGTCGGTGCCTTCCGGTAGCGTGGAAAACGGGGGCGCCCCCGGCCGGCCCGCGCCGCGCGTCGATTAGCGTGGGTGCGTGAACTTCTGGGCCGGGGCGGGCAGCCTGGCGCTGCTGGTCGGCGTGCTGGTCTTCGCCATCGTGCGTCCCCGCGGCTGGCCCGAAGCCGTCGCCGCGGTGCCCGCCGCCGGCCTCGCGCTCCTGCTCGGGCTCGTCCGGCCGGAAGCCGCCGGGAGCCGGGCCGTCGAGATCCTGCCGACGCTGGGCTTTCTCGCCGCCATCCTCCTCGTGTCCTTTTTGGCCAGTGTGGACGGCGTCTTCACCTGGCTCGGCAACCGGCTGGCCGAAGCCTGCCACGGCAAGCCGCGCCGGTTGCTCGTCCTCACCTTCGCGGCGGCGGCCGGGGTCACCGCGATCCTCAGCCTGGACGCCACCGTCGTCCTGCTCACCCCGGTCGTCCTGGCGACGGCGACGAGCCTGCGCCTGCCGGCGAGACCGCACGTCTACGCCTGCGCGCACCTGGCGAACTCGGCCTCGACGCTGCTGCCGGTGTCGAACCTGACGAACCTGCTGGCGTTCGGCGCGTCCGGGCTGACCTTCGCCGGGTTCACCGCGGCGATGGCGTTGCCGTGGCTGGTCACGATCGCCATCGAGCTGGTGGTGTTCCTGCGTTTCTTCGCCGCGGACCTGCGCCCGCGCGAGACCGCCGAGCCCGAACAGCACCTGGACCCGCCGGTGTTCTCCCTGGTCATCCTCGGCCTGACACTGGTGGGGTTCGCGCTGGGCCCGCTCGGCCACGTCGAGCCGGTGTGGATCGCGGCACTCGCGGCCCTGGTCCTAGGCACCCGCGCGCTCGCGATGGGCAAGATCAAGCCGTGGCAGCTGGTGACGGAGGCCGCGCCGCAGCTGTGCCTGTTCGTGCTGGGCCTGGCGGTGGTGGTCGAGGCGGTCTCGGAGCACCTGCTCGGCGGCCTGCTGCTCGACGTCCTGCCGACGTCCACCGGCCTGGTGGACCTGCTGCTCGCGGCCGGGGTGGCGGCGCTGCTGGCCAACCTGGTCAACAACCTCCCGGCGACGCTGATCCTGCTGTCGGTCCTGGGCCCGCACCCGGCGCCGGGCATCCTGCTGGCGGTGCTGCTGGGCGTCAACATCGGCCCGAACGCGAGCTACCTGGGCTCACTGGCCACGCTGTTGTGGCGCCGCACGCTCCCCGGCCACCCGTCGGCGAAGACGTTCCACGCCCTCGGGGCGATCACCACGCCCCTGTGCCTGGCCGCGGCGACCGGGGCGTTGTGGCTCGGGCTCAGCTGGGCATCGTGATCGTCTGGCCCGGCTTCATCGTCGCGCCGCAGTCGTCCAGCGGGCCGCCGAACCGGTCCGCCGCCACCGCCGGGATCGTCTTCGCCGCGTACTCCTGCGCCGCCTTCAGCTTCGCCGGGTCCGTCACCGCGTCGCGACGCACCCAGTCGCCGTTGCGCAGCCCCTCGATCGGCGACGAGTAGATCAGCACGTAGTCGCGGTCCAACCGCGGGTCCAGCGCGATCCCGTTCCCCGCCGCCCACGGGCCCCACGAGTGGATGAACGTCGGCTTGACCGTGTCGAACACGTAGTCGCGCAGGCCAGCCAGGTCGTTGTCGTGGACCAGGTCCGCGATCGGCTTGTTGACCAGGCCCGCCATGTCCACCAGCTCGAGCCGGCTCGTCATCGACGAACCGCCGAGGTCCGGCAGCAGCAGCGACGCCTTCTGGAGGCCCAGGATGTCCGCGTACGTGTTGAACCCGCGGCCGAACCGGTCGGCCACCAGGCACGCCGTGATGTTCGGGTTCTTCGCGAACTTGTCCGCCGCGGCCGCGAACCCGACCGCCGACGGCACGAACGCCGCCACCAGCACCACCACGATCCCGGCCCGCAGCAACGCCCGCCGGTGCTTGAGCAGCTCGCCCGCCGAGAGCGTGCCCGCGATGACCGCCAGCGCCCAGATCGGGCTGGCGAACCGGTGCTGGTACATCCAGTCGGCGACCATCACGCCGTACGCGACGATCCCCAGCCCCAACGGCACCAGCAGCGCGATCAGCGAACGCCGCCACGGCGCCTTGACCAGCGCGAACACGATCACCAGCGCCAGCAGGACCACGCCGGCCCAGCCCGCGTAGCCCGCCAGCTCGAAGGGCCGCTTCACCGCGTCGAACCCGGGCAGGCCCTGCTGCTTGGCCACCGACGGGTTGGCCAGCAGCCGCCCGAACTCCGCGTGCCGCCAGACGACGTACGCGCCGAACGGCACCGCGAACGCCGCCACCGACAGCAGCGCCAGGCGGAAGCTCTTCCAGAACAGGCCGCCGCGCAGCAGGAAGAGCGCCGCCAGCGGGTACGCGCCCGCGTAGATCAGGCCTTCCGGGCGGGTCAGCGCCGCGAACGCGACCATCACGCCCGCCCACAGCGCGACCTTCGGGGTCAGCAGCCGGTCGTTGCGCACCGCCACGAACAGCGTCACCGCGAGCGTGACAACGGCGAACGCGAACAGCGAGTTCTCCAGGCCGGACACGACCCAGATGACGAACGACGGGATCGTCGCCAGCGTCAGGCCGGCGATCAGCGTGGCCAGCCACGCGAAGCGCGTGAAGATCTGCTTCGCCGCGATGTAGCACGCGGTCAGGATGCCGCCGGTGAACAGCAGGCCCAGCGCCTTCGGGAACAGCACGTAGTCGGGGATGCCGAAGATCGCGCCGTGGTCGAAGAGGCCGACGAGCTTGCCGAGGCCGAGCAGCACCATCCACGTCGGGTCGGAGAAGCCCTCGACCGGCGGGGCGCCCGGCTGCAGCACCGGGCCGAGGCCGTCGGCGAAGCTGCGGGCGTAGGAGAACGTGATGGCGGCGTCGTCGACGATCCAGTGGCCGTAGCGGGTGGCGTGGGCGGCGACCGCCGCGACGCCGGCGAGCACGGCCAGCACCGGCGCGAGCCGCGCACCCCAACCCCGCTTCGTGGTCGCGGGCGCGGGGTCCTCGGGGACGTCGCTCGGGGAGGTCTCGGTGAGTGCGCTAGCCGTCATGTCCTCGTCACTGTTCCGCCCGCAGGCTTCTGCCGGTGGGATACGCGCGAGCTGGCGCCCCCTGAAGTGGACCCATCAGTGGATCCGCCACCGCGGCGACGCGGTCGAGACACTGTAGCCAATACCCCATCCGGGGTCCGCCACGCGTCGGCATTGAGCGTGATCCACCCCACATTTGTGCCGATCAGGCCAGGTGCGAGGTGTCGTTGACCAGCCGGACCGAAGCGTTCCCGTCCGGGTAGAACTCGACGATCGACAGCGACGCCAGGTCGAGGTGCAGCCGGAACAGCAGCTGCGGGCCCGCGTCGAGGCCCATCCGGAGCAGCGTCTTGATCGGCGTCACGTGGCTGACCAGCAGCAACGTCTTGCCGCCGTGCTCGGCGATCAGCTCGTCGCGGGCCTTGCGGACGCGCCGGTGGACGACGTCGAAGCTCTCCCCGCCGGGCGGCGGCACCGCGGCGTCGCCGAGCCACGAGGAGTGCAGTTCCGGGTCGCGGTCGGCCGCTTCGGCGAACGTCAGGCCCTCCCAGTCGCCGAAGTCGGTCTCGATGAGGCCGGGGTGGGTCTCGACGCGGCCGCCGAGCGCGTCGGCGACGGCCTGCGCGGTCTGCTTCGTGCGCGTGAGCGGCGAGGAGATGATCGGGACTGCCTCGCCGTCGACGACCAGGCCGTCCATCGCGGCCAGCCGCTTCGCCGCCGCGGCGGCCTGCGACCGGCCCAGCTCGGTCAGCGGGACGTCGCCGCGGCCGGAGTAGCGGCGCAGCGCCGACATCTCCGTCTGGCCGTGGCGCAGCAGGAGCAGCCGGGTCGGCGTGCCCTGCGCACCGGTCCAGGCGACCGTCGCGCGGTCGGGTTTGCGGGTCGGCAGCTTCGGCTTCGGCGTTCCTTCGGGGGTCCGGGTGGCGGAGCCCCCGGCCCGGGACGAAGTCCCGGCTTGTCCCAGCGACGCGGCCGGCTTGCCGGCGGCCGCGTCCATCGCCTCGTTGGCGAGCCGGTCGGCGTGGGAGTTCTGCGCCCGCGGGATCCACTCGTACTTCACGCGCGAGAAGCCGGCGGCCAGCTCCTTGGCGCGCTCGGCGAGCGGCTGCATGTCCGGGTGCTTGATCTTCCAGCGCCCGGACATCTGCTCCACCACGAGCTTCGAGTCCATCCGGACGTCCACAGTGGACGCACCCAGCTCGGCCGCCGCGGCCAGGCCGGCGATCAGGCCGTTGTACTCGGCGACGTTGTTGGTGACGACGCCCAGGCTTTCCTTGCGCTCGGCGAGGACCTCGCCGTCGCTGTCCTTGACGACGGCGCCGTAGCCGGCCGGGCCCGGGTTGCCGCGGGAACCGCCGTCCGCCTCGATGACGACGTGCGACGTCACAGACCCGACTCCATGGTCCGGACCAGCACCGCGCCGCAGTTTTCGCACTGGATGACGTCGTCCTCCGGCGCGGCCTTGATCTCGGCGATCGTGTTGCGGTCCATCTCCAGCTGGCACGCGCCGCAGCGACGGGCGCGCAGCAGCGCGGCGCCGATGCCCTTGTGCTCGCGGACGCGCTCGTACAGCTTGAGCAGCGGCTCCGGGAAGCGCGGCAGCAGCTTCGCGCGGTCTTCGTCGCGCCGCGCGCGGGTGGTGTCCAGGTCCTTGAACGCCTCGTCGCGGCGGGCGGTCGCGGCGGCGACCTCGGCCTCGGCCTTGTCGACCTCGGCGCCGGTGCGCTGCGCGTCCAGGCCGAGGGCCTCGCGCTGCTCCATCAGCTCCAGCAGGTCGTCTTCGAGCGCGCTCTGGCGGCGCTGCAGGGTCTGCAGCTCGTGCTCGATGTCGGTCATCTGCTTGGAGTTGACCGACCCGGACGCCAGGAGCTTGCGGTCGCGGTCCTCGCGGGCGCGCACCGACTCGATCTCCTTCTCCTGCCGCGCGATCTCGCGGTCGAGGTCGGAGGCGGCGGTCTCCACGGACACGAGCGCGTCGCGGCGCTCGCGGGCCGTCTTCTCCCCCGCGTCGATCTCGGCCAGCTCGGGCAGGGTGCGGCGGCGGTGCGCGGTGCGCGAGAGCTCGGCGTCCACCTTGGCGAGCTCGAGCAACTTGCGCTGCACGGCGGGTTCGGCCTTCACGGTGCTCCTCTTAGATCGATGTGCGCTCGGCGCGGACGTTCCACGGGTCGGTGCACCGCGTGGAGACGTGAACGTCGACGTTACCCGCAAACGCTTCCGCCACGAGCGCCGAGGCTTGCCCGCACCAGGGCCATTCGGACGCCCAGTGGGTCAGCCCGACCAGCGCGGGCACGGCGCCCGGGTTCGCGAGGTGCTCGCCGGCGGGGTGATGGCGCAGGTCGGCGGTGACGAAGGCGTCGACCCCGGCCGCGGTGGCCTGCTTCAGGTAGGAGTCCCCGGCGCCGCCGGAGACGGCGACGGTGCGGATCGGGCGGTCGGCGTCGCCGGCACCGAGGACACCGGGCACGGTCGCCGGGAGGGCGTCGGCGACGCGCTGGACGAACCGCGAGAACGGCTCGGCCGCGGGCAGCTCGCCGAGGCGGCCGATGCCGGTGACGCCGTCTTCGTTGGGTTCGAGCGGGCCGGTGACGCGCAGCCCGATCGCCTCCGCGAGGGCGTCGGACACGCCGGGGTCGGCCGAGTCGGCGTTGGTGTGCGCGCAGAAGAGGGCGATGCCTCCGCGGATCATGCGGTGCACGAGCGCGCCCTTGGCGGTGTCGGCCGGGACGCCGTGCACGCCGCGCAGCAGCAGCGGGTGGTGGGCGACGATCAGCTGCGCGCCGAGCGCGGCGGCCTCGTCGACGGTTTCGGCGACCGGGTCGACGCAGAAGAGCACGCGCGTGACGGGCTCGCCGGGGTCGCCGCAGACGAGGCCGACGGCGTCCCACGACTCGGCGAGCGCGGGCGGGTACGCCTGCTCCAGGACGGTGGTGATTTCGGAAAGCGCGGGCACCGGGGGATCTTCGCATGTACGGTCCCGGGCCATGCGAGTACTGGCTGTGCTCATCGCGGTGGTGTCGGGCCTGGTCCTGGCTTCGGTTCCGGCTTCGGCTTCGGCGCCTGGTCTCTGGCGGCTCACCGACCTCGCCGCGCAGCGCGTGGCGATCGCCGACCAGGTGGCGGCGGCGAAGTACGGCACGCCGTCCCCGATCGACGACCCGGTGCGCGAGCAGCAGATCTACGACTCGGTGTCGGCGCAGGCGCCGGCGCTGGGCCTGGACCCGGCGGACGCGGTGCGGTTCTTCCGCGCCCAGATCGAGGCGAACAAGCTGGTGCAGCGCGGGTGGTACGCGCGCTGGGACGCGCACCCGTCGGAGGTGCCGTCGACCCGGCCCGACCTGGGCGAGATCCGCCCGGTGATCGACCGGCTGAACTCGGGACTGCTGACGGAACTGGCGGCGACGCTGCCGGTGCGTTCCGCGCGGTCGTGCCCGGCCCGGCAGCTGGTGGCGGCGGAGGTGGCGGACGTGGTCCACCGGTTCGACGCCCTGCACGCGCGGGCGCTGGGCGAAGCGACGTCGGCGACCTGCCTGCCGCGCTGATCTTCGCGCCGGAGCGGCCACCGCACCCTCGCCGAGGGGCGCCCCGGCGGCGGGTCCACCGCCGCCGCCGCGAGCGCCCGGTGGAGCGTCAGTTGCAGTTGCCGCAGCAGCCGCAGCCCTGACCGGTGCACTTCGAGCAGCATCCGTGCATGATCGCTCTCCTTCCGGTTCGCGTCCTCGCGCGATCGACGCTAAGTGGCCGCGCGGGGGCCCGGGTACCGCCGAGCGAGCGGGTGACCGGGTGAACCGGCCGGTTACGCTCGCGGAGTGACGCACCTCGTCTTCGTCTGCTCCGGCAACATCTGCCGCTCCCCCATGGCCGAGCTGGTCTTCCGCGCGAAGCTCGACGAGTCCGGGATCGGCGACGTCCGCGTGACCAGCGCGGGCATCGGCCCCTGGCACGCCGGCGAGCCCGCCGACAAGCGCGCCCGCGCCACGCTCAAAGCGCACGGCTACCCCACCGCGCACGTCGCCTCCGAGGTGTCGGACGAAGACCTCGGTGCCGACCTGCTGCTGGCCGCCGACGAGGGCCACGCCGAGTTCCTCCGGGCGCGCGTCGGCGATCCGGCGAAGGTGCGGCTGCTGCGGTCGTTCGACCCGTCGGCCCCCGAAGGCGCCGAGGTTCCGGACCCCTACTACGGCGGTGACGACGGCTTCGAGGACGTCCTCGGCATGATCGAACGCGCGGTGCCCGGTTTGCTGGATTGGGTGCGTTCGCGCGGGTAGGGGTCACAGCCGGCGGAGGTCGGCGGGCGGGCGCACCGGGGCACGGCCTACCGTGGTGGGGTGCGGTTGCGGTTCCTGCTCAAGCCCGGGTGGCTGGCTCTGACGGTGGTGGTGTTCGCCTTCGCCATCTGCTGCTTCACGCTGCTCTCGCCGTGGCAGTTCAGCCGCAACACCGAACGCGAGCAGCAGAACTCCGCGCTGGAGGCGTCGTTCACCGCCGCGCCCCTGCCGCTGGCGCGGCTGCTGCCGCCGGGCAGCGTGCCCGACCAGCGCACCGAGTGGCACCTCGTCTCGATCAGCGGCCAGTACCTGGCGGACAAGGAAGTCGTCGCGCGGCTGCGGACGGTCCAGGGCGAGGGCGCCTTCGAGGTGCTGACGCCGATGCGGACCACCGACGGGACGGTCGTCCTGATCGACCGCGGGTACGTCCGGCTCGACAGCAAGTCCGGCGTGCTGCCGTACGCGCCTCCGCCGCCGGGGACCGTTTCCGTGACGGCCCGGGTGCGCGCGGACGAGACGGACCCGAAGAACCGGGACGCGTTCGCCGACGCGTCGACCGGCGGGCAGCTGCAGAGCTACGTCGTCGACTCGCGGGTGGTCGCGCGGGCGGGGAAGCTCGACATCCGGCCGGGGTACTTCCAGCTCGACACCGGCCAGCCCGGCGTGCTGGGCGCGTTGCCGCTGCCGCAGACGGACTCCGGGCCGTTCCTGTCGTACGCGCTGCAGTGGATCGCGTTCGGCGCGATGGCGCTGCTGGGGTGGCTGTACTTCACCGTCCGTGAGCTGAAGCCGGGTGGAGCGCTGGACGCGTCCGCGGCGCCGACGCAGCGCCGGAAGTCCGTCGCGGAGATCCTGGCCGAGGACGAGCTCGCCGAAAGTGGCCATCAGAAGTAGCTGCTCATTGGCTCTTCTTCCAGGCCACTCGGGGTGGTGACATGGGGTCATGCTGATCCACCCGTGGGACGCCGCATCGGACGCGGAGTGGCGCGCCTGGCTGTCCACGCACGACTTCGGCCAGCTGATCGCCGGCGGCAAGGACCGCGACCTGCCGGTGGTGACCCCGGCGCACTTCGCATTCGACGGCGCCGACACGATCATCACGCACCTGGCGCGCCCCAACCCGATCTGGCCGCTGTTGGAGGAGCACCCCCGGGCGCTGCTGACGGTGGTCGACGACTACACGTACATTCGCGCGGACTGGAACACGGCCGGCGATCCGGCGGTCGGGGTGCCGACGTCGTACTACGCGACGGTGCAGTTGGAGGGGTCTGTCCGGTTGGTCGACGACCCGGTCGCGAAGGCGGCTCTGCTGGAGAAGCAGCTGCGCCACTTCGAGACGGACGGCGCCCGGGCTCGGGTGAGCGCTGGTCCGGAGTCGCCGGATCGGCGGTTGCTGCCGGGGATCCGCGGGATCGAGTTCACGATCACGGGGGTACGGGCGAAGTTCAAGTTCGGCGGTAACAAGACCGACGAGGACCGGTCGCGGATCGGGGCTCGGCTGGCGGAGCGGGACGGGCGCCTCGACGCGGAGGCCTTGGCCCAGCTGCGCCGCCGGGCCTGACGAGACTCACGGCAACCCGCCCTTCCCTGGGGGCTCCGGCGAAGTCGGCGGCAGCACGGCCGACGGTCCCGCCAAACGTCTTGAATGAGTCATTCAGGACTTGGGAGGTCCTGAATGACTCATTCAAGACACTCGGGCTTCGCTTCAGCGGCCCCGGAACGCCGACTTTGCCGGCCTCGCCACTCCCAGGCAGGGCTCCGGCAAAGTCGCGGGGCAGGCCGCCATCCGCCGATGACCGGCTCGCCGGATGTCGTGAATGACTCATTCAGGGCTTGGGAGGTCCTGAATGAGTCATTCAGGACGTCGGCCGAGCCGCTGCGAGAGCGAGCCTGACGAGACTCACGGCCCCCGCCCTTCGGCGGTTTCTAGCGGTCATTGCAACACTGCTGCTGGCTGTGGTTGGTGTTGAGTAACTGTGTCATGCGTTCGGCTGGGCTGTCCCAGCCAAGGGTCATTCTCGGGCGGTCGTTGAGCTCGACGGCAACCATGTCCAGGTGCTCGGCGGCCGTTGGTGTTCTCCGGCGGAAGCGCGGCTTGGGCGGCCTCGGCCCGCCAGCGTTTCCCGGTCCGGGAGCAACTCCTGAGCACTCAGGTGTTGCAACCACCCCTAGAAACCACCCTCCCTGGGGGGCGTCCCCCTTGGCCAGTCTACCGGCGCCGACCGACAAAACCGCTGGAAAGCGAGCCGAGCGCGGCAGCTGTCCACATCGGCCGCCACCTGTGGACAACGTCAGCGCGAACGGCGCCAGAACCCCGCGACCACCGCGAGCACCACCGAAGTGACTCCGGCCAGCCACCCCACTACCCGAGACAACTCCACCGCCCGCGTCACATGCCCAGCGTCGGGATTCCGCCCGACCCCCAGCACCGGCAACTCCGCCACCCCGTGCGGATAAACCGTCCGCCCGCCAACACGAACCTCCAGCGCCCCCGCGAAGGCCGCCTCGACGCGGCCCGCGTTCGGGCTCGGGTGCGCGATCGTGTCGCGGCGCCAAGCCCGCCAGGCCCCGCCCGCCGATCCGCCGACCACCGGGGCCGCCAACACCGTCAACCCCGCCGCCACGCGGGTCGGGACCAGGTGGACCAGCTCGTCGAGCCGGTCTATCGCCCAATGCCCCCGCCGGCCCACCCGGGCCCGGCGCAGCAGGCTCACCGTGCGCGCTCCGAGCAGGCCCGGGACCCCCGCCACCGCGCCCCACACCAGCGGCGCCACCACCGCGTCCGACGTGTTCTCCGCGACCGTCTCCACCGATGCCCGGGACAGCCCCACCAGATCCAGGCCGTCGGCCACGCGGGGGTCCAGTTCGGACAGTGTCGCGCGGGCCGGGTCGAAGCGGGACTCCTCCAGGTCGCGGGCCAGTTCCGTGCCCTGCAGGGCCAGGCCGGCCGCGCCGAGGACCGCCCACGTCGTCACGGCCGTCGCCGAGGCCTGGACCAGGGGACGGCCGCGGCCGGCGCGTTCGAGCAGGAGGCCGCCCGCCACCGCGAGGCCCGCGACCACCGCACCCGGACGCTGCGGGAGGCGGCGGAACGCCGTCACCGGGAGCCGGCGGCGGGGATCGCCGAGGGCGCCGTCGGCCGCCACGCCCAACACCAGTCCGATCGCGCGCGCCGCGCTCACCCGTGCCCCCCGGCAGAAGAAAACTCCAGTACCCGAGGAGGCTACTCGACCCGGCAACGCCGTCCGGAAAGCCCTACTCGACCAGCGCCGCGATCTCGTCGCGCGCCTGGACGACGATGTCCCGCATCGCCCGCTCCGCCCGGTCCGCCTCCCCGGCGGCGACCGCCGCGGCCACCTCCAGGTGCCACGCCACCGCCTCGGGCTGCGGTTCCGGCGGCATCAGCCCGTGCCCGGTCCGGCCGGTGAGCACCTCGGCGACGATCTCCGACAGCTGCGCGAACATCGGGTTCCCGGACGCGGTGAGCAGCAGGTCGTGGAACGCGATGTCGAACTCGAGGAACGTCGTGAGGTCGCGCGCCCGGGCCGTGCGCGCCAGCCGCTCCCCCAGCGCGCCGAGCCGGCCGCGCTCCTCCGGCGTCGCGCGCAGGGCCGCGTACCGCGCCGCGCACGGCTCGATCGCCGAGCGCAGTTCGTTCAGCGTCGCGAGCGCCGCCGGACGCGCCGGACCGTCGAGCTGCCACCGGATCAGCCGCGGGTCGTAGTGGTTCCACTCCGCCGGCTCCCGCACGATCACACCGACCCGGCGCTTGCTGCTGGTCAGCCGCATCGTCTCGAGCACCCGGACGACTTCACGCGCCACCGTCCGCGAAGCACCGAAGCGCTCCTGAAGCTCTTCGGAGCGCAACACGGTGCCCGGCTCCAGGGAGCCGTTCGCGATCGCCGCGCCCAGCGCGTCCAGTACCTGCTCGTGCCTCACCGGACCCAACCTAGCGATCTTACTCGATTAAGTAGTACTTCATCTTGAATAAGTAGTACTTTTGAGTTTGACTCACCTGGGCACAACGAAGTGGGAGGTGCGGATGACCGTCATCGTGGTGATGGGGGTGTCAGGCTCCGGCAAGACGACGATCGGCACGGTGCTCGCGAACGCACTGGACGTCGAGTACGCCGAAGCGGACACGTTCCATCCGCAGGCCAACATCGACAAGATGACCGCGGGCCACCCCCTGACCGACGAGGATCGCGCCCCCTGGCTCGAAGCCATCGCCGGCTGGATCCGCGACCACCAGGACTCCGGCGGCGTCGTGACGTCGTCCGCGCTCAAGCGCCGGTACCGCGACGTGCTCGGAACCGGCGGTGCCGTCTGGTTCGCCCACCTGCACGGCGACCGCGAAATCCTCGCCGAACGCATGAAGTCGCGCTCGGGCCACTTCATGCCGGTGTCCCTTTTGGACTCCCAGCTCGCCGACCTGGAACCCCTCGAAGCGGACGAGCCCGGCGCGGTCTTCGACATCCGCGAAACGCCGGCCGAGATCACCGAAGCCGCCCTCACCGCCTTCCGGGAGCACGCGTGAACACCGTCCTCGCCGCCGGCTGGACCGGCCACGACACCCGCCTGATCATCGCGACGGTCGTCGCGATCGCCGTCATCGTCGTGCTGATCACGAAGGTGAAGCTGCACCCGTTCCTGTCGCTGGTGCTCGGCTCGCTCGTGCTCGGCCTGACCGCCGGGATGCCGGTCGACAAGCTGCTGAAGAGCTTCACGAATGGCGTCGGCAGCACGGTCGCGTCCGTCGGCATCCTGATCGCCCTCGGCGCGATGCTCGGCAAGCTGCTGGCCGACTCCGGCGGCGCCGACCAGATCGTCGACACCGTCCTCGGCAAGGCGCGCGGCGCCGCGCTGCCGTGGGCGATGGCACTGGTCGCCGCGCTGATCGGGCTGCCGATGTTCTTCGAGATCGGGCTCGTCATGCTCATCCCGGTCGTGCTGCTCGCGGCCAAGCGCACCGGAAAACCGTTGATGCTGCTCGGAATTCCGGCGGTCGCCGGGCTTTCGGTGCTGCACGGCCTGGTCCCGCCGCACCCGGGTCCGCTCGCCGCGGCGGGCGCGCTGAACGCGAACGTCGGCGTCACGCTGGCGTTCGGCCTGCTCGTCGGCATCCCGACGCTGGTCATCGCGGGCCCGCTGTTCGGCAAGGTCGCGGCCCGGCTCGTCCCGGACGCGACACCGCCGGAGCGCTTGATCCCGGAGCGCGCCGACACGGACAAGCCGCGCCCGAGCTTCGCCGCGACGCTCACGACAGTGCTCCTGCCGGTCGTGCTCATGCTCGCGAAAGCGCTCTCGGACATCCTGCTGGCCAAGGACAACGGCGCTCGCAAGATCCTCGACTTCGTCGGTGACCCGCTGATCGCGCTACTGGCGGCGGTGCTCGTCGGCATGGTCCTTTTGGGCCGCCCGGCCGGTTTGGATCGGGCGCGACTGTCCACTGTGCTCGCCGACTCGCTGGGCCCGATCGCGGGCATCATCCTGATCGTCGGCGCGGGCGGCGGCTTCAAGCAGACGCTGGTGGACGCGGGCGTCGGCGACGTCATCACGGGCCTGGCCAAGGACGCGAACCTGTCGCCGCTCCTGCTCGGCTGGCTGGTCGCGGTGGCGATCCGCCTGGCGACGGGCTCGGCCACGGTCGCGACGGTCTCGGCGGCGGGCATCGTCGCCCCGCTGGCGGCGACGATGGACCCGTCGCACAGCGCACTGCTGGTGCTCGCGATCGGCGCCGGGTCGCTGTTCTTCTCGCACGTCAACGACGCCGGGTTCTGGCTGGTCAAGGAGTACTTCGGGCTGTCGGTCGGGCAGACGCTGAAGAGCTGGTCGGTGATGGAGACGCTGATTTCGGTGGTGGCGATCGCGCTGATCCTTCCCCTCTCCCTGATCGTCTAGCTGCGGACGAAGGCCGCCACCCACCGCGGGTGGCGGCCTTTTTCACTCGTTGACATGTGACCTTTTGGTCACCTATCATCGCTGACGTGCCCGACGACGACCTGGTGTTCAAGGCGCTGGCGGATCCGACCCGCCGGTTCCTGCTCGACCTGCTCTTCGAGCGTGACGGCCGCACGCTCACCGAGCTGGAAACCCAGGTCGAGATGACCCGCTTCGGCGTCATGAAGCACCTGAAGCTCCTCGAAGAAGCCGGGCTCGTCGTCACGCGGAAGGAAGGCCGGGAAAAACTCCACTTCCTCAACCCCGTGCCGATCCGGCAGATCCACGACCGGTGGATCGACAAGTACACCGAACGCCACGTCACCGCCCTGCTCGACCTCAAGAACGAACTGGAAGGCGAAGAACCATGACGACCACCGTGCAGGTCCACCGCGTCTACATCAAGGCCACCCCCGAGCGCATCTGGGAAGCCATCACCAAGCCCGAGTGGACGCGGAAGTACGGCTACACCGGCCTCGCCGACTTCGACCTCAAGGTCGGCGGCAAGCACCGGACCCGCCCGACGCAGGAGTTCATCGACGCCGGGTACACCGGGGACCTCGTCGACGGCGAAGTCCTCGAGGTCGACCCGCCGCGCAGGCTCGTCATCACCTGGAAACTGCTGATGGGCGACGGAGAAATGGGCGCCGAGCCCTACACCACGCTCACCTACGACATCGAGGCGACGAAGACGGCCGGCACCAGACTGACCGTCACCCACGACGTCACCGGTGCGCCGCTCACCGCCGCGATGGTCGGCGGGGACAACGAGGACATCAACGCCGGCCCGGGCGAGAACGCCGGCGGCGGCTGGACCTGGGTGCTCTCGGACCTCAAGTCCCTGCTGGAGACCGGCGAAATCCTGGTGCCGTAGGGGGGTCTGACGGAGCCCGTCCCGCGCCGCTTCGGGACGGGCTCCGCCAGGGTCTTCAGACGCGCTGGGTCGCCGCCTTCAAGGCCGCCTTCGCGGCCTCCGAAGCGCCCAGCGTGTCGAGTCCGAACAACGCCGCTCCCACCACCGGGTTCACGTCGACGACGCGGACCACCGCGCGCGGCGCCACCTTCAGGCACCGCTTTTCGATCTCCGCGATCACCGGCGCGCCGATCCCGGTCAGGACACCGCCGCCCAGCACGATTTCCGGGGCGTCCTCGGTCAGGTCCAGCTCGCGGAGGATCACCGCCGCGAACACGCTGACCTCCTCGACGAACCGCGTGACGATCTCCTGCGCGACCTCGTCGCCGGCCGCGGCGACCTCGAACAGCAGCGGGCACAGGCCGTGGATCGACGCCGCGTCGATCTCCTCGAAGTGCAGGCCCTGCACGACGTCCAGCAGCGTCGGCTTGCCGAAGAACGCCGCCACCGCGGGCATCAACGCGGTCCGCGGGCCGCGGCCGTCCTCGGCGCGCACGGCCCACCACAGCGCCTCTTCGCCGAGCCGGTAGCCGCCACCCCAGTCGCCGGAAATCTTGCCCAGCGCGGGAAAGCGATGGACGCGGCCGTCCGGGCCGACACCGGCGCCGTTGATCCCCGCGCCGCACACGACCGCGACACCCACCCCCGCGCTGCCCGCCCGGAGCAGCGCGAGGGTGTCGTTGCCGACCGTCAGGGTGTCGCTCCACCCGCGCGCGGACAGCGCCGCGTGCAGCGCTTCCTCCTCGCGCGGGAAGTCCAGCCCGGCCAGGTACGCGGACGTGTGCACCGCGAACGGCTTGTCCCCGAAGTCCGGGTACGCCTCCAGGACCAGGCCTTCCAGCGCCGTGACGCAGGCCGCGACGCCGATGTTCTGCGGCGACGCGCCGGGGCCTCTCGACTTCCCCAGCACGACACCGTCGTCCGAGATCACCAGGACCTCGGTCTTGCTGTTGCCGCCGTCGATCGCGATGACAGCGGGCCTCATCCGCGCGCCCAGGGCAGGTACTCGCGGTTGATCTGCACGAGCGAATCGGCCAGCGTGTCGGCCTTCGTGTACTGGCCGACCAGCGGGTGCGCCAGCAGCGCGTCCGCCACGCGGTCGCGGCCGCCCTTGACCGCCACCTCCAGCGCGAGGAACTCGTACGCCGTCGTCGCCGCGATGAGGCCGGAGAACTGCGGCTCCACCGGCGCCTGCGGGATCGGGGTGGCGCCAGAAGAGTCCACAGTGGACCGCGCTTCGATGACGGCGTCGTCCGGCAGGAACGGGAAAGTCCCGTCGTTGCGGACGTTGACCACGTGCTCCTCGGCCGGCCCGCCCGCGGTCAGCGCGTGCACCAGCTGCACCGCCGCCTCCGAGTAGTACGCCCCGCCGCGCTTTTCGAGGGACTCCGGCTTGGTGTTCTGCTCCGGGTCGAGGTAGATCTTCAGCAGCTCTTCCTCGACGTCGGAGACGACGTCCGCGCGCGGGCGCTCGGTGCGCTGCTTGGTGACCTGCTCGTCGTGCGCGTAGAAGTACTTCAGGTAGTACGACGGCACGACGTTCATCCGCCGCAACCACTTCTCCGGCACACTGACCTCATTGGACAGGTAGTCCAAGTGCTGCTCCAGCAGCTCGGGCAGCCGGTCGACGCCGTCGACGAGCGCGCCGCGCTCCCAGCTCAGGTGGTTCAGTCCGGTGTGGACGAGCTTGACGTCGTCCGCGCCGACGCCGAGCAGCTTCCCGAACTGGCGCTGCAGGTTGATGGCGACGTTGCACAGCCCGACCGCGCGGTGACCCTCGTTGAGCAGGGCGCGCGTGACGATGCCGACCGGGTTGGTGAAGTTGACGATCCACGTGTCGTCGCCCGCGATCTTGCGAACGCGGTCGGCGATGTCGAGCACCACCGGCACCGTGCGCAGCGCCTTCGCCAGCCCGCCCGCACCGGTCGTCTCCTGGCCGACGCACCCGCAGGCGTGCGGGAACGTCTCGTCGGAGCGCCGGGCTCGCTGCCCGCCGACGCGCAGCTGGATCAGCACCGCCGACGCGCCGTCGACGCCCTCTTCCAGCGACTGCGTGGTCCGCACGCGCGCCGGGTGGCCGGCGTGGTCGAGGATGCGCTGGCTGAACCCGCCGACCGCCTCGACGCGGTAGGCGTCCGGGTCGACCAGCACGATCTCGTCGACGTCCAAAGTGGACCGGCGCCCGGCGATCCCGTCGATCAGCTCCGGCGTGTAGGTGGACCCGCCACCGACGACTGCCAGCTTCATCCCTTGACTCCCGTGAATGTGATGCCCTTGACGAACGACTTCTGCGCGAACACGAACAGCACGATCACCGGCGCCATGATCAGCGCGGTGGCGGCCATCGTCATGTTCCACTCGACGTGGTGCATGCCGCGGAAGGAGGCGATGGCCAGCGAAAGCGGCCAGTGGTCCTGGTTCTCGCCGGTGTAGAGCAGCGGTCCGAAGTAGTCGTTCCAGGTGAACAGGAAGCAGAACATCGCGGTGGCCGCGATCCCCGGCTTGGCCATCGGGATCAGCACCCGGACCATCGCCTGGAACTCGTTGCAGCCGTCGATCTTCGCCGCTTCGATGTAGTCCTTCGGAATGGTGAGGAAGAACTGGCGCAACAGGAAGATCGAGAACGCGTCGAAGAAGAAGTACGGCACGATCAGCGGGACCAGCGTGCCGGTGAGGCCCATCCGGACCCACAGGTCGTACAGCGGCACGATGGTGACCTGCGGCGGCAGCAGCATCGCGGCCACGGTCAGCATGAAGAACAGGTTCTGCCCGCGCCACCGCAGCTTCGCCAGCCCGTAGGCGGCCGGGATCGCCGAGAGCAGCGCGCCCGCCGTCGCCAGCGCCGAGTACAGCAGGCTGTTGCCGAAGTACTCGAGCAGCGGCGCCTTCTTGAACACCGTCACGAAGTTCTCGAAGTGCCATTCGCTCGGCCACAGGCTGGCCGTCATCGCCTGGTCGCTCTTCATCACCGCGGTGAGGAACACGAACAGCAGCGGCAGCGTGAAGATCACGCCGAGGGCGATCCCGGTCGCGTGCAGCGCGATCCAGGACAGCCGCCGGTCCCAGGTCCGCTTGAACCGCACCTTGGGCGGCACGCCCGCCGGTTTCTGCGGCGCTTCGGCCAGTGCGGTCATGCCCCCTCCTCCTGGTGCTGGGATTTACGCAGCTGCCGCACGAGAATCCAGGTGAACCCCGCGCTGACGATGAACAACAGCACGGCCATAGCCGCCGCGTAGCCCATGTTGAAGTACCGGAAACCCTGTACGTACAGCCAGATCGGGTACGTCAGCGTCGAGTTCTGTGGCGCGCCGATGAGTTTCGAGTTGCCGGCGACGTCGGCGGTGCCCGCGGACGCGGAAGCCGCCACGATCGCCTGCGTGAAGAACTGCAGCGCGTAGATGATCGAGTTGACCACGCCGAACAGCAGCACCGGCGAAATCGACGGCAGCGTGACGTGCCAGAACCGGCGGACCGGGCCGGCGCCGTCGAGCTCCGCGGCTTCGTATTGCTCGGTCGGGACGTCCAGCAGCGCGGCCAGGATGATGATCATCAGCTCGCCGGAGCCCCACAGCGCGAGCAGCGTCAGCGCGGGCTTCGACATGGCCGGGCTGTTGAACCAGAGCCCGCCGTCGATGCCGATGAGCCGCAGGAACCGGTTCACCGGACCGAATTCGGGGTTGAACACGAAGACGAACGCCAGCGTCGCCGCCGCGGGCGGAGCGAGCGTCGGCAGGTAGCAGAGCGTGCGGACCAGGCCGACCCCCGACTTGAGCCGGGAGATCACCGACGCGATGCCGAGGGAGAACAGCACCCGGCACGTCGTCAGGATGACCACCAGCCACAGCGTGTTGTACGCGGCCGTGCCGACGAGCGGCTCGGTGGTGAACATCCGGACGTAGTTGTCGAACCCGATGAACTGCGGCGGGTTGATCAGGTCGTACTTGGTGAAGGAGTAGTAGACCGTGGCGATCAGCGGGTAGCCGAAGAAGACCAGGAACCCGACGAGCGCCGGGGCCATGAAGAAGAAGACGGTCCGGCGGCGCTTGGCCCGGCGGGCCCCCGCCCGCGCCGTTGCCGGCGCGGACGGGGAAGCCTTTTCCGCGAGGGTGGAGGTCATCCGCCCGCGCCCTTCTGCTTCAGTTCGTCGTTGATCTGCGCGTCGACCTTCTGCAAGCCAGCGGTCAGGTCGGGGATCGAGCCGGCCTGCCACTTCTCGGCGAAGTCGTTGACCGCCTTGAGGTGCGCGTCACCGATCGGCGTGGTCTGGTTCGACACGAGCTTGCCGCTGTCGTATATGTCGAGGAACGTCTTGAACTGCGGCTGCAGGTCGAGGCGCGGCGACGTCAGCGAGGCCTTCGTGCTGGGCACGTTCTTCAGGCCGTTGGCCATGTCCACCAGGGTGTCGGTGTCCAGGGTGACCTGCTTGATCAGCTCCCACGCGGCGCCGGGGTTCTTGGCGCCCTTGGGGATCGCGATGATCGTGCCGGTGGTGAAGGCACTGCCGTACTTGTCCGCCATGGTGGTGAGCACCGGGGCGGGCGCGGTGGCGTAGTTCAGGGTCGGCGCCTGGTCCTTGATGAACGCGGTGCGGAACTCACCGTCGTAGATCATCGCCAGCTTGCCCTTCTGGAAGCCGTTGTCGGCGGAGTACTCGTCACCGAGACCGGCCTTGAACTTCTCGACCTTGTCGTGGCCGCCGAGCGCGTCGATCAGCTTCTGCTGGAACTCGAACATCGCCTTCCAGCCGGGGTTGGTGGCGAGGTCCGACTTGCCGTCCGGGCCGAGGAACGGCGCGCCGAAGTTCGGCGCCCAGTACTGGGCCTGGTTGGCGTAGAACGGCATCGACGGCAGGAAGCCGGCGACCTTGATCGAGCCGTCCGCGTTGTACTCGGTCAGCTTCTTGGCGTCTTCGAGCAGCTCGTCCGTGGTCTTCGGCGGCGAGGTGACGCCCTTCGCCGCGAACATGTCCTTGTTGTAGTAGAAGCCGTAGACGTCGGCGAGCATCGGCATGGCGCACCGCTTGCCCTGGTACTCGGTGTAGCTGCGGACCGCGTCGGGGATCTGGTTCAGGTCGATCTTGTCGCGGTCGATGTAGGGCTTGAGGTCCTGGAAGCTGCCGGTGGAGCACCAGGCACCGAGGTTGTCGGTGTAGAACGAGATCGCGACGTCGGGCGGGTTGCCGCCGCGGATCGACTGCGTGAGCTTGTCGTCGTCCTGGTTGCCCTCGTGCTTGATCTCGATGTTCGGGAACTTCGCCTTGAGCTTGTTCAGGCCCGCGGTGACCACGCCGTACTCGCGGTCGGTGAACTTCGAGTACACGGTGATCGTGATCTTGTCGTCCTTGCCGGGCGCGGCCGCCGCGTCACCACCGCCGCTCGGCGCGGCGGCGCCGGAACAGGCGCTCGTCAGCAGGACGGACGCCGCGGCGGCGGCCGCTAACAGGGCGCCACGGCGGGTCCGGGTGGTAGGGGGCATGGCCCTCCTCCTCATCGGTTGGGGCTGCTACTCGGTTGGGGACGGGTGCTGCCGGCCTCGGACCTGCGCGACCCGAGGAGCGTGGGGGTGACGACGCCGAAGACGTCCTCACGGGCGGTGGCCAGCGCGGACTGCAGCGCGCCGGCGCGAACGGCGTTGCCCTGCACGGAAGCGCAGCCGACGGGCGTGCGCGGCAGGACCAGTTCGTGGAGCTTTTCCTGCACCAGCGCGGCGAAGTCCTCGCCACCGGCGCGGCTGGTGTCGCCGCAGAGGAGCACGAGCTGCGGGTCGGCGATGGCGACGAGGTTGGCGACACCGCCGGCGACCCTTCTCGCCAGATCGTGGAGGAACGGGCTTTTCCCGGCTTTCTCGACCGCTTCCCAAGCGGTCGCGGCCTGGATGCCGTGCGCGGCGGCGAGCCGGCAGATGGCGGGCGAGTCGACGAGGTTGCCGAACCGGGCGCCGGCTTCGGGCCAGACGTCCCCGGTGTCCACAGTGGCCGGATCGGGCACGCGCATCCAGTCGATCTCGCCCCCGCCGCCGGTGGCCCCGCGCAGCAGCCGGCGCCCGATGACGACGGCGCCGCCGACGCCTTCGGACAGCCAGACCATGACGAAGTCGTCGACGTCCTGGGCCTGCCCGACGCTCATCTCCTCGACGGCGACGAGGTTGACGTCGTTCTCGATGAGGACGTCGACGCCGAGCTCGTCGGAGAGCTTCTGCGGGACGTCGAAGCCGAGCCAGCCGGGGATGTGCGGGGCGGAGGAGAGCAGGCCGGTCCGCGGATCGAACGCCCCCTGCGCGCCGATCACGACGTGGGCCAGGTCTTCTCTGTTGATCCCGGCCGCTTCGGCGACCGTTTTGAGAGCTTCGCCGAAGGTTCCGACGACGTCGGCACCGGCGTGCACGGGCAGCGGGGTGCGGTGTTCGGCGAGCACGACCCCGGCGACATCGGCGACGACGAAGTCCGCGACGTGCGGCGTGAGATCGACGGCGGCGACGAAGGCGAGGCTGCCGTTGGCGGCCCAGAGCTGAGCCCGAGGACCTCGGCCGCCACCCCGGACACCGGCTTTGACGACGAGGGTGTCCAGTTCGAGCCGGGTGATGAGCTGCGCGGTGGCGGGCTTGGACAGACCGATGGCGAGTTCGAGTTCGGCGCGGGTCAGCGGGCCTTCCCGGAGGAGGACCTCGATGGCGGCGCGATCGTTGATCTCGCGCAGCATCCGCGGGCTACCGGCTCGCACTCGTCGTCTCCCGACTTAATTAGGATACTTTACAGACGGTTTCGCAGGACTGTAGTGAGCCGGAGCACAGCCGTCAACGGTCTCGTGAAACGACCAGGTAACGCCTCGACGGGCGCTGGGCCAGGTGGCGGAAACACCGGTGAACGACTTGCGCCGGTGTCACCGGGCCCGGTCAGCGGATTTCCGGTTGCGTGGCTGGGGATGCTGGGAGCATGGAGACGACCGGCCCACCCGATGACGTGCTCGGCTGCCCGGTGCCGATCGCCCGGTTCGTCGCGCGGACGGACCTCGCCGTCGTCGCGCTGCAGCACGTGGTCGCCTACCCGGGCGGCTGCGGCCTCGTCGTGCACCTGTCCGTGCGCCGGGGCTCGCTGGACCTCGCGACGTGGCAGAACATCGACGCAAGCCACGCGGGCGGCGACTTCGAGCCGGCCGACCTGCGATTCCGCGTCAGCGGGGGCTCAGTGATCGAGATCAGCGGCGGCGCGAGCTACGACGACCACCGCTACCGGGGCGACCGGCAGCTGTGGCTGTCACCGCTGCCGGCCGAGCCGGTCGAGTTCAGCGTGGAGTGGCGGAAGGTGGGCCTCCCCCGCACCGCCACCACGCTCGACGGCCGGGCGATCGCCGAAGCGGCGGAGCACGCCCAGCCGTACTGGCCTACTCCTCCGCGTCCGCCCAGGCCTTGAGCATCACGCGGGCGATGGACGAGTTCCCCGGCAGGATGATCTCCGCCGCCCCGCCGGCGATCGGCGTCGGGCGCGAACCCTCGCCCCGCACCGAACTGTTCGCGAACGCCTCGCGCACCTCGTCACGCGAAACCCACAGCGCCTCTTCGATCTCGCCGTCCGCCGGGACCAGCGGCAGCGATCGATCCGCCCTCGCCGTGAAGCCCAGCATGATCGACCGCGGGAACGGCCACGGCTGGCTCCCGAGGTACCGGACGTCCGAAACCGACGCGCCCACCTCTTCGCGGATCTCCCGGACCACGCACGCTTCCAGGGACTCCCCCGCCTCGACGAACCCCGCCAACACCGAATACCGCCCCGCCGGCCAAATCGGCTGGCGCGCCAGCAGCACGTGCGATCCGTTCACGCCCTCCGACGAGTGGACCAGGCAGATCACCGCCGGGTCCGTGCGCGGGTACTCCTCGCGGCCGTCGTTCGTGCACTTGCTCGCCCAGCCGAACTGGATCAACTCCGTGGGATGCCCGCAGCGCGTGCAGAACTTGGCCTGGCGACGCCAAAACCGCAACGCCTGGGCCGTCGTGAACAGGCCCGCCGACGTGTCGTCCAGCAGGTCGCCGTACCCGCGCAGCTCGACCCAGACCTCGCCGTCCGCGCGCGGGACCTCCTCGACGAACCCCCAGCTGCCCGCCATCTTCACGGTGTCGGCCGAACCCGACGGGCCGCCCGGCAGCGACCAGTAGTCGACGTCCTGCCACTCGCCGAGGAACACCGCGTCCGCCGGCGGTTCAGCGCCGAAGTCGATCGCCTTCCGGAACGCCAGCACCGACGTTCCCTCGACGACCGGGGTGCGCCCGGTGTCGTCCAGCAGGACGACCCGGGCGTCGGCCCAGCGCGACAACAGCCGCGACGGGTTGGTGCGCAAGCCTTCCTGACGGTCCACAGTGGACCGCGACAAGGTCGGCAGGGCACCCAGCGAGAACGGGACGGACATCAGGCGGGCTCGCCCACGACGACGTCGCCCAGGGACAGCAGCTTGCGCTCCAGCACACCCGCGTCGCCGACCACCACGCCCGTGAACCGCTTGGGGGCGAAGTACTTCAGCGCCGCTTCCGCGACCTCGTCAGCGGTCACCGCCGCGACCCGCGCCGGGTGCTCGTTCAGCCACTCCAGGCCCAGCCCGGTCGACGCCAGCGCCAGCACCTGGCCGGCCAGCCCGGACTGCGACGACGTCGAGGTCAGCAGCGAGCCGATCGCGTACTGCCGCACCGATTCCAGCTCGTCGCCGGTCGGCGGGACCTGGCCGAGGCGGCCCAGCTCGTAGCGGGTCTCCAGCAGCGCCGGCGCGGTCGCCTCGGTGGCCGTGTCCGCGTCGACGTTGACCACCGCCGTGCCGTCGGTGAACTCGAACCCGGAGTGCGCGGAGTACGTGTACCCCTTGTTCTCGCGGATGTTCTCCACCAGCCGCGACGAGAAGTACCCGCCGTAGGCCAGGTTCGCCAGCTGCAGCGCCGCGTAGCCCGGGTCGGTGCGCGGCACGGTCTGCGCCGACAGCCGGATCTGCGACTGCACGGCCCCGGCGCGCGGCACCAGCAGCACGTTCGGCCCGGTCAGCTCCGGCAGCGGCGGCAGCCGGACGGCGGAGCGGTCGGACGCCCAGCCGCCGAGCACCTTCTCCAGGTCCGCGATCACCGCGGCCGGGTCGATGTCGCCCACCAGCACCAGAACCGCGCCGCGCGGCAGCACCGAAGCCTGGTGCAGCGCCCGGACCTGCTCCGGCGTCACGACGGCGACGTCTTCGGCGCGCGGGACCTCGCGCGTGGCCGGGTGGTCGCCGTAGCGGTGCTTCTGCAGCGCCTCACGCGCGATCGTGCGCGGCTGCGTCCGCGAGACGGCGATCCGCTCGACGAGCCGCTCCTTCTCGCGCGCGATCTCCTCGTCCGCGTACGTCGCCGCGGTGAGGACGTCGCCGAGGACGTCGAGGAACGTCGGCAGCTTGTCGGCGAGCGCGGATCCGGTCAGCACCAGGCGTTCCGGGTCGACGCCGGCGCCGATGTCACCGCCGATCAACGCCAGCTCGGCGTCGATCTCGATGCGGTTGCGGCGCGCCGTGCCGGTCAGGATCGTCTCGGCGAGCACCTCGGCCGTGGCCGGGTGCAGCGCGTCGTCGCCCGCGAACGGGATCCACAGCCGGGCCTCGACCAGCGGCACGGTCGCCTTGCGCACGGCCAGCACCCGCAAGCCGTTGGTCAGCGAAGTGTCCACATGGGACAGATCGGCGGCCGCGCGCTGCTCGCCGAGGGGCGGCAGCGGGCGCGGCCCCCGCGTGGTGCGGCCGATCTCGTCCGCACTGCGGTGCGTTGCAGAAGTCACTGCTCGTTGGTCCCTTCCGAAGCGGGCTTGACCACCAGGACGGCGCGCGCGTCGGGGCGCAGCGCCTTCGCCGCCGCCGAAACGGCTTCCGAGGTGACGGCGGACATCCGGTCCGCGAGCTTGTACACCAGCGACGCGTCGCCGTAGAGCAGCTCGAACGAACCGAGGGCCAGCGTCCGGGACACCAGCCGGTCGTGCTCGGAGTGCAGGCTCGCCGTCCAGCGGGCGGTGACCTTGCGCAGCTCCTCCTCGCTCGGCGGGGTCTCGGCGAGCTTCTCCAGCTCGTCGTCCAGCGCGGCGAGCACCCGCTCGCGCGGCACCTCGTGCGGGTGGATCAGGGTGACGGTGAACGTGTCGGGGTCGCGCGCCTCGAACGGGCCGAACAGCCCGGCGCCGGCGCCGATGTCGACGACCAGGGGCTCCTTGTGCACCAGCCGCTGCTGCAGGCGGGAGCCGTCGCCGTCGGTGAGGACGCCGGCGAGCACGAGGTAGGCCAGGTAGCCGTCGACGTCGTTGATCGGGTCCGGCATCCGGTAGCCGATGCCGAGCGCGGGCAGCGGGGCGTGCGGGTCTTCGACCTCGCCGCGCAGCTCGGTGGTCGGCAGCGGCTCGGCGAACGACGGCCGCTGCGGCGCGGGCCGGTGCGGGACGTCGCCGAAGTGCGTCTCGATCAGCTTCTTGGCGTTGTCCACCTCGAAGTCGCCGGCCACGGTGAGGACGGCGTTCGCGGGCGCGTAGTAGGTGTCGAAGAACGCGGCGCAGTCCTCGACCGTCGCGCTCTCGAGGTCCTCGAAGCCGCCGTAACCGTTGTGCGCGTTGGGGAACGTCGAGTACAGCACCGGCGGCAGGGTGATCCACGGGAACCCGCCGTAGGGCCGGTTCAGCACGTTGAGCCGGATCTCCTCCTTGACGACGTCGATCTGGTTCGCCAGGTTCTCGGCGGTCAGCTTCGGCGCGCGCATCCGGTCGGCCTCGAGGAACAGCGCGCGCTCGAGCGCGGCGCTCGGCAGCACCTCGAAGTAGTCCGTGTAGTCCGGGTGGGTCGACCCGTTGAAGGTGCCGCCGCTGGACTGGACGTGCCGGAAGTGGGCGAGCTTCTCGAGGCTCTCCGAGCCCTGGAACATCAGGTGCTCGAAGAGGTGCGCGAAACCGGTGCGCCCCTCGGGCTCGGAGCGGAAGCCCACGTCGTAGTGGACACTGACGCCGACCACCGGCGCGGTCGCGTCGGGTGCGAGGACCACCCGCAGACCGTTGTCGAGGGTGTATCGGACGAGCTCGGGATCGGCCATGGCCCCACCCTACGACGACCCACCGGTTCCCCGCGTGCCACCTCGTGAGTGAGAAACAGTGTTCTAACCCTGTTTCCCGCTCACGAGGTCCTGGAGGCGGGCGCGGTGAGCGGCGGCGAAGGTGCCCGCCAGCGCCGTCGCGAAGGATCCGGCCTGGTCAGGGGTGATGTCGCCGTCGTGCCAGTAGACCGGCGGCGGGTGCTCGAGGCCGGCGAACGCGGCGACCCACGGGCCTAGTTCGCCCAGAGCTGACGCGTACGGGAGGCCGCGCGAGAACACCAGCTCGCGTTGGGGTTTGTCGAAGTCCTTCGCCCGGGTGGTGGCCAATTCTTCGGCGAGGCCGCGCAGCCGCCGCGCGACCTCGGCGCCCGCGTGACGGCGTTCGGGCAGCACCGCCGAGACGGCGACGGCGGCGACCCCGGCCAGCGCGAGGATGACGCCGAGCTGGGCGTACCCGGCCGTCAGCGCCAGGAGCACGGTCAGGAACACGCCGTAGAAGACGACCCGGATCCCGGCGCGCCGGAGCCGCCCGGTCGCGAGCCAGCCGCGGCCGGCGAGGTCGGCGTGCAGCTCGGTCCGGGGAACCTCGACGTGCCGTTGCCGCAGTTCGGCGAGGGTCACCGAGTCCTCCGGCAGGACGGCTTCGTACACGGCACGCTCGAAGGTCGTGAGGTACGCGTCGGGCGGGTTGCGGCGGGTCAGCCGGGAGCCGTCGCTCACCCACACGTAGTTGCGGACGGCGAGGTCCAGCACGGTCGCGGCCAGGTCGGCGGCCCCGGCGCGACCGTGCAGCAGCACCCCGACGTGCCCCGGCAGCATTCCCGCCGGCGACGCGAACTCCCCCGTAGCTTTCACGTGAAAGCTCCCACCTGGGCGCGGAGCTTTCACGTGAAAGCTCCGCCGGGCGAGGAGGACCCACGCGGCCGCGGCGAGCAGGAGCAAGCCGAAGCCGGCCCAGGCCCAGCCGACCGGGGCGGTGAGCACGAACGCGCCGGCGATCGTCTTGGCCGGCACCAGGACTTCGTTCGCGGGGACCGTGCCCGCGGGCAGCTCGACCGTCGCCGTCATGCGGTCGCCCGCCGCGAGGTTCTGCTGGCTGAACCGCGTCAGCCCGGCGTGGTCGATCTGCGCGGCGGCGCACGGGAAGCCGCCGATCACGCAGTCGACGGCGACCGGGATCTTCGGCGCCGCGAAGGAGGCCCGGACGAACTTCAGGTCGGTGCTCCAGCCGCCGGCCAGCTCCCAGGTGACCCGGTCGCCGGCGACGGCACCGTCCACTGTGTACCGGACGATCGACGTGCCGGACGTCAGGTGGACGGTCAGCGCGTCTTCGTCCACCTGGGCGGTCCCGCTGCCTTCGAGGACGACGTCGCGGACGCCGTAGGCGCGGTCGCGGTGGTGCGGGGCGGCGACCCGCAGCGGGACCCGGCGGTCCATCGTGACGCCGTTCGGCACGGAGATCGCCTCGGCGACCGAGAGCGAGCCGTCGCGCTCGACCTTGAGCTGGACCTCGGCGCTCTGCGGCACGGTCGGCAGGGGCGGCTGGTCCACCGGCGCCGCCGCCAGGACCAGCGCCAGCACCGCCCCGGCGAGCACGGTCAGCGGGCGGTGCGGCCGGCCGCGGTGAGCAGCCCGTCGAGCGCGGTCAGGAAGGACGGGAAGTGCGTGCCGAACCGGCGCAGGTCGTGGTCGGCTTCCATGCCGCCGTACCAGTAGAGGCCGGCCGAGCCGTCCGACGCCGGGTTGAGCGCGGCGAAGGCGCCGAGCCAGCGTTCGGTGTCGCCCAGCACGACCGCGTACGGCAGCGAGCGCGAGAACACCATCTCGCGGTCGGCGGGCGGGATGTCCTCGGCCTTGGCGGTGTGCAGGTAGTCGAGCAGGCCACGGACCTGGCCGACGAGCGCCCGGCCGCGCGCGGTGCGCGACGGCAGCAGCGCCGCCGCCGCGGCGACGGCGAGACCGGCCAGCGCGACCGCGACGCCGAGCAGCGCTTCGCCGACCGTGAACGTCAGGACGGCGGTGGCGGCCGCGCCGAGCGCGAAGATCCCGGCGCCGATGCCGGTCAGCCGGCCGCGCGCGGTGTCCGGGCGACGGGAGAACCAGCGCTTGGTGACGACGTCGGCGTACATCGCGTCGCTGATCTTGCGCAGGTCGAGGGTGCCGCGGGCGCGCAGCTGCGAGACGAGCACGGCGTCGGTGCCTGCCGGCAGCAGCGTCTCGTAGACGGCGCGCTCGAAGTCGTGGAGGTGCTCGTCCGGTGGATTGCGGCGGGCCAGCTGCCAATCCGGGCCCGGTACCTCGGCGAGCCAGAGGTAGTTGCGGACGGCGAGGTCGACGACGGTGGCGCTGATGTCGACGACGTCGACGGTCTCGTCGACGACCGTGCCGACCTGGCCGGGCAGGACGCCGTCGGGGCTGGCGAAGAAGACGCGGTCGCCGTCGCGCAGGAGAACTTCGACCGGGCCGGTCGCCGTGGTGAGGGCGCCTTTGTCCTCCTTGCGCCGGCGGTGGACGTAGAGGCCGCCCGCGACGAGGAAGACGAGCAGCAGCGCGAAGGCGATGCCGGTCAGCGGGGTGAACGCGAAGGCGGTGGCGAAGAGGCCGACGTCGGCGAACTTCGCGGTGGCCGGGACGGTGTTCGCGGGCAGGCCGACGAGCAGGTCGACGCGGTCGCCGGGGCGGACGTCGTTCTGTTCGAGCCGGACGACGCCGGTGTGGTCCAGCTCGGCGAGGGTGCAGCGCTGGTTCGAGCCGATGGGGCCGGCGAAGCAGTCCACAGGGGACAGTCGTGGCGACGGCGCGAGGAAGGAGGCGGTGAGCTTGGCGAGCGGGGTGTCGAAGCCGCTGGCGACCTGCCACCGGGCCTGCTGGCGGCCGCTCTGGTCGGCGACGGCGCCGTCGACGGTGTAAGTGACGGTGGACGCGCCGCCGGTGAAGGTGAGGACGAGCTGGTCGCCGGTCAGCTGGCTGGTCGCGGCGCCTTCGGTCTTGACGTTGCTCACGGCGAAGACGCGGTCCTGGTCGTCACCGGCGGAGACCTTGAGGGGGACGCGCGAGGTGAGCTGCTTCCCGCCGGGGACGGTGACGTGCTCGGTGACTTCGAGGGAGCCGTCGCGCAGGACCTTGAGGGCGACGTCGGCGGTGGCGCCTTCCGGCGGCTGGACGTCCTGGCCGCTCAGTTGCTGGGGTTTCTTGACCTGCTCGGATGGGACGTCCGGCAGCACGGGCCCGGCGGACGGCCCCTGCGCGGCGGCGGGCCCGGCGGAAAGCAGGACCATGACGGCGGCCGCGGCCACCGTCCCCCATTTCATCGACACAGCACCACACCCTAGAGCACTCGATCTATGCTGACGCCCGGAACGGCGAGATCACCGCAGGTACGCCGCTTCCGACGGGGAAATCGCACGGGGGGTTCCACTTTCATGACGCACGGCCCGCAGGGTCCCGGTTTCGGTGCTGGTCCCGGCCCGCACGACCCGCGGCGGCCGGTTCCGCCGCCGGGGGCCCGGCCGTTGCCGCCGCCGGGGGTGCGGCCGCTGCCGCAGGGACGGCCGGGACAGGGGCCGGGTGGGCAGCCGCCGCACACCCAGCCGGGGCAGGCACCCGGCGGCGCACCGGGCCAAGGCCCCGGCGGGCAGCCGAGGCAAGGGGCGGGCGGGCAGCCTGGCCAGCCACCACACACCCAGCCGGGGCAGGGACCCGGCGGCGCACCGGGCCAAGGCCCCGGCGGGCGGCCGAGCCGGCCTCCCGGCGGCGCTCCGCAAGGCCCCGGCGGGGAGCCGGGCCATGCGCCCGGCCCGCGGCAAACACCGCACACCCAGCCCAATCCGACTCCCGGCAGCGCACCCCAGCAAGGTCCCGGCGGCACGCCGGGGCCGTGGCAGGGCGGCGCGCCCGGGCAGCCGCCGTTTCCCGGCCAGCCGCCTCGCGGTCCGCAAGGCACCCAAGGCTTCCCCGCGTCCGGTCCCTACCCGCGCCCCGGGTTCCGCGCCCCTCTCCCACCTCCGGCCGCGGCCGCGCCGCCCGTCTTCACCCCCGCCTACCCCGGCCCGCCACCAGGCTCGCCCTTCGGCCCGCGGTTCGCGCCCGGCTACCGGCCCTACGTCGCCAAGAAGTCGAACACCGGGGTCATCGTCGCCGTCGCGATCATCGGGATCGTCGCCGTCGTCGGGGGGCTCGTCGCGGCCGTCGCGCTCATCGGGGGGAGCACCCGGCACGTCGCCGATGCCGGGTACTCGAGCACTTACCCCTCCGACACCTACGAAACCACCTCCGCCGACGAGACCACCGAGACCACGTCGTCCACCGAAGAGACCACCACCAGCCGGACCACCGAGCGCACGACCCGGACGTCCGAACAGCCGAGCGGCCCGCGCTCGGTCGTCGCGACCGGGAACAACCCCATGTTCGGCAGCCCCGACTACGGCCTGCAGAACGTCCCCTGCTCGCTGAGCCGCTGGGCGACCGACCAGGGCAGCGCCACCCGCTTCTTCCAGTCCGGGATCGCCTGCCTGGACGCGATGTGGTCGCGCATGCTCGGCGCCGTGGACCTGCCGTTCCGGTCGCCGAAGCTGTCGGTACCCCAGTCGTTGTCGGAGTCGTCGACGCCGTGCGGCAGCGGCGGCACGACGACCGGGGTCACGCCGTTCTACTGCCCGTCCAACGACACGATCTACATGCCGATGGACCGCATCGAGGTCGACGTGTGGGGCAACCACCCCGGCCCGTACCTGTCGATCCTGGCCCACGAATACGGCCACCACGTGCAGAACCTGGCCGGCATCTCCGAGGCGTACGGCAACCAGCGCTACGACGCGGGCGCCGACTCGGCGGTCGGCCTGGAGCTGTCACGCCGGATGGAGCTCGAAGCGCAGTGCTTCTCGGGGATGTTCCTCGGCTCGGCGTCGGTGTCCGGCGGCTCGGTCGACAAGAACATCTACAACGAGGCGTGGAACGCCCAGGACCGCGGCGACGACTACGCCCGCAACGGCAAGCGCGACCACGGCAGCGCCCGGCACAACATCTCCTGGTGGCAACACGGCGCGACGAAGAACCGCAACCAGCAGTGCAACACGTGGCTTTCGGCCTCGGGAGACGTCTCCTAGCTCGGCGGCGCGAACGGGTTTTCGGCCGCCGGCGCCGGAGTGCCGGACGGCGGGGTCGGCGGATCCACCTCGGCCACGGGTCCAGGTGCGACGGCGCCGGTCGGCGATCCGGCCCCGGCCGCCGACCAAGGCGACGGCTGGGCGCTCGCCGCGTACCCCGCCCGCATGAACCCCGGCTGATCCGACGGCACGTGCCCGCGCGCCGCCTCCACCTGGGCCGCGTACGCCTGCATCGCCCGCGCGTGGTCCCGGTTGCGCCGCTCCGCCAGCACCGCCGCCAAGAACGCCCACGGCGGCACCCCCGGCGGCACCGGCGTGCCCAGCGCGTTGCCCACCTGCTGCGCCAAACTCCACCCCAGCGCGTGCGCCGCGTCGGGAGCCAGCTGGCCGAACCGCGCCAGGAACTGGCGGCTCGCCAGCGCGAGGTCGTCCGGGAGCCGCGTCAGGTCCAGCTGGGCCGCCCAGCCCTCGAGGCCCGGGGGCATGCCGATCGCCGGGTAGCCCGCGCTTTCCGGGACGCGGTCGCGGATCACCAGCGTGCCCGCCAGGAAGTCGCCCACGCGGCGGCCGTCGGACGAGCACAGCGACACGATCACCGCCACCGCCCCGAAGATCCCGAGCGCCCAGAAGTCGATGACGAACCCCGCGAGCCCGCGGGTCAGCGCGTGCCGGAAGCGGATCGGGCCGCCGTCGACGCGGACCACCCGCAGGCCGATCGCCATCTTGCCCAGCGACCGGCCGCGCGAAAGCGTCTCGAACAGCACCGGGTAGCCGACCAGGATCAGCACCAGGAACACCAGGATCAGCGTCAGCGCGAGCGACTCGTCCTCGCCCGGCACCGTGAGCGTCAGGACGAAGAACGTGACCAGCAGCATCGCGCACTGCACGAGGACGTCCAGCAGCATCGCCAGCGCGCGGCTGGCGAGCTTCGCGACGCGCAGGTCCAGGACGACGGCTTCCCCGGTGACCAGCTCCGATTCCTCGTGCACCGGCCCAGCGTAGCGACCGGATAGGGTGACCGGTGTGGATGTGGACGTCTTCGTCGCGACGCACTCGGCGGAGTGGAACCGGCTCGGCGAGCTGACCCACCGCGGCGGCAAGCTGACCGGCGCCGAGGCCGACGAACTGGTGACGCTCTACCAGCGCACCGCGACGCACCTGTCGATCGTCCGCTCGGTCGCGCCCGACCCGGCCCTGGTCAGCCGGCTGTCCGGGCTGGTCGCCCGCGGCCGGAGCGCGATCTCCGGGTCGCACAACCCCGCGTGGCGCGAAGTCGCGCTGTTCTTCACGCGCCGCTTCCCCGCCGCCGTCTACCTTTCGCGACGCTGGTGGATCCCGGCCGCGCTGGTGTCGATCGCGGTGATGGCGGTGATCGCCGTCTGGGTCGCCGGCGACCCGAACGTCCGCGCGTCGATCGGCAGCGCGGACGAGCTGAACCAGCTGACCAAGCCCGGCGGCGAAGCCGAGGCCTACTACTCGACGGGCCCGGCGACGTCGTTCGCCGCGCGCGTGTGGACGAACAACGCCTGGGTGGCGGCGACGTGCCTGTTCCTGGGAGTCGCGCTGGGCCTGCCGGTGATCGGCGCGCTGTGGATGAACGCGCTCAACGCGGGCGTGATCATCGGCGCGATGAGCGCGGCCGGCCGCGGCGACGTGATGATCGGCCTCCTGCTCCCCCACGGCCTCCTGGAGCTGACGGCGGTGTTCGTCGCGGCGGGCACGGGGCTGAAGCTCGGCTGGACGGTGGTGGATCCCGGCCGCCGGTCCCGCACTGCCGCGTTGGCCGAACAGGGCCGTTCGGTCGTCGTGATGGCGCTCGGGCTGGCGTGCGTGCTGTTCGTGACGGGCATCATCGAAGCGTTCGTGACGCCGTCGGGCTGGCCGACGTGGATCCGCGTGGGCATCGGCGTGCTGGTCGAGGTGCTGTTCCTGGTGTACGTCTTCACGTTGGGCCGCCGCGCGGCGAAGGAAGGCGAAGTCGGCGACCTCGACGCGCGCGACGCCGGCGACTTCCTGCCCGAAGCGGCTTAGAGCCGCCCCGCCGCCTTCAGCGCCAGGTACCGGTCCGCCAACGCCGGCGGCAGTTCCTCCGGCACCGCGTCCACGACGCTGACCCCGTGCCGCCCCAAGCGTTCCGTCACGCGCTGCCGTTCCGCCACCGTCCGCGACGCCGCCGCCGCGTCGTACACGGCTTCGGCGTCATCGCGGCCCGAAAGCATCTCCGCCACCCGCGGGTCCGCCACCGACGCCACGATCAGCTCATGCCGCGCGGTCAGCGAACTCAATACGGGGAAAAGCCCCTCCTCCAACGGCGCCGCGTCGAGCCCGGTCAGCAGGACGACCAATGCCCGCCGCCGCGTCCGCTGGAGGACCTCCGCGACCATCCCCCGCGAGTCCGTCTCGACCAGCGAAGGTTCCAGAGGCGCCATCGCGTTCACCAGCGACGTCAGCAAAGCAGCCCCCGAGGACCCCTGGACCGCGGCTCGCAAACGCCGGTCGTACGCCAGCAGGTCGACGCGGTCGCCCGCGCGAGTGGCCAGTGCCGCCAACAACAACGCCGCGTCCATCGCCGCGTCCAGGCGCGGGGCGTCGCCGACGCGGCCGGCCGACACGCGGCCCGTGTCGAGGACCAGCACCACGTGCCGGTCGCGCTCGGGACGCCACGTGCGGACCATGACGTCCGCCGCCCGGGCCGTCGCGCGCCAGTCGATCGAGCGGACGTCGTCGCCGATCACGTATTCGCGCAGCGAGTCGAATTCCGTGCCCTGGCCCCGGATCAGGACCGCGTTGCGGCCGTCGAGCTGCTGCAGCCGCGCCAGCCGGGACGGCAGGTGCTTGCGGCTGTGGAACGGCGGCAGCACGCGCACGGTCCACGGCACCTCGTGCGAACCCTGCCGCGCCGCCAATCCCAACGGCCCCACCGACCGGACCGTCACGCGCGCCGCCGTCCGGTCGCCGCGCCGCGACGGCCGCAGAGAAGTCACCAACGCCCGCCGCTCCCCCGCCGGGACGCGCAAAGCGTGCCGGTCCGCGGCTCCGGCTGAAGGCGGCCACGCGTCGCGCAGCACCCCCCGCACCGCCCGGCGCCCGGGATTGGCGACGACCAGCGTCACCTCGCACGGCTCGCCGAGCCGCACCGAGGTAGCACCTGACCTCTGAAATGTCAGTGGCCGAACACCCCCGGCCAGCACGAGGTCGACGACCACGAGCAGCACGAGCACCCCGCCGACCGCGAGGATCCCGAGGTCCGACGGCGCGAGCAGCCCGACCACCAGCGCGCCGAACAGCGCGAGCAGCCCGAGCCTTCCGGTGACCGCCATGTCAGCGCGGCACGGGCACGGACGCGAGCACGCGGTCGAGGACGCCGTCCGCGGTGACGCCTTCCAGTTCGGCCTCCGGCCGGACGTCCAGGCGGTGCCGCAACGCGGGGCGCGCCAACGCCTTCACGTCGTCCGGGGTCGCGTAGTCGCGGCCGGCGAGCCACGCCCAAGCCCGCGTCACCGCGAGCAACGCCGTGGCACCACGGGGAGAAACGCCGATCCGCACCGACGGCAGCTGCCGCGTCGCCCGGCACAGGTCGACGACGTACCCGATCACCTCGGGCCCGACCGTCACGCGCGCGACGGCTTCGCGCGCCGCGGCCAGCTCGGCGGCACCGGCGACCGCCTTGAGCCCCGCCGCCGCGAGGTTGCGCGGGTCGAAGCCCTGCGCGTGCCGCCAGAGGATCCCGATTTCGTCCTCACGGGACGGCGCCGGCATCGTCAGCTTCAGCAGGAACCGGTCCAGCTGCGCTTCCGGCAGCGGATACGTGCCTTCGTACTCGACCGGGTTCTGCGTGGCGATCACGATGAACGGGTCGGGCAGCGGCCGCGACTTGCCGTCGAGCGAAACCTGCCGCTCCTCCATCGCCTCCAGCAGCGACGACTGCGTCTTCGGCGGCGTCCGGTTGATCTCGTCGGCGAGCAGCAGGTTCGTGAACACCGGGCCTTCGCGGAAGGAGAACTCGCCGCTGTGGGCGTCGTAGACGATCGAGCCGGTGACGTCGCCGGGCATCAGGTCCGGCGTGAACTGCACGCGCGTGGTCTCCAGGTCCAGCGCCGCCGCGAGCGCCCGCACCAGCAGCGTCTTCGCCACGCCGGGGACGCCTTCGAGCAGCACGTGCCCGCGGCACAGCAACGCCAGGATCAGCCCGGTGACGGCGGCGTCGTTGCCGACGACGGCCTTGCCGACCTCGGCGCGCAGCGCGATCAGCGCGTCCCGGGCCCCCGTCGCGTTCTCGCTGGTCAAGTTCGCCCCACCTCTCGTTCCACCCTGTCCAGTTCGCCGGCCAGCCGGACCAGCGCCGGGTCGTCCGGCACCGGCGGGCCGTACAGCACTTCGCCGATTTCGGGTGCCGGCCGCCCGGTCCGCTCGCTCACCGAGTGCACCAGCGCGGCCGCGTCGGCGTCGCGCGGCAGGCCGAGCACGGTCCGCAGCCGGGTCCGCGCCGCCTCCCGCAGGGTCTCGCCCGCGTGGTCCGCGGCCTTCGCCCGCCGGTAAAGCCGGGCGCGGCCCTCCGCGGTTTCGGCCGCGCGGACGACGATCGGCAGCGGCTCGGTGACGACCGGGCCGAGCCGGCGCGCCCGCCACAGCGCCAGCAGCGCCACGGCGACGAACGCCTGCGCGGCACCGTAGTACCAGCCGTCGGGGATCAGCTCGAAGATCGACTTGCGGGTGTCGTCGAGCCCCGGGTCGGCCGTGGACGGCAGGTACCAGACCAGCGTCGGGTGCTGCCCGAGCAGGCGCAGGCTCAGCGCCGCGTTGCCGTCGTCGGCGAGCCGGGCGTTGGTCAGCGGGGCAGGCGAGCCGAGCAGCGTCGTCGTGCCGCCGGAGTCGGCGAGCTGCAGCAGCGTGCCGCCGCCGTCTTCGCCGGGGTAGCACGACCGTGCGCCGGGCGAGGCGTAGCCGATCCCGCCGAGGGTGACGTCGCCGGCCGCGACGGCCGCGGCGACCGTGCACTGGGGACGCAACGTGCCGACGTCGCTCTGGCCGACCGGGTGGACCAGCGGTAGCGAGTCCTGCAGCGTCGGCGCTCCCGGCGTCACGAGGACGACGTCGGCGGCGTGCTGCCGCAGCGCGTCGAGCCGCTTGGCCGGCACCAGGTCGGGCTGGGTGACCAGCAGCGTCGCGTCTTCGCGGACGGCCGCGTCGGCTTCGTCCATCGAGTGCGCGGTGCGGACGTCGACGCCTTGGTCCCGCAGCAGCTGCGCGAGCGCGTGCGCGCCACCGGGTTCGTAGGAGCCGGGTTCGAGGGCGCCGTGGGTCTGCTCGCCGCGGCCGAGCAGGAGCAGCGCGCCGGCGGCGAAGATCAGTGCGACCAGCGCGAGCGGAATCCGTGCGCCGCGCCAGATCCGGCGCACGTCCGGCGAAACCGAGGTGGTCACGAGACCGCCATGGCGACCGGACGCTCGCGGCGGCAGCGTTCGTCCAGCTCGGTCAGCGTGGTGTACGCGGCTTCGGTGCCGTCGCGGCCGCCGTAGTGGACGTCGTCGAACAGGCGCGCGCCGTGGCGCAGGTCCGCGGCGACGTTCGGCAGCAGCACGCCGGCCTCGGCGGCGGCTTCGTCGGCTGTCCGGCCGGAGCGCGTGTCGAGCAGCGCGCGTTCCTCCAGCGCCCGCACGACGGCGCGGAAGCGGTCGCGGACGGCGTCGTCGTACCGGCCGGCCGCGGCGGCTTCGGCGGCCGCGCGGCGGTAGTCGTCCGCGCTCTGCCGCTTCCCGCCGAAGACGACCCGGTCGGCCCGGGACGCGCGGGCGATCTTGCCGGTGCGCAGCCGGATCACCACGACGAGCACGATCAGCACGACCAGGACCAGCAGCACCCCGAAGATCCCGCCCGGGACGACGTTCGACACGCCGTTCAGCAGCTTTCCGACCTGCTCGGCGAGCCACTGCCCGAACTCCTGCAGCGCGCTCGGCCGGGCGGCCTGGTACTTCGGGTCCGACAGCTCCTCCGCGGCGGCGCGACGGGCTGAGTCCCGGTCGATGTCGACCGGGACGTCCGTGAGCAGCAGCGTCACCATGCCTGCGGCGGCTGGACACCGGCCGCGCGCGCCAGCTCGATGTCCATGCCCTCGCGGCGCATCCGCTGGTCGAGGTAGACGATCACGGTGACCAGCGCGACGAACGGCGTGGCGATGGTGCCGGAGATGATCTGACCCACCGACTGCAGGAGCAGGTCGCCGGTGCCGGGCACGACCGCCGCCCTCGACGGGTCGAAAATCCCGCTGAACAGGCCGCTGCCGAGGCTGAACGGCAGCTGGACGATGCTGCTGATCAGCCACTCGATCAACCCGGCCAGCAGCAGGATGCCGAACACCCGCCAGAACGCGCCCTTGACCAGGGCGGCCGACCGCGAGAACGCCTGGCGGAAGGTACCCCGCTCCAGCACGAGCGCCGGGCTGGCCAGCGCCCAGAACACGTACGCGGCGATGCCGGGGACGAAGCACAGCAGCGCGCCGATGGTCGTGGCGAGCGAATAGACGAGCCCGACGGCCAGCAGCGGCAGCAGCCGCGGCTGCACTTCGCGCCAGGCGACGCCGAACGTGACTTCGCGACCCAGGGCCGCCCGGCCCATCACCGCGGCCAGCAGGCCGTTCGCCACCGCCGTCAGCAACGTGGCGAGCAGCGTGGTCGGCAGGAGGGCGAGCAGCACGTCGCCGAGCGTTCCGAACACGGCGTTGCGCAGCTCTTCTTCCGTCGCGCCCGGGCCGAGCTCGGCGGTCGTGGCCAGGCTCTGCAGGTCGTCGAGGACGAACTTCTGCACGAGGAAGGTGATCGCGGCGGTGACCACGGCCAGCACCGCGCCGATGCCGAGGATCAGCAGCGGGTGGCGGCGGATCGCGGTGATCGCGCCGTCGAGGATGTCGCCGATGTTGAGCGGACGCAGCGCGATCACGCCGGGCTTGCCGAGCCCGTGCGGGCTCCAGGGCCGCTGCTGTTGGTGCGGCGGGACCTGCTGGTACTGCGGGGCGCCCCACTGCGGTTGCGGCCCGCCGTACGGGGGCTGCTGCCCGGCGGCCGGGCGCTCCCAGCCCGGCGGCGTGGCCGGTCCCGGGCTCGCCGGGGCGTCCGGCGGCTGCCAGCCGCGGGGCGGCGTCGCCGGTGACGCGGAGTGGCCTTCGCCGGGCTTCGGATCACCCGTTCCGGGGGCGGGAATCTGCGGGACGCCCTGGCTGGGTGTCGGCGTGTCGTCGCCCTGGCCGCCGGGCGCGCCACCGGTGTCTGTCATCGAAGCCCCTCGCCTGCAGTGCCTGCTTGCCCACACTCTTTCAGAGCCGCTTGCACCCGGCCAGACCTGGGGTGACGTCCGGACGCGGTGACGCGGCGCGCACGGACGGGTGCGAGAGGCCCCGTTCCCCCGATATGCTGAACGGCGGGATCGGGTACCCCCGGTCCGTACCGAGACCCTTCGGGACTGCCTAGTGACGCAACCGCCCCACGGCCGGGTACCGCCTCGCGGGACCGTGCAGCCGCCGCCGGTGCCGGATGCGCAACCGGATCTTCCCTGGCTGGGCCGTCCCCACACCGTCTCCGCGCCGCGTCGCCGCTCCCCGGCGGCCGTGATCGGCGTGTGCCTCGGGGCCGTGGCCGTGCTGGTGCTCGGGCTCGTCGCGATCGTCGTCCTCAACCGCAGCGAAACGCCGTCGGCCAACGCGAACTTCCGCGACACGCCGACGTCGCAGGACCTCCCCTCGCAGCTGCCCGGCGGCGCGGGTGCCCCGGCGTCGGCGTCGCCCCCGCCGACCGAGCTGTCGACGCCCAGCCCGACCGGACCGCAGAAGATCCTCAAGCTGGCCGACCACCCGATCCTGCAGGACCCGAACGCCGGCCTGCAGAACCGCGTCTGCACCCTGCCGCCGTGGCAGAGCACGCAGGACGGCGCGGAGGCGTTCTTCACCGCCGCCAGCAAGTGCCTGGACGCGGCGTGGGGCCCGTTCCTCGAGGCCTACCACCTGCCGTTCACCCCGCCGGCGTTGCACTTCCCGACCGGCGCGAGCTTCGAGACCGAGTGCGGCACCATCCAGGTCGGCATCGCGACCGCCGCGTACTACTGCGAAAACAACCTGTACGTCCCGTTCCGCGGGCTGCAGACCGACCAGTACGGCAACAACCCCGGCGTCTACCTGGCCCTGTTCGCCCACGAGTACGGCCACCACGTGCAGGAGGTCGCCGGGCTGATGGACGCGGCCTGGCAGAAGATCTACGAGGCAGGCCAGAACAGCCCGGCCGGGCTGGAGATGTCGCGGCGCAAGGAACTGCAGGCCCAGTGCTTCTCGGGCATGTTCCTCGGCGCGCACGTCGACCAGGGCGGCACGATCAGCCGCGACATGTACAACAAGGCCTGGAACGACCAGGAGACCCGCGGCGACAACACCTCCCGCAGCCACGACCACGGCACGAACGCGCACTACGCGTCCTGGTGGCGGGCGGGGGCGACGAGCAACCGGATCGCCGACTGCAACACCTTCGCGGCGCCGTCGTCCGAGGTCAGCTGACCTTCGGGGCCGGCTTCGGTCGCAGCGGGATGCTCAGCCAGAGGTAGACGAACATCCCGCCGGAGAAGCAGGCGAACACGAGCAGGAACAGGCCGATCGGGCGCCGCGCGTCCGACGCTCCCGCCGATGTGTCCGCGGCCCGGACGGTGACCGTGCCCTGGTCCGGCAGCACCTCCGGGACGCCGACCTCGACGCGCTCGCCCTGGCCGTGCCCGCAGCCGTTCAGCGTGCCCTCGTGCGTCTTGCCCGCGACGGTGAACTTCACGGTCTCGACGGCGTCCGGCCGGTCGCACGGCGCGGGCTTGGTGACCTCGGCCTGCACCGGCGCGCCGAGGTCGTCGTTGGAGATGCCCAGCAACCCGGGCCCGGCCAGCCAGGCCAGCAGCACGACGAGCACGCCCGCCGCGGCGGGGATCGCCACCGTGGGCCACTTGAGTGCGAGGGATCGCGGGGGCACTTCGCCATGGTTCCAGATCCCCCGGCCGATTCCCAGGCCGCCTACCGCTGCTCGATCTTCTCCGCCGAGGTCACCTTCTTGACGTAGAGCAGCTTGTCGCCGGGCTCGATGGCGTCGGCCTGCGGGGCGTCCACGCGGTACAGGACGCCGTCGCGGACCAGGCCCAGGACCAGGTCGGACAGGTGCCGCGGCGAACCGCCCTCTTCGGACGGCTCGACCGCCCGCTCGGCGATCGCGAGGCCTGACTCGGGCGTGAGCAGGTCCTCCATGATGTCGACGACCAGCGGCGTCGACGTCGCCATGCCGAGCAGCCGCCCGGCCGTCTCGCTGGAGACGACGACCTGGTTGGCGCCCGACTGCTTGAGCAGGTGGACGTTCTCCGCCTCCCGCACCGACGCGACGATGTGCGCCTTGGGCGCCAGCTCGCGGGCGGTGAGCGTGACGAGCACGGCCGTGTCGTCCCGGTTCGGGGCGACGACGACCGCCCGCGCGTGCTGCACCGCGGCGACGCGCAGGACGTCGGCCCGGGTGGCCGAGCCGTGCACGGCGACGAGCCCGAGCGCGCTCGCCGCGTCCAGGGACTGCTGGTCGGTGTCCACGACGACGATCTGGCCCGGTTCGACGTCTTCGTCGCCGAGCAGGGCGTTGACGGCGGACCGGCCCTTGGTGCCGAACCCGACGACGACCACGTGGTCGCGCACCTTCGTCCTCCACTTCTGGATCTTGAACGCCTGCCGGGAGCGCTCGGTGAGCACCTCCAGGGTGGTCCCGACCAGGACGATCAGGAAGAGCACCCGCAGCGGGGTGATCACCAGAACGTTGACCAGGCGGGCGGACGACGTGGCGGGCGCGATGTCGCCGTAGCCGGTCGTCGACAGCGAAACGGTGGCGTAGTACAGGCTGTCGAGCAGGGACAGGCCGTCGCCGTTGGCGTCGCGGTAGCCGTCGCGGTCGACGTACACGATGATCACGGTCAGCAGCAGGGCCAGCGTCGCGCCGATGATCCGCTTCACGATCGAGCGGAGCGGGCTGACCGTCAGCTCGGGCATCTTCAGGACGCCGACGAGCTCGTGGTCCGGCCGGTCGGTGAGACTGCCCAGCGGCAACCGCTTCAGGGCCCTCATGCTGGCAGGTGTCGAGCGTCACTCACGCCCGGAGGATAGCCGAACGGGGTACCCGGCCGCCGCGTGGAACGATCGGGTCATGGCCAATTCACAACGACCGGCCCACCTGCTGGCCGGTGTGCTGGGCACGATGGGCGTCCTGCACTTCGCGGTCCCGAAGCCGTTCGACGGGCTGATCCCGGCTTCACTGCCGGGGTCGCGGCGGGCGTGGACGTACGGTTCGGGCGTCGCGGAGCTGGCGGTGGGGGTCGCGGTGGCTCATCCGCGCACCCGCCGGCTGGGCGGCTTGGCAGCGGCGTTGTTGTTCTTGGGGGTGTTCCCGGGGAACGTGAAGATGGCGGTGGACGCCGCCGGCGCGCCGGCTCCCCAGCGGGCGATCGCGTGGGCCCGGCTGCCGCTGCAGTGGCCGCTGATCGCGTGGGCGCTGAAGGTCCGCGACCGGGCCTGATGCCGTCGACCGGACGGACCATCGGGCACGGACAACGCCCCGCGCACTGCCCCCTCGCCCGCCGACCGCCGGCTCCGATCTCCCTAGCGTGAACGGAAATTCCGTCCACCCGGGAGGTCCCGATGTCCATCCGCCGATTCGCGCTCTGGAGCGCCGCCGCCGTCACCGCCTGCGCGGCCGCCGCCGGGGTCGTCAGCGCCCTGCCCGCCTCCGCCGCGCCGGCCTCCGCCCAGGACGTCTTCGTCAAGACGACCGGGACCACCGAGCTCTCGCCGTACGCCGGGATCTACGTCGGCAACGGGTTCGTCAGCCTGACCGGCGGCACGGGGTACTGGGTGGTGACGGCCACCGCGACCGTCGTCAACTGGGGCCCGAGCGACTACTACCGCTGCCGGCTCACCGACGCCGACGGCCGGCTGCTCAACACCTCGGCAGCCGTGGTCGGGAACGGCACGGCGCCGGGCAACGCGGGTTCCGGCTCGCTGGTCGTCCCGATCACGGTCACCGGAGTCGTGTACACGGGCAGCAACGGCAACTGGGTCAGCTTCGGCTGCGGCCACGACGGCGGCAACCGCCCCAGCCGGGTCGACCCGGGCGCGACCGTCTGGGCCCACCGCAGCGCCGAGCTGGCCTTCAGCTGACCATCACGCCTCGGGGATGTCCCGCAGCAGCCGGCGCAGGCCTTCGGGGTCCAGGAGGTCGGCCGGGCGGATCGTGCGGTTCGCGCGGACGTAGTGGAACGCCGCGCGGACCCGCTCCACCGGGACGTTCTTCAGCGCCGCCCACGCCATCCGGTACGCCGCCAGCTGGACCGCCAGCGTCGGCTGCCGGGACTCCGGCGGCACCGAGCCCGTCTTCCAGTCGACGACCGTCCAGCCGCCGTCCGGGTCGGCGAACACCGCGTCCATCCGGCCGCGCAGCGTGATGCCCTCGACGTCGGCCGTGAACGACACCTCCACCGCGTGCGGCACCCGCGTCGCCCACTCGCTCTCCTCGAACCGCGCCTGCAGCTCCTCGAAGTCCGCGTCGGGGGCTTCGCCGAAGTCGGCCGCGCCCGGGAGGTCGTCGATCTCGATCAGCTGGTCGCCCGAGAAGCGGCGCTCCAGCCAGCCGTGGAACTCCGTGCCGCGGCGGGCGAAGCTGTTGGGCTCCATCGGGAGCGGACGCCGCAGGTCCGCCGCCAGCTTGCCCGCGTCGTCGGCCAGCGAGACCAGCTGGCTCACGGTCAGCCGCGACGGCAGCTGGACCCGGTGGACGTGGTCGTCCTTGCGCGCCCACTCTTCGAGCAGGACGTCGGTGTCGGTCAGCCAGCCGTCCGGATCGTCCTCTTCGGACTCTTCTTCGTCCGGAGTGGACATGGCTTCGGACACCAGCTCCACCCCGGTCTGCACGCCGGTGCGGCGGTCGGCCAGCGGGTCGACCGGCCAGCGCCCCTTCCGCGAGTCCGAAACCAGGGGGTTCTCGTCCTCCTTTTCCGGCTCCGGCGCCCATTCCGCGAGCTGTCCGACGCCGGTCTCGCGCAGGACGTCGCCGATCTCCGTCAGGAACTCCGACGGCCCCTTGTACCGGCTGCTGCTCTCGTTCCACCAGTGCCCGGACACGATCAGCGCGTGCTCCGACCGCGTCAGCGCGACGTAGCAGAGCCGACGTTCCTCCGCCTGCTCCCGCTCGACGAACCCGGCTTCGTGCAGTTCCAGTCCTTCTTGGACTTCCTTGCGGTCGTAGCCTTCCGCGATCCGCAGCTCCGGCAGGTCCTGCGAGTCACCGCGCAACGCGGCGGGCAGCGACGTCGCCGTCCGCAGCCACGACGACGACCGCCTCCGGCCCGGGAAGACGTCCTGCACCAGGTGCGGCACGGCGACGACCTCCCATTCGAGCCCCTTCGCCGAGTGCACGGTCAGCACCTGCACGCGGTCCGGCACGACCTCGACCTCGCCCGGCGTCAGCCCGTCTTCGGCGTGCGCGGCGGTGTTCAGGTAGTCCACAAAGGACAAGAGCGTCGCGGTCGGCGCCGTTTCGGCGTAGTCGGTGACGACTTCGGCGAACGCGTCCAGGTGCGCGCGCCCCGCGGATCCCGGGCGGGCCAACGATTCGACGTCGAGGAGCATCGTGCGTTCGACGTCGGCGACGAGCTCCGGCAGCGACTGGTCGAGCCGCCGCCGCAGCGCCGCCAGCTCCCAGCCGATCCGCCGGATCCGCTTGTACCCCTCTTCGGAGTACCGCTCCGGCGCGCCCGGCTCGTCGATGGCGTCGATCAGCCCGGCCTGCTCGACGCGCTCCACGACCAGCTCCGGCTCGTCCGTGGCCTTCTCTGGACTGGAAAGTTCGCCGGCCCGCCGCCACAACGCGGCGACGTCGGCGGCCGCGAGCCGCCAGCGCGCGCCGGTCAGCAGCCGGGCCGCCGCGCTGCCCGACAACGGGTCGGCGAGCACCTTCAGCGTCGACACGAGGTCCGCGACCTCGGGCTCGTCGAGCAGCCCGCCGAGCCCGACGACCTCGACCGGCAGCCCGCGCGCCCGCAGTTCGGCGGCGATGGGCGCCATGTCGGCGCGGCGCCGCACGAGCACCGCGGCCGTCGGCGGTTTCCCGGTCTCTTCCTGCTGGGTGTGCCACCGGCGGGCCATCGCATCGGCCACCCACTCGCGCTCGGCGCGGATGTCCGGCAGCAGCGCGGCCGCGATGTCGGCGGGACCGGCGCCTTCGCGCGCCCGCAGCCGTTCGACGCCGAGGCCGCGCGCCCGCAGTGGTTCGGCGATCGCGTTGGCGAGGTCGAGGATCTCCGGCGGGTTGCGGAAGCTGGTCAGCAGGCCGAATTCATACGCGGGAACCAATCTTTCGCCGTCGTGGCGGGGAAAGTCCGTGGTGAAGCGGGGCAGGTTGGCCGCGCTGGCGCCGCGCCAGCCGTAGATGGCCTGCGCGGGGTCGCCGACCGCGGTGACCGGCATCGGCTGGTTTTCGACGCCGCCGAACAGCGCCCGCAGCAGGACGCGCTGGGCGTGCCCGGTGTCCTGGTACTCGTCGAGGAGGACGGCACCGAAGCGTTCCCGCTCCCCCCGGACGACCGAGGGGTACCCGCTCGCCAGCTGAGCGGCCAGCGACATCTGGTCGGCGAAGTCGAGCGCGCCTTCGTTGCGCTTGCGGCGGTGGTACTCCTCGACGAGCGGCAGCAGCGCGAGCCGAAAGTGCTGCGCGGCCATGATTTCGGTGAGCTTCTGCGGGAGCGCGGCCCGCTGTCCCTTGGCGCGCGGGGCGTTCTCGATGACGCGGCACATCCACGTCGTGTACTCGGCGAGCTGCTCGACCGAGATGAGGTGCTCGCCCAGTTCACCGGCCAGCTGCAGGAGGTCCGCGGTGACGGTCGGCGGCACGCGGTCCGTGTCGAGCTCGTTGTCCCAAGTGGACACGACCCGGTGCGCGATCTGCCACGACGACGTTTCCGAGAGCAGCCGCACGCCGGGTTGGACGGGGAGCCGGAGGCCGTGCTCGGAGAGCAGCCGGCCGGCGTAGGCGTGGTAGGTGAGGACGGTCGGCTCGCCGGCGACCACAGTGGACCGCAAGCCGCCACTCGGATCGAGCCGGTCGAGCAAGCCGGATCCGGCAAGCCGCCGAAGCCGCGCGCGGACGCGTTCGCCGAGCTGCCGCGCGGCTTTCCGGGTGAAGGTGAGCCCGAGGACGCGGTCGGGGGTCACGATCCCGTTGGCGACGAGCCAGACCACGCGCGCGGCCATGGTTTCGGTCTTCCCGGCCCCGGCCCCGGCCACGACCAGCGACGGTTCAACAGGTGCGGCGATGACAGTGGCTTGCTCAGGAGTCGGCCGGTGCAGCCCGAGGGCATCGGCCAGCTCGGCAGGCTCAACGGGATTGGCGACGACGAGCGGACTCACGCACCCACCCCACCGAACGCGGAGCTTTCACGTGAAAGCTCCGCTTTGCGGAACAAAGCGGCACTTTCACGTGAAAGTGTCGGGGTGGTCACGGGCCCGGCACCTGCCTGCCCTCGGGGCGCAGCGGGCAGCACCCGCGGGCCGGGCACCGATCGCAGTCCGGGTTCTCCTGCGCCTGGTAGTCCGGCCCCGCCGCCGACGCCGCCGCGTCGCGGACCAGCTCCAGCCACTGCTTGCCGCCCACCTCGTCCAACGGCGGCTGGGACCGCTCGGTCGACCCCGTCTTGTTGTTGCCCTTCGCGACGTAGACCAACCGCGCGCCACCGGGCTCGTTGCTGCCCTTGATCGCGCCCAGCAGCACCGCCAGCTGGTACGCCGCCAGCTGCGGGTGCTCCTCCGCGTCCTTTCCGGACACCGGGACCTTGCCCGTCTTGATGTCGACGATCACCGGCCGCCCGTCGGCGTCCAGCTCCACCCGGTCGACCCGCCCGCGCAGCAGCACCCGGACCTCGTCCTCGCCGCCGGCCGGCAGCTCGACCTCGATGTCCTGCTCGACCCCCGCCGCCTTCAGCTCCGCCCGGCTGCGCTCCAGCCACGTCACGAAGTTCTGCAGCATCTGCTCGACCCGCCGCCGCTCCCGCCGGGAGAACCACGGCGCCCCGGCGTCGACGCGCACCCACGCCTCGTCCAGCGCGGCCTGCAGCTCGGCGTCCGTGCGGCCCGACGCCACCGCCTGCGCCAGCCCGTGCACCAGCGTCCCGGTCACCGCGGCCAGCTGCGCCGGGTCGGAACCGCCGTGGCGCTCGATCATCCAGCGCAGCGGGCACTTCGTCAGGATTTCCACTGTGGACGGTGAGATCCGGACCAGGTCGCCGGGCCGGTGCACCGGCTCGTCGGTCGACGCCGGCAGCAGACCGTACCAGGTGGACGGATGCGCGCCCGGCACCTTCGCCTCCGCCAGCCGGGCCAGCTGCTTGGCCGCGCGCCGCCGGCGCACCGGGTCGGCCTTGTCGTCGCAGACGACCTCGCGCAGCTCCCCCACCAGCTCGGCCAGCACCAGCGACCGCCCGGGCGGCTTCATCCGCGAGTCGAGCCCGCCGTCGTCGGCGCCGTTCTCCTCGAGGTCGTCGAGGAACCGCGACGGCTGTTCGTCCTCTCCGGACACCGCCGTGACGAGCAGTGTCTGCTTCGCCCGGCTCATCGCCAGGTAGAACAGCCGCCGCTCTTCGGCGAGGATCGGCGCGGTCGCGGAGACGGCGTCGTCGTCCACACCGGACATCAAGTCCTTCAGCCGTTCCACGCCCAGCACGGACCCCCGCAGCCGCAGGTCCGGCCACGCTCCTTCTTGGACACCCGCGACGGCGACGACCGTCCACTCGCGACCCGCGGCCGCGTGCGCGGTGAGCAGCGAGACGCCGTCCGAAGGCACCGCCGCCGGAGCGAGCGTGTCACCCGCGATCTGTTGCGCCCCCAGGTAATCCGCGAAGGACGCGACGCTCGCGCGCGGCAGCCGGTCGACGTACCGGCCGGCGGCGTCGAACAACGCCACGACGGCGTCGAGGTCGCGGTCGGCCTGCGCGCCCAGCGATCCCCCGCGTTCGACCTGCTTCAGCAGCTTCTCCTGCAGCCGGCTTTCGGTCCACAGCTGCCACAGCACCTGCTCGACGCCGTCGCCGCGCGCCACCGCCTGGTGCGTGACGCGCAGGAGCCCGCCGACGCGCCGCACCGGCTCGGACTCGGCGTCGGCCAGCCCGGCGAGGATGTCCCCGCCGCGCAACGCTTCGACGAGCAGTTCGTCGCTCGACCGCTGCCCGCCACCGGCCAGTTCGAGCCGTCGCAAACCACGCCGCAACCGCCGCAGCGCCAACGGATCCGCGCCGCCGAGCGCCGACGACAGCAGCATCTCGGCGAGGTCGACGTCGAGGAGTTCCGGCGCGGGCGCGAGCTTCAGCACGGCCAGCAGCGGCCGCACCGCGGGTTGACGCGCCAACGGCAGTTCCTCCGTCGCCGACCCGATCGGGACGCCGGCGGCACGTAAAGCCCGTTGCAGCACCAGGAAAGTCCGCGCCGGCGAGCGGACGAGCACGGCGATCTCCGACCACGGCACGCCGTCGACGAGGTGCGCGCGGCGGAGCTGGTCGGCGATCCAGCTGGCCTCCGCGGCCGGGGTCGGCATGACGCGGACCCGCACGTTCCCGCCGGTCGCCCCCGCCGGCGGCAGGATCTTGCGGTGCTGGGACAGCCCGGGCAGCGTCGCGCCGATCTTCGCCACGGCCAGGCGGACGGCCGGGGCGAGCCGGTGCGACGTCGTGAGCGTGACGGTCCGGCTGCCGTCCGGGTCGGCGTCGGCGAACAGGCTCGCATCCGCCCCGCGGAAGGAGAACACGTTCTGATCGGGGTCGCCGGCGACGACGAACTCCGCCGCGGTGTGCCCGATCACCCGGACCAGGCCGGTCTGCAGCGGGTCGAGGTGGTGGGCGTCGTCGACGAACAGGTGCCGCACGCGGGTGCGCTCGCGTTCGCGCAGCTCGTCGTCGTCCTCGAGCGCGAGCAGCGCGGAGGTGACCAGCTCGGCGGCGTCCAGCGCGGGCGCGCTCGCGACGCCGAGGGCGTTGCCGCCCGCGCCCTGCAGCTGCGTGACTTCCTCGTACTGCGCCCAGAACTGCCCGGCGGCGACCCACTCCTCGCGGCCGCGGCGGCGGCCCAGCTCGGCGAGGTCCTCCGGGCCCAGCCCGCGCTCGGCGGCGCGCATCAGCAGGTCGCGCAGCTCCTCGGCGAACCCGGGAACCATCAGCGCGGGCCGCAGCTGCTCGGGCCAGTAGCCGGCCTCCTCGTCGAGGTCACCGGCCAGCAGCTCGCGGACGACGACGTCCTGCTCGGCGCCGGCGAGCAGCCGCGGTGGCGGGAGTTCCTCGGCCATCGCCTCCAGCCGCAGCAGCGAATACGCGTAGGAGTGGACCGTGCGGACGAGCGGCTCGCGGACGGTGCGGGGCAGCGGCCGCGCCTGGTCGGGGTCGAAGGTGAGCCGGCGGGTGATGTCGGCGCGCAGCGCGTCCGCGGCCTTGCGGGACGTGGTGAGCACCAGCACGCTCTCCGGGTCGGCGCCCTCGGCGATGCGGCGGGTGGCGGCCGACGCGAGCAGCGACGTCTTGCCGGTGCCGGGACCGCCGAGCACGCGGCGGAACCCCTCGGGCGCGGAGAGCACGCGGCGGGCGCCGTCGTCCCAGGTGAACGTGGGTGCGTCGGTGATCGGCGTGCGCACCAGCCGCGCGTCCGCCCGCCCCGTTCGCCTCGTGTTCACCCAGCGATGGAACCACGCCCGCTCACCCGGGTGGCGCACCGGCACGCCTTAACGCGGGCACGTTCGGTGAAGGTGCCGGAGCGTGCGGCGGGCGGCCACGAAAAGTGTCGGTGGTGTCCGGCACAGTAGGGGCATGGACGACGTTCTGCACGAGCGCGTGCGGGAGATCATCGAGTCGGTGCCGGCCGGCTCGGTGGCCACGTACGGCGACATCGCGGCGCTCGCCGGCGCGCCCTCGCCGCGGATGGTCGGCGCCATCCTGGCCGAGGACGGGCACGACCTGCCGTGGCACCGGATCCTGCGCGCGAACGGGACCCCGGCGCCGCACCTGGTGCACGACCAGCTGGAGCGGCTGCGCGCCGAGGGCGTGCTGGCCGACGGCCAGCGCGTCGACCTGCGCAAGTACCGCTGGAAGCCCGACGGTGACGAAGATCCCGGTGAGGAGGGACTGTTCTGACCGCTGTTTTTTAGGTTAGCCTCGCCTAATGACGACACAGGTGGAGCGGCCGGCTTTGACGTACCACCGGGCGCGGGTGACCGCGGTCCGGACGGTCACGCCGCAGATGGTGCGCGTGACGTTCGAGTCGGCGAGCTTCCGCGAAGTGCCGCCCGGGGCGCCGGACCAGTACGTCAAGGTCTTCTTCCCGCAGCCCGGGCAGGAGGAGCCGCGGCTGCCGGAGGGCGGCTCCGACGTCATGTCGTGGTACCGGACGTACCTGGCGATGCCGGACGACGTCCGCCCGCCGATGCGCACGTACACGGTCCGGGCGCACCGGCCGGAGGCGGCGGAGATCGACGTCGACTTCGCGCTGCACGGCGACACCGGGCCGGCTTCGGCGTGGGCGTCGCGCGCGGCGGCGGGTGACCGGGTCGCGTTCACCGGGCCGTACGGGCTGTACGACGTGCCCGTCGGCACCGACTGGCAGCTCCTGGTCGGCGATGAGACGGCGCTGCCCGCGATCGGCGCGATCATCGAGCGCCTCCCGGCGGGCACGCGCGCTTCGGCGTACATCGAGGTGTCCGAGCGAGGCGAGCGTCAGACGTTCGAGACGCGCGGAGCGGTCGAAGTCCACTGGCTGGTCCGCGGGGCGCGGCCGATGGGCGAGGCGCTGCTCGACGCGGTACGCACGGCGAGCTTCCCGGGCGGAGCGCCGTACGCGTGGGTGTCGGGCGAAGCGGGCGTCGTCAAACTGGTGCGTCGCCACCTGGTGCGCGAGCGCGAAGTCGACAAGCGGCGGATCTGCTTCACCGGCTACTGGCGGCAGGGGATCAGCGAAGAAGCGGCGAGCCGCGAAGCGGTCCGCGCGGCCGATGCGGGCGAGGCACCGGCCGAGGAGGACTGAGCCCAAGCGCCCCAATGGGGTTGTTTCATCGTGGTTTGGCCTGGTCACGGTGGGTTGACTGGGCCTGGTAACAGCTCATGCCTGCGCGTGTCGGACGCTG
>NZ_JBIWAI010000013.1:0-102738 GCF_044759945.1 Amycolatopsis sp. NPDC098790
CCGGTGAACCACTGCGCCGCTACGAACACGACCACCCCGGCTCGCTGATCCACGTCGATGTCACCAAGTTCGGCAACATCCCCGACGGCGGCGGCTGGCGCTACGTCGGCAAACAGCAAGGCAAAAAGAACAGATCAGCGACCTCTCGACGCACCGGAACCTGGAGCGCCGACCGGCACGCCCGCACCGGCACCGCGTTCGTGCACACCGTGATCGACGACCACTCCCGCGTCGCCTACGCCGAAATCTGCGCCGACGAAAAAGCTGATACCGCCATCACTGTCCTGCGCCGCGCGGTCGCCTGGTTCGCCGACCGCGGCGTCACCGTCGAACGCGTGCTCTCGGACAACGGCGCCTGCTACCGCTCGTCGGCCTGGCGTAACACCTGCACCGAGCTGAGCATCACGCCGAAACGAACTCGCCCCTACCGGCCACAAACTAACGGCAAGATCGAACGCTTCCACCGCACCCTGGCCGATGGATGGGCATACGCCCGCTTCTATCCCAGCGAACACGACCGCAGGTCAGCCCTGCCCGGGTGGCTGCACTTCTACAATCACCACCGACCCCACTCATCCGTCGGAGGCAAGGCACCCATCACTCGGCTGACCAACCTCCCCGGACATCACAGCTAGCCCTGCAGGTGGTGCTGGGCGGCGTCGCGGATCTGCAGCCGGACGTTTTCCAGCGCGGCGGCGACCTCGTCGATCTGCTGCGAAGCCAGCTGGATGGCGCCCTGGATCGAGGTCGCGGTCGACGTCTCCCCGAGCAGGCCGAGCACCTGCGCCTGCAGGTCTTCGAGGTCGCTCTTCGTGGCGAGCGCGATGCCGGTGGGCACCTGGTCGGCGAGCAGCTCCAGCTGCTGCGCCTGCTCCTGGATCGTCATCAGGGGGTTCCTTCCGCGGTGGGGACGCACCCTCCGTGTTATCAGAACCGGAACTGTCGGTGGTGACGTTTACGCTGGCATTCGTGAGCGTGACCTGGGCCATTCACCAGCCGCACCCGGTGGTGCGGCCGCTGGTCACGCGCTATGTCGGGTACGCGCAGAACGAGGTGACGCTGCCGGTCCACCGCGGGCTGCCCTCCCGGCACGTGACGCTCGTCATCAGCCTCGCCGGGCCGGTGCGGATGGCCGGCCACAGCCTGCAGGCGCTGGTCGGCGGCCTGCACACGAGCGCGGTGCTGATCCGGCAGGACCGCGTGCAAGAGGGGCTGCAGCTGGAGCTCGACCCGCTGGGCGTGCGCACGCTCTTCGGCGTCACGGCGGCGGAGCTGAGCGGCGAGGTCGTCGACCTGGCGGAGTTCGGCCTGGGCTCGCTGCCGGATCGGCTGCGGGACCTGCCGTGGCGCGAGCGGTTCGCGCTGCTCGACGACGTCCTGGCCGCGCGGGCCGTCGAACCGGTCGTGCCGCCGCCCGAGCTGGGGGAGGCGTGGCGCCGGCTGCGGGGCGCGGACGGGCAGGTGCGCGTCACGGACCTGGCGGGCGAAGTCGGCTGGAGCCGCCGGCACCTGGGGGAGCGGTTCCGGGCGGAGCTGGGCTTGGCCCCGAAGCAGGCGGCGCGGGTTCTGCGGTTCGAGCGGGCCGGCCGGTTGCTGCGCGAGGGCCGCGCGGACCTGGCCGGGCTGGCCGTCGAGTGCGGCTACTACGACCAGGCGCACCTGACCAACGAGTGGCGCGCGCTGGCGGGGTGCACGCCCGGGACGTGGATCGCCGAGGAGCTCCCGTTCCTCCAAGACGAGGAGGTGGCGGCCGGGCAAGACTCCCGGGCATGACTCCCGAACCGAACGTGTGGCCCGCCCTCCGCTACGACGACGCCCCGGCGGCGGTCCGTTTCCTGGTCGACGTCCTGGGCTTCACCGAGACGCTGGTGGTGCCGGACGGCGACTTGATCGCGCACGCCGAGCTGCGCTGGCCCGAGGGCGGCGCGGTGATGCTGGGCAGCGTCCGCCCTCCGGACGGTGTCCACGACGCGATGAAGCCCGGCACCGGCGCGGTGTACGTGGTGTCGGATCAGGTGGACGAGATCCACGCGCGCGTCCAGGCCGCGGGCGCGGAGATCACGGCCGCGCTGACCGACACCGAGTACGGCTCGCACACCTTCAGCCTCCGCGACCCCGAAGGCAACTCCTGGACGATCGGCACCTACCGCGGCGCGCCCTGAAACGACGTGAATGACTCATTCATGTCACCAGGCGACATGAATGAGTCATTCACGTCATCTCAGCCGACCGGCTTCTCGAACGTGACCAGCAGCCCGTCGACCCCGCCGGGCCCCACGCGGCCCTTCACCTCCGCCGACGTGATCGCCTTCAGCTGCCACCCGTCCTCGGCGTGGTCGTTGAGCAGCTTCTCCAGTTTGCCGCCCGACATCTTCCCGCCGATCATCTTTTCCCGGACCTCGACGACCTTGTACGTATAACGCTGCATACGCCCGATTCTGCCCCCGGAGACCGAACCGGGCTGTTCATCTCACCGTGTCGACGGCCTCGCGTTCCGTTTACCGGCCGAATCTGGCACCCTGGACCCCGTGTTGCGGCTTGCAGGTGCACGGCTGCTCGATGATCGGGACTATCCGGCGGTCCGTGCGGCGCTCGCCGCCGACCCGGTGGGCAGCTGCATGGTCAGCGCCCGGGTCGAGGCTGCCGGTCTCGACCCGTGGCGGCTCGGTGGCGAGCTCTGGGCCGCCGACAGCCGGCCGGTTCGCGCCGGGCGGCTCCAAGGGCTGTGCTTCTCCGGCCCCAACCTCATCCCGCTGAGGGGCAACGCCCCCGCGTTGCGCTCCTTCGCCGATCGGGCGCTCAGGAGACAACGCACCTGTTCCTCGCTCGTCGGCCCGGCCGAGCAGGTCCTCGGCCTGTGGGACGAGCTCGAAGGCGAGTGGGGCCCGGCCCGCGAGGTCCGCGACGACCAGCCGCTGCTGGCGCTGGACACCCAGCCGCTGGTCAAGGCCGACCCGCTGGTCCGCCCGGTCCGGCCGGACGAGCTCGAGCGCTACCTGCCCGCGGCCGTCGCGATGTTCATCGAGGAGGTCGGCGTCGACCCGCGCAGCGGAGACGGCGGCGCCAGCTACCGCGCCCGCGTCACCGAGCTCATCGGCGCCGGGCGCGCCTTCGCCCGCTTCGAGAACGGCGAAGTCGTCTTCAAGGCCGAGATCGGCGCCATGTCGGCGACCGTCGGGCAGATCCAGGGCGTCTGGGTGCACCCCGACCGCCGCGGCGACGGCCTCGGCACCGCCGGCACCGCCGCCGTGGTCAACCGGCTGGTGAAAGGCCTGGGCCGCACCGCCAGCCTGTACGTCAACGCCTTCAACAGCCCCGCCCTCGCCGCCTACCGCAAGATCGGCTTCAAGCAGGTCGGCCAGTACGCGACGGTGCTGTTCTAACCACTCTTCCGTGGCGGTGTTTCAAGGCCGCGACACCGCTCTGACCAGGCATCATCCGGCCATGAGTGCACGTCGACACCGCGGTGCGCTCGCGGTGCTGCTGCTCGTCGCCGCGACCACGGCCGGGTGCTCGGGCGACGGTCCCGAGGACGCCCTGTCCGCGTTCCTGGACGCCGTCGCGGCCGGCGACGTCGCCGCCGCGGCCGCGAACACCGACTCACCCGACGCGGCCACGACCGTGCTGACCCAGGTCCGCGGCGTGCTCGAACCCGAGGCCCTCGACGTCGACGACGAAGAGGTGAAGGAGCCGGCGAACGGCGAGACCGTCACCGCGAGCTACCAGCTCACCTGGCACCTGCCCCAGGGCCGCACGTGGACCTACCGCGCCGACGCTCTCCTGCGCGCCGCGGAGAACGGCTGGCAGGTGCACTGGCAGCCGACGGTCGTGCACCCGCAGCTGGCCGTCGGCCAGACCCTCGGCCTGCTGCCGCAGCTGCCCGAGACCGCGCCGGTCCTCGACCGCGACGGCGTGCCGCTGATGCGCCCGCAGACCGTCATCGGCGTGGTCGTCGACCCGCAGAAGACGGGCAACGCGAGCGCCGTCGCGGGTTCGCTCGCGAAGGCGTTGCACCGGTACGAGCCGTCGGTCACCGGGCGCTCGGTGCTGGACGGCATGAGCAAGACGAAGCCCGGCGACGCCTACTCGGTGATCACCCTGCGGGCCGGGGACTACCAGCGCGTCAAGCCGGTGATCTACGACCTGCCCGGCGTCCGGTTCGCCAGCCAGGAACGGCTGCTGCCGGTCACGCGCGGGTCAGGTCAGCAGGTCCTGCCCGGCATCCGCGCGCTGGTCGAGCAGCAGCTGGCCGGGGCGGCGGGCTGGCGGATCGTCACCCGGGACGTCACCGGCGGCGAGGTCTCCGAACTGAAGGCCGAGCCGCCGCACCCGTCGCCCGCGGTCACCAGCACGCTCAGCGCGAAGGTCCAGGCCGCCGCCGAGAAGGCGCTCGACACCGAGCAGTACCCGGCCGCGCTGGTGGCGATCCAGCCGTCGTCCGGCGACATCCTGGCCGTCGCCCAGAACGACGCCGCGAACGACGAAGGCTCGCTGGCCCTGTCCGGGCGCTTCCCGCCGGGCTCGACGTTCAAGATCGTCACGGCGGCGGCCGCGCTGTCGGCGGGCGACGTCGAGGCCGGCAGCGCCGTCGACTGCCCGGGCACGACGACGATCGAAAACCGCGTGATCCCGAACGAAGGCCGGTTCGACCTCGGGCGCGTCCCGCTGAAGACGGCGTTCGCGCGCTCGTGCAACACGACTTTCGCCCGGCTCGCCGCCGGTCTGCCGTCCTCGACGCTGACCGACACCGCCCGCTCGTTCGGCATCGGCGCGGACTTCGTGGTCCCCGGCCTGACCACGGTCACCGGCGCCGTCCCGCCCAGCGACTCGGCCGTCCAACGCGCGGAGAACGGCTTCGGCCAGGGCACGGTGGTGACCAGCCCGTTCGGCCTGGCGCTGGCGGCGGCCACCGTTCAGGCGGGGAAGGTGCCGACGCCGTCGCTCGTCCGGGGCATGCCCGCGACCACGAAGAACGTCGGTGACGCGCCGTCCCAGGACGTGCTCGACGCGCTGCGCGGGATGATGCGCGAGGTCGTCACCACCGGCACCGCGACCGGGCTGCGGGACCTCTCCGACGTCGCCGGCAAGACCGGCACCGCCCAGTTCGGCGACGGCTCGCAGTCGCACGGCTGGTTCGTCGGCTACCGCGGCGACCTGGCGTTCGCCGTGCTGCTCACCGAGGCCGGCTCGTCGAAACCGGCGGTGCAGGCCGCGCACCGGTTCCTGGCGGGGCTCGGCTGAGCGGGCCGTCGTAAGGTGGGGGGCATGTCCGTTCGTGCCCCGCTGGTTCCCGGCGTCCAGACGCCGCGCCGTGACGTCCCCACTTCCATCGCCCGTCCCGAGTACGTGGACAAGCCGGCGCCGAAGCGGGACACCGGCAGCGGGGTGCGCACGCCCGAGGTGATCGAGGCGATGCGGGTCGCGAGCCGGATCGCGGCGCAGGCGCTGGAAGAGGGCGGCAAGGCCGTGAAGCCGGGCGCGACCACGGACGACATCGACCAGGTGGTCCACGAGTTCCTGCTCGACCACCACGCCTACCCCTCGACGCTGGGCTACCGCCGGTTCCCGAAGTCGTGCTGCACCTCGCTCAACGAGGTGATCTGCCACGGCATCCCGGACTCGACGGTCATCGAGGACGGCGACATCTGCAACATCGACGTCACCGCCTACATCGGCGGCGTCCACGGCGACACGAACGCGACGTTCCTGGCCGGCGACGTCTCGGAGGAGGCCCGCCTGCTGGTGGAGCGCACCCGCGAGGCGACGATGCGGGCGATCAAGGCGGTCCGGCCGGGCCGGCAGCTCAACGTCATCGGCCGGGTCATCGAGTCCTACGCCAAGCGCTTCGGCTACGGCGTGGTCCGCGACTTCACCGGCCACGGCGTCGGCCCGGCGTTCCACACGCCCCCGACGGTCCTGCACTACGAAGAGCCCTCCGTCGACACGATCATCGAGGAGGGCATGACCTTCACGATCGAGCCGATGATCACGCTGGGCACCATCGACTACGACATCTGGGCCGACGACTGGACCGTCACCACGAAGGACAAGAAGTGGACGGCCCAGTTCGAGCACACCCTCGTGGTGACGGCCGACGGCAGCGAGATCCTCACGCTGCCCTGAGTCAGTGGCTCGTGGCCTTCTTGTAGCAGCGCACCGAAAGCGGCACGAAGATCACCAGCAGCAGCGCGATCCACAGCACCGAGGCCAGCAGCGCGTGCTGCATCGGCCAGACGTCACGCGGCGGGAGCGCCGCGCTCGTGTTGCCGAACAGCTCCCGTGCCGCCTGGGTGACCGCCGAGACCGGGTTCCAGTCCGCGATCGCCCGCAGCGGGCCGGGGAGCCGGCCGCTGTCGACGAACGTGTTGGCCAGGAACGTCAGCGGGAAGACGACCACCATCGAGACGTTGTTGAACACCTCGGGCTTGCGCACGGCCAGGCCCAGCGCGCCCATCACCCACGACAGCGCGTAGGAGAACGCCAGCAGCAGGACGATCCCGCCCACCGCCTCCAGCACGCCGGTGTGGATGCGCCAGCCGACCAGCAGGCCGACCAGGCCCATGATGAGCAGGCTCGCCGTGCTGAGGATGAGGTCGGCGGTGGTCCGCCCGATCAGCACCGCGGCCGGGGACATCGGCAGCGAGCGGAACCGGTCGATGATGCCCTTCTGCAGGTCGTCGGTCAGCCCGTAGCCGGTGACGATCCCGCCCATCGCCACCGCGAGGGTGAAGATCCCCGGCAGCATGAACTCGCGGTAGGACAGGCCCGGGATGTCGATCACGCTGCCGAACACGTACCCGAAGAGCAGCACGAACATCACCGGCGTGAAGACGAGGGACCCCAGCAGGTCCAGCGACCGGAAGATCTTGATCGAGTTGCGCTTGGCGACCGTCACGCCGTCGGTCACGGCCATCTGCACCGCGTTCATCACACGGCCTCCTTCGCGGTTTCGGCCACCTCGTGACCGGTGAGGGACAGGAAAACGTCGTCGAGGGTGGGGCGGCGGACGCCGACGTCGCGGACGTCGACGTTGTCGAGGGAGAGCAGAGCGAGCGCTTCGGTAAGCGCTTTCGCGCCGTGGGACACGGGCACGGTGAGCCGGAAGCCTTCGGCCTGCGGCTCGCCGCTGGACAGCCGGGCCAGCGCCCGCTGCGCGACGACGACGTCGTCGTGCGTGCCGACGGTCAGCTCGATCCGCTCGCCGCCGACGAGGTCCTTGAGCTCGTCGGCGGTGCCGCGGGCGATCACGCGCCCGTGGTCGACGACGGCGATGCTGTCGGCCAGCCGGTCGGCCTCTTCCAGGTACTGGGTGGTCAGCAGGAGCGTGGTGCCGCCGGCGACCAGCTCGGTGATGACGTCCCACAGCTCGGTGCGGGCCCGCGGGTCGAGCCCGGTGGTGGGCTCGTCGAGGAACAGCACCGGCGGGTTCGCGACCAGCGCGCCGGCCAGGTCGAGCCGGCGCCGCATGCCGCCGGAGTAGCCCTTGACCGGGCGGTCGGCGGCGTCGGCCAGGCTGAACCGGGCCAGCAGCTCCCGGCCGCGTGCCTTGGCCCGCTTGGTGCCCAGGTGGTACAGGCGGCCAACCATTTCGAGGTTCTCGGCACCGGTCAGCTCGGGGTCGACGGCGGCGTACTGCCCCGACGCGCCGATGTGCGAACGCAGCTCGGGCGCGTCCTTCACGACGTCGAACCCGGCGACCGTCGCGCGGCCCGCGTCCGGCTTCTGCAGTGTCGTGAGGATCTGGACGGTGGTGGTCTTCCCGGCGCCGTTCGGCCCGAGCACCCCCAGCACCGTGCCTTCGGGCACCGAAAGCGACATCCCGTCGAGCGCGGCGACCTTCCCGTACTTCTTGACCAGTCCCTCGGCCACGATGGCGTCTGACATGGATCTTCCCCTTTTCTGGTGGCGTCTCAGGCCCGGCGGATGACGATGTCGCCGGTGTAGGTGTGGGCCTTGACCTCGACGGTCTCGGCGTTGGCGCTCGGGCCGTCGGCGGCGCTGAGCGTGTTGCGCACCGAGCCGGTCAGCGAGTTGAGCTCGAGCCACGCGGCCGTGCCCTCGCGGATGCCGACCTCGATCTCGCCGACGGCGGTCTCGAGCACGACCCGGTCGCGCACGACCTCGCCGAGCCGGATGTCGCCGGACGCGGTCTTGGCGTGCACGCCGGCGTGGGCGAGGTCGACGAGGATGTCGCCGTTGGCGACGCTCACCCGCAGGTCGCCGGTCACTTCGCCGACGCGGGTCTCGCCGTTGGAGTTCTTCAGGACGGCGGTGCCGTCGATCTCGCGGATCCGCAGCTCGCCGGAGCCGGTGCCGACCTCGGCGTGCCCGGTGGCGCGTTCGACGGTGACGTCGCCGGTCGCCGTGCTCGCCTCGAGCCGGGCGGCTTCGTCGAGGTGGATGTCGCCGACGGACGTCTTGAAGCGGCTGGTGCCGACCCGGCCGGTGACGCGGAAGTCGCCCATCGCGGCGGTGCCGGTGATCTGCGAACCGGCGGGCAGCTCGACGGTGACGTGCAGCGCGCCGCCCTTGCCCCAGAGCTTGGTGACGTACTTCGGGCCCTTGACCAGCAGCTCACCGCCGGCGAACTCGACGCGGGTCTTCGCGACGGCCTTGACGTCCTCGCTGTCGCCCGGGTCGGCCGCGGTGACCTCGACGGTCGTCTCCGGGCGGTCGCCGGCGACGATCCGGACGTCCGCGACGCTGACGTCGATCGTGGCCGTGATCGGCTCGGGGGTGGGGAAAACAGGCATGGCTGCGCCCTCCTGGGGTGCTCGTGGGGCGTCTCCGCAGGTCGGAGACGGTGAGGGAAAGTGAAGGGCGGTTACTGAACCCAGCCGGTGTACTTCTCGCCGAAGACCGACCGGCGCTGGGTCGGGCGCGGGCGGTCGGCGCCGAGCGCGGTGTTCGCGGCCCGGACGAGCCAGGCATTGGTGGAGAGCCGGTCGCGGCTCGCCGCCTCCTCGACCCGCTGCTTCAGCTGCTCGGGCAGCCGCAGGTTGATCCGGGAGACGGCACCGTCGTCGGCTTCCGGCGGCGGCGCGACGGGCTCCGGGGCTTCCGGCTCGGCGGCCGGGGCGGGCGGGAGCGTGACGGCGAACTCGGCGTCACGGCGGCGAAGGCGGACTTCGACGGAGCCGGGCGCGAGGTCGCGGGTGATCTCGTCGGCGGCGGCCGAGAGGGCGTCGAGCAGGGTCAGCCGGATGGCCGCCTCCAACGGGGAGGCCAGCCGTTCGGCCAGGGCGACAGCGTCCTCGCCGGCCGCCTCGGCGGCTACCGCGAATTCGCGGCGGAGGCTGTCCACGAGTGGTGTCAGGTCCATGGCACAACTATGGCGCCACGATGGCACCACGACAACCCTGAATTGGCACCCTTAAGGGTCAGATGTGGTGCCAAACGAAGTAAAAGTGCTGGTCAGGTGCGGTCGACGCGCTCCAGGAGCTCGTCCAGGAACCCGCACGCCTCGGCCGCGGCCCGGTCCGGATCGCGCTCGGCGATGGCGGCGGCGAGGCCTTCGTGGCCGATCTCGGGCACGTGGTCCACGCCCGGCGTGATGCTCGACGTCGCCGCGACACTCGCCGTGATGACCTCCATCAGCCCGCGGTAGAGCTCGGTGAGCAGGCCGTTGTGCCCGGCGCGCACGACCGCGGTGTGGAACTCGGCGTCGGTGTGCGCGAAGTCCTCCCAGCGCCGTTCGCGCAGCTCGGTCTCCCGGCGCGCCAGCAGTGACCGCAACTCGGCGACGTCCTCCTCCGTGCGCGAGAGCGCGGCGAGCCGGGCGCCTTCGGCTTCGAGGGTGCGCCGGACCTGCAGGACCTCGCGCAGCTCGTCGCCGCAGAGCCGGCGGATCGCCCCGGAGACCTCGCTGGTCGCGCGCACGTACGTTCCGTCGCCCTGGCGCACTTCGAGGAGGCCCGTGTGCGCGAGTGCGCGCACGGCTTCTCGGACGGTGTTGCGTCCGACGCCGAGCTGCTCGCCCAGCTCGACCTCGGTGGGGATGCGCGTGCCGAGGGGCCAGTCGCCCTGCGCGACCGCGGTCCTCAGCTGCTCGATGACCTGGTCGACCAGGCCGGTGCGCCGGGTGGTGGCCAGAGGCACAGGAGTCATCCCTTCATCCAATCATCCTACGTATGCGATAGTAGCCGTCATGCGCGTCGAAAACCGTGAACCCGAACTGGATGGCGCTGTGGAGGTCCGGACGCCGGGCGTGGTCGCCGCCGGCGCGCTGCTCGCGGTCGCGGTGGTGCTCACCGCACTCAACCTGCGCCCGGCCATCACCGGCGTCGGGCCCATGCTCGCCGAAATGCGCGCCGACCTGGCGACCTCCGGGGTCTGGGCGGGCGTGCTCACGACGTTGCCGACGCTCTGCTTCGCCGGCGCCGGGCTGGCCGCGCCGCTGCTCGCGCGCCGGGCCGGCATCGGCGCCGCCATCGCGATCGCGTTGACCGCGCTCGGCGCCGGGCTCGTGCTGCGCGTGCTCGACGGCCCGGCCGTCGTCCTCGGCGGGACGCTCGTCGCCACCGCCGGGATCGCCCTGATCAACGTGCTCATCCCGGTCGTCATCAAGGACTCCTTCCCGGCCCGCATCGGCGCCATGACCGGCGTCTACACGGCGGCCCTGCAAGGCGGCGGCGCCCTCGGGTCGGCGGTGACCCCGCAGCTCGGCGACGCGTTCGGCGGCTGGCGACCGGCCCTCGGAAGCTGGGCGGTGGTGGCCGTCGTGGCGCTGCTGGCGTGGATTCTCGCAGCCCGCGGCACCGGCCGGTCGCCGCGGCTTACCGACGCCGCGGCCGGCGGCCGGTCGCTGCTGCGCAACCGGCTCGCCTGGATCGTCACGGTGTTCTTCGGCCTGCAGGCCTTCTACGCCTACGCGGCGATGGGCTGGTTCCCGCAGGTGCTGATGGACGCGGGCGTGTCCCGCGACCAGGCCGGCCTGCTGTTCGGCCTGGTCTCGCTCATCGCCGTGCCGATCAGCCTCTTCATCGCGCCGATGGCGGCCCGCGCCCGCGGTGGCCAGGGCCCCTGGATCGTCGGCCTCGGCGTGTTCGGCTTCGCCGGGACGACCGGGCTGATGCTCGCGCCGTCGTGGTCGCCGCTGCTGTGGAGCATCCTGATCGGGCTCGGCATGAGCGTGTTCTCGCTGGCCCTGACCGTGATCGCGCTGCGCGCGCGGACCGGCGCCGACACCGCCCGGCTCTCCGGGATGGCGCAGGGCTTCGGCTACCTGTTCGCCGCGCTCGGGCCGTTCCTCTTCGGCCTGCTGCACGACGTCGCGGCCGGCTGGACCGTGCCGCTGGCGATGCTGCTCGGCCTGCTCGTCGTCCAGGTGGTGTTCGGTGCGCTCGCCGGCCGCCGCCGGTTCGTCTGATTCTTAACTGTTAACGCGGTTCGCCCGGTGCGCGCGGCTTAAGATCGTCCGGTGGCCGTGCCGTCGCCGGACCTCGGGACGTTGCTGCGCGAGGGCCCGTTCGACGCCGCCCTGCGCGCGGCCATCCGCGCCCGCGGGCTGAGCCTGGACCGGCTGCGCGAGCACCTGCGGGTCCGCGGGGTCACGGTGACGACGGCGACGTTGAGCTACTGGCAGTCCGGCCGCAGCCGGCCCGAACGGCGGGATTCGGTGCGCGGGCTGCGTCAGCTCGAAGCCGTCCTCGAGGTGCCGGCCGGTTCGCTCGTCGCGCTGCTCGGCCCGCCGCGGGTGCGCCGGGCCGCGCCCGCGGAGATCGGCCGGTTCTGGCCGGACGGCGGGCGCATCGACGCCGCGGTGTCCGATGTGGACACCCGGTGGGACGAACGGCTGACCCGGCTGAGCCAGCACGACGTCGTCCTCGTCGGTCCCGGTCACGAGGAGCTGGAGATCCGGTCGCGGCAGGTGCTGCGCGCCGAGGCCGACGGTCCGGACCGGTGGGTGGTGATCCTGCACCTCGACGAGCACGACCGCCCGCTGCCGGAGCTGCGTTCGCTGCGCGGCTGCCGCCCCGGCCGCAGCGTCCACCGGCCGGAAGACGGCCTGCTCGTCGTCGAACTGCTTTTCGCGCGGCCGCTGCTGCGCGGGGAAACGGTGCTCACCGAACACACGCTCGTGAATCGCGCACCGCACCCGGTCGCGACGAACTACGAACGCAAGTTCCGGTTGCCCGTTCGCGAATACGTGCTCGAAATCCGGTTCTCCCCGGAGGCGGTTCCGGTCGTGTGCCGCCGGTTCGCCGAGCCCGGTGAATGTGCGGACGTCGTCCCGGAATCCGGTGCGGTGCACGGGGTCGCGCTGAACTTCGGCCCCGGCCGCTACGGCTTCGAATGGGACTGGCCAGTTAACTGTTAAAGACTTGCGGATCTTCAAAACGAGCTTTCCGGCGGCTTACCGTCTGCGCACTCCACTCGCCGATCCGAGGAGAAAACCGATGCGCAGATTCGTTTCCGTCGCCGGCGTGGCCGCGTTGGCCGCCTTCGGGCTGGGCGTCGTGCCCGCCGAAGCGGCGCCGGGCCACCCGGACGCCGAAGTGGCCGGCGTCGCCGCGGCGTTCGGGCTGTCCGACGGCCAGGCCCGGGCCCAGCTCGCCGCGCAGGACGAGGCCCACCGGCTCGCCGCCGCCTTGCCCGTTTCGGTGCGCGCGAGTTCGGCCGGGCAGTGGTTCGACGCGGCCACCGGCAAGCTGACCCTCGCCGTCACGACCACCGAAGCCGCTGGTCAGGCGCGTGCGGCGGGCGCCGCGGCGCGGGTCGTCGCGCGGAGTCGGGCCGACCTGGATCGCACCGACGCGGCCGTCCGGGCACTGGTCGGGGCGGGCGTGCCGGGTGTCTACGGCTGGGGCGTCGACGTCCGCGGCAACGAGGTCGGCGTCGACGTCGACCGGACGAAGAAGACCGCGGCGACCGAGAGTTTCCTTTCGCGCGTGCGGGAACTGGGCGTCCGGGTCACGGAGACGGCGACGTCGCCGCGGCAGCAGTCGGGCACGATCCAGACCGGCAACCCGTGGTGGCCGGGCAGCGAGAGCAACTGCTCGGTCGGCTTTCCAGTCACGGATGCGAGTGGTGCCAAGCACTTCCTCACGGCCGGCCACTGCACGAACGACCGCGACCAAGCCGCGTATGGCGCATCCGGGCAGCAGAACCGGATCGGGACGTCGAACGTCGGCGGCAGCCACAGCGTCAACGCCCGCGAAGGCGACATGGGCGTCGTCGCGGTGACGGAGGCGGGCTGGACCCTCTCGGCGTCGGTGAACACCTGGGGCCAGCCGGCGGTCACGCTCACCGGCGCGGCCGAGGCGATGGTCGGCGACCGCGTCTGCCACTCCGGCAACACCTCGCACTGGCAGTGCGGCGAGGTGAAGTACACGCACAAGTCCGTCGACTACGGCGGCGGCCTGGTCATCGACGACCTGACCTGGACGACGGCGTGCTCCCTCGGCGGCGACTCCGGCGGCGGCTGGCTGCTCGGCGACAAGGCCACCGGCCTGCACGACGGCGGCCCGTCCCAGTGCGTGCAGAACCCGTCCGACGGCGACCTGTCCCTGTTCCAGCCGGTCATCGAGGCCTTGAGCAAGTGGCAGCTCAGCCTGGTCACCGGCAGCGGCCCGACGCCGGGCGGTCGTACCTTGACGAACGACGCGGACTACCCGATCCGCGACTACCAGCAGGTGTTCAGCCCGGTCACTTCGACGCTCACCGGTCAGGCGGCGACCTCGCTGTCGGTCGCGGTGACGATCCGCCACACGTGCGCCGAGGACCTGGGCGTCACGCTGCTGGACCCGAAGAATAAGGCGTACGCGCTGAAGTACAGCGGCGGCAGCACGTGCACGCCGTGGAACGGCCCCCGGACGTTCAGCGTTCCCGCGTCCTCCCCGGCCGCCGGCAAGTGGCAGCTGCGCGTCGCCGACTACGGGCCCGGCGACACCGGCACCCTCGACACCTGGTCGATCACGCTGTAGGGACTCCCGCGGGCCGGGCGGTCACCCCGCCCGGCCCGCGGTGACTCAGTCCAGGGGCAGGTTGAGCAGGGCGTTCTCGACCAGCTCCGGCATCGCCGGGTGGATCCAGTACTGGCCACGCGCCATCGAACGCGCGTCCAGGCCGAAGCTCATCGCCTGGATCAGCGGCTGGATCACCGACGACGCCTGCGGCCCGATGATGTGCGCGCCCAGCAGCTTGCCGGTCGCCGGGTCGGCCAGGAGCTTCGCGAAGCCCGTCGTGTCCTCCATCGCCCAGCCGTACGCGATCCCGGCGTAGTCCTGCTTCGAGACGACGTAGGACACGCCCAGCTCGCGCGCCTTCTGCTCGGTGAGCCCGACCGAGGCGACCTGCGGATGGGTGAACACCGCGTGCGGCACGAACCGGTGGTCGGCGGTGATCCGGTCGTCCGGGTGCACCAGGTTGTGCTGCACCACGCGGGCTTCGTGGTTCGCGACGTGCTTCAGCTCGTGCGGCGAAGACAGGTCGCCGAGCGCGTAGACGCCCTCGACCGCGGTCTCCTGGTAGTCGTCGACGACGACGTGCCCACTGTCCTTTGTGGTCACTCCGGTGGCGGCGACGTCGAGGAGGTCGGAGTTCGGACGGCGACCGGTGGCGATCAGCAGCAGGTCGGCCTCGACGGTTTCGGCACCCTGCGGGCCTTCGAGGTCCAGCGCCACCCCGCTGCCGGTCTTGCGCGCCCGCACGGTCTTGCGGTCCAGCCGGACGTCGAAGCGTTCCGCGGCCAGCTCGGTGAACCGCTCGCTGACGTCCTCGTCCTCCGAGCGCAGCAGGCGCCCGGAGCGGTTGACCAGCGTGACGTGCACGCCGAACGAGGCGAAGACGTGCGCGAACTCGGCCGCGATGTACCCGCCGCCGAGGACGACGATCCGCCCGGGCAGCTCGTCGAGCCGCATCACGGTGTCGGACGTGTAGTACTCGACGTCGCCCAGCCCCGGGATGTCCGGGATGACCGGGCGCCCGCCCGCGGCGAGCACGAACTTGTCGGCGGTCAGCACCTCGTCGGGACGGCCGTCGGCGAAGCTGACGGTCAGCTCCTTGTGCCCGGTGAAGCGGGCGGTGCCTTCGTAGACGTCGACGTCCTTGTTGTCCTCGTGGCTGCGGCGGTACTCCGCGCCACCGGCGGCGATCGGGTCGATCCGGCCGAAGATCCGGTCGCGGATGTCGCGCCAGCGGACGCCCTTCAGCTCTTCGTCGACGCCGTACTTCGCGCTGTGCGAAGGCGTGTACGCGACATCGGCGGCGTACACGAACATCTTGGTCGGGATGCAGCCGACGTTCAGGCAGGTGCCGCCGAAGGTGCCCTTCTCCACGATCGCCGTCTTCTTGCCGGCGAAGTCCGGGCCGAGGATGGAGTTCCCCGATCCCGTCCCGACGATCACCAGGTCGTAGTGGGGCACTGCATCCTCCGCGGGGATTGGGTCCGGTCGGTTCACCCTAGCCAACCGTCCGCGCGAAGCGGGTGTTCCCGCTTGTGCTCAACGTCGTATTACGTGGTCAATGGCCGGTCGCGGTGAAGTGCATCCGGTCCTTCGGGCTGGTCCAGGCACCGCCCCACGTCCAGCCGATCGCGGCGAACGCGCGCACGGTCGCGTCGCCGGCCAGGACCATGCCCGGCCGGTGGTTCGCGCGGTCGACGTAGGCCGAGGCCAGCTCGGGCAGCACGAGGTCGCCTTGCGTGTAGGGGTTGCAGAACGGGTTGACGTCGACCGCGAGCCCGTACGCGTGCGCAGACCAGGTCGTCTGCCCGCGCGCCGGGCGGCAGACGAACGCGCTGGTGCTGTTGCCGTCGCCGGTCGGCGGTGCGGTCAGTTCGGCGGGGCTGGTCACGCGCATCTCCTCCAGGGGGAAGTGCGCCGCGAAGAGCTGCCCGAAGACCTTGGTGATCCCGGTGGCGCCCTTCGCGTTGACGAGCATTTCGCCGGTGTGCGCGCGGCCGTCGAACCCCCAGAACGACATGGTCAGGTAGCGCAGGTCGGTCGGCTTGACCGGGCAGGCGGCCTGCCAGGTGCTGCGCGCGAGGACGCCGGGCGGCACAGCGCTGATCGTCGACGCGTACCGGTCGCCGGCCGGAGGCGGCAGGATGTCTTTTGTCGGAAGTGCCCGGTTCACCAGTTCGGGTGGCGTCGGCTCGATCTCGCCGAAGCCGTCGGGACGCAGGGGCAGCGGGTGGAGACCCACCTGCCAGGTGGCGGCGGGCGGGCTCGGCGCCGGGGCCGCCTGCGCCGCGACCGTGGTCGACGCGGGCGGAGAAGGCGCAGGTTGCGGCGTCGAAGGCACTTCGGTCGAGCACGCGGCCGCCGTCAGGGCCAGGACCGCCCCGAGTGCCGCCGCCGCTCTCCGCATCCGGCCAGCTTGACAGAGGCGTGTGTTCGGCGCGGAGTCCACCCGTTCCAGTGACACCGTTTTGGGCCCCCTCGGATTAGGGTATTGAGCGCACGTCGTTCACGCACCGGAGTCATCCGAGTGCTGAGTGCTCTGTCTTGTGCTGCTCCGAAGAGGGGGAAGTCCCATGTCCGTGAAGTCCCGCCGATCCCTGCTGCTCGCGAGCGGCGCGCTCCTCGCGGTCGCCGCGGTGGCCGTCCCGGTGGTGGTCGGCACGGCGTCGGCGGACCCGGCTTCGGCCAACCAGCCGCGGATCGTGGGCGGCGACAGGGCATCCCTTTCGGACCACCCGTACGCGGTCTACCTGACCGACGCCGGCGGCAACCAGTTCTGCGGCGCGGTGATCGTCAGCTCGACGGCGGTCGCGACGGCGGCGCACTGCGCCAAGGCGGTCGCGAAGCAGGACGTCCGCGTGGTGGCGGGCCGCGAGGACAAGCGCACCGACGACGGTCAGGTTCTGGGTGTCTCGAAAGTCTGGATCGGCAAGGGCTACAGCGACCCGACGCAGGGCGACGACATCGCGGTGCTGACCGTCCGCGGCCAGCTCGACTACCGGCCCGCGAAGCTGCCCGAGAGCGGCGACACGGCTTCGTACCGCGAAGGCACGCAGGCGACGGTGCTCGGCTGGGGCCGCATCGCCGACGGCGGCGACCGCTCCGACTACCTGCGCGGCGCCCAGGTCCCCGTGGTCTCGGACAGCGCCTGCCGCGCCGACTACTCCGTGTACGACCAGAAGACGATGGTCTGCGCGGGGTACGAGAAGGGCGGCATCGACGCCTGCCAGGGCGACTCGGGCGGCCCGCTCGTCGTGGGCGACACGCTGATCGGGATCGTGTCCTTCGGCGACGGCTGCGGCAAGCCGGGCAAGCCGGGCGTCTACACGCGCGTCTCGGCGTACACGGCCGACATCGAGGCCCAGGCCAGGCCCCGCCTCCTCGGCTGAGCGTGATAGGCAGGGGACATGCCGACCCTGCACGACGCGACCGGGCCCGAACTGACCGCCGCCCAGCTCCACGACATCCTCCGCCTGCGCGTGGACGTGTTCGTGGTGGAGCAGAAGGCCGCGTACCCGGAACTGGACGGCCGCGACCTCCGGCCGGACACCCGCCACCTGTGGTTCGCGGACGCGAGCGGGGTCACGTCGTACCTGCGGGTGCTGCTGGACCCGGACGGCGTCCGCCGCATCGGCCGCGTGGTCACGGCGGCATCGGCCCGGGGCCAGGGCTTGGCGGCCCAGCTGATGGACGCGGCTTTGACGATCCCTGGTGAGTACGTGCTGGACGCCCAGACGTACGTCCAGGGTTTCTACGCGCGATATGGCTTCGTGGCGGAGGGCGCGGAGTACACCGACGACGACGGGATCCCGCACATCCGCATGCGCCGCCGCCCGGCTTAAGCCGTAGCGCCGCGCGGAGCGGTCGCCGTGATCACCTTCACCGCGCGTTCCACATCGGCCTCCGTGAGGTCGGCCCGCGCCGTCAACCGCAGCCGCGAAATGCCGTCCGGCACCGACGGCGGCCGGAAGCACCCGACCCGGATGCCGTGCTCCGCGCACGCCGCCGCCCACGCGACGGCCGTCTCGGCCGACGGCGCCTGCACCGAGATCACGGCGGCGTCCGGCAGGCTCGCCTTCAACCCGGCCGCCTTCAGCGACATCGACAGGTTGCCCGCGTTCTCGACGACCTTCTCGGCCAGCCCCGGCTCTTCCTTCAGCGCGTGCAACGCGGCCAATGCGGCCGCGGCGCTCGCCGGCGCCAGCGCGGTGTCGAAGATGAAGCTGCGCGCGGTGTCCACGAGGTGCTTGATCACGCGCCGCGGCCCGACCACGGCTCCGCCCTGGGCGCCGAGCGACTTCGACAGCGTCAACGTCGTGACGACGTCGGGCGCGCCGGACAGCCCGGCCGCGTGGACCGCGCCCCGCCCGCCTTCGCCGAGGACGCCGAAGCCGTGCGCGTCGTCCACGAGCAGCGCCGCGCCGTGTGAGCGGCAGATTCCGGCCAGCTCGCCGAGCGGGGCGAGATCGCCGTCCACCGAGAACACCGAATCGGTCACCACCAGCGCCCGCGGCTTGCGCCGGGTCGCCAGCGCGTGCTTGATCGCCGACGGCGTCGAGTGCGCGACCGCGGCGACGTCGGCGCGCGACAGCCGGCAGCCTTCGATCAGGGAAGCGTGGATGTACTTGTCGGTCACGATCGCCGACTCGGATCCCGACAACGCCGTCACCGCACCCAGGTTCGCGGCGAACCCGGACGAGAACACGAGCGCCGCCTGTGCGCCGCAGAACCGGGCGAGCTCCAGCTCCAGCTCGGTGTGCAGCTCGGTCGACCCGGTGACCAGCCGGGACCCGGTCGACCCGGCGCCCCAGCGCAGCGCGGCGGCCGCGGCGGCCCCGGCGACGCGCTTGTCGCGGGCCAGCCCGAGGTAGTCGTTCCCGGCCAGGTCCAGCTCGTCCGCCTGCGCCGGCCGCGGCCGCAGCTGCCGCACGAGCCCCGCGTTCGCCCGCTTCTCCGCCTCGACGTCGAGCCAGTCGAAAACCTCATCGGGCGGGGGCGTCGGCGGCGTAGTCACGTCCCGCAGTCTCCCATCCGCCGTGCGCCGGGCCGTGAACCAGGGCCCGGAAACGCCGGAAGCCCCGGACCGGAGTCCGGGGCTTCCAGGGGGAAATCAGCTGTCGTAGCCGCGACGCGGGCCACGGCTCGGGCGGCCGTAGCCACCGCCGTTGCCCGAGCGGGGCTGACGGCCGCGGCCGCCGAAGCCGCCGGGACGGCCTTCGCGGTCGCCGCCGCGGTAGCCGCCACGCTCGCCACCGCGGTCGCGGTCGCCGCCGCCGTAGCTGCCGCGGTCACGGTCGCCGTAGCTGCGCTCGCCGCGGTTGTAGCCACCGCGGTCACCGCCGCGCCCGCCGCCGAAGCCGCGGTCGCCGCGGAAGCCACCGCCGCGACGCGGGTTCTCGCGCCGCCGCTCGACGACCGGCTCGCCGCTGGGCTCCCGGGCGCCGGTGATGCGCGACAGCGCGTCGTCGCCCGGGCGGACCGTCGTGGACTCGGCGCGGACGCCGGCCCGGTCGGTCAGCCGGCGGACCATCCGGCGCTGGTCGTGCGTCGCCAGCGTGACGACCACGCCGGACGCCCCGGCGCGGGCCGTGCGGCCGGCGCGGTGCAGGTAGTCCTTGTGGTCGGCGGCCGGGTCGACGTGCAGCACCAGCGAGATGTCGTCGACGTGGATGCCGCGGGCCGCGACGTCCGTGGCGACCAGCACCGGGGTGTGGCCTTCCTTGAAGTCGGCCAGGACGCGGTTGCGCTGCCCCTGCGTCTTGCCGCCGTGCAGCGCCGCCGCGTGGACGCCCTGCTCGCGCAGCCGCTCGGTCAGGCGGTCGACGTGGTGCTTGGTCCGCACGAACATGATCGTGCGGCCCTCGCGGGCGCCGATCTGCGTGATGACGTCCTGCTTGTCCTGGTGCGAGACCTGGAGCACGTGGTGGTCCATGGTCGTGACGCTCGCGGTCGACGGCGCGACCGAGTGCGTCACCGGGTCGGTCAGGTACTGCTTGACCAGGCGGTTGACGTCACCGTCGAGCGTCGCGGAGAACAGCAGCCGCTGCCCGCCCGGCGGGGTCAGGTCCATGATCTCGCGGACCTGCGGCATGAAGCCCATGTCCGCCATCTGGTCGGCCTCGTCGAGCGCGATGAAGTTGCAGTCGCCCAGGTGCGCGGTGCCCTGCCGGACGTGGTCCGACAGCCGGCCCGGGGTGGCGATCAGCAGGTCGACGCCGCGGGAGAGCGCGTCCGCCTGGCGGGCGAAGGCCATCCCGCCGACGGCGGTGCGGCACCACAGGCCGAGGGACTTGGCCAGCGGGGTCAGCGAGTCGGCGACCTGCATCGCCAGCTCGCGGGTCGGGACCAGGATCAGCGCGCGGGGGCGCTTCGGGCGGGCCTTGCCGCCGTCGAGCCGGGCCAGCATGGCCAGGCCGAAGGCGAGGGTCTTGCCGGAGCCGGTCTGGGCGCGGCCCAGCACGTCGCGGCCGGCCAGCGCGTCCGGGATGGTCGCGGACTGGATCGGGAACGGGGTGGTGATGCCCGCGTCGGCGAGCGCGCGGAGCAGCGGCTCCGGCAGGCCCAGCTCGGCGAAGGTCTTGGTGGCCACGAGCTCGACGGCGTCGTCGCGCAGCATGTCCCCACCGGCGGGCCGCTGGCGCGGCTTGCGGTCGGGACGGTCCGCGCGCGCGGACGTCGAGGAAGGGCCGGAGTTGAACGTGACGGTCACAAATGCCTCTCGGACATGGTTCGTCACAAGGAGGCCCGGGCTCCCCGCGCGCAGGCAGGGCAAGATGGTGTGCGGTGGGCGTTCACAAGGACGGACCCGGCACACTGTGTCTTGCGCTTTTCCGACACTGCGCGCCGCTTGGGATTACGGATCACCGCGAGCCATTCGGTGGCTTTGGAGGCGACGGACACCAACTACATCCACGCCGCCGGTTGCGGTCTGAATCGATAGTACCTGAAGGGGAGCTGGTCCTCCGCATGGAGGTAACCCGTTGTGGGCGGCGTCGCAGACGTGTTCCGTGCCACATCCGCGACGCCGCCGCGAGGTCAGGCGAGCCCGGCCGCGGAAACGAGGTCGGCCAGCAGCCCGTCGGTGTTCGTGACGTGCTCGCCGAGCCCGCGGCCGTGGAACCAGCCGGCGAGGTTGCGCACGTCCCTGGCGAGGAATTCGGCGCCGCCGGGGTTGGCGACGACGTCGACGACCTGCGGTAGGTCGATCACCATCAGCCGGCCCCGGTGCACCAGCAGGTTGTACGCCGAGAGGTCGCCGTGCGCGAGCCCTTCCGAGGCGAGCAGTTCCAGGGCCCCGGTGGCCTGGAACCACAGGTCCTTCAGCTCGTCCGGGTCCGGGCGCACCTGGGCCAGCCGCGGCGCGGCCGTCCCGTCCTCCTCGCCGAGGAACTCCAGCAGCAGCTCGGTGCCGTTGCGCTGCACCGGGTACGGCACGGGCGCACCGAGCGTCCACAAGCGACTCAACGCGGCGAACTCGGCGACGGCCCACTGTTCGGCGATGAGGTTGCGGCCGAACGCCGTGCGGTGCTCGATCGCGCGCATCTCGCGGGACCGGCGCATCCGCCGTCCTTCGAGGTAGCCCGCGTCGCGGTGGAAGAGCTTGTGTTCGTCGCTGCGGTAGCGCTTCGCGGCGAGCAGCGTGCCTTCGGTGCCGGGCAGGCCGCGGCGCAGCAGGTGGACGTCGGCCTCCTTGCCGGTCTTGAGGACGCCGAGGTCGGTGTCGACCGCGGCGAGCTCGGTGACGACCCAGTCCGGCCGGGGCCGCGGGCCGTGTTCGGCGTCGTCCCAGGTGGACCAGCGGTCGGCGCCGTCCGGGAGCTGGTTTTCGGTGTAGGCGTCGTCGCGCAGCTTGGCGAGCCGGACGCGTTCGCCTTCGGTGAGCCGGCCGCTGCGGGTGGGCTCGGGATCGTCCAACCGCCCGCGGCGACGCGACCGCGCCTGACGGCGGGTGGACTGGTCGTCGAACGAGTCGAAGTCTTCGAAGTCGTGCATGCGCACTGGTGGGGTTCTCCTTGGTCAGGGATGCCCCACCGGGCGCGTGGTCAGCTCCGGGGGGCGGGTGGGTGAGGGCGCGAAAGGGCCCGGACATCCATCACGACGGCACCTCCCCGCTCTTACCCCGGCTCCCTGCCGGTTGCGCTTCAGCTTGCCGGGTCGGTCGCCCTCCGCGCAACCGAATAGCGCGAAAGGACCGTTCGCGACGTTTCCTTGAATTCGCCGGGTCGGCGTGGCCACGATGAACGGGCAGGCAACACCCGAGGAGGGGCGGATGGATTCCTACGACGTCGTGGTCGTCGGCGGCGGGCACAACGGGCTGGTGGCGGCCGCGTACCTGGCGCGGGCGGGCCGGTCGGTGCTCGTGCTCGAACGACGCGGGGAGACCGGTGGCGCCGCCGTGTCGTTCCGCGCGTTCGACGGCGTGGACGTCCGGCTGTCCCGCTACTCCTACCTGGTCAGCCTGCTGCCGAAGAAGATCGTGGCCGACCTGGGTCTCGACGTCCGGCTGCTGCGGCGCCGGATGTCGTCCTACACGCCGAGGGGCGACACGGGTCTCCTTGTCGACACGGGCGACGACGACCGGACGGCGGCGTCGTTCCGCGCGATCACCGGATCCACAGCGGACTTCGCTGCGTGGCAACGGTTCTACGCGCTGGCGGGCGGTGTGGCCGAGCGCGTCTTCGGCACCCTCACCGAACCACTGCTGTCCGAAGTGGACTTCCGGTCGAGGGTGGGCGACGCCGAGGCGTGGACGGCGTTGTTCGAACGGCCGATCGGCGAGACGCTGACGTCGTGGTTCGGCGACGACACGGTCCGCGGCGTCGTGCTCACCGACGCGCTGATCGGCACGTTCGCCGCTGCGGGTGACGAGGACCTGCGGCAGAACCGGTGCCTGCTTTACCACGTGATCGGCAACGGAACCGGCGACTGGGACGTCCCGGTCGGCGGCATGGGCGCGGTCACCGGTTCGCTCGCGGCGGTGGCGGCCGCCGCGGGAGCGCGTCTCGTGACGGGTGCGGAAGTGCTGTCCGTCGCCCCGGACGGCGAGGTGCGCTACCGCCGCGACGACGCGGAGCACGTCGTACGCGGCGGGCACGTCCTGGCGAACGTCGCGCCGGCGACGCTCGCGAGGCTGCTGGGCGAGGAGCCGCCGGACCGGCCGGAGGGAGCGCAGCTGAAGGTGAACATGGTGCTGTCCCGGCTGCCGAAGCTGAGCGATCCGCGGGTCGACCCGGCGGAGGCGTTCGGCGGCACCTTCCACGTCAACGAGAGCTATTCGCAGCTGGAGACGGCCTACCGCGAGGCGGCGGCGGGAAAGATCCCCACGCTCCCGCCGTGCGAGATCTACTGCCACTCGTTGACGGACCCGTCGATCCTCGGCCCGGCCGAACGGGCAGCGGGCGCCCAGACGCTGACGTTGTTCGGCTTGCACATGCCGGCGCGTCTCTTCGAGGGGCGCAACGAAGAGGCGCGCGAAGCGGCGTTGCGCGCGACGCTGGCTTCGCTGAACAGTGTGCTGGCCGAGCCGATCGAGGACTGCCTGCTCGCGGACCCGGACGGCAGGCCGTGCGTGGAGGCGAAGACCCCGCTGGACCTCGAGGCGGAGTTGGGCCTGCCGGCGGGCCACATCTTCCACCGCGACCTGGCGTGGCCGTACGCGGAAGACCCGGCGCAGCAAGGGAAGTGGGGCGTGGAGACAGCCCACGAGCGAGTGCTGCTGTGTGGAGCGGGAGCCGTGAGAGGAGGTGGCGTGAGCGGCATCCCGGGCCACAACGCGGCGATGGCGGTCCTGGGCGGCTGAGCGGGAGGCGTTCGTCCCCAGGGAAAGCGGCCGCCGGCCAGGCGCCCGCGCGAGCTGACCCATCCCGGGGTGGGTCGGCCCGGGCGGGACCTGCTCCGGCGAAGGCTTCCTCGGCGAACGCCCTCCACCCCGCCGCCACCGGTGATCACCCCTGGGCGGCGGTCTGTGCGTCGTGCTCGGCGCACAGGCAGCCGACCCCGGGGGCGATCCACTCCCGGCCGGCCCACTCCGGATGGCGTTCGACGAGCACCGAACGCACCTCGGCGACCACGGAATCCACGCCGAGCCCGGAGCCCAGCCGGCGCCAGGTCTCGTCCCGCAGCTCGCGCAAGTAGTCACGGACGTCGGTGAGCACCGCCACCCCGCCGACCTCTCCGTGCCCGGGCACCACCGTCCGCGGGCCGGCCGCCACCAGCCCGTCCAGGACCGACAGCCACCCGACGCCCGTCACGTCGGTGTCGTGCGGTGGGAACCACGGCAGGATCGCGAACTGCCCGGTCTCGGCCAGGTCGCCGGTGAACAGGACGCCGGCGTCCGGGACCTCGACCACCTGGTCACCGGGCGTGTGGCCCCGGCCCGTCGGCCGCAGCCGGACGGTCCGGCCGCCGAGGTCGAGCGTCCGCGTGCCGTCGTACACCTCGTCCGGCGACGGCACGCGGACGTCCTCGAGCCGGGCGGCCACCACCGGGTCCAGGCCGCGGAACATCTCCAGGTAGCCCGCGCCCTTCGTGGCGAGGTCGTCGGCCTGGGCGCGGTTGACCAGGTACGTCGCCGCGCCGGCGAACGCCTGGGCGCCGTAGGCGTGCTCGGGGTGGAAGTGGGTCGTCGTCAGGAACAGGCGGCGGCCCGCGGCCACCGCCGTCGCGAACGCGAGCACCTCCGCCGCGTTCGCGACGCCGAGGCCGGTGTCGACGACGAGGACGGCCTCCGAGCCGCCCACGACGCCGATGTTCGGCACCAGGTCGACGCCGTGGTTGGGGAGCACCAGCAGGTCCGGCGCGAGTTCCACGGCGTCGGCCACCCGCACGGCGGGATCGGTCATGTTGGTCATGACCCGATTCCACCGCCGCGGCGGGCAAGCCGTCCAAGACCGATCGGGAGGTACCGATACCAGGAGAACATCATCGCCGGTCAGCGCTACTGTCGGCGCATGGCAGTCGATCAGGAACTGGTGGACGCGGCGATCGCGCTGGCGCGTGACCGCTTCGGCGGCACGGCGTGGTCCGGGGCCGCGGCCCTGCGCCTCGACGACGGCACCGTGCTGACGAGCACCGCACCGGACTTCCCGAACCAGGCCGTCAGCCTGTGCCACGAAACCGGCGCGATCTGCGAAGCCTTCAAGCTCGGGCGGCGCGTGACCGGCTCGGTCTGCGTGACCGCGGCCGACGAGGACCGCGGCTACTGGGTCCTGGCGCCCTGCGGCGTCTGCCAGGAACGGCTCTTCGCCCACGGGCCGGACGTCGAAGTCGCCGTCCCCGAGCCGGCCGATCCGCGGCGGTGGCGGGCGCTGCGGCTGCGGGACGTCCAGCCGCACTGGTTCGCGCGCGTCTTCCCCGACGACGTCTGGCCGTACGAAGCCGAGCGTTGAGGTGGAGCTGCGCACCCTGCGGTACTTCGTTGCCGTCGCCGAAGAGCTCCACTTCGGCCGGGCCGCCGCGCGGCTGCACATGAGCCAGCCGCCGCTGAGCCGCGCGGTCAAGCAGCTGGAGGCCGACGTCGGCGCCGTCCTGCTGGTGCGCTCGGCCGCGGGCGTCGCGCTCACGCCCGCCGGCGCGGCGCTGCTCGACGAGGCGCGCGCCCTGCTCGACCAGGCCGACCAGGCGCGCGTGCGGGTGGCGTCGGCAGCCGGCGCCTCGACGATCACCGTCGGCATCCTCGCCGACAGCGCCGACCCGGACGCGACGCGGCTGGCCGATGCCTACCGGCGGCGCCACCCCGGCGTCGAGGTCCGCGTCCGCGACACGGACCTGACCGACCCGACGTGCGGGCTGCGCGCCGGGCTCGTCGACGTCGCGCTGACCCGCGGGCCGTTCGACGACACCGGCCTGACCGTGCACCGGCTGCGCGAAGACCCAGTGGGCGCCGTCCTGCGCGCCGACGACCCGCTGGCCCGCCGCGACCACCTGCGGCTCGCCGACCTGGCCGACCGGCGGTGGTTCCGGTTCCCGGACGGCACCGACCCGCTCTGGCAGGCCTACTGGCACGGCGGCGAACCACGCGAAGGTCCGGTGGTGCGCGGCGTCCAGGAGTGCCTGCAGGCCGTGCTGTGGAACGGGACCGTCGGCCTGATGCCGCTCGGCCACCGGCCGCCGGGCGACCTGACGGTCTTGCCGCTGACCGATCTGGCGCCGAACCCGGTGGTCGTCGCCTGGCGGGACGCCGGCCCGCTGGTGCGGTCGTTCGCCGAGCTCGCGACGGCTGCCTATCAGACGACGGGCGGGCGCCGGACGTCGTAGAGGTCCCAGTCCAGCTGCCAAAACGCGTCGATGCCGTGCTCGCGGATGTACTTGCGCTCGGTGTCGTGCACCGGGTAGCAGCCGGCGATGCTGACCGGCGGGCCGCCGATGTCGATCAGCGTGTACTGGTGCGCGTCGAGGCCCGCCGGCGCCGACACGGCGAACGCCGTCATCGCGGACTCCGGCGCGATCGGCTCGCCGAAGTCGATGGTGTCGCCGTAGACGAACGGGCACGTGCCCCGCAGCTGCTCGGCGAGGTAGCCGATGGCCAGCGCCCAGACCGGGTCGTCGGACCGGACGCTGATCCACAGCTCCGGTCTGACGCCGTGCCACTCGGCGTGGTCGGCGAGCGAAAGGCCGTAGGTCGCGCCGGTCAGGTATCTCGGCTCCGGTTCGTCGGCGAAGACGAACGCGATGACGTCGTCGAGCCCGGCGTGGGTCGACGTGATCGGCTGCAACCGGGGTTCGACGTCCCCGGTCAGGGTGTCGAGATGGGCGACATACCGCTCGGCACGGCTCGGCATGGCGCGCAGCATACGACCGGTCACCGTGAGGCGCGGGGGAAGGCCGTTGGCCCGGGCGCGGCACTTTCGGGCAGGGTGGGGGACATGCGAGTGCTCGTGATCGGAAGCGGAATCGGCGGCGCGGCAACGGCGTGGCACCTGGCGGGCCGGGGCGCGGAGGTGGTCGTGGCGGACGCGGCCCGCCCGGGGACGGCCACCGAAGCCGGCGCCGGGATCGTCAGCCCGTGGACGTCGCGCTGGGACGACGCCCTGTACCCGCTCGCGTCGGCGGCCGGCCGGTACTACCGCGAATTCGCGGCTTCGCTGGCGGAGTCGTCGTTCGAGGTCGTCGGCGGCATGGTCGTCTCGGCCGACGACACCGAGCTGGCCGAGACGCACGAGCGGCTGACCGCGCGGGCGGCGGACGCGCCGGAGATGGGCGAGGTCCGCCGGCTCGACCCGGCCCAGGCGCGCGAGCTGTTCCCGGCGCTGGCGCCCGGGCTGGGCGCGGTGCACCTGGCCGGCGCGGGCCGCGTCGACGGTCACCAGCTGCGCCGCGCCCTGCTGCTCGACGCCGAACGCCGGGGCGCGAAGTTCGTCGAAGGGGAGGTCGCGTTCCGCGCCGACGGGACGGTGGCGAGCCCGGACGGCGTGCTCGAGGCGGACAGCGTGGTGGTCGCGGCGGGCGCGTGGAGCCGCGAACTGCTGGCGCCGCTGGGGATCGACCTGCCGGTGACGCCGCACCGCGGGCAGATCAGCCACTTCGACCTGCCGGGCACGGAGACGGCGGCGTGGCCGGTGGTGCTGCCCCGCACGAGCCACTACCTGCTGGCGTTCGCGGGCGGCCGCGTGGTGGCGGGCGCGACGCGCGAGGCGGAGTCGGGCTTCGACTACCGCGTGACGGCGGCGGGCCAGCGCGAGGTGCTGGACAACGCGCTGACGGTGGCGCCCGGCCTCGCGGACGCGACCTTGGCGGAAACCCGGGTCGGCTTCCGCCCGGGCACCCCGGACGGGTTGCCGATCCTGGGCGCGATCCGGCCGGGGCTGGTGGTGTCGACGGGCTTCGGCGCGGGTGGGCTGACGAACGCGCCGTTCGCCGGCAAGCTGGTGGCGGCGGTCGCGCTGGGGGAGGACCCGGGCTTCGACCTGACGCCGTTCGCTGCGGATCGCTTCTGAGCCGGGGGCGCGGTCAGCCTTCGGTGACCAGTTCCAGGGCGTGGTCGCCGGTGCGTTCGACCGTCATGCCCGCTTTGGTGATCACCTTGACCAGCTGGTCCACAGTGGACGGTTCCGCCCGGGTCTCCGCCAGCGCCCGCGCCAGACGGCCTTTGTACGCCTTGTTGAAGTGGCTGACCGTCACGCGCTCGCCGCGGGCGTTCTCCGTCACCACGCGGACCGTCACCGCGTCCGGGCGCAGCTTCGCGAACGCCGAGTACGTGCCCGACCGGAGGTCCACCACCAGGCCCTCGACCTGCTGCAACACCGGCTCGAGGACCGGCTTCCAGTGGCCGCGGACCGTCCCGACCGACGGCAGCGAGTTCCCGCCCGAAAGCCGGTACGCCGGGATCGGGTCGGTCGCCGACACCACGCCGAACAGCGACGACGTCACCGCCAGCCGCCGGTGCGCCTTCTCCAGGCCCGCCTTCGTGAAGCTCTGCACGTCGAGCGCGTCGTACAGGACGCCCGTGTAGCGGCGCAGCGCCGGCATGGTCGGGGACGTCCACAGCTCCGCGTTGCGGGTGACCTCACCGGCCTGGCGCTCGGTGATGCCCAGGGCCGCGATGCTCGCCGGGACGTCGCCGGCCAGCTCGGCGAGCGCGTCGGCGAGCTTCGCGCGCGCCGGGTTCAGCTCGGGGAACGACAGCGCGCCGAGGTCGAGCGGCCCGCCGCGGCCGCCGTCGGCCTTGGTCTCGGATGGGGGGAGGAGCACCAGCACGGAACGAGCCTAAATCGGGATGCGCGGGCGCCGCCGCCCGGCCTAGCCTCCGGGCATGGACCTGACCTGGCGCCCGCTGACCCTCGACGACGTCCCCGCGCTCACCCGCCTGTACGCCGCCGCCGAGGAGATCGACCGGACGGGTGACCACTTCAGCGACGAAGACCTCCGCGACGAGCTGGTCGCCCCCAACATCGACCTGCCCCGCGCCACCATCGGCGCCTGGGCGGGTGACGAGCTGGCCGGCTACGGCCTGATCCGCCGCCGCGACGCCGCCGACCCGGTGCACATGATCCGCCTGCAGTCGGTCGTGCACCCCGGGTACCGGACCGACGCCGTCGGCGCTCACCTGGTCGAGTGGTTGACGCGCACGAGCCGCGAGGTCCACGAGCGCGCCTTCCCGGACGCGCCGATGGAGCTGCACCACGGCCAGCACCAGAACGAGCGCTGGATCGCCGGCGTCCTGGCCGGCGCGGGTTTTACGCACCAGCGGACGATGGTCAACATGCGCGTCGGCCTCGCCGACCTGCCGCCGCAGCCGCCGCTCCCGGAGGGCGTCACGGCGGTGCCGTTCGGCTTCGAGCACGACCTCGCGGCGCTCGACGCCCGCAACGACGCCTTCGCCGGCCACTGGGGCAGCACCGTCTACGGGCCGGACGCCTGGCGCCACCTGGTCACCGGCTCCAAGGACTTCCGCCCGGACCTGTCGTTCCTCGTCCTCGACGGCGACAAGGTCCTGGCGTTCGTGCTCAGTCACTTCTACGAGTCCGAAGCCGCGGCGACGGGTATCCGCGAGCACTACGCCACCTGGGTGGGAACGCGCGAGGCGCTGCGCGGCCGCGGCGTGGCATCAGGGCTGTTGGGGCACACGCTCCTGGCGGCGAAGGCGGCGGGCTTCGACCGGTCGGCACTGAACGTCGACGTCGACAACGCGCACCGCGCCCTGGGCGTTTACGAACGGTGCGGATTCCGCGTCGACGACGAATGGCACGTGTACGTCCTCTCCTGAACTGTCCTGGTTTTGGGACGCCCCACTGCCGATCGGGGAATGGACGGCATTCGTACCATCGCCGTATGAAGCCGACTTCAGCTTCCCCGGGTGCGCGGGCATTGGCCGCGTCGCTGCGGGAATTGCGCATGGCGCGGGGTAAAGGTTTGCGAGAACTGGCCCGGATGGTGCGGATCCTCCCGCAGTTGCTGTCGGCGTGGGAAAAGGGGCAGCGGGTGGCATCCCCGGAGGACGTGGCCCGGTTGCTGGGCGCCCTCCAGGTCGACGACGCGACGTACGACCGCATGATGCGCCTGGCCAGACGCGCCAAGGACGACAACTGGCTCGATTCCAACCCGTCGGATTTGCCGCCCGCGCTGAGCGGCATCGTCGAGTACGAGCGCACCGCCACCCACATCACGATGTGGTCGCTGGCGATCATTCCGGGACTGCTGCAATCCGCGGACTACGCGCGGGCAGTTCTCAACGGCGGGCAACTCAGCCTGGCGCAGGCCGATATCCACCTCGTTACCCGGCTCGCCCGCCAGCGGATTCTGACAAAGCCCGATCCGGTCAAGCTCACCGCGATCGTCGGCGAAGCCGCGATCCGCGACGAGATCGGCGGTGAAGATGTGATGTCCGACCAGATGGATCATCTGCTGGGCATAGCGGACTTCGCCAACGTGACGTTGCGCGTGCTGCCCGCGAAAATTGGTTACCACCCCGGCCTCTACGGACCGTTCGTGCTTTACGAGTTCGGCGACTTGCCGACCATCGTGCACCTCGAGCACTCCGAAGCGACCGCGTTCCTCCACGAGGTCGATGTTGTCGGCAAGTATCGCAAGCAGGCTAAGCTCTTGGAGGGCAAGGCAATGACCGAGGATGCCACCCGAGCACTGCTTCGGGAGGTCGCGCGATAGCCGGGAGGCCGAACATGCGGGATTGGCGCAAGTCGAGCTACAGCGGTACCCAATCCGAGTGCGTGGAGGTTGCCTTCGACTGGCGCACGGCGAGCTATAGCGCGACCGAAGGCAATTGTGTCGAGGTCGGCTGGCGCAAAGCGAGCTACAGCGGGGCCCAATCCGAGTGTGTCGAGGTGAAGCTCGACCGTTCCGTCGGGATTCGGGACACGAAGGCCCGCGAGCAGGGGCAACTGACCGTCACCCCGGCTGCGTGGACCGCCGTCCTCACCGCTCTACGAGGTTGAGCAGCTCCTCACCCGCCACGTACCGCCGCACCTGCTCCGCTGCCAGTTTCTTCGCGCGCGGGTAAAACGACGCCGACCCGCCGGCGATGTGCGGGGTGATGACGACGCCGGGCACCGTCCACAGTGGATGGTCGCTCGGCAGTGGCTCCGGATCGACGACGTCCAGGCCCGCGCGCAGCCGTCCGGACCGGGTCTCGGCCAGCAACGCCTCCGTGTCGATGGCCGTGCCTCGGCCGACGTTCACCACCAGGGCGTCGTCGGGCAGGGCCGCGAGGGCCTTCGCGTCGAACAGGCCGCGCGTCGACGGGGTGTCCGGGAGGATCAGCACCACGATGTCCGCCTCCGGCAGCAGCCCGGGCAGCTCGTCAACGCCATGGACACCGTCGTCCGGGCGCGCGTGGCTCGCCACCCGCGTCACGACGGCCTCCGCCGCGACGAGCTGACGTTCGATGGCCTGCCCGATCGAGCCGTAGCCGACCAGGAGCACCCGGCTGTCGGCGAGCGAGCGCGTGTGCTCCCGCGTCCACTCGCCGCGCGTCTGCTGCGCGAACCACCGCGGCAGGTCCCGCTGCGCCGCGTGGATCAACGCGAGCGCGTGCTCCGCCACGCTCAGGTCATGCAAGCCCCTCCCGTTCGCCAGCCGGACGCCGTCGGGCAGCAACGGCACGAGCGTCTCGACCCCGGCCGACAGCGATTGCACCACGCGCAACGCCGGCAGCTCCCGAATCAGCTTCGGCGGCTCGGGCCCGCGGTCGTAGGGCAGCACGTAGAACTCGACGCCGTCCAGGCCGTCCGGCGGCGCCGAGACGCCGTCGTAGTAGGCGGCGTCGACCCCCTCCGGCACGTCGATGTCGGTCCAGGGCAGCAGTACGCGAGCGCTCATGCCGCCTTTCTACCGCCGGGCTACCCCGAGACGCAGAACTCGTTGCCCTCGGGATCGGTCAGCACGGTCCAAGCCAACCCCGGCACCGAATGCTCCGCCACCTCCTTCGCACCCAGCCCGACCAGCCTCTTCACCTCCGCCCCGCGATCATCCCCGCCGAAGTCGACGTGCACTCTGTTCTTGCCCGCCCGGGGCTCGGGCACCCGCTGCAGCCCCAGCGGCAGCCCGCCCTCGGGCGGCGCCAGCACCAGGAACTCGCCGCCGTAGTCCTGGGCTACCGTCGTGCCCAGCGCGGCCGTCCAGAACTCCGCCAGACCTCGGGGGTCCGCGCAGTCGATCGTGATCATGCCCATGTGGATCGCCATGCCCTCGAAGCTAGCCGCCACCACCGACAAAAACGGGCGGCCGAGTAACCCGTTGGAGTCACGGCCGGGGGAGTGACTACCCTGAGCGGGACTTTCACACCCGCCCGGAGCAGGGAGCCCCGCAGTGATCACCAGGACTTCGTCGTTGTTCCTTCGCACCTTGCGCGAGGATCCGGCGGACGCCGAGGTACCGAGCCACCGGCTCCTGGTACGCGCCGGCTACGTCCGCCGGGTCGCCCCGGGCGGGTACTCGTGGCTGCCGCTGGGCCTGCGCGTGCTGCGCCGCATCGAGAACGTCGTGCGCGACGAGATGAACAAGATCGGCGCGCAGGAGATCCAGTTCCCCGCGCTGCTGCCGAAGGAGCCCTACGAGGCCACCGGCCGCTGGACCGAGTACGGCGACGCCCTCTTCCGCCTCAAGGACCGCAAGGGCGCCGACTACCTCCTCGGCCCGACGCACGAGGAGCTCTTCACCCTCACCGTGAAGGGCGAGTACAGCTCGTACCGCGACTACCCGGTCACGCTCTACCAGATCCAGACCAAGTACCGCGACGAAGCGCGCCCCCGCGCCGGCATCCTGCGCGGCCGCGAGTTCGTCATGAAGGACTCCTACTCCTTCGACCTCGACGACGAGGGCCTCGAGCGCTCCTATCAGGCCCACCGCGACGCCTACACGAAGCTGTTCGACCGCCTCGGCCTCGAGTACGTGGTCGTGAAGGCGACGTCGGGCGCGATGGGCGGCTCGGCGTCCGAGGAGTTCCTCGCCGTCGCCGAGACGGGCGAAGACACCTACGTCCGCAGCACCGAGTCGGGCTACGCGGCGAACGTCGAAGCCGTCGTCACGCCCGCGCCGCCCGCGCAGTCCATCGAAGGCCGCCCCGACGCGCAGGTGCACCACACTCCGAACACGCCGACCATCGAGACGCTGGTCAACTTCCTCAACGACGCCAACCTGGGCCGCACCTTCACCGCGGCCGACACGCTGAAGAACGTCATGCTGAAGACGCGTCAGCCGGGCGCGAAGGAGTGGGAGCTGGTCTGCGTCGCGGTCCCGGGCGACCGCGAAGTGGACATGAAGCGCCTCGAAGCGTCGCTGGAGCCCGCCGAGGTCGCGCTGCTCGAAGAAGCCGACTTCGCGAAGAACCCGTTCCTCGTGAAGGGCTACATCGGCCCGAAGGCGCTGCAGGACAACGGCGTGCGCTACCTCGCCGACCCCCGGATCGTCCCCGGCACCGCCTGGGTCACCGGGGCCGACAAGGTCGACCACCACGTCGTCGACCTCCTCGCCGGCCGCGACTTCACCCCGGACGGCACCATCGAGGCGGCCGAGGTCCGCGAAGGCGACGCGTCGCCGGACGGCCAGGGCACCCTGGTCGCCGCGCGCGGCATCGAGATCGGGCACATCTTCCAGCTCGGCCGCAAGTACGCCGACGCGTTCGAGCTGGACGCGCTGGGCCCGGACTCCAAGCCGATCCGGATCACGATGGGTTCTTACGGCGTCGGCGTCTCGCGGCTGGTCGGCGTGCTCGCCGAGCAGAACCACGACGACCTCGGCCTGGTCTGGCCGCGCGAGGTCTCGCCGTTCGACGTGCACGTCGTCATCGCGGGCAAGGACGAGGCCGTCGCGGCCGGCGCCGAGAAGATCGCCGCCGAGCTGGACGCGGCCGGCATCGAGGTCATCCTCGACGACCGCAAGGCCACCCCCGGCGTCAAGTTCGCCGACGCCGAGCTGGTCGGCGTCCCGACGATCCTGGTGGTCGGGCGCGGCCTGGCCAACGGCGTCGTCGAGGTCAAGGACCGGCGGACGGGCGAGCGCGAGGAGATCGCGGTCGACGCCGTCGTCGAGCACCTGGTCAAACTCGTCCGCTCCTGATGGCCCGGCGCCCGGACGACCCGACGCCGGGGTACGAGGACAACGCGGCGCTCCGCGGGTTCGGCGGCTACGAACCCGCGGACGCGCCGACGCCGCCGCGCGCGCGGCCGAAGCGGATCCGCCCCGCCGCGAAGCCGCTGAAGTGGCGCCGCGCGCCGTGGTTCGGCCTGGTGTTCATCGCGTTGGTCGCGGGCGTGCTGAACGCGCTGGGCGTCGGCAAGCCTCGCCCGGCGTCGTCGACGCCACCACCCGCGCCGATGGTCGTGACGCCTTCGCCGCGCGTGACAGTGCCGGCCTTGACCGACGGCTGGCAGTCGGTCGCGGGCCGGGACGGGTCGTACGCCTACGACGTCCCGCCGAACTGGGAGCCGGCCCCGACCACGCAGCACGGCTGGGACGAGCCGTCGATCCGCCTGATCACGAGCGCGTTCCTGGGCAAGGACTTCTGCGGCCGCGACACGCTGGGCGGCGCGGGCGTCACGACCGAGCCGCTCGCCGACCCCGAAGCGGCGGCGCGCAAGGCCGCGACGGACCTGGCAACGGGTGCGTACGGCGGGACGTCCCAGGTGGGCCCGGCCACGGACGTCCAGCTCACGAAGGCCGACGGCACGAAGGCCCCGGCTCGCATGGTGGTCGCCGAAGTGGTCCCGGCGGCGACGGGCGAGTGCGCGGCGAAGCACGCTTCGGTGGTGGCGCTGGGCTTCGGGACCAGCTCGAGCTCGTCCGGCGTCGTGGTGGCGTACGCGGACAGCGACCGCTCCGGCCCGTCGATCCGCGAGGACCTCGTCAAGATCGTGGAGAGCTACCGGTTCGTGCCGGCGGCGGATCGCGGCACGACCACCCCGCCGCCGACGACCTACCGCTAACTCCGGGTCGGGGAGTACCCGCCGCCCATCTCGTCGTGCAGCTGACGCGACGATGCGACGAGAGTCTGGACGATCCCGTCGTCCCGTGCCCCGATCCCGGCCTTCATGAGCCGTTCAGCCAGTTCGTCCAGGTACTGGGCGGCTTGGACGACGTGCCCGAACGCGTTGATCTCGGCATAGCCGGCGAACAGCCGGTCCCGGGCTGTGGCGGTGTTCGAGAGGACGGCCGAGATTTCGCCGGTGACCTGCTCGTGCACGCCGGCGGGCAAGGGCATTCGGCTGACTTGGCGCAGCAAGCGTTGACAGACCTCGACGAGCCGGTCGAGGAGCTCGAAGTCGCGGGATTGACTGACCCGCAGGCCGCTGCCGGTGACCGCGAACGAGGCGTTCGTCACCCGGTCCGCGGAAATCTGGACGAGCCGGGTGCTCGCCTCGAAAGGCAAAAGCGGCGCCGCGTCGAGAGCGTTCAGCGCCGGGCGGAAGCACGGGTGGATGTGGAACTCGTTTTCCTGCGGCTGCAGCGGGAGTTGTCCGGAGCCGGCGTAGGAGACGCCGGATTCGCGGAGCACTCCGAGGAATCCGACGCGATAAAGCACCTCCACGACGCCATCGGCGGTGAGGATGGTCGCGTAGTTGGGAAATTGACCGTGCAGGACTTCGGCGAACGGCTCGAGCCGCGTCGCCACGGCGCTGCGCATCACGACGTACCCCGTGTTCTGGAACAGCACGAACAGCCGGTCCAGGAAGGGCACCGTGACCAGGTACTCCTTGGCCAGGTCGAGGAGCTTCCACTGGGAGAACTGCAAGGTCGCGCCGCGCACGTCCGCCTCGGTGACCCGGTCCGCGCCGCGGGCGTTGGCCGCGTCCCGGCAGAGGTTGAGGAACTGGATGGCGTCGCGCGGGCGGGGGAGCGTACGGGAGAACAGGTACTGCGCGGCCGGCTCGTCGCTCACCCGCTCCGGGAACACCTCGCTCCAGAGCTGCCGGGACGAAAGCGGCCTCCCGAGGGATGCCCGAGCCCGCAGCAGCGCGACTTCTTCGAGCTTCTCCGGCGTCCACTCCAAGCGCAGTTCGTCGCTGTGGAACTTGTCCGCGTCGTCGAACTGAAGAGCGTCGTAGATGTCCGAGCGGACGAAGAGCACGCACCGCACCGCGCCGCCGTACGCCTGGTTCACGCGCTTGCTCGCCAGCAGCAACCCGATCACCAAGTCGTCGCTCTCGCGGTCACTCGACCACACCTGTTCCAGCTGGTCGACCAAGACCGGCAGCGGAGCGTGACTCGCGCAGCCGAGCGCCTGGAACGCCCGCGCGACACCGGCCTCGAGCACTTCGAGCTGCTTGGCGGCGCGGGCCCCCTCGGTGCCACCGCTCTTGTGGTCGACGCTCGCCTTGACGCCGAAGGCCTCGAGCGAAAGCGAGGCCTGCAAGCCCTGGCCGCCGCGGAGGATCCGGTCGTAGAAGCTGACGTCGGCGAGCTCGCCGCTCTTCTCCAGGAATCGGCGCAGCGCCCGGACCGGCTTCGAGAACCGGCGGCGGTGCCCGGTGCGCGCGTGGGCGATGAGGTGGCGCGCCGCCTGGACCGCGAAGACGTACCGCCAGATCAGCGACTTCGCCGTCGCGCCGGTGAGCCCCTGGAGCTCGAACCGGCGGAGTTCCTCACCCGCCGTTTCGTCCGGCGTGATCACGCAGGCGCCGCCGTTCGCCGCCATCCGCACGCAGATGGCGCTCTTTCCGGTGCCCTTGCGCCCGATGACGAGGTTCTTGTGCCCTGCCGAAGCCTCTTCGAAGGCCTTGGTGACCAGGAACCCTTCGCGTAGCAGTCCGTCGGCGAAGTCGTGCTCGGCGTCGTCACGGCCGAAGTGCAGCCGTCCGACCGTTCCCTCGGGCACGTCGCCTCCTCAGGTTCGGCGACCAGGGTACTTGGCGCTACCGCCCGGCGCCCGGATTCGGCAGGCTGTGGTCCCATGACCGGTGATGCGGACAGACGGCTGGACCGGATCCGGACCGGCGCGTTCGGGGTGCTGGCCGTCAGCGGGCTCCTGCTCCTCTTCGGTCCTCTCCTGGCCAAAGCGTGGATCTGGCTCGTCGAGCCGCGGAATCCGGACTGGTGGGCCGCCGGCGGGCAGTGGGTCGGTGGCGTCGGGACGATCGGGGCCGTCGTCGTCGCGCTGTGGATCGCCATCCGGGACAACCGGCTGGCGCGGGCGGACCGGGTCAAACGGGATCAGCGCGAACGCCAGGAGCAGGCCGCGAAGGTCACCGCCTGGATCGAAACCACCGAAGACGGCGTCGACATGATCGTCTCCAACGCGAACGCCGAGGCCGTCAACCACGTCGTCGTGTCGTTCGACCTCGTGCGGCACCTGCCGATGACCGGGTCCACCCTGCACCGCGGGCCGGTCATCGAGGACGACGAGTACCTCTACGCCATCCTCCCGCCCGGCAAGTGGCGGATGCCGATCCGCGAAGGGTGGCAGCGGCCGGACATGACGCCCGGCGTGATGCTCGCCTTCACCGATTCGCGCAACGGCCACTGGCTCCGGCTGACCGACGGCAGGCTGATCGAGAAGGACCAGAACGTCGTCAGCCGCCGGAAGATCCGGTTCCCGCAGCGGATCAGCGTGCCCGAGAGCTACTGACCAGCTTCGCCAGCTCCCGCAGCCGGACGTCCGGCAGGTACGCCCGGCCCAGCGCCAGCCCGATCCGCGGCAGGTCCGCCACGTCGCGGTAAGCCAGGTACAACGGCACCCGCCGCGGCTGGAACTTCGCCTTGAACGCGTGCAGGGAACGGAATCCGTAGTACGGCTCCATGACCCGGCCCAGCGACTCCAGCGCCCGGTCCAGCGGGCACGCCGGGGAAGCGCTGCGCGCCAAGGGCGCCCCCGACAGCGACACGAACCGCGCCCCTTCCGCACGGAACGCCACGCACGCCGACGCGATCAGGAACTCCATCACCGGGCGGAAACCGTGGGCGCTGCGGCGCATGACGTCCAGCGTCCAGCCGCCGACCTGACCCGCGCCCGTGTACACCGGCAGCCACGACGTCACGCCGTGGACCGTGCCCTCGGCGTCCACCGCCAGGCCGACGCGCGTCGCCGGGTCCATCGCCTCGTCGAGCCCGCCGAGTGTGAAGCCCATCTCCGGCATGCCCTTGTCCGACATCCACTCCTCCGACAGCGCGCGGACCTGGGCGAGGATCGGCTCCGGCTGGTCGGCCAGGCGGACCAGGCGGAACTCGATGTCCTGCTTGGCGGCCTTGTTCAGCGCCGACCGGACGTCCTGCCACGCCTTGCCGCGGAACTCCAGGTTCTCCAGGTCGAGCACGTTGTCCTCGGCGACCTGGACGTGCTGCCAGCCCAGCTCGCGCGTGGCCGTGACCGTCTCCTCCGTCGCGGAGAACACGCACGGCACCAGGCCGGAGTTCTCGCACATCAAAGCGAATTCGGTGACCGTGGCGGCCGCCGTGCCGTCCGGCGCGATCGGGTCGCCGAGCGCGACGGCGACGCCCGCGTGCTTGCGGTAGGCGAGGTACGAACGCCCGTCCTCGCGGACGAAGTACGTGTTGCGCGGCCAAGTCGTCATCCACGACAGCGTGCTGCCGCCGTGCCGGTCGAGCAGCGTCCGGGCCAGCGCGGGCCCGGGACCCTGGGCGTGGCGGCGCAGCCGGCGCCGGGACGGGACGCGGAACGCGTGCTGCGCGGCGATCAGCACACCCAGCTCGACCGTCCACAAGAGATTGTCCACGAAGAACAGTGGCAGGCCGGTGGTGTCGTACTCCGACCCGAAGACCTCGGCCAGCCCGTAGACCGTGGCCGCGGCGAGCCCCTGCACGGTGACGAAGACTGACAGCGCGACCGCCCAGCGCCACGCGACGCGGCCGCCCTTGCGCAGCCCGTTGAGCATCGGCACCACGACCAGCACGAGCAGTGCGAGCTCCGGCGCCGACAGCGAAACCCCTTCGTCGGAGCCGAACGGGCCGTCGCCGGGCACCAGGAACATGACGACTTCGGCGATGGTGAGCAGCAGCAGGCCGGCGACCGTCAGCAGCCGCCACTCCCGCAGGTTCGGCCCCACCGACGGCACCCGGCGGGAGCCGACGAGCCGGTTGCCGAGCGGGATCGCCAGCAGCAGCGCGAAGAAGTGCACGAGGTCGGCCAGCGTGCCGACGTAGACGATCGCGACCCCGGCGTACACGCACAGCCCGGCCCGCAGCCGCAGCGCCCACGGCGGCCGCAGCGTCGCGCTGGCGACGGCGACCGCGGCGAGCGCGCCGCCGGAGAACCCGACGTCGAGGCTGCCCGCCATGCGCTCGGCCCACAGCCAGCCGGAATTGCGGCACAGCGCGAGGAACTGCGTCGCGGCGAGGACCGAGACGAACTGGCCGCCGATGGTCACCGCCATCGCGCGCCGCGTCCCCAGCTGCCACTCGGCGAAACCGGCGAAGAGCGCGAAGCTGCCGACCATCGGGAGGTAGAACCACGGGACCACGGCGAAGAACGGCCCGGTGAGCATCGTCCACCACCGGCCCGCCTCCAGCGACGGCAGCCCGTAGGCGATGAACGGGTAGGCCGCACGGTCCTCGGCGGCGTTCCACAACGCCCCGGTCGCGACCGCCAGCACGAGCATGGCGAGCACGACAGTGCTCGTGAACGGCAGACGCTGCCTGAGCACCGCGGCCACGCCCCGGATGCGTCCCCCTCCGACGGTCACGGCCGCCGACGCTGCATCAGTCATGCGGGACAGCATGGCGAGTGCCCGCCCCTACCCACATCGGGCAAACGAAGGAGATTGACCCCTAAGGGGTCGTCCCTTCGAATGAGGGTTGACCCCCTCTGAAGGACGACACTCAGCCGAAAACGGCGGCCTTCACGGCGTCGGTGTCGGCGAGATCCGGCAGCACCGTGTGTGCGCCGGCCGCCTGCAATTCCTCGGCGGCGTAGTGCCCGGTCGCCACCGCGATCGAAACCGCGCCGTGGTGCCGGGCGGCTTCGACGTCGTTCGGGGTGTCGCCGATGACGACCACCGCGCCGGCGGCGAACTCGGTGCCGTGCTTGGCCGCGGCGAGCGCCACCGCGTGCGGCACGAGGTCCGGGCGGTGCGCCGACAGCGTGCCGTAGCCGCCGATGTCGAGGTCGAGGTGCTCGTGCAGGCCGAACGCGACGAGCTTGTGCCGCGAGATCTCCGGCAGGTTGCCGGTGACGAGCGACTGGACGACGCCGCCGTGCCCGGCGAACGCCTTCAGCGCTTCGGCGGCGCCCGGCAGCGCGCGGCCGGACGTCGGGAGGTGCTCGACGGCGCGTTCGGACTCCGCGATCAGCGCCAGCCAGAGCGCCTGGAGCAGCTCTTCGGTGGGCGCGATGCCGTGCGCAGTGAGCAGGTCGGTGCTGATGGCGCGTTCGGTGCGGCCGCCGAAGTCGGGGTAGGAGACGAGCTCGGTCCCGGTCGTCGCGGCGAGCGCCGCCGCGTACCAGGCGGCGCCGAGGCCGGTGAAGTCCACCAGCGTGTGGTCGATGTCCCAGAGCACCAGCCGTGTCTTCGTCACGCTGCCGAGGCTACCGGTGACACAATTCAACACGCGTTGACTTTCTCGGGACTTGGTCGTACCTTGGCTATTAATTCAACAAGCGACGAATAACTGGAGCCGGCATGTCTCGTCTCGTATCCCTCGCCGCGGTGGCCGGTGCGCTGGTGGCCGTGGTGCTCGGGTTCCTCACCTTCGGCGCGCAGGCCACCGCCGCGCCCGACGGCGTCCCGGTCGCGGTCGCCGGCCCGCCGGAGCTCGCGCAGCGCATCGCGGCGCACGGCGGCGGCCAGCTCGCCTGGACCGTCACGACCCCGGCGGAGGCCCGGCGGCTGCTGGAGGACAAGCAGGTCTACGGCGTGCTCGAACTCGGCTCGCCCGCGACCGTCGTGACGTCGGGGGCGGTCAACCCGGCGGGCACGCAGGTCGCGCAGCAGGCGCTCACCGCCGGGGCGGCCGCGCTGGGCGGCACGCCGAAGCAGGAAGTGCTGCACCCGGTGAGCGTCGCCGGCCGGACGGCGCCGCTGGCCGCGTCCGCGCTGGCCTGGATCGGGACGCTGGTCGCGGGGCTCGCGCTGACGCAGCTGGCGCGACGCGCCGGCCGGACCATCGGCGCCGGCGCCCGGTTCCTGCAGGTCGTCGGGGTCGGCGTGCTGGTCACGGCGGTCGTCGCGGGGTTCTTCGCGCTGTGGGACTCGGCGCTGCCGCTCGACGCCGGTGTCCTCGGGTTCGTCTTCCTCGCCGCGACGGCGTTCGCGGCCCTGCAAGCCGGTCTGCTGCGGCTGCTCGGACTGCGCGCGATGGCCGTGCTCGGCCCGCTCTACCTGGTCGCGCCCGCGGTCGCCGGGCAGGTGCCCGAGCTGCTGAACCCGGCCTACCGCACGCTGCTGTGGTCGTGGACGCCGTTCCGCTTCTCGGCCGAGGGCCTGCGCAGCCTGCTGCAGGGCGTGCCGGACGCGCCCGACGTCACGACCGGGCTGTGGGTGCTCGGCGCCCTGCTCGTCGCTGGCTTGCTGGCGGTGCTGTGGCCGGGTCGCTCAGCCCGCGAGCAGGCTGAACCGCACCTTGCGGACCGGGTTGTCGAGGTTGGTGTCCACTAGGCAGATCGACTGCCAGGTGCCCAGCGCGAGGACGCCGCCGAGCACCGGGATCGTCGCGTACGGCGGCACCAGCGCGGGAAGCACGTGGTCACGGCCGTGACCGGGGCTGCCGTGCCGGTGCCGCCAGCGGCCGTCGCGGGGGAGCAGCTCGTCGAGCGCGGTCAGCAGGTCTTCGTCGCTGCCCGCGCCGGTCTCGAGGATCGCCAGGCCGGCGGTGGCGTGCGGGACCCAGACGTGCAGGAGGCCGTCCGCCGCGTCGGCGTCGCGCAGGAACTCCTCGGCCTCGTGGGTGAGGTCGTGGACCACGGCTTCGGCGCCGGTGCGGACTTCGATCTCGGTGGAGTACATGGGTTCCAGCCTAGGCTCAGGTTTCCAGGTAGCGCAGCACCGCGAGCACCCGGCGATTGTCCCCTTCGGACGGTGGCAGGCCGAGCTTGCCGAAGATCGACGTCACGTACTTTTCGACGGATCCGGCCGAGAGGAACAGTTTCGCGGCGATCGCGGAGTTCGACCGGCCCTCCGCCATCAGGCCCAGTACCTCGCGTTCCCGCGGGGTCAGGCCGCCGAGCGCGTCGGTCTGGCGCGTCGCCGAGAAGAGCTGGCTGACGACTTCGGGGTCGAGGACGGTCTCGCCGTCGGCCACCCGGCGCAGCGCGTCGAGGAAGTCCGACACCTCGGCGACGCGGTCCTTGAGCAGGTAGCCGACGCCGCCCGCGCGGTCGGCCAGCAGCTGGGCCGCGTACTTCGTCTCGACGTACTGGGAGAACAGCAGGATCGCGTGGGACGGTGACTCGCGGCGCAGCGCGATCGCGGCCCGCAGGCCCTCGTCGGTGTGCGTCGGCGGCATCCGGATGTCCACAATGGACACGTCGGGGGCGTGGTCTCCGACGGCGGCACGCAGCGCGTCGGCGTCCTTCACCGCGGCGACGACCTCGTGGCCGCGGAAGGTCAGCAGCTCGACCAGGCCCTGGCGCAGGATGGTGGAGTCCTCCGCGATGACGATCCGCATGCCGCGACCCTAGCGGGGCAGCGGCACCCGCGCGGTCACTTCGGTCGGACCGCCCACCGGGCTCGCGACGAGCAGCTCGCCGTCGACCGTCCGCAGCCGTTCGGCGACCCCGGCCAGCCCGCCGCCCGGGACGAGCCGCGCGCCGCCCGGCCCGTGGTCGCGCACCCGCAGCCAGAGGACGTCCCGCTCTTCGGCCACTTCGACGTACGTGGTCCCGCCGTGTTTCGCGGCGTTCGTGAGCAGTTCGGCGGCACTGAAGTAGACGATGGTTTCCAGCGACGGCGGCGGCCGGCGCGGCAGGTCGACGGTGACCCGCGCGTCCATGCCGGACGTCGCGACGAGGGTGGCGAGGGCGACGTCGAGGCCGGCGTCGAGGGCGGCGGGGTGGATGCCGCGGGCGAGGTCGCGCAGCTCGGTGAGCGCCTGCTTGGCGTTGGCGTGCGCCGCGGTGACCAGCTGTTTGACCTGGGGGAGGTCGGCGTCTTCGAGCTCGTCCTTGGCCAGCCCGAGCTTCATCGCGAGGGCGACGAGCTGGGCCTGGGCGCCGTCGTGCAGGTCGCGTTCGATGCGCCGCAGCCGCAGCGCCGAATCTTCGACGGCGGTGGCGCGACTGGCTTCGAGGTCGCGGACGCGTTCGGACAGCTCCCGCGTGCCGAGCAGGCCGACGACCAGCAGCCGGTCGAGCGAGGCGAAGGCGTGCGTGACCCAGGGGAGGGCGACGAGCACCAGCAGTCCGGACGCGGACCAGGCGAGCGCGCCGGGCCAGTGCTCGGCGCGGATTTCGAAGACGGGCAGGGCCCGTTCGCCGAGCGGGAACCAGAAGACGGCGAAGGGGGTCGCGGCGATGGCGTAGAGGGTCCCGGTGATGGTCGCGAACAGCCCGGCGAAGGTGAGGGGGAGGCGCAGGAGGAGGTACCCGGCGGCGCGCCAGCCGGCGGGGTCGCCGACGCGGGCCTTGACCCAGGCCCAGAGGCCGGGTTTGAGCTCGGGCCGCCGCGGGGCGGGGACGCTGACGCCGAGGAGGGCTTTCGCGAGTTTTCGATGGGCGGCGCCGAGGCCGCGGGCGTAGGAGAGGGCGCCGGCGAGGACGAGGAAGCCGACGAGGATCGGGGTCAGCCAGACGCCGAGGGCGAGCACGACGATCAGGCTGGTCAGGGCGAAGAGGGTGAGCGGCGCGGAGAGGCCGAGCCAGAGGTACTCGGCCCAGAAGTCCCGCGTGGCGAGCGGCCCGAAGACGCGGCGCAGGGGGTGGTGGGGTTGGTCGGGGCTGGTCACCGATCCAGTTTGGCTCGGGCGTGGTGGCCTGCCCATCCGGTTTTCCCCCGGGACCGGCCCCGGGTCTCCTCCCGGTGGCCGCGGGTCCGGCTCGGGCGGTCAGGCCACCCGGCTGCCGGTGAACGGCTCGCTCCGGACGTCTTGAATGAGTCATTCAGGACGTGGGAGGTCTTGAATGACTCATTCAAGACCTTTGGCGAGGCGGATCCGGCGGTGGGTCGCGGGGGCGCCCCCCGTTTTCCACGCTACCGGCAGGCACCGACAATTCCGGCGGCGGAAAGTCCGCGTCGGCCCGGCCAGGACGTCATGAAAGGGTCGTTCATCGCGCCGGACGTCATGAACGACTCTTTCATGACGTCGCCGGCGTCCCCGGAACGAGTGACGGCCACCCCGGAACTCCTCGAGGTGGCCGTCACGGAACCAAAACCTACGGCGTGTCCGGGTCGTCCTCCCGGGCCTTCTGCGCCGCTTCGCGCATCTCGATCACGTCCGTGAGCCAGTCGCCCGTCTCGCGGGCGATGTCGCGGATCGCGCCCGTGATGATCGACGCTATGTTGCCGACGTGCGTCGCCGCTGATTCGGTGATCACCTGCAGGGTGTCCTTCTCCCGCTCGAACTGGCCCACCATGTCACCCTCACGCTGCTCGGAGCTGCCGGTCGGGTTCCACGGTAGCCGGGGACGGCGAGGTGGGCAGGGCCAGCTTCACGATCTTCTTCGCCACCGACCACAGCTGCTTGTGCAGCGGTCCCGTGTTGTACGGCAGCCCGTACTTCTCGCAGATCGCGCGCACCTCGCCGGCGATCTGGGGGTACCGGCGCGCCGGGATGTCCGGGAACAGGTGGTGCTCGATCTGGTGGGACAGGTTGCCGCTCATGATGTGGAACAGCGGGCCGCCCGTGATGTTCGCCGAGCCCAGGATCTGGCGCAGGTACCACTGGCCGCGCGACTCCGACTCGGTCTCCTCCTCCGAGAAGCTCTCGACGTCCGCCGGGAAGTGACCGCAGAAGATGATCGCGAACGCCCACAGGTTGCGGGTCAGGTTCGCCGTCGCGTTGCCGAGGAACGTCAGCGGCGCCAGCGGACCCGTCAGCAGCGGGAACAGCACGTAGTCCTTGCCCACCTGCCGGGCCGCCTTCGGCAGGATTCGCCGCAGCACCGGCAGGTTCTCGGCCCACGACCGCTCGCCCTTGACGACGTTCTCGACCTCGAGGTCGTGCAGCATCACGCCCCACTGGAAGAACAGCGCCAGCAGCGTCGCGTACACCGGGTTGCCCAGGTAGTACGGGTGCCACTTCTGGGCGGTGTCCATCCGCAGGATGCCGTAGCCGACGTCGCGGTCCTTGTCGACGATGTTGGTGTAGGTGTGGTGGATGTAGTTGTGCGAGTGCCGCCAGTTCTCCGACGGCGCCACCGTGTCCCACTCGAAGCGCTGCGAGCTCAGCGCCGGGTCGCGCGTCCAGTCGTACTGGCCGTGCATGACGTTGTGGCCGATCTCCATGTTGTCCAGGATCTTGGCCACCGACAGCGCGCCGACGCCGGCGAGCCACGCGGGCGGGAAGAACCCGGCGAACAGCAGCGCCCGGCCGGCCACCTCCAGGCCGCGCTGGGTCTTGATGACGTTGTGGATGTAGTCGACGTCTTCCTGGCCCAGGTCGTCGACGATTCGCTGGCGCAGCGCGTCGAGCTCGCGGCCGAACTCTTCGACCTGTTCCGGGGTCAGGCGGTCCTGCAGACCGGTCATGGCGATCTCCTCTAGGCGTCGATCTCGACGTCCCCGACGGGGACGGAGATGCAGAGCTGGATTTCTTCGTCTTCGTCGCCGGACACCTCGCCGGTGCGGGCGTTGCGGACGCGCCCGGCGGTCTTGAGCTGGGTGCAGGAGAAGCAGATGCCCATCCGGCAGCCGTGCTCCGGCGACAGGCCCGCCTCCTCGGCCTGCTCCAGCAACGGCTTCCCCGAGTTCGCACACTCGCGCCCGCTGCGCTTGAACCGCACCTGGCCTTCCGCGGCGGCCGTGTCGAAGGTCAACGCCGGCGGCGTGAACTCTTCGGTGTGCACGCGTTCACCCAACTCTTCGCGAACGGCGTCCATCAGCGGCTTCGGGCCGCAGACGAACGCCTCCGCCTCGCGGTACCAGGGCGCGACGCGCGCGAGGTGCTCCGGCGCGAAAAAGCCGTTGAGGTCGCCGCCCTTCGAGTGCGTGTAGGCGTGCACGACCTGCAGGCCGGGGTGCCGGGCGGCGAGCTCGGCCAGTTCGGTGCGGTACAGCGTGTCGGCCGGCCCGTTCGAGTACTGCACGAACACGATCTCGCCGGTGTGGCCTTCGTCGACCAGGGTGCGGGCCATGGCGAGCACCGGCGTGATGCCGCTGCCGCCCGCGATCAGCAGCACCCGGTCCGGGCGGGCGGCGGGCAGGGTGAACCCACCGTCCGGAGTGGACAGGTCGACCACCGAGCCGACGCCGATCGCGCGGTTCAGGTGTCCCGAGACCAGGCCCTGCTCCTTGACCGTGAACTCCAGTTCGCCGTCGTACTGCGAACCGCACGGCGAATAGCAGCGCGTGCGCCGGACGCCGTCGATCTCCACCTGCACGCGGACGTACTGCCCGGCGGTGAAGCCGGGCCACGCGCGGCTGGGCTTGACGGTGAGCGTGACGGTGTCCGGCGTCTGCTTGCGCACCGCCGTGACCAGCCCGCGGATCTCGCGGCGGACCAGCATCGGGTCGACGAGCTCCAGGTAGCGGTCCATCCCGTGCGGCGTCAGCAGCGCCTCGGCCAGCGAGGCGAGGCTGCGCACCCGCCGGGGGATGAGCGCCGTCATCTGTCCTCCTCGATTACAGTGAACGACTGTACACTGAATAGTGCACTGCAGGAGTGGACTGCCTGTCAACGGAGAGCGCGGAGGATGTGACGTGAGCAACGCGGTGGACATCCGTACGCTGGAGGCCGTGTCCGAAGAGCCGGTCAGTCGTCAGGAGCGCAAGCAGCGCACGCGTCAAGCGCTGCTGGACACCGCCCTCGACCTGCTGGCCGACCGCCCGTTCGCCACGCTGTCCTTGCGCGAGGTCGCGAAGGGCGCCGGCCTCGTCCCGACGGCCTTCTACCGGCACTTCGCCTCGATGGAGGAGCTCGGCGTCGCGCTCGTCGAAGAAGCGACGGGCACGCTGCGCGGCATGATGCGCTCGGCCCGCACCGACCCGGACACCTACCAGGGGATGATCAGCGCCTCGGTGGCCACGGTGCACCAATTCGTCCGCGCGCACGAGGACCATTTCCGGTTCCTGACGCGCGAACGCTACGGCGGCGGTCCGCTCGCCCGCTCCATCGCCGTGGAACTGCGGATGTTCTCCGGCGACCTCGCGATCGACCTCGCGCGGTTCGCGCCGCTGCGCGCGTGGAGCACCGAAGACCTGCACATGCTGGCCGACTTGATCGTTTCCGCGATGATCACGACGACCATCGAACTGCTGGAAGCCCGCCCAGGTGAGGATGCGAAAATCACCGGAACGGCGGAAAAGCGGCTGCGATTGATCCTGCTCGGGATCCCGCACTGGAAATCGGCCTGAACGTTTCCCGCACCCCACCCGTATTTCCCGGCACAACCCCCGGACTTGCGACCCAGGTCACTGGGGACTGTCGGTCCGGCGTGGTACAACCCTCGGATCGTGCCTCGCCGATGAGGAGGTCGTGTGGCGGACAGCGAACAGCATCAGCAGCTCACCGTGGGTGTGGTGGCCGAGTCACGCCCCGGGGAGCGCCGGGTGGCCATGGTGCCCAAACTGGTCGGGAGGCTCGCCCAACGCGGGCTGCGCGTCCTGGTCGAACCGGGCGCCGGTTCCGGTGCGCACCTCAGTGACGACGCGTACACCCAAGCGGGCGCCGAACTCGGCGACGCCTGGGGTGCGTCGGTCGTCGTGAAGGTCAACCCACCGAGCCCCGACGAGGTCGCCAAGCTGAGCCGGGGTGCCGTGCTCATCGGCTTCCTCGACCCGCGCGGCAACCCGGACGGGCTCGCGAAGCTCGAAGAAGCGGGCCTGCGCGCGTTCGCCATGGAGGCGGTCCCGCGGATCTCCCGGGCGCAGGCGATGGACGCGCTGTCGTCGCAGGCCAGCATCGGCGGCTACCGCGCCGTGCTGCTCGCGGCGCAGAAGCTCCCGCGGTTCTTCCCGATGCTCACCACCGCGGCGGGCACCGTCCCCCCGGCCAAGGTGCTGGTGCTCGGCGCCGGCGTCGCCGGCCTGCAGGCGCTCGCCACGGCGAAGCGGCTCGGCGCGCAGACCACCGGCTACGACGTCCGGCCCGAGGTCGCCGAGCAGGTCAAGTCGCTCGGCGCGCAGTTCCTGGACCTCGGCATCGAGGCGGTCGGCGAAGGCGGGTACGCCCGCGAGCTGACGGCCGAGGAGCGCGAGGAGCAGCAGCGGCGGCTCACCGAGGCCATCACGAAGTTCGACGTCGTGATCACGACGGCGCTGGTGCCGGGCCGCAAGGCGCCGACCCTGGTCACCGCGGACGCCGTCAAGGGCATGCCCGCCGGGTCGGTCGTGGTCGACCTCGCCGGCGAGACCGGCGGCAACTGCGAGCTGACCAAGCCGGGCGAGGACGTCGTGGAGCACGACGTCACCATTTCGTCCCCGCTGAACCTGCCCGCCGAGATGCCTTCGCACGCCAGCGAGCTGTACGCGCGCAACGTCACCGAGCTGCTGGAGCTGCTCGTGACGAAGGAAGGCGCGCTGGAGCTGAACTTCGAAGACGAGATCGTCGCCGGTGCCTGCGTGGCCGGGCGCGAAGGGAGTGTCGCGTGAGCCCACTCGTGCAGAACCTCGCGGTGCTCGTGCTCGCCGGGTTCGTCGGCTTCGCCGTCATCTCGAAGGTGCCCAACACCCTGCACACGCCGCTGATGTCCGGTACGAACGCCATCCACGGCATCGTGCTGCTGGGCGGGCTGGTGGTGCTCGGCCTCGGCGTCGACGGCGTCTTCAACAAGATCCTGCTGGTGATCGCGATCGCGTTCGGCACGATCAACGTCGTCGGCGGCTTCCTGGTCACCGACCGGATGCTGTCGATGTTCAAGGGCAAGAAGCCCGCGCCGGCCGATGAGGAGGAGACGAAGTGACCGACTTCATCGCGATCCTCTACATCATCGCGTTCGCCCTCTTCATCTACGGCCTGATGGGCCTGACCGGCCCGCGCACCGCCGTCCGCGGCAACTGGATCGCCGCGGTCGGCATGGGCATCGCCGTCGTCGCCACCCTGCTCACCCCCGGGATGGGCAACTGGGTGCTGATCGCGCTCGGCGTTGGGATCGGCGTGGTCGTCGGCGTCCCGTCGGCGCGCAAGGTCAAGATGACCGCGATGCCGCAGATGGTGGCGCTGTTCAACGGCGTCGGCGGCGGCGCGGTCGCGCTCATCGCGTGGGTCGAGTTCAACTCCACCGACGGTTACGCGCACGAGCCGGCGTACATCGCGATCGCGTCGCTGTTCGCCGCGATCATCGGGTCGATCTCCTTCTGGGGCTCGAACGTGGCGTTCGGCAAGCTCCAGGAGCTGATCAGCGGCCGCCCGGTCACCATGGGCAAGCTGCAGCAGCCGGTCAACGCGCTGCTCCTGCTGGTCGCGATCGGGTGCGCGGTCGGGATCATCGCCGGTGGCGACTCCTGGCTGCTGATCGTCGGGCTGCTGGTCGCGTCCGGCATCCTCGGCCTCACGGTCGTGCTGCCGATCGGCGGCGCGGACATGCCGGTCGTCATTTCGCTGCTCAACGCGTTCACCGGCCTGTCGGCCGCCGCGATGGGCCTCGCGCTGGACAACACGGCGCTGATCGTCGCGGGCATGATCGTCGGCGCGTCCGGCTCGATCCTGACCAACCTGATGGCCAAGGCGATGAACCGGTCCATCCCGGCGATCGTCGCGGGCGGCTTCGGCGGCGGCCCGGCGGTCGCGGCCGGCGGCGGCGCGAAGGAAGCCCGTCCGGTCCGCGCGACCAGCGCCGCCGACACGGCGATCCAGATGGCGTACGCGAGCAAGGTCGTCGTGGTGCCGGGCTACGGCATGGCCGTGGCGCAGGCGCAGCACACCGTCCGCGAGATGGCGAAGCTGCTGGAGAAGAAGGGCATCACGGTCGCGTACGCGATCCACCCGGTCGCCGGCCGGATGCCCGGGCACATGAACGTGCTGCTCGCCGAGGCCGACGTGCCCTACGAGCAGCTCAAGGAGATGGACGAGATCAACTCCGAGTTCGCCCAGACCGACGTCGCGCTGGTGATCGGCGCGAACGACGTCACGAACCCGGCCGCGCAGACCGACCCGAGCTCGCCGATCTACGGGATGCCGATCCTCAAGGTCAACGAGAGCCGGTCCGTGATCGTCTTGAAACGCGGGATGGCTTCCGGCTTCGCGGGCATCGACAACGACCTGTTCTACGATCCGAAGACCAGCATGCTCTTCGGGGACGCCAAGTCGTCGGTGGGCGAGATCGTGGAGGAACTCAAGGCGTTATGACGACCGGGTCGGATGTGCGTGCCGCGTTCACCGACCCCGTCGAGAACCTCGCGTTCGACGAAGCGCTCATCCGGGTTGCGCCCGAGTCACCGGTGCTGTGGCTCTGGCGCAACCCGGTCTGCGTCGTGGTGGGGCGCGGCCAGCGGGTCGCGCGCGAGGTGCGTGTCGCGGAGTGTGAGCGTGACGGCGTCCCGGTGCTGCGGCGGGCCAGCGGCGGCGGCACCGTGTTCCACGACCCGGGCAACCTGAACGTCACGCTGGTCCTGCCCGGCCCGACCGACCGGCCGCTGGAGACGCTCGGCAAGGTGATGAGCGCCGCCGTCGACCAGCTCGGGCTGGTGCCGCGGATCGGCGACCGGGGGTTGTTCGTCGAGGACGCGAAGCTGTGCGGCTTCGCCGTGTTCCGGACCAAGGGTGGGCTGCTGGCCCACTCGACGCTGCTGGTGGAGACGTCGGCGGCGCTGGTCGGCCGCTACCTGACGAGCGCGCCGCCGGACCCGCGGCCGCTCGACTCCCACCGCAGCCCGGTGGCGTCGCTGGCCGAGCACGGCCTGCGCCCGGGGTTCCCGGCGGTCGAGGCGGCGGTGCGGGCGGCGGCATCGCAGATCCTCGGGACGCTGGTGCCGCGGCCGCCGTCGGCGGCCGAGCTGGCCCGGCAGCGCGCGCTGCTGCACACCCGGTACCGGTACCCGTCGTGGCACGCGGACGGCGCCCAGCGCGCGGCCTGACCCCGAGCGCCCCAATGTGGCCTTCGGTGCGTGAGACGCACCCAAGGCGGCCTTCGGTGCGTCAGACGCAACCAAGGCCACATTGGGGCGCTCGGGGGTCTGTCTACTGTGGACTACTCCGGGGCCGAGAACGTGACGCCCGGCACCTTCCGCGCCGTCGCCCGCGTGATCTTCTTCGGCTCCGCCGCCTTGCGCGTGCGAGTCGTCTTCGCCGGCTCGGCCTTCGCCTTGGTGCTCTTCGCGGCGGCCTTCTTCGGCTCGGCCTTGGCGGTCACCTTCTTCGGCGCCGCCTTCGCCTTCGCCCGGGGCCGCTTCGCGCCCGGGACGATCCGCGGCCGGCGCTTGCGGCCTCCCGTGCGGCGCCCGGCGTCGGCGTAGCGCTGCAGCAGCTCGCGCAGGGCGTCGGCGTTGGCGAAGGAGAGGTCGATGTCGTAGTCGATGCCGTCGAGCCCGAACCCGACGGTCTCCGCCGCCGGCTCACCGGTCAGATCATCCAGCACCCGCACAGCCGTGTTCCTGGCCACGACAAACCTCCCGTGCTCCGAACGTGTGTGTTCGCGCGCGCACCGGGGCCGACGACACCCGGGCCGCCGACTTCTTGCAGCTTCCTCACGAGGATAACCGCTGGCTTGCGCGAACCCGCGTGGTGGTGTGCGCTGATGCCATGTCCGGACAGACTTTTGACGTAGTGGTGATCGGCGCGGGCCCGGTGGGGGAGGTGGCCGCCGAACGTGCGGCGCGAGGAGGCCTGAAGGTCGCGCTCGTCGAGCACGAGCTCTTCGGCGGCGAGTGCTCCTACTGGGCGTGCATCCCGAGCAAGGCGTTGCTGCGGCCGGGAAACCTCCTGGCAGCGGCGAAGCGGATCCCCGGCGTGCCGGTCGGCGACCGGCTCGACCCCGCGGCGGTGTTCGCGCGCCGCGACTGGTTCACCGGCAAGGGCGACGACACCGGCCAGGTCGAGTGGGCGCGCGGCGCCGGCATCGAGCCGATCCGCGGCCACGGCGTGCTCACCGGCGAGCGCGAGGTCACCCTCGACGGCGACCGCGTGCTGACCGCGCGGCACGCGGTGATCGTCTGCACCGGCAGCGTGCCGAGCAAGCCGTCGATCCCGGGGCTCGACACGATCCGGCCGTGGGGGTCGCGGGAGGCGACGTCGGCGGAGTCGGTGCCGCGGCGCCTCGGCGTCCTCGGCGGCGGGGTGGTCGGCGTCGAGATGGCGCAGGCGTTCGCGACGCTCGGCTCGGAGGTCCACCTGGTGATCACCGGCGAGCGGCCGCTGCCGAAGAACGCCGCGTTCGCCGGCGACTTGGTGCTGCACGGGCTGCGCGAGGCCGGCGTCTACGTGCACACGGAGTCGGGGATCGAACGGGTCGCCGCGGGCGACGGCGGCACCGAGCTGACGTTGAAGGACGGCGAGACGGTCGTCGTCGACGAGCTGCTGCTGGCGACGGGCCGGCGCCCCGCGACGTCCGGGCTGGGCCTGGAGGCGTTCGGGGTCGAGGCGGGCCGCGCGCTGGAGGTCGACGACACCGGCCGCGTGTCCGCTGTGGACGGTGGCTGGTTGTTCGCGGCGGGCGACGTCACGGGCCGCGCCCCGCTGACCCACCAGGGCAAGTACGGCGCCCGCGCGGCGGGGGACACGGTCGCGGCGCTGGCGGCGGGAACGTTCTCGGCGGCCGAGCCGTGGAGCCGCTTCACCGCGACGGCCGACCACCACGCCGTGCCGCAGGTCGTGTTCACCGACCCGGAGGTGGCGGCCGTCGGCTTGGCGGACGCGCGGCCGGGGTCGGCCGACCGGGTCGTCGACATCGACATCGCGGTGGCGGGCTCGTCGCTGCACGCGGACGGCTACACGGGCAAGGCGCGGATCGTCGTCGACACCGAGCGGAACGTCCTGCTGGGTGTGACGTTCGTCGGCCAGGACGTCTCGGAGCTGCTGCACTCGGCGACGATCGCGATCGTCGGGGAGGTGCCGCTGGACCGGCTGTGGCACGCGGTGCCGTCGTTCCCGACGATCAGCGAGGTGTGGCTGCGGCTGCTGGAGGCGTACGGGCTCTGAGGGTCACTGGGCGGGCAGGTCGAGGGCGGCCTGCACGGCCCGGGTGAGTCCGGGATCGTCCGGAGTGGACGGTCCCGGCACCCAGACGGCCTGCACGATCCGCACGGAGTTGCCGACGGTCTTGGAGGCGTAGGCGGCGTTCTCGAAGCGGGGCGCGGGGGTGGCGCCCCACTTGCCGGTCTCGGCGGCGAGGTCGAGCACACCGCCTCCGCCGGGGGTGTCGGCCACGGCCTTGAAGGCGGCGGCCTGCGCGGCGGCGGGGAACTCGACGATCCCGATGGTGACGGCGGCGGCCCGCCCGTCGACGGTGGCGGCGTAGGAGGCGCGCCGCACGCCGGAGCAGCTGGTCTGCTGCAGGCTGGCTTGGGCATCGCCGAAGGCGTGGGACGCGCAACGTTGATCGTGGTCGGCGGCGCGAAGGGAGAACTGCAGGCTCCGCGCGACGGGAGTACTGGTCGGCGGCGGAGGCTGTGTCGTGGAGGAGGGCGCGCCGGTCGGGGCGGCGGCGGTCTCGGTGTTTTCGCCGGAGGTGGCCACGACGATGGCGGCGACGACCAGGGCGACCAAGAGGCCGATCGCGGCCAGGGGGATCCAGCGGACGGTTTTCGAGGTGGGGGCGGCTTCGCGCGGGGTCGGGCGCGGGGTGGGGAAGGGACGCGGCGAGTCCGCTGGGGGGTGTGGCTGGGCGGCCGGTGGAGTGGCTCGGGCCGGTTCGGTGTGGTTGGCGGCGCTCTGGCCTGGTGTGGTTGGGCCGCCGTGGCTTGGTGGAGTGGATTGCGCCGGCTCGGTCTGGTTGGCCTGCTGTGGCGCGGTGTTGTCGGGGGCGCTCTGACGCGGTGTGGTTGAGCCGCCGTGGCTCGGTGTGAAGGAGCGCGCCGGTTCGGTGTGGTTGGGGCGCGCCGGTTGGGTGCGGTTGGGCGGCTCTGGCTCCTGGCTGGACCGCGCCGGTTCGGTGTGGTCGGGTCGCTGTGGCGTGGTCGGCCGCGAGGTGGTTGGCGCGGGTGCGGCGGTGAGGTTCTCGGTTCGCTCGGTGTCCGCCTCGGCCGGCCGAGGCGGCACGGCGCCTGGGAACAGCGGAAGAGCCGGCGCGGGCAGCTTCTCGGTGCGCTCGGCGTCGGGCGACGGCAGCACTTCGGTGCGCTCGGGTTCGGCGAGCGGGGATGAGGCTTCGGCGCCGGAGTTCTGCGCGGACGGGGCGAGATCAGCTTCCGGCTCGACCTCCGGCTCGGCGGCGGGCTCCGAGGCATCGGCCGGCGAGGGTGCCGGTTCGGCTTTGGCGGCGACCGGAGTTTTGGTATGCCATCCGGAGTTGTCCACAGTGGGCGAACCCGGGTCAGCAGGCAAGGTTTCGGCGGGTGAGCTGGGTTCGGCCGGGAGCGAGGTCGGCTCGGCGGGGTCCGCTGCGGGCAGCTCCTCGGAGGGGGAGCCGGGTTCGGCCGAGTTCGAGGCCGAAAGCGAGGGAGCCGCCACCGCCGAAGCCGGGCCTGCGCTCGCTTCAGCCGAGGCGGCGGAGCCGGTCGCCGAGCCAGCCGCAACCCCCGCCTGGCTGGGCACCGGCGGCCCACCGTCCCAAAGGGACTCCGGCGGCGAATCGTCCGTGAACCGGCTGAATCCCTCGCCCAACAACACTTCGTCCGAAAACTCCGGTGCCTCCGGGGCCAATCCCCGGATCAACGCCCGCACCTGGTCCACCGAACGCGGCCGGTGCGCCGTGGCCAGCGACACCGTTGCCGCCAGCATCGTCGTCGGGGTGGGGTGCAACACTCGAACCGGACCCGCCAGGTCCGTTGCCGGCTGGTCGACCGTCTCCACGTACGGTCCTACCGCGACTATCGTCCCCACCGGGCCCGTTCCCGGGACCAGGGAAGCGATCCGCCGCTCACACGCCTGGGAGATGTCCAGCGCTTCCGTCGCCGGGTTGATCGCGTCGTCGTCGGCCACCAGGGGCCAGCCGTCCGCCTTCCACTCGGCGCCCAGCGGGGCCTCCAGCCTCAACGCCGGGTCCGGGAGGTCCACGCCGATCACGATGATCACCCCGTGGGGGAGCAGGACCACCGCCTCGATCGGGCGCTCGGTCACCGAGCCGACGCCCACCAGCGCGATCCCGCCGATCACGGTGCTGCCGCGGCCCAGGGACGCCAGCGCCGCCCGGACGTCGTCGGCGACGCGGGACTGCTGCCGCTCCAGGCGCACCAGTCGCACCGAAACCCCTCCCTGCTCGTCGTTCCGGGTCATCACGCTAGCGCGCCCGGCCGAATCCCCGGCGCGACACGGGGACGACGCGGCCCGGTGCCCTCCGAAAGTGGTGCCCCGGGTGACTTGTGGTGTTCGTGTGGCCAAACAGCACGGTTGGGGTGCAGAATGTGCTACAACGCATCGGAGGCGGCATTCGGGAGCCGCACTGAAGCCGCGCTGCAGCTCGAAGTAGGGCGTAGGGGAAGACGTCCCTCGTCGAGCAACAAGCGGAGGTAGCAGTGAGCACCCGTGGCAGCACCCGAGGTGTGGTGTACGTCCACTCGTCGCCGTCTGCGGTGTGTCCGCACGTCGAGTGGGCCATTTCGGGCACCCTGGGTGCCCGCGTTGACCTGAAGTGGACGGCGCAGCCGGCCAGTCCGGGTCAGCTTCGCGCCGAGTGCGGCTGGCGCGCGCCCGCGGGCACCGGCGCCAGACTGGCGTCCGCCCTCAAGGCGTGGCCGATGATTCGGTTCGAAGTCACCGAAGAGCCCAGCGCGGGCGTCGACGGCGAACGGTTCTGCTTCGCGCCCGGCCTCGGCCTGTGGCACGGGCGGACGAGCGCCAACGGCGACATCGTGGTGGGCGAAGACCAGCTGCGCGCCCTCGTCGCCATGACCCGCGGTGGCGAGACCCTCGCGCACAAGCTCGACGAGCTCCTCGCCGCGAGCTGGGACGAGGCGCTCGAGCCCTACCGCCACGCCGGCGACGGCGCCCCGGTGACCTGGCTGCACCAGGTCGGTTAGCGGCGGGACGGGGGCCGGTACGCTCGTCGCGTGACCACCCCCGCCCCCAGCTCCCGCCAGCGCTGGCTGGTGCCCGTCGTGGTCGTGGTGCTCTCCGTGACCGTCGGTGCCGGCCTGCTCGCGCGCGAGGCCTACCGCCGTCCCGACCAGCCCGCCGACGAACCCTCCGCGCCGACGTCGGCGCCGTCCTCGACCAGCGGGAACGAGCCCACGGGCCTGGGCGCCGTCGGGATGACCGACGACGCGCGCAACCACCCGCAGGCCTCCGCCGTGCGCGAGCTGCTCAAGACGTACTTCGAAGCCATCAACACCAAGCAGTATTCGCTGTGGCTGCAGGTCGTCAGCAGCAAGCGCGCCGCGCAACAGTCGGCCAGCGAGTGGAAAGCCGGCGTCAAGTCCACGAAGGACTCGGACGCCCTGGTCTACCGGATCGAGCGCGGCGCCAGCGGGTCGTTGCGGGTCCTGGTCGGCTTCACCAGCAACCAGAACAAGGCCGACGCCCCGGACACCTTCCCGGAGACGTGCATCAAGTGGCGGCTCGTCCTGCCGGTGGTCAACGACAGGACCGGCCTGAAGATCGACACCGTCGACCCCGGTCCGGGGCCCGAACACGAGAAGTGCTGAAAAAGGGGCCCGGCCGAAGCCGAGCCCCTTTACCCACAGCGGAAATCAGGCCGCCGGGGTGAACAGCAGCGCGGTGTTGTGCCCGCCGAAGCCGAACGAGTTGCTGATCGCCGCGGTCAGCTCGACCTTGCGCGCCTCGCCCGACACGACGTCCAGCTGGACCCGCGGGTCCTGGTCGGTCAGGTTCAGGGTCGCCGGCACGATGCCGTGGTACAGCGAGAGGATCGTGATGATCCCCTCGACCGCGCCGGCGCCGCCGACGAGGTGACCGAGCGCGCCCTTGGGGGCCGTCACGACCGGGTGCTCCCCGATCGCGTTGCGGATCGCCGCGGCTTCGCCGATGTCACCGACCACAGTGGACGTCGCGTGGGCGTTCACGTGCCCGACGTCGGCGGCCGTGACGCCGGCCATCTTCATCGCCGCGCGCATCGCGGCGATCTGGCCGAGACCCTCGGGGTGGTTGCCGGTGATGTGGTAGGCGTCCGAGGTGATGCCGTGGCCGGCGATCGTCGCGTACACGCGCGCCCCGCGGGCCTTCGCCTGGTCGGCGCGCTCCAGGATGACCACGCCGGAGCCCTCGCCGAGGACGAAGCCGTCCCGGCTCGCGTCGAACGGCCGCGACGCGCTCGCCGGGTCGTCGTTGCGGGTGGACACGGTGCGGGCCTGGGCGAAGCCGGCCAGCGTGATCGGGTGGATGCACGCTTCGGCGCCTCCCGCGATCACGACGTCGGCGCGGCCGGAGCGGATCATCTCCACCCCGCTCGCGATGCCCTCGGCACCCGAAGCGCAGGCCGAGGCCGGGGAGTGCACCCCGGCCCGCGCCTTCAGGTCGATGCCCACGTGCGCGGCCGGGCCGTTCGGCATCAGCATCGGCACGGTCAGCGGCGACACCTTGCGGAGACCCTGCTGGTGCAACAGATCGTTCTGGGTGAGCAGGGTGACGGGACCGCCGACGCCCGTTCCGATCGACACGCCGAGGCGGTCGGGGTCCACGTCGGTGTGCTCGTCGGTCGGCTCGGCGTACCCGGCGTCGGCCCACGCCTGGCGGGCGGCGATCAGCGCGACCTGCTCGCAGCGGTCCATGCGGCGGGCCTGGACCCGCGGCAGGACCTCGGCCGGGTCGACGGCCAGCTGGCCGCCGATCTTGACCGGCAGCTGCAGCTCCTCGACCCAGTCGGCCTCGATCGTCCGGATCCCGCTCCGTCCGGCCAGCAGACCGTCCCAGGTGGACGTGACGTCCCCGCCGAGCGGTGTGGTGGCGCCGAGACCGGTGATCACGACGTCGATGTTGCTCATGGGAGTCTCCTCAAGGAGGGAAGAGGACTTACTTAGAGTTGGCCGACACGTAGTTCACCGCGTCGCCCACGGTCTTGAGGTTGGCGAGCTCGTCGTCCGGGATCTTGACGCCGAACTTGTCCTCGGCCTGCACGGCGATCTCGACCATCGAGAGCGAGTCGATGTCCAGGTCGTCCACGAACGACTTCTCGGCGGTGACGTCGTCCTGAGCCACACCGGCCACCTCTTCGACGATCTCGGCGAGGCCGGCGAGGATCTCAGCGTTGTCAGCCATGGGGTAGTTCCCTTCTCGGTCTTTCTGGGGGTCTGTAGCCCTCGGGCGAATGCCCGCGGGGAGCGTAACGGTGATCAGGGGCAGACGAACGCCTGCCCGGCGTAGGACAGGCCCGCGCCGAACCCGACCGCCAGCACCACGTCGCCGGGCTTCGCCGTCCCGGCCTTGCGCATGTGGTCCAGCGCGAGGGGGATGGACGCCGACGAGGTGTTGCCGGAGAACCTGATGTCGTCGGCGACGACCATGTCGTCGCGGGCGCCGTTGGCCCGCAGCTTCTTCGCGATCGCCTCGACGATGCGCAGGTTGGCCTGGTGCGGGATCAGCACGTCCACATCGGACGGCTTGAGCCCGGCGGCCTCCAGCGCCTGCATGGCGATCGGCGCGATCTTCGTCGTCGCCCACCGGAAGACCGACTGGCCCTCCTGGTAGATGTACTTCTCGTCGCGCATGTAGATCAGGTCGACCAGGTCGCCCGCGCTGCCCCACGACACCGGGCCGATGCCCGGCTCGTCGGACGGGCCGACGACCGCGGCGCCCGCGCCGTCGGCGAAGATGATCGCGTTGGCCCGGTCGACCGGGTCGACCGAGTCGGTGAGCTTCTCCGCGCCGATGACCAGGACCTTCTTCGCCGAGCCCGCCCGGATGAGGTCGGAGGCGACGCCGAGGCCGTAGCAGAACCCGGCGCACGCGGCGTTGAGGTCGAAGGCGCCGGGGCTGGGGATGCCGATCCGCGCGGCCACCTGGGCGGCGGCGTTCGGGATCAGCGTCGGCATGGTGCAGTTCGGCAGGATCACCGTGTCCACTTCGGACGGGTCGACCCCGGCGTCGGCCAGCGCGGCGGTGCCGGCGGCGACCGCCATGTCGGTGAGCAGCTCGTCCTTTTCGGCGAACCGGCGCTCCACGATCCCGACGCGGGTCTGGATCCACTCGTCGTTGGTCTCCATGACCTGCGAGAGGTCGTCGTTGGTGACGATCTTCGCGGGCTGGTAGCTGCCGACGCCCAGCACGCGGCTGCCGCGCGAGCCGGCGTTGAGGCTCAGGGTGGGTCGGTCGGTCACGAGGCGTCCTCCTGGCGCAGCGCGGCCAGCTCGGCCGGCGTCTTCAGCGCCGTGGTAGTGGTGACGACGCCCTTGAGCTGCCGCTTGACCAGGCCGGTCAGCGTGCCCGCGGGCGCGAGTTCGACGGTGCGGGTGACGCCGAGGGAGACCAGGCCGTCCATCGTCAGGTCCCAGCGGACCGACCGGGTGACCTGCTTGACCAGGCGGTCCAGGTACTCGGCGCCGCTGGTGACGACCGTGCCGTCCGCATTGGACAGCAGCGGGCGCGTCGGGTCGGCCGGGGTCAGCCCGGCGGCGTGGGCGCGCAGCGCCTCCTCGGCCGGCGCCATGTACTGCGTGTGGAACGCGCCGGCGACCTTGAGGGCGCGGATCTTCGTGCCTTCCAGGGGCTCGGCGACGATCTTCGCGATGGCGTCGGCGGCACCGGAGGCGACGATCTGCCCCGCTCCGTTGCGGTTCGCCGCGGTCAGGCCCCGCTCTTCCAGCCACGCGACGACCTGCTCGGGGTCGCCGAGCATGACCGCGGCCATCGACGTCGGTTCCAGCGCGCACGCCTTCGCCATCTCGGCGCCCCGGACGGCGGCCAGCGCGACGGCGTCTTCGGGCGCGAGCACCCCGGCGATCGCGGCCGCGGCGAGCTCGCCGACGGAGTGCCCGGCGACCGGCGCGTCCGCGGGGACCGGCGCGGTGGCCTGGAGGTGCTCGAAGGTGAGCAGCGACAGCGCGACGATCAGCGGCTGCGCGACGGCGGTGTCCTGGATCTCGTCGGCGTCCGCCTCGGTGCCGAGGCGGAGCAGGTCGAGGCCCGCGCGCTCGGACCACAGTGCGACGCGCTCGCGGGCGCCGTCGAGGTCGAGCCAGGGCGTGAACATACCGGGGGCCTGGGACCCCTGACCGGGAGCGAGGACTGCTGCTGTCACCCTTCAAGACAACACGTTCACGGGGTCTCCGCGGGATGCCGACGTTCACAGTGTCTGTCCGGCGTCTTTGTCGGAACCCTCCAAAGACGCGCCGAAGAAGCTCGCGCGTAACCCGAATGCCTTGTCGGGTTCAATCACCTTTCGCTGTTAAGTCCATCACGTGACGGTCGTCTCGGGAAGGGCGGTCAGCCCAGCGTCTCGGCGAGGGCGACGACGAGCCCTTCGGGGCCGCGGACGTAGGCGAGCCGGTGGCTGCCGCCGTACTCGACCCGCTCGCCCAGGAGCTCCGCGCCGTGCGGGCGCAGCCGGGCGAGGACGTGTCGAGGTCGTCGACGGCGAACATGATGCGGCGCATCCCGAAGGCGTTGACCGGCTGGGCCGGCAGGGCGGCGGGGGAGGCCGGGGCGTGGAACTTCATCAGCTCGAGCCGGCCGTGGCCGTCGGGCGCCGGGGACGGAGCCGGTTGCCCGTTCTCGACACCCGGCGAGGTCACCAGATGCCGCGGGCCCTCGCGAGCCGCCCGACCGTCAACGCGATTCGCAGCACCAGCGCGTCGCGGGGGTCGGTCGCCTGGCAGCCCGTCAGGTCCGCCGCCTTGCGCAGCCGGTAGCGGACGGTGTTCGGGTGGACGAACAGCGTCTTCGCGCACGTCTCCAGCACGCCGCCGCTCTCGAGGTAGGCCTCGACCGTGCGCTGCAGCGTCGGGCCCGCCTCCTCCAGCGGCCGCGCGATCGTGTCCACCAGCAGGCGTTCTGCCTCCGCGTCGCCGGACAACGCCCGCTCCGGCAGCAGGTCCTCCGACCGGACCGGCCGGGGCGCGCCCGGCCAGCCGACCACCGCGCGCAGCCCCGACAACGCCTCGATCGCGCTGTGGTGCGCCTCGGCCAGGGTCGGCACCGTCGGGCCGGCCACCACCGGGCCGTCGGCGAACGCCACCGACATCCGGGCGAGGATTTCGCGTTCCTTGACGCCGCCGTCGGTCGGGCCGCCGACCACGACCACCAGGCGGGAGCCCTGTACCGACAGCAGCACCGGGCGGCCGACGCGGGCCGCGCGGCTGCGGACCTCGAACACGACCGTCGGCGGGTCCTCCGACGGCGGGTTGCCCACCAGGACCGTCGCGTTCGCCGACGGCTCCCAGCCCAGGGCCGTCGCGCGCGAGAGCACGGACTCCTCGGCGTCGCCGCGGACGATCCCGTCGACGACGAGTGCTTCCAGGCGGGCGTCCCACGCGCCGCGCGCCTCCGCCGCCGCCGCGTAGGAGTTGGCCGCCGCGAACGCGATTTCCCGGCCGTAGCGCAGGATTCCCTCGATCAGCGCCGCGCGTTCGGCCTCGTTCGCGGCGAAGTCGGGCAGCTGCTCCTCGAAGACCTCGATGGCCAGGCGCACCATGCCGACGGCCTGGCGCAGGCTGACCCACCGCGACAGCTCGGCCGGCGCGTCGCGGAACGCCTCGGTCGTCAGCTTCAGGGCCTCCTTCGAGTCCCGCAGCCAGTCGACGAAGCCCGCGGCGCCCGCCTGGGTGATCAGCAGCACGCTCGCGCGCTGGTCGGCGGGCAGCCGGGCGAACCACGGCAGCCGCCGTTCCATCACCGCGATGCTCGCGCTCGCCAGGCTGCCGGACGCGTGCTCCAGCCGTCGAAGCGTCTTCGCGGAGAGCCCGTGGTGCTTCGGCACCCGGCGCGGGGAGGGGGTTCCATCCATGGCGGACGCGATCCTACGTGCTCCGCAACTTTCGTAGCCGCAGGTGGCAACGCCCGGCAGTAGGCGGTGCGTGTACGGGGTGCCTAGGATCACGGGCGGGGGAAATCAGGATGAACGGGGGAACCGGAATGACCGGTTTAGAGATCGACAGGGTCTCCAAACGCTACGGCGACGTGGTCGCTTTGCGGGAAATGACGTTCGAAGTCCGGCCCGGCGAGCTTTTCGGCTTCGTCGGGAGCAACGGCGCCGGAAAGACCACGACCATGCGCATCGCGCTGGGCGTGCTTTCCGCCGACGGCGGCGAAGTCCGCTACGACGGCGAGCCGGTGACGCACGAAACGCGCCGCCACATCGGGTACATGCCCGAAGAACGCGGCCTCTACCCGCGGATGAAGGTCGCCGAGCAGCTGACCTACCTCGCGCGGCTGCACGGCATGCCGGCCGCCGCCGCGCGGAAGTCGGTGGAGAAGTGGACCGAACGGCTCGGCGTCGCCGGCCGCCGCGACGACGAGGTGCAGAAGCTGTCGCTGGGCAACCAGCAGCGCGTCCAGCTGGCCGCGGCGCTGGTGCACGAGCCGCGGATCCTGGTGCTCGACGAGCCGTTCTCCGGCCTCGACCCGGTCGCGGTCGACGTGATGAGCCAGGTGCTCAAGGAAAAGGCCGCCGAGGGCGTGCCGGTCGTGTTCTCCAGCCACCAGCTCGACCTCGTGGAGCGGCTGTGCGACCGGGTCGGGATCGTCCGGAGTGGACAAATGGTGGCGAAGGGGACGGTGGACGAGCTGCGGGCCGGCGGCGCGGTGCGGTTGCGCGTCGACGCGCCCGAGGCCGGCGGCGGCTGGGCCGACGGCCTGGCCGGGGTGAAGGTGCTCGGCCGGACGGGCCCGGTGACCGAGCTCGAGCTGGGCGACGGCGCCGACGACCAGGCGGTCCTCAAGGCCGCGCTGGCCACCGGGCCGGTGCGCGAATTCGCGCGCGAGCAACCCTCGCTGACCGAGCTGTTCCGTTCCGTCGTGACGACCGAGGAGGTCCCGGCATGAGTACCCCGGTTCCGGACGTGCGGATGAGCCCGGCGGCCGCGGTGGGGCTGGTCGCCTCCCGCGAGATCAGCACCCGCGTGCAGTCGAAGGCATTCCGCGTCGCCACCGTCGTCATGCTGCTGCTGATCGTCGTCGGCATCGTGCTGATCAAGCTGATCTCCGGCGGTGGCGACGGCGCCGACTCGAAGGTCGGCGTCACCGCGGCCACGGCCGGGTTCTCGGCGCCGCTGAAGGCGTCCGGGCAGGCCGTCGACGAGACCATCGAAACCACGCAGGTCGCCGACGAGGCCGCCGGGCGCGCGAAGCTGGCCGACGGCTCGCTCGACGCGCTGCTCACCGGCGACGGCAAGAGCGTGCACGTCCAGGTGAAGAAGGACCTCGACGGCAAGCTCGCGAACGTCCTGCAGCTGGTGGCCCGCCAGGTCGCGCTCGACCAGCAGATCACCGCGCTCGGCGGGAACCCGGCGCAGTTCGAAAGCGCCGTCGCGAGCGCGAAGTTCGTCGAGGACCCGCCGCTGGAGGAGCCCTACGACTACAACGGCCAGCAGCTCGTGCTGGGCATCGTCGCCGGCATCCTGATCTACCTGTCGCTGATGATCAACGGCCAGACCGTCGCGCAGGGCGTCGTCGAGGAGAAGACGTCCCGGGTGGTCGAGCTGCTGCTCTCGACGATCAAGCCGTGGCAGCTGATGGCCGGGAAGGTGCTCGGCATCGGCGTGGTCGGGCTGATCCAGATGCTGGTGATCGGGGTCGGCGGCGTCGTCACCGGCCTGGCGACGGGCACGCTCACCATTTCCGTTTCGGCGGCCGTCGGCACGATCGTCTGGCTCGTCGTGTGGTACCTGCTCGGGTTCTTCATGTACTCGATCGTGTTCGCCGCGCTCGGGGCGCTGGTTTCGCGCCAGGAAGACGTCGGCGGCGCGACGATGCCCGCGTTGATGTTCGTGATCGCCGGGTACGTCGTCGGCATTTCCGTGCTGCCGTCGGATCCGGGCAACACGTTCGTCGAAGTGCTTTCGGTGATCCCGGTGTTTTCGCCGACGCTGATGCCGATGCGGCTGGCGATGGGCGGGGTGCCGGTGTGGGAAGCGGTGGTGTCGGTGGGGCTGGTGGTGCTGATGATTCCGGGCCTGATCTGGCTGGCCGCGCGGATCTACCGGAATGCGGTGATGCGCACCGGCGCGAAGGTGAAACTGCGCGACGCGCTGCGCGCCGCCTGAATGCACGGGGCCTGAATGCTCGAGGCCGCCCGGCGCTTGCGGTTTTCGCTGCGCCGGACGGCCTCGTCTCCCCGGTCCCCACCGGTGAAACCAGTATGGCCACGGGTGATCTTCGCGCGCCAGTCGTCTCACTCGATCGTGGGGCGCACGAGTTGCCGCCGCGGGGTACCTGATCAACGATCCGGTGCAAATCCGTGGAGGGAGTCGGTATGGGCGAGCAACTGAAGGACGGGCTCGGGCAGGCGTGGAGCATGGTGGCCACGTTCGTCCCGAAACTCGTGGGATTCCTGATCATCCTGCTGATCGGCTGGTTGATCGCGAAAGCCGTCTCGAAAGGGCTGGCGCTCGTGCTCGGGAAAGCCGGTTTCGGGAAACTGGTCGAGCGGACCGGCCTGAGCGGGAAGATCGGGCAGCAGAAGATCGACGCGACGGGGATCCTCGTCAAATTGGTCTACTACTTCATCCTGCTGATCGCCCTGCAGCTGGCGTTCGGGGTGTTCGGGCCGACGAACCCGGTGAGCCAGCTGCTGAACGACATCATCGCGTTCCTGCCGCGGATCGTGGTGGCGCTGGTGCTCGTCGTGGTGGCCGCGGCCATCGCGAAGGTCGTGCGTGACGTCGTCGCGTCGGCGCTGTCCGGCAGGGGAGCGGCGCGGCCGCTGTCGCTGGGTGCCTACTGGCTGGTCATGGCGTTCGGCATCATCGCGGCGCTCGGCCAGGTGAACATCGCGACGGCCATCACCGGCCCGGTCCTGATCGCGGTCCTCGCGACGATCGGCGGCGTGATCGTGGTCGGCTTCGGCGGCGGCCTGATCAAGCCGGCCCAGGACCGCTGGCGCGGCTGGATGGCGAACATGGAGCACCAGCTGGAGACGCCGAAGCAGCGGACGGGCGAGATGGGCACCGCCGAGCGTCCCCGGACGACGGTCGGCGCGGACAACACCCCGACGCCGCCGGCCGGCACCCCGCGCCCCCAGATCTGAGCCGGGACGCGAGCGCGGAAGGGCCCGGCGGACGAGGAAGCCGCCGGGCCCTTCCGCGCACTACGCTGGTCCGATGGGGGTCGTGGCGGCGCTGTGGCGCTATCCGGTGAAGTCGATGGCGGGCGAACGGCTGGCCGAGGTGACCGTCGGCGAGCGCGGACTCGAGGGCGACCGCCTCTACGCCGTCCGCGACGCCGAAGGCAAGTTCGGCAGCGGCAAGAACTCCCGCCGGTTCCGGCGGATGCCCGGCCTGCACGCCTTCGCCGCGCGGTACGACGGCGACGTCCCGGTGGTGACCCTCCCGGACGGCCGCGAGGTCCGCGGCGGCACCGCGAGCGGGGAAATCGCCGCCGCGCTGGGCCTCCCGGGCGTCGAGCTGGCGAAGGAAGCCGGCGTCCCGCACCACGACGAAGCGCCGCTGCACCTGGTCACGACGTCGTCGCTGGCGTGGCTGGCCGAGCGCGCGCCCGGCGTCGCGCTCGACGAACGGCGGTTCCGGGCCAACGTCCTGCTCGACACCGGTCCGGCGCCCGAGCTCGTGGAAGAGGCCTGGGTGGGGGAGCGGATCCGGCTCGGCGAGGTCGAGCTCGAGGTGCTCCGCAAGGCCGTCCGCTGCGTGATGGTCGGGCTGCCGGCCGACGGGCTGCCGGCCGCGCCCGGCCTGCTGAAGACGATCTCCGACGTCAACGACGTCACCTTCGGCGTCCAGGCCCGCGTGGTCCGCGGCGGGACGCTCCGCCTCGGGGACGTCCACGAAGTGGGATGTTCCGCGGCTCACAGTCTCTAGGGAATTCACCCCCCGCGGAGCATGTTTGATGCGGTAGGACGAAAGGGGCGTCAGGTGGATTTCCTGCTGCACCACGGAATCACGGTGCTCGGTCAGTGGATCTCGATCGCGGAGCTCGCCGGGCAGGTGTTCGCGCTCGCCGTCGTGTTCCTCGCGCAGCGTCGCACCCTGTGGACGTGGCCCGTGCAGGTCGGGGCGACCGTGCTGCTATTTGCCGTCTACGCCTCCGCGCACCTGGGCGGGCTCGCCGCCCGCCAGGTCGCCATCCTCGCCATCTCCGTCTACGGCTGGTGGGCCTGGACCCGCCGCCAGGACCCGGTGTTCGGCGTCGTGGTCCGGCAGGGCCGGCTCGCCGAACGGCTGGCCATGCTCGGCGCCTTCGTCGTCGGCACCACCGTGATGGCTCTGGTCCTCGACGCGCTGAACGCGTCCTGGGCGCCCTGGCCGGACGCCGCCATCTTCGTCGGCACCCTCGTCGCCTTCGGGGCGCAGGGCGCGGGACTCGTCGAGTTCTGGCTGGTCTGGCTGGTCGTCGACGCGATCGGCGTGCCGCTGCAGATCTCCTCCGGCCTGTACTTCTCGGCCGCGATCTACATCGTGTTCGCCGGGCTCGTCGTCCACGGCTGGTGGAGCTGGAACCGCTCGGCCAAGCGCGTCGCCGGACGTCAGGTCATGGCAGCATCCAGCTGAGCACCGCCGTGCTCTGCCCGAGCACGATCAGGCACATCACCAGCAGCAGCCCCAGACTCCACGGCAGCACCTTCCGCAGCAGCTTGCCCTCTTCACCGGGCAGGTTGGCCGCCACGCAGGCGATGGTCAGGTTCTGCGGGGAGACCATCTTGCCGAGGACGCCGCCGGAGCTGTTGGCCGCGGCCAGCAGGTCGGCGGCGAGGCCCGTCTTGTTCGCCGCCGTCACCTGCAGCGCGCCGAAGAGCGCGTTCGCCGACGTGTCCGAGCCCGAGACGGCGACGCCGAACCAGCCCAGCACCGGCGACAGGAACGCCAGACCGGCGCCGGCGGCCGCGATGAACGTGCCGATCGTCGTCGTCTGGCCGGACAGGTTCATCACGTAGGCCAGCGCGAGCACGCCGGTGACGGTGAGGATCGCGAACCGCAGCTCCTTCACCGTGGCCAGCCACTCCTGGACCGTGCCGCGCGCCGAGACGGCCAGGATCGCGGCCGTGATGATCCCGGCCAGCAGCACGAGCGTGCCGCCGGTGTTGAGGAACGGCAGCGAGAACGTGTTGCCGGACACCGGTTTCCCGTTCGGCGCGGCGACGTTCAGGCCCGGCCAGTGGAACTTCCAGGTCGCCTTGTCCAGCAGCTTCTTGATCGGCGGCAGCACGGCGAGGGAGAAGATCACGATGATCAGCGCGTAGGGCAGGTACGCCTTGACGACGTCGTTGCGCGAGTCTTCCGGCGGCGCTTCTTCGGTCGCCGTCCCGCCGGTGCCGATGCTGACCCGGACGGCTTCGGGCACCGGGCGGCGGGTCTGGGGGAGCGCGACCAGCGCGGCGGCGCCGGCGAGCGCGGCCCCGATGTCGGCCAGCTGCGGCGCCACGTAGTTGGACGCGAGGAACTGGACGAGCCCGAACGCGATGCCGCAGACCAGCGCGGGCAGCCAGGTGTCCTTCAGGCCGCGCTTGCCGTCGACGATGATCACCAGCAGCAGCGGGACGACCAGCGCGAGCAGCGGCGTCTGGCGGCCGACGATCGAGGAGACCTGCTCCAGCGGCAGCCCGGTGACCTGGGCGAGCGTGACGACGGGCGTGCCCATCGCGCCGAACGCGACCGGCGCGGTGTTCGCGACGAGCGCGACGACGGCGGCCTTCACCGGGTGGAAGCCGACGGCGACCAGCATGACGGCGCTGATCGCGACCGGCGCCCCGAAGCCGGCGAGGGCTTCCATGAGCGCGCCGAAGCAGAAGGCGATGATGAGCGCCTGGATGCGCGGGTCGTCGGAGATCCGGCCGAACGAGCGGCGCAGGACGTCGAAGTGCCCGGTCCGCACGGTCAGCCGGTAGATCCACAGCGCGTTGACGACGATCCACATGATCGGCCACAGCCCGAAGGCGGCGCCGGAGAGCGCGCCTGAGACGGCCTGGACGACCGGCATGCCGTAGGCGGCGATCCCGACCACGAGCGCGACGAGCAGCCCGATGAGGGCGGCGTGGTGCGCGCGCATCCGGACGGCGCCGAGGAGCACGAGGACGGTGGCGAGCGGCAGTACGGCGACGAGCGCCGACAGGCCGAGCGAACCAAGGGGAGTGAGATCCTGCACGAACACGGGCGACCTCCGTTTTCCACGATGCGAAAACGGCCTTTCGGCGGGTGCCCGAGATCTTCGTCACAAACCGGTCGGTCCGTCAAGAACTTGAGACCGGTTGGCCCAATCGGTCAGCCGCTGACCGGCAGTACGGCGAGGACGGTCTCGGCGATGCCGCGCAGGTCGGTCTGCTCGCAGCCGCCCTTGCCGAGCGCTTCGATGCCGCGCATGGTCGCCAGGAGCAGGCCGGCCAGCCGGGCCGGGTCGTGGCCCTCGGCGAGGTCGCCCGCGCGCTGGGCGGCCGCGACGCAGGCCGTCAGCAGGCCGTTCAGCTCGCGGAACGCCCGGCGGGCGCGGTCGGCGACCTCGGGGTCGTGCTCGGCGCACTCGGCGGCGGCCTTCGCGATCAGGCAGCCCCGGTGGATGTCGTCCGCGGCGACGGCTTCGGCGTCGGCCAGGACGTAGTCGCGCAGCCGCTGGTAGGCCTCGCTGTCGGGGCCCTCGAGCTTGCGGCGCGCGCCTTCGACCGCGGTGACGCAGTGGTCGTCGAAGACGCGGACGAACAACGCGTGCTTGTCGCCGAAGGCGCCGTAGAGGCTGCCCTTGCCGAGCCCGGTCGCGGCGGCGATGTCGTCGATCTTCGTGCCCGCGTAGCCGGTCGACCAGAACCGGTCGCGTGCCGTGCGCAGGACCGCGCCTTCGTCGAAGCTCCGCGGTCTGGCCATGGCCCCAGGATAGGCATTCTTGACTGTCTCGTCCAGAACGGCGTAGGTTCTGGACGAGACAGTCAAGAATTCGGGAGGGCAACGTGAAGCTGGAGAACAAGACGGCGCTCGTGACCGGCGCCGGAACCGGCATCGGGCTGGGGATCGCCAAGCGGTTCGCGGCGGAAGGCGCGCACGTCTTCGTCACCGGGCGGCGCAAGGAGGTCCTCGACGACGCCGTCGCCGGGATCGGCGGCAGCGTGCAGGCGATCCGCGCCGATTCCTCGGACCTCGCCGACCTGGACGAGGTCTACCGCGCGATCGCCGAGCGCGGGCGGGGGCTGGACGTCGTGGTGGCCAACTCCGGCGGTGGCGAAGTGGCGCCGCTGGGCGAGATCACCGAGGAGCAGTTCGACGCGACCTTCGGGACGAACGTCAAGGGCGTGCTGTTCACCGTGCAGAAGGCGCTGCCGCTGCTCAACGAGCACGCGTCGATCATCCTCACCGGCTCGACGACGTCGACCCGGGTGGCGCCGGGCATGAGCGTCTACGCGGCGACGAAGGCCGCCGTGCGCAACTTCGCCCGCACCTGGGCCCTGGACCTCCAGGGACGCGGGGTGCGCGTGAACGTCCTGAGCCCCGGGCCGACGCTCACCCCGGGGCTGCTCGGCCTGGCCGAGCCCGGCGCGCAGCAGCAGCTGGTCGACGGGATGGCCGCGCAGGTCCCGCTGGGCCGGCTCGGCGACCCGGCGGAGATCGCGGCCGCCGCGCTGTTCCTGGCCACCGGCGAAGCGAGCTTCGTCAACGGCGTCGAGTTCTTCGTCGACGGTGGCCAGGCGCAGGTTTAAACGTTTCAGTCCCTCAGCGCAGCGTCGCGTGGCTGGGCGTCAGGTCCTTCAAGGTCCGGACGCCCAGCAGCTGCATCGTGCGGACAATCTCGGTGCGCAGGATGTCGACGCACCGCTGGACCCCGCGCTCGCCGCCGGCCATCAGGCCGTACAGGAACGCGCGGCCGATCAGCACCGCGTCCGCGCCGCGGGCGATCGCCGCAACGATGTCGCCGCCGGACAGGATGCCCGTGTCGATCCAGACCTCGGCGCCACCCTGGACCTCGTCCAGCACCGCCGGGAGCAGCTCCAGGGGCGTCGGGGCGCGGTCGAGCTGGCGGCCGCCGTGGTTCGAGATGAGGACCGCGTCCGCGCCGTGCTTCACGACGTCACGCGCGTCGTCGACGTTCTGCACGCCCTTGACCACGAGCTTCCCGGGCCACGTCTGGCGGACCCAGTCGAGGTCGTCGAAGTTCAGCGTCGGGTCGAAGAGCTTGTTGAGCAGTTCCGCGACGGTGCCGCCGAAGTGGTTGAGCGAGGCGAACTGCAGGGGCTCGGTGGTGAGCAGGTTGAACCACCACGCCGGGTGCGTCGCGCCGTCGAGGAACGTCTTGAGCGTCAGCGCCGGCGGGATCGTCAGGCCGTTGCGGACGTCGCGCAGGCGCGCGCCGCCGACCGGAGTGTCCACGGTCAGCATCAGCGTGTCGAAGCCGTTCTCCCACGCGCGATTCATCAGATCTTCACCGGCGCCGTGGTCGCGCCAGACGTAGAGCTGGAACCACTTGCGGGCGCCCGGCGCGGCCGCGGCCAGGTCTTCGATCGACGTCGTCGCCATCGTCGAGAGGCCCATCGGGATGCCGTTGCGCTCGGCGACGCGGGCGACCGCGCTTTCGCCCTCGTGCTGCATCATCCGCGTGAACCCGGTGGGGGCGAAGGCGAACGGCAGCGCCGAGGTCTTGCCGAGGATCTCGCGGGTGGTGTCCACATCGGACACCCCGCGCAGCACGTTCGGGTGGAACTCGACCCGGCGGTAGGCCTGCCGCGCGCGGAGCAGGCTGTCCTCGAGCTCGGCGGCGCCGTCGGTGTAGTCGAACGCCGCCCGCGGGGTGCGCTTGCGCGCGGCCATCCGCAGGTCGGCGATGGTGTGTGCGTTCGCCAGCCGCCGTTCGGTCGGGTTCAGCAGGATCGGCTTGGGTCGCAGGATCTGCTTCAGCTCATCCGGCTTCGGCAGGCGGCGCTTGGTCACCTTCATCAACTCCCTAAAACACAACGCGGAAAGAGGAGCCCGGCAGACATCGGATGTCTGCCGGGCTCCTTTCTAGCACCAGGTCACGCGTTCCCGGCGTCGGACGTCTGCGGCCCGGCGGCCGCGATGTCGTCGAGCCGGTACTTCGTGGCCGCTTCGAGGACCTTCGCCTGGTCGACCTCGCCGCGCTTGGCGAGGATCGACAGGGCGCCGACCGTGATCGACTCGGCGTCGACCAGGAACTTCCGCCGCGCGGCGGGCCGGGTGTCGGAGAAGCCGAACCCGTCCGTGCCGAGCGTCAGCATGTCGGTCGGGACGTACGGGCGGATCAGGTCCGGCACCGCGCGCATCCAGTCCGACACCGCCACGACCGGGCCGTTCGAGCCCTGCAGCTTCTCGGTGACGAACGGCACACGCGGCTCGCTGCCCGGGTAGAGCAGGTTGTCGTGGTCGATTTCGACGGCCTCGCGCCGCAGCTCGGTCCACGACGTCGCCGACCACACCGCGGCCCGCACGCCCCACTCCTCGGCCAGCAGCTTCTGCGCCTTGAGCGCGTCCGGCATCGTGACGCCCGAGACCAGGATCTGCACCTCGGGACCGTCGCCCGCGGGGGCGTCGGCGTACTTGTACAGACCCTTCAGCAGGCCGTCGACGTCGAGGTTCTCCGGCTCGGCGGGCTGCTGGTACGGCTCGTTGTAGATCGTCATGTAGTAGAAGACGTTCTCGCCGTTGCCGTCCGGGCCGGTCTCGCCGTACATCCGGCGCAGGCCGTCCTTCACGATGTGCGCGATCTCGAACGACCACGCCGGGTCGTAGGCCACCGCGGCCGGGTTGGTCGCCGCCAGCAGCAGCGAGTGCCCGTCGGCGTGCTGCAGGCCCTCACCGGTCAGCGTGGTGCGGCCGGCGGTGGCGCCGAGGACGAACCCGCGGGCCATCTGGTCGGCGGCCGCGTAGAGGCCGTCACCGGTCCGCTGGAACCCGAACATCGAGTAGAAGATGTAGATCGGGATCATCGGCTCGCCGTGCGTCGCGTACGACGTGCCGACGGCGGTGAACGACGCGGTCGAGCCCGCCTCGTTGATGCCCTCGTGCAGCAGCTGGCCCTTCTCGGACTCCTTGTAGGCCAGCATCAGGCTCGCGTCGACCGACGTGTACGTCTGGCCGTGCGGGTTGTAGATCTTGGCCGTCGGGAACATCGAGTCGAGGCCGAAGGTGCGGGCCTCGTCCGGGATGATCGGGACGACGCGCTTGCCGATCTCGGAGTCCTTCGCGAGCTCGCGGACCAGCCGGACGAACGCCATCGTCGTGGCGACCTCCTGCTTGCCGGAGCCCTTCCGGATGCCCTCGTAGACCTTGTCGCCGGGCAGCACGAGCGCCTTGGCGGCCTTGGGACGGCGTTCCGGCAGGAAGCCGCCGAGCGCCTTGCGGCGGCCGATCATGTACTCGATTTCGGCCGAGTTCGCGCCCGGGTGGTAGTACGGCGGCAGCTTCGGGTCGCGCTCGAGCTCCTCGTCGCTGATCGGGATCCGCTGCGAGTCGCGGAACAGCTTGAGGTCGTCGAGGGTGAGCTTCTTCATCTGGTGCGTGGCGTTGCGGCCCTCGAACGCCGGGCCCAGGCCGTAGCCCTTGATGGTGTGGGCCAGGATCACCGTCGGCTGGCCGTGGTGCTCCAGCGCCGACTTGTAGGCCGCGTACACCTTGCGGTAGTCGTGGCCGCCGCGCTTGAGGTTCCAGATGTCGGCGTCGGAGAGGTCCTTGACCAGGTCCTTCGTCCGCGGGTCGCGGCCGAAGAAGTGCTCGCGGACGAAGGCGCCGTCGTTGGCCTTGTACGTCTGGTAGTCGCCGTCCGGCGTCACGTTCATCAGGTTGACCAGCGCGCCGTCGCGGTCGGCGTGCAGCAGCGAGTCCCACTCGCGGCCCCAGATGACCTTGATGACGTTCCAGCCGGCACCGCGGAAGTACGACTCCAGCTCCTGGATGATCTTGCCGTTGCCGCGCACCGGCCCGTCGAGCCGCTGCAGGTTGCAGTTGATCACGAAGGTCAGGTTGTCGAGTCCCTCGCCGGCCGCGACGTGCACCAGGCCGCGGGACTCGGCCTCGTCCATCTCGCCGTCGCCGAGGAACGCCCAGACGTGCTGGTCGTCGGTGTTCTTGATGCCGCGGTCGCGCAGGTAGCGGTTGAACCGCGCCTGGTAGATGGCGTTCATCGGGCCGAGGCCCATGGACACCGTCGGGTTCTCCCAGAACTCCGGCATCAGCCGCGGGTGCGGGTACGACGGCAGGCCGCCGCCCTCACCCGCGTGGCTGAACTCCTGGCGGAAGCCGTCGAGCTGCGACTCGCTCAGCCGGCCCTCGAGGAACGCGCGGGCGTAGATGCCGGGGGAGGCGTGGCCCTGGATGTAGATCTGGTCGCCGCCGCCGGAGTGGTCCTTGCCGCGGAAGAAGTGGTTGAAGCCCACTTCGTAGAGCGCGGCGGAGGAGGCGTAGGTCGAGATGTGGCCGCCGACACCGACGCCGGGGCGCTGCGCGCGGTGCACCATGATCGCCGCGTTCCACCGGATCCACGCGCGGTAGCGGCGCTCGATGTCCTCGTCACCGGGGAACCAGGGTTCGTTCTCGGTGGGGATGGTGTTGACGTAGTCCGTCGAGGTCAGCGCCGGGACACCGACGTTCCGCTCCCGGGCGCGCTCGAGGATGCGCAGCATCAGGTACCTGGCTCGCTGCTGCCCGCCCCTCGCGAGGGCCTCGTCGAAGGAGTCCAGCCACTCGGCGGTCTCCTCCGGGTCGATGTCGGGCAGGTGCGCGGCCAGTCCGTCACGGATGACGCGTACGCGTGCCGGGGTCTCCTTGCCGGAGGCGCCGTCGTTCTGCGGGGCCAAGGGGTCTCCTTGCGAAAAGTTGTAGCCGGTGGTGCTCGTGCTCGGGGGTGTACGACTCTCCATCGTCGTCTTCCGTCCCGGCTTCCGCACCGCTACTTGGCGGTAACATGGGCCGACCCGGTCGGGCCACTCCCCGCGCGCGGTGTATCGCGCGCGCGTTTTCTTCTCCCCCACCCTAGGGGACGGCACCCGATGGGGTGGCAGACCGGTCGCGCGAGGCACCCGAAACGCCGTCGCGCAAGGCCGGTCGCGGGCCGTATCCTGCGACACGAGTTGTCAAAGATCCGGTGTGGACGGTTGCGCGCGGAGCCTCACCAGTGTTCGCTATCGGCAACCGGGTCGCCGAGTGTGGCGCCGCCGTACCCTCCCAAGGGGTGCCGGACGCCACACTCCGTCGTAGTTGGAGGAGTGAAAGCAGTGGTCGCCGCGGGAGACGCTGATCAGAGCAGCGTCGCCGAGAGGCTCGGCATCAAGCCCGAGATGGTGGTCCAGGAGATCGGCTGGGACGAGGACGTCGACGACGACCTCCGCGCGGCGATCGAGGAGCAGATCGGCGGGGAAATCCTCGACGAGGAAGCCGACGAGGTCATCGACGTGGTGCTGCTGTGGTGGCGCGAAGACGACGGCGACCTGGGCGACGCGCTCATCGACGCCAGGGGCCCCCTGGAGGAGACCGGCGTCATCTGGGTGCTGACCCCCAAGACGGGGCAGCCCGGACACGTCGAACCGAGTGAGATCGCCGAAGCCGTGCCCGCCGTCGGACTGGCCCAGACCGCCAACATGAGCGTCGGCGCGAACTGGATCGGGACGCGCCTGGTCTCCCCGAAGTCGAAGTCCAAGCAGCGCTGAACAGGTCCCGCCCGGCTGACACGATAGGGTTGTCGTCGCAGGCACGTGTCCGTACGGGAGAGGAAACGCGGTATGACCGTCGAGGTCGGTTCTGAGGCCCCTGACTTCACGCTCAACGACTACAACAAGCAGCCCGTGCAGCTGTCGTCCTTCCGGGGCGACAAGCCGGTCCTGCTGGTCTTCTACCCGTTCGCGTTCAGCGGCATCTGCACCGGCGAGCTGTGCCAGCTCCGCGACGAGTTCGCGGACTACGACAACAAGGGCGTCCAGGTGCTGGGCGTCTCGGTCGACACGCCGTTTTCGCTGAAGGCGTGGGCCGAGAAGGAGGGCTACCAGTTCCCGCTGCTGTCCGACTTCTGGCCGCACGGCGAGGTGGCCCAGGCTTACGGTGTCTTCAACTCCGACGCCGGCTTGGCCGTCCGCGGGACGTTCCTGATCGACACGTCCGGCGTGGTGCGGTTCGCCGAGGTCAACGCACCGGGCGAGGCGCGTGACCAGCAGGGCTGGAAGAAGGCCGTGGCCGAACTGGGTTGATTTTCCCTGGGCAGCGGTCCTGGTGGGGCCGCTGCCCGCGGGCGCATAGCTCAGCGGAAGAGCACTCGGTTTACACCCGAGCGGTCGCAGGTTCGAACCCTGCTGCGCCCACCTGATCAGGCCCCGCGAGATCGTCGTCGCGAGTGGCCGCGGCTGGTCCGATCGAGTGGGCTTCGGCCTCGACGTCAACCGCTCTCCGGTTCAAGCGTGAGCCATCCGCCGGACGTGGCACGGGCACTTCGTCGGCAGGTGCCCTCGCGCGAGAACGAGAGCGAGAGACGCATGCGATCGATGAGGTTCACGAGCCGCGGCGGGGTCGTCACCGCGGTGCTGATGGCGCTGCTCACGCTGGGTCTGACGGCGCCGGCGGCCTCCGCGGCGGTGCGGAGCTGGTTGCCGGATCCCTTCCCGATCCCCGGCAACTGGCACTGCGCGGACAAGTCGCGCAAGGTCTACTCGTGCCTGATCAACTCGAACGACGGCATCGAGCAGGTCTACAAGGCGGTGCTGGTCGTCACCAACGACACCCCTGTCGGCTACCAGATGAGCGCGCCCGTGGTCAACATCTGGAGCACGCCCAGCCCGGCGCAGCAGATCCAGGGCGACGCCTGCTACGCCAGCGCGCTGTCCGCCGGCTACACGGCGGCCTGCTACGGCACCGCGGTGAAGCGGTCGACCGTCTGCGCGACACGCCCGAACGCGGCCACCATCACCGCCAACGTCGCCGTTTCCTTCGCTGGGGTCCGGACCACGGTCGTGAGCCCGGCGTTGGCGGTGAACTGCTGACCCCGGCGGCTTCCACCCCGATCGGGGCCTGGCCGAACCGACGGAGCAGCGGGGCCGGCCGCTGCTCCGGCGAGGACAGCGGCGCGCGGCGTGACGGCCTCGCAGTCCGGGCAGGCCGCTGAGCAACGACGAGCGGAGCGAATCCCCCCGATGTCCGGGGCGGCGTCGGTCCCGCTTCAGCCGGCCATCGCCGGTTCCGGTGACGGCGTCTCCGTGCGGCTCATCGACCGGACCAGCACCGCCAACCCCGCGAACAGCACCGCCGCGATCACGCCCGTCACGTTCAGCGCCGTGGTGAACGCGTCCTTCGCCTGGGACGCCAGTTCCGGATGGGTGACATCCGCTGCGAGAGTCGAACCGCCGGGGAAAGCGGCGTGGTACGCCGCCGTCGCCGTCAAGCCGATCAACGCCAAGCCCAGCGAACCGCCCAGGTAGTTGCCCGTGTCCGCCATTGAGGCCGCCGAACCCGCTCGCTCCGGCGGGACCGCGCTCATCACCAGGCCGATGCCCAGCGCGAACAGCGGGCCCGTGCCCAGCGTCAGCACCGCGATGCCCACCATCACCAGCCCGGCGCCGTCTGCCAACGCCAGCAAAACCCCTCCCGCCGCCGAGACCACCAAGCCGCCCGCGATCGCTGGTGCCGGGGCCATCCGGCGGGTCAGCGACGGTGCCGTCATCGTGCCCACCGCCACGCCGAGGCCCATCGGGGCGAACAGCACCGCCGACACCAGCGGCGAGTAGCCCAAGACGCTTTGCAGGTACTGCGTCACGAGCAACCCGACCCCGGCCATCGCCACGCCGGCGAACACCAGCGCGACCAGCACCGCCGTGAACGGCCGGTTGCGGAACAGCCGCAGGTCCAGCAGCGGCGTCGACGCCCTGAGCTGCCGACGCGCGAAGACCAGGCCCAACGCGGCCCCGGCGACGATCGCGCCCAGCGGGAGCGCCACCGAGCCGGCCGCCAGCTGCTTCAGGCCGAACACCATCAGCAGCACCGCGGCGAGCGACAGCCCCACCCCGGCGAAGTCGAGCCGTCCGGACGCCGGCGCGCGGAACTCCGGCAGCAGGATCGGGCCGGCGACGAGCAGGACGGCGATCGCCGGGACCGCGACCAGGAACACCGACCCCCACGCGAAGTGCTGGAGCAGGAAACCGGCGAACACCGGACCCGCCGCTCCGCCGGCGAACTGGCACGTCGCCCAGATCGAGATGGCCTTCCCGCGCTGGCGTCCGTCGCGGAACATGTTGGTGATCAGGGCGAGCGTCGACGGCATCAGCGTCGCGCCCGCGACGCCGAGCGCGCCGCGGACCACGATGAGCATCGCCGCGCTCGTCGAGAAGGCGGCGACGAGCGAGAGCACGCCGAACGCCCCGCCGCCGACGAGCAGCAGCCGTCGCCGCCCGATGCGGTCGCCGAGGGTGCCCATGGTGATGACGAACCCGGCGACGACGAAGCCGTAGCTGTCGGTGATCCACAGCTGCTCGGTGGCGCTCGCCCCGAGGCCGGCGCTCAGCTGCGGCAGGGCGAGGAACAACGAGGTCATGTCCATCGCGACGAGCAGGGTGGGCAGCACGAGCACCGCCAGTCCCAGCCACTCCCGCCGTCCGGCCGGCTTGTCCATTTCGACTCCTTCTCGGTGGTCGGTCACCGAGGGGGTCGGAGCCGCGGGGGAGGACCGGACACCGGTCTCCGAAGTTTTTTCGCTTGCCGCCACAACTAGCGTCGAAGGCGTGAAGATCATCGTGCTGGGCGCCACCGGGCTCGTCGGACAGGCGGTCGTCGACGCTCTCGAACCGCGCCACGACCTCGTCCGCGCCGCGCGGACCTCGCCGGTGAAAGCCGACCTGACCGATCCCGCGTCCCTCGACGCCCTCTTCGACGGGGGTGCCGACGCCGTTGTCTGCTGCGCCGCCAACGTGCCGCTGCGGCCCCTGGCCGGCCTGACCGACGCGCAGATCCTCGACGACCTCCGCGGCAAGCTCCTCGGCCAGGTCGCCCTCGCGCATCGAGCGGCGGACCGGCTCGCCGACGGCGGTTCGATCACCCTCACCGGCGGTACCTTCGACGAACCCCTCCCCGGCAGCGGCCTCGGCGCGCTCGTCAACGCCGGGCTCGAGGGGTTCGTCCGGTCGGCCGCCGCCGAGCTGCCGCGCGGGCTGCGGATCAACGTCGTCAGCCCCGGCTGGATCCGGGAAACCCTGCGATCCATGGGACGGGACGGCGGGACGCCGGTGGCCGTCGTCGCCGACGCCTACCTAGCCCTGGTCGAAGGCGACGCCAACGGCACCACCGTCAGACCGCGGTAGCGTGCCATTCGTGCGCCGCGAAGGCTTCGTCCAGTGGTGCGTCCGTCAGGCGGTTCGCGAACGTCGACAGCGTGTACGTCCCGATGCCCAGCACGACTTCCAGGGCGTTCCGGGTCGTGTACCCGGCCTCGGTGAACGCCGCCAGCTCCGACGACGGGACGTCGCCGGTCGTGTCCATGACCGTCGACACGAACCGCCGCAACGCCTCCAGCCGCGGCGAAGGCAAGGCCGACTCCGCCCGCAACGCCGCCACCAGCTCCGGCGCAGCGGACATGCCCGTCAGGGACGCCGTGTGCATCGCCACGCACAGGTGACACCCGTTGCGGGCCGCCACCGTCATGATCAGCACTTCGCGGTCCAGCGCCGGCAGCGTCGACGACTCGAAGATCGCGTTGAGCTTGAGGAAGCCGTTCAGCAGCTCCGGCGACGTCGCCAGGCGCGCGACGGCGGACGGGACGCGGCCGAACTTCTTCGCGGTGGCCGCCATCGCCGGGCGGGCGGCCGGGGGTGCAGACTCCGGGGTGTGATCGGGGAACAAGACGTCTCCAAAGGTAGGATCGACAACGTGGTTGTCGAAACCGTAAACCTGGTTGTCGAAAAGGGCAAGGGGCGATGACCGACACGCCCGGCTACGAGCTGCCCTTCCTGCTCTTCGGCGGCTTCCGCACGCTCATCGACCGCCTCCACGCCGAACTCGCGCGGCGCGGGCACCCGGACGTGCGGCCGTCGTACGGCTTCGCCATGCAGGCCATCGGCGTCCAGGGCGCGACGGCGTCGGAGATCGGCCGCCGCCTCGGCGTCTCGAAGCAGGCGGCGGGCAAGACGGTCGAGCGGCTCGAGGCGCTCGGGTATGCCGAGCGCGCCGACGACCCGGACGACGCGCGCCGCAAGATCGTGCGGCTCACCGCCCACGGCGTCGACGCGCTCGGCAAGTCCGCGGAGATCTTCGACGACCTGCGCAGGGACTGGGCCCGCACGGTCGGTGCCGACCGGATCAGCGCGCTCGAGACCGACCTGCGCAAGGTCGTCGGCCCCGCCGCGTACCGGCTCGACGCGGCGGGCTGGTTCTCGAGCTAGAAACCGCAGCCCGGGTCCGGCGCGTCCTCCGACAGGGGGCTGCCCGCGGGGAGCACGTACAGGACTTCGAGCACCAGCGGCGTCGACCCGAGGTTGCGGCCGATGTGCACCTGGTCGGGCTTTTCGGTGAACGCGTGCCCGGTGCCGAAGATGCCGTCGATGCTGCAGTCGGCCAGGTTGTGCGTCAGCGTCCCGGATTTCACGTACGCGTAGAGCGTGCCGTCGTGGAAGTGCCAGCCGGTGTAGCCGCCGGGCTGGACGGTGATTTCCCGCAGCGTGTAGTCGGTGTGGCCGATGGTCTTCTGGGCCAGGATCGTGCCGGTGACGCCGCTGCCGGGTGTTGCGGACGCGGTCCCGGGCAGCAGGGCGACGGCGAGCGCGGCAGCGGCGATGATCGTGCAGGTCTTGCGCATCGGGCGGGTCTCCTCACGATGAGCGCAGGGTGCGCCGCACCATCTTGCCCGATTCGGTGCGCGGCAGGCGATCGGTGAAGTCGAACCGCTTCGGCGTCTTGAACCCGGCCAGCGCGGCACGGCAGTGCTCGTCGAGCCGCGCGGCCAGGTCGCCGGAGACGCCCGGCACCGGCTGGACGACGGCGACGACCCGCTGTCCCCACTCGTCGTCCGGCTCGCCGATCACCGCGGCGTCGGCGACGTCCGGGTGCGAGAGCAGCCGCGCCTCGATCTCGGCCGGGTAGATGTTGACGCCGCCGGAGAGGATCAGGTCGGTCCGGCGGTCGAGCAGGAAGACGCGGCCTTCGGCGTCGCGGTAACCGAAGTCGCCGACGGTGATGAACTCCCCGGACCGGGCGGCCGCGGTCTTCTCCGGGTCGCCGAGGTAGTCGATCGCCGTGTGGGCGGAGCTGAACCAGATCGTGCCCGGTTCGCCGTCCGGCACCTCGGCGCCGTCGTCGTCGAGGACCTTCAGCCGCACGCCGGTCAACGGCCGGCCCACGGTGCCCGGCGCCGCCAGCCACTCCGGCGCCGTGACCCCGCAGATCAGCCCTTCCGAAGCGCCGTAGTACTCGTGCACCACCGGGCCGAGCCAGGCGATCATCCGCTCCTTGACCTCGGGCGGGCACGGCGCCGCGCCGTGGATGACGCTGGTCAGGCTCGACGTGTCGTACCGCGCGCGGACGTCGTCGGGCAGCCGCAGCATGCGGTGGAACATGGTCGGCACGAGGTGGGTGTCCGTGACGCGGTGCTCCTCGACGAGCCGCAACGTCTCTTCGGCGTCGAAGCGGTCCATCAGCACCGCGCTGTGCCCCAGGTGCATCGCGTTGACGGCGAACGAGCCGGGCGCCGCGTGGTAGAGCGGGCACGCCACCAGGTGCACCCCCGGCCCCGGGAGAACGCCGAACGATGCCAGCAGGTCGCGGTGGATCGGGTGCAGCGACGGCGGGTTCCCGCTCAGCGCGCGCCGGACGCCCTTGGGCCGGCCGGTCGTCCCCGACGTGTAGAGCATCGTCTGGCCCGCGGTCCGGGGCTGCGGCGGCGCCGACGGCTCGTCCTCGCCCCAGGACGCGTAGTCGCCCCAGCCCTCGACCCGGCCGACCGAGAACCGGGGCACGCCGGGGTCGCACGTCCGCGCGATGGCCGCGTCGGCGACGACGACGCGGGCGCCGCTGTTCCCCACCAAGTAAGCGATTTCGTCCGGCGAGGACCGGTAGTTGACCGGCGTGAAGTACATCCCCGCCTGCAGCGTGGCGAACAGCAGCTCGAAGTACGGGAGTCCGTTGTGGACGATCGCGACGACGCCGTCGCCGGGGCCGAGCCCCAGCCGGTGCAGCGCGTGCGTCAGCCGGTTCGCCCGCGCGGCCAGCTCGCCGAAGGTCGCCGCCGTCCCGTCCGGCGCGAGCACCGCGAGGCGGTCCGGGTGCTGTTCGGCGACGTCGAAGAAGGTGCTCACGAGCGCACGTTACCGGGTAGCGTGCGACGCATGGACGCGGAGCTTTTCGGGCAGGTTCTCGGCGCGGTGCGGGACTTCGTGCGCAAGGAGGTCGTGCCGCGCGAGGCGGAGATCGACGAGCGTGACGAGATCCCCGGCGAGATCCGGGACAAGGCCGCCGAGCTGGGGCTGTTCGGCTGGGCGCTGCCGGAGGAGTACGGCGGGCTCGGCCTCGGCATGGCCGAAGACGTCCGGCTCGCCGTCGAGCTCGGCCACACGACTCCCGCGTTCCGGTCGCTGTTCGGCACCAACAACGGCATCGCCGGCCAGGCGATCGTGCACTACGGGACGCCGGAGCAGCGCACCCGCTGGCTGCCCCGGCTGGCGGCCGGGCAGGCGATCGCCTCCTTCGCGCTCACCGAGGCCGAGGCCGGCTCCGACCCGGGCGGGCTCACCAGCCGCGCGGTCCGTGACGGCGACCGCTACCGCCTGTCGGGCACCAAGCGGTTCATCACGAACGCGCCGCTGGCCGAGGTCTTCGTCGTGTTCGCGCGCACGGACGTCGACAGCACCGGCAGCCGCGGGATTTCGGCGTTCCTGGTGCCCGCGGGCGCGGACGGCGTGACGGTCGGCCCGCACGACGCCAAGATGGGCCAGGCCGGCGCGTGGACGTCCGAGGTGGTCTTCGACGACGTCGAGCTGCCGGCCGACGCGCTGGTCGGCGAGGAGGGCAAGGGCTTCGGCATCGCGATGGCCTCGCTCGCCCGCGGCCGGCTGCACATCGCGGCGCTGTGCGTCGGCATGGCGGAACGCGCCCTCGCCGAAGCCGTCGAGTACGCGCGGACGGCGCGCCAAGGCGGCCGGGTGATCGGCGAGTACCAGCTCGTCCAGGCGCTGCTCGCGGAGTCGCACGCGGAGCTCGCGGCCGGGCGCGCGATGGTCCACGAAGCCGCCGCGAAGTACGACTCGGGCGAGGACCGCAAGCTCGGGCCGTCGTCGGCGAAGCTGTTCTGCACCGAGATGCTCGGCCGGGTCGCCGACCGCGCGGTGCAGGTGCACGGCGGGATGGGGTACGTGCGCGGCGTCACGGTCGAGCGGATTTACCGCGACGCCCGGCTGTTCCGCATCTACGAAGGCACCAGCGAAATCCAGAAGCTCGTGATCGCGCGGCAGCTGCTCAAGGACTGAACTTGCGCTGGAGTCCACTCCAGGATCTAGCGTCGGGTTCATGACCACTGCACAGCACAAGATCGGCTCCGGTTTCGGGGCCGAGACCACCGCGGCCGAGGTCGTGGCGGGGATCGACCTGACCGGCAAGCTCGCGATCGTCACCGGCGGCTACTCCGGCATCGGCCTGGAGACGACGCGGGCGCTGACCGCGGCCGGCGCGCACGTCGTCGTCCCGGCCCGCCGCCGCGCGACGGCCGAAGAAGCGTTGCGGGGCTTCGAAAACGTCGAGGTCGACGAAGTGGACTTGAGCGACCTGGACAGCGTCCGCGCGTTCGCCGAGCGGTTCCTCGCGTCGGGCCGCGGGATCGACGTCTTCATCGGCAGTGCCGGGATCATGGCGTCGCCCGAGACGCGCGTCGGGCCGGGCTGGGAAGCGCAGTTCGCGACCAACCACCTCGGCCACTTCGCCCTGGTGAACCGGCTCTGGCCCGCGTTCACCGCCGGCGCCCGCGTGGTTTCGGTGTCCTCGCGCGGCCACCACTACGGCCCGGTCCGCTTCGACGACCTCGAATTCCGGCGGGGCTACGACAAGTGGCTCGCCTACGGCCAGGCGAAGACGGCGAACGTGCTCTTCGCCGTCCACCTCGACGCGCTGGCGCGCGACCGCGGTGTCCGCGCGTTCGCCCTGCACCCGGGCCGGATCCTGACCGACCTCGTGCGCTTTCTCGACCGTCAGGAACTGGTCGACGCGGGCATGGTGGACGCCGAAGGTCAGGTGACCGGCGGCGCGAAGACGCCGGAGCAGGGCGCCGCGACCCAGGTCTGGGCGGCGACGTCCCCGCAGCTCGACGGCCTCGGCGGTGTCTACCTCGACGACTGCGACATCGCCGGGCCCGCGCCCGCCGACGGCACCCGCACGGGCGTCAAGGACTACGCGATCGACCCGGTCCTGGCCGAGCGGCTCTGGACGGTGTCGGCCGAACTGACCGGCGTCAACGCGTTCTAGAGCTTTTCCACCTGCCGCACCAGCAGGTCGATCTCGGCCTCGGTGTTGTAGTAGTGCACCGACGCCCGGACCAGGTCCGGCAGGTCGCGCGCCGTGAAGTCGTACTGCGCCGAGGTGCGCGACGACACCGACGTGTTTATGTTCGCCTCGGCGAGCCGCGCCTTGACCTCCGCGGCCGGGGTGCCGTCGAGGCTGAACGTGACGATGCCGCACTTGCGGGCGCCGACGTCGTGCAGGCGCGCCCCGGCGTCGGCGAGGCGGCCGCGCAGCGTGGCCGCCAGGGAGGCGACGCGCTCTTCGATGGCGGGCAAGCCCCAATCGAGCGCGTAGTCGATGGCCGCGCCGAGGCCGAACACCGCCGCGAAGTCGCGTTCCCACACCTCGAAGCGCTTCGCGGTCGGGTCGACGACGTACTCGGTCGGCGACTCCCAGCTGGCCGAGTGCAGGTCGAGCATCGCGGGCTCCAGCCGTTCGCGCAGCCGCGGGTGCACGTAGAGGAACCCGGTGCCGCGCGGGCCGCGCAGGTACTTGCGGCCGGTCGTCGACAGCGCGTCGCACTTCAGGCGCGAGACGTCGAGGTCGAGCTGGCCGGCGGACTGGCACGCGTCGAGCAGGTACGGGATGCCGGCGGCTGCGGCGACTTCGCCGATCTCCTCGGCCGGGTTGACCAGCCCGCCCTGGGTGGGCACGTGGCTGACGGCGATCAGCTTGACGTCGCCGTCCACGCGCCGCTTGAGGTCTTCGACGTCGAGCTGGCCCGACTCGTCGTCGCCGACCACCTCGACGACCGCGCCGGTGCGCCGCGCGACCTGCAGGTACGCGATGGCGTTGCTGGCGTACTCGGCGCGCGAGGTGAGGATCCGGTCGCCGGTCTTGAAGGGCAGCGCGTAGAAGACCGCCTGCCACGACCGGGTCGCGTTGTCGGTGAGCGCGATGTCGCCGGGTTCGCCGCCGACGAGCCGCGCCGCCGACGCGTACACCGCGGCGAGCCGGTCGGCCGCTTCCGCGGCGGCTTCGTAGCCGCCGACCAGCGCTTCGTGGCGCAGGTAGCCGACGACGGTGTCGGTGACGACGGACGGCGGGAGCGCCGAACCGGCGTTGTTGAAGTGGACCACTTCGGCGCAGCCGGGCGTGTCACGGCGAGCGCGGTCGACGTCGAAGGTCATGTGAACTGAATACAGTAGCTCTCTTCTGTATGCAATACTGCCGTCCATGGCTCGGACCCCGTTGCGCAGCGACCTCATCGAGGAGATCACCACCCGCGTGCTGGACGGGCGGCTCGCCGCCGGCGCGCGCGTCAACGAGGTGCACCTGGCCCGAGAGCTGGGCGTCAGCCGGACGCCGCTGCGGGAGGCGCTGATCGGGCTCGCCGACCGCGGGCTGCTCGTTTCCGCGCCGGGGCGGGGGTTCCTGGTGCCGCCGTTCGACCCGGACGAGGCCCGCCGCCTCTACCCGCTGGTGGCCGAGCTGGAAGCACTCGCCCTGCGCTGGACGTCGCCGCTGGAGCTGGCCGGGCTGCCGGACGCGCTCGACGCCGTCGCCGACGAAATGGTGGCAGCGCTGGAGTCCGGCGCCGATCTGTCCGATGTGGACGAACGGTGGCACACCCTGCTGCTGTCGCGCTGCCCCAACCCGCACCTGCTGCGGCTGATCGGGCAGACCAAGCCGCTGCTGAAGCGGTACGAATCGTGCTACTTCGGCGGAGCCGGCCGCGCCGGGGAGAGCATCGGCGAGCACCGCCGGATCGCCGCCGCGCTGCGCGACGGCGACCTGCCGGCCGCGTCCGCGGTGCTCGTCCGCAACTGGGTGAAAGCGCTGGCGTACCTGGGGAAGGACGAACGATGATCATCGCGCACCTGAGCGACCTGCACCTCGACGGCGACCCGCGGGCCGAGGACCGGGTCGCCGCCGTCATGGCTTGGCTCGGCGGGCTCGCGAAGCCGATCGAGGCGATCGTGGTGACCGGCGACATCGCCGACCACGGCGCGGCATCCGAATACGCACGCGCCGCCGAACTGCTGAAGCACCCGGCGCCGGTGCTGGTGTGCCCGGGCAACCACGACGTCCGGTCCGCGTTCCGCACGGGTTTGCTGGACCTGCCCGCGTCCGACGACCCGATCGACCTCGCGCACGAGGTCGACGGCGTCCTGTTCGCGCTGTGCGACTCGACGATTCCCGGCCGCGGCGCGGGTTTCCTGGCCGACGCGACGCTGGACTGGCTCGACGAAGTGCTGTCCGGCGGCGACGGTCCCGCGTTCGTGGCGTTCCACCACCCGCCGGTCGAGGTGGGGGTGGCGCTGGTCGACGCGATCCGCCAGACCGGCGAAGACCGGCTGGCGGCGGTGCTCGGCCGGCACCCGCGCGTGAAGGCGCTGCTGGCCGGGCACGTGCACACGGGCGCGTCGACGACGTTCGCCGGGGTGCCGCTGCGCATCGCGCCCGGCGTCGTGTCGCAGTCTCTTCTGCCGGTCGAGCCCGGCGCGGACCGCGGGTGGGACGAAGGCGGCCCGCTGGACTACGAGCGGCCGCCGTCGCTGCTGCTGCACGTCCTGCACGACGACGGCCGGGTGACCAGCCACCACCGCGTGGCCGGCTGAGGCTCAGCCGGAGATCTGCGCGTCGTAGACGGTGTTGCCGCAGAAAGCGCCGCCGTAGCCGGTGACTTCGATGCTGCCGGAGACGTCGCCGCCGTCGATCGTCACCCGCAGCCGTCCCGACTTCGGGAAGAACGGGCACGCCGCGACGCTCGACGACGACGTGAAGACGTTCCCGCCGGTGGCGGCCATGTTCTCCACGGGTTCGACGGTGATCGTGTCGCCGTCGGCCTCCACGCTCGCCAGGTCGAGGTCCGCGGCGCCGGAACCGGGCAGGCACCCGGAGTTGGAGCCGAACCGGAGCGCGCCGGGCTGCGGCTGGGCGGCGGGGTTGCCGGAGACCAGGCAGACGTCGACCGGGTTGACGTCGTTCGTGGTGCCGCTCGAGGAGATCGTCTCGACGACCCGCAGGGTCGCCGACCGGCGGAACGAATGGCCCGAGACCGAGCCGGAGATCGTGACGTCGTAGGAGCCGGACGAGGTCCGGCGCGCTTCCTCGGTCTCCGAGGTTGTGGTTTCTTCCTCGGTGGTGGTTTCCGGTTCGGACGTCTCGGTCGTTTCGGTCGTCTCGGAGGTCGTGGGGGTGTCCGTCGTCGGCTCGGTCGTGGTCGTCGGCGTGTCCGTCGCCGAAACCGGGCTCGCGACCTGCTCGACGCCACCGCAGCCGGCGGTGAGCAGCAGTCCGGCGGTCAGCACGGCGACGATCTTTCGGTTGCTGATCAAGGGAAATCCTGACCTGGGCGGCGTGTCACGGCGTAGGTCGGTGGCGGCCGCGGAGACGTTACGACCGGTTTGTAACGGCTTCGCCCGCGGGCGCGACTCCCGGACGGACGCCCGGCCGGGTGTCCGTCCACAGTGGAGGATCGGATGCCGGGCGTCGTTCGCCGCGCGGGGTTCCGCGCGCTCGGGGTGGTCGCGGTCACCGCGTTGCTCGGGTTCGGCATCCACCTGAGCCGGCCGGCCGAACCGGTGCTCGCTCCCGCTGCTCCGTCGCTGACGGACGTTCCGGCTTCGGGGAGCGACCGGCAGTGGGAGCTGCGCGGCGCCCGGGTGGGTGACGACGGAACCGGGTTCTTCACCGGCGAAATCACGGTGACCAACCAGGCTTCCCGGGCGCGGACGGGATTGTTCCGGCTGACCTTGTCGGCCGGCGGGACGAAGGTGGCGGACCTGTTCGGCCAGGTGCGGACCGCGGTCGCCCCGGGCGCGACGGTGGTGGTCGAGCTGGGTCTCGGCGGCGCGTTCGTGCCGGGCCCGTACGAGGTGGAGTTCCACGAGGCGTTCGCGTAGGAAGGCGGAGCGGGTGAGCGACGAGGTCATCGGCTGGGCGGTGCGGCTGGCGGAGGGGGTGGCGCCGGACGAGGCGGAGCTGGTCCCGGAGCTGACGGTGGCGTACCTGACGGGCGGAGCGGCCCGCCGGGAACTGTTCGCCCGCGCGAACTCCGCCCCGGGCGGCTTCGACGTGACCGCGCCGATCGTGCTGTTCCCGCACGTGCTGGCGGCGGTGTCCCTGGCGGCCCCGGCGATCTGGGCCGCGCTGGGCGGCAATCTGAGCAGCGTCTCGACGTTGCTGAAGAACCTGGGCGACCTGTGGGACCGCCGCCGCGCGAAGACGGCGCCCGCGGACCCGCCGTTGCCGGAGCTGAACCGGCTGATCGACACGATAGTCGCGGAACTGACGGCGGCGGGGGTGCCGCCGATCGAGAGCGAGGTCCTGACGTTCCGCATAGTCCGGGCACTGATCGAGGACGGCGCGGGAACGCGGGCGTTCTTGGCGGCGGCGCCGGTGGAGGAGCGGAAGCGGTGACGTCCGGACCGGGGTTTCCGGCCTACGCCCGCCGGCCCGGGCCGGGAGCGCCCGGAACGACGTGGGTGCGTGGCGGGTTCTCGCCCGCACCGCCCTGGCTGCTCTTCTGGTTCCTCACCGCGGTCGGCTGGACCGCGCCCCGCCAGTTCCCCTTCTGGCGGGACACCCTCCTGGACCTCCTCGGCACCACGCCGAACCCCGCCACGACCGTCCCGGGCAGCGATCTCCTCCGCGTCGCCGGGCTGGTCGATCTCGTGTCCGCCTTCGTGCTTCTCTCCGCCGTCGCAACCGTTGCCGGGGCCGGCGTCCGCGGGCGGCTCGTCGAACGCCGGTACCGGCTGGGCGAGCCCCGTACTCCCACCGTCGCCGCCATCGCCGGGTACGCGAAAGCGCAGCTGCCCGCCGTCGAGGTGCGGGCGAACCTCCGGCGCACCGATCTGCTCGCCTTCGCCTACCTCCGCCGGCCGCGCCGGCCGCGGCTCGCCGTCTTCGGGCCGCTCGTCGTGCTCTGGCGGCGGGACCGCGCGGCCGCCGAAGCCGTCGTGCGGCACGAACTCGCGCACTGCCGGCAGGGCGACACCCTCCTCGCCGGCGCCACCAGTCCGTTGGCCTTCGTCGTCCGGCACTGGTTCGGCTTGTTCGTCTGGACGGCCGTGGTCCCCGTCGGCGCGGTGTGGTTCGCCGCTGTCTTCGACGGAGGCGGGTACGCCGGCCGCGAAATCGCCACCGGGCTCGGCCTGATGCTGCTGACCGCGCTCGGCTCGTCGCTGGCCGCCGTGACGCTGCCGGTCGCCGGCTCGTGGAGCGCCGAGTTCGCCGCCGACCACGTCGCCGGCGCGGCGGCGGCCACCCGCCTCGGCGCACCGAAGACCCACCGCATGACGGCGCGGCTCACCCACCCGCCGATGGCCCTGCGCCGTCGCCTGCTCGCCGCGGGCCCGCGCGCCACGGCCGTGGCGGCGATCGCGTGCTACCCGCTGGGCTGGCTGGTCCAGCTCGGCTGGCTGCTGCTCGCCGCGAACGCCGCGTGGCTGCAGCTCGGCGAGTCCGGCACCCCGCGGGCGATCGGGCTGTGGGCGACGGCGGGCTGGCCGGTCTGGACGGCGGCCGCCGCGTTCCTCGCCGCTTGGCCGCTGCTGCGCCGCCCGTGGGCGCGCGTGGTCAGCGGTTGATCGCCGCGGGCCTGACCCGCCTGATCAGCCGCCGAACACCGGTAACGTGATCTTCGACTGCCGCTCCGCGTCGTGGAACACCTCGAACCGGTTCGGCTTCCCCTTCACCGCCGACGTCACCGGCTCGTCCGTCCCGTGGTTGCGCGCGAACCGCGGGAACGCCCCGCCCGCCACCTGCACCCGCAACCGGTGGCCGCGGCGGAAGCGGTACGCCGTCGGGTCGAGCGTCACCTCCGCCGTCACCACCCCGTCTTCGCCGGCCTCCGGGAAACCGGGCCGCAGCCGCAGGATCCCGTCCGTCACGTTGCGGGACACGCCGTTCGTGTCGACGTCGCACAGCCGCACGTACACGTCGGCGTGCGGCAGCTCCGTGCGCACGTGCACCGTCGCCGTCACCTCACCGATGACGTCCAGCTCCGCCGGCAGCGGCTCGCCGGTGAACACCAGCACGTCCGGCCGGGCTTCGACCTCCTGGTTGTCGCGCTGCTTCCACTCGCCGGTCAGCAGCGGACCGCCGACCGCCGGCGTCGGGTCCGCCGGGTCGTAGGTGAACGTCGTCGGCCGCGCCTCGCCGGCGACCGTCTCGCCGAGCCCGCCGATCGGCCGCAGGTGCGACGCGGTCGCCGTCGACGGCGGCGGCCACGACTCGAAGTCCAGCCACGTGCCCGCGCCCTGCAGGAACAACCGGACCGGCGAACGCTGCAGCTGCGTCCGGTCGCCGAGCAGGTGCGCGCGCAGGAACCCGAGCTGGTCCCGGATCATCGGGCCCATGCTCCCCGGCTCGCCGTGCGCCCACGGCCCGATCGTCAGCCGCGGCGCCTTGCCCGCCTCGGCGAGGGTCCGGAAGTCGCGCAGCTGCGAGCCGATGAACAGGTCGTACCAGCCGGTCACCATCGACACCGGGACGTTGAGCTTCGCGACTTCGGCGCTGTGGTCGGACATCGCCCAGTAGTCGTCGTCGGGGACGAAGTGCTCGGTGATGTCCTGGAGGAACCGCACCGGCTTCCCGATCGCGGCGACGTCGGCGCGGCTCAGCGGCAGGAACGACATCGCCTTGCGCGTCTTGCGCTTCTGCAGCGGGTTGGGCAGCGCGGCGAAACGCTCTTCCTGACGGCCGATCATCGCCGACCACGACACCATGTTGTCCGCCGCGAGCACGCCGCCCGGGTAGAACGTCGAGACGAACTCCGACGCCGTCACGCCGAGGCACATCGCCTTCAGCGGCGGGTCGAGGTACGGCCCGACCGCCCACTGCGTGTGCCCGAGGTAGCTGGCGCCCGCCATGGCGATGTCGCCGTCGCACCACGGCTGCGCGCGCAGCCATTCGGCGGTCGCGACGCCGTCCTCGCGCTCGAGGTGGAACGGCCGGAACTCGCCGCCGGAGCCGAACGAGCCGCGCGTGCTCTGGATGACCGTCTGCAGGCCGTGCCGGGCGAACGTGTCGCCGAAGAGCTTCGACAGGATGCCCTTGCGCCCGTACGGCGTGCGGATCAGCACCACCGGTGCCGACGTCGTGCCGGGCGGCGCGTACCGGTCGGCGAGCAGCGTGACGCCGTCGGGCATCGGCACGGTCAGGTCGCGCGTCACGACCGGCTTCGGTCCTTCGGCCTGGGGGAGTCCGAGCAGCTTGTCGACAAGTCGGTCCAGCACGGGCGCCCGCCTTCCGAAGTGGAGTAGATCCTTCCGGATCCGACCGTACCTCAGTTCGCCCGCGCGAGCGTTTCCGGACGCAGCAGCCTGGCCAGCTCTTCGGCGGGGAGCAGGCCCTTCTCGACGACGAGCTCGGCGACGCCCCGCCCGGTCGCGAGGGCCTCCTTGGCGATCTCCGTCGCGGCCGCGTAGCCGATGCTCGGGTTGAGCGCGGTGACCAGCCCGATCGAATTCTCGACGTAGGCGCGCAGCACGTCGACGTTCGCGGTGATCCCTTCGACGCACTTCGAGGCGAGCGTCCGGCAGGCCGCACCCAGGTGGGTGATGCTCTCCGACAGCGCGTGCAGGATGATCGGCTCGAAGGCGTTGAGCTGCAGCTGTCCGGCTTCGGCGGCCATCGTCACGGTGACGTCGTTGCCGATGACCTCGAACGCGACCTGGTTGACCACCTCGGGGATCACCGGGTTGATCTTCCCGGGCATGATCGACGACCCGGCCTGCACCGGCGGCAGGTTGATCTCGTTGAGCCCGGCGCGCGGGCCCGAGGACAGCAGCCGCAGGTCGTTGCAGCTCTTCGACAGCTTGACGGCGATCCGCTTGAGCACGCCCGAAAGGTGCACGAACGCGCCGCAGTCCTGCGTCGCCTCGACCAGGTCGGCCGCGGTGACGACGGGCAGCCCGGTGATCTCGCGCAGGTGCCGGCACGCGGCCTCGGCGTACCCCGGCGCGGCGTTGAGGCCGGTGCCGATCGCGGTCGCGCCGAGGTTGATCTCGTGCAGCAGCGCGACGGCCTCGTTCAGCCGCAGCCGGTCCTCGCCGAGCATCACGGCGTAGGTGCCGAACTCCTGGCCGAGCGTCATCGGGACCGCATCCTGCAGCTGCGTCCGGCCCATCTTCAGGACGTCGTGGAACTCGACGGCCTTGGCGGCGAACGCCTTCTCCAGCACGACCATGGCGTCGGACAGCTCGCGCACGGCGATGATCGTCGCGACGTTGACCGCGGTCGGGTACGCGTCGTTCGTCGACTGCCCGAGGTTGACGTGCTCGTTCGGGTGCACGACGTGGTAGTCGCCCTTGGCGTGCCCGAGCAGCTCGAGCGCGCGGTTGGCGATCACCTCGTTGGCGTTCATGTTGGTCGAGGTCCCGGCACCGCCCTGGATGACGTCGACGACGAACTCGCCGTGCAGCGCGCCTTCGCGGATTTCCCGGCAGGCACTCACTACGGCGTCCGCGATCTCGGGTTCCAGCAGCCCCAGCTCGGCGTTGGCGCGCGCCGCGGCTTCCTTCACCGCGGCCAGTGCCTCGACCAGGTGCGGATAGGCGGCGATCGTCGTGCCGGTGATGGGGAAGTTCTCGCGGGCGCGGGCGGTGTGCACGCCCCAGTAGGCGTCGGCGGGGACGTCCTTGTCGCCGAGCAGGTCGTGTTCGCGTCGGGTGGTCATCGCCGGCTCTCCACGAGAAGTTTTCCGGTGACGCGCAGGTTGCCCGGTCCGTCCGGGACCTCGACCCCGCACAGCTTCAGCGCGGCGGCCAGCACGGGGTACCGCGCGCGGTCACCGCCGTCCGAGATCTTGACCGCGATCGCCGTGCCGTCCGGCAAAGCGGCGACCTGGACGGCCTCGAAGCCGTCCTTCGCGATCAGCCCGGGCACCGCGCGCATGACGGCGGTGACGTCCCGGCGGCTCCCGCCGACCAGCTCCGGGTGCCGCCGGATCCCGTCGGCGACCAGGTGGTCCGGCGTCCCGGGCGCGGCCGTGGCGATCTTCGAGACGGCGGTCGCGAGGCCGCGCAACGTCGTCGCGAACAGGGGTGCGCCGCAGCCGTCGACCGCCACGCGCTCGATGCCGTGCCCGGTCAGGTCCTCGACGGTGGCGGCGATCGCGCGTTGCAGCGGGTGCGCCGGGTCGAGGTAGCCGTCGGTGCTCCAGCCGTTCAGGTCGCAGGTCGCGAGCATCGCCGCGTGCTTGCCGGAGCAGTTGTGCCCGAGCCGGCTCGGCGCCCGGCCCGCGGCGACCCAGCGGTCCCGTTCGACCGGGTCGTACGGGTGGTCGGCGGGGTTGCCGAGCGCGTCGGGGGAGCGGCCGGCGAGCACGTCCGAGACGGCGTCGAGGTGCATCGGCTCGCCGGAGTGGCTGGCCGCCGCGATGGCGAACCCGGCGGGGGACAGGCGCAGCCCGAGCCGCGCCATCGCCGTGGCCTGCAGGGGTTTGGCCGTCGACCGCGGGTACATCGCGACGTCCGGGTCGCCCGCGGCGAACAGCGTCTCGCCGTCCGGGCCGAGCACGATCGCGGCGCCGTGGTGGACGCCTTCGACCAGACCGTCGCGGACCAGCTCGACCAGGGGTTCGGTGGTCACATGCCCTCCTCGTCGAACGCGCGCATGTCGATCCGCTTGCGGGCGGCGAACCAGCCCGCGACCAGCGCGACGGCGATCGCGGGCAGCGCCAGCAGGGTGATCCGGCCGGTCTCGTCGAAGCCCATCAGCACGACGACCGCGGCGAGGAACACGAGCGTCGCGATTTCCGTGTACGGCGAGAACGGCAGCCGGAACGCGGGCCGCTCGAGCCCGTCGCGCTTGGCCTTCCGGACGAAGAGCAGGTGGCAGAGGACGATGATCGCCCAGGTGGCGAGGATGCCGATCGCGGCGAAGTTGAGCACGATGTCGAAGGCTTCCTTCGGCACCAGGTAGTTGAGCCCGACGCCCAGCACGCAGACCGACGCGGTGAGCAGGATGCCGCCGTAGGGCACCTGGTTGCGGTTCATCACGCCGGTGAACTTCGGCGCCGAACCCGCCTTGGCCATCGACCGCAGGATCCGGCCGGTCGAGTAGAGGCCGGAGTTGAGGCTCGACAGCGCCGCGGTGAGCACGACCAGGTTCATCACGCTGTCCGCCGCGGGCACGCCCAGGTGCGAGAGCACGGTGACGAACGGGCTCTGGTCCTTCGTGTAGGAGCTCCACGGCAGGAGCATCGCCAGCAGCACGACCGAGCCGACGTAGAAGACGAGGATCCGCCACATGATGGAGTTGATCGCCTTCGGCATGATCTTCTCCGGGTGCTCGGTCTCCCCGGCGGCGACGCCGACCAGCTCGACCGAGGCGTAGGCGAACACCACGCCCTGCACGATCAGCACCATCGGCAGCAGCCCGGTGGGGAAGATCCCGCCGTGGTCGGCGAGCAGCTGCGGCCCGCCTGCCGCGCCGTCGATCGGCGTCTGCGTCACGAGCAGGAAGATGCCGATCACCATGAACAGCACGAGCGCGGCGACCTTGACGATGGCGAACCAGAACTCCATCTCGCCGAACAGCTTCACCGAGACGAGGTTGAGCGTCAGGACGACAGCGAGGGCGATCAGCGCGAGCACCCACTGCGGGATCGGGGAGAAGAACGACCAGAAGTGCGCGTAGAGCGCGATGGCCGTGATGTCGGCGATGCCGGTGGTCGACCAGTTGAGGAAGTGCATCCACCCGGCGACGTACGCGCCTTTTTCGCCCATGAACTCGCGGGCGTAGGAGACGAAGGCACCGCTGGAGGGCCGGTAGAGGATGAGCTCGCCGAGCGCGCGGACGACGAAGAAGGCGAAGAGCCCGCAGACGGCGTAGACGATGGCGAGCGCGGGCCCGGCCTGGGCGAGCCGCCCGCCGGCGCCGAGGAAGAGCCCGGTGCCGATCGCGCCGCCGATGGCGATCATGTTCACGTGCCGGGGCTTGAGGGCCTTGTTGTAGCCGGCGTCGCCCGCGTCCGCGGGGGCCGTGAGGGTCTGCTCGGTCACTGGTCCCCGTTCACGATGCTGGTGAGAGTGGCTTCGACGTGCGTGAGGTGCGCGGTCATGGCGTCGACGGCTGCTGCTTCTTCGCCGCTCGCGATGGCCGTGACGATTTCGCGGTGCTCGATGTTCGACTGCCGCCGCCGGTCGCCGAGCTGGTTGAGGAAGGCGGACTGGCGGGCCAGCGCGTCCCGGATCTCTTCGATCACCTTCCCGAAGACGGGGTTGCCCGAGGCCTGGGCGATGGTGATGTGGAAGAGCGAGTCGAGCGCGACCCAGGCGGTGTTGTCGGTCTCGGCGTCCATCCGGTCGAGGAGGTGGCCGAGCAGGTCGAGGTCGTCCTGGCTGCGTCTCGTGGCGGCGTAGCCGGCGACGGGGATCTCGACGTGCCGGCGGACCTCGATGAGGTCGCGGGCGGAGTAGGGCCCGAAGGTGGGGTTGTCGGCGGGGCCGGTCGCGGTGACGAAGGTGCCCTTGCCGGTCTTGGACTCGGTCATCCCGAGGGCCTGCAGACCGCGGAGGGCTTCCCGGACAACCGAGCGGCTGACCTCGAACTCCCTGCTGAGGGCCGCTTCGGAGGGCAGCTTGGCGCCGACGGGGTAGTCACCGCGCTCGATGAGCTGCCGCAGGTGCGCCAGGACGGCTTCCATGGCGCTGACCCGCCGGGGACCACCTTGTCCGGCTGTCTGGCTGTCAGACAGGTTCATGGGAGGGATGCTCGGCGCCGGGGGACGGGGTGTCAACGCGAGCGGCGGCGGCTGTGGCTCACCTCACCGGCGTTTGGCTTCGTGACGCGCACCCGGCCGCCGCCGGCCTCGGTTTGGCGGCGACTCGGCTTGCCCCGCCGTTCGCCGGCTCGTCTCACCGGACGTCATGAAAGGGTCGTTCATGTCACCAGACGACATGAAAGGGTCGTTCATGTCGTCGGCCGGCCCGTGCCCCAGCCGCCGCCACCCCGCCGCCCCCGGGCCCAGCCGCCGTCCCGCGCCCCCGGCCACAAGCCCCACCCGAACCGATCCCCAAGACCGGCCCACCCCCTCAACCGGCGCCCCGCGTGACCGCCCGGCAGCACCGCGTGCCCGTGATCACCACCGCCCGAAAAGGGGGGCGTGTCCCACCGGCGGAACACCTCCCCCGAGGAGCAGAATCGACCCTGCGAGCACGTGTCGGAGCCGAGAGCGCCACGGGTTAGGGTGAGGGACCCGGGCGCGCAGGTCCGACCAACCAAGGGGAGGTTTTCGCTGGTGTCGAACGATTCTTTCGTCCACCTGCACGTCCACACCGAGTACTCGATGCTCGACGGTGCGGCGAAGATCGCTCCCCTCTTCGCGGAAGCGGCGCGCCTCGGCATGCCCGCGGTCGGCATGACCGACCACGGCAACATGTACGGCGGCGACGAGTTCTACCAGCAGTCCAAGAAGGCCGGCCTCAAGCCGATCATCGGCATCGAGGCCTACATCGCGCCGGAGAGCCGGTTCCACAAGAAGCCCGTCTTCTGGGGACAGTCGAACCAGCGCGGCTCCGACGAGCTGGGCGAGGGCGGCGACGTCTCGGGCGCCGGCGCGTACACCCACATGACGATGCTCGCGCAGAACGCCACCGGCCTGCGGAACCTCTTCAAGCTGTCCTCGCTGGCCAGCATGCAGGGCTACTACCGCAAGCCGCGAATGGACCGCGAGCTGATCTCCGAGAACCACTCCGGCATCATCGCCACCACCGGCTGCCCGTCCGGTGAGGTGCAAACCCGGCTGCGGCTGGGCCAGAAGGAAGCGGCGATCCAGGCCGCGTCCGACTACAAGGACATCTTCGGCGCCGGCAACTTCTTCCTCGAGCTGATGGACCACGGCCTGCCGATCGAGCGGTCGGTCCGCGAAGGTCTCCTCGAGATCGGCCGGCTGCTCGACCTCAGGCCCCTCGCGACGAACGACTCGCACTACGTCACCAAGGACCAGGCCGACACGCACTCCGCCCTGCTGTGCGTCCAGGCAGGCAAGACCCTCAACGACCCGACCCGGTTCAAGTTCGACGGCGACGGCTACTACCTCAAGTCCGCCGCCGAGATGCGCGAGTACTGGGACAAGGAAGTCCCGGGCGCGGCGGACACCACGCTGATGATCGCCGAGCGCATCGAGTCCTACGAAGACGTCTACGCGCACAAGGACCGGCTGCCGTTCTTCGAGGTGCCGGAAGGCTACGACCAGGGCGGCTGGCTGCGCGAAGAGGTCGCGAAGGGCCTGAAGTGGCGCTTCCCGGACGGCCCGCCCGAGGGCTACGACGAGCGCATCGAGAAGGAGCTCGACGTCATCATCGGGAAGGGCTTCCCGGCCTACTTCCTGATCGTCGCCGACCTCATCAGCTACGCCCGCCGCGTCGGCATCCGGGTCGGCCCGGGCCGTGGTTCGGCGGCCGGCTCGCTCGTCGCGTACGTCCTCGGTATCACCAACCTGGACCCGATCCCGCAGAAGCTGCTGTTCGAGCGGTTCCTGAACCCCGAGCGCGTCTCGATGCCCGATATCGACATCGACTTCGACGACCGCCGGCGCGGCGAGATGATCCGGTACGCGACCGACAAGTACGGCTCGGACAAGGTCGCCCAGGTCATCACGTTCGGCACCATTAAGACGAAGGCGGCGATCAAGGACTCCGCGCGCGTCCACTTCGGCCAGCCCGGGTACGCGATCGCGGACAAGATCTCCAAGGCGCTGCCGCCGCCGATCATGGCGAAGGACATCCCGCTTTCGGGCATCGTCGACAACAAGCACGAGCGCTACGGCGAGGCCGCCGAGGTCCGCGCGCTCGTCGAGACCGACGACGAGTGCAAGACGATCTTCGAGACCGCCCGCGGCCTCGAGGGCCTGATCCGCAACGCGGGCGTGCACGCCTGCGCGGTCATCATGTCGTGCGACCCGCTGACCGACGCGATCCCGCTCTGGCAGCGTGACGACGGCTCGATCATCACCGGCTGGGACTACCCGTCGTGCGAGGCCATCGGCCTGCTCAAGATGGACTTCCTGGGCCTGCGGAACCTCACGGTCATCGGTGACGCGATCGACAACATCAAAGCCAACCGCGGGATCGACATCGACCTCGACACCCTGGGCGTCGAGGACCCGGAGACCTACAAGCTGCTCGCCCGCGGCGACACGCTCGGCGTGTTCCAGCTGGACGGCGGGCCCATGCGCGACCTGCTCCGCCGCATGGAGCCCACGGTCTTCGACGACATCGTCGCGGTCGGCGCGCTCTACCGCCCCGGCCCGATGGGCATGAACGCGCACAACGACTACGCGGACCGGAAGAACAACCGGCAGAAGGTCAAGCCGATCCACCCGGAGCTCGACGAGCCGCTGCGGGAGATCCTGGCCGACACCTACGGCCTGATCGTGTACCAAGAGCAGATCATGCACATCGGCCAGAAGGTGGCCGGGTACACGATGGGCCGCGCGGACGTGCTCCGCCGCGCGATGGGCAAGAAGAAGAAGGAAGTCCTCGACCTCGAGTACGAGGGCTTCGAGGCCGGCATGAAGGCCAGCGACCTGCTCCCGGGCGGGTTCTCGGCCGAGGCCGTGAAGGCGCTCTGGGACACGATCCTCCCGTTCGCCGGCTACGCGTTCAACAAGAGCCACGCGGCCGCGTACGGCCTGGTCTCCTACTGGACCGCGTACCTCAAGGCGAACTTCACCGCCGAGTACATGGCCGCCCTGCTGACGTCGGTCGGCGACAACAAGGACAAGTCGGCGGTCTACCTGTCCGAGTGCCGCCGGCTCGGCATCAAGGTGCTGCCGCCGGACGTCAACGAGTCGGCCCTGCGGTTCGCGGCCGTCGGGGACGACATCCGCTTCGGGCTGGGTGCCGTCCGCAACGTCGGCGCGAACGTCGTCGAGTCGATCATCAAGACCCGCGAGGAGAAGGGCAAGTACGCCTCCTTCACCGACTTCCTCGACAAGTCCGAGCTCGTGGCCTGCAACAAGCGGGTCATCGAGTCGCTGATCAAGGCGGGCGGGTTCGACTCGCTCGGCCACACGCGGCTGTCGATGATCCAGGTCCACGAGGACGCGGTCGAAGCCGTCGTCCCGCTCAAGCGCCAGGAGGCGATGGGCCAGTTCGACCTCTTCGGCTTCGGCGGCGACGACGGCGAGGCGGCCCCGTCGTCCTCGCCGCTCGCGCACCTGAAGTTCGGCGAGGAGGAGTACCCGCGCAAGCAGCTGCTCGCCTACGAGCGCGAGATGCTCGGCCTGTACGTTTCGGCCCACCCGCTGGACGGCGCCGAGCGGATCCTGCGCAAGCACGCCCCGAAACCGATCGCCGGTATCCTCGCCGACCCGCCCAAGGAAGGCGAGATCGTCATCTCCGGGCTGATCACGTCGCTGGAGCGGCGGGTCAACAAGAAGGGCGAGCCCTGGGCGATCTGCACGGTCGAAGACATGGACGCCTCGCTCGAGGTGCTGTTCTTCCCGAAGTCGTACGCGCTCTTCGCGGGCGAGCTGATCGAGGACAACGCGGTGCTGGTCAAGGGCCGGGTCAACTGGCGCGAGGACAAGATGTCCATCTTCGGCGGCGGCCTGGCGACCCTGGACCTGTCCGAGGTCGGCACCGGCAACGGCGACGACGAGCCCCCGCTGGTCCTGCTGGCCGCGGCGGAGAAGATCGACCAGTCGGTGGTCAGCGAGCTGCGGTCCACGCTGCTCGCCCACAAGGGGGAAACCCCGGTGCACCTCAAGCTGGTCGGCCGGAACCAGACGGTCTTCGCGCTCTACGACTACCCGGTGAAGGTCAGCTCCATGCTGATCGGCGAGCTGAAGGGCATCCGGGGCATTACGGCCAGCACGTGACGAACAGGGCGGGAACCGCGGAGCACAACGCGCGCGGATCCCGCCTTTCGTGTTTGCTGAGCGGGGTATCCCCGGCCGGTGAACACGCGTGAGGTCAGCCCTTCGATGTCGTACGAACCCGATCCCCGGCGCTGGAAAGCGCTCGCCGTTTCACTGACGGCCGGGTTCATGGGCCTGCTCGACGTCAGCATCGTCAACGTCGCGCTCCCGTCGATGCAGTCCGGGCTGCACGCGACCAGCGGCGGCATCCGCTGGGTCGTCTCCGGTTACGCACTGGCGTTCGGCCTGGTCCTGGTCACCGGTGGCCGGCTCGGCGACGCGTTCGGCCGCCGGAACATGTTCCTCGGCGCCCTCGCCGCGTTCGTCATCACGAGCGCGCTGGCCGGCGCGGCCCCCAACGAGACGATGCTGGTGATCGCGCGGCTCGCCCAGGGCGTCGCGGCCGGCATGCTCACCCCGCAGAACACCGGCCTGATCCAGGACCTCTTCCGCGGCGCCGAGCGCGGCCGCGCGTTCGGGATGTTCGGCGCAGTCGTCGGGATCTCGACGGCGGTCGGCCCGATCCTCGGCGGCGCGATCCTCGCCGTCTTCGGTGCCGAGGACGGCTGGCGCTGGGTGTTCTACGTCAACGTCCCGATCGGCGTCGTCGCGTTCGTGCTGGCCCTGCGGCTGCTGCCACGCAGCGAAAAGAAGAAGGTCAAGGTCGGGGCGGAGATCGACTTCGTCGGCATCGCGCTGCTCGCGGTCGCCGTGCTCGGCGTGCTGCTGCCGGTCATCGATTCCGACAGCGGCGGCTTCGCGCAGCTTTGGTGGCTGTTCCTCGTCGCCGCGGTGTTCGGGTTCGGGTTCGTGCGCTGGGAGCGTTCGGTCGTCCGGCGCGGCCGGTCGCCGCTGCTGGACACCCGGCTGTTCACCGGCACGCCGGGGTACGCGGCCGGGGCGTCGGTCGGCGCGCTCTACTTCTGCGGGTTCGCCGGGATCTGGCTGGTCTTCGCGATGTTCTTCCAGCAGGGCCTCGGCTACACGCCGCTGCAGTCGGGCCTGTCGGTGACGCCGTTCGCGCTGGGCTCGGCGGTGTCCGCGGCCGTCGCCGGGCGGCTCGTGCCGACGTACGGAAGGCGCCTGACCGTCACGGGCCTGGCCATGGTCGCGCTGGGCCTGCTCGCGGTGGCGCTGCTCGCCGAGTTCGTCCCGCCGTCGGCGTCCGGGTGGGCGTTCGCGCTGCCGCTGCTGTTCGCGGGGGTCGGCGGCGGCATGGTGATCTCGCCGAACACGACGTTGACGCTCGAGTGCGTGCCGGTCCGGATGGCGGGCGTCGCCGGCGGCGCGCTGCAGACCGGGCAGCGGATCGGCACGGCCATCGGCACCGCCGTGCTCGCGTCGGTGTTCGGCACGGTCGTCGGCTCCGCGAAGGACTACCCGCTCGCTCTCACCATCGCGTTGTGCTGCGCGGCGGGCCTGACGTGCACCGCGCTGGCCCTCGCGATCGCCGAACTCCGGGCGCGGCGCCACCGTGCGCAGACTTCCGAGCACGAAACCGAGGACCGGCGGGCCGAGACGTCCGCCGCGGACGTCCAGCGGGGCTGAGACACTACTGTCCGCAGATTCGCGATGCTCCAAACGAGTGACGAGCACGGAAAGACACTGGTGCTACGCAGAGCAACCGGGTAGATCTTATGGAGCCTTCACTGCGCGGCTTCGGCTACCGACAGTGGCAATCGGTCGGCCACCCGGGGATGGGGTGACCGGCCCGAGCGATCGAGGCGTCCGGAGTTCGAGGGAATGGACACACTCGGTCACCTTCCGTCCAGTGAGTGTCGGCGTCCGCGGGGGACCGTCCGGCAGTCGCGGAAGGGATGCCCATCGGCAGCCGCCGGCGCGTGACGGCAGCGGGCGGGCCCGGGTGAGGGGGAACCGGGCCCGCCCGTTCTTCGTGTCGTGCTTCCACCCCGCTCGTGATCATGTTGGGATGACCGCGTCCGACAGGCACGACACCGGGAGCTCCGATGACCCAGCAGCCGTCGCGGCCGGAGAGCCGGCTCCGGGTGTGGTACCGGCCGATGCGCTCGCGCGACAGCGGTGAGCACCACCGCGTCGCGACCCCGCTGGAACTGCTGTTCGACCTCTGTTTCGTCGTCGCCGTCGGCCAGGCCGGGGCTTCGCTGCACCACGCGCTCGCCGAGGGCCACGCCGCCCACGGCGTCTCGTCCTTCGCGATGGTCTTCTTCGCGATCTGGTGGGGCTGGCTGAACTTCAGCTGGTTCGCCTCGGCGTTCGACACCGACGACGTCCCGTACCGGCTGGCCACGCTCGTGCAGATCGCCGGCGGGCTGACCGTCGCGGCGGCGGTGTCGAGCGCGTTCGAAGGCGACTTCCGGCTGATGGTCGTCGGGTACGTCCTGATGCGGCTCGCGCTGGTGTTCCAGTGGCTGCGGGCGGCGCGGTCGGATCCCGGCTGCCGGCCCGCCGCGCTGCGGTACGCCGCCGGCATCGCGGTCATCCAGGTGCTGTGGGTTTCCTACCTGTGGCTGCCGCACGGCGTGCGGGTGGCGGCCTTCGTGGTGTTCGCCGTCCTGGAGATGGGGGTGCCGGTGTGGGCGGAGCGCCGCCAAGGCACCACGTGGCACCCGCACCACATCGCCGAGCGGTACGGCCTGTTCACCCTGATCGTCCTCGGCGAGGTGATCCTCGGCGCGACGAACGCGATCAAGGAGGGCGCCGCCGGACCGGGGCACACCGGCGCGCTGGTCTCGCTGGCCGCGGCCGGGCTGGTGCTCGTGTTCTCCATGTGGTGGCTGTACTTCGACCGCCCGGGCCACGCGCGGCTCGTCCGCCGCCCGACGATGTTCACGTCGATGAGCTGGGGCTACGGGCACTACTTCATCTTCGCGTCCATCGCGGCCGTCGGAGCGGGGCTCGAGGTGGCGGTCGCGTACGACACGGGGACCCTGCACCTGGGCGGGGTGGCTGCCGCGCTGCCGACCACGATCCCGGTCGCGGTCTTCCTGCTGAGCGTGTGGCTGCTGCACATCGGGCCGACCAACGAGTGCCGTCCGATCGCCATCGGCTTCCCGGTGACGGCGGTGCTCGTCCTGGCGGCGTCGTTCACGCCGGCGCCGATCCACGTCGCCGCGGTGCTGACGGCCGCGCTCGTCGCGCTGACGGTCGTCGCGACCCACGGCGAGCCCCAGACGGTGTGAGCGCCGATCGGTGCAGGTCAGCGGCCTGGCGCGGTTAAAGGGACCCCCCTGTGCAAGGGGGTTTCGGGGGCATGTAAAGTTCTCCAAGTCGCCAGGGAAACCGGGTGGCCGCCGGGAACACGAACCAAGCTCCCACGATCGTGGTAGAGTGGGTGGTCCCGAACCAGGGTGGTATCCCTGGAACAAAGCTTGAAACAAAAGCCGAAGACCAAGGCGCTTCGCGGCGCGGCGGTCCGAAGTGTGTTGCTTGAGAACTCAACAGTGTGCTAGTGAACTAAGCCAGTAGAGCTTATGTATTGAACCTCGTATGAGGTTCCTTTGAGAGCATTAAA
>NZ_JBIWAI010000014.1:0-57600 GCF_044759945.1 Amycolatopsis sp. NPDC098790
AGCGAACACGACCGCAGGTCAGCCCTGCCCGGGTGGCTGCACTTCTACAATCACCACCGACCCCACTCATCCGTCGGAGGCAAGGCACCCATCACCCGGCTGACCAACCTCCCCGGACATCACAGCTAGCCCCCACGATCGTTAATCCCCGCTTCACGATCGTGGCACAGAAGCGCGTTGATCGACCGCGAGGGCGCCGCGAAGCTGACGGCATGGACTTCACCGACCGCACCGGGATCGTCGACGCGCTGTACCGCTTCGGCCTCGGCCAGGACCTCAAGGACCGCGAGCTGTTCGCGTCGTCGTTCGCCGCCGACGCCGAGCTGGACTTCCGGCCCGCGGCCGCCCGCTGGGGCGCGGAACCGCCGCTGATGACGGGCCGCGACGCGATCGTCGACACGATCCTCGCCCTGTTCGACGGGCGCGTCGACACGACCCACCAGGTGGCCAACCCGCGTGTCACCGTCGACGGCGACACCGCCCGGCTGACGGCGCTGGTCGAGGCGCAGCACCTGCTCAGCGCCGACCACGGCACGCACGCGCTGCTGAAGAACCGCTACGACGTGCGTCTCGTCCGCGACGGCGAACGCTGGGTCATGCACCGGGTGGTGATCGAAAACGCCTGGTACACCGGCGATCCCGCCGCCATCTTCGGGTGAGCTACTCGCCTCGCATCGAGCGGCGGATCTCGGCGAGCCGGTCCTTGGCCGCCTGGTCGCGGTCGGCGATCTTCTTGTCGAGGGTCTCGGCCGTGTTCTCGGTGCCCAGCCCGGCCACCTCCACCGAGCCGACCGAGGTCGTGTACCGGTTTTCGATCTTGTCCCGGACGAAGTCGAAGCTCGGCACGCCGCCCGCGCTGTAGTCCGGGTCGGGCAGCGGCGGCGAGGGGATCGCGATCGCCGCGGTCGGCGTCTCGTCGACGAGTTCGCCGTCCACGACGTTCGCGTCGTCTTGGGGCTTGTCCATCTCCCGACTTTAGCGCCGGTGCCTGCCCGCCGGCTCCCGCAGGAACTCGCGGACGGCCCGTTCGACGAGGATCGGGACGAACGCGTGGATACGGGCGCCGGAGAACCGGTGCCGCTCCCGTTCGACGAGGGAGTGGACCTCCACGCCCTCGTAGTCCTGCCGCAGCCGGTCTTCGACGATGTCCAGCTGCAGATCGAGCTGTTCGGACGCGATCGTGTCGAGCGTCTGGGTAGTCATGGCGGTTGAGTACCGCACGAGAAGAACCACGGATGAACGGAAGATGAACGACAGGTGAGTTCCGGCCAGTGGGTAATTCGGCCGTGGGGCGGCCCCGCCCGGGTGGGAAATGCTCTACGCGCACAGCCGGTGTCCGGAGGGAGCAGACCATGAGTGCCGGGGCCTACCGCGCCGAAACCACGGAAATGGGGACGGTCGCCAAGGCGGTCGAAGACGTCGGGTCGTCCTTCTTGTCGACCACTCGCGACCTGGAGGGCCTGGTGCTCGACGCGATGTCGTTCGCCGGCATCGGCAGCGGGGTCGCCGCCGCGAACACGGCGCTGCACTCGTCGCTGGGCAGCGCGCTGCAGAAGTTCCTGAGCCTGATCACGAACGTCAACCAGAACGTCCAGACGGCCGCGAACGGCTACAACGCGGCCGACTCCGACGTCGCCCAGGCCTACGGCGGCGGCCAGGCGCAGGCCGGGCAAGGCGGCGGGGGAGCGGCGGCCGCGGCGGCGCCGCAGCAGCTCGACCCGCGCGTCGTCGACTCGATCATGCGCTCGGAAGGCGCGACGGGCGAGCAGGGCGGCGTGCCCGAGGCGTACGGCTTCCGGCAGAACATGCACAACGGTTATGACCGGATCATCGCCGCGCGCGAGCAGTACGGCATCGGCAGCGCGGAGGAACGCGCCGTCGTCTCGGACCTGATGACGGCGAACGCGCGCACCGCGGGCGCGTTGAACTTCACCGATCCCGGCACGCAGGCCGCGGTCATGTCCGGCGCGCACATGCGCGGCGCGGGCGGCGTCCGCGCGATCCTCAACCACATGGCGGGCGACGACATCGTCCGCAGCTCGCGCACGATCAGCGACGCCGCGGTCCAGCACGTGCAGGGCCTCACGCCCGAGCAGTTCCAGCAGGACTTCCGCGACGCGCGCATCGAGTACGACCGCCAGATCTACGGCGACACCACCACCCGCCAGGGCGGGCACACCGCGAACTGGTGGGACCGCTACGGCAACGGGCTGACCCAGCGCTACGACCGTGAGCAGAACGAGTTCCTGCAGTTGTCGCAACCCGCTCGGTGATCTCCGGTTCGAAGATCGGAAAACTGGGCACCTTACCTCCTGTAGCCGAACGACAACGGGAGGCACGCGATGAACCGGAGGATGATCGCACTACTGGGCGGGGTCGCCGCGATGGCGGGGACCGTGGCGTTCGCGGGAACGGCGGAAGCGGCGGCGTCGACGCCGTGCAGCGCCGAAGCGAAGGCCTGCGTCCAGCGCAGTTCGAATACGGCGTGGCTGACGGACGGCACCGGGAACGTCACCTACGGCGGCGTCCCGATCACCGTCGGGCTGCCGAAGTACCCGACTCCGTTGGGGAAGTTCCACGTCCAGTACAAGGACATCGACCACTACAGCAAGCAGTTCAACGGGCCGATGCCGTACTCGGTGTTCTTCACGAACACGGGCGTGGCGTTCCACCAGGGCAGCCTGAAGGCGAAGTCCCACGGGTGCGTGCACCTTTCGCACGCGGCGGCGGTGACGTTCTACAACTCGCTGCACCCGGGTGACGTCGTCGAGGTCGTGCGCTGATCCGTCCCGTGTGGACGGTCGAGCAGCGCGCCGGCGACGGCGCCGAACACGACGTGGTCCAGGACCTGCGGGGCGCGGGGAAGCGCCCGCACGGCCGGGTAGGCCCGGCCGGCTACGCAGAGGTCCAGCGCCGCGATCCCGAGCCCGGCCGCCGCGCCCCGGAGCAGTCCGAGGCGGTGGCGGCGGGCGATCGCGGCGAGGACCGCGGTCCACCCGGTGGAAACCAGGACGTGCGCGACCAGCCCGGCGGCGATGCCGGGCCGGTCGCGCCGTCCGGGGAGCAGGGTGCCCGCCGCGCGGGTCGCGGCCAGGACGTCTCGGCCGGTGAGCAGGGCGTGGGTTGTCGAGGGGATGCCGCTGGCTACGGCGGCGACGGCTCCGGCTCGGATGGCCCGGCGGATCATCGGCTCGGCTCCGACGACGTGAATGACTCATTCATGTCGTTTCCCGCGGCCGATGTCATGAACGACTCTTTCATGTCGTGTGGCGACATGAATGACCCTTTCATGGCGTTGCGGTCGCCAGGTAAGCCGCCACGCGGATCCGCAACCCGCGGACGTGCGGGAGCGCGATCGTGAACTCCGTCGCGGGCCGGTAACCCGGCCACCGATCGCCGTGCGTGCAGGGGCCGGCGAAGTACACGAAGCCGTCTTCGTCGTCGTAACGGCCGGGGGACCAGCGCGTGGCGTCGCCCGCCCGGCGGTCCGCGCACGCCGCACGGGCGATCCAGTACGTCTCGTGCTTCATGACGCGGCGCAGCTGCGCGGCGAACCGCGGCAGCTCGTCTTCCGGCAGGCCGAGACCGCGGGCGCTCCAGACCCGCGGGCTGCGGTCGGCGGAGCTCGTGGGGCAACCGAACGTGACCTCGCCGCCCGCGTAGTGGCGGGTCCAGCGCGGTTTTTCCGTTGCCAGTGCGGCGAATTCGGGTCCGCCGGTGATCTCCAGCGTCATGGGGGAACGATAGTCGATCACGCGCGCAGGGGTACCGCCGCGCGGGTGTCGATCACTGATCTCATGGTGTATACAGTATGCAGTAGGCTAGCGTGGGAAGAGGAGACCGCCATGTACTCAGTCACCAACCCCGCCACCGGTGAACTCGTGGAGGAGATCCCGAACGCGACCGACGACGAGGTCCGCGCCGCGATCGACCGCGTCCACGGCGGGTTCGCGGCCTGGCGCGCCCGGCCGGTGGCCGAACGGGCGGCGATCGTGCTGCGCGCGGCGGAGCTGTTCGCCGAACGCGCCGACGAGCTGGCCGCGATCATGACCCTCGAGATGGGCAAGCGGATCAACGAAGGCCGCGGCGAGGTCGGCGTCGTCGTCGACATCTTCCGGTACTACGGCGAGCGCGGGCCCGAGCTGCTGGCCGACGAGCCGCTCACCCTCCGCGGCGGCGAGGCCGTGCTGACGAAGGAGCCGATCGGGGCGCTGCTGGGCGTCATGCCGTGGAACTTCCCGTGCTACCAGGTCGCCCGGTTCGTCGCGCCGAACCTGGTGCTGGGCAACACGATCCTGCTCAAGCACGCGTCGATCTGCCCCCGTTCCGCGGCGGCGATCGAGAGCGTGCTGCACGACGCCGGCGTGCCCGCGGAGGCGTACGTGAACGTGTTCGCGTCGAGCCGGCAGGTCCCGTGGATGCTCGCGGACCCGCGCCTGGTCGGGGTCTCGCTCACGGGCAGCGAGCAGGCGGGCATCTCGGTGGCGGCCGAGGCCGGGCGGAACCTCAAGAAGTGCGTCTTGGAACTCGGCGGCTCGGACCCGCTGATCGTCCTGGACACCGACGACCTGGACGAAACGGTCAAGGCAACGGCAACGGCCCGGATGCGCAACTGCGGCCAGTCGTGCAACGCCCCGAAGCGGATGATCGTGCTGGGCGAGCTGTACGACGAGTTCGTCGACCGGCTGGCGAAGAGGGTGACGGAGTACTACGTGCCAGGAGACCCGGCAGACCCGGCGACAACGTTGCCCCCGCTGGCCTCGATCGCGGCGGCGGACGAGGTGGCGGCCCAGGTGGAGACGGCGATCCGCGAGGGAGCGACGTTACGCGCGGGAGGGCGCCGGGTGCCTGGAGGTGGCGCTTTCCTGGAGGCGACGGTGCTGACGGACGTGACGCCGGGGATGGCCGCGTACCACGAGGAGATCTTCGGGCCGGTGGTGCTGGTTTTCCGTGCTGAGAGCGAGGACGAGGCAGTTTCTCTCGCGAACGACACGCCGTTCGGCTTGGGGGCGAGTGTGTTCGGGACGGATCGGGAGCGGGCTGTGCGGGTGGCTCGGCGGATCGAGGCCGGGATGGTTTACCTCAACAAGTCGGGTGGGTCGGAGGCGGATTTGCCCTTCGGGGGGATCAAGCGGTCGGGGATTGGGCGGGAGCTGGGGGCTTTGGGTATCGAGGAGTTCATGAACAAGAAGCCCATCCGCCTCTGAAGCCTCAATCGCCGACTTGGGCGTCTCGTTCCGAGCGGGCCATTTCGCGGGCGATCTCCGCCTGATCGCGCTTCGTGCGGTCCGAAGCCGCCACCAAACGGTCCTTCGCCCGCGCCACCTCGGCGCTCGCGCGGTCGAGCGACTGCTTCTCGAGGTCGTTCAAGTTCGCGTCGTAGTCGGGCGGGGAGCCCAAATGCGTCTCGAAACGGGCCTCGTAGTACTTGATCCGCTCTTCGCGGTCGTCCGCTGCTGTTTCGCGGCGGTCCGCTGTTCGCTCGCGCTCGTCGGCGACTCGGTCGCGCTCGTCGGCGCGGCGGTCTCGCTCGTCCGCTCGGCGGTCTCGCTCGTCGGCCGTGCGGGCGCGGTCCGTCTGCTCCGGGTCACCCATGCGTCAACGGTACCCGCTCCGGTTGCTCAGGGAATGATGCCCCGCGAGTTCAACGCGTCCGTCAGCCGTTCGCGCAACTCCTGGGCCGTGGCCTGGACGTCGATCTCCGCTGGGGGCGACAGCACCTTCGAAATCACCGTCGACAGGTTCTGGTACGCCGGGGTCAACGGGCGGACCGCCGCGTCCGTCAACGCCGCCTGGATGTCGCCCTTCATCGGGTACTGGTCCGCCATCGTCGGGTTCTCCTTCGGGTCCGCCGGTCGGGCAGCGTCCAAAGGCGCGTTGTCGCGGTAGATCGACGCGATGCTCGGCGGGATGCCGTCCACCAGGGCCTGGTACTTCTGCGACGTCGCGTTCCGCAGGCACAGCGCCGCTTCGAACGCCTCCGGCTTGTGCTGCGAATACGTCGACACGGCCAGGTTGAACCCGCCGATCGTCACCCGGCTCGGCTGGCCGGCGACCACCGACGGGTACCGCGTCCACTTGAAGTGCGCCAGGTCCTGCGGCTTCTCCTTCGCGTAGGAGGCGTAGACGAACGGCCAGTTCAGCTCGGTCGCCGCCTGGCCGCGCTGGAACGCCTGGCGGATGTCGTCCTCCTTCTGGTTCGTCAGCGACGGGTCCGTGATCCCCGCCGTGGTGAGCTTCTTCAGCAGCTCCAAAGCGCGCACCGCGCCGTCGTCCATCACCACGGACTTGCCGTCGTCGGACAGGATGTGCCCGCCCGCCGACGCGACCAGCGTGTTGTAGAAGACGACCAGCCCTTCGTACTGCGCGCCGGTGAACACGACCTGGTACGGCTTGCCGGCCGCCTTCAGCTGCTGCGCCTGCGTCATCAGCTCGTCGAACGACTTCGGCGGCGACGGCGTGATTCGGTCGTCGTACCAGAGCAGCTGGACGTTCGTGTTCTTCGTTGCCCCGTACAGCTTTCCGTTCCACTTCGCGGTGGCCAGCGGCCCGGGCAGCACGTCCTGCGTGGCCGCCGCCGCGTTCGCGCCCGTCCACTCCTCGGCCCAGCCCGCCTCGGCGAACTCCGGCACCCACGTGACGTCGAGGCCGAGCACGTCCAGCGAGGTGTCGCCCGCGGCGAGCCGGCGGACCATTTGCTCGCGCTGGCCGTCCGCGCCGCGCGGCAGCTTGTTGTAGACGATCTCGTACCGGCCCGCGGCTTCCTGCGTGCACCGGTCGACCACCGTCTGCAGGTGGTCCTCCGGCGCGATGTACAAGGTGATCGTCAGCCCGCTCGCCGACGAGCACGCGGCGAGCGCGGTGGCGGCCAGCAGGGTCGCGGCGGTGACGGGGAGGAGCTGGCGCATGTCGGCCTCCTTGCCGGACAGGCAACACCATTGCAAGCGCTTGCATCGATGATTAGCCTTGATCGAGGCAGGTGTCAATGGCAGTGACGCGGATGGTTGCAAGCGCTTGCAACGGACGGGGCAGAGCATGCCGGACAAGCTCGACGACGTGGCCCGGCTCGCGGGCGTCTCGGCCGCCACCGTGTCGCGGGCCCTGCGGGGGCTGCCCGGGGTCGCGGAGCGCACGCGGACCCGGGTGCTCGCGGCCGCCGCCGAGCTCGGCTACGCCATCTCGCCCGCCGCGTCGAGCCTGGCCACCGGGCGGACCGGGACGGTCGGCGTGATCGTCCCCTACGTCGACCGCTGGTACTACTCGCGGATCATCTCCGGCGTCGAGCGGGTGCTGCGCGACGCCGGGCTGAGCCTGCTGCTCTACAACCTCGGCGACGACCCGGGCCGCGCGCGCTTCTTCGCCGACCTACCGCTGCGCCGCCGGGTCGACGCGGTGCTCGTGCTTTCCCTGCCGTTGAAGGAATCCGAACGCGAACTGGTGCAGGGGCTCGGCACGCCGCTCGTCACGGTCGGCACCGAGGAGCCCGGCGCGGACTCCGTCGCGATCGACGACCACGGCGCGGCGGTGACGGCGATGCGCCACCTCGTCCAGCTGGGCCACCGCGAAATCGCCTTCATCGGGGAAGACGACCCGATCCCGCTCGGGTTCACGACGCCGTTGCGGCGGCTGGCGGCCTACCGCGAGGTCTACCACGGCGTCTGCCGGGACGACGGCCGCGTGCCGGAGCCCGCGTTCGAGACCGGTGGCGGGTTCACCGTCGCGGGCGGGGAACGGGCGATGGGCGCGCTCCTGGGCCTGCCCCGCCGGCCGACGGCGGTGTTCGCCGCGTCGGACGAGATGGCGTTCGGGGCGCTGCGGACGCTGCGCCGGGCCGGGCTGCGGGTGCCGGAGGACGTCTCCGTGCTCGGGTTCGACGACCACGACCTCGCCGACCTGCTGGAGCTGAGCACGGTCGCGCAGCCCGTCGCCGAGCTGGGCGAGCGGGCCGGACGCCTGATCCTGGCGCGATTGTCCGGCGGAAAAATCGCGACATCGCCGTCGATTCTCGGGACACGACTAGTCCTTCGCGGCAGTACTGCTCCACCTGCGCGGCGTTGACCTGCGGTTTTTCCGGCGTTGCTCTGTTCGGTCGATTGCGGCCTACTCGATCATTAGGTCAAATAATCGCCGACAAGGATTAATCGCCGTGAGGAGCTGGCTGTGCACTGGGGGTCCGTGCTCGAAGAAGGCGGGGCGGGGATGGTCCGCCCGTACTTCCGCACCCATGGCCGAACGCGTCCGACCCGGGACCTCCCGATCGAGACGCTCGTGTCGATCACCCAGCGGGGGCGGGCGGTCGTACGGGGGAGCACGACGGAGGAGACGGAGATCTGCGCGCTCCTGCGGACCTCCCAGTCGGTCGCCGAGGTCGCGGCGCGGCGGCGGATCCCCCTCGGTGTGGCGCGGGTCCTGCTGTCGGACCTGGCCGACCGCGGGCTGGTCGCGGTGCACACCGCCCGGCGCGGCTCGGGCAACCGGCCGAGCCTCGAGCTGATGGAACGCATCCTGCACGGCCTCAGCCGGCTGTGAACTCCTCCACCAGCCGGGCGAACTCTTCCGGCTGGTCCAGCGGCAGCAGCGTGTAGCTGTCGGCGACCTCGACGAGCTTTCCCTGGGGCAGCAAGGCGGCCAGCCGCTCGCCGTGCTCCGGCGGCATCACGCGGTCCTCGCTCGCCCACGCCACCAGGACCGGTCGGTCGAACGCCGCAAGCCGGTCGGCCGCTTCCAGCAGAATTTTCGGGGTCGCCGCGAAAGCCCGCAGCACGCGAACCGTGTCCCGCCGGATGCCCGCCTGGCTCAGCAGGGGCCGGAGCCAGCCCGCGGTCACCGCGTCACCGCGCTTGGTCAGCCACCCGAACGCGATCGGGAGCCGGCGCACCGCGCGCAGCCGCAGCTGCTGCATGAACACCCCGAACAGGCCCGGCGACAGCTTTCCCGCCAGGAACAGCGTCTTGCCGGTGAGCCCGGGCGGGAAGTTGTCGAACGCGTCGCACGAGGCCAGCACCACGCGGCTGACCCGAGGCTCGCTGTCCACCATGAGCAGCTGGACCAGGGCGCCGCCCGTGTCGACGCCGGCCAGCGTGGCTTCCCGCAGGTCGAGCCGCTCGAGGAACTCCGTCAGCAAAGCCGCGATCGCGGGCAGGGAAAGGTCGGCGTCCGGCCGCATCGGGTGCCGGTGCGCGCCCAGCGGCAGCGTCGGGACGACGCACCGGTGGCCGGGCAGCGCCGCGACCGTGGTGTCCCACAGCGTGCCGTCCATCAGCAACCCGTGGACGAAGACGACGACCGGGCCCGGCCCGCCCGTGTCGGTGTACTCGACGGTGCCGGCCCCCAGTTCGATCCGCATGGCCCGAAGTGAACCACGTGGTTCGCAAACTGTCGAGGCTCAGGGAGCGGCTTCCTCCCGTTCGACCGCGCGCAGCAGCGCCTCGAACCCGGCCGCGGCGCCGTCGCCGTCCTCGCTGGTCAGCAGGTCCACGAGGAACCCGCGCAGCGTCGCGAGGATCATCGACGCGACTTCGTGCTTCCGCCGGTCCGGCCACTGCGCCGGGCAGAACGACACCAGCGTGGGCAGGTACTGCCCGGACGCGCCCCGGCCGAGCGCCGCGTACCGGCCCGGGTCGTACATCGCCAGGCCCATCGCCTGGTCCAGCACGCGCCGCAGCTGCGTCTCCTCGTCGCGCAGGCTCTCCCAAGCCGCGCGGACCCGGCCGGTCAGGGTCGACGACGAGCTGGCGACCGCGGTCAGCGCGTTGCCGATCCGTCGTTCACGCAAGGCGAAGACCACTTGGCGGAGCAGGTCTTCCGCGCCGTCGAAGTGGTAGAGCAGGACCTTGTGCGTGGTGCCGGCCGACTTCGCCGCGCGCCGCAGCGAGAAATCGACGAGACCGTTCTCGGCGACGTCGTCGGTGATCTTCGCCAGCAGCTCCCGGCGCCGGGTCTCGCCGCGCGCCGAGCCGGCCGACCGCCGGTAGCCGGTAGCGTTCTCCATGCCGGACAGCTTGGCACGGGGACCGGAGCGGACCCGCTGGGCTGACTGCACAGCGCCGACGCTGCGACTGTGCACATCGCACGGTGACGCCGCCGGGACCGCTGCTTACGGTGCTGGGAACCGTTCCCCTTCCCGGATTAGGAGGTCGGCGTGGCCTCAACAGTCGGTGTCGATGACTATGCCCTCACCAGAGTGCCGGACCACGCCCGGTACTCGTGGTGGTCGGTCGCCGTCCAGCGGTTCGGCCAGGTTTCCGCGCTGTCCCAGTTCCTGCTCGGAGCCACCGTCGGCTTCGGGATGAGCTTCTGGAACGCGGTCCTGGCCTTCACGCTCGGCTCGGTCATCCTGGAGCTCATCACCATCCTCGTCGGCGTCATCGGCGTCCGCGAGGGCCTCTCGACGTCCATGATCGCCCGCTGGACCGGCTTCGGCCGCGGCGGCTCGGCGCTCATCGGGCTCGCCATCGGGATCAGCCTCATCGGCTGGTTCGGCATCCAGTCCGCCGTGTCCGCGCAGGGGCTCGTCTCGCTCATCGGCGGCCTGCCGGAATGGGGCTGGGCGCTCGTGTTCGGCCTGCTCGTCACCGCGATCGTGGTGCGCGGCTTCCACTCCATGGCCTGGACGGCGTACCTCACCGTGCCCGCCTTCCTGATCCTCGTCGGCTGGTCGATCATCTCCGAGCTGACCCGCCACGACCTCGGCGCGCTCGTCTCCTCGGCCCCGCCCGGGCCGGCGCTGAGCCTGCTGCAGGGCACCACGCTGGTGGCGGGCGGTTTCATCGTCGGCGCCGTCATCACGCCGGACATGACCCGCTTCAACCGCACCACCGGTGACGTCGTCAAGCAGACGCTCGTCGGGATCACCCTCGGCGAGTACGTCATCGGCCTGTCCGGCGTCCTGCTCGCGCACGCCGTCGGCAGCGCCGGGATCACCACGATCGTGACGTCGTCGGTCGGCTGGGTCGGCCTGCTCATCGTCATCGCCGGCACGATGAAGATCAACGACTGGAACCTGTACTCGTCGGGGCTGGGGGTCGTGAACTTCATCGGCACGGTGTCCGGCCGCAAGGCCCACCGCGGGCTGGTGACGGCGGTGCTCGGCGTCGCGGGCAGCCTGCTCGCCGCCGCCGGGATCCTCGCCAAGTTCACCGACTTCCTGACCGTGCTCGGTGTCGCGTTCCCGCCGATCGCCGGGATCATGGTGGCCGAGTACTTCGTCGTGAAGAAGTGGCGCGGGGACCTGGAATCCGCGCGGGCGCGGGGAACCGTGCCCGAGGACGCGCCCGTGTGGGTGCCCGCCACCATCGTCGTCTGGATCGCCGCGGCGCTCTTCGGCGAGTTCGTCGAGTGGGGCCTGCCGAGCATCAACTCGCTCGTCGTGGCCTTCGTCCTGTACGTCGTCGCAGGGAAGCTCGGCTGGGTGCGGGGGATCGGCAGCAGCCGGACCGCCGACGCCGAGCCCGCTCCCGCAGTCTGAAAAGGAGAATCCTTCGTGCGCATCGGCATCGACGTCGGCGGCACCAACACCGACGCCGTCCTCCTCGACGGCCGTCAGGTGCTCGCCTCGGTCAAGACCAGCACGACCGCGGACGTCACCTCGGGCATCGTCGCCGCGATCGACGGCCTGCAGCGGCAACGCGCGTTCGACCCGGCGGCGGTTCAGGCGGTGATGATCGGCACCACGCACTTCATCAACGCCCTCGTCGAGGCCCACCGGCTCGCGCCGACCGCGGCCGTGCGGCTGAGCCTGCCGGCCGGGGCGTCGCTGCCGCCGATGGTCGACTGGCCGCAGCGGCTCGTCGACGCGGTGTCGGGGCGCAGCTACCTGGTCCACGGTGGACACGAGTTCGACGGACGGCACATCGCGGAGCTCGACGAGAGCGAGCTGCGCAAGGCCGCCGACGACATGGGGGCGGCCGGGGTGCGCAGCGTCGCGATCACCTCGGTCTTCTCCCCGGTCAACGCCGAGTTCGAGGCCCGCGCGGCCGAGATCATCGCCGCGCAGCTGCCGGACGTCGCGATCTCGCTGTCCCACGAGATCGGCCGGATCGGGTTGCTGGAGCGGGAAAACGCGACGGTGATCAACGCGGCGCTGCGCGAGCTGGCCGCGCACATCGTCGACGGGCTGGCCGCGTCGGTCACCGGTGCGGGCATCACCGCGCCGCTGTACCTGAGCCAGAACGACGGCACGCTGATGGACGTCGACTTCGCCCGCCGCTACCCGGTGGCGACGTTCGCGTCGGGGCCGACGAACTCGATGCGCGGCGCGGCCGTGCTGTCCGGTTTGGACACCTGCGCGGTGGTCGACGTCGGCGGCACGACTTCGGACGTCGGCGTGCTGCGGCAAGGGTTCCCGCGGGAGGCGACCACCGACGTCAGCGTCGCGGGCATCCGGACCAACTTCCGGATGCCGGACGTGCTGTCGATCGGGATCGGCGGCGGCAGCCGGGTGCGCGGGAACGTCACCGTGGGCCCCGATTCGGTCGGCTACGAACTGACGTCGAAGGCGCTGGTCTTCGGCGGGGACACGCTCACCGCGACCGACATCGCCGTCGCCGCCGGGCGAGCGGAAATCGGTGATCCGTCGCTCGTGTCGCATCTGGACAAGTCACTGGTGCGGGCCGCGTTGGACCGGATCGCCGCGGACGTGTCCGATGTGGTCGAACGGATGCGGACGTCGGCCGAGCCGTTGCCGGTGGTCGCCGTCGGCGGTGGTTCCGTGCTGCTGCCGGACGAACTGGCCGGGTGCGGTGAGGTGCACCGGCCGGAGAACTACGCCGTGGCCAACGCGATCGGCGCGGCCATCGCGCAGATCGGCGGCGAGGTGGACCGCGTCTACGTGATCGAGCCCGGCCGTCGTGAAGCCGTCGTCGACGAGGCGAAACAGGAGGCGGTCGACCGCGCGGTCGCCGCCGGTGCGTCGCCGGCGTCGGTCGGCATCGTCGACTTCGACGAGGTGCCCATCCCGTACCTGCCCGGCAACGCCACGCGCATCCGCGTCAAGGCCGTCGGCGACCTGCAGCTGGGGGCGTGATGCGCGAGATCACCGAACACGACCTCGACGACATCGCCCGCGGTGCCGCCATCCTCGGCACCGGGGGTGGTGGCGACCCGTACATCGGGCGGCTGCTGGCTTCCTCGGCGGTTCGCGCGCATGGAGCGGTGCCGCTGGTGCCGCTCGCGGACGTCCCGGACGACGCCGTCGTGCTGCCGGTCGCCATGATGGGCGCGCCGACGGTGATGGTCGAGAAGCTCCCGTCGGCCGAGCAGGTCGGCCTCGCCGCCCGCACGCTCGCCGGCTACCTCGGCAAGGAGCTGACGCACATCGCCTGCGCCGAGGCGGGCGGCGTCAACTCGCTCATCCCGGTCGTCGCGGCGGCCCAGCTCGGGTTGCCGCTGGTCGACGCGGACGGCATGGGCCGCGCGTTCCCGGAGCTGCAAATGGTTTTGCCGACTTTGTACGGCATCCGCGCCACGCCGATGTCCATTGCGGACGAAAAGGGCAACGGCGGGGTGCTGGACACAGTGGACAACCGCTGGGCCGAGCGGCTGGCCCGGTCGGCGACCATCGACATGGGCTGCTCGGCGATGATCAGCAACTACGCGATGTCCGGGTCCCAGGCCCGGGAGTCGCTGGTGCCGGGCACGCTGAGCCTGTGCGCGGAGCTGGGTGCGCTGGTGCGCGCGGCGCGCGCCGCACACGAGGACCCGGTCGCTCGGGTTGTCTCTCGTTTGGGCGGACAGCGGCTGTTCAGCGGCAAAGTCGTCGACGTCGCCCGCCGGACGGTCACCGGCTTCGCCCGCGGCGAGGCCCGGCTGTCCGGAATGGACGGCGACACCGGCGCGGAACTGGTGCTGCGCTTCCAGAACGAGCACCTGGTGGCCGAGCGCGACGGCGTCGTCGAGGCGTCGGTGCCGGACCTGATCTGCACGCTGGAACGCGAGTCCGGCGAGGCCGTGACGACCGAGGGCCTGCGGTACGGCCAGCGCGTCACGGTGATCGCCGCGCCCGCCGACCCGCGCTGGCACACGCCGGAAGGCATCGCGCTGGCCGGGCCGCGGTACTTCGGCTACGACATCGACCCGATCGGAGTCGCCGGGTGAGCTGGACCCTGACCGAGGCCGACCTGCCCGACCTCGCCCGCGGCGCCGCCGTGCTCGGCACCGGCGGGGGAGGCGACCCGTACGTCGGGCGGCTGCTCGTGCGCGAAGCCATCCGGGAACACGGGCCGATCACCATTCTCGACCCGTCCGAAGTGGACGACGACGCGCTGGTGATCCCGACGGCGCAGATGGGCGCGCCGACCGTCGTGCACGAGAAGCTGCCCAACGGCGCCGAGCCCGTGCTGGCGCTGCGGACGCTCGAGAAGCACCTCGGCCGGTCCGCGGACGCGACCATGCCGATCGAATGCGGCGGCATCAACTCGATGATCCCGCTGATCGTCGGCGCCCGGCTGGGGTTGCCGGTCGTCGACGCCGACGGCATGGGCCGGGCGTTCCCCGAGCTGCAGATGGAGACGTTCGGTGTCTACGGCGTCACCGGGTCGCCGATGGCCATCGGGGGCGAGCGCGGCGAGACGACCGTGATCGACACCGGCGCGGACAACAAGCGGATGGAGTGGCTGGCCCGCGGCGTCACCATCCGGCTCGGCGGGGTCGCGCACATCGCCGAGTACGCGATGAGCGGCGCCGACGTCAAGCGGACGGCGGTGCCGCAAACGCTTTCGCTGGCGTTGACCGTGGGCCGGACGATCCGGCTCGCTCGTGAACGCAACGAGGATCCGGTGTCCGCGCTGGCCTCGGCGTTGCGCTCGACGCCGTATGAGCACCTGCGGGTGCTGTTCCGCGGCAAGGTGTCCGATGTGGAACGCCGGACCGAAGCCGGCTTCGCCCGTGGTCGTGCGGCGGCGGTGTCGTTCGACGGCTCGAGCAAGCTGGAGATCCTGTTCCAGAACGAGAACCTGCTGGCCACTGTGGACGGTATCGTGCGGTGCATGGTGCCGGACCTGATCTGCGTGCTGGAGTCGTCGACGGCCGAGCCGATCACCACCGAGACGCTGCGGTACGGCCAGCGCGTCACGGTCGTCGGCATCTCGACACCGCCGTTGATGCGCACACCCGCGGCCCTGGACACGTTCGGGCCGGGTGCGTTCGGGCTGCCGCACGACTTCGTCCCCGTGGAGGAGATCGGATGAGCCTGGCCGGTAAGCACGTCGTGATCATCGGGGGCGGGTCCGGCATCGGCCTGGAGGTGGCCCGGCGAGCCGCCGCTTCGGGTGCGTCGATCCACCTCGGCGGGCGCACGGCGGAGAAGCTGTCGGCGGCGGCCGACTCAATCGGGGCCACCTGGCAGGTCGTGGACAGCACCGACCAGGACTCGCTCGCCGCGTTCTTCGGCGCGGTGGACCGCGTCGACTGCCTGTTCACGCCCGGCGCGTCCTACACGGTCGGGCCGCTGCGGGAGCTTTCGGACGAGGACGCGGCGAGCCCGTTCGTGACCAAGTTCTGGGGCCAGTACCACGCCGTCAAGCACGCGGTGCCGCGGTTGGCCCCGGACGCGTCGATCGTGCTGATGTCGGGGGCGGCGAGCGTCCGGCCGCCGGGTGCGGCACCGGCGTACGTCGCCTGCAACGCGGCGGTCGAAGGACTCGGGCGCGGGCTGGCGGTCGAGCTGGCGCCGATCCGGGTGAACGTCGTCGCGCCGGGCACGATCGACGGGAACCTGTGGGCCGGGCGGCCGGCGGCGGTCCGGGAGGCGAGCTTCGGCCAGTACTCGCGCGACACGCTGCTGCACCGCGTCGGCAAGGAGTCCGAAGTGGCCGATGCGGTGCTGTACCTGTTCGGCAGCACGTACACCACCGGGTCGACGCTCTACCCCGACGGTGGCTACGCGCTGCGCTGAGCTCGTCTACTGTGGTCAGTCATGCGCATCGCCGCCGGTGACGTGGCCGCCCTCGAACGCGGGGTGGCCCTGCTCGGGTCCGGCGGTGGCGGGGACACCGTCACCGCCGCCGTGCTGCTGCGCCGGTTGCTCGCCGACGGCCGTTCGCTCACCGTGTCGCCGGTGGCGGAGCTGGCGCCGTCGGCCCGGGTGGTGCCGATCGGCGTGGTCGGCGCGACGGCGGCGTTCACCGAGAAGCTGCCGGGCGGCGACGAGTTCGCGTCCGCGGTGGCGGCGATCGAGCGCTGGACGGGCGAGCGCGCCGACGCGCTGATGTCCATCGAGATCGGCGGGCTCAACGGGCTGCTGCCGCTGGTCGTCGCGGACCAGCTGGGGCTGGGGTACGTCGACGCGGACCTTTCGGGCCGCGGGCTGCCCCGGCTCGACCAGTTTTCGGTGGCGGCGACCGGCCGCGGGGTCGCGCCGGCGGCGCTGGCCGAGCCCGGCGGGCAGGTGGTGGTGCTGGCGGCCGGGTCCGACGTGGTGATCGAGCGGGGGACGCGGGCGTTCCTGGCCAGCTCGGGCGGGTGGGCGGCGTTCGCGCTGGCCCCGATCCCGGCGGGCGAGCTGGCGTCGTGTTCGGTGACCGGGACGACCAGCGGCGCGCTGGAGCTGGGCCGCCGGGTGCTGGCGGCGGGGGAGAGCCCGGCGCGCTTGCTTCTCGAGGAGGCGTTGGCGGGCTCGGTGCTGGCCCGCGGCCGGGTGCTGGAGGTGGCGCGGCACGTGGGGAAGGGGCAGCACGGCTTCGGCCGCGGAAGCGTCACGCTGGCCGACCACCGCGACGGCGCGCTGCTGAGGGTGGAGATGGAGAACGAGTACCTGCTGGCGTTGCGTGACGGTGCGCCGGTGGCGTCGACGCCGGACGTGCTGTCGGTGCTGGACCACCGGACGGGGGTCCCGGTGCCGTGCGACGCGATCCGGGTGGGGGTGGAGGTGGACGTGGTCCGCTTGGCGGCGGCCGCGTTCTGGACCGACCCGCGGCGGTTGCCGGTGCTGCAGCCGAGGGCGTACGGCATCGACTGCGACCCGGTGGTGGCGGAGTGATCCGGCCCCGAGCGCCCCAAGGTGGCCTTCGGTGCTCCTCCCATGCCCCCACCACCGCCCTCAACGGAGGCGCTTCGCGCCGCAGCGTCATTCAACGCACCCAAGGCGGCCTTCGGTGCGTGAGACGCAACCAAGGCCACATTGGGGCGCTGGGGTCGGGCCGAGCGGTGGGGCTGTCGTGAGCTTGCGGCGGGTTCTTTCCCTTCCCGGGTGGGCCGAGCACGTCCGGCTGCTTGCCGGCGCCGCGGGGCTCGACCGTCCACTTGCGACCGTTCAGGCCACTTTGGACGCCTCTCACTTTCCCGCGGCCGGGGAACTCACCGTTGTCGCGCGGCCCATCGCCGGGACCGACTGGCAGATCGATGCGCTTCTGCGCCGCTCGGCCGATGCCGGGGCCGCCGCCGTTCTGCTCTCCGGGACCGAGCCGCTCACCGCGTCGCGGCTGCTGGCCGATCGGCTCGGGGTTCCGCTGCTCGGCACCTCGGCCTCGCCGCTTGACCTGCTCGTCGAGGCTCGGCTGCTGCTCGCCGCTCCCGAACTGGATCGGGCCGACCTCCTGCTCGCCACCCATCGCGCGCTCGGGGATCGGCTGCGGCCACCCGAAGAGGTCGTTGCCGTGCTGCGGCGGCTGCTGCGGTCGCCCGTTGCCGTGCTCGATGACCGTGGGGTGCCCCTTGCCGGGGAGGTCGGCGGGCGCGTCCGGCTGGACGAAGCCGTGCCGCAGCGGGCCGAACTCGGCGACGGCGTCCTGCTCGCGCACCCCGTGCTGCTGCAGCGGCCCGCGATGTGGCTGGCCGCCGAGCTGCGGGGGACCGAGGCCGCACGCGCCGACGTCGTGCCGCCCGCGCTCGCCGTCGCCGCCGGGGCGCTGCAGCGGTGGCTCCTGGCCAACCGCCTCGAACTGGAACGCGACGCGCGCTCGCGCACCGCGCTGCTAGGTGATCTGCTGCGCCTGGACACCGAGCCCGGCGCGGACCTGCGTCGGCGCGTCGCCGATGCCGGGTGGCGGCTCGGTGGCTGGCACGTCGGACTGCACCTGGGCGTCCCGGCGGGCGTCGACACCGTCGCGCGCACCCAGGAGGTCATGCGGGCGCTGGACGTCGAGGCCGTCGTCGAGCACGGCGACGGCTGGACCGGCTGGGTCACCTTCGACCACGAACCCACGGCGGAGCGGGTCCGCGCCCTCGCGACCCGGCTCCAGGCGGCCCACCGGACGTTGCGCCTGGGCGCGCACATGGGCGTCGGGCGGCCGCACCCGCGTCCGGAAGGCCTGGCCGCGACGGTCGCCGAAGCCCTCGACGCCGCCCGCCTGGCCGCGACCCGGCCCGAGACGGGTCACTTCCTGCACGTCGACCAGCTCGGCATGGCCCAGCTGCTGCTGGAGTGGACGCGCACGGACACGTTCGAGCCCGCCGCGCGCGCACTGGTCGCGCCGCTGCGGTCGGTGCCGGGTGACCTGGTCCGGACCCTCGCCGCCTACCTGGACGCCGAGTCGTCGATCGCCGAGACCGCCACGGTGCTTGGCGTGCACCGCAACACCGTCGCGGCCCGGGTCGCGCGGATCGAGCAGCTGCTCGGCGTGGACCTGTCCCGCCCGGACGAGCGGCTGGCGCTGCACCTCGCGTCCCGGGCGGTGATCCTCGCGGGGGAGTGACTAGTCGTCGTCCCCGCCGCCGGTGACGTTCCCGACGCTCGCCGGCACGCCCTTGATCATGTCGACGACGGTCTTGCCCGCCAGGCCCGACTTCCCGAACCACGGGTCGGTCATGATCTTGATGGCCGACTCGAACTTCTCGGCGCCTTCCTTGCCGAAGACCTTGCCGAGCTCGTGCACGGAGAAGTTGCTGATCTTGTCGAACTTCTGCATGATCTCGGGCGTGACGCCGTCCATTTTGGACAGTTTGTCCTTGATGACGTTGGTCATCTGGTCGGTGAACGGCTTGTGCGGCTTGGGATCCGGGGTCGGGGTCGGGTCCGGAGTGGACGAAGAGGGAGCGGGGTCGGGCTTCGCGGGCTCCGGCTTCGGCTCGGGAGTCGCCGAGGACGACGACGGCGCCGGTTCCGGCTTGGGCTCCGGAGTCGCCGAGGAGGGCTTGGGTTCCGGGGTCGCCGAGGACGACGACGGTGCCGGCTCGGGCTTCGGTTCCGGAGTGGCCGAGGATGACGAGGGTGCGGGTTCCGGCTTGGGCTCGGGCTTGGGCTCCGGCGTGGCCGAGGAGGGCTTGGGTTCCGGGGTGGCCGAAGATGAAGACGGTGCTGGTTCCGGCTTGGGCTCGGGCTTGGGTTCCGGAGTCGCCGAAGATGGCTTGGGTTCCGGGGTGGCCGAGGACGACGACGGGGCCGGTTCCGGCTTCGGCTCGGGTTTCGGCTCCGGCTTGGGTTCCGGCTTCGGCTCCGGTTTCGGTTCCGGCGTGGCCGAGGAGGGCTTGGGCTCCGGAGTTGCCGAGGACGGCTTGGGTTCCGGGGTGGCCGAGGACGGCTTGGGTTCCGGGGTGGCCGAGGACGACGACGGGGCCGGTTCCGGCTTCGGCTCGGGCTTCGGTTCCGGCGTTGCCGAGGAGGGCTTCGGTTCCGGCGTGGCCGAGGACGGCTTGGGCTCCGGAGTAGCCGACGACGGCTTCGGCGCGGGCGGCGTCGTGTCCGGCTTCGGCGTCACCGGCGGCTTGGGCGTCGGCGTCGGGGTCAAGCTGCTCGTCGGGGGCTTCACCGACGCGATCTCGTCGCCCGCCTTGCCCATCTTCGCCAGCGCCTTGACCAGGTCGCCCAGCTTCTTGGCCAGCTGCATCAGCTTCGTGCCGATCTTGCCCAGCGCCGTGGCGACCGTGCCGATCGTCGTCGTGATGAACAGGGCGATCGACGCGCCGAACGTCACCGGGGCCAGGGCCGCCGCGATCAGCGCTCCCTTGATGATCGTCGCCAGGAGCATCGCGATCAGGTCGCGCAGGATGCCGCGGAACGCGCCGACGATGCCGCCGGCGATCATCATGTTCTTGCCGGCCTGGTCGAGGTAGCCGCCGAGGGACGTCAGCTGCTCGGTGACCGCGTCCATGTCCTTCTTGAACTGCTCCGCGGCCTTGCCGGACCAATCCTTCATGAGCGTGTCGAGGGACTCCTGGTGCTGTTGGGACCAGCCCTCGAGCTTCTTCTTCTCGGCCTTGAGCGCCTCGCTGGCCGCCTGGATGCCGATCGGGTCGCCCATCAGGATGTCCAGCGGCCACCGCAGGATCGTGATGTGCTCGATGAGCCAGCCGATCCCGGCCGTCAGCAGGCTGCCGATCGGGTCCAGCACGAGCCCGATGGTCTCCAGCGCCATGCCCGCCGCGCCGATGCCGATCGCGACCTTGTCGTTCTCCTTGACGGCCTTGTCCAGGCCGACCGCCGCCTCGAAGAAGCCGGCGCCGGCCGCCGCGTTGTCCTTGTTGAACAGTTCGGAGCCGTGGAGGCTGACGTCCTTGCTCTGGTAGTCGTCGCCCACTACTCGAACCTCACGATCGACTCGACGGCGTCTTCCTCGCCCGCCTGGTACTTCTTCGCCGCGTCGGCCACCTTGTCGGAGAACTCGCCGATGGTCTTGGCGTAGTCGCCGAACTGGTGGTGCGCCTTGTCGGTCCACGTGCTCGCGCCCGCCGCCATCAGCTGGCACGCCGGGTTGATGCCGAACATGCCCGGGTCGCAGACCATCCCGCCGACGAGGTCGGCCGTGCTCTGCAGGTTGCTCTGCAGCTCGTCGAGGTGCTTGCCGAAGTTGGCCAGGGGCTCGGAAGAGACCCGGAAGCCGCCGCCGCTCACCAGGGGTTCGATTCGTCGTCGAAGCGGTCGTCGGCCGGAGGACGGCGACGCGGGGCGGGCCCACCGGCAGGCGGTGCCGGCGGAGCGGGCGGCGGCGGTGGCGGGGTGGGCTCGACGGTCTCCGGCGCCGCGAAGCCCGCGTCCGGGGGCGGGTCCGGCGGCAGGAACGACCGGACCATGTCGGTGGACTCGCCGTCGCCGTTGATGGTGGCGAAGGAGTCCGCGACGCTGCGGGCGGTCTGGCGCTGCGCTTCCCGGACCGTGCCCATGATCGCCGCGGTCAGCCGCGCCGGGCCCAGTTCGCACGCCCGGTGCCCGAGCTCGAGGTTCGTCAGCGCGCCGTTCGGCGCGAGCGTGACGGTGACCGAGCCGTCGCGGGAGCGGACGGTCGCGCCGGCGGCGGAAAGCGCTTCACCGAGCGCCGCGGCCTTCGACTGCATGTCCCGGACTTGCCGTTCGAGCAGCAGCTGGAAGTCCTCGCCTGGCCCCAGGTTCGGTTGCACGGTTCGACTCCTCGCCACGCCGGGGTGCGGGGCGCCGGCCCCGTGATCGCGCCAGATTAGCGCACACCGGACATTCATCCAGTGGTAGTCGGGGGTATGCCTGGATGACCCCCCGATGTTGCCCGCGAATGCCCTCGATCGGGTTTGACCCGGACCGCGCTCCGGGTTGCACGATCGGGTGCATGACACGACTGGACGACCACCGGCCGCTCGGCCGCTCCGGGCTGCGGGTGTCCCCGCTGGCACTGGGCGCGATGACCTTCGGCACCGGCCCCTTCTGCGCGGACGACGACACGGCGCGGAAGGTCTTCCGCGCCTACGTCGAGCGCGGCGGCAACTTCGTCGACACGGCGGACAACTACAGCGCCGGCCGCAGCGAGGAGCTGGCCGGCGAGTTCCTCCGCGACGTCGATCGCGACGACGTCGTGCTCGCCACCAAGTACTCCGGGCCCGACTTCCGCGACGGCGCCCCGCACTCGGACCCGCGCCGCCGCAGCAACGGCCGCAAGAACATGGTCGCCTCGCTGGAGGCGTCGCTGCGGCGGCTGCGCGTCGACCACGTCGACCTGTACTGGCTGCACATCTGGGACGGCTTCACCCCGGCCGAAGAGGTCGTGGCCGCGTTCGGCGACCTCGTGCGCGCGGGCAAGATTCGCGCCGTGGGGCTCAGCGACGTCCCGGCTTGGTACGCGACCAAGGCCGCGATGCTCGGCGGCCCGCCGGTGACCGCGCTGCAGCTGGAGTACTCCCTGGTCGAGCGGGCGATCGAGGCCGAGTACGTGCCGCTGGCCCGCGAGTTCGGCACCGCGATCCAGCCCTGGGGCGCGCTCGGCGGCGGGTTCCTGTCCGGCAAGTACACCCGCGACGGCGGCGGCGACGGACGGCTCAGCGGCGGCGCGGCCTTCCGGGCTCTCCCCGAGAGCCGCTGGGCGATCCTCGACGTCGTCCGCGAGGTCGCGGGCGAAGTCGGCGCAACGCCCGCCCAGGTGGCCCTGCACTGGGTGACGCGCCGGCCGGGCGTGCCGGCGCCGCTGATCGGCGCGCGGTCACCGGAGCAGCTCGCCGAAACGCTCGGCGCGCTCGACCTCGACCTGACCGAGGCTCAGCTCGACCGCCTGACCGAGGTCAGCGCACCGGAACTGCCGTTCCCGCACGGGATCCTGGCGCGGCTCAACGCCGGGCTGCCGGGCTAGCCGCGGCCGTGGTGGCCTTTGTCGGCGACGGTTTCCGCGTGCGGTTCGCCGGCCTGGCAGGTCACCACGACCACGTTCTCGGTGCCGTCGTTCTTGAACTTGACCGACGCGGTCGTGGCCGGCCCGCGCGAGACGTCGTCGGTGCGGTAGCCCGGGTCCGGGCTCCAGGAAAGCAACGTGACCCGGCCGTCCACGCACTTCGCGACGACGCTGCCGCCGGGCACGGTCAGGCCGCGCGGTGCCGGGGCGCTCGACGACGGTGTGGTGGGCGGCGGGACCGGCGTGCTGCTCGACGGCACGGTTTCCAGCGCACGCGCGACGTCGTCGGCGGACAACGGCTGGTTCTGCGGGCCGAGGAGGCCGGCGCCGACGACGTCGAGGGCCACCGTGCCGGCGCCCGCGGTCACGGCGGCGGCCAGCAGCCAGCCCGCCGCCATCAGCACTCCGCGCCCGTTCACGCGTCCACTGTGCCATCCGGAAGGGTTAAAGCGCGGCTAAGAGCACCTCAGCGTTCGCCAGGAGACCGGCGACGCGGCTTCGGGTGTGTAGCGTCGGCGACCATGGCGACCGTGCTGCTCGTCGAGGACGATCCGACCATCCGCACGGCCGTGCTGCGCGCGCTGACCGAGCGCGGGCACGCGGTGACCTCCGCGCCGACCGCGATGGCCGGGCTGCAGGCGGCCGTCACCGACCGGCCCGACGTCGTGCTGCTCGACCTGGGCCTGCCCGACCTCGACGGCCGCGAGGTGCTGCGGATGGTGCGGGCGGTCAGCGCCGTGCCGATCATCGTGGTCACCGCCCGCGGCGCGGAGGAGGAGATCGTCCGGCTGCTCGACGCGGGTGCCGACGACTACGTCGTCAAGCCGTTCGGCGGGGCCCAGCTCGACGCGCGGATCCGCGCGGTGCTTCGGCGCGCCGAACCGGAGGAGACGACGGCGCCGGTGGTCGTCGGCGGCCTGTCGGTCGACGCGCGGACGCGGCAGGCGTCCCTCGACGGCGCGCCACTGGACCTCACGCCGCGCGAGTTCGACCTCCTGCACTACCTCGCGAGCCGGGCCGGGACGGTGGTGAGCAAGCGCGAACTGCTCGCCGACGTCTGGAAGCTGCCCTACGCCGGCGCGGACAAGACCGTCGACGTGCACCTGTCGTGGCTGCGGCGCAAGCTCGGCGAGACTGCACAGGAACCGCGGTACCTGCACACCGTGCGGCGCGTCGGCGTCCGGCTGGCCGAACCGGGGGCCGGCGCGTGAGGAGACGGCTCGCGGTGCTGGTCGCGGCCGCGATGAGCCTGGTGCTCGTGGCGTTCCTGGTGCCGCTGGCGATCCTGCTGCGGTCGGTCACCGCCGACCGCGCGGTCACCGCCGCCACGGCGAAGGCGCAGTCCCTGACGTCCCTGGTGGCGACGTCCGACGCGGCGGCGCTGCGGCCCGCCGTCGACCAGCTCAACACGACCGCCGGCCATCCCGTGACAGTGTTCCTGCCGGACGGCACCGTGCTCGGCGCGCCCACCTCGCGCACGCCAGGGGTCACGCTGGCCGCCGCGCAGGGCGGCAGCCTGACCGTCGAGGACGCCGCCGGTCGCGAGATCCTCGTCGCGGTGCAGGGGCTGCCTCGCGGGACCGCCGTCGTCCGGGCGTTCGTCGACCGCGCCGAGCTGACGCGCGGGCTGGGCGCGGCGTGGCTGGTGCTGGCCGGGCTCGGGGTGGTGCTGCTCGCCCTCGGGGTGTTCGTCGCCGACCGGCTGGCCCGCTCGATCGTGCGGCCGGTGCACGAGCTCGCGGCGGTGTCGCGGCGGCTGGCCGAGGGCGATCTGGACGCGCGGGCCGTCCCCGGCGGGCCGGGCGAGGTGCGGTCGGTGGCGGCCGCGCTCAACTTGCTGGCCGCGCGGATCCGGGACCTGGTCCGGCAGGAACGTGAGGCGGTGGCCGATATTTCGCACCGGCTGCGGACGCCGTTGACGGTGCTGCGGCTGGACGCCGAGTCGTTGCGCGACCCCGCCGAAGCCGAGCGGATCACCGGTCACGCCGAGAGCCTGGAGCGGCAGGTCACGGCGTTGATCGACCAGGCGCGGGCGCGCGACTCGGGGCCCGGTTCGTGCGACGCGGCCGCGGTGGTGGGCGAACGGGCGGAGTTCTGGTCGGTGCTGGCGCAGGACCAGGACCGCGCCGTCACGGTCGAGGTCGCGCCGGGTCCGCTGCCGGTCGCGGCGGGGGAAGCCGAGCTGGCCGCGTGCCTGGATGCGTTGCTGGGCAACGTCTTCGCGCACACACCGGAGGGGACGGGGTACGCGATCCGGCTGACGCGAACGCCCGAGGGAGCACGTCTGGAGGTCTCGGACGAGGGGCCGGGGTTCGACTTCGACGAGGTTTCGCGCGGCGCGAGCGGCGCCGGGTCGACGGGGCTCGGGCTCGACATCGCGCGGCAGACGGCACGCGCGTCCGGCGGGACGTTCACCGTGACCCGGGGGCCGGGCGCGCGGATCGTGCTGGAGCTCGGGAAGCCGTTAGGGATGCCTTAAGTTTTGCGCAGCGCGCCGCTAGTGGTGTGTGCGTGAAGCTTCTTTCGTTGACAGGGAACGAAAAGGAGCGGACATGCGCAAGATTCTGGTGATCGCGGCGGCCGGCGCGGCGCTCGCGGTGGGCGGGACCACGGCGGCCCTCGCGCAGAACGGTGCGGACGACGGCACGCGGGTGCCGACGACCGCGCCTTCGGCTGCCACGGAAACCCCGAGCAGCGGCGAAGCCACGGAGACGAGCCGCCCGGCGCCGAGTACGCACTCGAGCGCGCCGAGCACATACCCGAGCCGCTTGGCGCCGAGCACGTACCCGACGCGCACCCACGACCTCGGCGACGACCACGGTGGCCGCCGAGCCGAACCCGGCGACGACCACGGCGGCCGTCACGCGGAGCCGGGCGACGACCACGGCCGGCACCACGAGGGCGGCGACGACCACGGCGGCCGCCGCTGACCCACGGTCCGGACCGGACGCGGAACTTTCCCTATGAAAGTTCCACCTTCAGGACCGGAAGCGGCACTTTCACGTGAAAGTGCCGCACCTGTCAGGACCCGGGGCGGCACTTTCGTAGGGAAAGTGCCGCCTTCAGGACCGGGCGGCTTGCGCGACGCGCTCGATCTCCGCGCGCCGCCCGGTCCAGAACTCGCCGTCCCGGGCCGGGGCGCTGGTCGCCCCGTCGAGCTGCTCCCGCAGGATGTCGGCGTGCCCGGCGTGCCGGTTCGTCTCGGTGAGCACGTGCACCAGCACGTTGAACAGCATGACGTCCGGCCGCGGCCACCACGGCACGTGGCCGGGCGCGTCGACCGGCAACGCCTCGATCGTCGCGTCGGCGTGCGCCGCCGCGCGGTGGAACCGGTCGACGACCTCCGCGCGCGTCTCGTCCTCGGTCGCCCAGAAGTCGCGGCCGCGCGCCTCGAGGTCGTCCCAGCGGGGCAGCGGCTCGGGGAACGGCCTGCCGAACACCTCGCCCAGGTACCGCGTCTCCCCCAGCGCCAGGTGCTTGACCAGGCCGAGGAGGTTGGTCCCGGTCGCGGTCAGGGGACGGCGGACGTCGTACTCGCTCAAGCCCTCCAGCTTATCCAGCACGGCCTCACGGGCCTCGCGCAGATCGTCGTGCAGGTACTGCTTCGCGAACTCGTCGATCACGACACCCAGCGTGCCAGCTCAGCCCACGGGCACGCCACGCACCGCGACCGGCCCCCGCGTCGGGTCCAGCTCGACCGCCTGGTCCACTCCGGACGGCGTCAGCACGTCGAGTGCCTTCGGGGCCGTCGCCGGGTCCGCCGCGCAGATGGGCGCCGTCCCGCCCGCCGCGCACAGGCCGAACGTGTACTGCCCGGCCGTCGGCGTGAACGGCCGCGCCTGGTCGGGGGAGTTGCCGTCCTGGCCGGTCAGCACCACCGCGAACGTCCAGCCGGCGCCCGGTGTCCCGAACGCGGACTTCGCGACGCTCACCGTGATGTACCGCGTCGCCTGCGAAGCCTGCACGGACGGCGTCGCGAGCGTCGCACCCGAAGCGTCGACGAGCGCGGGGTCGGCGAAGCCCTGGACCTCGATGCGCCGGCTCCAGGCATCCTGCGCGGCGATCGTGTACGCGCGGCTCGGGAACGGTGCGGCGGTCGAGGTCGCCGTCGCGGCCGGGTCGTGCGCGTAGATCGTCAGCAGCTGCGCGCCCAGCGGCGAGCCGAACGTCGGGGACAGGTCACGGACCTGCGCGCGGAACACGAGGTTGGTGCCCGAATCGATGACCTGGAACCGCTGGAGGTCGAACGCGCCGGCGTGGAAGTCACCGGCCGTCGGGTAGGTGTACGTGCCCGGGCCGTTGTCGTCGCCGTCCGGGTCGGCCGCGTCGAGCACGACCGTGCCGGTGACGAAGTCCGAGCTGATCGTCTTCTGCGCGTACCCGGTGCCGGACCCGGTGGTGGCGGCCGCCGTCACGACGTTGGCGCCCAACGGGGTCGGCACGGTCGCGCCGAACGTCCCCGCCGCCGATGCCCGCACCGACAGCACCGAAGTCGTGCCGGTGTCGGTGTTCGAGACGGCCAGGTCGACCCGGCTGCCCGCGGGCGCGGTGCCGGAAACCGAAGCGGTCGCGGTGGACACGGACGCCGGCGCGTCGAGCGTGACGGCCACCGCGGCCGGCGGGGCGTGCGTGACGTACCGGGCGCGGACGTCGGCGGGCTGCTCGGGCAGGCGGCCGTCGTCGAGGGCGCGGGCCAGCCGCACCGACTGCGACTGCGCCCAGCTCAGCGGCGCGACCGAGCCGGCCGGCTGCCCCGGCGCGAAGCCGATCGACGCCGTGCGCGGGTCCGAGCCGTAGGGCGAGGCGGGCACGGCCGGGTTTTCCCACGTCTGCTCGGGAACCAGCCCGGTGCCGCCGGTCTGGGCGCGCATGGTGCGCAGCAACGCCGCCGCGCCGGCGCGGTCGCCGGTCTGGATCGCCTGCTCGCCGCGTTCGCCGGCGAGCACCGGCCAGAGGTGCCCGGACCCGGTGTTCGGCCCCGGCCACGGCGCCCCGGTCGGCGTGCAGTTCGTCGGGTCCGGCTCGTAGCAGTCGCCGTAGCCGTCTTCGCTGCCCGGGGTGGAAGTGCCGTAGCGGTACCAGCCCGGACCGGTCGGCGTGTCCCGCTTGATCACCCGGTCGACGACGCCGAGCGACGCGGCGACGTCCGCGTCGTTCGCGGGCAGCACGCCGAGGCGGGTCAGCTCGAGGAACCCGGCGTCGACGACCGCGCGCTGGTCGGCGTCGACCGAGCCGTTGCCGAGGTTGTAGAACCACTCGGAGTTCGGGTCGCCGTTCTTGGTCAGGCGCAGGAAGTACCGGCCGCCGTACGGGCCGTTCTGCGTGACCGTCCAGCCCTTGACGCTGCGCTGGAAGTGATCGGCGGTCGCCCGGTAGACGCGGGCGCGCGCGGGGTCGCCGTTGCGATCGGCGATCACGCCGGCCGCGACGAGCCCGGCGATTTCGGCGGCGATCGTCGAGGGGGAGTAGCCGCCCTGTTCTTCCCAGCGCTCGGAGCCGAAGGCCGGCCCGTGTGCGACGACGAAGTCCGCGGCCGCGCGGATGTGGTCGGTGTAGAGGGTCCGGTCGCGGTCCAGCCCGGCCTGCAACGCCATCAGGATCGGGTACGCGCTCTCGTCGAGCTGGTCGCCGCCGGAGTCGGGGGCCTTCTTGCCGTTCAGCATGGAGTTGCGCGGGAACCGGCCGTCCGGCTGCTGCTGGCGCGAGAACAACCACCGCACGCTGGCCCGCGCGGTTTCGCGGTCACCGGCCGCCAAGAGCCCCGAGAAGCTTTCGTAGAGGTCGCGGGCGAAGATCTCGCGGTAGGAACCGAAGTAGACGGGCTTGCCGCCGGGCGCGTCACCCGCGGAGACGGCCTGGCCCCACGGGCTGCCGAGCGACGCGACCACCGCGCCCGGGAACGTCTTGTCCTCACTGGCCTTCAGCACGTTGACCGACTGGTAGTACGCGTCGGAATCCTTGCCGTGCAGGGGAATCAGCCTGTTGTCGTAGTCACGCCAACCTCGCGCGTACTCGCGGTAGCTCTGGTCGAACGGCGTGCGCAGGCTCGCGCCGGCGGTCTGGACCGCCGCGCGCGCGTCCGCGCCGAAGCCCAGCGCCAGCACGGCCGGGCGGCGCGGCTGCAGGTCCAGCTGCGCGGTCTGCACGACGTTGCCGTTCACCGCCGACGACGTCGGGTCGGTGAGCCGGTGGTCGCGGTCGAGCTGGGCCAGCCCGTCGCCGGGGGTGCCGGCGAAGCCGCTGGACGTGCTCAGGAACCGGCGGTCGGCCCGCAGCGCGGCGGCCAGCGGCGTCCCGTAGTCGCGGGCCGGCGCGCTGGACGCCGTGTTCGGGTCGGCGCTGACCAGTGCGGACGTCGCCGCGTCCACCGAAGCCGTGTCCCCGCCGCCGTTCGCCGGGCCACCGCCGCCGTTGCCGTTGACGCTCGCGTCGAACCGCACGTAGACCTTCAGATCGCGGCCGGACCCCTGGAGCGGGTCGAGCCGGGTCCGGATGAGCACGCCGGTGCGCGCCGGGTCGGTCAGGTACTCGGTGACCAGCCGGTACTTGCCGGTGCGCGGGGTCGACGTCACCTCGCAGGCCATCCCGCCCGCGCTCGTGCGGACGGTGTAGGTCATGTCCCGCGCCTGCAGGTCGGTGAACGTCCGGCCGTCGGTGACGGCGAACTGCAGCGTCTCGACGTTCGTGTTGTCGATCACCGGCGCGTAGACGTCGGACAGCACGCCGCCCGCGACCGTGAACCACGCCTTGCTGGTGGTGTTCCGGGCGGTGCCCAGGCAGTCCTTGCGGGCCAGGCCGAAGTGCGAGACCGCGCCCGGTCCCGGGGAGGGCGCCGCGGCGGCGGCCGGGACGGGCAGGAGGGCGGCGGCCAGCACCGCGCACAGCACCACGGACGACGTCGACCGAGTCATCCGCACATCCGATCACGCGCGTCCGCGGCGCACCAGGTCCGAAAGCAGCAGGGTGTCCGTTACCCGTGATTGAGATACCGAACCGGTGGGTAGCAAACCCACAGTCCCCCGGGGAGGTGAACGTGGAAGAGCACGGAACGGACGGCTGGCGGTACCGCGGCACGATTTCGCCACGGACGCTGCCGAGCCTGCGGCGGCACCTGGTTTCATGGCTGCGCAGACGCGCCGGCGACGAGGTCGGGCGGCAGGCCGACGACGTCGTCCTGGCCTGCTGGGAAGCGATGGCCAACGTGCTGGACCACGCCTACCACGGCCGGCCGGGCCTGATCGACGTCCGGGCGCGGGTCGACGAGGACGTGCTGATCGTGACGGTCGCCGACCAGGGGCGCTGGACGTCGGTCACCGAGCAGCCCGACCGCGGCCGGGGCCTGCGCCTGATCCAGGCTTTGGTGGACGGGCTCGACATGCGCTCGACCGACGACGGCACGGTGATCACGCTGACCTGGCCGTTCCCGGCCCGCCGCACGGCCTGAGCGTCCCGGCCAGGCAACCGCGGCGACATCGGCGACCCGCGCCTGGCGAAACATCCGCCTGGCCCGACTTCGCCGGGACCGCGCCCCCGTGCCGGGGCAGGGTTCGGCAGAATCCGCGGTGGCAAGGCCGGCCGTCCCGCCCGACGTCCTGAATGAGTCATTCAGGTCTTCGGAGGTCCTGAATGACTCATTCAAGACACTTGGGCGCGCATGCCTGTCCCGGCCCGCCGCACGGCCTGAGCATCAGTCCGCCGAGGACAGTCCTTCGACGAACCGGGTCGCGACGTCTCGCAGCTTCACGTTCGTGTGCTGGGACTCCGCGATCAGGCGCTTCATCGCGTCCTCGGCGGTGACCCGGTGCACGGCCATCAGGATGCCCTTCGCCTGCTCGATCACCGCCCGCGAGCTCATCGCCGTCTCGAGTTCGGCGACGCGGCGGCGGGCGTACCGGTAGCGGCGCGTCGAACGCAGGCCGAACGAGACGATCGTCGTGTACAGCGCCAGCAGCCGCGAGTCCGTCTCGGCGAAGCCGTGGTCGCCGTAGCCGAACAGGTTCAGCGCGCCGCCCAGGGTGTCGTCCACGCGCAGTGGTGCCGCCAGGTAGCTGCCGACGCCGAGGCCGCGGGCGTACGTGGTGAACTCGGGCCAGAGCGCCCCGGCCGTCGCGAGCGGCAGCCGGACGATCTCGCCGGTCTCGGCCGCGCGCAGGCACGGACCCTCGCCCGCCGCGTACTGGACGCGGTCGATGTCGACGGCGCGCTCGTCGGTGGAGGCCGCGGTTTCCGGACGGCCGTCGCGGATCGCGGTGATGCTGGCCATGTCGGCACCGGGCACCGCCCGGACGGCTTCGGCGCAAACGGCCTCGAGGACCTCGGCCTCGGACGGCTCGGTTTCGAGGGCCTTCGTGAGGTCCGCCATCGCCGCGGTCAGCTCGTCGAGCTGCTCGGGCCGGATCGGTTCGCCGGTCACTGCGGTCACCTCCGTCCGGCTGCTGCGGCGAACGATACCCGCGCCGGCGGTTCGGTCAGGGGCGGTGGCTCCGGCCCGGCGCTCACTGCTGAACGTCGTGGGTTGGGCGCCGGGGCCACCTGGCGACAGCCGGCAGCACAACCCACCCGGCGACCGTCGCTGCCGCCCGCTTACCCGGTTGGCCGGTGGCCAACCGCTCAGCGGATCGTCACTTTCGCGACCTGCGTGAGGCCGGACACACGCAGGACGCGGTCGAGCAGGCGGGGCGCGGTCAGGCGCAGCTCGTGGTCGGCGGCCTGGTCGAACAGGGCGGCGATGCCGGCGCTGTCGAGGTAGGTCACCCCGGTCAGGTCGACGGTCAGCGCGACCCCGCCCGCCAGTTCGCGCTCGAGGGCGGCGCCGAACTCCGCGGCGTTGCCCATGTCGACCTCTCCGGTCACGGTCAGGATCCGGTCTCCGTCGTCGCCCGTGGAGGCGACCAGCGTGAGTGCCGTGGTCACGAACCGATTCTCCATTCCAGCGTCACGGTGGTGCCGTCCGTGTCGTGCCGGACGGCGACGGCGTCGGCCAGCGCTTCCATCATCGGCATCCCGCGGCCGCGCAGCACGTGGTTGTCCGGCGGTGCCTGCTTCCAGTGCCCGCGATCGGTCACCGTGACGACCAGCCGCTCGCCGGCGAAGCGGGCCGAAAGGTGCGCGGTCCCCGCGGCGCCGGGGTAGGCGTGCTCGACGGCGTTCGCGCAGGCCTCGCCCGCCGCGACGAGGATGTCCTGCGCGAGCTCTTCCCCGAGCGACGCGGTGCCCAGCCACGCGCGCAGCCAGCGGCGCGTCGAGGCGAGGCTGTCGGGGTGCGCCGGGAAGTCCAGCTCCAGCGGCGGCACCGACCGGCGGTACAGCAGCAGCGCGACGTCGTCCTCGTAGCCGTCCGCCGGCCGCAGCCGGCCCATCAGCGTGGCCGCCAGGTCGGCGAGGTCGGCGTCCCGCGCGCCGTGGGCGACCGAGGTGGCCCGGTCGATGCCGTCGTCCAGCGCCTCGCGGCGGCGCTCGACGAGGCCGTCGGTGTAGAGCATCAGCAGCGATCCGATCGGGACGACCGCCGTGGCCTCCGGGCGGTCGGCGGGGACGCGGACCGCGAGCGGCACGCTGCCGCCCGCGTCGAGGAACTCCGCCGAGCCGTCCTGGTGCACCAGCGTGGCGGGCGGGTGCCCGGCGCTGCTGTAGGTGAGCGTGCCGGTCGCCGGGTCGAGGACGCCGCAGAAGACGGTGGTGCACAAGGCACCCGGCAGCCGGTCGGCGAAGCGGTCGAGCGTGGTCAGGGTGTGCGCCGGGCCGTTGGCCTCCAGCAGCAGCGCCCGGCAGGCGCTGCGCAGCTGCCCCATCACCGCGGCCGCGGCGAGCCCCCGGCCGACGCAGTCGCCGACGACGATGCCGATCCGGTCGCCGGCCAGCGGGACGACGTCGTACCAGTCGCCGCCCACCTCCAGCGGCGGGTTCGCCGGTTCGTAGCGCACCGCGAAACCGTCGGGCAGCAGCGCCGGGCCGAGGATCGAGCGCTGCAGGGCGATGGCGACCTCGCGCTGGCGGTCGTCGCGGTGGGCACGGCGCAGCGCGTGCGCCAGCGTCCCGGCCAGCAACGCCAGCAGCGTCCGGTCCTCGATGCCGAGCGGACGGCCCGGGTCCGGCTCCACCCAGAGCGTCAGCCGGCCGCCGGGGTGGTCCAGCGTCGCGCCCGCGCCGCCCTCCGCGGGCGTCGCGTGCAACGCGGGCAAGGACCGGACTTCGCCGAGCTTTTCGCGCAGCGGCGCGGCCAGGTCGGTCCACCGCCGGTCGCCGTCGTCGGTGGACACCAGCTCCGGTTCGCCGTCGCGCACCCAGGTCACCGCGAGCACGCGCTCGGCCTCCCACAGCTCGCGCAGCAGCTCCAGCGCCGTGCGGATCACCTCGGGCACGCCGCTGACGCCGGTCAGGCGCTGGTTCATCGCGGCCAGCGCGTTTTCCCGCTGCACGGCATAGCGCTCGGCCGTGACGTCGCGGATCGTGCCGACCAGCCGGCGGCGGCCCTCGTCGTCGTGCAGTTCGTTGTAGGCGATGGCGGCCCACACCCGGTGCCCGGCGCGGTGGCGCAGCGGCAGCACGAAGCTGCCGGAGGGCTCGGTGCGAGACCGGCCCACCGCTTCGGCGACCTGCCGGTGGGCGGCCGGGTCGTCCTCGGGGTCCGGCGCCCACGGGAACGGCGGCGAGTAGGGGAGCCCGGCGGGCCCGAACCCGATCAGGTCGGTGCACGCGGCGTTCATCTCCACGACCCGCCCGTCGCCGTCGCAGACGAAGAAGCCTTCCTGCATCGACTCGATCATCGCCGCGCGCCACCGCGAGTGCTGCGTCCGCAGCCGGGCCAGCCGGATGGTCGTGCGGACGCGGGCGAGCAGCTCCTGCGCGGAGAACGGCTTGACCAGGTAGTCGTCGGCCCCGGCCGCCAGCCCGTCGACGGCCGCCTCCTGCCCGGCGCGGGCGGAGAGCAGCAGCACGGGCACCGCGGCGGTGCGCGCGTCCCGCCGCAGCTCGGCGAGCAGGCCGAGGCCGTCCAGCCGCGGCATCATCACGTCGCTGATGATCAGCTCGGGCGGCTCGGCGGACGCGGCGGCGAACGCCTCGACCCCGTCGCGGACCGCGGTGATCGCGTAGTCCTCGCGCAGCAGCCGGACCAGGTAGTCGCGCATGTCGGCGTTGTCGTCGGCGATCAGCACCCGGGCGCCGGTCGCCGGGGCCTCCTCGACGACGGGCTCGGGCTCGTCGTCCGGCAGCCAGCGCAGCGCTTCCTGGACGTACGGCTCGGCGGTGTCCGCGGCGGGTCCGCCCGCCGACGACGCCGAGGCGATGTGCTCGGCGGGCAGGTGGCCGGTGCCCAGGGGCAGCCGGATCCGGAACGTCGTGCCTTCGTCCGGGGTGCTCTCGACGGCGACCGTGCCGCCGTGCATGCCGACGAGCTCCCGCACCAGGGCCAGGCCGATCCCGCTGCCCTCGTTCGAACGCGCCCGCGCCGAGGGGATCCGGTGGAACCGCTCGAACAGCCGGGGCAGCTCGGCGGCGTCGATCCCGATCCCGGTGTCGGAGACGGTGACCTCGGCGTGCTCGCCCTCGAGGGCGGTGCGCACCCGGATCTCGCCGTCGAAGGTGTACTTGACGGCGTTCGACAGCAGGTTGAGGACGACCTTCTCCCACATCCCGCGGTCGACGTGCACCGGGACGCCCAGCGGCGGGCAGGCGACCTCGAACCGCAGCCCGGCCCGCTCGACGGCGGCGCGGAACACGCTCGCCAGCTCCGCGGTGAACGCCGAGAGGTCGACGGGCTCGAACCGCGCCTGCATCCGGCCCGCCTCGATCCGCGAGAAGTCGAGCAGGTTGTTCACCAGCCGGCCCAGCCGCAGCGCGTTGCGGTGGATGACGGCGACCTCTTCGCGGACGCGCTCGTCGGCGTCTTCCAGCGTCTTCTCCAGCTCGGAGACCGGGCCGAGGATCAGCGTCAGCGGGGTCCGGAACTCGTGGCTGATGTTGGCGAAGAACGTCGTCTTCGCCGCGTCCAGCGCGGTCAGCTCCTCGGCGCGCCGCTGCTGGGCCTGGTAGGCGAGCGCGCCGTTGACCAGCGCCGCCGTCTGCTGGGCGACCAGCCCGAGGAACGTCCGGTAGGACTCGTCGAGCGCGCGCCCGGCGCTCGCCGCCAGCACGATCACGCCGGTGGCCGCGGTACCGGGTGCGCCGGGCAGCGGCAGGACCATCGCCTCGGTGGGCGGGGTGGACCAGTCGCCCGAAGGCAGCTCGCCGAACGTCGTCGTCAGGTCGGCGACGGTCCGCGGGGCGCCGTCCGCGAGCACCTCTTCCAGCGGCCAGCCGGCGGTGTGCCGGGCACCGGCGGTGAGCCGGCCGTCGTCCTGGCGGACGTGGATCTCGGAGTAGGGCACGTCCGCGCCGGCCCCGGCGAGCACGCCGGCGACCAGCTCGCACGCCTCGTCGACGGTGCGGGCGATGCCGGCCTGGGCACCGAGCTCGCGCAGCGTGGCCATCCGGCGTTCGCCGATCACGCGTTCGGTCGTGTCGGTGACCGCGGTGAACACCGCACGCACGGTGCCTTCGTCGTCGTGGACCGGGCTGTAGGAGTAGGTCCAGTAGGTCTCTTCCCAGTAGCCGTGCCGGTTCATCGGCAGCAGCAGGTCTTCCGACCAGGTCGCCTCGCCGGTGGTCATCACGCTCTCGAGCATCGGCCCGATGATGTGCCAGATCTCGGTCCAGACCCGCGCGCCCGGCTTGTCCAGCGCGGGGTGCTTGGTGCCGAGCAGCGGCAGGTAGGCGTCGTTGTAGAGGAACCGCAGGTCCGGGCCCCACCAGACGATCATCGGGAAGCGCGAGGTGAGGCAGATCCGCACGGCCGTCGTCAGGCTCGCCGGCCACTGCGCCGGTTCTCCGAGCGGCGACGACGCCCAGTCGAACTCCCGCATCCGGGCGGCCATCCGGCTGGCTCCCGGGAAGACGGCCCGCTGGCCGGATTCCTCGCCGACGGTCATCACACTCCCGATCACGCGGCCCCGGGTGAGCCTACCTGCCCGGAATGGGCCCCGCCGCGCGCGCGAGCGAAGCACGTCCGGGTGACGCGGCTTCAGCCGAGCCAGGTCATCGTGACCGTCGTGCCGTCGTCGCGGTGCACCTGCGCGCTCTGGTCGGCGAGGCTGTCGATGAGCAGCAGGCCGCGGCCGCGCAGCCCGTTCGTCGCGACCGGGGCGCGCCAGGCGCCGTAGTCGGTGACCGTCACCGTCAGCCGGCCGTTGAGCGCTTCGGCCCGGACGTCGACCGGGCCCGCGTCGCCGTTGCGGTAGGCGTGCTCGGCGGAGTTGGCCATCGCCTCGTAGCCGGCCAGGACGACGTCCTCGCGGCGTTCTTCGCTCAGGCTGAGCGTGCCCAGCCAGTCCGCCAGCGCTTCGCGCAGCTCGGGCAGCCGGTCGGCCTCCGCGGCGATCCGCCGGTGGAACGACGCCGGGGGCGCGGGCGCGCCCGGGGGGAGGGGGTCCGTCATGCTGGGTCCTCTCCGCGGTGGCGCACGTGGATCAGGGCGATGTCGTCGTCGTGCCTGCCGAGGGTCAGCTCGGTGACGAGCTTGTCCCACGCCGTGCCGAGGTCGGCCGCGGCGAGCAGGGCGGGGATGCCGGCCAGGAGCCACTCCACCCCGAGGGTGAGGTCGCGCGTGCGGCTTTCGACCAGGCCGTCGGTGTAGAGCACCAGGTCCGCGCCGGGCGGGAACCCGGTGCTGCGCTGGGGGAACTCCGAACCGACGCCGAGCGGCTGGGCGAGCGCTTCGCCGATCTGCTCCGGGCCGGCGTCCGGGCGGACCAGGATCGCCGGCAGGTGGCCGGCGTTGGCGAAGGTCAGCGTGCCGTCGTCCGGGCGGTGGACCGCGTAGAAGCACGTGACGAAGCTTTCGCCGAACAGCCCGCCGGTCAGCTCGGAGACGTTGCGCAGGACTTCCGACGGGGGCAGCTCGAGCAGGGCGTAGCACCGGATGGCCGTGCGGACCTGGGCCATCACGGTCGCGGCCGTGACGCCGTGGCCGACGACGTCGCCGATGACGAACGCGGTCGCGCCGGACGGGAGCGCGATGACGTCGAACCAGTCGCCGCCGATCTTGCTGCCGGTCGCCGCGGGCAGGTACCGGGTGACGACGTCGAGGCCGGCGATCGGCGGCGCGACCGGCAGCATGCTGCGCGTCAGCTCCGAGGCGAGGTTCCGTTCGCGCTCGTACAGGCGGGCGTTGTCCAGCGCGATGGCCGAGTAGGCGGCGATGCCCTCGGCGAGGTACTCGTGCCGCGCGGTGAACCGGCCGGGCTCGGAGTGGCCGAAGAAGAACCCGCCCAGCACGTCCTCGCTGGTCGGGCTGATCACCGACACGGCGAGGTAGCTGCACACGGGCAGGTGCCCCGCCGGCATCCCGTGGTACGGCGCGTTCCGCCCGAACCGCGGGTCCTTCGTGATGTCCGCGCTGCGCACGGTGCCCGCGCCGTCGAAGGTCGGCGCGAAGACGTCGGTGTTGCGGGGCATGGGAAAGCGCTCGAACGCCTCTCGCGGCACACCCGAGATCGTGTACAGCGTGTAGGACTCGCCGAGCTCGTCGACCAGGTTGTAGAAGAAGGCGCCGAACTGGGCGCCCGTCGCCTTCGTGGCGGCGTCGGTCGCGTCCTGCACGATCCGGCCGAGGTCCAGCTGCGCGGTCAGCTCGCGGCCGGTGGAGTGCAGCGCGTCGAGCACCGCCGCTTCGCCGCGCAGCTGCCGCACGGTGGCCGCCAGGTGCGCGGTCGCGGCTTCCACCGCGGCCACCACGGCCGAGGGCACACCGGCGACCTCGTCAGTGGTGTAGACCAGTGCCCCCTGCTCGTCGCCGGCGACGGCGATCGCGGCGGTGATCGCGCGGCCGGGCACCAGCTCCGCGAGCAGCGCGGGATCGGACACGGCCACCGCGACCCGGTCGTCGAGCACCGCGCGCGCCTCGGCCGGGTCGAGGGGCCGGACTTCGGTGGGCACCGGGGCACCGGAGGCGTCGACGAAGGCCCGGCGCAGGGCGCCGAGCAGTCCGTCGAACTCCGGGGTGGTCATGCGGCGGCCAGTGCCTCGGTCAGCGACGGGTAGATGGCCAGCTCGTCGGTCAGCCGGGTGAGCTCCAGCGGGCGCAGCGTGATCCGGCCGGTGGCCACCACCCGCAGCGGCGCGGACGCCGTCCGCCCGCGGTGCGCCCGCACGAGCTCGGCCATGCCCGCCGAGGCCAGGAAGGTGACGCCGGTCAGGTCGATGACGAGGACCGCGGGCTCCAGGCGCGCGGCGCGCTCGGCCAGCTGCCGGAGCTTCGGTGCCAGTGCGAGGTCGAGTGCGCCGTCGACGCGCAGCACGACGGTGCCGTTCTGGTGGTCCAACGCCACCGCGCCCGCTGAGCTGGCGGCGTCCCCGAGTGTGTTCCCGGTCGCGTCCGATTCGGCCATGCCGCCCATCCTGCCTGGTCGTGAGCGGCCCGCAAAACCGAAGGGGGTGCTGACACGGCGGCGGGCGCCGGGGACAGGCATGATTGATCCCGGTTGAGCAAACAGCCTTCGTGATCAAGCGCGCCCGCCGGCAGATTCGGGGGGCGCTGCCGAAGGCGAGGAGAAAAACACGATGACGGAGCACATCCACAGTGAGGGCTCGGCCACCGCTGTGCCATTCGGCGAATTCCGGATCGCCCGAACGGAGCAGGGCGACGCGGTCGTCGTCGAGGTGGCCGGAGACGTGGACACCACCACCGCGCCCGCCCTCGTGCAGGCCGCGGAAGAGGTGCTGGCGGCGGCCCCGCCGCTGCTGGTCGTCGACCTGACCCGGGTGGAATTCCTCGCCTCACCCGGGCTGACGGCGTTGCTGACCATCCACCGCGACGCCGGCCCCGGCACCGCGGTGCGGATCGTCGCGTCCGGCCGGGCGACCCTGCGCCCGATCCAGCTGACCGGGCTGGAGGACAGCCTCTCGCTGTTCCCGACCCGCGAAGCGGCGCTGACCGCGTCCTGAGGTCGGTCCCGGCCGGGGTCAGCCGCCGGCCGGGGCAGCCAGGCGCCGGATGGCCAGCAGGGCGACGTCGTCCTGGGCCGCCTGGTTGCCGATCATCGCGGCCATCAGCTGCGCGCAGACCCGTTCGGGGTCGCCGGTGCGCAGCGCCTCCGTCAGCTGCCGCATCCCCACGTCCACCGGCCGGTCCCGGCGCTCCACCAAGCCGTCGGTGTAGAACGTGAGCACGCTTTCCAGTGGCAGGTCGATGACCGTCGTGCGCCGCTGGGGCTCGCCGATGGTCAGCCCGATCGGGGGATCCGGCGGTACGTCCACCAGCCGGCCCGGTTCGCCGGGCAGGGCCAGCGCGGGCGGCAGGTGCCCGGCGAGCGAGAGGGCGAGGGTCTCGCGGCCCGGTTCGACGATCCCGTAGGCGACGGTGGCCATCGCGCCGTGCTCGAAGTGGTTGGCCTTGCGGTCGAGCTTGGCGAGCACCTCGTCGGGGCTCTCGCAGTCGAGGGCGTAGGCGCGCAGGGCGCTGCGCAGCCGTCCCATGATCACGGCGGCCTCCAGCCCGTGGCCGGAGACGTCGCCCATCACGACGCCGAGCCGGTCGCCGGGCAGGACGAACAGGTCGTACCAGTCGCCGCCGAGCCCGGTTTCCGCACCGGGCACGTACCGCGCCCCGAAGGCCAGGCCGGGCACGTCCGGCAGGCTGCTGGGCAGCAGGCTGCGCTGCAGCGCCATGGTGGCGGTGCGGTTCTCTTCGAGTGCTTCGACCTGGATCGCCATGGCGAGGCGGTCGGCGAGCAGCTGCATCGTCGCGACTTCGGCCTCGGTGAACGCCCGCGGCGCGACGGACCCGACGTGCAGCACGCCGACCAGCTCGGGCCCGGCGAGCATCGGCACGCCGAGCATCGCGCGCAGCCCCCGTTCCCACAGCAGGGAGTTCACGACGGTCGTCTCGTCGACGTGGTCGAGCACGACCGGCTGCCGCTCGAGCGCGACCCGGCCGGCGAACCCGCTGCCGACCGGCACCCGGACGCCCTGGTGGACCTCCTCTTCGATACCCGCCGCGGCGAACGCCACCAGCTGGCGGCCGCTGGGCTGGTACCGCAGCACGGTCGCGGTGTCGACCTCCATGACCTCGCGCAGGCGCTGCAGGGTCTCGGCGAGCAACTCGGCCAGCCCCAGGTGTTCGGCGGGTACGCCGATGATCTTCTCCAGCTGCTGCAGCCGGTCGTGGGCGCCGAGACTCCGGGACATGCGAAGACCCTAGCCGGAACTCCTTTGCGCGCCTAACCATCCCGGGTTTCGACGGCGGGTCCCCGCGGGTAACCACCCGCTCGTGAGCGTCGACTTGGACTGGGTGGCCGTGCTGCGCCACGGACAGAGCACCGGGAACGTGGCCCGTGAGGAAGCGGAGTCCGCGGGGGCGGATGTGATCGACATCGCCGAGCGCGACGCCGACGTGCCGCTGACCGACCTCGGCCGCGAGCAGGCGAAGGCGGCGGGGGAGTTCTTCGCCGAGCGCCCGCCGGACCTCGTGGTCACCTCGACCTACCGCCGCGCCTGGGACACCGCGCTGCTGGCCACGCCGGACGGCGTCCCGGTCGTCCCGGACGAACGGCTGCGCGACCGCGAGCTCGGGGTGCTCGACCTGCTGACCTCGCACGGCGTCGAGGAGCAGTGGCCCGACGAGCTGCGCCGCAAGCGGCGGCTGGGCAAGTTCTACTACCGGCCGCCGGGCGGGGAGTCCTGGGCGGACGTCGTGCTGCGGCTGCGGTCCCTCATGCGCGAGCTGAGCGCGGACCACGGCGGCAAGCGCGTGCTGCTGGCCGCGCACGAGATGACCGTCTTCGCGCTGCGTTACCTGCTCGAAGGCCTGCCGGAGCCCGACCTGCTGCGCGCGGCGAACGCCACCGAGGTCCCGAACGGGTCGGTGACGGCCTGGGAGCGCGACCGCGACGGCGGGTTCACCATGGTGCTGGCCCAGGAGGTCGGCCACCTGCACGCCACCGACACCCCGCCCACGGCGGACGACGATGCCGCCGAACAGCTCTCCTGACCCGGTGCCGATCAGCCCTGCCCTGTTGCGGGACGGGCGGATCGGCACCGAGGACCGCGGCACCGTGCTCGTGCTCGGCGGCGCCCGCACGGTGCCGGGCGCGCCGGCGCTGTCCGGGACGGCCGCCCTGCGCGCCGGGGCCGGCACGCTGCAGCTCGCGGTGAGCGAACGGCACGCGGGCGCGCTCGGCGTTTCGGTGCCCGAGTCGTCGGTGTTCGGGCTGCCCGAAACGGAGTCCGGCGCGATCGGCGGGGACGCCGTCGACCGGCTGGCCGACGTGCTGCCGGGCGCCGGCACGGTCGTGGTCGGCCCCGGGCTCACCGGCGTCGAAGAGACCGAAGACCTGTTGCGGCGCTTGGTGCCCGCCATCGCGCCGGACGCCCGCGTGGTGCTCGACGCCTTCGCGCTCGGCGCGCTGAGCCGGGCTCCGGAGCTGGCGAAGCCGTTGTCCGGCCGGCTCGTGCTGACGCCGAACCGGACCGAAGCCGCCTTCCTCGACGGCTGCGCCGAAGAAGACGTCGACGACCTCGAAACCGCGGTCCGGATCGCCGAGCGCTACGAAGGGGTCGTGCTGCTCTTCGGCGTGGTCGCCGAGCCGGGCGGCCGGACCTGGCGGGACGGCAGCGGCCACATCGGACTGGCGACCTCCGGCAGCGGCGACGTCCTGGCCGGCCTGACCGGCGGGTTCCTCGCCCGCGGCGCGGACCTCGGCCAGGCCGCCTGCTGGGCGACGCACGTCCACGCCGTGGCGGGCCAGCGGCTGATCCCGGACACCGGCCGCACGGGGTTGCTCGCGCGCGAGCTGGTGGCCGAGATCCCGCGGGTGATCGCCGAGCTGGAGCGCTGAGCCGGCAACCCGGGCCGCGGCGATGCGGTGAACGACCCGTTCACCTCGTCGGACGCCATGAACGACTCGTTCATGGCGTCCGGCCGGCCGGCACCGGACGCGCGACACTAGCGCTGGGCGGTGGGCCGCACGACGACCTCGTTGACGTCGACGCCGTCCGGCTGCCCGATCGCGTAGGAGACCGCCCCGGCGATGGTGTCCGGCGGCAGCGTCACCGCGCGGTAGGTCCGCATCGCTTCCCGCGCACCGGGTTCGGTGATGGAGTCGGCCAGTTCGGACTCGACGACGCCCGGCGAGACGGTCGTCACGCGGATGCCCGGTCCGGCTTCGAGGCGCAGCCCTTCGGTGATCGCGCGGGCGGCGTACTTCGTGCCGCAGTAGACCGCGGCCGTCGGCACGACCTCGTGCGCGCCGGTCGAGGCGATCGTCACGAAGTGCCCGGACCCCTGCCGCCCGAAGTGCGGCAGCGCGGCCGCGATCCCGTGCAGCAGGCCGCGGACGTTGACGTCGATCATCCGGTCCCACTCCTCGACGTGCAGGGAGTCCAACCGCGACAACGGCATCACGCCGGCGTTGGCGACGAACACGTCGAGCCGGCCGTGCGCTTCGACGGCGGCGTCGGCGAAGGCGGCGACCTCCGCGCGGTCGGTGACGTCGAGGCGGTGCACGTCGGCGGTGCCGCCGGCGTCGTGGATCTCCTTCGCCAGCGCGGTCAGCCGGTCCTCCCGGCGGGCGCCGAGCACGACGTGGTGGCCTTCGCGGGCCAGGCGCAGCGCGGTGGCGTGGCCGATGCCGCTGCTGGCGCCGGTGATGAGGACGATCTTGCTCACGGGGTTCCTTCCGGGAAGTCGGCGCCGAGGGTGGTCTCGCGCCAGGTGTCGAAGCCGGCCCGCAGGGTGTCGAGCCGGGCGGTGGCGATGGTGTAGGCGGCCTTGCCGAGCAGCAGCCGCAGCGGCGGCTCTTCGGCGTCGACAGCAGTGAGGATCGCCTCGGCCGCGCGGACCGGGTCGCCGGGCTGCCGGCCGTAGGTGGCGGTGGTCGCCGTGCGGCGCGCGCCGGCCGTCCCGGCGTAGTCGTCGATGCGGATCGCCGACTGCCGCATCGACGGCCCGGACCAGTTGGTGCGGAACGCGGCGGGCTCCACGATGGTGACCTTGATGCCGAGCGGGGCCACTTCCGCTTGCAGCGACTCGGAAAGCCCTTCCACGGCGAACTTCGTCGCGTGGTAGTAGCCGGTGGCCCCGAAGGCGGCGAGCCCGCCGAGCGAGGACACGTTCACGACGTGCCCGCTCCGCCGGGCGCGCATGCCCGGCAGCACCGCCTTCGTGACGTCGGCGAGGCCGAACACGTTGGCGTCGAACAGCCTGCGGACCTCGTCGTCCTCGCCTTCCTCGACCGCGGCGAGGTAGCCGTAGCCGGCGTTGTTGACCAGGACGTCGATCCCGCCGAACGCGCTTTCGGCTTTTGCGACCGCATCGACGACCTGCGCGTGGTCGGTGACGTCGAGCGGCAGGGCCAGCGCGCGGTCATCGTGGTCCGCGACGAGGTCGGCGACGCTCGCCGGGTCGCGGGCCGTGACGACGGCACGCAAACCGCGGTCGAGCACGGCTTCGGCCAGTGCCCGGCCGAGGCCGGTGGAGCAGCCGGTGATGAACCAGTTTTCGGGCATGACGAAGTACTCCGTCCATCGTGGAAATGGAAAGGGCTCAGGAAGCGGCGAGGCTGCCGAGCAGGGCGAGCGCGGCTTCCGACGAACTGCCGGGCTCGGCCTGGTAGACGACGAGCTGCTGGCCGGGCGCGCTGTTGACGGTCAGCGCCTCGTAGCTGAGCGTCAGCTCGCCGACCTGCGGGTGGTGGAACCGCTTGGTTTCGTGCGTTTTCTGCCGGATGTCGTGGCGGGCCCACAGCCGGCGGAAGTCGGCGCTCTTGACCGACAGCTCGCCGACCGTCTCGATGAGCCGCGGGTCGTCCGGGTCGAGCCCGGCGGCCACCCGCAGGCCGCCGACGGTGTTGACCGCGACGCGCTCCCAGTCCGGGTAGAACCGGCGCGCGTCCGGGTCGAGGAACACCAGCCGGACGAGGTCACCGCTGTGGGTGTGCCCGGCGAACAGCGCCTCGCCCAGCGCGTTGTGCGCGAGCACTTCGAGGCACCGGCCGAGCACCAGCGCGGGTGTGTCCGGCCAGCCGTCCATCAGGCGCAGGAGGTTCGGGCTGACCTGCTCCCGGCGCCGCGGGCGGCGGCGTTTCGGAGCGGGCCGGGCCAGCCGGTGCAGGTGGGCGGTGGCGTCCTCGTCGAGGGCCAGCCCGTGCGCCAGCGCGTCCAGGACCTGCGGCGACGGGTTGCGCTCGCGGCCCTGTTCGAGCCGGACGTAGTAGTCGGTGCTGACCCCGGCGAGCACCGCGACCTCCTCGCGGCGCAGGCCCGCCACCCGGCGCGACCCGCCCGCGGGCAGCCCGAGGTCCTCGGGTCCCACCTGTTCGCGGCGGGCCCGGAGGAACTCTCCGAGCTGGTTCTCGCTGGGCATGATCCGAGGCTAACGCCGATCAGCGGCACCTGGGTGGCCGCGGCGCACCCACCCTCACGCTCCCGTGAGCCGGATCGGCGCCTCGTCGTGGTCCGCCCGCAGCAGCGTCGCCGTGGCTTCGCGGCCGTCGACGTCCAGCGTCATCACGGCGTTGCCGAAGTGCGGCCCCGACACGCAGCTCCAGGTCAGCGGCGCGGGCGGGACGCCGACGCGGCGCGCCAGCCCCTCGCTCAGCCGGGTCAGCCCGCGCGCCCAGCCGGCCCGGAACAGCCGGTTCATGTACCAGGGCACGGTGTTGTGCACCGGCGAGCAGGTCAGCTGGTGCACCGGCGCCCCCGGGAGGTCGGCGCGGGCGACGTACGCGTGGTGGACGTCGCCCGAGAGCACGCTCACCGACGCCGGGCCGTCGTCGGCGACCCGGGCGATCAGCCGGGTCAGGCGGTCGAACGACTCGCGGAACGCCGGCCAGTGCTCGAGGTCGGCGAGCTGCCGGAACCACTCGGACACCCGCCCGACCAGCCCCGGCCGCGCGCAGAGCCGCTCGTTGACCGACTGGGCGGCCGAGAGCGCGGTCGGCATCAGCCACGGCAGCGACGTGCCGATCAGCAGGTGGCCGTACTCGCCCTCGGTCTGCTCCTCGATCCAGCGGAACTCCTCGTCGCCGACCATCGAGCGTTCGCCGCCGCCGAGGATCCGCCCGGCGCGCGAGTCGATGACCAGCAGCCGGACCGGGCCGAAGTCGCGCCGGTAGGACCACCGGGTGCCCTTGGCGCCGTCGGCCTCGCGGTCGGCCCGGTCGGCGAACTCGCGCAGCAGGTCCGCGTTGTCGATCCCGGACTTCGTCACCTGCTGGAACAGGTCGTCTTCGGCCAGCTCGTGCGGGCCCAGGTTGCCGAGGTGCTGGTAGACCCAGTACGACACGAGCGCCCCGCGGATCCGCTCCGGCCACCACGACTCGCGGGCCATCTGCTCGCGCCACGCCTGCGAGGTGTTCCAGTCGTCGCGGACGTCGTGGTCGTCGAAGATCATCGACGTCGGCACGGTGGACAGCAGCCAGCGCACCGACGGCTCGCACCAAGCCTCGAAGTACAGGTGGCAGTACTCCTCGAAGTCGGCGACCTCCTTGCCCGGTGGCACCTTCGGGTCGCGGCGGGTGGCGAGCCACTCCTGCGTCGCGTCGGTGGTTTCGTCGGCGTAGACCTGATCCCCCAGCAGGAGCAGCGACTCCGGCCATTCGGCCTCGTCGAGCCCGGCCATCCGGTGGGCGTAGGCCGCGAGCGCGTCCGGGCCGAGCGCGTCCTGCTCCCGCGGCTTGCGGCACGACCCGAACACCAGCCGGAACCGCGGGTCGCCCGGGGCCAGCGTCCGGATCCGGCTGGGCGGCAGGTCGCCGTCCGGCTCGGGCCAGACGAGCTCGCCGTCGAGCCGGACCTCGTAGGGCGTGCTGCGTCCGGGTTCCAGGCCTTCGAGCACGACCAGCGCGTAGTGGTGCCCGGACACCTCGAACGTCCGCGCTCGCGCTTCGGCGACGCGGACTTCGCACGGCCGGTCCGTCTCGACCCAGATCGTCGCCGAGGTGGCGTCGACGTGTCTCAGGAGGGGGCCCAGGAGCAGCTCGGTCATGCCCCGGATCCTCGCAGCAGTAACGCAAGCCGGCAGTTCGGGGAGTCCGAAACTTTCCGAAAATCGTTGACCGGTCCCGGGTGGCGAACCAACGATCGTCGCAGCTGCGCCCTGCTCCCCGGAAAGGAACCGTCGAGTGCGAAGACTCTTCAGCGCCCTCCTCGCCGCCGTGCTGTCGATCGCCGCCGCGATCGTGCTGGTGATCACGGCGCAGCCCGCGTCCGCGGCCACGCTGACCCGCGTGACCGGTTTCGGCACCAACCCCAGCAACCTCAACATGTACGCCTACGTCCCGGACCGCGTCGCCGCCCGGCCGGCGCTGCTGGTCGCCATCCACTACTGCACCGGCTCGGCCTCGGCGGTGTTCAACGGCTACGCGCGCGACTACGTCACCGCGGCCGACCAGTACGGGTACGTCATCGTGTTCCCGGAGGCCACGCGCAGCGGGCAGTGCTTCGACGTCTCCTCGCCGCAGGCCCTCACGCGCGGCGGCGGCAGCGACCCGGTCGGCATCCTGTCGATGGTCGACTACGCCAAGCAGCACTACAACGTCGACCCCGCCCGCGTGTTCGTCACCGGGTTCTCCTCCGGCGCGATGATGACGAACGTCCTGGCCGCGGAGTACCCGGACGTCTTCGCCGCCGGCTCGGCGTTCATGGGCGTGCCCGCCGGCTGCTTCGCCACCACCGACGGGTCGAGCTGGAACAGCCAGTGCTCGGGCGGCCAGCTGATCAAGACCGCCCAGCAGTGGGGCGACCAGGCCCGGCAGATGAGCGGCGGGCGCAGCGGCCCGTACCCGCGGATGCAGCTGTGGCACGGCACTGCCGACGACACCCTGCGCTACCCGAACTTCGGGGAAGAGATCAAGCAGTGGACGAACTTGCGCGGGGTGAGCCAGACGCCGTCGTCGAGCGACTCGCCGCAGTCCGGCTGGACGCGCACCCGCTACGGCGGCACCGGCGCGCAGGCGCCGGTCGAGGGGATCAGCGTCCAGGGCGCCGGGCACTCGCTGCCGCAGAACGGGATGGTGGCGTACGCGATCGCGTTCCTCGGCCTGAACAGCGGGGGTTCGACCACCACGACGACGTCGCCGACGCCGTCGGCCGGCACCACGCTGGGCAGCGCGGCGAGCGGGACCGGACGGTACTTCGGCACCGCCGTCTCGGCGGGCAAGCTCTCGGACAGCGTCTACACCGGGATCCTGAGCCGCGAGTTCTCCATGGTCACGCCCGAGAACGAGATGAAGATCGACGCGACCGAGCCGTCGCAGAACCAGTTCTCCTACGGCAACGCCGACCGGATCGTCGCCCAGGCGACGAGCCAGGGCGCCCGGATGCGCGGGCACACCCTGGCCTGGCACTCGCAGCAGCCCGGCTGGATGCAGAGCATGGAGGGCTCGGCGCTGCGCTCGGCGATGCTGAACCACGTCACGCAGGTCGCGACCCACTACCGCGGCAAGATCTACGCCTGGGACGTCGTCAACGAGGCGTTCGCCGACGGCAGCTCGGGTGCCCGGCGTGATTCGAACCTGCAGCGCACCGGCAACGACTGGATCGAAGCGGCGTTCCGCGCCGCGCGGGCGGCCGACGCGAGCGCGAAGCTCTGCTACAACGACTACAACACCGACGACTGGAGCCAGGCGAAGACCCAGGCCGTCTACCGGATGGTCCAGGACTTCAAGGCCCGCGGCGTGCCGATCGACTGCGTCGGCTTCCAGTCGCACTTCAACCCCAACAGCCCGGTGCCGTCGAACTACCGGACGACGCTGCAGAACTTCGCCGACCTCGGCGTGGACGTGCAGATCACCGAGCTGGACATCGAAGGGTCGGGCACGGCCCAGGCGAACAACTACCGGACCGTGACCCAGGCCTGCCTGGCGGTCGCGCGCTGCACCGGCATCACCGTGTGGGGCATCCGCGACACGGACTCGTGGCGGGCCTCGGCCACGCCGCTGCTGTTCGACGGCAACGGCCAGAAGAAGGCGGCCTACACCGCCGTGCTCGACGCGCTGAACGGCGGTACGACTCCGCCGCCGACCACCACGCCGACCACGCCCACCACCACCCCGACCACCCCGGCTCCTGGTGGCTGCACGGGCACCTACGCCAAGACGGCGGAGTGGAACGTCGGCTTCAACGGCCAGGTGACGGTGACCGGGTCGAACAGCTGGGTCCTCACGATCACCTTCCACGCACCGCAGAAGGTCATCGGCAGCTGGAACTACACCGGGACCTGGGACAGCACCGGGTACGTGCTGACCGCGCGGCCCAACGGCAGCGGCAACGTCATCGGGTTCACCGTCGAGCACGGCGGGAACCTGACGGCGCCCGCCGTGACCTGCTCGGCGGGCTAGAACAGCCGGCCGACCTCGTCCGCGGGCGGTTCCTCGAGGCTCAGGAGGAACCGCTTGCGGGTGAGGCCGCCGGCGTACCCGGTCAGGCCGCCGCTGGTGCCGACCACGCGGTGGCACGGCACGATGACGCTGATCGGGTTCCAGCCGTTGGCGTTCCCGATGGCCTGCGCGGCGCCGGGGTCGCCCAGCTCGGCGGCCAGCTGCCCGTACGTGCGGGTTTCGCCGTACGGGATCTTCGTCAGCAGCGCCCAGACCTGCTTCTCGAACGCCGAGCCGCGCGGCGCGAGTTCGAGGTCGAACTCGCGCCGCGTGCCCGCGAAGTACTCGCCCAGCTGGGCCCGCGCGGCTTCGAAGGCGTCGTCGTCCCGCGTCCCGAGGTCGGTGAGGCGGGGTGTCCGCAGGTGGCCGTCGAAGTAGAGCCCGGCCAGCGCCTCGCCGTCGCCGACCAGGGTCAGCGGTCCGATCGGTGACGCGATGACGGCGTGCTTCATGGCGCCAGCCTACGGGTCAGCCCACGCTCGTCTTCACCGAGAGCGAGTCGATGCTCATTTCGGCGCCGGGCGTGATGTCCGCACCGGGGGAGGTGCAGCCGCAGACCTTGTTCGGGTAGGAGCCGCCGATCGCGACGTCGAAGATGACGAAGAAGCCGTGGTCGACGGCGGCCTTCCAGGTCGCGTCCGACACCTGGTTCTGCTTGACCGAGAACGTTTGGGTGCCGTCCAGGGAGAAGCGCAGTTCCTCGGCGGCGGCGTCGCGGCGGTCCACGACGACGGAGTAGGTGTGGTAGCCGTCCTGGCAGCCGGGGCAGTCCTGCAGGTCGCTGGTGATGCCGTCCGGGTCGTGGCACTCGCCCTGCCACTGTCCACAGTGGAAGGTGGTGGAGTGCTTGCTCAGCGCGTTGACGTCTTCCATGATGTCCAGCTCGCCGATGCTCGGCCAGTTCGTCGCGCCGACCGGGCGGGCGTCGGCGCCCATCGCCCAGAACGCCGGCCAGTAGCCGAGGCCGTGTTCGGGGGAGGGCTGCTTGAGCGTCGCGCTGATCTCCAGCTGGCCGCCTTCGGGAGCGGCGAAGTCGGTGCGCTGCGTTTCGATCCGGCCGGACGTCCATTGGCCGGATCCGTCGCGCAGCGGCTTGATCGCCAGGTGGCCCTGGCCGTCGTGGTAGACGTTGTCCGTCGAGTTCGTGGCGGTCTCGATTTCGCCGGTGCCCCAGTTCGCCGCGCCGCCGGGGTAGCCGGTTCCGGTGTCGTAGAGCCAGTCCTGGGTGTTCAGGCCGGTGCCGGCGGCGCCGTCGAAGTCGTCCTGGAAGACGGTGGTCCAGCCCGCTTCGGCGTGGGCCGGGGCGGCGGTGAGGGCGATGGACAACGTGGCCACGAGGGCGGCCAGCCGCTTGGTGGTGCGCATGGGTTCTCGCTTCCTTGGGGGAATCCGGTCGTCCACGACCTGCGAGGCCGTCCACTGTCATCGGTTCACCGCGCCCGCGTCAAGGGGTGTGCCCGGAAGTACCCGGCACGCGGTACCCGTGGGCAGTCCCGGGTTCGTCCCGTTTGGAATTCGTGACCGCTGGGCAACGCGCGGGCCGGGTTTGGCGGTGGTCTGGACCTCCTTTCGAAGGGTTGCCAGGTAACGAAATACTGGTCATAGTTTGTTGGCGTCCACAACGAATCCTGCGAACCGCCCTCGGAAGTCCACTATGGACTCCGCCGTCCCCTCATCGTGGAGGACACCATGATCTCCCGTCGCTCGTTCCTCGGCCTCACGGCGGCCACGCTCGCCACGGCGGTACCCCTCGCGCGGGCCGCGTCCGCCGCGACGCCGGACACGTTCGGCCTCAAGCTGGTGAACAACTCCGGCTCCGCAACCGTGTACGCGTACGTGACCGGCACGACCCCGGACGGCAGGCTCGTGCTGCTGCGCGCCGACGGAACGCCGTACTACCCGGCGTCGCCGTCGGCCCCGACGACGCCGCTGCCGGAGGACTGCGCCATCCCGATCGCGTCGGGAGCGCAGGTGTCGGTGCCCAAGATGGGTGGCGCGCGCATCTACGTCGTCACGGACGCGAAGCTGGACTTCTTCCTCGACCCGGGGCCCAACCTGGTGCACCCGAGCTTCCTGAACTCCGGCGACCCGAACTACGGGAAGAACTGGTCGTTCAGCGAGTTCACGTTCAACGACACGCAACTGTTCGCGAACATCAGCTACGTCGACTTCGTGGGCATCCCGATGGGCCTGTCGCTGACGTCCGGCTCCGGCACGTCGACGGTCAACGGGCTGCCGGCGGGCGCGCTGGACCAGATCGCGTCTTCGCTGTCTTCTTTGGGCGGTGAGTGGGCGAACCTGGTGCAGACGGGCGGTGGCGGGAACCTGCGCGTGCTGTCACCGCACCACCACGCGGCGCAGTTCGGCGGGTACCTCGACGGCTACATCGACCAGGTGTGGCAGAAGTACGCGGGCACGGACCTGGTCGTGGACTCGCAGAACCCGGGTCTGGGCAAGTTCACCGGCCGCGTTTCGGGCGACCAGCTGGTGTTCGGCGCGGAGTCGTTCGCCAAGCCGTCGACGGCGGACGTGTGGAGCTGCGACAGCGGCCCGTTCGCACTGGCGGCGGGAGCGAGCGACGCACGCAAGGCGATCGTCCCCCGCCTGGCGGCGGCGCTGAACCGCACGACGTTGCTGGACAACCCGAACCAGCCGACGGACGAGGACCCTTCTCGCTTCTACGGAGGCGACGCGACGAACCACTACGCGCGGATCGTCCACTCGAAACTGCCGGACAACCGGGGGTATGCGTTCCCGTACGACGACGTGAGCCCAGGCCCCGACTTCAGCGGCGCGGTGTTCGCGGGCGACCCCCAGGTCCTGACGATCACGATCAACGCGGCCCACACCTAGAGGCAGTGCGAAAACTGTCGGTGGTGACGGCTAGCCTCATGGGCATGAACAAGGACGACGCGACGGTCCCGGCGGACCAGCTCACGAAGGGCCAGTGGTTCTGGCACGAGCCGGCGCCGGGCCTGCCCGCGTGGCAGCTGCAGGTGACCTCGGCTGAGTTGCTGGGGGATTCCGTCGAGATCTTCACGACGGACGAGGAGAGGGAGTTGGTGTCGTACCCGCGGGGGCGGTTGGTGCGGCTGGCCGAGGCGGCTTGAGGGTTGTGAGGTAGGGCACTTTGGCCGGGGGCTTGGGGGCTAGGGGCCGGGGGCGGGCCGGGGTCAGGGGTGAGAATGAGCCGGGTTGCAAAGCCCGCGCCGCTGGCAATCTCTGCGCGCGAAGCCCGGCCCGCGAAGCGGGTCCGGGCTTCGAACGCAAGCTGTGCCGGGCAAATCTTTGCCGGTGCCAGGGGCCGAGGGGCGGGCCGGGGTCAGGGGTGAGAATGAGCCGGGTTGCAAGCCTGCGCCGCTGGCAATCTCTGCGCGCGAAGGCCCGGCCCGCGAAGCGGGTCCGCGGGCCTGGCGTGAGCCAGGCTGTGCGAGCGAACTCACACCTGTCTGCAGCTCGCTCGCGCATGCCGCTTTCCCGCGCGAGCCGATTTGCGAGGCCGTGCAATCCGCGAGCCTTTCCGTCTGCGGTCTCGACCCGGCCCGCAATGCCGCCTCTCGCGCGCGAAGCCCGGCCCGCGAAGCGGGTCCGCGGGCCTGGCGTGAGCCAGGCTGTGCGAGCGAACTCACACCTGTCTGCAGCTCGCTCGCGCATGCCGCTTTCCCGCGCGAGCCGATTTGCGAGGCCGTGCAATCCGCGAGCCTTTCCGTCTGCGGTCTCAACCCGGTCCGTAATCCCGCCTCTCGCGCGCGAAGCCCGGTCCGCGAAGCGGGTCCGGGCTTCGAACGCAAGCTGTGCCGGGCAAATCTCTGCCGGTGCCACCTCGGCGCGGTCTCTCCGCGCCGGCCAATTCGCGCCAGCTGGTCCGCGCCAGCCTTCCGTGCGCGGATTCTCGCGCCTCTCCCCAGTGCTTCCAGCCTCGGCGGGATCTCCCCGTCGATCAGGCCGGGTTCTTGTGCCTCAGTGCGGCCGGGCGCCACGTCATGTGGATCGTTGTTCCTTGATCTCCCGACTCGATGTCGGACTGGTCCGTCACCTTGTCGATCAGCACCAGGCCTCGGCCGCCCGAGGTTCGCAGCCCCGGTTGGTGGGGGCGTGTTGCCGGGATTCCGCAGCCGGTGTCCGTCACCGTCACCGTTACCGCGTCGCCCTTGCGTGCTGCCTCCAGGCGGGCCCAGCCGTTGCCGTCCGGGTACGCGTGGGCCGCTACGTTTGCCAGCGCCTCGTACGTTGCCAGCGTGATGTCGTGCGTGCTGCCCGGGTCCAGTGGCAGCTCGGCCAGCCAGTGGGTCAGCTTGCGGCGCAGGCCCGCCATCTCGTTGGGCAGGGCGGGCGCCAGTTCTTCGAACGTCGAGGTGACCACGGCGCCGGCGCTCGGGCGCGCCGGGGACGTGGTCCCGGTTTGGTCGCCGTCGGTGCTCTCGCCCGTATCGACGCCAGGTTCCGGGGTATGTCGATACACGATCCACTCCCATCGTCAGCCGCGGGTTCCCCCGTTCTCGGGCTTCTCCTTCAGACCTACCCACCGCGACGGGGTCTTACCCGTTGTGCTTTCCGTGACGTCGCGCTAACGTGAAGGTGCTCCTCACGGATGCCGGCCGCTCGGCCGCCCGGAGGACGCTTCTCGGATCCAGGCTCATCAGCCTTCTTCCTCCGTACCCGGCTCCGCCGTCCGCGCGGGCCGGCCACCTCATCAGGAGACACCCATGTCCTTTCACGGAATCCTTGACACGTCAGGAAAAACCCCGTTTGTCCGCACCGGCTACCGGCCGGCTCCGGACGACGTCGCACTGCCGCTTTCCCTCGTCCGCAAGCACAAGCTGCGCCCGGGCGACGAAATCACCGGTACCGCCGAGGAAATCACCAGCGTCAACGGTGCCGATCCGGCGGAACCGCGCCCGCACTTCACCGACCTGGTCCCGGTGCACCCGGACGAGCGGCTGCTGCTCGAAACCACCCCGACACGCCTGCTGCCGCGCGTCATCGACCTCGTCACACCCCTCGGCAAAGGCCAGCGGGCGCTGGTCGTTTCCCCGCCCAAGGCCGGGAAGACGACCGTGCTGCGTGACATCGGTCACGGCATCTCGGTCAACCACCCCGAATGCCGGCTGATGGTGCTGCTCGCCGATGAGCGCCCGGAGGAGGTCACCGAGCTGCGCCGGACCGTGCGCGGCGAGGTGATCGCGTCCACTTTCGACCGGCCGCCCGCGGAACACGTCGCGGTGGCGGAACTCGCCGTCGAGCGCGCGAAACGCCTGGTGGAGCGCGGCGAAGACGTCGTGCTGCTCCTCGACTCGCTGACCCGCCTCGGCCGCGCGTACAACCTTTCGGCCCGCCCGTCGGGACGCACGCTGTCCGGCGGCGTCGACGCGGCCGCGTTGCAGCCGATGAAACGCATCCTCGGCGCCGCCCGCAACCTCGAAGGCGGCGGCTCGCTCACGATCGTCGCCTCGGCGCTGGTGGAGACCGGTTCGCTGGCCGACACGGTGTTCTTCGAGGAGCTGAAGAGCACAGGCAACGCGGAACTCAAGCTCGACCGCAAGGCGGCGGAGCGCCGCACCTTCCCGGCGGTCGACATCCCGGGTTCCGGCACCCGCCGCGAAGAACTCCTCGTCACCCCGGGCGAACTGGCCGCGATGCGCGACGTCCGCCACGCACTGCAGGGCCCGCACGCGATCGAGCAGCTGCTCGACCAGCTCCGCAAGACCGGCTCCAACGCCGAGTTCCTCCTCCGCGTGACGGGCGCAGCCCTGCCCGCCGCGGCTTGAGTCAGCGACGTTCCCGGAGCTCGCCGATCACCTTCTGCCCGACACCACGGGCTTCTTCGACGCTGTCGGGCGGATCGCCTTCACCGGGCTCGTAAAGGTTGTCGTCCGGCCGGTCGGGATCCGGAGTGCCCGGCCGCGCGATCTCGGGTTGTTCGTTCGGTTGCGACATCGTCCGCCGATCACATCAACGAGGTGGCTGGTAGGGAGTGGCGCGCGGGTAGGACGGCCGTTCGGGCCCGCGGTTCAGCGTGGCGACGAGAAAGCCGAGCCCCACAACGACAACGACGAGCGGCGCGGCCCCCGGCGAGACGGCCCACCAGGCCAGCCCACCGGCGCCGACCACCCAGGTCGCGACGAAGGTGCGCTTCGCGGTGAGCGGATAGGGCTTCCGCAGCTCGCGAACGGCGGTCGCGCCGAGCACGAGGAGTCCGGCCAAGGCCGCGAGCAGGACGGTCAGGTACACGGGACGCCTCCTTCGGGGAGTCGGGCATCTGGGGATCGGTTACCCGGGCCAGAAGGGGACATGCCGTGGCGCGAAGCACAAAACCACGACGCTCGACAGCCGGCTCCGCCATCGGCCTGGCCTCCGGCTCTGCCCGGCCGACTCGCCCTCCGGCTCCGCCGCCCGGCGCCCGGCCGACTCGCCTCCGGCTTCGCCCGGCCGACTCGCCGCCGGCCCGGCCTTCGGCCCGCCCCTCAGCCCGGCCTCCGGCTCCGCCCGGCCGACTCGCCTCCGGCTGGCCCGCGCCCGTCAGCTACCCCGCCCAGTGGCCTGCTGCAGCTCATCGATCCGCGCCGAAGCCTCGGCCTTCGTCAACCCCTCCGGCACTTCCTCCCCGGCCTCCTGCGCCAACGTCTGCAGGTACGACTTCTGCGGCCCGGTCATCGGCTCGTCACCGGTCGTCCAGTCGCTCGGGTCCTTCTCCGGGTTCGGTTCCACCTGATCGGTCACGACATCCTCCAATCGAACATCTGTTCGCCTGGGTCCGACTGTAGCGCAGGGGTACGACAACCGCCGGTCACGAGCCGGCGGGTGGGGTCGATGGCGCGCCTGCCTCGTGGCCCGGCCTGCCGTGGGTGCGGCGGTCGTCCTTCATCTGCTGTTCGTGCAGGTGGCGGCGGCCGTTCGTCAACGACTCGAGCAGCGACCGCTCGAGGTCCCGGCACGCCTTGTAGTAGCCGTCGTCGTACTCCTCGACGACCTGGAACGTCCACCGATCGGGTAACACGTTGAGCCCGATCAGCTCCTCGTTGATCCGCCGCGCCCAGTCCGCGTGGCCGGCCTTCTCGAGCTTCTCGACCGCTTCGCCGAGGGCCAGGTCCGCGCTTCCGGTCAGCTGGTGGAACGAGTAGAGGTGCCCGCGCGCCCGCTCGATCGTCTCGAGCGCCTCGGTGACCTTGCCGACGGCCTCGACCGTCGCGGCGTCGTAGTTGTCGACCATGCGCGGAAGGTGCCCCGTTCCGCGATTTCTACACCTCGCGGAACGGGGCACGCTGTCACGCCGTGGGCCGGGTCGCGCCCGCGTACTCCTTCAGCAGCGGCGAGATCTTGACGACGTCGCCGCTGGTCGGGGCGTGCACCATCTTGCCGTCGCCGATGTACATCCCGATGTGGGACACGGGGGAGTAGTACGCGACCAGGTCGCCCGGCTGCAGCTGGTCGCGCGGCACCGACGTACCGAAGCCCGCCTGCGCCGACGACGTGCGCGGCAGCGTGATCCCGGCCTGCTTGTAGGCCCACTGCATCAGGCCCGAGCAGTCGAACGTGCTCGGCCCGGTGGCGCCGTAGACGTAGGCGCTGCCGAGCTTGCTCAGCGCCGCGTCGACCGCCTTCTGCGCGGCCGGGGTGGCCGCCTTGACGGTCGGCGCCTTGCCGCCGGTGTCCTTCTGGGCGGTCTTGTCGGCGGTGCTGAGCGTCTTGCTCTGGGCCTCGATCTGGTCGATCTGGGCCTGGAGGTTCTTCTTCTTGCCTTCGATGTCCGACGCGAGCTTGGCCGCGGCGTCCCGGGCGTCGGTCGCCCGCTTCGCCGCGTCCGTCGCCGCCTTCTCGGCGGCGGTGGCCTTGTCGGCCGCGCCGCTGAGGTTGTCCATCGCGGCGTTCTTGTCGGTCGCGATGACCTCGAGGGCCGCCGAGCGGTCCAGGAAGTCCTGCGTCGACGTGCCGGCCAGCAGCGCCGACAGCTTGTTCATCTGGACGCCGCTGGTGAACGACGCGCCGGCGAACTGGTCGACCTGCGTCTGGTACTTCTTCTTCGCCTCGATGGCGGAGGCACCGGCGTCCTTGGCGGCGGTGACGTCGGCGTTGGCCTTGTCGAGCTGGCCCTGCTTGGCGGTCAGGTCGTCCTGGGCCTTGAGCAGGTCCTCGTTGAGCTTCTCGGCCTGCGCCGAGAGGTCGCGGTACTTGGCCAGGGCGTCGGACCCGGTGGGCGGGGCCTGGAGGACGGGGACGGGGGCGGCGGTGGCCGTCGGCTGGGCCATGGTGACGACAGTGATCACCGAGGCCGCGGCGAGGGCACCTGACACCACGCGCTTGACGGGATGCGAACGCATTCTCGCGCGGGTCTCCTTTGCTGATCGGCCGCCGCCGGGTACCGGGGCGAGTCGGGGGCCTCGCCCGTGTCCGCGCGTGCTCGACCGCAACAGGAAGAGCACGCGGCGGGGTCCGGTACCCGTCAGGGGGTATCGGCGGCGATCTCGCGTCGCCGTCTCATCGACGACCGGGGGCCGCGAGATCTCGAACAGGTTACGAAACGAGCACGGGAACGTCCAGGGCTGGCCCATGACAACTCTGCGTGACGGCAAGAAACACGTCTGGACCAGGATGAACCGGATCGGTTGTGGCTGGGATTACACGTTGTGACGCCGACCCGAATGCCGCTTTTGTACGGCACTTGTATCGCCGGGCGTGATCCTCGTGGCCGTACCGATGCCGACCAGTGGAGGACAGGAATGCTCACGAAGGCCGCCGTGCTGACGGCACTCACCGCCGCGGCGTTCGCCGTGGCCGCACCGGCTCAGGCCGAGCCGGCGGCCACGACGGCGCTGCCCACGGCGAACATGGAGGCCGTGCTGAAGGCGGCCCAGATCGACCCGCGCCGCGCCGACGACACGCAGACGCCGGGCGCGCACGACAGCGTCCTGCTCGTCGAGCAGGCGCTGCAGGCGAAGGGCCTGCTGGCGAGCACCTACGTCGACGGCTACTTCGGCACCACGACGATCACCGCGTACTCGCAGTACCAGAAGTCGCTGGGCTACACCGGGATCGACGCTTCCGGGCTGCCGGGCAAGACGTCCCTGGAGAAGCTGGGCGAGGGCCGGTACACGGTGACGAGCCCGGTTTCGGCGGGCAGCCACGTGACCTACCACGGCGTCACGCTCAACACGCGCACGAAGGCGATGCTCGTGGCCGCGGAGGGGATCTTCGGTTCGTCGGTCAGCTTGACCCAGGGTTCGTACAACCCTGGCGGCGTCGACGCTTCGGCCGGCACGCACGACGGCGGCGGCGCGATGGACATCTCGGTGTCCAGCCTGTCGTCGACGAGCCGGACGAACCTGCTCAAGGCGTTGCGCAAGGTCGGGTTCGCCGCCTGGCTGCGCACGCCGGCGCAGGGTTTCGCCTACCACATCCACGCGATGGCCGTCTCCGACCCGGACCTCTCGTCGGGGGCCCAGCACCAGACCGGTGACTACTACCTGGGCATGAACGGCCTCGCCGGCCGCGGCGCGGACGACGGTCCTTCGGTCACCAAGGTGACGTGGGAGGAGTACCAGCGCGGCTGACGCCGGAAGCCGGGGCGGGGGGGGGGGGGGGCCCCCCCCCCCCCCCCCGCGGTTTATTTTGATAAAAAAAAAAAAAATGTTATTTTTGGGAGCGATAAACAAGTGGTGCCTGTGGGTGGGGGGGGGGGGTGAGGCGGGAGG
>NZ_JBIWAI010000014.1:57610-82504 GCF_044759945.1 Amycolatopsis sp. NPDC098790
CCGGGTGATTTACCGGCGCCGCGGCCGGGGGGCGGCCGCCGGTTCTTGCGAAAACAAGGTTGTGGTGGTTGCTTACCCCGCGGGCCGCCCCCCGTCCGCGGGGGCGGCGGGGGGGGCCCCCGCGACACGCCCCGGTGGTTTGATCGAGTCACCAACCAAATACGGGGGAGTGCTCCGATGGACAAGAAGGCGTTCCGGTTCGGCGTGGTCGCGGCTGCGACCGAGGGCGGCGCGAAGTGGCTGCAAACCGCGCGGCGGGCCGAAGAGCTCGGCTACTCCACCCTTCTCTGCCCGGACAACCTCAACCTCCCCACGCCCACCGCCGCCCTCGCGGCCGCGGCCGCCGTCACCACCGACCTCCGCGTCGGCTCCTTCGTCCTCGCCAGTCCGCTGCGCACCGCGCGGGCTGCCGCCTGGGAGTCGCACAGCCTGACCGTGGTCACCGGCGGCCGGTTCGAACTCGGGCTCGGCACCGGGCTGCCCACCATGCGGCAGCAGGCCGAAGAGCTCGGCCTGCCCTACGGCTCGGGGCAGGACCGGCTCGACTCGATTTCGGAGACCATCGACCACGTCCGTCGTCTCGACGGCGACGTGCACACCCCCGTCATGCTCGCCGCCGGCGGGCCGAAGGCGCGGCGGCTCGCCGGTGCCAAGGCCGACATCGTCACCCTCGCCGGCGGTGTGCTGACCACCCGCGAGGAGATGGCCGGGTACGTCGAGGAGATCCGCGCCGCTGCCGGGGAGCGGGACGTCGAGCTCGGGCTCAACATCTTCGTCGTCGGGGAGCAGGTGCCGCCGTGGATCCGGGGGTTCATCGGCGTCGACGCCGAGACGCTCATCGAGCACGACTCGCTCACCATGATCCGCGGCAGCGTCGACGACATGGCCGCCGAGCTCGAACGGCGCCGCGACGAGCTCGGCGTCTCCTACGTCAGCGTCAACAGCGCCTTCATCGAAGAGTTCGCGCCGCTGGTGGCGCGGCTGGCGGGGAAGTGAGCGTCGCCGGGTCGGTGTTCGCGCCGCACAGCAGCACCGCGACGCGCTCTCCCGGCGCCGGCCGGTAAGCGCCGTCCAGCAGCGCCGCGAACGCCGTCGCCCCGCCCGGCTCGACGGCCAGGCGGTAGCGGTCCCACAGCGCCGTCCGGGCCTCGAGGATCGCCGAGTCGTCCACCAGCACCGAGCCGACCTCCGTGCGGGTGGCGACCGCGAACGCGATGTCGCCGAGCCGGGACGCGCCCAGGGAGTCCGCGGCGACGCCGGACACCTCGACCGCGACCGGCTCGCCGGCCGCCAGGGCCGCGTGCAACGTCGGGGCCGTGCGCGGTTCGACGCCGACCACCCGGGCCCGGCCTTCGACCGCGGCCGCGATGCCGGCCAGCAGGCCGCCGCCGCCGACCGCGACCAGGATCGTGTCGACGCCGTCCGTCTGCTCCAGCAGCTCGAGCCCCACCGTGCCCTGGCCGGCGCAGATCTCCGGCTGGTCGTAGGCGTGGCAGAAGAGCGCGCCGCGGTCCGCCGCGTCCTTCACCGCCGCGTCGTAGGCGTCCGCGTACTTGTCGCCGACCAGCTCGACCGCCGCGCCCAGCTGCCGCAGCTTCGCCACCTTGACCGCCGGCGCGGTCACCGGGACGTACACCCGCGCGGCCACGCCGAACTCGCGGGCCGCGTGCGCGACGGCGAGCCCGGCGTTCCCACCCGACGCGGCCACGACGCCGGCCGCCGAAAGCGCGCCGGCGGCGATGATCCGGTTGAACGCGCCGCGGGCCTTGAACGACCCGGTGTGCTGCAGCTGCTCGAGCTTGAACCACAGGCCGTCGTCGGCGAACACCGGCGTCCGGCGGACCCGGCCCTCGATCCGCGCGGCGGCCTGCTCGACATCCGAAGTACTGATCACGTCCCTAGCATGCGCGCGAAGCTGCCGTAAGCACCAGCGAGGTCTCCTAGGCTGGCCTTAGCAACGCTTACGGCTGGAGGTCCCGTGCTCGACGCTCGCCGCCTCGCCTTGCTCGGCGAGATCGCCCGCGCGGGCTCGATCGCCGCGGCGGCCCAGAAGCTGTCTTTCACGCCGTCCGCCGTCTCGCAGCAGCTGGCGAAGCTCGAACGGGATGTCGGCGCGTCCGTGCTGCACCGCCACGCGCGCGGAGTCACGCTCACGCCGGTCGGGGAAGCGCTGCTGGTCCACGCCGAGACGATCGCCGGGGAACTGCGCGGCGCGGAAGCCGTGCTCCGAGCGGAGCCGGCGCGGCTCGCCGTCGGCACGTTCGCGAGCGCCGCTGCGACGCTCGTCCCGGCGGCGCTCGCGGAGTTCCGCCGGGCGCACCCGGCGGTCGCCCTGCGGTTGCTGGACCTCGAGCCGCCCGACGGCTACGACCTGGTCCGCTCGCGTGAGCTGGACCTGCTGATCACCCACCGCTACCCGGGCGCGCCGCTGCCCGAGGCGCGCGGGCTGGCCCGGTCACTGCTGCGGGCGGAACGGTTCCGGCTGATCCTGCCCCGGGAGCACCCGAAGGCCCGCGCCCGCCGGCTCACGCTGGCGGCGCTGACGCGCGAAGACTGGATCTCGGGCAGCCCCGGCGTACCCAACCGCGCGTGCCTCGACCAGCTCGCCGAAGCGGCGGGCGTCACGCTCGGGGTGACCTACGAAACCCGGGACTACCAGGTGATCCTGGCGCTGGTCGAGGCCGGCTTGGGGGTCGCGTTCGTGCCGGAAAGCGTGCTCGAGCGGGCGGAAGCGTCGCGGGTCGAGGTCCGCGAGGTAGCCGACGCGCGCCCGGCGCGGGACCTCTTCCTGGTCCACCACCGGCGGCCGGGCGAGCTGGTCACGGAGATGGTCGACCGGCTCAGCCGACCGGCCGGCCCACGTTCTCGAAGCGCGCGGAGGCAGCCTTGAGCGCGTCCAAGCAAGCGCGCACCGCGCCGCGGTCTTCCTCGCCCGCCCGGCAAATCGCGTAGATCGTGCGCGTCAACGCCGGGCGGGTCGCCAGGATGCGGACCCCCTCCGGCGACTGCTCGCGGGCCAGCCGCGGGACCAGCGCCGCGCCGACGTTGCCCGCCACCAGGGCCAGCTGCGTCGGGTAGCCGCCGACCGTGCAGCTGATCCGCGGCTCCAGCCGTTGCTTGCGCAGCACCTGCACCAGCCACTCGTAGCAGCCGGACCCCTGGCTCCAGCCGATCCACGGCAGGTCGTCCACTTCGGACAGATCCACCGTCTTGCGGTGCGCGAGCCGGTGGCCGGCGGGCAAGACCAGGTCCGCGACGTCGGAGAACAGCGCGATCCGCGTCGTCGACGGCGGGATCACCGTCGGCCGGTCCTCCCAGCTCTCCAGCACCGCCACGTCGAGGTCGCCGGCCAGCACGCGGGGCATCGTCTGCTCCGCTTCCCCTTCGTGCAGCGTCACCGCCAGCCGCGGGTGCTGCGCCGCGAGTGTCGCCAGCGCGGGCGGGAGCAGCGCGTGCACCGTCGTCGGGATCGCCCCGACCCGCAACGGCCCGATGACGTCCTCGCGCAGCAGTTCCAGGTCCGACTTCGCCTCGGCGACCTGCGCCAGGATCCGCTCGGCGTGCCCGGCCAGCACCTGGCCCGCCTTCGTCAGCCGCACGCCGCGGCCGCGGGGCTCCAGCAGCGGCTGCCCCGCCTCCCGTTCCAGCTTGGCCAGCTGCTGCGACACCCCCGACGGTGTGACGTGCAGGGACGCGGCCGCCGCGGCCACCGAACCCTGCGTGGCGACCGCGTGCAGCGCGCGCATCCGCTCGATTCCGAACACGGTAGAAATGCTACCGAATGAAGCCCAGAAACATTCGCTTGTCCTTGACAGTCGTGACCCGCACGCTGGAGCCGTGACCACGACCGCGCCCCGCCCGACGACCACCCCCACGCCGTTCACCGAGCGCTTCGACCCGCGCCTGCTCGCCGCGCTCGGCAGCTTCTGCATCTCGCTGTCGTCGGTCTTCATCAAGGTCTCGCACGCCAGCGGCAGCACGAGCGCGTTCTGGCGCTGCCTGCTGGCCCTGCCGGTGCTGCTCGCGCTCGCCGCGCGGGAACGGCGGAAGTCCGGCGCCGCACCCCGCGTGCTGCTCCCGCTGCTGGCCGGCCTCGGGCTCGGCCTGGACTTCGTGCTGTGGGGCGAGGCGATCCCGCGGGTCGGCGCCGGCATCGCGACCGTGCTGCTCGCCGTCCAGGTGGTCATCGTGCCGCTGCTGGCGTTCGCGTTCCTGCGGGAACGGCCGGCGAAGCAGTTCCTCCTCGCCGTGCCCGTGCTGCTCGGCGGCGTCGTGCTGGCCGGCGGGTTCGCCGGGAGCGGCTCGTTCGGCCCGGACCCGGTGACCGGTGCCGTGTTCGCGATGCTCGCCGGTGCCGGGTACGCCGTGTACCTCTTCCTGATCCGGCTGAGCGGCGGCAAGGGCGCGCAAGCGCAGTCCCTGGTGCTCGCGACGGTCTCGGCCGGTGCCGTCGCCGTCGCTCTCGGCGTCCCGTCCGGAACGCTCGACCTGAGCCCGAGCGCGCAGACGTTCGGCTGGCTGGTCGCGCTCGCCGTCGTCGGCCAGCTGATCGGGTGGATCCTGATCTCCGCCGCGCTGCCCCGGATCAACGCCACCACCGGCGCGACGCTGATGCTGCTGCAGCCCGTCGGCGCGGTGCTCCTGGGCATCGGCCTGCTGGGGGAGACGCCGAGCGCGCTGCAGCTCGTCGGCTGCGCGGGCGTGGTCGCCGCCGTCTGCTTCGCCGGGCGGACCCGCCGCGGGTGATCTGCGGGCCCGGGCGGTCCCGGCTAGCGTCACCGGTATGCGTGTGCTGGTGGCCGGGGCTTCGGGGTTCGTCGGCAGCCGGTTGTGCCCGGCGCTGGAAGACGCGGGCCACGACGTCCTCGCGATGACCCGCCACCCCGCGAAGTACCGCGGCGCCGGGACGCCCGTGCGCGGCGACGTCGCCGACGTCGGCTCCCTGCGCGACGCGCTCAAGGGCGCCGAAGCCGCCTACTACCTCGTGCACTCGCTCGACAGCAGTGACTTCAAACGCCGTGACGCCGACGCGGCCCGCGCGTTCGCCCGGGCGGCGTCGGACGCGGGCGTGGGCCGGATCGTCTACCTCGGCGGCCTCGGCGACGACGACGATGCGCTGTCCGAGCACCTGGCCAGCCGCCGCGAGGTCGAGCGGCTGCTGGGGGAGACCGGCGTGCCGGTGACCGTGCTGCGCGCCGGGATCGTCATCGGGCACGGCGGGACGTCGTGGGAGCTGACCCGCCAGCTCGTCGAGCACCTGCCCGCGATGGTCACACCGCGCTGGGTCGGCACGCGCACGCAGCCGATCGCGGTCGCCGACGTCGTCCGCTACCTGGCCGGCGTGCTCGACCACCCGGAGGCCGAGGGCCGGACGTTCGAGATCGGCGGACCCGAGGTGCTGGCCTACCGCGACATGCTGCAGCGGGTCGCGGCGATCGAGGGGCGGCCGCTGGTGATCGTGCCGGTGCCGCTGCTTTCACCCCGGCTGTCCTCGTACTGGCTGTCCCTGGTCACCGACATCGACGTCACGACCGGCCGGGCGCTGATCGACTCGATGACGAACGAGGTCGTCGTCCGCGACGACGCCATCCGCCGGATCGTCGAGTTCGAGCCGATGGGCTACGACGAAGCCGTGCTGCAAGCCCTCGGCGAGCGGGCGAAGAGCCGGCGGCCCGCGTGAAGAAGACCCTCCTCGCCGGGGTGACGGCTGCCGGGTCCGGACTGCTCGGCGCGTCGCTGGCCAGCCGGCCGGGGTCGCGGCGGTTCCACACCCTCACGGCGTCGGTCGCGGCGACCTGGTTCGCCGGCGCCGGGCGGGTGCCGCGCGGCCGCCCGGACGTCGTCCAGCCGGTCCTCGTAGGAGCGGGCGCGTTCGGCGTGTTCTACGGCTGCGCGCTGGTGGCCCGCCGCATCCCGCCGCTGCGCCGGGCCATCGCGGGCGTGCTCGACCACGCCCACCGCGGTTCGACGCCGTCGGTGGTGGCGACGGCGCTGGTGACCGGCGCGGCCGAGGAGCTCTTCTTCCGCGGCGCGCTCCACGACGCGTTCGGCGGCCCGAAAGCGACGGCGCTGTACGTGGTTTCGACGACGGCGACGCGCAACCCCGCGCTGGTACTGGCGTCGGCGGTGATGGGGACGCTGTTCACCCTGCAGCGCGGCCGGGCGGGCGGGGTGCAGGCGCCGCTGCTGACGCACGTGGTGTGGTCGGCGCTGATGCTCGCCTTCCTGCCGCGCCTGTTCCCTTCGCCTAACCCATGATCCCGTCGTAGGCGGCCATGACGACGTCGAGGCCGCGGGCGTACCCGCCGTCCCAGAGGACCTGGTTCATCACGTACGCCACCACCATGCGGTTCTCCGCGTCGACGAGGACCACCGAGCCGCCCCACCCGCCCCACGAGCACGTGCGGCCCTCGAGCCGGTAGCCCAGGCCGTAGCGCATCTGCGCGCCGAGCACGCGGTCCTCGCCGTGGAACTGCTCTTCGAAGACCCGCTCGGCCCCGGCCGCGGACAGCAATCCGCCGCCGCCCGCCAGTGCTGACTGCGCCGCGGCGACCGAGCGGGCGTTGCCGAACCCGTTGATGGCGGGCACTTCCGCGCGCCGCCAGGCCTCGGAGTACGAGTCCGAAACGCCGACCAGGAAGCCCGGCGGCTTGTCGCCCTGGGGGTCGGGGATCAGCGGCGCCACGCGGTGGTCGTGCTCGGCGGCCAGCCCGATGTGGAAGTCGGCGCCCAGCGGGCCGGCCACCTCCTCGGCGAAGTACGTGCCGAGGCTGCGCCCGGTGACGCGGCGGACGACTTCGCCCACCAGGAACCCGAACGTCACGGAGTGGTACCCGCCCGCGGTCCCGGGCTCCCACGCCGGGGCCTGCGCGGCCAGCCGCGCGGTGACGGCCGGCCAGTCGAAGAGGTCCTCGACCGCGATCGGCCCCTCGAAGTCCGGCAGGCCCGCGGTGTGCCCGAGCAGGTGCCGGACGAGCGTCTTTTCCTTGCCCGCGGCGGCGAACTCGGGCCAGTAGGCGGCGACCGGTGCGTCGAGGTCCAGCTCGCCGCGGTCGGCGAGGACCAGCGCGCACAGCGCGGTCATGGTCTTGGTGGTGGACCAGACGGTGGTGATGGTGTCGCGCTCCCACGCCACCGTGCGCGCGGCGTCGACGTACCCGCCCCACAGGTCCACCACCGGCTCGCCGTCGACCAGCACGGCCACGGACGCGCCCACGTCGTCGTTGTCGAGTGACGCCGCCAGGACGTCACGTACCTTGCCGAACCGGTCCTCGCACGTTCCGGAGATGTCGGTCACGGCGGCCAGCAAACTCCGTCCCGCCGGGGCGCACCACTCATTTTCCGGGCGGAGAATGTTTGTCCGGAACGAGCCAGAACCGGGCGGAATCCTTCAGAACCGGCCGCGGGCTTCCTATGCTGGAGCGACCCCCGGTGCGTGGAGAGGGATGTCGATGCGGACATTGCTCGTGCTGCTGCTCGTGTTCGGTTCCCTGACCCCGATCCCCGCCGAAGCGGCGACGGCGGTGTGCGTGACGTCGTGCGACACGCTCGACCCGGCGCGGGCCGCGCAGGAGAGCTTTCCCCTGCCCGACAAGGTGATCAACGGCCGCGTGCTGCGCCTGCACGCCTCCGACCCCGACGGCATGGCGTGGGCGAGCATCGACAACGGCGTCGCCGGCGACGCCGTCTGGCTCGACCGCTCGTGGGACGCCGGCGCGACCTGGGAAGGCTTGCTGGGCAAGGCGAGCATCCCCGGCACGTGGACCGGCACCCGCACGCTCATGTACAACCTCACCGATCCGGCGCACCACCGCCGCGGCTGGGTCCGCGCGTGCGGGGACGCCCAAGGCGTCGGCTGCACGGCGTGGATCTACCCGGACGTCTGCGATGCCGCGTGCGACCGCAGCGCCCCCGCCGCCGGGGACAGCCAGCCGGTGGCGCCGACGACGCTGTTCGGCCGCACGATCCGGCTCCACTTCGACGGCAAAGGCCTGGCGTGGGGCGGGATCGAAGCGGGCGGCGCCGGCGACGAGATCTGGCTCGACCGCTCGTGGGACGCCGGCGCGAGCTGGCCGGACGGCTCGTCGCTGGGCCGCACGAGTGTCGCCGCGGGCGCGACTTCCACGCACACCACGGCGTTCGCGACGCGCGATCCCCGCGGCCGGCTCTACGGCGGCGCGGTGCGTGCGTGCGGCCGCGAAGCCGCGCACGCGCAGGGAAGCTGCACGGCGTGGGCGCGCCCGGCGACGACCCGCGCGGCCGGCGCGCTCGACGCGCTGATGTGGTCCTACGAGCCGTACACCGCGTGGTGGCCGTCCAGCTGGTGGAACTCGGCGGTGGCGGTGACGGCGGTCGCCGACGCGGGCGGGTTCGACACCGCGCTGGCGCGGACGTTCGACGTCAACCGGGCTGCTTTCCCCGCCGGGGCAAGGAGTTCCGACGCGATCGAGGGTGACTTCGTCAGCCGGGCGATCGACGACAGCGCGTGGTGGGGCCTGGCGTGGGTCGCCGTCTACGACCGCACCCACGACCCGCGTTACCTCACCGAGGCGACGACGATCGCGAACTACGTCCACGGGTTCTGGGACACGGGCAGCTGCGGCGGCGGGGTCTGGTGGAATCGCGAGCGGACGTACAAGAACGCCGTGACAGCGGGGTTGTACCTGCGGCTGACCGCGTCCCTGCACAACCGGCTCGCCGGCGACACCGTGTGGGGCCAGCGGGCCCGCACCGCGGGGGACTGGTACCTGAACAGCGGCTTGATCAACTCCTCGGGCCTGGTGAACGACGGCTTGACGTCGTCGTGTGCGAACAACGGCCAAACGGTGTGGACGTACAACCAGGGTCTCGGCATCGGCGGTCTCCTGGAGCTGTGGCGGGCGACTGGCACAGCGTCCTATTTGGACGCGGCGAAGAGGTTGGCGGACGCGGCGATGACGCGGCTGGCGGCGAACGGCCTGCTCGTCGAATCCTGCGACAGCGGCACGGCTTCCTGCGACGACAACCAGAAGCAGTTCAAGGGCATCTTCCTGCGCTACTTCGGCGACCTGGCGACGGCGACGGGCTCGGCGACCTACCGCGCGTTCGTCCGGAAGCAGGCGGACGCGCTGTGGGCGAACGACCGGGACGCGCTGAACCGGATCGGCCAGCGCTGGACCGGGACGACGCCGAACGTGGCGGACTGGCGCACCCAGGCCTCGGGACTCGAAGCGATCCTGGCGGCGGGGTAGCCCGACCCGCCAGAATGGGCGCGTGCGGATCCTCCTGCTCGCGGCCGTCGCCGTGCTCGTCACCGGGTGCCAGGCCGAGGTCGCGGGACACCCCGCGCCCACCGGCTTCATCGTCAAGGACGGCACGCAGCTGCGGTTCCGGCCCGTCCTGGCCGAACTGCCGCCGGGGCCGGCGACCGGCTCGGCCGCCGAACGGCAGAGCACCGACCCGGCCACGCAGCAGGCCGCGGCCCAGGCGTTCGACTGCGCCCAGGGCAAGCCGGACCCCCTGAACGGCCGCGACGACCCGGCGTTGCCGCTGGTCAGCTGCGACCGCGCGCAAGGCACGAAGTACATCCTCGGCCCCGGCTTCCTCAGCGGTGCGGACGTGAGCCGCGTGGACGCCACCCTCGACCCGCAGACCGGCAGCTCGGTCGTCAACCTCAGCTTCACCGCCAAGGGCGCGCAGCTGTGGGCCGAGTGGACGGGGCAGAACGTCGGCAAGCAGGTCGCGATGGTGCTGCGGAGCCGCGTCCTGACCGCGCCGGCCGTGCAGTCCGCCATCACCGGCGGAGAAACGCAGATCACCGGGAAGTTCACGCTGCCCGAAGCGCGGCAGCTGGCCCGGGACATCGCGGGCGGCTGACGCTCAGCAGGTCGGCGGCAGGGCTTCCTGGCAGGCTTCGATGTTCGTCTTGTTCGTCGCCTGCTGAAGCAGTTCGTAGAGGGTCTCGCGCTGCTCGTCGCTGAGCCCGCTGAACACCTCGTCTTCGACCGCGGCGAGCGCGAACTCCGCCCGGACCAGCAGCTTGACGCCGACGTCGGTGAGCTCGACGACGTGCCGGCGCCGGTCGACGGGGGAGCGGCGGCGCTCGATCAGGTTCTCGGCCTCGAGGTCGTTGAGCAGCCCGACGACGTTCGTGCCGTCCATCTCCAGGGTCTTCGCCAGGTCCTGCTGGGAGCTGCCGCCGAGGTCACGCAGGACCGTCAGGGCGATCAGGTGCCGCGGCCGCAGCCCGAGCGGCGTGAGCACCGATTCGCTGCGCGTCTGCAACCGGCGCGTCAGCTGGCCCAGCAGCGCACCACACCGGTGGGGCGGCTGGTTGACGACCGGCAGCGAGGACATGAGCCCAGTATATGGGCACCTCAACAGTCGGTGTGCTATTAATGGTTTGTCCAACACCAACGATCTATGGGCGGCTAACGACATGGCGCACCTCCTCCACATCGACTCGAGCATCCAGGGCGAGCGCTCGGTGAGCCGCGCGCTCACCGCGCGGGCCGCGGCCGCGTGGCGCGCCGCGCACCCGGACGGCACGGTCACCTACCGCGACCTGGGCGCGAACCCGCTCCCGCACCACGACGCGGCCGGCGGGCTGGCCGCGATGGTGCCGCCGGACCAGCACACGCCGGAGCAGGCGCGGGTGTGGGCGCGGACCCTCGAGGTCATCGACGAAGTCAAGGCGGCCGACACCGTGCTGCTGGGCCTCCCGGTCTACAACTACGCGGCGCCGAGCAGCGTCAAGACGTGGGTCGACCACCTGATCGCCCCCGGGCTGTCGGTCGACGCCGAAACGCGCGCCGGGCTGCTCGGCGGCCGCGAGTTCATCGTGCTGGCCTCCCGCGGCGGCGGCTACGGCGAAGGCACGCCCCGCGAGGGCTGGGACCACGCCGAGCAGTGGCTCCCGCACGGCATTTCGACGGTCGGCCTCGAGCCGCGGTTCGTCACCGCGGAGCTGACGCTGGCGCACGTCAACCCGGCGATGGCGGAGCTCATCCCGCTGGCCGACGCGAGCCTGGCGACCGCGGAGAAGGTCATCGACGACCTCTGGGCGCCCGCGCGCGTCTGAGGGGGCGGCGGCCGGCTCGCCAAACGTCTTGAATGAGTCATTCAGGTCTTCGGAGGTCCTGAATGACTCATTCAGGACGTCGGCGGAAGCGCTGCCGGGGGCCGGCGCGACCGTTCGGCGCGCGATTCCCCGCCTTCGGCGACGACCTCCCGGACCCCCAGCGTCACCACCCGACCCCGGCCGGTACCGTCCCGCCGGAGGCCGGGTGGCAAGATGCCGGGACCCGGACAGTCGACCTGGGCGAGGAAGGTCAGGTTTGAGCGCGCACACCTCCCAGATGGACGATATCCGGCTGGTCGCGCAACCCAGCGCGTTGCCGGTCACGGATCTGTTCGTCCGCCTGATTCTCACCGACTGGTCCCTGCTGCCGATGCTGGAGCACGTGACCGCGACCGCGAGACGGCTCGTCGAGACCGTCATCGAGGCCGGCGACCCGCGGTCACCCGCGTTCGTCACGCTGCGGCTGCGGCTGCGCGCCGACGTGCTGGTGGTCGAGGTCGACGACGACGTGCCCGGGCTGCCCGAGCCGAAGGTCTCCGGTCCCGGCGAGCGCGTCGGCGTCACGCCCGGCGTGGGCGGGGCCCGCACCACCTGGTGCGAGCTGGAGCTGCCCGGCGGGATGAACGCCAAGCAGGTGCGCCTGCCGCGACGGCAGGACCGCCGGACACTGGTCGACGAGCCCGTCTCCGGCGCCCCGGTGGCGGCGGACCCGGAGGTGCTGGAGCGCCTGCTCACGCGGCTGAGCGGCTGGTCCGGCCAAGGCTGACGTGCGCCGCCGTCCCGTTCTGGTCGTGCTCTACGACGGCGTCCGGCTGCTGGACGTCTCGGGGCCCCTGGAGGTCTTCGCCGAGGCCAACGAGCACGGCGGCCGCTACGAGCTGAGGACGGCTTCCCCGGGCGGCGCCGACGTCCGCGCCAACACCGGGACACGGCTGGGCGCCGACCTCGACCTCGCCGCGGCGGACCCGCGCGGGGCGACGGTCCTGGTGCCCGGCGGCCCCGAGTGGGCCCGCACGATCGCCGACACCGAGCTGGTCGCCCAGATCCGCCGGCTGGCCGGCGGCGCGGACCGGACGGCATCGGTGTGCGCGGGCGCGTTCGCACTGGCCGCCGCGGGTGTCCTCGACGGCCGCCGCGCCACCACCCATTGGGACCTCACCGACCAGCTCGCCCGCCGCTTCCCCCGCGTACGGGTCGACGCCGACGCGATCTTCGTCCAGGACGGCCCGGTGATCACCTCGGCCGGCGTGACCTCGGGCATCGACCTGGCGTTGGCGCTGGTCGAGGCGGACCTCGGCGCCGAAGTGGCCCGGCTGGTGGCCAAGCACCTGGTCGTGTTCCTGCAGCGGCCGGGCGGGCAATCGCAGTTCAGCGTCCGGTTGCGGACGGGCCGCCCGCGCACGGAGGTGCTGCGGGCCGTGCTCGACGCCGTGGCGGCCGACCCGTCGGCCCCGCACACGCTCGACGACTTGGCCGCGCGCGCCGGGGTCAGCACGCGGCATCTGACGCGCCTGTTCCGCGAGGAGCTGGGGCGCACGCCCGCGCGGTTCGTCGAGCAGGTGCGGGTGGAGTTCGCCCAGCAACAGCTGGAGACGACGACCGAGCCCCTCGACGTCGTGGCGCGGCGGTCGGGTTTCGGGTCGGCCGAGACGCTGCGACGCGCTTTCGCCCGCGGCCTCGGTGTGACGCCCAGTGACTACCGCGCCCGGTTCCGGACTACTGGCATCGGCTGAACCGGTCGGGTTTCAGGTTGGCCGAGACGTTGCGGCGGGCCTTCGCGCTCGGCGGCTCTTGAAGAGGCATGAGCCCCCGGCGCCGTCGGGTTTCGGATCGGCCGAGACGCTGCGACGCGCTTTCGCTCGCGGCCTCGGCATAACCCCCAGCGACTACCGCGCCCGGTTTCGGACCACCGGCGTCACCTGAACCGGACCCGCCTCCCGATCCGTGCATCCAGGCAGGGAGAGGACGTGGAGGCGAGGAGGCAGCCGTAGTGCGCATTGTCATCGCGGAAGAAGACGCCCTGCTGCGGGAGGGGCTCGTGCTGCTCCTGCGCAGCGAGGGCTTCGACGTCGCCGCGGCTGTCGACCACCCCGGGGACCTCCTCGCCGCCGTTGCCGCGGAGGCGCCGGACCTGGCCGTCGTCGACGTCCGGATGCCGCCGACCTTCACCGACGAAGGGCTGCGCGCGGCCCTCGACGCGCGCCGGCTCATGCCGGGGCTCGCCATCCTCGCGCTCTCCGCCTTCGTCGAAGACGGCTACGCCGGCGACCTCCTGGCCGCCGGCGGCGGGGGCGCGGGCTACCTGCTCAAGGAGCGCGTCGGCAAGCCCGGCGAGTTCCTCGACGCCCTCAAGCGCGTCGCCGCCGGCGGAACCGTCCTGGACCGCGATGTCGTGGCCGTCCAGCTGGCCCGGCCACGGCCCGGCGACCCCGTCGGCACGCTCACCGTCCGCGAACGCGAGGTCGTCGCGCTGCTGGCCGAAGGCCACTCGGTGCCGACCATCGGCCGGCTGCTCGGCATCGGCACCGCGGCCGCCCGGCGCCACGCCGGGGACGTCAGCGCGAAGCTGCGCGTCCCCGACGGCGCCCAGGCGATGCTCAGCTACCTGCGGGCGTGAGCACTTCGGCCTGCTTCTCGCGGTACCGGGCCACGTTGGCGAGCTTGACGTCCTCGTAGCCGCGGACCAGGTCCGGCAGTTCGGCCAAGGCCAGGACCCGGGCGCGATCGACGTCGGCCGCCGTGAAGGCCGTCAGCACCATGCCGCGGTAGTCCTCGATCAGCTCGCGCTCGACCCGCCGCACCTCGGCGCGGCCGAACGGGTCGAGCCGCGTGCCGCGCAGCCTGCGCAGGGCGCGCAGCACCCGGAACGCCGGGCGGAACCACGGGCCCAGGCTGATCTTGCGCTTCATCCCGAGCGCCCGCAGCACCGGCGGGTGCAGCCGGTAGGCGTACTTCGTGCCTTCGCCGAACTGCTCCTCCAGACCCGCGGTGAACGCCGGGTCCAGGGAAAGCCGCGCGACCTCGTACTCGTCCTTGTACGCCATCAGCTTGTACAGGTGCTTCGCGACCGCTTCGGTGATCTCCGTCGGCCCGTCCTCCAGCACCCGCACCCGCTCGACGAACTCCGCATATGCCTGCGCGTACCGCTTGTCCTGGTACGCCACCAGATCCGGGATCCGGACGTCGAGCAGGCGCGCCAGCTCCGAACCCGGCTCGGCGTGCACCAGCTTCCGCACGGACGGCTGCGTGACGGGCCGCGCCGGGGCGGGGCTGCTCGCGAGCGCGGCGGGGTCGGCGACGAGCTGGCGGCCGCGGCGGAACGCCTGCAGGTTCGCCGCGACGGCGGTGCCGTTCAGCTCGATCGCGCGCTCGATCACCGCGGCGGACAGGCCGATCGCGCCGGTCTGGAAGGCCGCGCCGAGCTGCAGCACGTTCGCGAACTGGTCGTCGTCGAACAGCTCTTCGGCCAGGCCGCGCGCGTCCAGGGACACCGTGCGCTTCGCCGCGGCCTCCAGCGGCGCAAGGACGCTGCCGGGGTCCGGAAAGGACACCGTCGTGTCGACGACCATCCGGCCGGTCGGCACCTCGGTGGTCGACACGACCGCGGTGGTGCGCGAAGCGTCGGCCACGCCGAGGTTCGCCGCGTCGGCGCCGACGAGCGCGTCGCACGCGAGGTAGAGGTCGCACTCCCCGGCGGCCAGCTTGGGGGCCTGCTCGACCGGCTCCGCCGTCACTTTCAGATCGGACACCACCGCGCCGCCCTTCTGGGCCAGCCCGGTCTGGTCGAGCGTGCGCACGTGCCGCCCGTCGAGCACCGCGGCGGTGGCGAGGATCTGCGTCACGGTGACCACGCCGGTGCCGCCGATCCCGGTGATCCGGACGGTGAAGTCCGAAGTGGACACCAGGGGAGCGGGGACGGCGTCCGCGGCCAGCTCGCCGAGCTTGCGCCGCTGCTTCTTACCGGTGGGCACGACGGTGACGAACGACGGGCAGTCCCCGGCCAGGCAGGAGTAGTCGACGTTGCACGACGACTGGTGGATCGCCGTCTTGCGGCCGAACTCCGTCGCGACCGGCTGCACCGACAGGCAGTTGGACTTGGTGCCGCAGTCGCCGCAGCCCTCGCAGACGCGCTCGTTGATGACCACCCGGGTCGTCGGCGTGGCCTGCTTGCCGCGGCGGCGCTTCCGCCGCTTCTCGGCCGCGCACTCCTGCTCGTGGACGAGCACGGTGACGCCCTTGATCGCGGCCAGTTCTTCTTGCGTGGACAGGAGTTCCGTGCGGTCGCGGACCTCGACGCCGGCGGGCAGCTTGCGGCGCCGCAGCTTCGCGGGGGCGTCGCTGGTGATCACGACCTTCTTCGCGCCCTCGACGAGCAGCAGCTCGGCGACCTTCTCCACCGGCAAGCCGCCGACGGCGTCCTGCCCGCCGGTCATCGCGACCGCGGAGTTGTAGAGCAGCTTGTAGGTGATGTTGACGCCGGCCGCGACGGCCGCGCGCACGGCGAGGCTGCCGGAGTGGGTGAACGTGCCGTCGCCGATGTTCTGGACGAAGTGCTCGGCCTCCACGAACGGCGCCATGCCGATCCACTGGGTGCCCTCGCCGCCCATCTGCGTCACGCCGAGGACGGTGCCGACCTGGTCGGGCTCCATGAACAGGGCCATGGTGTGGCAGCCGATGCCGCCGCCGACGAGCGTGCCCTCGGGGACCTTCGTCGACGAGTTGTGCGGACAACCGGAGCAGAAGTACGGCGTGCGCGCCAGCAGCGGCACCGAGATGCGCTCGCGGCGACGGCGTCCACGATAGGCCTCGACCGAGGAGATGCCCTCGGGCAGCCGTCGGGCCAGGCCCGCCGCGATGCCGTCCGGGTCCAGCTCGCCGAGCTCGGTGAACAGCGTCCGGCCGTCGCGGTCCTTCTTGCCGGTGACCGCGGGCGCGCCAGGGACGCCGTAGAGGACCTCCTTGAGCGCCGTCTCGACGAACGACCGCTTCTCCTCGACGACGACGATCTCGTCGAGCCCCTCGGCGAACTCGCGGACGATCCCGGGTTCGAGGGGGTGGATCGCGCCGAGCTTGAGGACGCGGATGCCGCTTCGGGAAAGGGTTTCCGCGTCGAGGCCGAGCGCGCGGAACGCCTGCTGGAGGTCCAGGTAGGACTTGCCGGCGGAGACGATGCCGATCCGGTCGGCCGGGCCGCGCGCGGTGATCCGGTTGACCCCGCTCGCGCGCAAGTACTGCGTGACCAGGGGCAGCCGGACGGTGAAGAGGCTGCGCTCCAGCTCGGCGAGGCTGGTGCCGAGCAGCCGCGACGTCGGCGTGTGGCGGTACCCCTTTTCGAGCTCCGGTGCGGTCCACTGTGGATCGACGATCGCCGTGCCCGAGGCGTCGGCGACGTTGGCGACGACCTTCAGCGACGTCCACACGCCGGCCGCCCGGGACAGCTCGACCGCGTGCATGCCGAGGTCGAGGACGTCCTGGGAGTCGGCCGGGAAGAAGATCGGGATCGCCAGGTCGGCGAGCGCCAGCTCGGACGCGCACGGGACGGTCGAGGACTTCGCGTTCGGGTCGTCGCCGACGAGCGCCACGGCGCCGCCGCGCGGGTCGGTGCCGGCCAGGTTGGCGTGCCGCAGCGCGTCGGTGGCGCGGTCGAGGCCGGGGGCCTTGCCGTACCAGAACCCGGTGACGCCCCGCCGCCCGCCGGCGCCCGCGACGAGCTGGCTGCCCATCACCGACGTCGCGGCCAGCTCCTCGTTGAGGCCCGGGCGGTGGACGACGTCGTGCTTTTCCAGCAGCTTCGCGCGGCGGCCGAGCTCGAGGTCGTAGCCGGCCAGCGGCGAGCCCTCGTAGCCGGAGACGAACACGGCGGGGTCGCCGCCGCGGGCGCGGTCGTGGCGGACGCGGTCGAACAGCAGCCGGACCAGGGCCTGCACCCCGGTCAGGTGCACGATCCCGGCTTCCCGCAGGTAGCGGTCCTCCAGCGTGAACGTCTCCACGGCGCGGCTCCTCTCGCTGTGCTTCCGGGCACACTGCGACGCCGACCACAGCGACGCAACAGGCGATGCCGGTTCAGCATCCCAGACGCAAACTTCGGCAGGATTTCGCGTCGGCTGGCCGGCTTTTTTGCGCGCAGTTACGCTCGGGCGCATGACCGAAGAGCCGCTCGACGCGACCGACCACGAGATCCTCGGCTTGCTGCGCGAAGACGCCCGCCGCACGCTGTCGGACATCGCGGGCCGCGTCACGCTCTCGACGGCCGCGGTCAAGCGCCGCATCGACCGGCTGCGCGAAACCGGCGTGATCACCGGCTTCACCGTGCAGGTCGACCACGCGAAACTGGGCTGGGGGATCGAGGCGTTCACCGAGCTGCGGTTCGTCGGGAACACGAAGGTCGCGGAGATCCTGCGCACGACCACGCGGATGCCGGAGGCCCAGGCGGTGTTCACGATCGCGGGCGACCCGGACGCGCTGGTGTGGCTGCGGGTGCGGGACATGGCCCACCTGCAGAAGACGATCGACGAGATCCGCCGGCACCACCAGGTCACCGGCACGAAGACGCTGATCGCGCTGGAGTCCTGGTCGCGGGGTACCTGACGTGCTCGTCACGCTGGCCGAGCGCCCGGATCTCGCCGACGCCGTCTACGCGATCCCGTACCCGCCCGGTTCGCCGGAGTTCATGGCCGGCAGCCTGACGAGCCTGCTGGTGCGCGGCCGCCGGGTCTCCCGGCGCTGGCCCGAGCTGGTGGTGGCGCTCCTCGAGGACGGCCGGCCGGTCGCGCGGGGGATCATGGTGCCGTTCCGCGACCGGGGGTCGCTCCCGGCGCGCGGCTGGGACGAGGTCGCGGTGTGGGCCGCGGAGGACGCGCTCGACGGCGTTGTTTGCGACACCGCGTGTGCGCTGGAGATCGCGGTGCACCCGGACCACCAGGGCCGCGGGCATTCCCGAACGGTCCTTTCGGGTATGCGCACGGCGGCGGCAGGGCTGACGTCGCTGGTGATTCCGGTCCGCCCGCCGGACAAGGCCGCGGTGCCGGCGCTGCCGATGCGCGAGTACGCGGCGGAAACCCGGGCGGACGGCCTGCCGGCGGATCGCTGGCTGCGCACCCACGTTCGCGCCGGCGGTCGGATCGAGGCGGTGGCGCCCTGCTCGGCGACGGTCCAGGCGCCCCTCGAGGACTGGCGCCGCTGGACCGGGCTGCCGTTCACCGACGACGGCCCGGTCCTCGTCCCGGGTGCGCTCGCCCCGGTGTTCGTCTCGACGGCCCAGGACTTCGCGGTGTACGTCGAGCCGAACGTCTGGGTCTCACACCGGATCGGTTAGCCGCGCAACAGGACCCCGGATGTGCGCTCCCGCTCGAAGAAGAACTCCGGCCACGCGAGTCCGTCCGGCGGCGCGTCGATCGCGGTCGCCCGCCGGCGGAGTTCGTCCAGGTAACCGGTGTCGAGGAGCGTGCGTGCCGACAACGGTTCGCGCAGCATCGTGTCGATCGGACCTTCGTACAAGTACGCGTCCACGCCCGGGAAGCCGCGCGTGCCCGCCGGGTACTCCCGGTTCGTCGGGAAGTACGTCGTGTCGAGCGCGCCCAGCCAAGAACCCTGGATCGGCGTCAAGGACGGCCACGAGCCCAGCGCCTTCTCCAACCGCGCGTTGTCCGATGTGAACCCGTAGTGGTCCGCTACGACGTACGCCGCGCCGGGGTACTCGCGCTCCAGCTGCGCGACCGCCGCGCTGCCGCCGTCGTGCTTCAGGTGCCCCAGTCCGAACAACATCAGCGCCTTGCGGTGCTTCTGCAGCACCTGCGTCCTCACCACCGACGTGATCGACGCGTCCCGGTCGTGGAACGGCTCCATGTCCGCCGGGCTGTGGACCTGGCTCCAGTCGATGGGCGGGTCGCACGCCAGCACGCGGATCTTCCGCTCGGCCGGCAGCTTCGTGTTGACCTGCCGCACCAAGGCGAAAAGCTGTTCGTAGAACAACGAAAACCCGCAGCTCGGCTGGGTCGTGTCGCGCCAGACGCGGCTGATGTCCGGGACGTCGCCGCCCGCGATGTAGGCGTCCAGGAGCGGCTGGTGCAGCGAGTTCCCGCACTCGACGGCGATGTCGTTCACCCGGCCGGGGAAGCGCGGGTCCCGGACGAGGTCGAAGACGAACGGCCCGGGGTCCGGGCTGGACTTCGCGACGATCGAGTGGCTGCCGAAGGCGGCGAGCACGGCGCCGACGGGATCGGACGGCGGCCGCGGCTGACCCGCGTCGGCGGGTGCGGCCACCAGTGCGGCGGCCGCGAGCACGGCCAGAACGGTCTTGACCAGGCGCATGAAAGGCTCCCCAGAACGGAATACCTACTGTCTTACGACTGTAGGACAACTCGGCCAGCATCCAGCGCCGCCCGGGCCGCTGTCAAGGCCGGGTCAGTGCTTGAACGCCTCCGCGAGCCACCACGAACCGCCGTCGTCGGCGATCTTCGCGTCGATGACCAGCGGCGCGTCGCGCGGACCCGCGAGCCACTCGCGCACCGCGAAGAGGTCCTCGGCCGAGCGCACGGTGACGCCGTCGGCGCCGAAGCCGCGGCCGATCGCGGCGAGGTCGGAGTCGGGGAACCGGACCGTCGTCATGTCGGCGTCGCCGAAGTGGTGGATCTCCGCGCCGTACGCGGCGTCGTTGTAGACGATCACCACCAGCGGGAGGCCGAGCCGGACCGCGGTGTCCAGTTCGGACAGTGCCATGTGGAACCCGCCGTCGCCGGTGCCGAGCACCGGCAGCCGGTCCGGACGGGCCAGCGCCGCGCCGATCGCCGTGCCGAGACCGAGCCCGATGCTCTGGAACGCCTGTGTGAAGCAGAACCCCTCTTCGTCGGGCACCGACAGGTACGCGCTCGGGTAGCCCATGAAGTTGCCCGAGTCGATCGAGACGATCCGCTCGGCGGGCAGCAGCTCGTCCAGGAGCCTGCTCAGCGTCCGCGGGTCGATCCGGCCGCCCCGGGAGAGGTCTTCGTGCTCGACGTCGGTCCAGCGGCCGGCGGCGATCCGAGCTGCGACCTCCTCGGTGCGGTACCCCTGCTTCTCCTTGACCGCGGCGAGGGCGTCCGACGCGGTGGCGGCGACATCGCCGGTGACGCCGAGGTCGATCGGCCGGTGCGCACCCAGAGCGTGCTGCTCGACGTCGACCTGGACGAGCTTCGCGTGCGGGCTGAGCAGTTTCCCGTGGCGGGTCGTCCACATGTTCAGCGCGCAGCCCCACCCCACGACGAGGTCGGCGCCGACGATCAGCTCGGCGGCCTGCGGTGAGGCGAAGCCGCCGGAGATGCCGAGCGCGAACTCGTCGCCCTGGAAGAGCCCGTGCGCGACCGCCGACGTCGCCAGCAGCGCCCCGCACCGGGAAGCCAGCTCCCGCAACGGTTCCCGGCTGCCGCGGGCGCCGCGGCCGGCGATGAACACCGGCCGCTCGGCGGCGTCCACCAGCTCCGCCAGCCCGGCCACCGCCGCGGCGTCCGGCCGCACCACCGCAGGTCCCGGGATGTCCGGCAGCGCGACCGGCGCGTCCGGCGCGGGCTGGGCCTGGACGTCCAGGGGCAGGTTCAGCACGACCGTCCGGCGCTGCTGCCGCGCGGTCCGGAAGGCCCGCACGGTGTCGGCGACGGCGCTCGCGGCCGAGTGCACCCGCTCCGGCACGGCGCCGACCGCGGCGGCGAGCGCGTCCTGGTCGACGCGGAAGTTCGAGAGCACCGACGCGCCCGCGGAGTCGGCGGTGAGCACGAGCATCGGCGTCCGGCTCTTGGCGGCCTCGGTGATGCCGGTCATCGCGTTGGTCAGCCCGCAGCCCTGGTGCAGCGACAGCACCGAGACCCGCTCGCTCATCCGCGCGTACGCGTCGGCCATGCTCGCCGCGCCGCCTTCGTGGCGGGCGGCGACGAACCGGACGCCGCCCGCGCGCAGCGCGTTCGTCACCTCGAAGTTGCCGCTGCCCACCACGCCGAACGCCGTGCCGACGCCGAGGCCGGCCAGCGTGCGGCCGACCAGTTCGGCGACGTTCACCGCTCCACCAGTGCCAGCACGCGGGCCGGGCTGCCGGAGCCGCCGACGATCGGCAGGGGCGAGACGACGAGCAGCGTGCCGGTCGGGGGCAGCGCGGCCAGGTTCTGCAGCTGCGTCAGGCCGTGCTTCCCGGCACCCAGCAGGAGTTCGTGGCAGGGGAACATCGGCTCGAGGCCGGGCGCCTGGCCCGCGTCGGTGCCGACAGTTTCCACGCCGAGCCCGGTGATCGGCGTTTCCTCGGCGAGCCACCGCGCGCACTCGGGCGAGACGCCGGGGGAGTGCGAGCCGGTGTCGTCGGCGTTGAGGAACGCCTCCTGGTCGTGGCTGCGGGTGTCCCAGCCCGTGCGGTAGAGCAGCCAGCCGCCGTCGGGCAGCGGGCCGTGCTCGGCCGTCCACGCGCGGACGTCGTCGACCGACAGGAGGAAGTCCGGGTTCTCCGCCGCTTGCGCCGAAAAGTCCAGCACGACCGCGGGCGCCACCAGCGTCTTCAGCGGCACCTGCGAAACGTCGTGACCGTCCTTTCCGGACACCCAGTGGACGGGGACGTCGAGGTGGGTGCCGGTGTGCTCGCCGGTGTGGATGTCGTTCCAGTACCACCGCGGGCCGCGGTCGTCGTAGCGGCTGATCTCCTCCAGCCGGAACGGGATGGTGTTGGCGAACGGCTCCGGCAGCTGCAGGATCGGCGTGCTCGCGCTCAGCGGAGCGGTGAGGTCGACGATCTCGACCGATCCGTCGCCGAGCGCCTTGCTCAGCCCGTCCAACAACGACATGCCTGCCTCCCGGGTGCCGGTGTGCGTCTCGATCGGAACCCTATGCCCGCGAGGCGTTCCTTGACAGCCGTGTGGTCGCGGGTGTTGTCTTAATGTCGTAAGACAATAGGAAGGTGCCGGGTGATCGAGTTCGTCCTGGACGGCCGCTCGCGGGTCGCCACGTACATGCAGCTCGTCGTGCAGGTGAAGCAGGCGCTGAGGGTCGGCCTGCTGCGCCCGGACGACCAGCTGCCGAAGGTCCGCGAAGTGGCCCAGGCGCTGGCGATCAACCCGAACACCGTGCTCAAGGCCTACCGCGAGCTGGTCCTGGAGGGACTCGCGGAAGGCCGGCCGGGGGTGGGCACGTTCGTCACCGGCAGCCTGGCCGGGCCGTCGCTGGGCCACCAGGCGCGGCTGCGCGACGAGCTGGTGGCCTGGCTGGAGCGCGCCGAAGCCGCGGGGATGTCGCCCGACGACATCGCGGCCCTCATCGAGACCACGTTGCGGGGCACCGCGGTGCCCCGCAACCTTGCGTAGGGAGTTCCGGGATGGAGCTGGCCGTGCAGACCCGGGCGCTGGGCAAGCGCTACGGGCGCACTTGGGCGTTGCAGGACTGCGCGCTGGACGTGCCCGCCGGGCGGATCGCCGCACTGGTGGGCCCGAACGGCGCCGGCAAGACGACGTTGCTGCACCTGGCCGTCGGGCTGCTGCGGCCCGACGCGGGGGAGGTGCGCGTGTTCGGCCGCGACCCGCGGTCGGTGCTCGCCGACATCGGGTTCGTCGCGCAGGACACCCCACTGTACCGCGACTTCACCGCGGCCGAGCTCGTCACCATGGGCGGCAAGCTGAACCGCCGCCGCTGGGACGCCGCGCTGGCCCGCGAACGGCTCGCCGTGCTCGGCATCCCGCCGGACAAGCCGGTCGGCAAGCTGTCGGGTGGCCAGCGGGCGCAGGTCGCGCTCGCGCTGGCCCTGGCCAAGCGCCCCCGGCTGCTGCTGCTCGACGAGCCGATCGCCAGCCTGGACCCGTTGGCGCGCCGCGAGTTCATGCAGGCGCTGATGGGGGCGGTGGCCGAGAGCGAGACGACCGTCCTGCTGTCTTCGCACCTGCTCGCCGACCTCGAGCGCAGCTGCGACTACCTGGTCGTCCTGCAGCAGTCCCGCGTCCAGCTGACCGGGGCGGTCGACGACCTGCTCGACACGCACCGCACGCTGGTCGGCCCGCGCGCCGGCAGCGAGTCGATCGCCGGGGTGGCGAACGTGGTCCGCGCGAGCCACACCGAACGCCAGTCGACGTTGCTGGTCCGCCGCGGCGACGGTCCCATCGATCCTTTGTGGACGGAGCACGAAGTGACCCTGGAGGACCTGGTGCTGGCGTACCTGGCCGAAGCGACGCAGGCGCCCGTCGCGTGGGAGGTGCCGGCATGATCTGGCTGACCTGGCGCCAGCACCGCAGGCAGGCGCTGTTCACCTTCGGGGCGCTGGTCGCGCTGGCCGCGATCATGGTCCCGACGGGTCTGGCGATGCACGCGAAGTACGACAGCCTCGGCCTGCCCGCGTGCCGGGCCGCGCTCGGCAGCGCGTCGATGATCACGCAGACCGAGGCGACGGCGAACTGCGAAAGCCTCGGTCACCAGTTCCAGCAGCAGTTCAGCGGCATGGTGTTCGTCGCGGTCCTGTTCGTGGTGCTGCCGGTCCTGGTCGGCGTGTTCTTCGGCGCGCCGCTGGTGTCCCGCGAATTCGAGCAGGGCACCCACCGTCTCGTGTGGACGCAGGGCGTCAGCCGCCTGGAGTGGGCGCTGGTGAAGTTCGGTCTCGTCGGCGGGATCACGGTGGTGCTGGCGGTCGGGTACGCGCTGGGCGTGTCGTGGTGGTTCCAGCCGCTGGTGTCCGCGTCGACGGGCCGGCTGACGTACTTGTCGTTCGACGTCCAGGGCGTGGTGCCGATCGCGTACACGCTGTTCGCGCTGGCGCTCGGGATCTTCGCGGGGACGTACTGGCGCAAGGTGCTGCCGGCGATGGCGATCGCGCTGGTCGGCTTCGCCGTGGTCCGCGTGGCGATCGAGGTCCTGGCCCGGCCCCGCTACCTTCCCGCGCAGACGGTGTCGTTCTCGCCGTCGGGCAACCAGACGCCGAACCCGGCGTCGGGCGACTGGGTGATGTCGGAGGGCGTCCGCAACGCGGCGGGGGAAATGGTGCTGCCGAACGCCCGGATCGGCCCGTGCCCGCCGAGCGGCTGCGGCGCCGGCCCGGGGCCCGCCGAGGCGGGGTCGGGTGCGTACAACTGGATGGAGTTCCAGCCGGGGGACCGGTTCTGGACGTTCCAGGCGATCGAGACGGGCATCTTCGCGCTGTTGACGGCGGCACTGGTGTACTTCGCCCTCCGCCGGCTGCGCACGATCGCCTGACCCAAGCGCCCCAATGGGGTTGTTTCATCGTGGTTTGGCCTGGTCAACGCGGGTTGAGTGGACCTGGTAACAGCTCAGGCCTGCGCGTGTCGGACGCTGTGCTCGTGCTGGGTCAGCACGAGCAGAGCCCGCAACAGCGTCGTGGCGTGGCGTGGGTGGAGGCGCAGTTTGTCGAGGATGCGCCAGGCTTTGAGGGCGGCGAAGCCGCCCTCCACCGCGCAGCGCATCGCCGAGAACGCCGCGTTCGCCTGCCGCTGAGCCTTCGTCAGCGGCCGGCGAGCTTCGGCTTTGAACGGTGTAAACACGATCTGCTCACACCGGCCACCACACTCGACGCAGGCGCGGCTGTCGCGGACGTCTTTATGCCAACCATGAAAACCCTTGTCCCCCGCGGGAGTCAGGCCGTGGGCGTGCAGCCGTTCCCGGATCCGCAGCCGGCGGGCGGCGGTGATGTCGGCGGTCCGGCCCGCCAACACCGCCGAGAGCCACAACAACCGGCCTGCCTCGTCGGTTAGAGCGAGTACCACCAGGCCGTGGTGTTTGTGCTTGCCGCTGTAGTGGGCGCGGTTGGCTTTCCCGGTGCGGCGGCGGGTCCGGATCAGGGTCCCGTCTACCAGCACCACCGCAGCGGCGCAGGCCACTAACCGGCGCAG
>NZ_JBIWAI010000015.1:0-5075 GCF_044759945.1 Amycolatopsis sp. NPDC098790
AGACGAATGTCGGCATAGCGTGAGCTATTAAGCCGACCATTCGACAAGTTTTGGGATTGTTAAGGGTTCCGAGGCTCAACGTCAATAAAGCAATTGGAATAAAGCAATTAGTTAAGTCTTTTTAAATTATTTATGTCGAAATGATCTTTTTCTGTTAAATCGTAACCTGAATGAAAAAGAAGTTGTGCATCTTTTGAGATACTAGGAATCTTTCGTCCTTTATAATGGCTTATAGTAAAGTAATCTTTTTCGAATTTATAAAAGCCATCTTCTAAATCTGCTTGGGTTGCACTTCCATCTTGTTTTAAATTTAAAGGATGTATATCTATATATCCATACTTTTCATGTTTTAATTCCATCCTTGCTGGCATCCAATCGACTTTGATTTCATATCCAATTTCTTTTAATTTTTGAACAACTTTTTCAGTGTGTTTAGAGTCGAAATCTATGTCTATATCTCTATGTTTTCGTTGTTGTTGACCAGTTAATACATCTACTCCCCAACCACCGTCTAACCAATAAGTGACTTCTAAGTTTTCGAATAAATCTAAAATGTAAAATAAGTTTTCTTCTGTTACGTCATTTTTTTTCATTTTATCCCTCCTTTGTTTAATTTTTTAAACGAGTGAAAACGAGTTTCTTCTTGTCTTGATACTATATAGAAATAACGTTCTTTTCAAGAATATGTATTAAACCTTGATATGACAGGGTTTTTATTTGATTTTAAGCGTGAAAGAAAAATTTGACATAAAAAAGCCCCAGGTATAAGATTTAATTGTCGAGAAAAAATCTAACTGGGGGTCTTTTTATATGCAATATAATACTACTAAATATATAGACGAAAATCAAGATAATAAAACATTAAAAGATATGACGAAAAGTGGGAAACAACGCCCATGGAGAGAAAAGAAGATAGATAATGTAAGTTATGCGGATATACTTGAAATCTTGAAAATAAAAAAGGCTTATAACGTAAAACAATGTGGTAACGTCTTAGAATTCAAGCCGACTGATGAAGGTTATTTGAAGTTACATAAGACATGGTTTTGTAAATCAAAATTATGCCCAGTTTGTAATTGGAGGCGTGCTATGAAAAATAGTTATCAAGCTCAAAGAGTGATTGAAGAAGTGGTAAAAGAAAAGCCAAAAGCACGTTGGTTATTTCTCACACTATCAACACGAAATGCGATAGACGGAGATACTTTAGAAAAAAGTCTTAAGCATTTAACTGAATCATTTAGAAGATTATTTAAATATAAAAAAGTTAGTAAAAATTTAATTGGTTTTATGCGTTCGACAGAAGTTACAGTCAATAAAAATGATGGAAGTTATAATCAACATATGCACGTTTTGTTATGTGTTGAAAATGCGTATTTTAGAAAAAAAGAAAATTATATTACGCAGACAGAATGGGTCGATTTATGGCAAAAAGCATTACAAGTTAATTATCGACCAGTAGCAAATATTAAAGCGATCAAACCAAATCAAAAAGGCGATAAAGATATTCAAGCAGCAATCAAAGAGACCTCGAAATATTCGGTTAAGTCATCAGATTATTTAACTGGAGATAGCGAAAAAGATTCAGAGATTGTTAATGATTTAGAAAAAGGTTTATACCGAAAACGTATGTTGAGTTACGGTGGATTGCTTAAACAAAAACATAAAATCTTAAATTTAGATGATGCCGAAGATGGCAATTTGATTAATACGAGTGACGAAGATAAAACAACAGACGAAGAAGAAAAAGCACATTCAATTACGGCAATTTGGAATTTTGAAAAACAAAATTATTACTTAAAAAATTAGGAGTTTTCTAATATGTTGCACGCATTTATCTTTGGAGTTATACCAATGTTGGTTTTAATAGCTATTGCAAAGATTGGTCAAATTATAAAACAAAGACAGAAACGTTAGCTAAAAAGCTAGCGTTTTTTTTATGTCTTTTTGCCCCTGCGGGAACTATAGCGTTCAACCGGCATGGTTGCCCAATTTTCATGTTAATTTTTAAATTTGCATGTAACTGGGCAGTGTTTATTTTTTTCTGCCCAGTTTGCTAACTTTTAAGTTTGCATATAAATGGGCAGTGTTTATTTTTTTCTGCCCAGTTTGCTAACTTTTAAGTTTGCATATAAATGGGCAGTGTCTAAAAAATAGTCACTGGTTTTGCTCGAATTTTAGTTTGTGAAATTAAGATATATTTATTTGGCTCATATTTGCGTTTTAAAAGCTTATGTAGGTTTTTAGGTATGAAACTATATGATTTACCCCTAAATCTTTAAAATGCCCCCTTAAAATTCAAAATAAAGGCATTTAAAATTTTAAAAATAAAAAAACTACTAGCAAAAAACTAGTAGCTTAAATCTTAGTTAAATTTCGATGCAGTATTAATTTTTATATCTACGCTACAACGTCGATTCTAGTTCGTGCAGTATTAATTTTTATATCTGCGCCACAACGCCGATTCTAATAAATGTAGTATTAATTTTTATATCTGTGCTACAACACCGATTACTTAAAACTAAGATAAAAAATCGACGAAGGTCGATTATAGTTTTGCACACGTCGATTTATTCGACGTATAAGTGCGCCCTTACGGGATTTAACTAGATTATAACGACGAATTTTAGACCTGTAAAGCAATAACAATCGGGTCTACCTAGTAGACAAAGTGTACAAAGTAGACCCGATTGTTATTTGTTTTTGCAAAGTAGATTAGAAAGAGAACAGTGCAAAAACTACTGTTAATAAACACCCTAAATGTTGAGTCCATATTATAACAAGAACACGCATTTATGCCGAGAAAATTTATTGATGTTGAGAAGAACCCTTAACTAAACTTGTAGACGAATGTCGGCATAGCGTGAGCTATTAAGCCGACCATTCGACAAGTTTTGGGATTGTTAAGGGTTCCGAGGCTCAACGTCAATAAAGCAATTGGAATAAAGCAATTATGGTAAAATTTTAAAAAAGGGGGAAGGTATTTTGAATAAAAAAAATGAGTTAGATACAGCTTTTATTATGTCTACGGTTTTGAATGTTTTATTTTTAGTTGGGTTAACTTTCTTAGTTCAATTAGAAAATTTATATATTTTAATTCCATATACTATTTTGGGTTTTATAAATGCAGTTTATCTAACTGTTAGGGCTATAAATATTACTAAAAATAGAACGTAATATTTAGGCGAATTTGAAACGAGTGAAACGAGTTTCTTCTTGTCTTGATACTATATAGAAATAACTGTCTTTTTTAATTTTAGGTGTAATCGTTGATACAACAACGTTTACGCCTTTTTTTAGGCGTGAAAGAAAAAATTGACATAAAAAAACCCCAGTATTAAGATTTAATTGTCGGAAAAAACCAAAATACTGGAGGTCTTTATATGCATTTTTATACTACAAGATGTGTAGACGAAAATCAAGATAATGAGACATTGAAGGATATGACTAAAAGTGGGAAACAACGCCCATGGAGAGAAAAGAAAATCGATAATGTGAGTTATGCAGATATACTTGAGATTTTAAAAATCAAAAAGGCTTATAACGTCAAACAATGTGGTAACGTCTTAGAATTTAAACCTAGTGATGACGGGTATTTGAAGTTATATAAAACATGGTTTTGCAAATCAAAATTATGTCCTGTTTGTAACTGGAGGCGTGCAATGAAAAATAGTTCTCAAGCTCAAAACGTTATTGCAGAAGTGGTTAAAGAAAAACCAAAAGCACGTTGGTTATTTTTAACACTTTCGACTAAAAATGCGATTGACGGAGAAACTTTAGAAAATAGTTTGAAAGAAATGGCTAAAGCTTTTCACAAGTTGTTTAGATATAAAAAAGTTAGCAAAAATTTAATTGGTTTTATGCGTTCAACCGAAGTGACTGTTAATAAAAAAGACGGTAGTTACAATCAACATATGCACGTTTTATTATGCGTTGAAAATGCGTATTTTAGAAAAAAAGAAAATTATATTACCCAAGAAGAATGGGTTGATCTTTGGAAAAAAGCACTTCAAGTTGATTACAAACCAGTCGCAAATATTAAAGCAATTAAACCAAATAAAAAAGGCGATAAAGATATACAAGCAGCGATTAAAGAAACATCAAAATACTCTGTGAAGTCGTCAGATTATCTAACAGGTAATCATGAAAAAGACGCAGAAATTGTTCAAGATTTAGAACAAGGTTTGCACAGAAAAAGAATGTTAAGCTATGGTGGTTTGCTTAAACAAAAACATAAAATTCTAAATTTAGATGACGCAGAAAATGGCGATTTAATAAAAACAAGTGATGATGATAAGATAACTGACGAAGAAGAAAAAGCACATTCAATTACTGCGATTTGGAATTTTGAAAAACAAAATTATTTTTTAAAAAATGTGTAACGTTAGCTGAAAAGCTAGCGTTTTTTTTATGCTTTTTTGCCCCTGCAGGAACTATGCGATTAAACGGCACGTTTACCCATCTTTTATGCCAATTTTTAAATTTGCATGTAGATGGGCAGTGTCTAAAAAATTCGACACTGGTTAAGCAAAAATTTTTGTTTTGTTTTTCTAATTTTTAAATTTAGCTCATATTTGCATTTTAAGAGCCATAAAATCATTTTAGGTATAAATATATATAAAATACCCCTAAACGCTCTAAAAAGTACCTTAAAATTGCAAATAAGGGCATTATAATTTTTATTTAGTCTTTAAATATTTTGTTAGCATAAAAAAATGAGGAGCGTGAAAAAAGATATGCCTAAAAAATCAAAATTAGGAAATTCATTAGCTTTTAATTATTTTTTATTGCTTATAGGTGTATTAACTTTTCTTGGTTATTATTTTTTAGGAGAGGTTAACGTTATGATGAGTTGGTTAATGGCAATGGGTCCGATAATTATTGGATTTGTAAACATAGGTAGGATGAAAAATGAAAAGTAGACTACGCATTTATGCCGAGAAAATTTATTGTGCGTTGAGAAGAACCCTTAACTAAACTTGTAGACGAATGTCGGCATAGCGTGAGCTATTAAGCCGACCATTCGACAAGTTTTGGGATTGTTAAGGGTTCCGAGGCTCAACGTCAATAAAGCAATT
>NZ_JBIWAI010000016.1:0-2487 GCF_044759945.1 Amycolatopsis sp. NPDC098790
CAAGTCTGTGGGCGCCCACGCAGCGAGGAGGTGTACGTGCTGGCGGCGGAGAACCGGACGCACACGACGGTCCAGATGTACGGCGGCGCGCTGTGCTCCCTGGCGTGCGCCCGGTTGACGGCCGTGGAGTGCCCGCACTATTACACCAAGAAGACGCCGATCGGGGTGTTTGTGGTGCCTCGGCAGGTTCGGGTCGATCTGTTCGGTGGCGGGTTCGGCAACGACGACGAGTACGACCTGACGGGATTGCAGCCAGTCGATCGGATCCGGTTCGTCGGGGCGCAGGAGAAGCTGTGAAGCATCACCGGAGGCGCAGCCACTGAGCTGCCGTGCCTGCGACGTCTAGGCGAACAACGAGCAATCCGGGGTCGGGGTGATCGTGAGACCGTCGGTGTCGACGACGTACTCGAACTCGTCGCGGTCGGTGTTGCGGGCCAGCAGCCGCTCGGGTTCGACCATTGCGGTCCAGATCGCTCCGGGGAGCCGGCCGCCGAAGCCGCCGGCGGCGTAGGTGCGGGCGACGTCGCGGGAATCGGTCCACGACCAGTCGCCGCGGCGGTCGGCGACGGATCCGCGGTAGAGCCGTTGTGCGGCCGTGGGGCGGGGAACCCGGTGGCCGTCCTCGGTGTAGCCGGCCGCGGTGAACAGCTGCCGCCAGCGGCCGCGGCTCAGCGCGCGGTCCGGACGCTCGGCCATCGCCCAGGCGAGGCCGACGTAGCGACCCAGGTCCAGATCGGTGATGAGCCGATGCCGGTGCAGCACGTCGAGCAGGACGGGGCCGTCATCGCCGGGAACACGGAACAGGACCACGGTGAGCTCGTCGACGGTCAGGGTGGTGGCGCGGTCGACCAGATGGGCCGCGAGAGCGGCAACGTCGAAAATGACCGGGATCCCGTCGGCGGCAGCGATCTCGGACCCGTCCAGTGCGAGCTCTGGCACGGCAGTCCTACGCGTGCGTGGACGGTGTCAGCGGGATCGGTTCGTGTACTCCGCCGAGTACGGCAGCTGAGGCAAGGTACCGGCGTAGCTGCTCGGCGACCTCGTCAGTGTCGGCGCCCAGGTCGTCGCCGACGCACTCGACGACGAACTGGCGGATGATCTCCAGCGCTGACGTGCCGGCCGGGAACTTCGGATGCTGCGGGATCCCGAGGTGCCCCGCCGCGCCGAGCCGCCCGGCAAGCAGGGCCGCGTCGGCCGTCATCGCGTCCCCGGCGTCCAGTCCTGCCGATTCGACGAGGAACGCGCGGATGAGGCGTTCAGTGTGGGTGACCGTCGCGGCGCGCTGGTCGGCGTCGATGTCAGCCCGCCCGAGGCTGGTGTCGTTGGGTGGGCGGCTGTCGCGGCATGGCGCGAGGACAGGGTCGTCCGCGGCGACGCCGTTGGCGATCGCCATCTCCTTATAGGTGTCGTACAGCGGGTGCGAGGAGGAGACGTCGGTGATGTCCGGGCCGTTCAAGCGGACGGTGGCATTGTGGGCGGCGCCGCGCAGCAGAAACCCGGCGCAGGTCTTCGGCGCATCGCGTTTGCTGCCGTGGCAGCCGAACAGCTTCTCAGCCCAGTCGTAGGTCGTGGGGGCGGAGAGACGGAACACCTCGGGTGGGAACGCGCCGATCGGTGCATCGCGCCGCCATGGGCAGCGCGGGCACGGCTCCTCTTGGAACGCGCCGTCGGGGGAGGTGATCGTGACGACACCCCAGCCGTTCGCGCCCTCGCGGATGGCTATGACCTCGGCGCCGCCCTGGGCAGCCGCTCCGGCGTGCTCCGTCGGTTCCGGCACAGTCGCTCCCCTCGCATCGAGTGCCCGCCAGTGTAGTGGTCGAGGCTGACGCAGTGCTTCTGTCCGGCGACAGCCAGGATGTCGGTTCGGACGTTCGTTCGTGATGTGTACCGGGCGAAAGAAACGCATGCCCGGCTTGGTCGCGGCCGCTGAGCGTCGTCGGTGCGTGATCGCCCTATCTCTGACGTCGCTTCCGCTGTTGCGTGCTCGCCAGGCGCATTTTGCAGCCGATGATAACGCAGTGAGTATCAGCGTCGCGCGCGTGTCGGGCAATAATGAACCCTGCGACAGTTCTAGACTGATTCAAGTCACGTTGTTCCCCGTGCTCGAGCCGGGGAACGTCCTTGGCGTCCTGTCGGGTCATCCGGCAGGAGTGGTTCGAAGGATGGTGATCAGTTGCCGCGCAACCCGCGCAGCAGCAGGAAAAACCACGGCCGATCACCGCAAGGTGAGCTCGTAGTCAGCATGAGCATCACGCTCACACTGACGACGAGCCGCTGGACGGTCGGCCTACTTCTGGTACTCCTGGCCTCAGAAACTAGTAAGTACCTGTAGCAGATGTTGGTGCTCGGGAGCAAGGTTCGATCTTGTTCCCGAGCATTTCTGCATCGTTCTAACCTACCGAACCTACCGAACCTACCGAACCTACCGAACCTACCGAACCTACCGAACCTACCGAACCTACCGAACCTACCGAACCTACCGAACCT
>NZ_JBIWAI010000017.1:0-1706 GCF_044759945.1 Amycolatopsis sp. NPDC098790
GTGTGTGGAGCGTGGGACCTGATTTCGTAGTAGTCAAGCGATGGGGTGACGCAGGAAGGTAGCTCCGCCAGGCGATGGTTGTCCTGGTGTAAGCGTGTAGGCCGAGTGGTAGGCAAATCCGCCACTCATACAGGTTGAGACGTGATGCGTAGCCGTTTGAGGCGAAGTAGAGTGATCCTATGCTGCCGAGAAAAGCCTCTAGTGAGTGCATGCACGGCCCGTACCCCAAACCAACACAGGTGGTCAGGTAGAGAATACCAAGGCGATCGGGTGAACTGTGGTTAAGGAACTCGGCAAAATGCCCCCGTAACTTCGGGAGAAGGGGGGCCAAACACTCTGAAGTCCTTTACGGACTAGGGGTGGGTGGCCGCAGAGACCAGCGGAAAGCGACTGTTTACTAAAAACACAGGTCCATGCGAAGTCGCAAGACGATGTATATGGACTGACGCCTGCCCGGTGCTGGAACGTTAAGAGGACCGGTTAGCCTTTCGGGGCGAAGCTGAGAATTTAAGCGCCAGTAAACGGCGGTGGTAACTATAACCATCCTAAGGTAGCGAAATTCCTTGTCGGGTAAGTTCCGACCTGCACGAATGGCGTAACGACTTTCCGGCTGTCTCAACCACAGGCCCGGCGAAATTGCACTACGAGTAAAGATGCTCGTTACGCGCGGCAGGACGGAAAGACCCCGGGACCTTTACTATAGTTTGGTATTGGTTTTCGGTTCGGCTTGTGTAGGATAGGTGGGAGACTGTGAAGCTGCAACGCTAGTTGTGGTGGAGTCGTTGTTGAAATACCACTCTGGTCGAATTGGGAATCTGAACCTCGGGCCATGATCTGGTTCAGGGACAGTGCCTGATGGGTAGTTTAACTGGGGCGGTTGCCTCCTAAAGAGTAACGGAGGCGCCCAAAGGTTCCCTCAGCCTGGTTGGCAATCAGGTGTTGAGTGCAAGTGCACAAGGGAGCTTGACTGTGAGACAGACATGTCGAGCAGGGACGAAAGTCGGGACTAGTGATCCGGCACCTCCTGGTGGAAGGGGTGTCGCTCAACGGATAAAAGGTACCCCGGGGATAACAGGCTGATCTTGCCCAAGAGTCCATATCGACGGCATGGTTTGGCACCTCGATGTCGGCTCGTCGCATCCTGGGGCCGGAGTAGGTCCCAAGGGTTGGGCTGTTCGCCCATTAAAGCGGCACGCGAGCTGGGTTTAGAACGTCGTGAGACAGTTCGGTCCCTATCCGCCGCGCGCGTAGGATACTTGAGGAAGGCTGTCCCTAGTACGAGAGGACCGGGACGGACGAACCTCTGGTGTGCCAGTTGTTCCGCCAGGGGCATGGCTGGTTGGCCACGTTCGGAAGGGATAACCGCTGAAGGCATCTAAGCGGGAAGCCTGTTCCAAGATGAGGTATCCCACCCTTTGTGGGTTAAGGCTCCCAAGAGACCATTGGGTTGATAGGCCAGAAATGGAAGCACAGTAATGTGTTGTTGAGTTGACTGGTACTAATAGGCCGAGGACTTGTCTACGAAGATGTTGCGCATCCACTCTACGGTTCTGAAACACCACGCCAGTGCGTGTGTTGTTTCGGAGTGTTTCGGTGGTTTTAGCGTCAGGGAAACGCCCGGTCCCATTCCGAACCCGGAAGCTAAGCCTGACAGCGCCGATGGTACTGCAACCGAAGGGTTGTGGGAGAGTAGGACACCGCCGAAC